>CAWHOU010000035.1:0-31856 GCA_963831055.1 uncultured Acidobacteriaceae bacterium | reverse complement strand
GCGGACCATGCGGCCGCTCTTGCCGGAAGGGCAAATCGCAGCGCAGTACCGTCAACCCTGACGCGCAAAATGCCTCGGCAAGAACGACCAGCAGCGCCGCCTGGCAGTTCGCCCCCGCCCCGTGAGTCACGATCAGCGCGCCGCTCGAAGTACCTTCCGGCGTGTGAAGGAAGCCGCGGACCGCTTCGGGGCCGCTCAAGTCAACGAATTCCTGATAGCTGCTCATCGATAGCTGTAACGCGAGTCGACAACGCGCTTAGCTGGCCGCTGTCAGATCCCGGCGAAACCACCCGCGTGCATCGGCGCGGAAGAGAAGGAACACGATCCCCGCGAAGATAATCGCATGCACCGCAAATCCGTGCCAGGCATTCAGTATCGTAATGGCCACATGACTCGCCGTCCACACAACAGCCAGCCATCGCGCCCAGTTATCGCCGCGCAGCATGAATGCTCCAGCCACAATGGCCAGCAGATGCACGAGCCCGATCAAGATGTCCTCTTGGTGGAAAGGCTGAGCCGCCAAGTGACGGATATCGACCGCCAACTCCGCCGCGCCCACAACGATGAAGAGCCAGCTAAGTACCGTAACTGCGAAGGGACGCTTCCCCATCATCGGCGTGACTTACGCCTGCGATAGCTCGCCGATAGCCCGAACCATCTTGTCGAGATCGGGAATCGTTGTGTACACGTGGGGAGTTACTCGCACGCAGCTGATGTTCTCCCACACAATGCCCACCGTATGAATCTTGTACTTATCGAACAGCGCGCTGGCCAGTTGCGCCGGCGTCATGCCGTCGATCGACACGCCGCAGATCGCGCAGGAGTATCTCAGGTCCAGCGACGTGTGCAGCTTGACCTTCGGCATCGTCTGCACCCGCGAGGCCCAGTAATTCTTGAGATATCCAATGCGCTGCTCCTTGCGCTTGCTCCCGATGCCTTCATGAAAGTTGATCGCCTCGCCGATGCCTTGCTCCAGCGGAAAACTGCGCGTCCCAAGCGTCTCGAACTTTCGAATGTCGGCCGAGTGCGGCGTCGAGTTACAAGTGAGCGGCCACAGCTTCTCGATCTTGTCCTCCCGCACCCACATCATTCCGGTGCCAATCGGCGCAGACAGGAATTTGTGCAGGCTGGTCCCAAAATAATCGCAGTGCAAATCGGGCACCTTGAAGTCGAGCAGCCCGAACGAATGGGCCCCGTCGGCCACCACCTCAATGCCGTGCGCGTGCGCCATATCGGCGATCTTTGCCACCGGCATCGTCTGCCCCACCCAGTTCACCATATGTGTGACGTGGATGACCCGCGTACGCGGCGTGATCGCCTCTTCATACGCCCTGACAACCGCCGCATCGTCCTCAATGGGAAAATCGAAGCTGATCTGCTTGTAGACGATGCCGTCCCGCTCGGCACGCTGCCGGTAGGCCTGGATCATGTTCGGGTAATCCTGCTTCGTGCCAATCACCTCGTCGCCCGCCTTGAGCGGCAGCCCATAAATAATCGTATTCAGCGCCTCGGTCGAATTCCGGTCGATGGCGATCTCCCCAGGCTTCGCCCCCGCCAGATTCGCCAGCTTCTCCCGCAGCGGCTCCCGCCCCTGATCGAGGATCTGCCACATGTAATAGGACGGCCCTTCGTTCGAAAGCTGGTTGTAACGCTCCACCGCCTCCTGCACAACGATGGGCGCGGGCGAAACCCCACCGTTGTTCAGGTTGATGATGTCCGGGTTGACCGAATAGGCGCGCTGGATCACGCTCCAGTAGTCCTCATTCTGAACGACTTCAGCCGGGGCCAGGTCGCGCACCGTGCTCGATGCCGCCTCGAAGTCTGCGGCGTGGGCCTGGCGGAAGAGGCTGTTGACGGAAAATGCGCCCGCCAAGGTGGCGGTGCGCTTCAGAAACGTGCGACGGTCGCTCGGAGTCATGGAAAGAACTGTAGGCCCAGTGGGGGCAGGGAATCAAATGGAAACCAACGGCGTGAGCGGTCTGGCGGCCGCCCCATGTTAACCAAATGAGTAATCCTGTTGCATTCTAGTGCAAACTTTAGTCCTGTGACCTTCGTCACATTCACCTCGGGAATTTCGGGGTAATTTAGCCGAAGAGATCCGGCTGCCGAGCCGATACGTATTAGTAGCGGAGAACTTTATCAATGCCCGACAGCTCAGAGGACATGCCCGAACTTGTGACCCAGATTGCCCGTGCCCTGGTGGATATTCCGGATGAAGTAGCGGTAGAGACCGTGGAGAAGGGCGAAAGCACATCGCTTCGCCTGCGCGTTGCGCCGTCCGATGTAGGAAAAGTGATCGGCAAGCAGGGCCGAACAGCACGCTCCCTCAGGACGATCCTGGGGGCCGTCAGCATGAAGCACCGTCGTCGCTACACCCTCGATATCGTCGAGGAGGACCACCACGAGTCCCCTGAACAGCCGCAGGCTCTGGCTGCACAGCGCGGTTCATAGCCAGCTTCGCTTTGCGTGTCCGACAAGCTTGCTTTGTGTGTCCGACAGCCAGGATGCGCGTGTCAGACAACCGTGTCTGTCCGTCCGACAGCCGGGTCCGCCTCCTCGCCGCCCTCGCCCACGACAATCCGCGCCACCAGACCTCCCCTCCGGCAACGTTAACGGCTCCAACCCTCTCCTAACTGGTCATCAGGTGTGCGTTCCCTGCGCCGCCATTGGCTATGGAACTGCCATTCCCCTTGTATTTTCCTTCAAACGGGGCCATGCTGTTGGTGTCCGGCTCCTACCCACGAGAAAGGGCCTTATGCGAGGGTCCCCATCTGTCCGTCTCCTCCCCACTCTGGCGGCGTTTTGTGCGTTTTCCTCTCTGATCGTCGCGGTTCCTCTTCACGCCCAGGTCTTCACCGTCGAACCCGAGCACATCGAAAAGCACTACACCGAGTTTCCGCCCACCCACGTGAGGTACCCGAACGAGCCGATGACCACCCTCGGCCGCGAGCAGCTCATCCGCTTTATGCAGGCCGAACAGGGCTTTGCCATGCGCCCCCTGCCCATCGCCAACCTTACCCTCCACGCCAACGGGCACATGGACCCCACCGGCGATAAATACGTCGACGTGCTGCACGCCAAAGGCATCTCCGTGAAGCCCGGCGATCGCGTCGTCGTCACCGACATCAAAATCGAGGGGCAGAGAGTAGTGTTGGACCTGAACGGCGGCCCTGAGCACAAGCACAAATATCTGCGCCATATTTCGATCGGCATGGGCGTAGCTGAGGTGCCCTTGGCCCAGGACAGCGGCGCGCCTCCCACAGGCTCCCGCGTGACCCTGCTCTTTGAAGAGCGCGTTCCCGATCTCAACGGAGAACAGCTCGAATCCCTTCTGAAGCCCATGATCGACTTTGGCGTCAAATCCCCCGCCGAAGCCTATGCCGAGTCTCTCCCTGACTTCCTCCACAAAGCAGTGGTGGAGCATCGCGTGCTCGTCGGCATGAATCGCGACATGGTCGTTTATTCGAAAGGCCAGCCGGTCCGCAAGATTCGCGAGCAGGAGCCCGGCAGTGGCAAGCAATTCGAGATCTGGGTCTACGGAGAAGCTCCCCAGCCGGTCGAATTCGTCCGTTTTGAAGGAAGCTTCGTCACCCGCGTGCAGCTCGCCAAAGTCGGCGAGCCCATGGAGGTCCGCACCGAAAACGAGATGGGCGACTATTGGGGCAACCTGCCGGTTGTTGCCGCCAACCAGCATGAAGTCAAGCTGGGCGACGCCACCGATGCCGACCGCTCCGAGGAAAACGCTCCGCGTGCCGCGCCCACTCTGCGCAAGCCCGGCGAGCAGCCCCCCACACCCAGCTCCACCGACAAGAACAATCCGAACCCGGTCATGGCGCCGGTGAACTTCCCTAAAGATCAACAGCGGCCCGGCGACCCTGGCTATACCCCAACGGTCTCTGCCCAGCAGCCTGCGTCAGGGCAGAGCCAGGGTCAAGGTTCCGGAACCGGGCAGAGTCAAGGCTCCGGACAGGGCTCGAGTCAGACTCAGGGCTCCGGCGCCGCGCCCCAGCAGAACTCCCAGCAAGGTTCCGGCTCAACAACCGGGCAATCGCAGCCAGCTTCAGGATCGGGATCCAGCTCTCAACCACAAACCTAAGCGGCCGTTCGCTCGCCTCTGCTGCGCCCTTCGCTAAACGAGTCTCGCTGAAAGTATTTCGCTAAACGCCTTTCGCGAACCGCCTTTCGCGAACCGCCTTCCGCCAAGCGCCTTCCGCTAAGCGCCTTCCGCTAAGCGCCTTCCGCGAACCGCCTTCCGCGAACCGCCTTCCGCTAGTCCTTCGCTCGCCTCTCGCTAGTTCTCCGCTCGCCTCACGCTCGAATCGCCGCTCGCCTCACGCTCGAATCTCCGCTCGTTCCTCCGCTCGCCTTATCATGGCCGGGAGGATTTTCAATGGCCATGCGCGTTCGTCTGTCTCTCTCGTATGCAGTCCTGTTCATAACCTCGGTCGCCGCCGCGCAGTCCGGTTGGCCCGCAGGTCCCTCCCACGCCACCATAACGCTGTGGCCCAACGGAGCGCCCGCTCCAGCCACAACTGGAGCCATACCCACGCCCCCACCCGGTCCCGAGCGCGACATGACCACCGCAAAGGACAACCTGATCGCAGGCCGCCCACTGGTCCGCCTCGGCAACGTCACCGATCCAACCCTCACCCTCTATCTCGCGCCCAAAGCCGGCAATACCGGCGCAGCCGTCATCGTCTTTCCTGGCGGAGGCTACTCGATCCTCGCCATCGACCTCGAAGGCACCGAGGTTTGCGACTGGCTCAACTCGATCAACGTCAACTGCCTCCTCCTCAAGTACCGCGTCCCGGCCAGCGGCCCCTATCCCAAATCGTCAGCGGCCCTGCAGGATGCACAGCGAGCCATGGGCATAGCCCGCCAGCACGCATCCGAATGGGGCATTGACCCGAAGCGCATCGGCGTCCTCGGCTTCTCCGCGGGAGGCCATCTCGCCGCCGCCATCAGCACCCATTACGATCAGCGCCTCTATCCCCCCGTCGACGCAGCCGACCAGCAATCCTGCAAACCCGACTTTGCCATCGTGATTTATCCCGGCTATCTCGCGCTCGCCGACAAGAATTTCGAATTCAACCCAGACATTCCTGTGACAGCCGCTACGCCGCCAACCTTCCTCGTCCAGGCGGAAAACGATCCGGTGCACGTCGAGAACGTCATCCAGTACTTCATGGAGTTGAAAAAAGCCGGCGTCCCAGCCGAACTCCACGTCTACACCCAAGGTGGCCACGGCTACGGCCTCCGTCCCACAGAACTGCCCGTAACCCACTGGCCCGAGCTGGCGGCGACGTGGCTCAAGACGATCGGTATGGTGGGGAAATGATCCAGAGACTGTTACAGATTGCCGCTTCTGCCGGAGTCCTTTTGTCCGCTCCGGCGTGGCCCCAATCCAGCCGGCCGCAGCCGCTTGTCATCCCTCTGAAGGCCTCCGGCGGATATCAAGAGTTGCTGAACGGCTCGCCCCAAACCGCGGGAGTGCGCAGCGGCTTCGTTCGCCTCAAGCCTGGAGAAACCGTCGGCTGGCATACCACCGGCGCGCACGAAGAAACCCTGGTGATTCTCCACGGCCAGGGCGCGGCTCTCATCGAAGGTCGGCCGCAGTGCGATTTTGTAGCACCCGCTGTGACGTATATCCCGCCCGAAACCCGCCACAATGTCCGCAATACCGGGGCTGAGCCTCTGGAATACGTCTACGTAGTCGCGCCGGTGAAACCTTAGGGAAGCTCTGAAGAAGTCGCCGTTTTCAAGGGGCGCGGCTTTCGGCCGTGCCGTAACCGCACCAAAATGATTTGGGCTTCAGCCGCGAAGGGGCGGGTTCGTAACAGAACACGAGTTTACCCTTGCCGTACAGGTTGCAAAAGGATTCGGACCTTAGCCACCGATTCCCATTCACTCAGCACAGGAGAAACTCATGGCAAGAGACATCATCCGGACGCCGAACGCCCCGTCTCCGCCTCCGGCATACAGCCAGGCGGTGCGGGCAGCGGGTCTTGTGTTCGTCTCAGGAACGGGGCCGCACGATCCGGCAACCGGCAAGATTGTTGGGGATACGATCCAGGAACAGACCCGGCAGTGCCTCGAGAATGTGTCTGCCATTCTCAAAGCCGCGGGCACCTCCCTCGAACGCGTCGTAAGTGCCATGTCATCCTTCTTGAGGAAACCGACTTCACCGGAATGAACGAAGAGTGGGTGAAGTGGTTTCCGGCAAACCCGCCCGCGCGGCAAGGCGCGAAGTTACCGGTTCGAATCCCCGGCATGAAAGTATCCATCGCGGCCATCGCCGAGGCCTGAAACAAGAACGCGCACAGGATGACGTCTATTGGGATATCGTTCTGCTCTCTGTGGTGGACGTCTCTACAACCGAATATTAACCAGCCCCTCAGCCCCGCCCGGAGCGGCAGGCCGCTGCGGTGCCCGCCAATAATCGATAAACGAAATCTGGTGCACGCAACTAACTGTGCAGTTAGGCGCGCAGCTCTTCTCTGTCAAAAACTCACGTTTCAAATCCTCGCGCGTGTACTCCGCCAGCGGCACCCCAGGATACCCCCGCTGCTGCGAGCAGTAATGCACCAGCCCGTTCTCGCAGATATACAAAAACCGCGAACCCGCGCGGCAGCGCCAGTCATTCGGCTCGCCGTTCGCGATCTTTTCCTGGAAATGGTTGAACCGCGAGTAATTCTTCTTCTTCCACGACCGCATCTCGGTCCACACCCTGCGCTCGTGCTCGCCCAGCGGCTTCAACTGCCCGCTCCCGTCGTGGATGATCCCGATCGTCGACGTAAATCCCAGCCCCACCGCCCGCCGCCCGATCGTCAGCGCGTCATCAGGATTCTTGATCCCGCCGCCCACAACCGAGTTAATGTTCACGTGGAAGTCGGCGTGTTCAGCCAGAAACTCCAGCTTCTTATCCAGAACCTTCAGGCTCTTCTTCGAAATCTCATCCGGCTGCACGTTATCAATCGAAATCTGCAGATGGTCGAGCCCAGCCTTATTCAGGCGCTCAATCCGCTCCGGCATCAGCAGATAGCCATTCGTGATCATCCCCGCCATGCGCCCATGGTGGCGAATCCGCCCGATAATCTGGTCGAGGTCCGGGTGCAACAGCGGCTCGCCGCCCGAAATCGTAATGATGCTCGTCCCCAGCCGCGCCAGATGGTCGATGCGCCGGAACATCTCGTCGACCGGCACAGGCTTCGAAACATCGTCGTACTCGTTGCAGTAAGCGCAGGAAAGATTGCACCGCCGCATGGGCACAATCTGCGCCATCACCGTGTGCCGCGTCGAGGCAAGCGCATGCCCCACCAGCGCCAGCTCCCGCACCTTGCGCGAAGCGGCTTTGAGCCGCCGGCGAAGCGTCATTTTACGGGTCAGATTTCGCGTCGTTGGCATGTCTGTCTTTATTGAAACACACCCCTCCCGCACACGCGGGCTACAAATGAAAAGGCAGCCGCGTTCGGAGTGACCCGGTGGCATCGCTCCACGCCAGATCTCGGGAATCGCACGTCCTCTGAAGCATTCTCCACGCTCCCTGTGGCCTCTGTGATGGAGGTTCTTGTGATCGAGCGCCCCGAGCTGTGATCGCCTTGTATAATGCATCCATGGGCGTGCAAATAGCAGTGTTCGTAGCCATGTTCTTCGGGTTATTTGTAGCCTTTTTCCTTTGTCTCTTTTCATCAATTATCTCGAGAGAAGCGCAGGAGAAGGCTCGCGCGCGCCGTATGGCCGAGCATAGGATGAACGCAAGACTCCTGAGACTCGACATTTGATGCGTTCCTAAAAGTCCTCCATCGCCAATCTTGCGGATTCGCACGCCCCTCAGAGTCATTTCTCCGTGCTCTCTGTGTCGTCTGTGGTGAACGCCCCTCACCGTCCCCCAAAGGGTGACTTCCGGCAGCACGGAATCAGTATTTTCGCGCCATCACAGCAAGCCTCTGCGCTATACTTCCCCGATCCATTGAAAAAGCAGGGAAGGAGTTCGATATGGATCCCAGAAGTGAGATGGCCCTCGCCACCGTATGGCCGGATTTTGCAGCAAAAGTGCGGGCCGCTGCCGACCAGCTCGCGACCCAGGGCACTTACTTTCTCGTGGTCTCCGGCCTGCGCACCGCGGCCGAACAGAACGCCCTCTATGCCCAGGGCCGCACCACCCGCGGCCACATCGTCACCAATGCCAGGGCCGGCCTGTCGATGCATAACTACGGCCTTGCCGTCGACGCCGTGCCTTACCTCTCAGGCAGCACCGGCGCGCTCAACTGGACACCCCATACGCCCCAATACCAGGCTTTCGTAGCCGCGATGAAGGCCCAGGGCCTTGCCTGGGGAGGAGACTGGGTCACGTTTCCCGACGAGGACCATTTCCAGCTAGCCGGCCTTCCCGCCAACCCAACCCCCGCCATGGTCGCCGACTACGGATCCGGCGATCAGGGAACCCTCGTCGCCATCTGGAACAAAGCGGCTGACGGAGCCTACTCGGTCTTCGGCGGAGCACCAACCGGCGCCCCAGCTACTACTGCGGCTTAATGCAATAGAACCGAAGAAATACGGAGCAAACAGCCCGTAACCAGCTCAAGCTATTTGCCAGTTGCATCCGGCCTGACGCGCCCGTAGCCCTTCTACTGCCTACTGCCTACTGCCTACTGGCTACTGGCTACTGGTAACTGCCTATTGGCTACTGCCTAGCTTTTAGCCCGCCCAGCGACCATGCTCACCGTGCCTTCGTGCTTGTCTCGAATCACCGTGAGCTGCACCTGCTTCCCGCGATTCGCGTGGATCGTATGCAGCCACTGGTTCGTCGTCGAGATCGTCTGCCCGTTCACCCTGGTAATCACGTCGCCCGCGCGCAGCCCAGCAACCGCCGCGGGGCTGTTGTCGTCCACGCGCCGAATCAGCAACCCAAACCCATCATGCACGCCAAAGTAATTCGCGAGCTGTGGGCCGAGCACATCGAGATCGAGCCCGGTGTAGAGCGGGTTCACGCTCAGCGACGAGAAGATTCCGTTGCCCGCCGTCCCTCCCGTAGCCGCGGGCTCGCCAGACGGATCACCGGAATCGCTGTCCGGATCAGGCACAGGAATATGCTGCGACCACGCGTCCGCCTCCAGCGTAGCTCTGTCCGCCAGCTGCACTGTGAACGTCTGCTGCTGTCCATCGCGGCTGATCACCAGGCTCACCGTGTGGCCAGCCGGAGTTTCGTGCAGCATGTGCTGCAGTTGCGCCTGGCCCACAATTGCCTGCCCGTTCATGCTTAGGATCACATCGTGAACCTTAATGCCCGCCTTGCACGCCGGCGCATCGTGATCGACCGTCGTGACCTCCGCTCCCGTGGCCGCCTTGAGCTTCAGCTGCCCGGCCCGCTCCGAATCAATATCGCGCAGACCTACCCCCAGAAATCCCGGCGACGAATTCAGCATCGGATCTGTGCCGGGGACTGTTACATGTTGGTCGGCCGCACCCAGAATCGGGCTGGCGGGGTCGAACGTTGGGTGCTGCGCGAACACCTGCGGCGCCCACGCAACGCAGGCGAACACCGCTGCGGGGCAAAGCGACTTCAAAAATGGCCTCAGACAAAGGTTCATACGCGGAGCCTCGACACTCCGGTTGTGGGACGCATCGAAAAGCCGCTGGTCAACCGCGGCCTCTCACAGTTCATAGTACGAAAGGGCCTGCCCGGCTGTCCCTACTGAATTTGCGAAACCTGCTCCAGGTACTGCCGTGACATATTCCGAATCTGCGGATTCCGGTCCCGGTTCGCAACCGTCTCCAGAACCTCCCGCACGCTCGAATCCGCATCCACCGGCTCCAGCAGCCCGATCGCCTCGGTCCTCACCCGCGCATCCGAATCGTGGACCAGCGCCTCCAGCACCGCATCGCGCACGCTGTTATCCACCCCAATGTAGGGTTGCAATCCCTCCAGAGCCTTCCGGCGCACCCGCGCATCCTTGTCGTAGCGCAGCGCCACCATCAGCGCATTGCGAATCGGGCCATCCGTGCACTCGTGGCCCGCCTGGCACTCTTCGGCGAGCAGCTGTACTGAATCGTCGTGCACCATGGGATTGGCGCGGTTGCGCGCTCCCAGCAGCAGCAGCTGGCGAATCTGCGGATCGTCCGGCGTTCCAAAGGCCGTCTCCGGCGTCACCCGCTCGAACCGTACCTCCACATTTTCCGAACCCGGCTCGAGGCTGATGCTGCTCACCCCGGCAATCTGCGAGGCGTCAATATCCGCCACTACCGGAACTCCGGCTGCCCCTGAGGCCTGCGCCTGCGCGGCCTTCAAGAAATGTCCCGCCGCCCGGTACCCGCCCCATCCGCCAGCCGCGACGCCCGTCAGCAGCAGGACCATCGCCATCACTGGCGCGCCCTGCAACCACCCCAGACCGCGCCTGACCTTCTGATTCACCCGCCGCGCCCAGCCCCCCTGCGGCATAGCATCCAGCGCCTCATCCAGCCGCAGCCGCGCGCGCGCCAGCAGGTTCGGCGATGGTTCTATCACCGGCACCGTCGCCATCACCTTCTGCAAAGCCGATACCGCCTCCATCTCCTGGCGGCAGCGCTCGCACTCCGCCAGATGCTGCTCCAGCCGATGCATGTGCTCGTCCGCCAGCTCGCCATAGGCGGATAGGACGATATCTTCCTGTGCCAATTCGCAATTCATATCCGTAACCGCCTCACTTCGCCTCAGAAACCTTGCTTTCCATGCCCGCCGAACCTCACTCGTCCGGTCTATTGACCTACTCCCTACTGGCTATTCCCTATTCCCTACTCCCTATTGCCTATTCCCTACTAGCTATTCCCTACTCCCTATTGCCTATTCCCTACTAGCTATTCCCTACTCCCTATTGCCTATTCCCTACTAGCTATTCCCTACTAGCTATTCCCTACTAGCTATTCCCTACTCCCTGTTGCCTACTGCCTATTGCCTACTGCCTGCCTTACCGCAGTTCCGCCAGCTTCAACCTCAGCTTCTTCGTCGCGCGAAACAGCGTGTTCTTCGCCGTCTCCTCCGTCGTGTTAAGCATCTCTCCGATGGTTCGCAGCCGCAGCCCCTGATAATGCTTGAGCTCGAAGACCATCCGTTCGCGGGGCGTCAGCTCGCTGAGCGCCATCAGAATCCGCTGCCCGAGGAATTTCCTGTCCAGCTCCCGCGCCGGATTGGCCCCAGAACGCTCATCCGACACGTTCGTCATCAGGTCCATCTCCTCGCCCGAGGAGTCGATCATCACCGCCTGATCCTCGCGCCGCGACTTGCGCCGCCGCAGATGATCGAGGCATAGGTTCGTCACGATCCGGTAAATCCATGTATAGAACGAGCACTCGAACCGGAAGTTGCCCAGGTACCGGTAAGCCTTAAGGAACGCCTCCTGCTGAATGTCCTGCGCATCCTGTTCGGAACCCGTCAGGTGCATGGCCAGCCGCAGAACCGCCTGATCATATTGACGTACCAGCGAGTCGAACGCCGTGCGCGAACCCGCCTGCGCTTCGCGGATCAGATCGGTTTCCTGGACGTTCTCCCTCAGGGGTCCGGGCATACGCGAGGATTGTATTCGAGGCTTGGCGGGGGAGGGCCGGGCCAGGGACAAAAAGCGAAGCGCATCGGCAGGCATAAAGCTCCTGAGGCGTGGGGTGCGAGACAACGCTTCTCAAAAGACGCACGAACACGGAATTCGTGAGCAGACTTTCAGGTGAGCCCAACCACCCGCGAAACCAGCATGCAGAAAACGCCATTCCCTAGAGAACTCAATTCTTTGAAGAGGCACAGCTTCTCCACCTGCGAGAAAAACGCTTGCTTTTGTTGTGCGAACCGGGAGATGGGTAACAGTTTAGACCGGGCAGATGGGTAACACTTTTTCGCCGGGTTTGAGGTTGGTTGGGGCTGGTCATGATGCATCTCCAGCCGCCGCCGTAGCCGCGGCGGTGGGAATCCGGGAATCTCTGTTGCTGGAGATTTCCGGATTTCCATCGCCGACTGTACCCTGTGCGGGCAGGTTCCCGGTGGTTTGCTCCCTGCTGTCGAACCATGCAATGGGAAAATCGCCAAAGCAGACCCACCAGTAGCGATCGTCGATCGGCTCCAGAGCGATGCGTTCTCCGGCCAGCACCTTGCTCAGAAACACATCGTGGCCGCGCCAGAAGAACTGTCCATGCGGATACACGCGCCGCACCAGCACGCCGCTGTCGTAGTCCGGCTCCGGCACGCGGGCCGGATAAGGGCGCGGCGAGGGGGTGTAGAGCGCCGCCGGGGGCTTCTGGCCCAGGGCTTCATGCGGTCGCTCCTTGTTATAGGTGCGGCGAAAACGGTCGAAGGCCTGCTGCTGGCGGCGCCGATTGGTCTCCGGCGGCCTGGCGGTTTCCTCGGCCAGGGTGCGGTGCATGCGCTCGTGGCGGCCGTTCTGTTCCGGGTGCCCGGGCTGGATGCGTTCCGGCACGATGCCCAGCTTCATCCAGTACAGGCTCAGCCGCGACAGCCCCGCCACACCGCGCGAGGCGAAGGGCGGCCCGTTGTCGGTGCGGATGGCCAGCGGCAGCCCGTATTCGCGGAACGCCGCTTCGCAAATCGAACGCACCGCCGCGGTGTCGGTCTTGTCCACCGCCTGGCAGCGCAGCAGATAGCGGCTGGCCGCGTCGGTCATGGTGAGGGGATCGATGCGCTCGCCGTCGCGGGTGCGGAACCAGCCCTTGAAATCGGCGCACCAGACCGCGTTGGCCCGGGTGGCGGCGGCGAACGGCTGGGTGTACGGCGGCGTTCGTCTGCGCCAGCGTCGCGCGTGTACCAGGCCGGCGCGTCCCAGCAGCGCACCGATGGTGCTGGCCGCGGGCCACTCCCGATCCGGATGATGGTCCTCCAGCCAGCCGCGCAGCTTGCGCGGACCCCAGCTCATGTGCGCGCGCCTGAGCGCCAGCACCGCGGCTTCCACCTCGGCCGGGGTCTGGTTGGGATGATGCAGCGGCGCCCGGCTCAGGTCTATCAGACCGTCGGCGCCTTGCTGTTGCCACCGTTCCACGATCTTATAGCCGGTTTTGCGCGCTATTCCGTAATGACGGCACAGTTCCGCCATCGTCCACTCTCCGCTCTCGTACTCCACTGCGAACCGGGCTCGTTCTTCCACCACTCCGCTCACTCTCCAGGGCATCTCCGACTTCTACATGCCCTTGCTCGCGACGCGAAGTGTTACCCATGTCCCCGGTCCACCCTGTTACCTCTCTGCCCGGTCTGTACCTTGTATCAGGGCACGACTTTGGTCGTGCCGTAAACGCCACACAATCATGAGGGCTTTAGCCCCTGCGCCTCTTTGAAGGGGCACGGCTTCATCCGTGCCGTCCCCGTCCCCCAATGACTCCGGCTTTAGCGCTGAGGGATGCAATCACCTCCTGCCCCCGGCACAACGCGCAAACAGCCGCCCCATAGCGTTCCGCCTTATCCGGCCCAATCCCCCGCACCGTCCTCAGTTCAGGAATCGTCCTTGGCGCAGCCCGCACCAGCGCGCGAAGAATCGCATCGGAGAACACAAAAAACGCCGGCTTGCCCGCCCCGTCCGCCTCCGCCTTGCGCCATTTCCGCAGCCGGCTTTCAAGCTCGGCCTGCCTTTCCGTGAATTGCGCCTGCACAGCGTCAGTTCCCTTGCCCCGCCCGGCCCGCGACGCCCGTGCCTTCCCACCCCCACCGCCGTCCGGCAGTAGCACGCCCAGCGGCTCCGCCTCGCTCAACCTCCGGCCCTCCTCCGTAAGAAAAACCTTCCGGTAAGCCACTTCCTTCCCCAGCGGATTCGTCCACCTCTCAGAAGACAGCGTCACCAGCCCCGCCCGCGCCAGCCCATCCAGCAATCGGTCAAAATACCTGCGATCCTCGCCCACGGCCGCGTCCGTAAACAGCCGCCCCGCGGCAATCGCACGGCTGCTCTTCACCACTGCCAGCATCTTTCGCAGATCGCGCTCCTCCCCGGCGGAAGGCTCACCATATTCCCGGCCGCCGCCGAGAGCGGAGCGCAAAAGTCGCATCGCCCGCAAGGCCGGCTCGCCCCCGCCACATCGCCAAAGTGCCGCACCAGCGCGGACATCCTGCACTGCGGCGTCTCCGCGAACTGGACAATCCGCTCCAGCTGCGCACGTCGATGCGCCATCTGCGTCTTGTATCTCGAACGCCACCCATCCGTCCCGGTTATCTCAGCCGTCGCGCGCACCTGCCCTTCCATATCCAGCTGCGCAGCGCCCTGCGAACACAGCTTCTCCACGACCTTGTTAAACGTCTCCGGCAGCATCTCCAGCCGCTCCCACTGCGGCTCCGCCGGCTGAAACTCCGGCACTCAGCATCCGCGCCACCCGGTCCAGGTCCTCGACCGGCGGATAATCGCGCTCGAAAAAATTCTCGTGGATGCGCCGGTCCGCAAAGCTGTGCAGCAGGATCGCCCGCGACTCCAACCCATCGCGCCCCGCGCGCCCAATCTCCTGGTAATAAGCCTCGACCGACCCAGGCAGCGCCGTATGAATCACCGTCCGAATATTCGCCTTGTCGATCCCCATCCCAAACGCAATGGTCGCCACCACCACGTCCAGTTCGCCCCGAAGGAACTGCCGCTGCACCCGATCCCGCGTCCCCGCATCGAGTCCCGCGTGGTACGCCGCTGCCGGAAACTGCGCGCTTAACTGAACTGCCAGCGCGTCCGACTCCTTGCGCGAAGGCGCATAAACAATAGCCGGCCGCCTCGCCTCGATCCCCAGAAACTCCGCAACAAATCCCGCCCGCTCCGGCTTCGACAGCTCCACCACCTCAATCGCCAGGTTCTCTCGCCGAAAGCCGTGAATATAAAGCGCAGGCTCCATCAGGTTCAGCTGCGCCACAATGTCCTTCTGCACGATGGGCGTTGCCGTCGCCGTCAGCGCAATGATCGGCGCCGGCCGCAGCAGCGGCAGCCAATCCCCGAGCGTCCGGTAGTCGGGCCTGAAATCGTGCCCCCATCCCGAGATACAGTGCGCCTCATCGATCGCAATCAGCGAAGGCCTCCGCCGCGCCAGCATCTCCGCAAACCCCGGCACCCGCAGCCGCTCCGGTGCGATGAAAAGAAACTGCAGCGTCCCATCCAGATAATCCCTGCAAGCCTGCCGGGCATCCTCACGCGAGAGCCCGGAGTGAATACGCGCCACCTTGAGCCCCTTCGCCGTTAACTTCCCCGCCTGGTCGTCCATCAGCGCGATCAGCGGACTCACCACCAGCGCTGTCCCTCCCCGCGCGACGGCAGGAAGCTGGTAGCAAAGGCTCTTGCCCGCGCCCGTGGGCATCACCAGAAGCACGTCGCGCCCCTCCGCAACCGAGCGGCAGACGGCCTCCTGATTCTCGCGAAAACCCGAAAACCCAAACGCGGTCCGGAGCAGGGAAGTAAGATCCATGAAGCTCTATTGTGCCCCGAAAAAGCGAACAAGCCCGAAGGCCTCTCCGTCACGATGCGACGCTTACCTCTTATCGAAGCCCGCCGATTGGCCCGCCCCGGCGGGATTCACCCGGAGCCTTCCCCGGGCCTTCCGGTTCAACCAGCTGCAACGTAAATTGATGCCCCATCTTCACGCTGATCGCGCCCAGCAGGATCCTGATCGATTGCGCCATGCGGCCTTGCTTCCCGATCACCTTCCCCCGATCCTCAGGAGCCGTTTGTACTACAAATCTGGTTGCAAACTCGCTCTTCAACGCCTCAACGCCGACCTCGTCGGGGTTATCGACAAGAGCACGAACGATGTTGAGAACTAAGGCGTGAATAACATCCGGCCCGGAGTTCCCGGCACCGATATCCTCTGCCAGCAAGTGCGTCATAGATCGCTCCCTCGGAGTGCCGAATACAGACTCAATTACGGGAAGTTAGGCACTTCGGAAACGCTCGGGAGACGATCCCTAACACGCGTATCGCACGTCACAGTAAGCCGCCGCAAAGAAGCAGAACATCGCTCCAATTGAAGAAGGCAAAGCGCCATGGCGTGTCGAGCCATGGCTGTTTTGTCCTCCTTGCGCACGTATTCCTGAATCGCTGTCGACCTCCTGGTCGGTGCGCCTCTCGCCTTAGGGAGGCTCTGGCCTAACACAGAACCTCCCACGGCAGATGGATTTGGGATTACTTTACTCCCCCGACCGACCTATCGTGACCATGATAGGCGTGGGCTACACTCTTCCGCTACACTCGGTCCATGTTCGAGCAGAAGGCCAGCGGCAATCTGTTTTCCGGCGAAAATCCCGCCCAGGCCGGCCCCACCCAGGAATGGATCACCGCATACTGCGACGGCGGATCCCGCGGCAATCCCGGTCCAGCAGGCTACGGCGTCTTCATCGAAGGTCCCAACGGCCAAAAGCTCGCCGAACTCAGCGAATTCCTGGGCAAAGCCACCAATAATGTCGCCGAATATTCCGCGCTGCTGGGCGCGCTCGAGTGGGCCCTCCACTCCGGCCATCGCCGCCTGCGTGTCGTCGGCGACTCCGAGTTGCTCGTCAAGCAGATTCAGGGCCGCTACAAAGTCGCCAGCCCAGACCTGCGCCCGCTCTACGACGAAGCGAAGCTGCGCATCGCAAAGCTCGATGCCTTCCGCATCGAGCACGTGCTGCGCGGTAAAAACCAAAAGGCCGACCGGCTCGCGAACGCGGCCATGGACCGCGGTACAGGCCGCGGCACGGGCAGGCCCGCAAAAAGCACTCCGGCTGCCCCATCCCTCGTGCCCGCCGTTGGAGCAAAGAGTGGAAAACAGCCCCCGCCACAGCCCCTGAAGGGCTACGTCAAGGACGGCGTGGTTCATCTGCTCGAAGGCGAACTGCCCGACGGCGTCTTCGTCAGGATCACGCCCGACCGCCAATAACCGACCACAATAGCGGGCCTCAATAACCGCCCTGGAAGACTTCTTGTCGTCGTCGCCCCTAACGAGTACTCTGATGCCAGTTTCCCGGAGACCCATGGCCACAATTTCAGTCGAAAGTCCGGCTGCGACCGCCACAAAACGAATGCTGTCGCTCGACGTCCTGCGCGGGGTTACGGTCGCCTTCATGATCATGGTCAACAACAACGGCTGGCACGCCTACTGGCCCTTCGAGCACGCGGACTGGAACGGCTTCACCCCCACCGACCTGGTCTTTCCCACCTTCCTGTATCTCGTGGGCGTGACCATCGTCTTTTCCACCGAGTCGCGACTCCAGCGCGGAGGCACGCCCGCATCGCTCGTGCCCCACATCTTCTCGCGCTTTGCAATTCTGTTTGGACTGGGCCTGCTTCTCGCCGTCTTTCCCTTCTTTCACTGGTCGCACATCCGCGTCTGGGGCGTCCTGCAGCGCATCGCACTCTGCTACCTCGTCTGCGCCTTGTTGTATCTCTGGGACCGCCGCCTTACCAACAAGGCCGCCCCACTGTTAGCTCTGCTCATCGTCTTTCTCGCTGGCTACTGGCTGCTGATGCGCTTCGTCCCCGTGCCCGGCTTCGGAGTCCCCGGCCGCGACATCCCCTTCCTCGACAAAGACGCGAACATCGTCGCCTGGCTCGACCGAACCATGCACATCGGCCGCCTCTACGAAAAGACCCGCGATCCCGAAGGCCTGCTGAGCACCTTTCCCGCCATCGGCACCACGCTGCTCGGCATGCTCACCGCGCTGTGGCTCCGGACGAAACGCACCCTCGAGCGCAAGTGCGCGGGCATGCTCGGCGCAGGCTCCGTCCTGATTCTCCTCGGCCTGCTGTGGAACCCCTGGTTCCCCATCAACAAAAAACTCTGGACCAGCTCCTTCGTCCTCTTCATGGGCGGATGCTCGATGGTTCTCTGGGCCCTCTTCATCTGGCTCATCGAAATCAAGGGCTGGCGCAAAGGCTGGGGCTTCTTTCTCGTCTTTGGTATGAACGCCATCGCCAGCTATGTCATGTCGGATTTGGTAGCGGCGCCTCTGTGGGCCATCACGATGGCGCCCCATGTCAGCCTCGGCTACTGGATTTATCTGCATGTCTTCGCGCTCGTCCAACCCCCCGGAGTCGCGTCTCTGCTCTACTCCATCGCCTTCGTCCTCGCCTGCTGGCTCCCGATGCTCATCCTGTATCGCAAAAAAATATTCCTCAAGGTCTAGCATCGTTTCTTCGCGGCCCGCCCATCGCGAATTTACAGCGATGAAATGCTCTAGACTGACCAAACATGGCTAAGCTGCGAAATTTTGAGGCCGCGGTCTTTCGCCGAGTGCGCCGCGACCCCCCCCAAGGCTTTGCCCATCGCGCCGCCTTCTGGCTTTTTCTCGGATATCTGGGCTTGTCGATTCCCGGCTGGCTGCCCGGCGCAACCGGCCAGGTATTTACCGGTCTGGCTGAATTCGATTTCTTTCTCCTCCTCATCTTCTGCATTCCGCTTTTATGGCGCTTCATCTTTCAGCGCCTCCTGTGGAAGGTCCGCAACCGCCTCATCGTCACCTATCTCCTGATGGGCCTAACCCCCGTCGTGCTCTTTGTCACCCTTGCGGGTCTGCTGATCTATGTCTTCTCCGGACAATTCGCCATCTTCGCCGCCACCAGCGTCGTTCACGACGAGCTCGAGCACATTGGAGCCACCAACAGCAGCGTGGCCTTGCACGTCGCGCATGTCCTCAGTCAGAATCCGCGCTTGCGCACGGTCCCTTTCCCTGAGGCGAACGGCCTATCCCCCGAGCAGGAATATAGCGGCCTGAGCGTCTCTGCGTTTGAGGATGGCAAGCCTGTGACCCTCGAACCCGCTCCGCCTCATCCTCAACCGGCTCCCACCATCCCATCGTGGCTTCACGGATCATTTCGTGGCATCGTGCTCGATGGCGGCCAGCTCTGGCTGCGGGCCGCCGACGTCCAGGAACTGGATGGTCACACGACGGTGGTGATCGCCAGCGTGCCCATCAGGAAAGAAAACGTGGAGGCCTTCGCGAAGGGGCTGGGACGCGTCACAATCTATCCCAAAGTCGATCTTGCCGAAGAAAATGCGCCGGCACACAGCAAAGTGGAGTTCGCACCCAAGCGGCGGGCCAGCGATTCTGATATCCAAATCAACGGAGAGGACGTCGAGGCCGCCCGCAAAAACGCGATCATCGGCGGATCGCTTCCCCCCCCGCTGCATTTCTACGATGTGCCCGTCGGCTTTGTCGCCCCCCTGGCCACCACCGACTGGAGCAATGGCAAAACCCTCAGCACCTATTCCGACGTCACCTCGCGGCCATCGCTTCTGTACCGGCGATTGTTCATCACCTCGCTGAGCATCGGCGACCTCGTGCGCGAAATGCTGATCGCCATCGCTATAGCCTTTGCCGTCCTCGAGCTGTTAGCCTTCCTCGCCGCCGTTCGCCTCAATCAAACCATCACCCAGTCGGTCCACGACCTCTATGAAGCCACCCTGGCGATCGATGGCGGCAATCTCGAACATCGGATCAAAGTGCAGCGCACCGACCAGCTCGGCGCCCTCAGCCGATCCTTCAACAGCATGGCAGCCTCGCTCGCCCGCCTCCTGGTCGAACAACGAGAAAAGCAGCGCATGCAGAATGAGCTGTCGATTGCCCAGGAAGTCCAGGCAAATTTGTTTCCGCCCGGACGCATCTCGCTGCCCACGCTCGAGCTCCACGGCGTCTGCATTCCGGCGCGCACCGTAAGCGGCGATTACTACGACTTTCTCCTCTTCGGCGAGACGGGACTGGGGATCGCGCTCGGGGATATCAGCGGCAAGGGGATTTCCGCCGCCCTGCTCATGGCGACGCTGCATTCCGCGGTACGCGCCTACCGCTTTGCAAGCGAAGAACTGATGACGGAGGGCGCCGCGGCTCTGTCCAGCCCCCGCACCCGCCGTTCCGGTGAGCAGGAAGTGGAATGCGCGGAGCTCTTCGAAGAGCCGGCCAAAATTCTCTCCCTCCTCAATCGCCACCTCTACCGCAGCACGCAGCCGGAAAAATACGCGACCCTCTTTCTCTGCCACTACGAAAGCCTCAGCCGCCGCCTCGTCTACTCCAACGGCGGCCATCTGCCCCCGCTCCTGCTGCGCGAGAATGATACCGTCACCCGCCTCGACCGCGGTGGATCTGTGGTCGGCCTGCTCGATGGGCTCGAGTGGGAGCAGGGAATCGTTCACCTGGGCGTGGGCGATATCCTCATCGCTTATAGCGACGGAGTCACCGAGCCCGAAAACGACTTTGGCGAATTTGGCGAGTCCCAGCTCGTCGAAGTGGTCCGTCGTCACCGCCATCTGAGCCTCGAAGCCATCTCCGAGCAGGTGATCCAGACCCTTCGCAGCTGGATCGGCGCCCAGGAGCAGCCAGACGACGTAACCCTCGTCCTGGCGCGGCAGCGCTGAGAGCGGCTGGCAGGTGGCCTTTTCCTAAGGCTGAGCCAGCTTCTTTGTCGCCGGTGTGACGAAGCTGACGACGTGATAACTGGCCGGGCCCGCGCCGGCGTTGCGAATCGCGTGCAGCGAATTCGCTGCGTTGAAGATCACCGATCCCGGGCCCACCCGCGTCCACTTGCCGTCGCCAAATGCTTCCACAGTTCCCTGATCGACGATGATGACCTCTTCGTTGGCGTGCCTGTGCGGCGGGTGCGATTGCTTGCCTGGGTCGAGCGTGGTGGCGTGGATTTCGAGCTCATCGAGCGTAGCCGTGGGCTGACGAACGAACTGCCGGCTCTCGCCCACGTCGGTCTTCTTCACAGGAATCGAATTCCAGTCGAAGACCGCCCATCCCAAGATGGCCGGCCCCGAATCGGCGACGGCAAAGGCGCAGCAGGTTCCGAAAATCGAGACGAAAGCAATAGCAAGTTCGCGACGGGTGAGCAATTTCACAAAAAGTCTCCTGCACCGATCAAGCGAATCCATTATGCTCCCGTCGATACAGCCCGGGCCGCCAGAAGCTTACCGGACCAGTTCTACCGCGTCATCGCGTAATGAACCTGCTCCTCAATCGCAGCAATGTGAACCGGCTCCCGATGAGCATCGGCGAGCGCCGCATTCAGCGCGGCCAGATCGACCGTCTTGAAATGCTGCCACGCATCGATGCCTTCCTGTGAAGCCTTCTTCATCTGCGCGAAGATCTCCACCGCCTGTGCCGGAGCCGTGCGGTCGCCGCTCTCCACCACCCTGAGATCCGTCCCCAGCCCCGACGCGGCTCCAGCCAGCCCAGCCTCGTCACTGCCGTCCGTGTCTTCGCCGCGAGGCTTTCCGCTTCGGATCACGTCGAGCTTGGCCCGCGCGTTGTGGATCGCCTCTTTCAACGCTGCAGTTTCGTCACCAGCTTCCTCCAGCTTCTTCAGCTGGCTCGCGACGCTCTCCAGCTCTGCCCTCGCTTTGTGCGTGGCCCGCAATTGCGCGTAAACCGATGCGCCGAGCGTGTACTGCTGCTCCAGTGCCTGCTGGGTTGCCTTCGCCCGCGGATCCATAATGACGCGGAGCGGCCGTTCCATCGTTGTCCCGTCCACTGTCAGGCGCAGCGTGTAGATTCCCGGAGCCACGCGCGGCCCTGCAGGCAGGCCGATGGCATCATCGGAGTCATCGTCGCCCAGTCCGGCGCTCGATCCGCCCTCCGAGAGGTCCCAGACGAAACGATGCTCGCCCGCCCCGGTCTCGAGAACCTGGGGCTTGGGAAACCACCGCTCCGCGATCGGCAGCAGAGGCCGGTTGACCGCCTGCTTCTCCGCGCCCGAAAAGTGCCGCAACACATGCCCCTGCGCATCCTGAACCTGCAGCGTAACCTTCCCAGCGTCGCCGCTCAGATAATAGTCGACGATCGCTCCATTCGGCGGATTGTCCGCCTGCGGCTCTTCCGGAGGCAGCGGCGTCCCCAGAAAACCGTCGTTATCCACGCGCACCGCAGTCGGCGGCGCATACAGATACGCCTTCGCCGTCTGCGCGGCAGCCGCCTGACGCAGCGGGGCAATATCGTCCAGCACCCAGAACGACCTCCCGTGCGTGGCAATAATTAAGTCGCTGCCATTGATATTCATATCCCGCACCGAGCTCACCGGCAGATTCATCTGCAGCGGCTGCCAGTGCTCGCCCGCGTCAAACGAGGCATAGATCCCAAATTCGGTTCCCGCAAAAAGCAGGTCTCGCTGCTCCGTGTCTTCCCGCACCGCCCGTACAAAATGATGCGGCGCAATGCCCTCAACCGAAAGCTTCCACGTCTTGCCGTAGTCATGCGTGATGTAAAGGAGCGGCGTCTGATCGTCCAGCCGATGCCGATCCACCGCCGCATACGCGGTGCCCGAGTCGAAGTGCGAAGCCTCGATCATCGAAATCTTGCTCCACGCCGAAATTCCCTCGGGCGTAACCTCCGTCCAAGTCTTCCCGCCGTCCCGCGTGATGTGAATCCGCCCCGTGTCGCTGCCCGCCCATATCTCCTCCGCGCGCAAAGGCGAAGGCGCAATCGTATACACCACTCCATAGCCCCGCTGCTCTGCGTTGTCCGGAGTCGTTGGCCCTTCGCTGCTCGTCCCCTTCACAGCACCCGTCAGGTCCGGGCTGATCTGTGACCAGTGCAGACCGCCGTCGATCGTCTTCATCACGAACTGCGTCCCCAGATACAGCGACGTCTTGTCCGCAGGAGAAAAAACCAGCACCGGCGTCCACGGATCGCGATAGCGCCGTTTGTTGATCTCGAGGTCGAATCCACCCAGCGGCCATGGCGTCACGTTCTGGCTGAACGATGTCCGCAAATCGTGGCGCTGCACATCGCCGTATGTTCCGGAGAGGTAGACCATGTTCTCATCCTTCGGATCGATCGCGATGTAGCCGCTCTCGCTCCCCCCGGGCAGAAACCAGTCCCGCGTATCGATGCGCTGGTGGTCCGACCGGCTGTGCACCGCGATCGCCCCCGAATCCTGCTGCGCCCCGAAGATGCTGTAAGGAAAATTGTGATCGGTGGTCACGTGATACAGCTGCGCGGTCGCCTGGTTGTACCAGGTCGTCCAGGTCTTCCCGCGATCGAGCGAAACGCTCGCTCCTTGATCCACGCCCAGCACAAGGTGATTCGAGTCCTTCGGATCGACCCACACCTGGTGGTAGTCGTCTCCGCCCGGAGCGCCGCGCACAATCTCGATCGTCTTCCCGCCATCATTGGTTCTGTACAGCGCGACGTTGGGGAAGTACATAACATCGGCGTTCTCAGGATCGACCGTGATGGAGTTGAAATACCACGCCCTGCTCACCAGCCGCGCGTCGGAGCTGGCCAGCGTCCAGCTGTCGCCCCCATCGTCCGACCGGTAAAGCCCGGCCTTCCCCTGGCAATCGATGGTCGCATAGACGCGCTGTCCGTCCGCACTCACCGCAATCCCCGTCCGTCCCCACGTTGCATCCGGCAGACCATGGCCTGAAATCTGCGTCCAGTGCGAACCGCCATCGGTAGTCCGGTAGAGCGCATTGCCCGCTCCTTCGTGCGGCGCATACGTGCTCCACGGCGGCCGGTGCGCATTCCACGTCGTCGCAAAAAGAACCTGCGGCCGGCTCGTCGCCATTGCAATGTCGGCGATGCCAACGCTCGCACCCTTATCCATCACCCGCTCCCAGTGTTCTCCGCCGTCGGTGGACTTATAAACGCCGCGCTCGTCGTTCGGCCCATACGCGTGCCCGAGAGTCCCCACATACACCGTCCGCGCATCGGAAGGATCGACCAGAATGCGGCTGATCTGCCGCGAGTCGTCGAGTCCGATGTGCTTCCACGTCGCGCCGGCATCGTCGCTGCGATACACACCGTCACCTGAAGCAAGATCGGAGCGAATGTCCGACTCGCCCGTTCCCGCGTAAATCACCCTGGGATCGGAGGGCGCAACCGCGAGCGCCCCGATCGACGCCACCGGCTGCTGATCGAAGATCGGCTGCCACACTGTGCCGGCGTCGGTCGTCCTCCAAACTCCGCCATCGACGCCGCCAAAGTAGTAAGTCGTATCGCTGCCCGGAACCCCGCTGACCGCCACCACGCGGCCGCCGCGGAAAGGCCCCACCAGCCGCCAGCGCAGCCCGCCGAAAAGTTGCGGCGGCACAGTTTGTGCATGCGCGGCAGATGGCAAGCAGAAGGAAAAAACGAAACAGAGCAGAAGAGCCGATCGGCTCAGGCATTCAAAGCGGCTGGGTTTCATGGGTGAATCGATTGTGAGGGTGAATCCGCCAAATAAGCAAGCCCCGCGCCGCTCAAGTCGATTTCCCGACAATCGCGTTTACAATGGCCGCTGGCACCGATCCCGAAAGGAAGAACAGATCGTCATGCTCAGGCCTTCAGCTTCAAAGCTCGTCTTCATTGCCGCCGCCGTCGTCGCGGCTTGGCTCCCGACAAGCTCTCTCTGCGCCCAGGATTCCGGCCCAATGCCCGACATGCGCTGGCGCATGATCGGTCCCTTCCGCGGAGGCCGCACCCGCGCCGTCGCCGGCGTTCCGGACCAGCCGAACGTGTTCTACATCGCCCAGGTCAACGGTGGCGTGTGGAAGTCGACCGACTATGGACGCACCTGGAATCCTATCTTCGACGATCAGGACACCCAGTCCGTAGGCGCGATCGCCGTCGCCCCCTCCGACAGCAACATCGTCTACGTCGCCAGTGGTGAGGGCCTCCATCGCCCCGATCTCTCCGTCGGCGATGGTATCTATCGCTCCACCGACGCGGGCAAGTCCTGGACCCATCTCGGCCTCCGTGAAGGCGAGCAGATTCCCGCGCTCGTCGTCGATCCCAGGGATTCCAATCGCCTGTTTGCCGCGGTGCTTGGCCATCCCTATGGGCCCAGTGAAGAGCGCGGCATCTTCCGCTCCGAAGATGGCGGCAAGACCTGGAAAAAAGTCCTCTACAAAGATGAGCGCACCGGCGGATCGGACGTCATCCTCGATCCCAAAGATCCCCGCATTGTCTACGCCTCCCTCTGGGAGGACACCCTCGGCCCCTGGGAAGACGCCAACCAATATTCGGGTACACACGGCGGACTATTCAAATCGACCGACGGCGGCGAAACCTGGAAACAGCTGACCAAAGGCCTCCCCGCCGACCTGGTCCAGATCAACATCGCCATCGCCGACAGCAATCCGCAACGCCTGTACGCATCGCTGCAAACCAAAACCGAAGGCGGCTACGGGTCGAGCAACGGTCTCGGCATCTATCGCTCCGACGACGCCGGACAGACCTGGCAGAAGATCACCGACGACCCGCGCCCCGCGATGAAAATCGGCGGCGGCGACCTGTCCGTGCCCGTCGTCGATCCAAAAGATCCCGACACCGTATACGTAACCAGCATTGTTACTTGTCGTTCCACCGACGGCGGCAAAACCTGGATTAGCCTGCGCGGAGCGCCCGGCGGCGACGACTATCAGAACATGTGGATCAACCCGCTCAACCCGCGCATCCTGGCGCTCGTGAGCGACCAGGGCGCGGTCATCACCGTCAACGGCGGCGAAACCTGGGGCTCCTGGTATAACCAGCCCACCGCCCAGCTCTATCATGTAGCAGCCACTGCTACATTTCCCTACCTCGTCTGCGCCGGTCAGCAGGAAAGCGGTTCCGTCTGTACCTCAACCCGTGGCAACGACGGTTACATCAGCTATCGCGAATGGCATCCCGCCGGAATC
This sequence comes from uncultured Acidobacteriaceae bacterium, assembly GCA_963831055.1. Lineage (GTDB taxonomy): Bacteria > Acidobacteriota > Terriglobia > Terriglobales > Acidobacteriaceae > Palsa-343. The sequence continues at coordinate 6,305 of CAWHOU010000035.1, read as the reverse complement.
ATCGAATATGGCTATGCGGCGCCCGATCCCCTCCATCCCGAGATCATCTACGGTGCGGGCCGCACCGAAGTCTCCCGCTACAACAGCATCACCGGCGAAGTGCAGAACGTGACTCCTCTGCCTACCCGGAACCGCGAATTTCGCGCCGACCGTTCCGAGCCCATCCTCTTCTCGCCCGTCGACCCCCACACCATGTACTACGCCTCTAACCACCTCTTCAAAACCACCGACTACGGCCACACCTGGCAATCGATCAGTCCCGACCTCAGCCAGGAAAAGAGCGGCCAAACTGAATCTTTGCCGCCTCTCACGGCGGAACAGCAGGCGCAGCGACGCGGCGTCATCTACTCCGTTGCCGCTTCGTACAAGACAACCCAAACTATCTGGGCAGGCACTGACGACGGCCTCGTGTGGATCACCCGCGACGGCGGCACGAATTGGTCCAACATCACTCCGCCAGGCCTTTCCGAGTGGAGCAAAATCGCCCAGATCGATGCATCACGCTTCAACGACGACACCGCCTACCTCGCCGTGAATCGCATGCGCATCGACGACATGCGTCCCTATGCGTTCCGCACTCACGATGGCGGCAAAACCTGGCAATCGATAAGCGCTGGCGTGCCCGACGATGCTCCCGTCAATGCCATCCGCGCCGATCCCGTGCAAACCGGCCTCCTCTACGCCGCCACGGAACACGGCGTCTGGGCCTCCTTCGACGACGGCACCCACTGGCGTCCCATCCAGTACAACCTGCCCCCCACCTCCATGCGCGATCTGCTTGTCAAAGACGACGACCTGATCGTCGCCACCCACGGTCGCTCGTTCTGGATTCTCGACGACGTAGCCCCGCTGCGCCAGCTCGCCGCCGACTCCGGCGAGAAGAAAGCCATGCTCTTCAAGCCCGCCGCTGCCTGGCGAGTGCGCAGCGCCGAATACACCGACACCCCGGTCCCTCCCGATGAACCCATGGGCGAGAATCCGCCCGATGGCGCGCTCATCGACTACAACCTCGCCTCCACCGCTTCGCAAGTCACCCTCGACGTCCTCGACCGCGATGGCAAAGTCCTGCGCACCTATTCAAGCAAAGATCCGGTCACTCCCACACCCGAGGAGATGAAGAAGAATCTCATCCCTCCCTACTGGCCGCAGGTGCGCGGCCCGTTGCCCGTATCCGCAGGCATGCATCGCTGGATTTGGGATCTGCGCTCCACCACGCCCACCTCCACACGCTACGACTACCCCATCTCCGCCGTGCCTTACCGCACGCCGCTCAAACCCCAGGGTCCGCTCGTGCTCCCCGGCGAATACACTGTGCACCTCACCGTCGATGGAAAAAGCGAATCGCAGACCATCGCCGTAAGGCTCGATCCCAGAGTCCACACTGATCCATCGGACCTTGAGTCGCTGCACATGGCGCAGATGAAAATGGCCGAAAACCTTGACGCCATAGCCAAAGCCGATCTGTCCGCGCATGCCGTCGCCGAACAGATCGCATCCCCCAAAAACGCCTCGCTCTCCGCCCAGCTTGCGCCTTTCAGCGATGCTTTGAAGGCCGTCCTCACCGGCAATCCCGCGAAGCATGAGCCCGGCATCGACGAGGTCAACGGCGGAGCCGGCCAGCTCTACGGCGAGCTGGAGCAAGCCGATGGCGTCCCCACTCAGGCTCTTTTGATCGCATCGGCCCAGGCCCAGGCCAGCGTGAAGCAAGTGCTCGCGGCGTGGGCTGATTTTCGCGAGAAACAATTGCCGGAGCTGAACAAAGTGCTCGAAGCCGCGCATCACGCCCGCATCGATCTGAAGAAAGCCCCGGGCGACATACCGGACGACGGCGACGAGGACTAGTGGCCTGTCGCAGTGAATTCGTTAGTGTGGTGTTTCTGACGTTCCTCGCACGTTTGCCCCTCCCCTTTCGTTGTCATCCCGAGCGGAGCGTTTGGGGCCCCGTCGTGCCGACAGGCACAGATGGGGTCGGCGGAGCGAGGGACCTGCTTTTTTCGCAACTGCTGACGTTTTCCTGCGACAGGTCACTAGCGTCCCAAGTTATAAATTCGTCAACGAAATGGGTCTTGGTTTTGTATCAGGGCACGACTTAAGGCGTGCCGTCAAGGACGCAAAATCCAATGGGCTTCAGCCCCTGAAGGCCGTCGTCCGAACCGCATCAATTCGTCACACCCAGCCGCCGTCGATCACATAGCTCTGGCTCGTGATAGCAGCGCTATCATCGGCGGCGAGGAAGAGAACCAGGCGCGCGACTTCTTCGGGCAGAATGAAGCGCTTCAGCGCCTGCGCCGCCATGATTTCGGCTTCATATTCCGGGGTGAACCAGAGCCGCCGCTGCCGCTCGGTCAGAATCGCGCCCGGCATCACGCAGTTCACGCGTATATTGAACCGTCCCAACTCGTGAGCCAGAGTGCGCGTCATGCCGACAATAGCGGCCTTCGCCGTCACGTAAACCGGAAGATTGGTCGACGGAATCACCCACCCGATCGAGCTCATATTGATAATCGATCCCCGTCCTTCTTTCCGCATGCCGTCGATCACTCCCTGCGCCATGAAAAATTGATGCCTCAGGTTGATCGCGATCCCTCGATCCCACGACTCCGGCGTGACCTCCGCAATTGTGTGGCGAGTATCGTTGCCCGCATTGTTGACCAGCACGTCCACCGCGCCGAATCGCTCATGGATAAAGCGCAACGCGGATGCGAGCGCGGCCAGGTCAGTGAGATCGCAAGGCAGAAAAACCGGCGGCGTCCCACCTGCCGCTCCCAGACGCGCAACCAGCCTTTCTCCGCACTCAGTCTGCACATCGAGAAATGCCACGCGCGCCCCATTCGCGGCGAAAGCCTCAACGACCGCCTCCCCAATTCCGCTCGCGCCTCCCGTTACCACCACAACGCGATCCTTCAGGCTCGGATAGCTCGCGAATGGACCGGAATATGCCATGCGCATCGATGATAGCTCCCCGGAATTGCCGCGCCCGGTTTACGAAGCTGTCCGTACCTGACCGTGCCAGCCACGCCGCCAGTGTGATCTACTGAATCGCCCCGCATCCGCTCTCCGGTTTCCGGTCCCGCAATGAATGCGATGAATCGTAGCGAAACCGATCTCCGCAAGCGCTGGACCCGCATCCTGCCTGCGGTCTTTGTCACCTACAGCCTCGCCTATCTCGACCGCACCAACTATGGCTTTGCCGCCGCAGCCGGCCTGGCGCAGACGCTGCACATAACCGGATACCAGTCGTCCCTGCTGGGCTCGCTGTTTTTCCTCGGCTATTGCCTTCCGCAAATTCCCGGCGTGATCCTGGTGCAACGCCACAGCGCGCGGCTGCTCATCTTTGCTGCGCTCGTCGCATGGGGAGCATTCGCCGCGCTCACCGGCGTCATCCGCACCTACTGGCTCCTCGCCGCCGATCGCCTCCTCCTCGGCGTTGCCGAAAGCTTCGTCTTCCCGGCATTGCTTATTCTGCTCACGCGCTGGTTTACCCGCGCCGAGCGCTCCCGCGCCAATGCGCTCATGATCCTCGCCAATCCGGTCACCGTGCTCTGGATGTCTGCCGCGACCGGATTCTTGATCCGCGCTCGAGGATGGCAGCAGACCTTCGTCATTGAGGGGCTAGTCGCCGTCCTCTGGAGCGCTTTCTGGCTCGCCCTGATCCGTGATCGTCCTGCGGGGGCGCCATGGATGAGCCCCGCAGCGCAGGCCGAGCTCCAGGCCACTCTCGATCTCGAACAGCGGCAACTGCCGCGGATCGCGAACCTCCGGACCGCGTTCAGACAGCGCAACGTTGTTTGGCTGTGCGTCAATTATTTCTTCTGGAGCCTCGGCATTTATGGCTTTGTCCTGTGGCTGCCCGTAGTGGTCCGCAACGCTACAGGAGCGGGAATGGGCCGAACCGGCTTGCTCTCCGCCGCTCCCTACTTATCGAGCGTAATTGTCATGCTGGTGGTCTCGCATTTTTCCGATCGCACCGCGCGCCGCCGCGAATTTGTCTGGCCCATCCTCATGCTTGGCGGCATCGCCCTCGCCGGCTCCTTCTTCACCGTCAATCGATCCTTTCCCTTCGCCTTTGCCTGCCTCATCGTGGCCGCCAGCTGCATGTACGCCCCCTACGGCCCCTTCTGGGCGATGGTGCCGGAGATGCTGCCGCGCAATGTGGCCGGCGAAATCCTCGCCCTCATCAATTGCTGCGGAGCCCTCGGCGGATTCTTCGGAACCTATTTCGTCGGCGTCCTGCAGACATTTACAGGCTCCTCGGCCGCCGGCTTTCTGCTCATGTCGCTCTCCCTTATCCTGTCGGGTGCGTTGCTGCTCGGCATCAAACCCGGACAGCCACTCCAGCCGGGCGCGGCCTCCGCGGACGCGGCTCCCTCGCGGAATCGCAGGATAGGTTAGCGGTCTATGAAGACAATCTCCATGGAGCAAGTGCTGGAGTCGCCAGACCTCGATCTGCGCAACGTCGCCACCCACGCGCGCGGTCCCGCAGGCGCATTGCCGCTCACCGCGGAAATGCTCCTCACCCAACCCTCCGGCAATCTCTTCGGCCTCACCATGAATGCAGGCATGGGCTGGGATCCCGCGCGCCTCGCTGGCCCAGAAGTTCTCATTCTCAGCACGCACGGCGGATTGCGCGCCCCGGATGGCTCGCCCATCGCACTCGGCTTCCACACCGGACACTGGGAAGTGGGGCTGCTCGTGGCCGAAGCCGCCCGCGAACTCAAGGCGCTCCACGCCATACCCTTTGCCGGAGCCGTCACCGATCCCTGCGACGGGCGCACGCAGGGCACCACCGGCATGCTTGACTCGCTGCCGTATCGCAACGATGCCGCGATCGTCCTGCGCCGCCTCATGCGTTCGCTCCCCACCCGCGCCGGCGTACTCGGCGTCGCAACCTGCGACAAAGGACTGCCAGCGATGCTCATGGCCCTGGCTTCCTCCGGCGATCTCCCGTCCGTCCTCATCCCCGGTGGTGTCACCCTGCTGCCCGAAGACGGCGAGGACGCCGGAAAAATTCAGACCATCGGCGCTCGTTTCTCCCAGGGTCAGATCACGCTTGAATACGCGGCGGACGTCGGCTGCCGTGCCTGCGCCACACCCGGAGGCGGCTGCCAGTTCCTGGGAACCGCCGCAACCTCGCAGGTGGTCGCAGAAGCGCTCGGCCTCGCCTTGCCTCATACCGCTCTTGCCCCGTCCGGGCAGCCGGTCTGGCTCGATGCCGCGAAGCGCTCGGCAGCCGCCCTGCTGCGCCTTCGCGAGATGCGCATCGGCACAGGCGGCATCCTCTCCCAGTCCGCATTCGAAAATGCGATGGTGGTCTACGCTGCCTTCGGAGGATCGACCAATCTCCTCCTCCATCTCCCTGCCATCGCGCACGCCGCAGGCCGCACGCGCCCAACCGTCGCCGACTGGATGAGGATCAACAGGGAAGTCCCGCGCCTCGTCGACGCCCTCCCCAACGGCCCTGGGAATTTCGCAACCGTCCAGGTGTTTCTCGCCGGCGGTGTGCCGGAGGTCATGCTGCACCTGCGCGGCGCCGGCCTCCTGCACACAACCGCGATGACCGCAGCCGGCGTCACCCTCGGCGAATGTCTCGACTGGTGGCAACAGAGCGAGCGCCGCCTCGCACTCCGCCAGAATCTGCGCGATCGCGATGGCATCGACCCCGGCGACGTGATCTTCTCGCCCTCCCGCGCGCGCGCCAAAGGGCTCACCTCGACCGTCTGCTTCCCCACCGGCAACCTCGCCCCCGAAGGCTCCGTCGTCAAAAGCACCGCCATCGATCCGACCCTCATCGGCGAAGACGGCATCTTCCTTCATCGCGGCCCAGCGCGAGTCTTTACAGCCGAAACCGATGCCATCGACGCCATTCGCAAGGGCCAGATCGCTGCCGGCGATGTAATCGTCCTGATCTGCTGCGGCCCCAAAGGCGCCGGCATGCAGGAGATTTATCAGATCACCGCGGCCTTGAAAGCCTTACCGCATTGCCGCCACGTGGCGCTCCTCACCGACGGCCGCTTCAGCGGCGTCTCCACCGGCCCATGCATTGGCCACATTTCGCCTGAAGCGTTCGCCGGCGGCCCCATCGGAAAAATTCATGATGGCGACCTGATCGAGATTCGCATCGATCGCAGCAAACTCCTCGCGACCGTGAATCTGGTAGGCGAGCAAAGCGAAGTTTTTTCCCCGGCAGAAGGAACGCCCCTCTGTCAGCCAGATCCCCGCGAGCCGATCTCAACCCCATCCCGCCCTTCCCCCCGATACGAAGCTATGGGCACGCTCGTTGAAGCCAGCGGCGGAATCTGGGCTGG
>CAWHOU010000034.1:0-84660 GCA_963831055.1 uncultured Acidobacteriaceae bacterium | reverse complement strand
CGATGACGGTCTCGGCGGCGTCCGCCATGAAGCCGTCTTTCTGGATGGTGACATCGAGTTTGAGGAGATCGCCGTTGCGGAGGCGGCGGTCGGAGGGGATGCCGTGGACGATTTCGTCGTTGACGCTGATGCAGGAGACGCCGGGGAAGCGATGAGGCGATGGGGCCGGATATGGCGCCGTGCTCGCGCATGACGTCGCCGCCAATCTGGTCGAGCTCCTGGGTAGTGATGCCGGAGCGGGCGGCGGCTTTCATGGCCTCAAGCATGAGGCGGACAATGCGGCCGGAGGTGCGCATGGCAGCGAGTTCTTCCGGGGTCTGGATGGACAACGGGACTACCTCAGTTCTTTCTATTTTCGCAGGAAGGGGCTTTGGCTGGAGAGCTGATTTTCGCGACGTATTTCGGGAAGGATTGTCAGCTGGCGCGCCTGCGTTTAGGGGCTGTTTCGCGGAGCATGGCGGCGCGGAGGAGGGCGTTGAGGCGGGTTTGGTAGCCTTTGCCTTGTTTTCGGAGCCAGGCGATGACGTCGGCGTCGAGGCGGACGGTGAGTTGTTTTTTTAACGGGCGATACCAGGGGTTGGGGATGGCGTTCCGCCAGAATTTCTCGGTCAGTGGCGGAATGTCGGAATAGTCGATCTCACTGTCCGGACGAGCTGCGAGGGCGGCCAGCCTCTTTATTTCTCTGGCTGACAATTTGGTGTCAGCAAGAGTCTTCCTAACGATTCTGCCCATACCTTATGTGCTCCATCCGATCCGCTCTGCGAGCCGAAGAATCCTGATAATCTCGTCCGGTCCTTCTTCACTGATGGTATGCGCGACCATCAGCAGGATTGCTCCCTTGACCAAGCCAATTGTTTGCCAGCGAAGCTCACCATCCACAACGCGGTCCGTTCGGACACAGAGCCAGGATCGCTGAAAGCCTCCATGGCATTGTCAAACGAGATGCCGTGTTTGCGTCTGTTTGCGGCGGCCTTCCGTTCATCCCACTCGAATAGAATCATGGGAACTTCCTTATTGTAACTACAAATTCATAGCTACACAACTACTCGCCCAGGAGAAGGCGTTCGGTGGAGAGGGCGCGGCCGGTGTTGGGGTCGGCTTCGATGAGGAGGGCGGCCATGCGGGGGTCGCCTTTGGCGGCGTCGAATTTGGAGGGCATGGAGGTGAGGAAGCGCTCGAGGACGAGTTCCTTTTCGACGCCAATGATGCTGTCGTACGGACCGCTCATGCCTACGTCGGTTTGATAGGCGGTGCCACCGGGAAGGACGCGGTCGTCGGCGGTGGGGATGTGGGTGTGGGTACCGATGACGGCGGTAACGCGCCCGTCGAGATACCAGCCCATGGCGCATTTCTCGGAAGTGGCTTCAGCGTGGAAGTCGACGATGACGATTTTGGCGGCGATTTCTTTGAGGAGGGAGTCGGCGGTGCGGAAAGGGTCTTCGTTATTGGCCATGAAGACACGGCCCTGGAGATCGATCACCGCATAGTCCTGGCCGGATGGGAGTGCGCCCTGGTAGACGCCGAAGCCGGGGGTATTGGGCGCGTAGTTGGCGGGGCGGAGGATGCGGCGGGGGCGATCGTGGCTGGCGGGCGCGGCGGACTTGAGGTAGTCGATGATTTCCTTTTTGTCCCAGACGTGGTTGCCGGTGGTGAGGACGTGGGCGCCGAGATCGAAGAGCTCGTCGGAGATGGTGGGAGTGAGGCCAAGCCGCCGGCGGCGTTTTCAGCGTTGACGATAACCAGGTCGACGGCGCGGCCCTCGATGATGTGGCCGATGTGTTCGCGGACGATGCGGCGACCTGCGCTGCCGAAGACGTCGCCGACGAAGAGGATGCGCATGAAGTACAGGGTACAGGGTACAGGAACAGGACACGGGGATTGTTACAGATTTCATTCGTCGTGGAAAAAAGCTGTGGTAGGTTGAAAGCCATGGCCGCAAATACCCGCTTCGCAACCGGCGTTCACGCCATGGTTTTGCTTGCTTCCGAACCGGAAGGGCTGCAGACTTCGGAAGATGTAGCCGGCAAGTTGAGCATTAATCCGGTAGTGATCCGGCGCGTATTTTCGCTGCTGCACCAGGCGGGGCTGCTGGAGAGCCAGAAGGGCCCGCACGGCGGTTCAAAGCTGGCGAGGTCAGCGAAAGCGATTACGCTGGCGGACATTTACCAGGCGCTCGATGGTGGGGCGTTGTTTCATACAGCGTCGTTCTCGGGACCGCATACGGCGAAGTTGGGATCGGTGCTGAACCGAGTCTTCGAGAGCGTGGAAGGCGCGCTGCGCGAGGAGCTCGGCAAGACTTCGCTGAACGAATTGGCGAAAAAGGCAGGGAAGAAGGGCAAGAGGTAGCGAGCAGCCGGTAGCAAGTAGCCCTTAGCGATTCCAGGCGATACTTTGAGCCCTCCGCTCAGGATGACGACGTTGTTGTTGCTTGACTCTCATCCCCTCGACGGATGGACCTTTAGGATTTCCCGGCCGATGACCATTCTTTGGATTTCGCTGGTGCCTTCGCCTATGGTGCAGAGTTTTACGTCGCGGTAGAACTTTTCTACGGGGTAGTCCTTGATGAAGCCGTAGCCACCGTGGAGCTGGACGGCCTGGTTACAGATGCGGACGGCGACTTCGGACGCGTAGAGTTTTGCCATCGCTGATTCCTGGGTGACGCGCTTGCCCGCGTCTTTCAACACCGCAGCGCGCAGAGTGAGGAGGCGGGCGGCGTCGAGCTCGGTGGCCATGTCGGCGAGTTGCCACTGGATGCCCTGGAATTCCGCGATGGCTTTGCCGAACTGGCGGCGTTCTTTGACGTATTTGACGCTGGCATCGAGGGCGCCACGGCCGATGCCGAGGGACAATGCGGCGATGGAGATGCGGCCGCCGTCGAGGGTACGCATGGCGTCGATGAAGCCCTCACCCTCTTTGCCCAGGAGATTTTCGGCGGGGATGGCGCAGTCTTCGAAGATGAGCTCGGAGGTGTCGGAGGCGCGGAGACCGAGCTTGTTTTCCTTTTTGCCGGGGCGGAAGCCGGGGGTGCCTTTTTCGACGATGAAAGCAGAGAGGCCGTGGGTGCCCTGGCTCTTATCTGTAACAGCGATGATGACAGATATGTCGGCATAGTGGCCGTTGGTGATGAAGGTCTTGTTACCGTTGAGGATCCATTGGTCGCCTTTGCGGACAGCGGCGGTGCGGGCGGCGGAGGCGTCGGATCCGGAGCCGGGTTCTGTTAAGCCCCATGCGCCGAGGTGTTGGCCGGTAGCGAGTTTGGGGATGTAGTTCTTCTTCTGGGCTTCGTTGCCGGCGAGGAAGATGTGGTTGGTGCAGAGCGAATTATGCGCGGCGACGATGATGCCGATCGAACCATCGACGGCGGAGAGCTCTTCGATGGCGAGCATGTAATCGGTGTAGCCGAGGCCTGCCCCGCCGAGTTCCGGAGGGAAAATGATGCCGAGGAGGCCCATCTGGCCGAGCTGGCGCACCACGTCGTGGGGGAATTCGGAAGCTTCGTCCCAGCGGAGGACGTTGGGGGCGATCTCGCGAGCGGCGAAGTCGCGGATCTCGCGGCGCAGCTGTTCCTGGTCTTCGGTGAGGGTGAACGGAAAGGTACTCTGTTGGAGGTCGGGGGCGGCTTGGGTGGTGGTGGTCATGTTGCTCCGAGACAGATGTGGGAAAACCGCTTAGCGTAGCAGGTTTGAGGGAAGGTTGGCGAGGGGCGGAGAGCGTCTGGAGTGTCACCGTGTGCCTGGACCAGCTCACTTCGGAAGATGCTGAGCGTTCCGCTGATCGCTCCGCCCCCCCCAGCCGCGCCGGTCGCGGAGCCCGAACATGCCGCCGCGCCTCCGCGCACAGAGCTCATCGACAGGATGCTCCTCGCGCCGATGACGATCCCGCATCGTATCTCGAATGCGGTCGACGCGGCGCCCCCTGGGCTGAATATCTCCAGCAGCGCCGACCTCGGCGGACCCAACGGGGTGATTGGCACACTTCCTCTGGGGCTGTCGACGCCTGCGCCGGTTGTGCGTCCTCAACCCGCCAAGCCGGCGGGACCGCTGCGCGTTTCTGCGGGAGTGGCGGCCGGGCAGTTGATTGTGCCTATCCAGCCGCAGTATCCGGCGATTGCGCGGCAGATTCGGCTGCAGGGGACCGTGGTTGTCTCGGCCATCATTGCGACGGATGGGCGGATTGAGAGCCTGCGCGTGCTCAGCGGGCCGCCGCTACTGGTGAATGCCGCCGTTGAGGCCATTCGGCAGGCGCGGTATAGGCCATGGCAGTTGAACGGCGAGCCGGTCGAGGTGGAGACGACCATCAATGTCGTGTTTTCTTTCGGAAACAATTAGAGGTGGGACGACGCGCACGGCGATCGGACGTCCGCCCTGGTGCTCGGAAATCGCCGAGCGGCAGGATGGGCATCCTCGCTGCCTTCCTGATTCCTGTTCCCTCTTTCGTGTGATTCCGGTCACCCCCGAAGGCCGGTTTGTTGCGATACGATGAAAATTGTGCAGGTCCTTCTCTACTCAGCTTCCTGGTGCCGTGATTGCCGTGAGGCCAAGCGTTTTCTCGAGTCCCACCGTATCCCCTTCACCGAAATCGACATCGAGGAGACTCCCGGCGCAGCCGAGGAGGTCCTGGCCCAAGTGGGCAAGCGCGCGATCCCTCAATTTGTGATCGATGGTGAATGGGTGCAGCCCTATCGTCCGGGGTGCGGCTTCCTCTACGCTGAGATGAGCGCCCGGTTTGGGCTCAACGGCGCAGCCGCGTTAGCGACGCCGCGTTCGAAATAACCCCGTCTTAATATCGATATCGGCTGCCCCGGACTGGTGACCCGAGGCAGCGCGTCCGGGTAAAGGTAGGGGATCATCACGAGGACGCTCACCAGCGCCGTCTCCAGCACCAGCGATCCAGCGGCGTAGCGCCGGCTTCGTGTGCGAATGCGGCCGGTAGACTCGACTAAGCTGTCTTCAAACATAGGACTCTCCTCACCCGAGCGCAAGGCTCAGTGCTGAATGGTCGCGGCTTATAGAACGAGTTAGGTGTAACTGCGGCGAAGAAGCAGGTGAACGGCTACATTCATCTGGCTGCTGGGATAGACAACAAAGCCGCAGCCAGAGTTCCCGGCAACGGCAGAAGTCCTGCCATCCCCTGCAACCTGTACCTGTTCCCTATTCCCTTTTCCTGATTCCCAGGCTATCTTGAATTGGTTATCCTGTCAGACGCCAGGCGGCTAGGCTTATCGTCCCAGGAAACACCTTTCAACGCGGAGGTCCCACCTATGGCTCGTTCTCTTCTGCTGGCCACTTGCATATTGGCGTTCCTCGCGCCCACTCTCATCGCCCAGGCCACCACCACCGTTTGCCTCTTTCCCGCCAAAGACGCCCGCGGCGTCAACACCGACACTCCAAAGGACGTGTCCACTCTGGCCAAGGAGCTCCTCGCACTGCCCGCCAGCGCATCCTTCAACGTTGTCCCGGTAACAGGCGTTTCGCCCAAAGAGATCGACGCTGAAGCCGCGAAGCGCAGCTGCACCGACGTGGTCACTGTCTGGCGTCTGGAGCAGACCCCCGACAGCCCCAATTACGGAGGCACTCTCGGAAGCACCCAGGTCACGACCAATAAAGACAACGGCCTGATGCTGAAGTCCACGCTCAGAGCGAACGGCGTTCTTCTCGAATACTCCCTGCGCAAGGCCGATTCCCACAAGGCCATCGCCCATGGCGAGTCCGACGACGACTCGGCCTACAGCAACTTCGCCGCAGCCATTGCGAAGAAAGTTAGCCAGGGAAAGTGAGCGGGGGACCACTTATTTCCGGCGCGCCTGCAGTAGACGATCGATCAGCGGACTGACCAGCCGAAACCGCTCCATCAACGCCAGAATCTCCTCTTCAAGGATGTCCTGTTCAAGGATGTCCTGTTCAAGGATGTCCTGTTCGGCGCGGTCCGGAGCGACCTCAATCCACCCCTGCATCAGGGTGAGCGGTCCGTAGTCCACACTTACGTTGGGCCAGCCGTCGCGCATGCGTGCGAAGCCGCTTCTGAATTCCTGTGCAAAGTCCCGGCTGGTGATCGAATACCCGGCCAGCCGCCTCAGCTTCAAAGCGTGGATGTTGTACTCTGCCCGTTTCTGGCTCGCTGCCTTTGCATTGACCCAGATCGAAAAGAAAATCCCTGTTTCGTTTTCGACGCGATCCATGCGGTCGTTGGTCCAGGAGGGTTTCTGCAGTTTCAGAACAGCGCAGCCGCTGTAAAGTCCCCGCTTGCAAACCAACCCATCGCTCGTTCGCTCGTCGAAGCGCGCCTGAACCTTTGCCAGGACTCTGGCAAAGAGCGCCTGCCATCCGTGCGTCTGCAACGCGTGCGCCTGGTTGTTTCCATCCGCCGCGTTTTTGTCTGGGCTCAAGGCTTGCTCGGCTCGGCTTGCGGCTTCAGCAGCGGGAACAGGATTACATCGCGAATCGACTTAGCCCCCGTCAGTATCATGGTGAGCCGGTCGATCCCGATCCCCTCCCCCGCCGTCGGAGGCATCCCATAAGCCAGCGCCCGCACATAGTCGACGTCCATCTGGTGCGCCTCCTCGTCGCCCCGCGCGTGCTGAGCTACTTGTTCCTCGAACCGCCGCCCCTGCTCCTCCGGATCGTTCAGCTCGCTGAAAGCATTCCCTAACTCAAACCCCCCAATATAGAACTCAAACCTCTCTACCCAGTCCGGCTCATCCGGTTTCTGTTTCGACAAAGGAGAAACCGCGAGGGGAAACTCATAAATAATGGTCGGCTGTACGAGGTGCCTCTCAGCAACGAATTCAAAGAGAGTGGCGATGATTCGTCCGTACAAAACCCCTTTTCGTAGCTCGTCTAGTTGGATCCTGCAGAAGCCCGCGAAGACACCCTGATCGGATCCGTCGGGCGCATGTGAAAGTTCTGCTTGGGATCCGGTGCGCTCTAGAAGGAATTGCAATGCACTCGCGTCCAGAAAGTCGGCTTCGATCGGTGGTAAGGTCAATCCTTCAGGCCACCACTTAATAATAGCCTCCCGCATAGTAAGCCGTTCCCACCTACTAAGATCGATCTCCACCCCGCCAAAGTGGGTAACCGTACTCCCATTCACCTCCCGAGCCACAAACTCAATCAGCTCCTGAGTCAAATCCATCAAATCCTTGTAATTCGCATAAGCCTGGTAAAACTCCAGCATCGTGAACTCAGGATTATGCTGCGTCGAAATCCCCTCATTCCGAAAATTCCGATTAATCTCATACACCCGATCAAACCCACCTACCACCAGCCGCTTCAGATAGAGCTCCGGGGCAATCCGCAAAAACAAATCCATATCCAGCGCGTTGTGATGAGTTACAAAAGGCCGAGCCGCCGCCCCACCCGCAATCGGCTGCATCATCGGCGTCTCCACCTCGATGTAACCCCGCCCATCGAAAAACCGGCGAATCGCCCGCAGCACCTGCGCCCGCTTGATGAAAACCTCGCGAACCCGAATCTCCGAGGCCCCGCTCCCGGCTCCAGGCTCCCGGCTCCCGGCTCCAGGCTCCAGGCCCCCAACTCCCGGCTCCTGGCTCCCAGCTTCATTCAGCACGCCGTTCATGAACAAATCGACATACCGCTGCCGGTATCGCAGCTCCACATCCGCCAACCCGTGATATTTCTCCGGCAGCGCCAGCAGCGCCTTCGCCAGAAATGTAATCGTCTCCACATGAATCGTCAGCTCGTTCGTCCGCGTCCGGAACAAATACCCCGTCACCCCAATGTGATCGCCCAGGTCGAGCAGCTTATACAGCTCGAACCCCGCATCGCCCACCGCATCCTTGCGCACATAAATCTGCAGTCGATCCGGAATCTGCAATCGATCCGTCGCCCCCGGCATCGCTGGCGCGCTACCCTCCGCAGCCAATTTCTGTCTGAACCGCACATCTTCCTGTTGCAGCGTCGCAAACCCGGCCTTCCCCTGCTGACGGATCGCCATAATCCGCCCCGCCACGGCAACCGGAATACGCGAAGCCTCCAGCTCCTCACCCGTCGAGCCGTCGTATGCCGCGCGAATCGCCGGAATCGTCAGCAGCGGATGACCCGCGGGCGGCGCAAAGGTGTTGGGATACGTCTTCTGACCCAGCCCCTCAATCTGCTTCAGTTTTTCCTGGCGCAGCGCATACAGACCGCGCTCAAACTCCGACTCAAACACGGCTCAACCTCATACTTTGAGTATCGTTCGAGTATAACGATGACCTCCGGCCCGCCCCGAAAACAAGCCGCACCTCCCGGGTGTATAAACAGTGCGGGAACCAGGCCCGCATCATGCCCGAAGAACCCTCCAACCGACAGCCCACGCCCCTCGTCGGCGGCCTCATCCGCGCCGAGCGCCTGATGCAGATCGCCTTCATCCTGCCCGCCGCCGTCCTCGTCGGCTGGCTCGCGGGCGCCGGCCTCGACAAGTGGCTGCACCAGCACTGGATCTATATTGTCGGCATCATCCTCGGCTCCGCCGCCGGCTTCCTCCAGATTGTCCGCCTCGTGCTGGGCACCGAGAAAGCCATGGAGAAAGACGGCCAGTGACCCCGCCGCCCTCCTCCCCCGACGGCGGCCCGATCTCCAGCTTCGCCGCCTCCATCACCGACGACGATCTCCGCGAGTTGCTCCGCCGCGCTCTGCGTAACGTCGTCATCATGGCCCTATTCCTCTTCGCCGTCTTCACGGTGACCCTGGGCTGGCAAACCGGCCTGCTCTCGCTCGCTGGCGCCGTCATCTCTTACACCGGCATCCGCGAGTGGCGCAACCTCGCCTTGCTCATCTTTTCAAAAATCGACAGTCGGCAAGCCCCCAAGCCCGTGGGCCGCACTCTGGTGATGTTTTTACTCCGCCTCGGCATGGTCGCAGCCATCCTGTATGTTAGTCTAAAATGTTTGCACGGCAGTATTTACGCGCTTGTGGCCGGTATCGGATTAGCCGTCGTCGCTCTCTCCATCGAAGCCATTCGCCTGCTGCGCAACTGACCCTACACCTATGCTCTCCTGGATCAATTTCATTACCCATCTGCTGAACCACTCGTTCGGCGCGCCTCTCACCGCGCTACTCGAAAAGCTCGGCATTCATCCCGCCCATCCAGCGCACCCCATCAACAACACGCTCACGCTCGAGCTCATCGTCTTCTTCGGACTCATCCTCTTCTTCCTCCTCGTCCGCTCCAGGCTCAGCGTCGAAAAGCCTGGCCCCGCCCAGCATCTCGCGGAAATGACCCATGAGTTCGTCAACAATCAGGCCGAACAGGTCATGGGCCACGGCCACGATCCGCACCTGCCTGTCCTCACCTGCCTCCTCGTCTTTATCCTTCTCTGCAATTGCTTCGGGCTCCTCCCCGGCATCGACACCCCCACCGCCAACCCCTCCGTTCCGCTCGGCCTCGCGCTCTTCACCTTTGCCTACTACAACTGGAACGGCATCCGCGCCCAGGGCCCCATCGGCTACATCAAGCACTTCATGGGTCCGGTCTGGTGGATTGCGCCGCTCATGTTCCCCATCGAGATCATCTCCCACCTCGCCCGCATCATGTCGCTCACCGTTCGTCTCTACGCCAACATGTTTGCCAGCGATCTGCTCACCGTCGTGTTTTTCTCGCTCATCCCGCCCGCCATTCCCATCATCTTTCTTGGACTGCACTTCGGCGTGGCTCTCATTCAGGCCTACATTTTTATGCTCCTCACAACGATCTATCTCGCGGAGGCGACCGCCCACCAGGAGCATGCTTAAAGACTTTCCGCCGGAGCACCGCTTCCACTCCGGTATCTGGAAACGCCGTTCAGCGTGAGGGGGCCAGCACGGTGAGCCTCAACCACCCACTGGCGGCAATCTTATGGAAGCATTGGAGAAACAATGCGCAAGCTACAGTACCTGTTCATGACCCTGGCCGCCCTCTTCATGGCGTCCCCCGCCTTCGCACAAGCTGCCCCCGGCGGCAGCGCAGCCCCCAGTTGGGTGCCCATCGGCGCCGGCATCGGCATGGCCATCGCCTCCGGTCTTTGCGGACTCGGCCAGGGCCGCGCAACCGCCTCAGCCACCGAAGCCCTCGCCCGCAACCCGGGCGCTCGCGCCGGCATTCTCACCATGCTGCTCCTCGGCTTGGCCTTCATGGAATCGCTCGCCCTGTTCACCCTCCTCATCATCTTTGCCGTCGTCCGCTCCTAGCTCCGGCTCCCGGCTCCCGACAAACAAAAACCTCCCTGCCCCGTATCCCGTGGGCAGGGAGGCTTTGTTCTTGCCTTGTCAGCCGCCCAGCTTACTGCTGCTGAATCGACTTCAGGTAATTCGTAAGATTCGCCAGCCGTTGATGTTCTGCCATCTCCGGTGACGGACTCCCTCTGTCGAGCGAACGAAGCGCGGGACCCCATACCGGCATATCCTTCGATCCGTGCGCTGGGTTTTCCATTCCGAACTGCAGCACAGTGTAAATGTGAGCATCTGGGAACTTCCCGCCATTCTCTTTGGCGAGCTGCACCAGGTTTGTCGGTTGGACCTTCAGGGCTGTAGCGGCTGGGCCGTTCCCCTTGCCGTCCACTCCGTGGCAAACGGCGCAATACGTGTTGAACATCTGTTTCCCGGATGCGGGTGAGGTTGGCCTCACCGGCACTTCCTTGATAATCGGCGTTGTCTGGGCTATTCCGAAAGCGGCAGTGGCCAGTAGCCCCGCCACGAATGCGACGTGGATTCGATTCGGCATAAAACCCTCCTTTCCGAGAACTAATGCTCCTCCTTTCCCCGCATAGCTGTATGTGATGGCGGGCACAAGAATTATTTATAGGTAACCAAAATACCCACTGAATTGACCTCTTTTGCCTCAGAAACGAACAGTCCCCCAGCCGCCCCTCTGGCCGCTCCTTCTCTGAACCTCCTTTTCCACTCCCTGCCCGACCCAAAAATCGCGAATGCGGCTTGAATTTTTCCCGGACCTGTGTAAAGAATGAAGGACCGTGTTCATCCGTCGCCCCATGTGGACCTCAGAATTGCCTTCCCTGTCAGAATGGCAAATCCACCGCGACGGCCTTCCTTGTCGAAGAATCCCCTAACTAAAAAGAACTGACTGGCCCCAACGCAGCTCTGTAGCTGCGCCACTCAGGATCGCTCTATCACGGGCCCACCCGTGTCAGGCCCCACCATCTTTCGGAGGTCGTCTATGAGATTTTCCGCTCTGCGCAGTGTCGTTCAGGTCTTCTCGTTGCTCCTTCTCCCAGCCGCCTTTCTCCACGCCCAAACCTTTCGCGGCGGCATTAACGGCACGGTTACTGATCCCGCAGGCGCTGCCCTGCCAGGAGCACAAATACTTGCCGTCGAGGAATCGACCCAGGTCTCGCACAGCACCATTTCGTCCAGTGCCGGCGAATTCACATTCCAGGATTTGCCCCTCGGTCCCTATACCGTTACCGTAGCGGTTTCAGGCTTTGAGAGCCTCAAGTACGACCATGTCCCCGTGACAGCCGGAGTTATCTACAGCCTGCCCATCAGGCTATCCGTGGCAAAAACCTCCACCACTGTTGAAGTCGCCGCGTCAGGACTGGCCCTCGATACCACCACCGTCACCCAGATTACCGATATTCCCGAAACGACCGTTCAGGACATTCCCCTCAATGGCCGCGATTTCACCCAGATGATCGGCCTCGCCCCAGGCTTCGCCGGTTACTCCCTCGGCGGCTACGGGTCAGTCAATGGAACTCGCGCCAATCAGGTCAACTGGCAGATTGATGGCTCCGACAACAACGACTGGTGGCACAACATTCCCGCTGTGAATCAAGGAGGCGTCGAGAACATCGCCGGCGTCACTCTGCCCATCGATTCCATCGCTGAGTTCAGCTTGCAGACGCAATCCTCGAGTGAAGTCGGCCGTAATCCGGGCGGGACCGTCAACCTGGTCACCAAGTCCGGCACCAACACGCTCCATGGCAGCGCCTACTACTACGAACGCAACCAGGCTCTCGCTGCAAGCAATCCCTTCGACACCCTGGGCGATCTCCCCTTATCCAACATTCAATGGGGCGCATCGCTCGGAGGTCCCTTCTGGAAAGATCACACCTTCTGGTTCGCGAACTTCGAAAAGCAGAAGTTCAACATTGCTACAGGGAACACAGGAGTGGAGCCCAACCAGGGATATCAGGCGGCGGCTCAGGCTGTACTCACCAAATATGGTGTGCCCGTCAATCCCGCGATGCAGAACCTGCTCTCGATTCTCTGGCCCGCCTCTCTGCTCACCGGGTCCTCCACAAGCGTTCAATCCTCCGCCCCCGAATTCGGCTACAGCAACAACGGCGTCCTCAAAATCGACCATACCTTCAACCCCAAGCAAAGTATCTCCGCCAGAGCCTTTCTCGGTCAGGGTAATCAGACCGCGCCCGTCGGCACCACCGACGTCAATCCGTGGTTTTTCGAAATTGGCCCAATCCACGTGTATAACTACTCCGTCGCGGATAACTGGGTTGTTTCCCCCTCCATCACCAATCAGGTGACGATTGGAGTTAATTACTTCAACCAGACCTTCTCCGACGCAAAGACCGGCTTCGGTGCCGTCGCTTCCGCCGGATTCATCGACGGCTCGAGCCTGCCCAACGCCCCCAACATCGAGATCAGCGGCTATGAACCCACCGGCAACACCCCCCCGGAGGGCCGCAACGACATCACCGGCCTCCTCGATGACGCCCTCAGCTGGGTGAAAGGCAAGCATCAGATCCGTCTGGGTGGTGGCTATCGGCAGGCTCAGGTCAATGAGTTCTACCACCGCCACGCCACCGGAAACTTCAAATTCACCAATAGCTTTCCGTCTCCCTGGCAGAACGATCCCGCTGTCACCTCTAAAGAGGCTTCGCTCGCCGATTTCCTTGCCGGCTATCTGTATTCCGGATCCATCGCCTTCGGCAATCCCGAACGAACCGTTTACTCGAAGGGGTTCAATCTCTTCGCCCAGGACAGTTACCAGATCTTCCCCAAATTCGATTTCAATTACGGGCTGAGATACGACGTCATGCAGCCCATGCACGACAGCAAGAAGGATCTCTCCGTTTTCCGGCCGGGCCTGACTCCCACGGGTATCGCCTTCCAGGGCGCCCAGATCGGCCAGATCTACTCCACCGAGTTCAATGCCCTCAGCCCTCGCGTCGGCTTCAGCTATCAGGCGCTTTCGAAAACGGTTCTTCGCGGAGGGGCGGGCATGTTCTTCGACACCCCCAACGCCAACCCCTTCCTCGATAACCGGCCAGGCAACGCCGCCCCCAATGGCCTTGAGGGCAACCCCGGAGGCAGCAATCCGGTTGTCAATGCTACGGCTTCCGACTACGTTATCGCTTCGGGCCAGCAGATCATTCCAACCCCGGGAACCGGCAATCCCTGCCCCGCCACCAATCCGTGCGGCGTCTTCAGCGTGAACAAGGGCTTCCGGTCTCCCTACAACATCAATTACAGCCTGCAGATCGAACAATCGATGGGCAAGGCATTCTTCCAGGTCGGTTATGTGGGCAGCCAGGGCCGCAAACTGCTCAGCCTCCTGAATATCAACCAGGTCTATGGCAACGGCGCAGCCGGAGCCTATGACGGACCTATTGGCGGCAACTACTACAGTGACATTAACCAGATCGAGAGTATCGGCACCTCCAACTACAACTCACTCCAGGCTATCCTGCGCACCAGCGATTGGCATGGGTTAACCACGCAGGCCTCCTATACCTGGGGTCATAACCTGGACGAGGTCACGCAGTACCGCGGCGCCCTTCCCCAGGACAGCTATAACTTCAAAGGCGAATACGGCGACTCGGACTTCGACACCCACAATTCTTTTGTGGGCTACCTCGATTACGCGCTACCGAACCTCGCCGGACCCAAACTACTCACCAACGGCTGGGCTCTCAACTCCGCCTTCTCGTTTAAGGGCGGCCAGCCGATCACCGTCTACACCGCCAGCGATACCAGCTCCGTCGGTGAGGGCTTCCAACGCGCGAACATCGTTCCCGGTGTCAGCCAGAAAGCGGCAAACCACAGCATTCAGCTCGATGCCAGCGGCTCGCCCTACGTGCAGTGGCTCAACCCGAATGCCTACAGCCAGCCTGCGGCAGGCACTTTCGGCAATGTGCAGCGCAACAGCGTCTTCGGCCCGGGGTTCGGCGATTTCGACCTTTCCGTCTTCAAGAACACGAAGTTCGCCCTCCACGACTATCCCATCAACGTCCAGTTCCGTGCGGAGATGTACAACCTGTTTAACCGCGTGAATCTTTCCAGCCCCGCCTGCACGCAGCTGTGCACCGATTACTGGGACGGCGCTGCCGGCGTGGGCTCAGCGTACTCAAGCGGTGGTTTCGGTACTACCAGTTCCACGATTGGTTCCGGCAATTTCTCCCCGGGAATTGGCCCGGGCGAACCGTTTAATGTGCAGCTTGCGCTCAAACTTTTGTTTTAGCCTCCCTGAAGCCCGTGGCTAATGTCTCCGGCCACGGGCCCCTTTTTTTTCGAGGCCCATCGATCTCTGGCATAATCAGGTCAACTCCCCGGATCAAGCAGGAACCCAAAATCTATGAGTCTTACCAGACGCCAGTTCTTGATGCGTGTAAGTCAGGCCGGCGGTTACAGCGCCGCGTTCGTCATGATGCAGTCCCTCGGCCTCCTCGCCATCCCTGAAGCTTCCGCGGAATCCAGCAAACTTCGCCTCGTCGACGGCAAAGGCACAAAAGTAGTCATTCTCGGCGCAGGCATCGCCGGCCTGGTCGCAGCCTGGGAGTTAGGTAAGGCTGGTTATCGATGTACGGTGCTCGAAGCCCGCGAGCGCTGCGGCGGCCGTAACTGGACCGTCCGCGGCGGCACCAATGTCGAGTTCACCAGTGGCGTCCGGCAATCGTGTAGCTTCGACGAAGGCAACTACTTCAATGCCGGTCCCGCCCGCCTCCCCTCCATCCATCGCACCATGCTCGGCTACTGTGACCAACTAGGCGTTCCCCTCGAAGTAGAAGTCAACTCCTCCCGCGGCGCCCTCATGCAATCTGACAAGCTTAACGGCGGCGCACCCGTCACCGAGCGCCGCGCCGTCAACGATACCCGCGGCCACGTCTCCGAGTTACTCGCTAAATGTATTAAGAAAGGCGCTCTCGACGAAGAGCTGACCGCTGAGGACCACGAGCGCATGATTGCCTTCCTCCGGCAATATGGGGACCTCAACTCCGACTTACTTTTCAAAGGCACCGAGCGTTCTGGCTTCAAGGTTCCTCCTGGCGCGGGCAAAGAAATGCCCGAAGCCATCGACCCACTTCCCATGCACGCCCTCCTCGACGCCGACTTATGGCAAGGCATGCTCGCTGAGGAAGTCATCGACTGGCAGCCCACCATGTTCCAGCCCATCGGCGGCATGGACCGCATCCCTTACGCCTTCCACAAAGCCCTCGGCCCCGTCGTCCGCAACGGCGCGGTGGTTCAGAGCATCCGCCAGTCAGCCTCAGGAGTTACCGTCGTCTACCACGACAAGGCCGGCGACACAGATCAAACCATTACCGCCGACTACTGCATCTGCGCCTTGCCTCTCAGCATCGCGCGCACCCTCGACGCCGACTTCAGTCCCGCCGTTCGAAAAACTATCGACGGCGTCAGTTACGATTCAGCCTACAAGGTGGCGTGGGAATCGCCCCGCTTCTGGGAAAAAGAGAATGGCATTTACGGCGGCCTTTCCTACCTCCAGCAAACCGTCAACGTCGTCTGGTATCCAAGCGCGCGCCTCTTTTCCGAACGCGGCATCGTCGTCAGCGGTTACTCCGTCGAAAATGGAACCGCCTTCGGCAAATTGCCCACCATGCAGGCCAAGTTAGACGCCTCCCGTCAGGCCGTCGAGTTACTCCATCCTGGCCACGGCAAGGATCTCTCGAAACCCGTCTACATTAGCTGGGGCCAAATTCCTTACAACCTCGGCGCCTGGATCAGCGGCTTCGGCCACGCCGGTCCCGGCTCCCTCGATGTCCTCCTCGCCCCCGATCGCCGCGTCTACTTTGCCGGCGATCATACCAGCCATCTCGTCGGCTGGCAGGAGGGCGCAGCTCTCTCTTCTTATAGAGTCATCAACCAGCTAGGCGCACGCATTCAGAACGGAGGCAACATTGTTTCCTAAGCGCATCTCCATCGCCATCCTGGCCGCGCTCGTCGCCTGCGCTGCCGCGTCCGCCCAGAGCACCATCACTCGCATCCCCATGCCTAATTCGAATTTCCCTATCTCTCAGGGCGTGTGGGTTGGTGACACCTTCTACCTTAGCGGCATGATCGACTCCTCCGTCGCCAAAAGCACGCCCGGCGACACCGAGGCGCAAACCGTCCACGCGCTCGACGCCATCAAGACTGCCCTCGCAGCTCAGCACCTTGCTCTCGGCGACGTTGTCATGATGCACGCTTACCTCGCTGGCGATCCAGCCCAGGGCGGCAAAATGGACTTCGCCGGATTTATGCGCGGTTACACACAATACTTTGGTACAAAGGATCAACCGAATAAACCGGCCCGCAGCGCCATGCAGGTCTTCGCTCTCGCGCTCCCCGGTGCGCTCGTAGAAATCGAAGTCATCGCCGTCGCCAGTCACAGTAGCCCGACGCACGCTTTGCTGGGGAAGTAACCAGGCCCGATACCTAATTCAGGAGGCACTGATGAACACTAATCTTTCCCGCCGTACCTTTTTCGGTATGGCCGCCGCCGCAACCGCTGCCGCCGCTGTTCCCATCCTCACAGAATCCCAGTTAGCCTTCGCCCAGCGCCGCCGCATCGCTCGCGACATTCCGCCCGGAGCCGTCCGCATCGACGCCAATGAAAATCCCCTCGGCCCCTGTAGCGGAGCCTGCGCAACCATGGCCAGCCTCATCCCTGAAGGCGGCCGCTATGACTTCGAGCTGACTCAGAAACTCATTGACACCTTCAGCACCGCCGAGGGCCTCAAGCCCGACTATGTACTCGCCTATGCTGGCTCCAGCGAGCCGCTGCATTACTCCGTCCTCGCTTTCACCTCGAAAGAACACAGCCTGGTCGTTGCCGACCCCAGCTACGAAGCCCCGCTCTACGCTGCCAAAGTAAGTGGCGCCAATATAGTTAAGATTCCCCTGGCCAAAGACTACTCCCACGACGTGCGCGCTATGATCGCCGCCGATCCAAACGCCGGAGTCTTCTACATCTGCAATCCCAATAATCCCACCGGGACCATCACCAGCCGCGAAGATATCGACTACGCACTCGCTAACAAGCCAAAGGGCTCCGTTCTCCTCATCGACGAAGCCTACATCCATTTCTCTGACGCCACGCCCGCCATCGACCTCGTCAAGGCGGATAAGGACGTCATCGTCCTGCGCACCTTCTCGAAAATCTACGGCATGGCCGGCCTGCGCTGTGGTTTCGCCATCGGCCGCCCCGATCTACTCGCCAAAATTCAGACTTATGGCATGAATTCCATGCCCATCCTCGCCGTCGCCGCCGCCACCAGCAGCCTTCAGGTCCCCGAGTTGATTCCCGAGCGGCGCAAGATCAACACCGACATCCGCAACGACACCTTCTCCTTCCTCGCCGCCAACAACTACAAATTCGTTCCATCGCAGACGAACTGCTTCATGGTCGATACCGGCCGCCCCGGCCACGATGTCATCGCTGCCATGGCCCAGCGCAATGTCTATATCGGACGCGTCTGGCCTGTCTGGCCCACTTACGTTCGCATCACCGTCGGCACTCGCAGCGAGATGGAAACATTTCAACAGGCATGGAAGGAAGTCATGACCGCGCCCGCCTCAGCTTTCGCCCGGCCGCATTCCGATGCATCCCGGCTTGCCGCCCTCGGCTCCCGCGACTTACCTCCGAACATTGCCCGAGAACTGGTCTCGTAACCCTCATACACCGAAATGCGGCGCGGACCGCCTTAGAAGTCGTGCCCCGGGCCGCACGAGTTTCGTTGGGGAACTATGCTCTGGAGGCGCCTCTTTTGGGCGCCGGGGTCCGGCGTCAGGAATGCAGTCGGCCGCCCACAACCACCGAACATCCTGTACCCCGCCCTGCACCTGTACCCCGCCCCGTAACCTGTAACCTGTACCCTGTACCCTGTACCCTGTACCCTGCACCCTGTACCCTGTTTTCCCCGAAATGTGGAAAACTTGTCAAGGCCCAGGCCCAAAAACGAAAGTAATGGCTCAACATTCCACGCCACTTACGAGCTAACTGACCTAAAGAAAGTTGGCAGTTCTATCTTCCAACCTTGGTATTCTGATAATAGAGGGTAAGAAAAGAAATAGTGCTGTAACTCCTGTAGATCGCAAGCAAGCAAAGGTCGCCTCCGGCGGCCTTTTTCTTGCTCGAAGAACTCATTGCCGACGCGCTCCCGATCCCACAATCTGAACTCCGAGGACAATCATGGCTCTCGAATGCACCTTCATCCTGCCAACCGGCCGTAACTGCCGCTGCCCCGCCACCCGCAACCAGCTCTTTTGCCGCCATCATGCTCCCAAACCTGCCGTCCCCGGCCCGCCGCCCATCCCAAAGCACCAACGCTACTCCAGCCTCGCCCGCTGGCGCGCCCTCAGCCAGAACCTCCAGTGGCTTGACCTGTCGGAAATCGGCCCCACCGTCTACGAGATCCTCGAATGTCTCGCCGGCACAAGCTCCGACCACATCTCCGAACTCTGCGCTGGGCGGTACCTCCACGTCCTTCTCCAGCGTCTCGGCCACGTTCCCTTTGCTCCACCCGAACTCCAACAACCAGCGCCCGAGTCTCCGCACCAGCCCACGCCAAAGCTTGCCTCGCCACTGCCGTTCCCTGCCGCCGCTCTCGGCAAAAATCTACGCCCCGAAGACTTTGACGCCATACTCCTCAACTTCGCAGAAAACGGCCTCGTCCCGCCTGAGATGATGCCCGCGAGGCTTCGCCCGTCGCCTGCGCCAATGACTCATTCGCACTCTCCGGTGAAGCAATGACACGTGCCAACCCATCATTCATAAGCGCCACTGATTCATTGGCACGCGTGACACATCTACCATTTCCTCAATCAGGTAGCTTCGTCATACGTGCCAATGAGTTATTCGCCCGCGCCAGTGAACAAATGACGCCCGTCTCGGAATTGACTTATTGTCCGTCAGATAGTCAGAATGACCAGAGTACCGCCCCTCCTAAGTACCAGAAAACAAGTCAATGGCAATCGTTTCGCGAGAGGGGTGCTCCGAGACGCAGCAACAACAGCAGCTAGTTTCCGCCGCCACCAGAAGAGAAGGTCTGCGCCGCAGCGCGGGCCGCGCTCAGCACGTTTCCCGGCACAATGCCAAGGATCAGAATCGCTGCGGCGGTTAGAAAAAGCGCCAGCTGCAATGGAAAAGAAGCCTTCGCAATCGACATAGTCGGAGCAGCCTCCGCAGGCCGCGAGTAAACTGCGACAGCAACGCGAAGATAGTAGTAAGCGGCAATTCCGCTGTTAATCAAACCGATGATGGTCAGCCAAACCATCCCCGAATGCAGCGCCGCGGCAAAAACGTAGAACTTGCCGAAGAAGCCGGCGGTGAAAGGAATTCCGATCAGTGAAATCAGAAACAGCGCCATCGCACCGCCCAGCAGCGGCGAACTATAGCCCAGCCCGCGATAGTCGTCGATCAAAGTAAGGTGGTCATCGTACCCGCCAACATGGCTGATCACAGCAAAAATGCCCACATTCATCGCCGCATAAGAAACAGCATAGAAACTCGCAGCAGCTACGCCATCTGCGGAAAGCGCGGTGAAAGCAACAAGAAGATACCCTGCATGCGCAATCGAGGAGTAAGCCAGCATCCGCTTGACGTTTTTCTGGCGCAGCGCGCCGAGGTTACCGACCGTCATGGAGACGACCGCCAGCCACCAGAGAATCGGAACCCAGTGGCCGTGCAACTGCGGAAGCGCGCCATAGGCAATACGCAGCAGAACAGCAAAAGCTGCGGCCTTGGGTCCGGTAGACATCAAAGCCACCACCGGCGACGGCGCGCCCTCGTAAACATCCGGCGTCCAAACATGGAAAGGAGCCGCCGACACCTTGAACCCGAGCCCGATGATAATCATCGCCAACCCGGCATGGAGGAGCCCAGGCGCCTGACTCCCGCTAACTGCCGCGGCAATCGCGTCAATACGCGTGGTGCCGGTCGCGCCAAAGATCAGGGCAATCCCGTACAGGAAGAATGCTGTCGCGAACGATCCAAGCAGGAAATATTTCAGGGCCGACTCAGGGCCTTTTGCGCTTTTCCGTCGAAAGCCGGCCATAATGTAAGTCGATATCGAAGAAATTTCGAGCGCTACGAAGACGAGCAGCAGTTCGACGGCGCTCGACATCAGCATCATGCCGACGGCTCCAAACAGCATGAGCGCGAATAACTCACCCAGCCCCTCCGTCTCCGGAGTTACCGCGTCCAATGCGATCAGAATCGACGTCAGCACAATGCCCGCAATCAGCACGTGAAAGAAGACGCTGAACGCATCGGTCCGCACGACGCCGAAGTAACCGGTCCCGGGCGGAAGTTGATATTGCCAGAAGCTGGCGGCCAGAGCTGCGATGGCTGCCAGAGCCGCCGACCACCCCAGCGGCTTGCGGCTCGATGCTTTGGGCAGCGTCGCGTCAACTACCATCACGAATACGCCGGCAACAGTGAGAACGATTTCAGGTAGGATGCGCAGCGAATCGTTCATTGCGTCTCCTGACTGGCTGCCGCTGCGGCAGCAGTCTGAGCGGCAGGCGTTGCCGATGCCGCTGAGTTACCTGTAAGTCCGCTGACGGCGCCATTGATAGCCCGAATCCAGTAAGGAGAAGCAACACCCATCACCAGCATCAACACTGCCATGGGCCACAGCATCATGTGTTCGCGCACATCCAGATCCGGCGCCGGCCGATGAACTACAAGAGACGAAGGCTGACCATAGAAGATACGTTGAACCATCCAGAGAACGTAGGAAGCGCTGAGGATAACTCCGATCGTCGCTGCCGCAACCCATCCCGGATGTGCCTCGAAGCCGCCGCTCAAAACGAGGAATTCGCCAACGAAGCCATTGAACAAGGGCAGGCCGATCAGCGCAAGCGCCGTGATCACATACAGCGTTGCCAACATGGGCAGCTTGGTAGCAAGCCCGCCGTAGAGAGACATGTCGTAAGTGCCGTAACGTTCGAAGAGGAGACTGACGAGAACAAGGAAAGCCGCACCGGTCACACCCTCGTTAATAGTCTGGTAGACTGCGCCGTCAAGCCCGGCAACGGCAAAACAAAATATGCCTAACGTGCAAAAGCTAAGGTTGCTCAGGATCGAATAAGCGACCAGCCGCTTCATGTCGGTTTGCGCCAGGGCGACCAGCGCTCCGTAGAGTAATCCGATCACAGCCAGGGCGATCATCAGGGGTGCAACGGCTCGTGACTGAGCCGGAAAAAGTCCGAGATTAAATCGAACAATGGAGTACAGTCCCAGCTTTCCGGCGACCACCATGGCCATGGCTGTTGGTGCTTCCTGAATAACATCGCTCAACCATCCATGCAGCGGGAAGACAGGAACCTTGACAGCAAAGGCCAAGAGAAATGCCAGCGAAGCCCACCACAGCGCTTGCGGACTAAACAATGCGGGTTGATTCGTCAAAGCGTTCTGAATCTGGACAAAGTCGAAGGTTCCGGTTTTCGCGTAAAGCCAGAGAATGGCGACGAGAAACAACGCGGACGGAAGGAAGGTGTAGAGGAAGAACTTGAGCGCCGCCTGGCGTCCGCGAGCTGGGCCGAACATGGCGATCAAGATAGCCATGGGGACCAGCGACAGTTCCCAGAATCCGTAGTAGAGGAAGAGATCGAGCGCGACGAAGACGCCGACCATCGCGGTTTGCTGCAGCAGGAACAGAAAATAAAACTCTTTTGCGCGTGTCTCAATGGCTCGCCAGGAAATCAACACACCGATGATTGCAAGAAACGTTGTCAACAACACCAGCCACAACGAGAGACCATCGACGCCCAGGTGATAGCGAATCGCGGGACTCGATATCCATGGTCGATTCTCCTCGAACTGGAAACCGCGCCGCGCGTAGTCAAAATGGACGGGCAGGTGCAGCGACAAAACGAAGGTCGCGATCGTTACTAGCAGGGTAAACCACTGGATGATGTGCCCTTTTCGCGGAAGCAGGGCGACCACCAGCGCTCCCGCCGCGGGCAGCAGGGTGATGGCGGTCAGAATGTGGTCGTTCAGCAAAATGTTTTCCTTAGGCCAGTATTCATCGCGCGAATATCCGGGTGGTCCATCCAAAATAGGAGACAGCCAGGACGATGGCGCCGAAAAGCGCCAGCCATCCTGCATAAGAACGAATGTTGCCGGATTGAATGCGAGCTACCAGCCCCCCCAATCCCTGAGCTGTGTAACCGGCAGTAAGTGTGCCGCCGTCGATGATGCCGCGCTCGACCAGCACACCCAGAACCCATCGAGCAACAAACAGAACAGGAGTAACGATCATGACGCCATATAACTCGTCGATCCAATACTTGTGACTTAGTACGCCGTACAAAGCGCGGGTTTGCGCTGCTATTTTGGCGGGAAGTTCCGGCCTGGAGAAATACAAGAGATGCGCAACCAGCCACCCAGCGAGAGCTACCAGCACAGAACAAAGAGCTAGAATAAGCTCGACGTGTCCACTTGGGGCCGGAGAGGTATTCGGCATATTCGCGGCGCCGGCCGCGATAGCAACGGCGGTCTGCTCATACGACATATGCGTCGCCGTAACTGCTGGCGCGAGAAAATGGGAGAACCAGTTACTTCCACCCAGACCCTCCGGCCATCCCATCCATCCGCCGGCGATGGAAAGCACAGCAAGAACGACCAGCGGTCCCAACATCACCCAGGGGCTCTCATGAACATGTCCCCCATGAGGGTCGGCGTCGAGTACCAGCTTCGTATCGGCGCGCGCATGAACGGCTGCCAGATCTTCTTCGTGGTGAGCGGCTGCCGCCCGGGATTGTCCGAAGAAGGTCATGTACCAGAGCCGGAACATGTAGAACGAGGTCAGGCCGGCGGTAAGCAGGCCGATGGCCCAGAATATTTTCCCGCCGTTAGGCCAGATGAAGGCCTGGTAGAGGATTTCGTCTTTGCTGACGAAGCCGGCGAGCGGGGGCACACCGGAGATAGCGAGGACCGCTGCGGTCATGGTCCAGAACGTGACCGGGATTTTGGTTCTCAAGCCACCCATCGCGCGCATGTCCTGCTGACCGTTCTGAGCGTGGATGACCGAGCCGGCTGCCAGAAAGAGCAGCGCCTTAAAAAAGGCGTGCGTCACGAGATGAAAGATGCCCGCCGAGTAAGCCGCGACGCCACATCCAAGGAACATGTAACCCAGTTGCGAAATCGTCGAGTAAGCAAGAACGCGTTTGATGTCCGTCTGCACGATGGCTATGGTCGCGGCCAGCAGCGCGGTCGCTACGCCGATGATGGCCACGGCTCCCAGAGCGTAGGGGGAGCGGTCGAAGATGACATGAGCGCGGGCGATCATATAAACGCCCGCCGTGACCATGGTGGCGGCGTGGATGAGAGCAGAGACAGGCGTTGGGCCTTCCATCGCATCCGGCAGCCACACATACAAGGGAATTTGCGCGGATTTTCCGGTAGCGCCGAGCAGAAGAAACAGCGCGATGGCAGTGAGGAAGCCTCCCTGCCATGCGGGATGCAACCCGATCTGGCTGAAGACCTCACCAAAACTCAACGTGCCGAAATGCGCGATGAGAAGAAACATCGCAAGCAGGAAGCCGAAGTCGCCGATGCGATTAACGATGAAGGCTTTCTTGCCGGCGTTTGCCGCTGAGTCGCGCGTGAACCAGAAGCCGATGAGCAGGTAGGAGGCGAGGCCCACGCCTTCCCAGCCAACGAACATCAACAGGAAGTTTTCGGCAAGCACCAGCGTGAGCATGAAGAAGAGGAAGAGGTTCATGTAGGCGAAGAAGCGCCAGTAACCGTCTTCCTCGGCCATGTAGCCGGCAGAGTAAATGTGGATGAGGAAGCCGACGCCGGTGACGACGCAGAGCATAACGAGGGTGAGCTGATCCAGTTGGAAGGAGAAGTCGGCGTGGAAGGCGCCGGCGCGGATCCATGTGCCCAGGTTCTCGACGTGCGGGAGAGTGAGGGAGCTGAATTTCGTAACAATCAATGCGACTTGAAGCAGCGGGATGAGCGAAGCGACGAGCGCGACCGCTGTGACCAGCACCTTCGGGAATTTGCGGCCAAGCAGGCCGTTCACCAGAAATCCGGCGAAGGGGACGAGCGGGAGCATCCAGAGGTGAAGGTCCGGGTTCATAGTTTGCTCATAGTTTCATCAAGTCGATCGAATCGACATTCAGGCTATTGCGGGTGCGGAAGACGGCGATGATGATGGCCAGCCCGACAGCGGCTTCGGCGGCGGCGACGACCATCACGAAGAAGACGAATATCTGGCCGTTGACTTGTAGCTGTCCGGTGGCCTGGCTCCATTGGCGCGAGAAAGCGATGAAGGCGAGATTGACGGCGTTGAGCATGAGCTCAATGGACATGAAGACGGTGATGATGTTGCGTTTGATGAGGAAGGCGGCGACCCCGATGGAGAACAGGACGGCGCTGAGGACGAGGTAGTACGCGATGGGGACGGTCACTCAGTGCTCCTTCCGCGCCAGCGCAACAGCGCCGAGGATGGCGATGAGGATGAGGACAGAGGTGACTTCGAAGGGCAACAGCAAGTCGCGGAAGAGGACGCGGCTGAGGTCGCTCGTGGTTGCGAGGTATTCACCTAGGCGCGCCTGGCCGAAGGTGGATTTCTGCGAAAGGAAGATGTAGGTTAGCAGGCCGAGGAGCGCGGCGGCGCCTGGGAATCCGGCGATGTAGGCCATCTTGCTGCCGTGGGTGCGTTCTTCTTTCCCGGCATTCAGCAGCATGATCACGAAGGTGAAAAGCACCATGATCGCGCCGGAGTAAACGATCACCTGGGCGGCAGCGAGGAATTCGGCTCCAAGCAGCAGGTAGAGCACGGCCAGCGAGCTCATGACGACGATGAGCGAGAGCGCGCTGTTGATGGGATGGCGCTGGAGGAGGAGATTCAGCGCACCCGCGACGCACAGCCCGGCGAAAATGATGAAGAGAGCCAGATGCATGGTATTTCAACTATCCGCAACTGCGGAGCACATAGAAGTCAGCCCGAAACAGAAATTGTAGATTACCGCGCCGGAAGCCGCAGACCGATAAAGAAGCTGGTGACGACGATATTGGCAATGGCCACGGGCACAAGGAACTTCCACCCAAAGCCCATGAGCTGGTCATAACGAAAACGCGGAAGCGTTCCCCGCACCCAGATGTAGAGGAACAGAAAGCAAAAAACCTTGACGACAAACCAGAAAAGGGAAAGCAGGGAGATCAGGACAGGGCTGCTGGGCTCGGGCAATAGATTCCCAAAGGGGCTGCTCCATCCGCCGAAGAACAGCAGAGTCGCCACGCAGCTGACGGTGATCATGTTGGCGTATTCCGCCATAAAAAACATGGCGAACTTCATAGAGCTGTACTCCGTGTGGTAGCCGGCAGTTAGTTCACTCTCGGCCTCGGGAAGATCGAACGGCGCGCGGTTGGTTTCCGCATAGGCGGCCATCAGATAGATAAAAAAGGCTACGAACTGAAATCCGCCGAAGAAGTTCCAGGAAAGCAGGCCGTGTGTGGCCTGCACGTCGACGATGTGGCGGAGATTCAGCGAACCGGAGCGAAGAACCACGCCGACCAGCGACAGGCCGAGTGCGAGTTCGTAACTGATGACCTGGGCTGAGGCTCGGAGTGCGCCCAGCAGCGAATATTTGTTGTTCGACGACCAGCCGGAGAGCGCGATGCCATAGACGCCGACCGAGGTGATGCCGAGGAGGATCAGCAGACCAATGTTGGTGTCGGAAATTTCGAAGAGCTGCACACCGTGCCACGTGGCTTGCGCGGTGCCGAAGGGTACGACGGAGATGGACATGAGTGCGCAGCCGAGCGCAATGATGGGGGCGAGGATGTAGAGCGGGCGGTAGACGGCGCTGGGCATCAGATCTTCTTTGAGGAAGAGCTTCGCCCCGTCTACGAGCGGCTGCAGCAGGCCGAAAGGGCCGACGCGGCTGGGTCCCCAACGATTTTGAATACGGCCGACCAGCTTGCGCTCAAGCAGCACCGTGTAGGCCACGCACATCAGCAAAATCACCACGACGACGATCACCTTCGCAAGGTTGATCAGCAGAAACGGAATCAGGTGGGTCTCCATTGGGCTTTCCGTAGTCGTTAGTCTGCTGCTGTCTCGACCGGTTTGCGCGATTCGAGAACGGAGTGAAGGGTTTTGCTGTAGAGGCCCAGCGTACCTGAGGTGAAGAGCGTGTCGTTGGAGGGCAGCACAAGGTCAGGACGCGCGCCGATGTTCTGGATTTGGACGAGTGCGGATTTGAGGTGCTGGTCGTTTCCGGTGAGCAGGTCAAGGCGCGCGACGTTGTAAGCCGGCACCAGCCGCTGGATTTCATCGATGATGGCGAAGGGATCGAAGGGGCTGAGTTTGGGCTCAAGATGATGCGCGGAAAGCCAGACACCGTGTCGATCTGCTTCGCCCGATTGCGCGCCGCGGGCCTGCCCGAAGTCGCTGCGCACGCCGCCCGGACTGAAGGGGACAAGCTTCTTCACGTCCGCGCCCATCGACGCGGCGATGCGGACGATGAGCTCGAAGTCGGTGCGGACGCCGGCGCGGTCGGCAGCTTTCTTCACGAGCTGGAGATCACCGAAGGTATTTGTAACTGTACCTGCCTTTTCGTAGAGATTTGCGGCGGGAAGGACGACGTCGGCGAACTGCGCGGTTTCGTTCAGGAACATGTCCTGGACGACGATAAAGGTATTTCTGAGGGCATCGTTGTGGCGGGCGAAGCGGGCAATCGGATTTGCGCCAACTATATATAAAGCTGCGAGCCGGCCGGCTTCGGCGGCGTCGAACATCTGAACAAGGTTCAGGCCTGGTTGCGAGGGTAAGGCCGGGTATTCTTCTGTGAACTGCGCGGCGGCGGAGACGGGCACGTAGCCGGGCAGCAGATCGGGGTAAAGGCCCATGTCGGCGGTGCCGCGGGAATTAGCGTAATCGCCGAGGCAGGCGAATTTGACGTTGGGTAAGCTTGCGCCGTATTTGACGAGGGCGTCGATGTCGCGGCCGCGAAATTCGGAGCCGAAGACGATGACGAGCGATTCTTCTTTGCGGAGCGCGTCGCGGAAGGCGACAGCGTCTTTGTCGTTGTCGAGCGGCGCGGACCCGCCGGCGAGCCATGCGACCAGGCTCGCATACCCGTCCTCCGGGATTTGAAGAAAGGCGGTTGCCTGGCGGCGGAGCTTGATGAGGTTATGATTCGCGACGTAAAGGCAGGCCTGGTTCAGACGGACGTTGGTGCGTATTTGCCATGCAAGCCCCGGGTGCTGCTCAGTGGGATCGTTGCCGAGCAGCAGGATCGCTTTCGCCGCTCCGATATCGCGGAGCGAGGCTTCCTGGTGATTTTTGAGGGCGGCGACGAAGGCCGGGTAGTCGGCGGTGCGGTGGTGGTCGATGTTGTTGGTGCCGAGGACCGTGCGGGCGAATTTTTGCAGCAGGTAGGATTCTTCGTTCGTGGTGCGGTTCGATCCGATGACCCCAATATTGGAGCCGCCCTTCGTATCGCGAATCTCGCGGAGCCTTTTTCCGGCGAACTCGATAGCCTCATCCCAGCTGACCGGCGCAAGCTTGCCATCGGCCTGCCGGACCAGAGGCGTCGTTAGCCGGTCCTCGCGATTCGCGAAGTCGAATGCGTAACGGCCTTTGATACATAAGAAGTCGCCGTTGATTCCGGACTTGTCGCGATTGTCGCCGCGCACGATATCCATGCCGTCATTGGAGCGGCGGACGCCGAGGGTGGTCTTGCAGCCGTCGCCGCAGTGCGTACAGACGGTGCCCACGTGGGACATCTCCCAGGGGCGCGTCTTGTAGCGATAAGCGCCAGAGGTGAGCGCGCCGACCGGGCAGATGTCGATGCACATGCCGCACTCTTCGCACTCGAGGTGATCCTGTTTGTTGGGCGCGATGACGGAACCAGCCCCGCGGTTCTGGATGCCGAGCGCCCAGACGTCCATGCCCTCGCCGCAGACGCGGACGCAGCGGTAGCAGAGGATGCAGCGCGGGCGATCGAAGAAGACGACCGGCGACCACTGCTGCTCTTCGCGGTGCTGCTTGATTTCGACGAATTTGGATTCGTGCGCGCCGTACTTGAAGGTCATGTCCTGCAGCTCGCACTCGCCGCCGGCATCGCAGACGGGACAATCGAGAGGATGATTGCCCAGCAGGAGCTCAATGGTGGCCTTGCGAGCCTGAGCGATTTCGGGGCTCTCGGTGGTGACGATCATGCCCTCGGCCACCGGTGTGGTGCAGGCGGTTTGCAGCTTGGGAACCTTTTCAAGACGGACAACGCACATGCGGCATGCGGCCTGGAGGGAGAGGCCGGGGTAGTAGCAGAAGGCCGGAATCTCGATGCCGCGGGCGCGGCACGCTTCAATGAGGAGCGTGCCCGCGAGTGCGGTGATCTTTTTGCCGTCGACGGTTAGGGTTACGTCAGCCATGAATTCCTTCAGACCAGCGAGGGTTCTGGTTCGGGGGCGTGAGTTTTGGGACAGCCCTTGCCATCCAAATGGTCTTCAAACTCCTTACGAAATTTCTTGACGAAGGCAATAGTCGGCATCGCGGCGGCGTCGCCGAGCGGGCAGAACGTCCGGCCCAGCATGTTTTCCGCGAGGTAGCGAATGTTGTCGATGTCTTTGTCGACAGCGCCGCCTTCATGTAACCGTATCAATGACTTTTTAAGCCAGTCGGTGCCTTCGCGGCACGGGATGCACCAGCCGCAGCTCTCGTGCTGATAGAACTTCATGGTGCGGAGGGCAAATTCGACGATGCACGTCGTCTCGTCGAGCACCACCACGCCGCCCGAGCCGAGCATCGAGCCCGCTTTGCCGACCTGGTCGAAGTCCATACCGATATCGATTTCTTCCGGCGTAAGAACGGGGGTCGACGATCCGCCCGGCACAACCGCCTTCAACTTCTTTCCACCCCGGATGCCGCCGCCAACTTCGTAAATCATCTTTTTGAGGTTGTAGCCCATGGGCAATTCGTAGACGCCCGGGCGCTCTATATGGCCGCTGAGACAGAAGAGGCGCGTGCCGCCGTTGCGCTCGGTTCCGATTTTCGCGTATTCCCCAGCGCCGAGGCGGAAGATGTGCGGGACGGTAGCGATGGTTTCTGCGTTGTTGATGATGGTGGGACCGCCGTAGAGTCCGACGACCGCAGGGAAGGGCGGTCGAATACGTGGGATGCCGCGCTTGCCTTCAAGCGACTCCATGAGTGCCGATTCCTCGCCGACTTCGTAGGCCCCAGCGCCGGTCTGCGTGACGATGTCGAAGTCGATGCCGGATCCGAAGATGTTTTTGCCGAGAAAACCCTTGGCGTAGGCGTCGGCAACGGCGCGCTCCATAATTTGTAACAAGTACCGGTACTCACCGCGCAGATAGATGAAGCCCATTTTGGCCTGAACGGAGAGGCCGGCGATGATCGTGCCTTCGATGACCGCGTGGGGATCGTGCTCGAAGATGAGGCGATCCTTGCAGGTGCCTGGCTCGGACTCGTCGCCATTGACGAGTACATATTTGGGCTTGGCGGATTGTTTGGGGACGAAGGACCACTTGAGGCCTGTAGGAAAGCCTGCGCCTCCGCGTCCGCGCAGGTTCGAGGCCTTCATCTCGTTGATGATCCCGTCGGGCCCGAGAGTGAGGGCTTTGCGCGCCGACTCGTAGCCCTCGAGCTCAATGTATTTGTCGATATTGGTGGCGCCTTTGCCGAAGCGGTACGAGACGACGGGGACGCAGTCGGGATGGGTTGAGAGAGTGGCCACTTACTTCCCTCCCCCATTCCTGGATTTGGCTCGGTAGTCTTCGAGAACTTTGTCGATGGAGTCGGGGGTGAGGTTCTCGTGGAAATCGTAGTTGACCTGCGCGGCGGGCGCCCAGCTGCATGCTCCGATGCACTCAACCTCTTCCAATGAAAATATGCCGTCAGGAGTGGTGCCTTTGTGGGGGATGCCGAGTTTCTTCTTGCAATGCTCCAGAATCTCGTTGCCACCGCGCAGCATGCAGCTGATGTTGGTGCAAACCTGCACATGAAATTTCCCCGCCGGCCTGGTCCGCAGCAACGAGTAATAACTGATCACATTGCGGACCTCAAGCTCGGAGACGCCGATGCGCTCGGCAATTTCTGCGATGACAGGGTCAGAGAGGTAGCCGGTTTCGTCCTGGGCGTAGAGAAGCATGGGGACCAGGGCGGAGCGCTTGACGGGGTAGAGGGTCACGAGCTTGTCGAAGCGGGCGGCCAGCGCGGGCGAGAAGAGGGTAGCGGGTTGTGAGGGCTGTGTGCTCATCGTCCGTTTCTCACCGATCCGTTGGCGCTTCTCGCTGATCCAGCGGCGTTCATCACAACCGCAACCAGGTCGATGGCCGCATGATCCATATCCAGAACCGTGCCGTCGATATCGATGCGGCCCTCGGGCAGCAACGCGAGCCGCCCTCGCTTCTGCTGACCCGTCCCGCTGCTTAAAGACCAGCTCCCAACCGAGTTGTGCGAAGCGCGAGTCAGTTCCATAGCCACTTTTCCCGCAACGATCCGGATCGAGTCCCCCATCTGCGCTACGTCCGCGGATTCTTCGTCGTTCAGACTTCGAGCCGCGGTATAGCAACGCAGCAGGGAAGCGAAAGAAACCCAAAGCTCCGTGCTTACCTGATCCATCATTCTCGCAAATCCACAACAGCCTTGATGACGAACTGGGCAAGGCTCGTCAATCCGACAGGATCGGAGCCATTCGTACCCGGCAGCGACGGACTCCCGGCGCTGACGAGCTTCTGAGGGTCCTGTGTGAGGTTGAAGTTGTAAGCAGTTCGATCCACCATTACGGAGATGGCTCGCGCATGACTGTCAAGATTGAGAGTCGCCTTCCGATTCAGAGTAGAGCTGATGGAGATGATGTCGCCGTCTTCGGCAATTGCCAGTTTCATCTGCGACTTCCCTGCCAGAATTTTATTGATTTCCGTGACAGCCATGCGCAGCTGCTGTGCCAGGTCCGACCAGGTTTCTTTGGTCTTCGCTTCGCTGTTCAGCACGTCTTGCGCGAACTCCGCGGCCCAGCCTGCCATCGTGCATCTCCGTTCTGACCTTAGCGGTCGATTTCTCCCAGCACAATATCGATCGACCCGATGACGGCGACGACGTCGGCGATGAGGCGGCCGACGCACATCGTCTCGAGCGCCTGCAATGTCGCAAAAGAAGGATTGCGCATGTGCACGCGGTATGGCTTGGCGGTGCCGTCGCTCACGGCATAGTAGCCCATCTCGCCGCGGGGCGATTCGACTCCCTGATACACCTCGCCTGCCGGAACCTGAAAGCCTTCGGTGACGATTTTGAAGTGGTAGATGAGAGCTTCCATCTGCGTCTTCATCTTTTCCCGGTCCGGGAGCACGACATGGGGAGCGTCGGCTTTGATCGGGCCTTCCGGCATGCCGTCGAGAGCCTGCTGACAAATCTTGACCGACTCGCGCATCTCTACGAGGCGGACGAGGTAACGGGCCCATACATCGCCGTCGCTCGAGACAGGCACCTGAAAGCGAAACTTGTCGTAGCTCGAATACGGCATGTCTCGGCGGAGATCCCAGTCGACGCCTGAGGCGCGCAGCGGAGGACCCGTGACGCCGAGGGCGATCGCATCATCCGCGCTGAGGTAGCCCACATTTTTGAGGCGGTTGATAAAAATCGGATTCCCGGTGAGCAGGTTCTCGTACTCGTCGATCTTCTCGGGCAGGATTTTGATCAGCGACTGCACAGAGCCGAAGAAGTCGAGCGGCGGATCAAGCGCCAGGCCGCCGATGCGGAAGTAGGAGGTCATCATGCGCTGACCGGAGACGTGCTCGAAGATCCGGAGAATCTCTTCGCGCTCGCGGAACGTGTAGAGGAAGACGGTCAGGGCGCCGATGTCCATGGCGTGCGTGCCGAGCCAGACCAGGTGCGAATTAAGCCGCGTCAATTCGTTGAGCAGAACCCTCATCCACTGCGCGCGTTCGGGGATTTCGAGCTGGAGAAGCTTCTCGATCGCGAGGCAGTAGGCGAGATTGTTGGTCATCGGACACAGGTAATCGATCCGGTCCGTGAGCGGAACGACCTGCTGGTAGAACTTCGCCTCGCAGGTCTTTTCTATTCCCGTATGCAGATAGCCAATATCCGGAACCAGTTTGACGACCGTCTCGCCGTCGATCTCGAGCACGACACGCAGCACGCCGTGGGTCGAAGGATGCTGCGGCCCCATGTTGAGGACCATGGTGTGATCCTTCGAGCCTTCCTCCGGACGCGGCACAACCAGCGTCGAGGTCTCGACGAAGCCCGGAATCTCCGGCATCTCGTGCTTGTTGTCGGGCATCAGCGGTAGCCCTCCACCGGGTAGTCTTTGCGAAGGGGATGCCCTTCCCATTCTTCCGGCAACATGATCCGGCGCAGCCCCGGATGGCCGTGAAAGCGGACCCCGAAGAGGTCCCACACTTCCCGCTCGTAGAAATTAGCTGACGGCCAGACCGGCGTGATGCTGTCCACCGAGGGGTCGATGCTTTCGACCATCGCGTGCAAGCGCACACGCTCCTTCAGCTTGTGGGAGAGGATGTGATACGTGACCTGGAAGCGCGGCTCCGTGGGATACCAGTCGACGCAGGTGACGTCTTCGAGGAAGTTGTATCCAGCCGTCTGAAGGGTACGGCAGGCGGCGCGAATCGAATCGGGCGCGATGACCAGGGTCAACTCACCGCGATCGAATTTGGCGTTGGTAATAGCCTCAGGGTGCGCCGCGCGAAGGGCCTGAATCGCCACATTCTGCGCAAGGCCTTCGAACACGGCCTCCTTATTGATCAGCGCTTCCGCCATAGCAAATTGCCGAGGATACTCCGCTGTTGTTACAGATCTGCCTTGTCGGCAGCCCAATCCAAAATGCCCTTCTTCCACACGTAGAAGACACCGAGGACGACGAATCCGAGGTACACGATCATTTCCCAGAAGCCGAAGAAGCGCGAACCCGTAATATGCGGCAAGTCGCGATAGATCACAGCCCAGGGGAGCATGAAAACCGCTTCCACATCGAAGAGGATGAACAGCATCGCAACCATGTAGAAGCGCACCGAGAATCGTCCGCGCGCATCGCCTTCGGCGGGGATGCCGCACTCGTACGCTTCCAGCTTTTCCCTGATGTTGCGATGGCGGCCGATGAACCAGGACATCGTGACCATGCCGCAGGCCATCGCGCCGACGACCACGATCTGGAGCATCAGCGGAAGGTAATTCCAGATGTACGGATGGTTCTGCATGGCCGTCCTCCTGGACAAACGCGGAGCAGGCAAGAACCGCCGCTGCCACCAGTTCGAGACTAAGTCTACGGTTGTCAAGAGTCAAGTTACGTGCGTCGCGCACGCTGGCGCGAGCGTGGCGCAGCCGGTAGCTGGGAGCCGGTAGCCGTTAGCGAAAGCAGCGGAGCGCACGTGATCGAGGCATTCGCACGACATCCAGGCGAACGCCGCGAGCAGACAAGATCAGGACGTGCGCGGGCCGGCTTTGCGCACTGCCTCCGCCACGTCGAATTTGCGAAAATTCTCTCCGAATTTCGAAGCGAGCAGACGGGCCTGCGCATCGTAGCCGTTCTTGTCGCGCCAGGCGTTGCGCGGGTTCAGGAGTTCCGGCGGCACATCCGGGCAGGAAGTCGGGATGCTGAGCCCAAAGGCCTCCTCGGTGACGTATTCCGCACGTGCCAGGCGGCCATCGAGCGCCGCGTGAACGATGGCGCGAGTGTGCGCCAGGCTCATGCGTTTTCCTGCTCCGAAAGCGCCGCCGGTCCAGCCGGTATTCACGAGCCAGCATTGCGCATCATGTTCCCGCAGGCGGCGGCCCAGCATCTCTGCGTAGACGCTGGGCGCGAGCGGCAGGAAAGGCGAGCCGAAACAAGCCGAGAATTCGGGCACCGGTTCGCTGCCCAGCCCGGCTTCGGTTCCAGCCAGCTTGGCGGTGTAACCGGAGAGGAAGTGGTACATGGCCTGGTCGGGAGTGAGTTTAGCGACCGGCGGCAGCACGCCGAAGGCGTCCGCGGCGAGGAACAGCACGTTTCGGGGATGGCCGCCAATGCCGGGGATGACGGCGTTCGCGATGAACTCGATGGGATAGGCGGCGCGGGTGTTCTCCGTATGACGAATGTCGGAGTAGTCGGGGTCGCTCGAGCGCGCATCGAGCACCACATTTTCAAGCACCGCCCCAAAGCGGATGGCGTTGTAAATCTGCGGCTCTTTCTCGACGGTCAGGTCGACGCATTTGGCGTAGCAGCCGCCCTCGAAATTGAAGACTCCGTCCGGGCTCCAACCGTGCTCGTCGTCGCCGATGAGCCGGCGTTCCGGATCGGCGGAGAGCGTCGTTTTTCCGGTGCCGGAAAGCCCGAAGAAGAGCGCGGTATCGCCGTCCGCGCCGATGTTGGCGGAGCAGTGCATGGGAAAGACGTTGCGCTCGGGAAGCAGGTAATTCATCACCCCAAAAATCGACTTCTTCATCTCGCCGGCATATTTTGTGCCGCCGATGAGGATGATTTTGCGGGTGAAGTCGGCAAGGATGAAGGTCGAGGAGCGGACTCCGTCGCGTTCCGGGACTGCTTCGAATTCGGGGGCGGCGATGACGATGAATTCGGGCGCGGCTAGTTCGGCCGGGGCCTTACCCTGAGTTTCGGGGCGGATGAACAGCTGCTTCACGAACAGCGCGTGCCAGGCGTATTCGCAAATGACCTGAATTGGCAGGCGGTAGGTGGCGTCGGCGCCGGCGGCCAAGTCCATGATGTAGAGGTCGCGCTCGGCCATATGCCGGACGACGCGTTCGAGGAGAGCCTGAAACTTATCCGGTGGGAACGGCTGATTCACCTTGCCCCAGTGAATGCGTGCGCGCGTCTGGTCGTCTTCGACGGTGAATTTGTCGCGGGGCGAGCGGCCCGTGCGCGCCCCGGTCATGGCTGCGAGGGCGCCGTTCGAGGCCAGGCGTCCTTCGCCACGGGCGATCGCCGATTCCACCAGCTGCGCTGTGGAAAGGTTGCGATGGGCATGCAGACCTTCGGTCAGTCTTTTCAGGTCCTGCATGGCAATTGTCGCTCCCATAGGGGAAGCCTCCTCGTGGGTCAGAAGGAACGAAATATTGTCACACCCGGCAGAGAGGATGCAAAGGAGAAAACGATGCTGATGGAGCGGTAGTAATTACCCCATTTGGGTCAGCTCCGTGAGCCGGTTCCAGACCTGGAGAGGGCCGTGATTTCCTCAGGCCTGGTGCGATTCCTCACGACTGCGGCTGGGCATCGTCGGTGGGGACCAGATACGGCAACTTCGAGGTGTGGCCAACCTCATGGAGGACGGCGTCCACCTGCTCCAGGACCTCTTCGATGGTCATCGTATACATTTCGCGACCGTAGTCGTAACCAGATTCGATCGCCTTTTTCAGATATCGCCCGGCAGCCTGCGCGGCCAGGGAGTCGGTGATGGTGTGGCCGGTGCGTTGCTTCTGCTCGACCCAAGCTAAACAGGGCATGGCGATCCAGACAGGGCGGCCGCTGACATCGAACCGAATGTCAACCGCATCGGCATGGCGGGTGGCGATGGCGACAATGTTGGCCTTCCAGCGGCAGTGCAGCGGCTCGCCGCTCCATCGGTCGGTTGCGTTGAAATTCTCGTACATGGCTTCTTCAGCGTAGAGCATTTTGGCCTGTCTGCGCTATCCCAGGGCGACGGATTGGCCGCCTGCCGCCTACTCCAAGGGGGCGTACAGAAAATAAACTTGGCGATGTGTCGAAATAAAAACAAATCTTCGCAGCGTTTGAGCGTCCAATGAGTCTGTCTGCAAGGCCGACCAGCCTTTTACCCGAGGAGTCTTCATAGTGACCAGTCCATCGCAAACCCCAAAACTGCGGCGATTCGAAGAGCGGCTTCGCCATCAACAGAGGCAACTGGAGCGCAGCATGCAGACGGCGGCAAAAGAAGGCCGCCAGGCAATGGCCGAAGATACTCTGGACGTCGCCGACCAGGCGGTGTTGTCGTACCAAAAAGAGCTGATCTTTACGCAGGGGACCGAGGGCCACAGCCAGCTGTCGCTGGTCCGGCTGGCGCTGGAGCGTCTGCGCGAGGGAACATTCGGCGAGTGCATGCACTGCGGCAAAACCATCGGCGAAAAGCGGCTGGAGGCATTGCCGTCGACTCCCTACTGCATCGAATGCCAGGAAAAAATCGAGAGCGGGCAAATCGATGACCTGGTGCGAGCTGCCTGAGCCGCTGCCTGGGCCCGATCGCCTTTTGAGTGCGTGGTAGACTGAACGTAATTCTTTCAGGCCAACGCCGGCGGAGAGCCGCGTTCTCAACTACCTTCCCGGAGAAATCGGGCCGCCCAAAGGAAAATCGAGAAAATCGGTGGACACACAGACCCGTCACGCGCTCAAACAGGACAAATTCGTAACCGCCACCACCTCCGGTCTTGAGTGGATCGGCGAAAACCGCACCC
The DNA here is from genome assembly GCA_963831055.1 of uncultured Acidobacteriaceae bacterium. GTDB lineage: Bacteria > Acidobacteriota > Terriglobia > Terriglobales > Acidobacteriaceae > Palsa-343. The sequence goes on along the minus strand of CAWHOU010000034.1, from coordinate 48,071 downwards.
GGGTTGTGGCGTGGGCGGTGGGGTTCGTGCTGGCGATTGCCATCCTTATTGCCGGCATCTTTGTTTACCAGAAGCGCGAGGCGGCGGCGAATCAGCTGCTGGGCGAGGCAATGGATATTTATCAGACGCCGTTGGCCAAGCCGAATCAGCCAGCGGAACCGGGGCAAAAGACATACGCGTCGGCTGCGGAGCGGGCGAAAGCCGCGTATCCGCTGTTTCGGCAGGCAGCCGATCAGTATGGCTGGCTGAACGCCGGCGAAATGGCGCAGTACTTTGCGGGCGTCTCCGAGCTCGATCTTGGACAGCAGCCGGCGGCGGAAAAAGATCTCGAAAAAGCGACGCATGCCGGCAACGGAAATCTGGCGGCGCTGGCGAAGGTTGCACTGGCCAACCTTTACGCGCAGACCGGGCGCAATTCGCAGGCGGTGACTGAGTTTCAGGATGTCATCCAGCATCCGGCGACGACGGTTCCGAAGGTTGAGGCGCAACTGCAGCTGGCCCAGCTTTACGAGACGACGCAGCCTGCGGAGGCGCGGCGGCTTTACGCGGAGATCAAGGACCAAAATAAGGACACGGACGCGGCCCAGATTGCGACGCAGAAACTTGCGAGCCTGAAGTAGGGACCCTGAGTACCACCCCTGGGGGGGGGTGGTTCCGCATGTCCTTTGGTTTGTGCGACTTCTATAGTAACCTTTTTCTTTGGGTACCATGCTGTCTCTGAAAACAGGGCAGTTAGCCTGGCGCGCGTGAATGCTTCATTCGCACTCGTGATGGCGCGTTGCTGGGCGTGGGGGTTGATCGCCAGGGGGTTCGGCATGGCCGGCTTCTCCTTTCCAGAACAGCAAAAGCCTCGCGGCGGGCGAGGCTTTGCTTTGCTCAAAACTCCGGGGTTTTTGTTTTTACCCTATAAGTTCAGAGGTAATTATCCCCTCAGAACAAGGATATAATGAGACTGCCGTGACAGGGACCGCTGGAGTCAGCCGCGACCAAATCTGGCGATCTAGATTCCTCATTTGTACCGCCGTATATCACGTACCTGCTTTTCCTTACAGTCGGGTAGACGGCCCTGCCTATCTTCAGGAGCTGGCGCATTTGAGTTAAGGAATACCACTAAATACGTTGTGTCTAGAATGATCACAAATGTTAGCTTTCCTCCCCATGCCTAATTTCGCGCAATTCGGCAAGGGGATCATCAACGTTCAGCCAACCATTTTCGGGAATCGCACGAAGCGCGGCGATGGTCTCTATCAAACCCGCATCAGACAGGGGTTCGGGATCAAACGATTGAATGCGAAAATGATCCATCGTCCACTTACCTTTTTTGTCACGACGCCATGTAGCTATTCCATGAAGGCGTAGGGTCACATACAGCTTGTGCCCGAGCTGCTGGGCGATGTTCTTATCAGCATCACAATAGAAACGTTCCCCGTCCACGCGCTCCAGCCAGACCGGAACGCTCTCGTCCGTGCCACCCACTCTAATGATCTCCCCCACGAGAGAGGCTCTCTCGCGGATAGGTCCGTATTCTGCGACGGTGGCAGTATTTCGTCCGATAAATTCTAAGACGTTGTTATCTTTACTAACATTTCGTATAAAAGCTACGGCGTTATCCTCCTTCAACCTGTCTTCGAATCTCTTGTACGCTAAATTGGCATCTCTAGGCCCGACACCTCTCTGGGCGCTTTGCATTCGGGACGTGATTCTTCCCTCTTCCTCCGGGTCAATGAGGATCACCGGCTGCGCGCTACCCTCTTCGACGCGAATGAAATGGACGGATTCCTTATGCCCCATGATCGCCGCAAGATCGAAGATGTATTGGGCGAGTCTTGCCATCGGAATCGTTTCAGGGGTGAATGCGACTCCATTAATGGAGCCATCAAGCGTTAGGCGGAATTCCTTCAAATCAGGCACAGCGTCCCCCTGGTGATAAAATATTCGGAGGACGGAATACACGGGTAGCGGAACGTCTGTAGAGGGTGCCGGAAGCGCCGAGTACACACGATGAAAAAGTCGCGATCAAATCCGCCAGAGCAAGCGGTACCGCCAAAGTCACACCCGTTCACGCGGGATGACTACCATAGCCTTTTGCAGCGGGCGATCAATTCGCCCGCTCAGAAATCTGCTCCAAAAGCGAAACGAACATCGGCTCGCTAGAGTCGCGCCGATTGTACCGGAACGCATATTCGTCCAGATAGCTCTGGAGATACTTCCGCGAAACCGAGTGGTACACCCCTCCGATCCCTCTCTTTACCAGGCTCCAGAACCCCTCAATCGAATTGGTGTGGGCGTCGCCCATGACGTACACGTTCTGCTGATGCTGCACACGGCGATGGACGTATCCGTGCGTCTCCAGCTTCATCCAGCCATACACAGGAAATTCATCCGTGTAGACCGTGCTGGCGGGAAGCACGCGCTCTTTGATGATCGGAAACAAAGTCTTCGCCTTCACATCAGGCGTAACGCGGGCGATCACGCGTCCGCCGCGCTCAACCATTCCAAACACAGGGGTCTTCGGGGAATCCTTGCCAGGGCGTCCGCTGTCAACGCGCTTGTGGAAGTGCTTGTTCTTGTCCTTCCCGCCCACGTACATTTCGTCGGCCTCAACTGACGATCCCTCCAGTCTGATGTCTTCCGCCATCAGGGTTCGGACCTGCTTGAAGATGCGCCACGCGGTTTTGTACGTCACTCCCGTTTCACGCTGAATCTGTTTTGCGGAGATTCCACAGCGCGTGGACCCCATCAGGTACATTGCGTGGAACCACGTCCGCAGAGACGTGGTGGACTTCTCAAAGATCGTTCCGGCCATCGGGTAGATGTGGTTCCCGCAGTGATCGCAGGCGTAGGCCGTGCGACCCGTCACGCGGTAATGCTTGCGCTCCACTTTGCATTTCGCGCAGAGGGTCCGTCCATCGGGCCAGCGCTCCTCTTTGATGAATTCGAGGCAGGCGTCATCGTTCGGGAATTCGGTATCGAAGTCCTTGAACGTGTACCGCTGGTATCCGGGGATCGTCTGGCGCTGCTTTCGAGGTTGTGCCATGATGAAAACAGTTTGCCATGTATTCTACTTGTTGTCAAGGGATAATTACCAGTTCAGAATAGCAGGTTCAGAGGCTAAAACTGCCAACTTTGGTGGCCTGGAAGGCCCCTTTTATCAACGATTGTTACTTTGGGGAAGTGGTGGAAAGTTGACATGAAATGGGGTGAACCCCTGGAGTGAGACAGTTTGGGGTTTGACAGGAGGGTCGGGCCAGGAATGTGGTTCGTTCCGTCGATTCCGTGGAACAACCTGGGCTTATCACTGAGCCGGCCTGGCTTCAAGGATCGCGACGTTTCGCGCCATCAGCTTGTCTCCTCCGACAGGGTAGACCTGGGTCAGGGTGAATCCCGCTGCTTCGAGAAGTGCTTTCCATTCACGCTCGCTGCGTTCTTTGCCGCCGGTGACGGCGAGCATGTTGAGGTCGCTCATCAGCCGGCCTTCGAGTTGCGGATCGGCGTGAGAGACGAGCGGGGGCAAGACGAATTCAATGACCAGCAAACGGCCGTCGGGGGGAACAACCGCGCGGATGTTTCTGAGAAGGGTCAGAGCATCCTCGTCCTGATCGCCGTGCAGAACGTGTTTGATCATGTAGACATCGGCGCCTGGCGGGACGGATTGCTCGAGATCGGCGACGAGCAGATCGCATCGGTGGGATGGATCTTCCTGGGCGAAGCGAGGTCTGGCTGCCTCGATGCTGGGTTCGAGGTCGACGAGCATGCCGCGGAGATGGGGGTTGAGGCTGAGCACGGCAAGAATGAGCGAACCACCGCCGCCGCCGAGGTCGGCGACCACTTTCGCCTGGGAGAAATCCCAGGCCTGTGCGATGGGAGCGTAATCTTCGGCCGGAGCGGTGCCCATGACGGCGCGAAAGATCGAGCTCGCCTCGGGGTCCTGGGACCAGCGAGACGGGATTTCGGGATCGCGGACCTGGGAGGCGGGTTTGCCGGTTCGAACGCAGTCGGTCAGCAGGGACCAGCTATCGGCGAGCAGGTCAGCCCAGAAGATGACGGCAGCCCAGACGGAGTGGGGTACATCCTTGCGCAGCGGTTTGCCAAACGGAGTGAGCCTGAAGTGTTCGGGGGTAGTCTCCTCGGTGACGCCGATGCTGGCGAGGGCGCGGAGGAGGCGGTAGAGGGCGTTGGGATCCGCGTGACATTTTTCGGCCAGAAAGGCGGCGCTGCGTTCCTCGTCTGCAAGGGCGTCGGCAACGCCAAGGCGAGCGGCGGCGCATAGTACACGGCTGCGGGAGTAAGCCATGGCCATTTCGAGGAGCCCTGGATTCGGGATCACATTGCCGATGCCGCCGCCGAGTTGAGCCATGAGTCACCCCCAAATTTCAGGGAGAGAATATCAGAGGGATGCCGTGCCCCTCAGCGGTGAGTACTGCACCGAGCGAAGGGACTCGTTACCGGATCTCAGGGGCAACGTGATCGAAGGATCGCGACTGACGTCTAATGGTGGAAGGGTGGTGGCAGGCATGGAGCAGGATGAGGAGCAATCGGGCGGCGGCAGCGGGGCGGGGTCGCCGGAGGGGCTGGGGCGGCGCGCTTTCATTGTGGGGGCTGCGGGAGCTGTGAGCGGGGTGGTTTGGCTGGCGATGAGGAATCACCTGCTGATAGCTCCGCGGCCGGTGGCGGCGGCGAAGGCGGGGGAGATGGTGAGCCTGGTGGAGTTTACCGACGATGGGCGAAGGACCGGGACGGTGACGGTTCCAGTGGTGGTGAAGAGCGACGCGGAGTGGCGGCGGCAGCTGAGCGGGATTTCATATGAGGTGACGCGGGAGGCGGGGACGGAGGCGGCTTACACGGGGGCGACGTGGGACCAGCACGGGAAGGGGATCTACCGGTGCATCTGCTGCGACACGGCGCTGTTCAGTTCGGCGACGAAATTCGACTCGGGAACGGGGTGGCCGAGCTTCTGGGAGCCGATCGCGAAGGAGAATGTGGTGGAGACGCACGATCCGAGCCTGGGGATGGATCGGATTGCGGTGTCGTGCCGGCGGTGCGATGCGCACCTCGGGCATGTGTTCGACGACGGGCCAGCGCCGACGGGGTTGCGCTACTGCATGAACTCGGCTGCTCTGCGGTTTGTTTAGGAAGCGCGGGCACCGGGCACAGGGCCCCGGGCACTCGCGCAGGGCATAAGTTGATGAAGGGCAGGAATCGAGGGTGAATTTGAGGAGCGGCTGAGCGGTGTTGGGGCTTGCTCAGGCCAGTTTCTGGCTTTCGATTTCACAGAAGAGTTCCAGATCGGCGCCGCGGACCAGTTTTTCTTCGTGGGTGGGACCATCTTCGAACAGGACAACATAGACATCGTCCAGGGAGGAGAGTTTTTTCTCGACCTTCCCGACGAGCTTCTTGTCCCTAATGCGGACCCGCTGTCCCTGAGCAAAGTTCATGAGCAACAGACTAGGGCGGCAGGGATCGCATCCACTATCCCATGAATGGGTTAAGGGAGGACCACAAACAGTAACCATGCACCTCACACAAAGGTCATGGAAGATGTTTTGGCTTCCGGGAGGCTCGGTGCGAACGTCTGCGCACCGTGCGACAGAGTCGGTCGAAGCCAGATGCTGGACGATGTTAGCGCGTTTGGAGTGGGGGTGAGATCAAAAAGTAATAAACGTGGGGGTGGTAATGCGGAAGGTTCCGGCCCACCCTGCAGCGCGGAAAGGCACCGCGCGCCAAATGGGGCACCCGGCATTTGTTGCGCGGGCGAAGGACGAAATGCAGGTCCTTCGACTCGCGTCTTAGTTTGTTGTTGCGTCAGGAGCGGCGCAACGATTCGGATGCTTCGCTCTGGATGACATTCTCTTTTTGATACAGGTTGCGATGCGGGGAGCGGGGATGCTTACTGATATGCTGGCTGGGTTCTTTGCATTTCTGCCTTTTTCAGTCGCGGGAGAGCCCTCACAGCATGGAAGCATTGGTGGATCTGGATCACGTTTCTAAATCCTATGAAGAGAAAGCGGCGGTTCGCGATCTGAGTTTGAAGATCGAGGCGGGCAGCATGTTTGGGCTGCTGGGGCCGAATGGGGCGGGCAAGACTTCGACGATCCGGATGATGATCGGGATCACGCTGCCGGATGCGGGGAAGGTTTCGCTGTTTGGGAAGCCTTTTGGGCCGGGGGCGCTGAAGCGGGTGGGCTATCTGCCGGAGGAGCGCGGGCTCTACAAGCGGATGAAGGTGATCGACCAGCTGGTGTTCCTGGGTGAACTGCGGGGACTGGGGGCGCTGGAGGCGACGCGGCGGGCGAAGCAGTGGGCGGAACGGCTGCAGATCGCGGACTCGATCGACAAGAGGACAGAAGAGCTGTCGAAGGGGATGCAGCAGAAGATCCAGTTCATTGCGACGCTGCTGCACGATCCGGAGCTGATCATTATGGATGAGCCGTTTTCGGGGCTCGATCCTGTGAACGCGGTGCTGCTGCAGGACACGTTGCTGGAGCTGAAGAAGAACGGGAACGCAGTGCTGTTTTCGACGCACCGGATGGACCAGGTGGAAAAGTTGTGCGACTCGATTTGCCTGATCAACCGGGGCGAGGCGGTGCTGTCGGGTGGAATGCGCGAGGTGAAGTCGCGGTATGAGCGGAACCGTGTGATCGTGCAGTACGAGGGCGGCGATGGGTTTCTGCAGCATCCGGCGATTGAAGAGTACAAGAGCTATGCGGGTCACGCGGAGATCAAGCTGAAGCCGCATGCAAATGCGCAGGAGCTGCTGAAGGCGGCAGTAGCGGCGGCGACGATTACGAAGTTCGAGCTGGTGGAACCGTCGCTCGAGGAGATTTTTATCGAGACGGTGGGAGGGCGCGCCGATGCTTAATGGCGCATCGCCATACGAGCCGGCGTTGTTTGCTTATGGGGACCCTGCAATTGCGCACGAGGATGAGAAATGCAGGTCCATTCGACTCGCGTCTGAGTTCTTTCAGCGCGCGAACTGCACGCGCGCTGACTTATCGGAACGCTCGCTCAGGATGACAGATCTTGCGCCATATCCAACATTTCGTGAGGAGCTGGAAGCCGATGCTTAATGGGATGCTGAGAAATACGCTGCTGATTGCGAAGCGCGAGTACCTTGAGCGGGTGAAGAGCAAGGTTTTCCGGATTACGACTCTGCTGGTGCCTGTGGGGATGGGTGCGCTGGCGGTGCTGGGGCAGTTCAGCGGGCGAAAGATGGAAGGTGTGCAGGACCTGGCGGTCGTCTCGAGCAACCGCGCGCTGGCGGAGGCGGTGAAGGCGGCACTGGCGGATGGATCCTTTCCGCCACAGACGGTGGAGGTGGTTGCGCCGCCGACGGATGCGGACGTGGCACGGTTGAATGCCGAAGTGGCGGCGCATCGGATTGGTGGTTATCTAACGCTGGAACCGGTTCCTGGAGAGGCAGAGCCGAAGTCGACGTGGGTATCGGGGAGCGCGATCAACCTGGTGGGCAAGGCGCAGATGGAGTCGGCAGTGCGGGCGGCGCTGATTCGGCAGCAACTGACGGCGCGCGGTGTTTCAGACGCGCAGATGCACGCGCTGATGAAGGATACGACGCTCAACACGATGCAGGTGAAAAATGGCGCGGTGGTGTCGTCGGATTCGGAGCGGAGTTTCCTGGGGGCATATGGGCTGATCATCGTTCTGTACGCTTCAGTGCTGATTTATGGGATCAATATTGCGCGGTCGGTGGTGGAGGAGAAGACGTCGCGCATCTTCGAGGTACTGCTTTCGACGGCGTCGTCGGATTCGCTGATGCTGGGCAAGCTGCTGGGGGTGGGCGCGGTGGGGCTGACGCAGATGGGAATCTGGGGTGCGCTGCTGGTGTTCTACGCGGGGTCGGCGATGGCGGCGACGCAGGGGATTCACGGGCTGGGCTCGCTGGGGATTACGCGGGCGGAGCTGGCCTTCTTCGCGGTTTTCTTTCTGGGGGGATTTTTCCTGTACAGCGGGCTGGCGGCGGCGCTGGGGTCGAGCGTGAGCGGGGAGCAGGAGGTGCAGCAGTTCAGCTTCATCCTGATTTCTCCGCTGGTGGTGAGTGTGGTGCTGCTGCCGTATGTGCTGGCGAATCCGAACTCGACGACGGCGGTTGTGCTGTCGCTGCTGCCGCCTTTTGCGCCCATCATTATGTACATGCGGATTTGCGCGCAGATGCCTCCGGCGTGGCAGGTAGCGCTGTCGGTGGTGCTGCTGTTTGGGTCGGTGTGGGGGATGGTTTGGCTGGCGGCGCGGATTTACCGGGTGGGCGTGTTGATGTATGGGAAGCGGGCTACGTTGCCGGAGATGATTCGGTGGCTTAGATACAGCTGAGGAGCAGGGAATAGGCAATAGGCAATAGGCAATAGAGAACCGCAGCGGGTGGAAGGGGTGGCGATGAGCAGGGGCACGGCTCGAAAGTCAGGGGACGGAGTCGACGGTGCCTTGCGAGACGGAGCGGCAGCAGGAGCGGATGCGGCGGAAGCTGAGAGCTAATCATTTGGCAATGCCGTATTTCTGTATTATCGTTTGTCGGGAATCAGATGATTCAGCTGTATCAGGAGAATCAGCTTCACGCTCGGCTTCAAGAGCTTCTTGCGAGCTGCGAGTCAATCGATGTTGCGGTCGCGTGGATTCGACGTGGTAAAGCCTTGGATTCTATCCTGGAATTTGCTTCGGCTCATCCGGGCACAGTTTGAGTCATCTGCGGAGTAAATGGGTTCTTAAGAGAAGCCGAAGCCCTGACCCGAATACAGCAAATCGCGCGATTGAAAATCGCCTACGGTACATCGGGCAGGAAGTTCCATACCAAGCTAATCCTATTTCATGAGCATGCGGCTGTGAGACTTTGGATCGGCAGCGCTAATCTGACGGAATCTGCTTTTTCTGATAACCGCGAACTAGTGTGCGAAACAATTGACGATGGCGCGGGCGTCGAGGTCTTCAACAGCTACTGGAGCGAGTTTACAGCGCCCGACGATTCATGGCTGAGTGACTATGCTTCCCGTTCATACTTCGTACCGCCCAACCCAAACGAGGTCGTACCACAGCTCCCCGCTCCTGAGGCTAGACCGGCAGCTTCAGAGGATTGGAGCGCTTACGTGGCACGTCTCCGAGCCAAGAATCCATCTCGCTTGGACTGGATCGCCAATCAGCTTGCAGAGGTCACAACAATAGGATTAAGGGATTGGTAAACACTCAGCAAATCGGATGCTGAGAAGCTATTGGGAATTGCCAAAGGATACGAAGGACTGGGAAGCCTGTTGGGGCGGGCATTGTGAAAAACATCTTCTACGAGCCTTCGCGGAAAAACCTAAGGCGGAGACAGGACATCGCAGACGCTTTAAAGTTGATTCCTTCTGATTCAACGGCCACTTCTTTCGGCCCGATGGTCGAAAGGGCGTTTGATCTGGTTACAGGCTTGCCCAACGTGAATGTGGCGACGTTTACAAGACTCTTGGCAATTCGTTCTCCAGACCGCTTCGTTTCAGTAACCGGCATGTCCACCGCTGGTTTGTCAAAACTTTCCGGCATATCTCAGAAAGACCTCCATACCGCGCCGGGATACGTCGACCTGATCCGTTGGGTCATGAGACAGCCATGGTGGAACACCAATGATCCGGGAGATGGAACGTCGCTTTATTGGCGGAACAGGGCAGCGCTCCTCGACATCCTTGCATATGCGGGTGATAACAGCAGCGGGATGGATGCTGCACAGCGTGATAGGGGCGAGGAAGGGTAGGCGGGTCGGGGACCTCGGAATGACGCGCAGGTTAAAGGTGCCGAAGCGCCGCGTCGTGACCACTGAAAACAAGTGAAACCAGTCTGCGGGGGTGTCCGTCTGTGGTGGTGGGTGTTAGGTTCTGGGAGGGCGGCCATGAGACGGCTGGCGATCCTGGTGTTTTGCGGGTTTCTTTTTTGGGCGGCGGGGCAGGGGTGGACGCAGGAGCCGCAGACGGTTGCAGCAGCGAGCCAGATAACGCTGCCTGCGGGAACAAAGGTGGAGCTGTCAGTGATCAGCCCGGTCCGGGCGAAGACAGCAATGGCGGGCGATCCGCTGTATACGCAGACAAACTTTCCGGTGACGGCGGGCGCGCAGGTGGCGATTCCGCCGGGGACCTGGGTACAGGGCACGATAGAAAAGATCACGCGGCCAACAAACAGGACGGCTCGCGCCGAGCTGGAAGTTGTCTTCGCGAAGATCGTGTTTGCGAATGGATACACGGTGCTGCTGCCGGCGGACGCGCCGAACGGAGCCGTGAATGCGGCGAGTCCAGTGGCAAGTCCGGCGGCGACGGCGGTGTTGCTGACCGTGAACGTGAGCGTGGCGAACGATCTGCTGCTGGATAACGGGGTGCCGGTGGAGATGACCCTGGCTGCACCCCTGGCGCTCGATGCGGGAAAGGTTGCGGCAGCGCAGGTATTGAGCCGTCCGCCGGGGCCTACGAAGTTTCGGACGGCGACGCAATGCGTACCGGCGGAGGGAACTCCGGGAACACCTGGCACGCCGGACACAGTGATTCCAGGGTCGCCGGGCACGCCAGATACAGTGATCCCCGGAGGGCCAAGGATGCCGGATACGGTGATTCCGGGAACGCCGGCGACACCGGCGACGGTGATTCCGGGGTCGCCAGGCACGCCGGACGTGCCGGGGACATCGTGCCCGCGGGCGCCGCTGGTGGTGTCCAGCGTGCCGATCGTGCCGGGGCCGAAGGCGGGTGCGACGGCGGCCACGAATCACTAATACAGATTTGTGAAATGCGATGTGAACAGCTGACCGGTTGGGAAGCCGATCGGACGCGGCCCGGACTGCGTTGTGGAGAGCCGGGGAGAGAAAGAGGGACCTCAGTGCGATTCCAGTGGTTAGCAGTAGTCATGATGACAACGATGTGCGGGGCCGAGACGGTGCAGGCGGTTGCACCGGGGGCGGCGGCAACGACAACCATGCAGGCGGCGCCGATGACGGCACAGACAACGGCGCCGGCGGCCGATTTGCCTGGCACCATCACGGTTCCAGCAGGAACGACGGTGGCGATGACCCTGGTGGGGCAGATCAAGAGCAAGTCGACAAAACCGGGCGACACGGTGCGCGCGGTAGTGGCGTTTCCGGTGACGGTGGGCACGCAGCTGGCAATTCCGGCTGGGACATACGTGGACGGCATCGTCAACTCGGTGACGACGCATGGGAATCAGTCGCGGGTGGAGATCCACTTTACGCGGCTGCTGTTTTCCAACGGGTATGCGGTTGTGCTGGATGCGACGAGCACGCAGGCCATGGGCAGCGGGCCGGAACCGAGCGGGCTGAGTCCAGGGCCGGGGCCGGGAGGACCGAGTCCAGTTGCAACGGCCGTGGGCGAGTTGGCCTACGGTGGGGCGCCAGGATTGGCACAGACGGCTCCGGAACCCACACCACTGCCGCCGCTGCCTTCGGTAGGGCCGTCGAAGGGATTGATCATCGGCCTGAGCGTCGGGGGCACCGCTGCCGTCGCCGTGGTGGGCCTGCTGACAGCACACCACCATGGCGCGGGTGATTATGTTCTTTTCGACAACGGATGGCAGTTCCAGATGAAATTACAGAGCCCGCTGACGCTGGATGCGGGGAAGGTTTCGGCGGCGGCAGCGATGCCCGTGGCGCAGTGATTCGACGATCAGGCTTCGCGCATTCTTCTGAGTGAAGAGTTTTCCGAGGCGGAAAGATTGATCGCGGTGTCCCGGGGGGGGTCCGCAGCCGTCGATGCCGGGGCGGTCATCGGCGCTTCGCCGCCGCTTCCGCCTTCCGGGTCATGGCGGCTCCGACTGACCTTGCTGGGGCGCAGGTTGGTAGGCAGGAAGATGCTGAAGACGGTGCCGTGGCGCTCGGATGCAACAGAGGAGCGGAGCTGGATTTCGCCTCCATAGCGCTGGACGATGGAGCGTGTGACCCAGAGGCCGAGGCCGGTGCCACGCTGGCCTTTGGTGGTAAAGAAGGGCTCGCCGAGACGGCGCTGGACTTCCGTGGGGATACCGCTTCCGGTGTCACCGATGGAAATGCGGATCCCGCGCACACCGGGATCGGACCAGTTGCGAGTGCAGCGAACGCGGACGCGCAGGCGGCCGTTGGGCAGCGAGGCTTCGACCGCGTTGGTGACGAGGTTGGAGAGGACCTGGCGCATCTCGCCCGGGTAGACGACAGCCTCAACGGGGCAATCGTACTGGCGCTCGATGCGAAGATTCTTTTCCATGATGCGGCGACTGTAGAGAGAGAGGACCTCCTCGAGGAGGGCGTCGACGTGGGCGCGGATGGGGCCGGAAGTTTCGCGAGAGAAGTTAAGGGTCTGACGGCTGATCTGGGCGACGCGTTCGAGCTCACGCTGAGCGAGGGAGAGATAGTTTTTGACGGTGGGAGACAGGCCTTGTTCTGCGCCCAGCAGGTAGAGGAGATTGGTGACCGACTCGAGGGGGTTATTGATCTCGTGGGCGATGGAAGCGGCAAGGCGGCCGATGGTGATGAGCTTCTGATTTTCGCGCAGCATGACAGCCACGCGGTCGAGTTCAAGCTGCGCCTGGTCTTGCAGGACGGCGGACTGCCGGACCTTCAGAGCGCGAGCGATGGTGGAGGGAAGGCGCTCCATTTCACCGGCACGGATGACCTCGGTAGCACCCTCGCGGAGAATGCGGATGGCTTCGCCTTCTGCGACGCGGCCGCCGGCGAGGATAACGGGGATGGGCGGCTGGGTGGAACGGGCGCGCTCGATCACTTCGCGGGCATCAAGCCCGGGGAGGCCTTCGGGACCGGCAATGATAACGTCGGTAGAGCCGCTGCGCAGTTCATCGAGGAACTCGCGGCGGTTCTCGGCAAATTCGATGGTCAGGGATAGACCAGCGTGGCGGGCCGCGGCGCGCACGGCATGGTGCGACAACGCGGAACACCGCAGCATCATTACGCTCGGGATGGATGACCGGTGCATATCAGCAGAACCCTGCTTGACTGGAGCGAGGTGAGGCTTCAGCCAATTCTTCGCACGTCGGACCGGAAGCGTTTCAGCCTCCAGCGTTGCCATACGAGCCTCCCCGATCTCGTTCTGCTTGGTGCTACAGCCAGCCAGTCTGCCTTCGGACCTCGGAAAAATGGCAAGCCGCAATCGTACGCACGGAGCCCGCAGTAGTCGTTCTGAAAAATGGGATGTAAAGGGTTACGCGGGCGTTGCTTATTTAGCTGGGGGCCAGGCGGCTGGAAAGTTGAATAAGGGGGGGGATTTGAACCGATGTCCCGGTTTGGGGGACGCCTATAGACCTTTGCTCCGAGTGGTGGGGGAGCCGGGAGCCGGAGCCAAAGAAGTTGCTGTGACTGGCGATTTGGCCCTTTCTTCCCACGGCTCAGTTGTGAAGGTCACCAGCAAGGCGAGTCGGCTGTGCTCGTTCCGCGTCTTTTTTGGCGACAGAAGCTTAATGGCTGCCAATCGGGATTGGATTAGCTATTAGCTAATACTGGTGCTTGATGCGGTCAGGCCGGCGTGGTGGGGCGCGCGATCCTGCGCACTCTTCTCGGCCAGCCTGATCTCAACCCCCGGAGTAGAATCGCGATTCTGTCGTCGAAGCCGGAAGCGGGTGGAGTTCCCTGATTCGGGAGCCTGAGCAACGGCGACGGGATTGGAGTTTCCCGCGGCTGCGCACACCGAGAGACCCACGGGGAGTCAACTTCTTGTTGTTCGCAGGGTTCATCGTAGTCGCATTCAAGACGGACGCGGCTCCGCTTCATCTATCGTCCGGCGTCGTCCTTTTCTTATCCATGTCCGTTTGGTCGCAAACACTCAGGCGGCCTGGCGTTCGCGCGAGTCGTTGAGCCAGCGGGCGATGAGGACCAGGGCGATCAAGATGAGAGAGACGGTGAGGCCGGTCCAGAGGCCGGCGAGTCCCCACTTGAGGTGGAAGCAAAGGAGCGCGCCGAAGGGGAGGCCAAGGATCCAATAGCCGGCGAAGTTCATGAGCATGGGGAAGCGGGTTTCGCCGAGGCCGCGGAGGGCTCCGGTGGAGACGGTCTGGATGCCGTCGAATATTTGAAAGCCGGCGACGATGGCAAGAATGTGTGCGCCAAGGATCAGGACGCGGGGATCGGCGGTCCAGATAGAGATGATGGGCTTTGGGATGACGATGAGGAGCACGGCCATGAGGGCCATGAATCCCGCGCCGATGGCGATGGCGAGGATGCCGGCGCGGCGGGCGCGTGCGGGATTGCCGGCGCCGATGGCGTGACCGACGGCTACGGCGGCTGCGGCGGAGATTCCGAGGGGAACCATATAGGTGTAGGCGGCGCAGCTGAGGACGATTTCGTGCGTGGCGAGGGCGATGGGCGTGAGGTGCGAGGCCATGACAGTGACCGCGCCGAAGGCGGCGACTTCAAGGACGACCTGGAAGGCCGCGGGCAGGCCGAGCTTGAGGAGGGCGCGGATGCGCGTCCAGTCGGGCGCGGGCCAGTGCTCGAAGAGGGCGTGGCCGCGTTTGGCTTCGTGAGACCAGGCGGCGTAGACCAGTACGCCGGCCATGTAGACGCGGGCAAGGCAGGTGGAGAGCGCGGAGCCGCGGACGCCGAGGACAGGGAAGCCAAAGTGACCGTAGATGAGGATCCAGTTGAAGGCGAGGTTGACGAGGTTGGCGGTGATGAGGGCGAAGGCGACGGGGCGTACCTGGCCTACTCCCTGAAGATAGCGGCGGAATCCGCCATAGACCAGCAGGGGGAAGGTGCCCCAGTTGAGAATACCGACATAGGAGCGGGTGAGTGTGGCGACGGTTGGGTCGACGCCGCGGCCGGTGAAGATCCATTGAGCGCCGAGCATGGCGAACATGAGCAGAGGCGTGAAGGCGAGCGCGATGTAGATCGCCTGGGCGAGGGAGCGGTGGCAGTCGTCGAAGCGGCCGGCGCCCCAGGATTGCGAAACGAGGGTATCGAGGCCGAGGAGCAGGCCGATGCCGAAGAGCGAAGGCGCGTAGTAGATGGCGTTGCCGAGGCCGACGGCGCCGATGGCGTCAGGCCCGAGGCGGCCGACCATAATGAGGTCGACGATGGTCATGGTCATCCAGCCGAGTTCGGAGAGGACGACGGGGATGGCGAGGGTGAGGAGGGCGCGGAGTTCTTCGCCGATGCGCGTGGGGTGCTGGTGCTGCTCGAAGATCTCGACTGCGGGGAGTTGATTTTCGGGGACGGGAAATTCAGACGACGAGGGTTCTGTCGCCTGGGTTTCGGGGTCCTGCATTTGACCTTCGGAGGACATGGGGATGGGTCATTGTAGCCGGGCGCGGAGGGGAGGAAACGCGTGATAGATTTGAGGTAGCGCGGGCTGTGCCTGCAGCGCGTGGGCGCGGTGCATCCGCGAAAACGCGGAGAGATGGCCGAGTGGCTGAAGGCGCACGCTTGGAAAGCGTGTATACCGCAAGGTATCCAGGGTTCGAATCCCTGTCTCTCCGCCAGCCTGAGAATCAGCAGTTTACGCGGGTTGCGTTCTGCCGGAACAATATGACAAGATCTCCAGGCGTGAGCCTTTACTTTGCGCGAGAGCCTTGATAAAGACCGGAAGATAACTCCTCTAAAGCTAGCCAGCTTTCGCGTTCTTGTTTCCCTCATTTGATGGTGTACGCCGCTGAGCCCACCGCACTGTTGGCATAACCTGCGGCTACCGCGATTGCCGGGCAGAACCGAGATCGCCTCGTTAGCAAGGCCAACCCTGCCGACCTCGCAAACTCATTCGGGACCAATTAGGGGGATACCAGCGGACTGATCTGCCAGGGAGAGGAAGCGGTACCGGGGCTTCCCTGGCTTGCAATCGTCAGCCCGTTCATCTCCCAGACGTAGACCTCACCGCTGGTGTTCCGCCAAAGGACATCGGCCTTGCCATCTCCGTTGTAGTCGCCTACCCCTTGAATGCTCCAGGCGGAGGAGACGGTGCCAGGGCTGCCCTGACTCGTAATCGTTGTCCCGTTCATCAGCCAGATGTAAACTTCCCCGCTGGTTGTGTTCCGCCACAATATGTCACTCGTGCCATTCCCATCGAAATCGCCAGCGCCCGCGATGCTCCAGCCAGAAGAAGGCGAGACGGTGGCAGGAGTTCCCTGGCTCGCAATCGTGGTCCCGCTCATCAGCCAGATGTAGACCTCACCGCTGGTGCTGTTCTGCCACAGGATATCGGCCTTGCCATCCCCGTTGAAGTCGCCAACGCCTACAATGTTCCATCCTGACGAGGGGGACACGGCGCCGACTTCCCCCTGACTCGCAATCGTGGTCCCGTTCATCAGCCATAGGTAGACTTCCCCGCTGGTTGTGTTGCGCCACAGTATGTCACTGGTGCCATTTCCATTGAAATCGCCGACACCCGCGATCACCCATCCTGACGAGGGCGAGACGGTTCCCGGAGTTCCCTGGATCGCAATCGAAGTCCCGTTCATCAGCCAGACGTAGACCTCGCCGGTGGTGCTGTTCTGCCACAGGATATCGGCGTAGCCGTCGCCGTTGAAATCAGCCACCCCCTGAATCACCCAGTCCGAGGTGGGGGCGCCCGGGCTCCCGGTGTTGGTAACCGCGGTCCCGTTCATTAGCCACTCATAGATCTGCTCGGTGCTGGTGTCGCGCCACAAAATGTCACTCTTGCCGTCCCCGTTGAAGTCACTCACCGCGACAAACGACTCCGGATTGGGATTCGGATTCGGGTTCAAGACAGAACCCGGCGTCCAGAACATCGGGTTCGGCGCAGTCGTCCAATTGAGCATGAGATTTTGAAAGTACGAAGTACCGGGCGCAAATCCGCTCTCATCGTTGCCGAAACGAACTAGTGCGAAAGTGCCCCCCGTATCGCCCGATGTAATACTGGTGCTGCCGAACAGCTTTCCGTTGGGATTGTAGACGTACAGAGTCGCAAGGCCGCTCGTAAAGTTGTAATACATGGCGAAGTAGTAGCTCGTCTGCGGCAGCACGCTGATGCAGGATGAATGCGCAGTAGGTTTCACTTCAATCCAGACGCCGTATGTAGATCCGGTGCAGTGTGGATTGAACTGCATCGCAGCGTAGTCCCCGTTGCTGGAGTAAAAGATAAGCATGTCTATGTTACTGGCCATTTCGGGTTGGATTGGCGGGGTCGTGAGGCCAACTAATCCCGATACGCTCGTTGCTGTGCCTGGGGCGCCACTAATGTCCAGAGTTACAGTGGTGCCTGGACCTGGAATATCAGTATTGTAGGCAACACTGTTATAATTTAAGGTGTTTGCAGCGTAGGTTGTCCCTCCGTTGACGGCCACTGGGCCGAGGTTTGCGAGACCCCCCGGATTCGCCCCGACGGTAAAAGCGCCGGTGGCTGGCGGACCCCAAATGCAGTTGGCTCCTGCGTCGCAGCTGGCGCCGTACACCGTGCCGGCATCCATAATTCCCTGTGTGAGGGTTGTGCCGGGAGTGCTGGTGTTCATCGGCACAACCAGGTCCACCGGAAGCGTTGACCAGGTTTGGCCAAAGCAAACCGAGCACGGCCAGCACAGAACAAATGCGCAGAAAGGGATTTTTGTCATCTCGACCTTCCCTTTTGTCGGACGATGCTTTTCCCTGGGGAAATAACTACGTAAGTGCGGGCGTTCGTCATTGATTTCAACTCGGAAGGGGGAATTCCCGTTTCGCTTTTTGAGTCACCGAAGAATATACGCGGAGTGTTCTGTCTGCAATTGATTGCGAACATGCGGGGGGCGGCAGAACGAGGATTTTTGAGATTAAATTATTCTTTTGGGTTAGTGTCAAGAACGCAGTAGTTTGGTACCGGGGCATTACCGAAATCAGTTACCCCCCTAACCCACATAATCGGATGGTCTGCCGCAATATGCTTTCGAACAGACGCCGCTTCAGATAGCTTTCCGCCAGCAGCAGCCAATAGTAACGAGCACGCTTGATAGCCGTCCGCCGGTCTTCACCAACTGTTGCCTGCAAACTGGTTAATGACGAGGTCCCCATCCCCTTCGGCATCACAAGCCGCCGCCACAGGTTTTCCAAGTTGTAGGTCCGGTACTTCGGCCACTACTCCGCGATACACTTGTGCTTCAGCGCTCTCCGAGGAAAATGAAAGACAATGTCCCAGACCCGCCGTGCGCGTGTTGTACTTCCAGTTCTGACTGTTTGTGTTGTGCTCTGCTGCGCGGCTCGGCTGACTGCCCAGGCCGTTTCACCTGCTGAGACGCGGACTGCTCGCGCATTCGAAGAAGCCAGGAAGCAAGGTCCGTTGGCGCTGCGCGCATTTCTTTACCGCATGCCCAAGGGGGCCGATCTGCACAACCACCTTGGTGGGGCTGTGTATGCCGAGACGTTCATCCGCGAGGCTGGCGAGGACGGGATTTGCGTGAACGCAGCGGCGCTGCGGATGGACGCGAAGAGCCATGAGCCGCAGTGTCCGGCGGGCGAAGGGGCAGCTAAAGACGCGCCAGCGGATCAGCACCTTTACGACGAGCTGATCGACGCATTCTCGATGCGGACTTTTGTGCCTGTGACAGGCGAGTCGGGGCACGATCACTTTTTCGATACATTTGGCCGTTTCGGCGACGATAAGCGCTTCGCGGGGGAGTGGATCGATGAGGTCGCGACGAGGGCGGCGGCGCAGAACGAGCAGTATCTTGAGCTGATGCAGACGCCTTCGTTCGCAGGCGCCGCAGGCGCGGCGGAAAGGCTGGGATGGAGCGACGATCTGGTCCAGCTGACGGACAAACTGCTGGCTGACGACGGGTTTCGAACCAATGTGGAAAGCGCGAAGGCGGAGTTTTCGGCGGCGCTGAGGAGCCGCGCCGCGATTGAGCATTGCGACGAGCCCAAGGCCAAACCAGGATGCAGCGTGACAGTGCGGTTTTTGTATCAGGTTCTGCGGGGGCTTCCTCCGCAGAATGTATTTGCACAAACCGTGCTGGGCTTCGAGGTTGGTTCCGCCGATCCCGATGTGGCCGGAATTAATTTTGTCATGCCCGAGGACGGGTATATTTCCATGCGGGACTACGCGCTGCAGATGCACATGCTGGATTATCTGCACGGGCGTTATCCGAAGGTGCACATCACGCTGCATGCCGGTGAGCTGAGCGAGGGCATGGTCCCGCCGGATGGGCTGAAGTTTCACATCCGGATGGCGGTGGAACAGGGACACGCAGAGCGGATTGGGCACGGCGTGGATGTGATGTACGAGGATCGCCCGTGGGAGCTGATGAAGGAGATGGCGGAGCGGCACACGATGGTCGAGGTGAATCTGACGAGCAACGATGTGATCCTGAATGTGAAGGGGAACGAGCATCCTTTTATGCTGTACCGGAAGTCTGGCGTGCCGGTGGCGCTGTCGACGGACGACGAGGGAGTCTCGCGGATCGACCTGACCCACGAATATGTGCGCGCGGCTGATACTTATCCGTTGAGCTATCGCGATCTGAAGCTGATGGTCAGGACTTCGGTGGAGCACA
This sequence comes from uncultured Acidobacteriaceae bacterium, assembly GCA_963831055.1. Lineage (GTDB taxonomy): Bacteria > Acidobacteriota > Terriglobia > Terriglobales > Acidobacteriaceae > Palsa-343. Next base: position 28,643 of record CAWHOU010000034.1, on the reverse strand, counting down.
GCTTTCTGCCGGGAGCCAGTCTTTGGGAGCGTGTGACACCGGAGAGACTGGAAACGCCGGTCCCCGAGTGCCGCGGGCAGATGGGTGCGGAGAAACCGGCTGGTACATGCGCGGCACTCGTGCATTCCAGCGAGAAGGCACAGCAGGAGTGGGAGCTGGAGCGGCGGTTCCGCGCTTTTGAGGCGAGCTACTGAGCGGAATTCTGAACAAGACTCTGAAAGAAACCTGAAAGCGCGATGAGAATCGTCTTTTCGACGTTTGGCACATTTGGCGATGTGAACCCGCTCATCGCTCTGTCTCTGGAGCTCAAACGGCGTGGTCACCGGCCCGTCCTTGCGGTGCCGGAGATGTTCCGCCCGAAGATCGAGCCGCTGGGGATTGGGTTTGCGCGGGTCCGACCCGATCAGAATCCGAACGACACGCGGCTGATCGCGATGATTTACGACATCAAGCGTGGCACGGAGACGGGCCTGCGCAAATTTCTCTTCCCCGCTCTGCGCGAGAGCTATAACGATTTGCTGGCTGCGGTGGAGGCGGACGGCGGCGCAGACCTGTTGGTTACCGGGGAACTGGCCTATGCGGGTCCGATGGTGGCCGAGAAGACCGGGGTTCCATGGGCCTCGTATGTGCTGGCGCCGTTTTCCTTTTTTTCCGCATACGATCCGCCGGTTCTGCCTCCCTATCCTACGCTGGCGCGGGTACAGGAGATTGTCCCTGCATTTGGACATGTAGTGGCGCGGGTGGCGCGTTTCGTTACCCGTAAATGGCCGGAGCCGGTGTACGCGTTGCGGCGCGAGCTGGGGCTGCCCCCGGGTAAAGATCCAATCTTCGACGCCAAGCACTCCGAGAGCCTGGTGCTTGCGCTGTATTCCTCGGTGATGGGCGCGCCGCAGCCCGACTGGCCGCACGCGGTCAGGATGACGGGATTCGCGTTTTACGATGGGGCCGGCGACGAGGGACGACTGCCGGCCGAGCTTGCATCGTTTCTCGACTCGGGCCCGCCGCCGCTGGTGTTCACGCTGGGATCGGCAGCGGTGATGCACGCCGGCGACTTCTACGAACAGAGCGCGGAAGCGGTGGAACTTCTGGGGCAGCGTGCTGTGTTGCTGATTGGCGCCGACGATCGGAATCTGCCGAAGCGCAAACTGCCGGATACGATTTGCGTGACTCGTTACGCGCCTTACTCACAGATTTTCCCGCGCGCGTCCGTGATCATCCATCAGGCGGGCATTGGGACTACGGCGCAGGCGCTGCGCGCGGGGCGGCCGATGCTGGTGATGCCCTACAGCCACGATCAGCCGGACAACGCACGACGGGTGCGGCGGCTGGGGGTGGCCGAGGTGTTGGGGCGGCAAAAGTACACCGCGAAAGCGGCTGCGCGGCTGATGTCGCAGCTGCTGTCGGACAACGCTTATCCGGTGCGGGCAGCCGCGGTGGCGGCGCAGATTGCGGGGGAGGATGGGGCTGTGACAGCGTGCGACGCACTCGAGGCCATGCTGAAGCGGCGGTAGTCTAAGGTTATTTGTCTGCCCAGACGGCTGCGCTGACCGTAGTTCCATCGAGATAAAACGTGGAGAGGCCGAGCATGTCGGTGCGGTACGTGCGGATGTGCGCGGCCTGGAGCTGATCGAGCACTTCGTGACGCGGGTGGCCGTAGAAGTTTCGCCGGCCCACAGAGATTGCCGCCCAGGATGGAGAGACCGCGGCGAGAAAGTCAGGGGTGGTGGAGGTCCGGCTGCCGTGATGGCCGACCTTCAGAAAGTCGGAGTGAAGGCCTCCTTCGGCAACCATGCGCTCTTCGCTGGGCGATTCGGCATCCCCTTCGAGGAGGGCGGTTGTGCTCCCGAATCGCATTTGTAACACCAACGAGTCGTTATTCCCGGGCGTCGCGGCGGGGTGGTAGTTTGGCTCGGGCGCGAGAACACGGATGCGTACGCCGTCGTAGGTGAATATGTCACCGGCAGTGTGACGTATCAGTCGTGTTCCGGTGGTCTTTGCCTCGGAGAGGACGGAGTCGTAAAGAGTGGAGTGGGGATTGATGCCGATCCACAACTCACGCGGGCGAAAATTGGCAAGAACCGCGGGCATGCCTCCGATGTGGTCAGCATGGGCGTGGGTGATCGCGACTGCGTCAAGGTGTCGGATGCCGCGGGACCAGAGGACAGGCGAGACGACGTCTTCTCCTATATCAAAATTGGCGGCGTGGGCGTTGGGGTCGGTGGAATTGGGTCCGTTGGCCCCGACAATGCCGCCGGCATCGATGAGCAGGGTCTTGCCGTTGGGGGTAATCACCAACAGAGAATCTCCCTGACCGACGTCGATGGTGGAAATTTCGAGCACCTTTGCTCGATGCGCGACGGACCCGGGCCACATTGTGACTGCGGCTGCAATGAACAGAATCGCAGCTGCGGCGGGAAGGCCAAGACGCTTTATTCGAATCGCGATCAACGCGGCGATCGTGAGCATGATGACCGCGGCGATTCCGCCTGGGTGCGGCGCGGGGATGCGGAAATCGCCGAGACGCATCGCGCCAAACACCTGCACGAGAGCGTGCGAGCCGTGCAGCAGCAGAGCCACCGCCATGGCGGGAATGGCGGCGAGTTCAGGGAGAGTGAGGACAAGGAACAGAGTGATGAGGGCGAGCGGCAGCAGGATTCCGAGGAGTGGAACGATGAGGATGTTCACGGGCAGAGCGACAGCGGTGATGCGGTGGAAATAGATGGCCATGGGGAGGGCCATGAGCAGTTCGATGGCGATCGATGTCGTCGTGAGTTCAGTAAGCAGCAGCAGGAAGCGGACGGCGAACGGGAACGCCGCAAGTGCCAGGCGTGTGCCAATCAATGGACGCATGGAAGCCGCAAACATGCGCAGGATCACACGGAACTGAGCGACATTGGGAGACAGGGACGGATCTATTGGTAACAGCCACAGGTCTTTGGTAGCGCGCAGATAAGGGCCGAAGGTTTTTTCCGCAACAGGAACGGCGATGCCGGCAACGGCGAGGACAGAGAGCAGTGTCATCTGGAAGCCGGCGTCGAGGAGCGCGGCGGGATTAACACCCAGCATGACGAGCGCAGCGAACCCAATGGCATTGAGGGGATGGCGTTCCCGCCAGAGCATGCGCCCGAGGAGGTAGAGGGCGACCATCCAGAACGCGCGCTGTACGGGCTGGCCGAAGCCCGTGAAGAGCGCGTAAGCGAGCGAAAGCGCGATGGTGGCAAGTGAGGCCCAGGTGCGCGGAAGACGCAGGCGACGTGCGATGAAAAACACGATGCCGGCAAAGATAGCGAGGTGCATGCCGGAGACGACGAGCAGATGGAACGAGCCGGTTCGCTCGAAGCCCACGCGGAGACGATGGCCGAGAAGGGTACGGTCGCCGGTGAGCATTGCCGTGAGCATAGCGGCATCGTCGCGAGAAAGGCGCAGGAATGTCGGGGTCCATGCGGGTGCGGGCTTATCGGCGAAGCTGACGAGGCGTTCGCTGGCGGCCTGCTGAATGCCATGAATCAGGCAGGGAACACTGGGGCGAATATTTGCCACAGTGGTGGATACATCCTGCAGGTGAGCGCTGCCGAGCGCGCTGATTCCCTGTTGACGTAGCCAGGCGGATGCATCCCACACACCGGGATCGAGGAACCGTTCTTCAGTGTGCATGGCTACGTTGCCGCGCAAGCTCTGACCGCAGGCTAGCTTGGGGAAAGCGGCGTCTGCGGAGGCGAAGATGGTGAGGCGCAGGCCTTCGGGTGTGGGAAGTGTTTGGGCGTCGACGACGGTGACGCGCAGATCGATTTGCTGGCTGTGCTCCTCACGGATGCGGTTGGAGTAGGGGGAAAGCGACTCGATCAGACGCCGGGGGGTCGTCCGCACGATTCTGCCCACGACCTGGTGGGTGGTTTTAAGACCGAGGCGCCGCGTTGCCGGCGTGGGGGCCGGCGTCGCGAAGGCGATGCGTTCGAGGGGAGATGTGGATGGAGGGCGGGGCTGAACCTCGCTCGAGAACCACCCGAGGGCGAGACAGAGTGTTGCGGATGCTGGGAGGGTCGCGCCTCGAGCGCAGAACGCGGAGATGGCAGTGACGGCGAAGAGAAGGATCAGCGCGATGAATAATTGGCCTGGGCGGAGCCAGAACCAATGTGACGCGGCGACGCCGCCCGCGAAACCGATGGCCATGAGGAGTGCTGGAGCGGCCAGGATGATTGACGTTTTCGTGCCCGGTTTCGGCGAGGTTTGCGTTGGGGTACCGGGGTCGAGGTTCGGCGAGATGGAGAGGGTGGCGGCCATCGGGAGGCTGATCGGGCCGCTCCGTCGAGCGGCTCAACCCAGGCAGAGGTGCGTGACGGTTTCCAGGTGAAAGGTCTGCGGAAACAGGTCCAGCAGATGCAATTGGGTGAGACGATAGCCTGATTGGACTAGCGCGGCAAGATCACGACTGAGCGTGGCGGGATCGCAGGAAACGTAAGTAATCTTGCGCGGCTGAAGTTTTGCCAGGGCGGCGGTGACTTCGTGGCCAAGGCCGGCGCGCGGCGGATCCACGACGACGAAATCGGGAGCGGGCCGGCGCTGGGCTATCGCACTTCTCAGAAGGGCAGCGGTATCGGAAAAGATAACGCGGTGTTTGGTGCCGTGCAGATTTTCACGCAGATCGCGGACGGCGGTGGGTGAGGATTCGACAGCGGTGACTTCTGCGAAGGCTTCGGCCAAAGGGACGGAAAAGAGACCAACTCCGGCATAGAGATCCCACGCGGTCGCACCGCTTTCGCCGGCGGTGACAAGTTGGACCAGCGGTTCGATGAGAAAGCGATTGACCTGAAAGAAGGAGCCGAGGCTTACGCGGTAGCGGTGCTCGCCTGATGGATACAACAGCGAATCGGCACCAGAACTGGCGAGGAGGCGTGTACTGGTACGACTTTTTTCCATCGCGAAAACGCCGATTCCCTGGAGTTCGGGGAGGATTTGTCGCAGCTGCGGCGACATTTTGTCGAGAAGCGATTTCGCATCGGGCGCGGGCCGGTCAGTCCATAGAGAAACGATGACCGCGAATTGGTCGGGAGCGGTAAACAGCTCTATTTCGGTTACAAATGCGGCGAGGCCGAGCATTTCGCCTTCCTGGGTCAGGACCTGGATGGCGCGCTGCAGCACCGGAGAGGCGATGGGGCATGTTGTGACGGGAAGGTTGACGTGCGACTTGTGCAATTTGTAACAGAGGGAGTAAGGATTGTTCTGGACGTGGAGGCGAATGCGGTTGCGGTAGCCGAAGGCCTCGGCTGTGACGGCCTCGACATCGGGGATTTCTGCAATCCTGGCTCTCTCCAGGGATTCGCGGAGGATGGAGATTTTCATCTCGACCTGCGTTGCGTAGTCGGCGTGCTGATAATGGCAGCCGCCGCATCGGCCGAAATGTGGACACGGTGGTTGCGCGCGCGCCGGGCTGGGTTCAAGAACGGACCGCAGATCCGCAGTGGCAAAGCCGCCTTTATCTTCGACGATCTCCGCTTCGACGGTTTCGCCGGGCAGGGTGAAGGGGACGAAGATGGCTTTGCCGTCGGCGCGCGCAAGGCCCGATCCGCCGTAGACGGCCTTTTCGATGTGAAGTCTCAACGCTAATCCTGCCTCATATAGAAGAGGCTGAGGCGCGGTAGATTGTGCTTTTCGAGCAGGCGTTTGTAGAGGAATTGCTGCTCGATCTGGCGAATCTGGAGCGCCTGCATGCGGCGGCGGTAGGGAGCGAGTTCCTGAGCGCTCTGCTCACGAAGGGCGGTGAGCTCCGCTTCAGACGCGGTTGCGATGAGGGCGTTGAGTAGTTTTTCTTCGAGGACGGTGAGATTGCGTTCGAGGTCTTCGAGGTTGCGGGAGTGTTCTGGAGGAGCGGCGAAAACGGTGAGGCGTTCGGCAATTTCCGCTGCGGTTTGGGCCGCGAGGCCGGTGAGGGGAGCGGCTTTCAGCGCTGCGGCGGCGTTGTGGAGATGGGCCGCGATGCGTTCCCATTCGAGCCCCTGGCTGGCGGTGCCGGATTGCGGCCTGGCCAAGCCGAGTGAGGCTTCGCGCATATCTTCAGCTGCAGTCATAACCTCCTGGGCGCACCAGGCAAGCCCGTTGATGCGGCGCGAGGTGGATCGCTTGCGGGCGTCGTAGCGATCGAAGGCGGCATCGATGCCACGCAGGACGGCTTCGAGAGGGATGCCGGCTTCGCGCCAGGTATCGATGAGCGCCCAGTCGAGGGTGGAGAGCAGCAGGATGGAACCGCGGCGGCGCTGAAAGCGGTCTTCGATTTCAGTGAAATAGTTGAAGTAGTTTTCCACGGCGTCATGCGCCAGCGGTGCGGGCGATTTGCGGCTCGGCATGCGCGGAGCTGCGAGCGGAGCGATTGCGATCGTAGATGAGGCGCAGGCCTTCGAGGGTAAGGCGATCGTTGACTTCGGAGATGTACTTCGATTCGCGCGCGATGAGGTGGGAGAGGCCGCCGGTGGCGATACATTTTGTCTCAGGGCCGAGTTCGGCGATCATGCGTTCGAGGATGGAGTCGACCAAACCAATGTGGCCCCAGAAGAGGCCAATCTGCAAATTGTCGACGGTATTGGTGCCGATGATCTTGGCGGGGCGGCGAATCTCGACGCGGGGCAGACGCGCGGCGCGGGCGAAGAGAGCTTCGGCGGAGATGTTGAGGCCGGGAGCGATGGCTCCGCCGAGGAATTCGCCTTTGCGTGATACAACATCGAAGTTGGTCGCGGTGCCGAAGTCGACCACGATGGTGGGGCCTCCATATTTGTGGAATGCGCCAACGCAGTTGGCGACGCGATCGGCGCCGACTTCAGAGGGATTGTCGGTGAGGATGGGCAGGCCGGTTTTAACGCCGGGCTCGACGAAGAGCGGCTTTTGGCTGAAATAGCGCTCGCAGAATTGCCGGAGGATCCAGTCAATGGGGGGAACGACCGACGCGATGACGATGCCGCGAATGGATGTACTCTCGACTCCCTCACTCTGAAGAAGGCTGCGGACGAGGATTCCGTATTCATCGGCGGTTTGGCCCTGGCGCGTGCTGATGCGCCACGTGGCGCGCAGGTCGCCGCTGAGGCCGTCGGGAAGGAAAGCGTAGAGCGCAATGACGGTGTTGGTGTTATTGACGTTCAGCACCAGAAGCATGGATTTGATTTTATTCCTGAATGTCGCTGCGATTCTTCTGGGGAGCGACTTCGCGCACACCGCCGGAGAGCACGGTGCGAAGGCCTTCGGGGGTGCGGACCAGGAGGAAGCCGCGCTCATCGAGACCCTGTGTTGTGCCCGTGTATCCTTCGGCTTCGTCGACTCGGACGCGCTTACCACGAATCCACGAGGAAGTGCGCTCAAGTCGTTCGCGAATGCTGTGCGCGGCAGCACCGGAGCCAGAGGCGCTTGCGAGCGCGGTGACTTCGCGATCCAGAGATTGTAACAACGCGAGGAGCAATTCCTGGCGGGGCCAGTTGCGTCCGGTCTCGATGAAGAGCGAGGTCGCGACGGCGCGGAGTTCTTCGGGAAATTGCTCGATGTGGACGTTGATGCCTATGCCGATGACTACATGGCGGACGCGCGTGACTTCCGCATTGAGTTCGGTGAGAATGCCGCAGAATTTTCGCGGACCGAAGAGGAGGTCGTTGGGCCAGCGGAGATCGGGCTGGAGCGAGGTGACGGAGCGAATGGCGTTTTGAGCGGCAAGACCGGCGGCGAGCGAGAGCCAGAGAATGTCGGCGGGGGCAATCTGCGGGCGGAGGAGGATGCTTACGTAGAGACCCGATGCGGGGGGCGAAGTCCAGACGTGCGCGCCGCGGCCCCGGCCCTGTGTTTGCTCGTCGGCAAAGAAGACGCTGCCGTCGGGCGCGCCCGCATCGGCCTGCTGCATGGCGTGGGTGTTGGTCGAGGGGATCGCGGGGAAGAAGCGGAGTTTGCGGGCGAATCGCGAGCCTGTGAGGGCAGCGTCGAGGGCGGGCAGATCGAAGGGGTCCGGCGCGGGTTGAATATCTATCGGCATCGGACTAGAAATGCAGGTCCTTCGACTCGCAATTGAATCCCATTGTTGGGCCAGAGACAGGCGCAACAAATTCGGCGGCTTCGTTCAGGATGACAGATTAGTAGATCTCCGCGGTGATGCGCATGGAGAGATCGACGGCGGGTGCGGAGTGGGTGAGGGCTCCGACGGAGATATAGTCAGGGCCCGCAAGCGCATACTTGCGGATGTTTTCGAGGGTGATGCCGCCAGAGGCTTCAATGGGAATGGCGAGACCGCGTTTACGGACAAACTCGACGGACTTCTTGACTTCGGCAGGCGTCATGTTGTCGAGGAGCAGCGATTCGGCGCCGTGATCGAGGGCTAGTTCCAGCTCGGCAAGGTTGCGCACTTCAATATCGATGACCTGGCTCCCTTTGCGGCGCTCTTTTGCGCGTGCCAGGACTTTTTCGATTCCGCCGCCAAGGGCGATGTGGTTGTTCTTGATGAGAATGCCGTCAGAGAGATCGAGGCGGTGATTCTCGCCGCCGCCACAGCGGACCGCGTACTTGTCGAGGATGCGGAGGCCGGGGACGGTTTTGCGGGTGTCGAGAATTTTGACGCTGGTGCCTTTGATTTCGTCAACGTAGCGGCGGGTGAGGGTGGCGATGCCGCTCATGCGCTGCATGAGGTTAAGGATGACGCGCTCGCACGCCAAAATGACACGCGCATTGTGACGAATTACGGCGACGGCCTGTCCCTGGCGGAGGCGAACCCCGTCGAAGATCTCAGGATGGCTGATGACTTCGTGGCGGCCGCTCGATTTGCCGTCGAGGCGGGCGAAAATGTCGAGGAAGCGCGGAATGCAGCCGACGCCGGAGAGCACGCAATCTTCTTTGGCGATGATGGTGGCGGCGGCGCGGAGAGAGGGCTCGACGGTAAGCGCGGTGGTGACGTCGCTGGTGGCTTTGTCTTCAGTGAGGGCCTGCTCGAGAATGGCTTCTATGCGGCGTGTTTTCCATTCCATGATTTATTCGACGCCCTCCTGTGGAAGATCGTCGAGGGCTTTGCGGGTTTTTTCGATGAGGAGGCGGTTTTCGGCTGCCGCTTTTCTGAGGCCTTCGACGACGTGGGGCGGAGCCTTGTCGAGGAAGGCTTGATTGCTGAGCTGACGTTCGGCGGAGGCCAGGGCTTTTTCCTGTCGGGCTAGTTCTTTGGTGAGGCGCTCGCGTTCGGCGGCTACGTCGATGGCAGCGTTGGCCTCATAAATCAAATCGATTTCCAAAAAGCCAAGGTGGCTTAGGCCGCCGAGTCCCTGTGATTTTGGGTCGGTCTGGTGAAGCTCCGACACATGCGCTAACCGGCGGATCGTATCGAAATTTCTTTTGTGCGATTCATGCACAACAGAATCCGCATAAACCCTGATGGGAACCTCCAGCCTTTCAGGTATTTTTCGCTCTTTCCTATGATTGCGTACTGTCCTTATGAGATTCTGCAAACTTGACATGTCAACGAACGTGTTCAGCAGGATTTGTCTTCCGACGTAGTCCTCGTCTGCCTTTGGGTAGCGGCTTAGGGCGATCGAACTCTCGGGCGTCGCACCGTCGTAGATCGTCTGCCATATTTCTTCAGTGATGAAGGGCATGAACGGTGAAAGCAGTCGCTGCGAAGATTCAAGCGTGGCGACGAGCGTGGCGAGTGCTGATGCCGTTTTGGTCTTGTCGGAGCCATCGCTGAAATCGAGACGCAGTTTCACGATCTCCAAATACCAATCGCAGAATTCCCCCCAAAAGAACTGGTAAATGATGTTGGCGGCTTCGTCGAAGCGGTAGGCGGCCAGCGCATCATTTGCGTCACGCGCAGTTTGCATGAGCCTAGCGGTAATCCAGCGAGCTTCGAGTGGTGCGTCTGCTCCTGGGCTCAGGGCTTCGGGCAGTCTCGCAAGGTCGACTTCGATGCCGACTTCGCGGGCTCGCTCAACGTTCATGAAGATGAAGCGTGCGGCGTTCCAGATTTTGTTGGCGAAGGCGCGATAGCCTTCGGTGCGGGCTTCGCTGAAGGCGATGTCGGTGCCGGGCGAGGCCATGGACGCGAGGGTGAACCGGACCGCATCGGTCCCGTACTTTTCGACGATGGTGACGGGATCAATGACGTTGCCCTTGGTCTTGGACATCTTCTGGCGGTCGGCGTCGCGGACGAGGGCGTGGATGTAGACCTCGCGGAAGGGAACTGATTCCTTCAGGGGACGCTTCGAACCATCGGCGAGCGGAACGTCCTGGCTGAAATAGCAGCCGAGCATGATCATGCGCGCGACCCAGAAGAAGAGGATGTCGAAGCCGGTGACGAGGAGCGAAGTCGGGTAGAACGCATCGAGATCGGGCGTCGATTGGCCCGGAGGGGGCGGCCATCCGAAGACGGTGACGGGGAGCAGGCCGGAGGAGAACCAGGTGTCGAGGACATCCGTTTCCTGGGTGATCTGGTCGCTGCCGCAAATGGCGCAGTGGGTGGGATCCTGACGGGCGACGGTGATCTGTTTGCAATGGGCGCAGTGCCAAGCGGGAATGCGATGGCCCCACCAGAGCTGGCGGGAGATGCACCAGTCGTAGATGTTGTTCATCCACTCGAGGTAAATCTTCTCGTAGTTTTCGGGCGTAAAGCGGAGAGGCTTCGACGAGGGATCACCGGCAATCGCTTCCTGGACGACTTTGCGGGCGAGTTCCGCCATCGAATCGCCGCCGCGCCTGGGCGACTGGTTGACAGCGACGAACCATTGCGTGGAGAGGCGCGGCTCGACGACGGTCTGGCAGCGAGCGCACTTGCCGATGGCGTTGACGTGGTCGCGAACTGCGCCAAGCAAGCCCTGGGAGTCGAGGTCTTCGAGGATTTTCTTGCGCGCTTCGTAGCGATCGAGGCCGGCGTAGTGGCCGGCTTCGGCGTTCATGTGCGCGGTCTCGTCCATCACGGAGATGGCGGGGAGGTTGTGACGCTGGCCCATCGCAAAGTCGTTGGGATCGTGGGCGGGCGTGACCTTGACGGCGCCGGTTCCGAAATCGGACTTGACCCATTCATCCACGATGACGGGGATTTCGCGGCCGGTAAGGGGCAACTGCAGCATTTTTCCGTGAAGATGCGTGTAGCGTTCGTCGAGGGGATTCACCGCAACGGCGACATCGCCGAGCATGGTTTCAGGGCGCGTAGTGGCGACGGTGAGAAATTCGCCGGGTGAGCCAATGACGGGGTAGCGAATCTCCCAGAGCTTGCCCTGCTGTTCTTCGTGAGTGACTTCGAGGTCGCTGATGGCCGTCTGACATCGCGGGCACCAGTTGACGATGTAGGCTCCGCGATAGATGAGGCCGTCTTCGTAGAGGCGGACGAAGGCTTCGCGCACGGCGACGGAGAGCATGTCGTCCATGGTGAAGTACTCGCGGGACCAGTCGACGGTATCGCCGATGCGCTTCATCGACGAGAGGATGGCGCCGCCGTAGTGTTTGCGCCATTGCCAGACGCGTTCGACGAAGGCTTCGCGGCCGAGCTTCTGGCGGGAAGTTCCCTCGGAGGTGAGCTGGCGTTCGACGAGCATCTGCGTGGCGATGCCTGCGTGGTCGGTACCTGGGACCCAGAGCGTTGTCTCCCCGCGCATGCGATGCCAGCGGACGAGGATGTCTGTCTCTGTGTGCTCGAACATGTGCCCCATGTGGAGATTGCCGGTGACGTTGGGCGGGGGCAACAGGACGGTAAAGGCGTGGTTGCTGGAACCGGTGGGCGATCCGGCCGGGGGCGTTTTGACTTCAAAGAGGCGCTCGTCGACCCAGTACTTTGCCCAGCGCTCTTCAATGGCGGCTGGGTCGTAGGCCTTGGGGAGCTCGCGGCGGGGATTGGGGGCTTCGTTCATCTCCGGGCCGCTTTCGAGGGTGTTTGGAGCTTGCTGAGGCATTCCCTTTTCACGATATAACGTTTGAATTTTCGATGCAGAGGCGGCATGGCTGGCGGTCACCAAAACAGAAAAGCCGCCCGCAGGCGGCCTCTCTGCGTGAAGCAAATCCCGATCTTCAGAATGGGTTGAGCTTGTCGAGGCCTTCCTTCTTTTTGTGTTTGCTCGAGGACTCGTCTTTCTTGTCGTAAGGGGCTTTTTTCTTTTTGCTGGTGGGCTTGCCGCTGGCGTTGGCTCCGGTGGCTACCTGGGCGGTGCCTCCGGCAGGGACCTGGTTGATTTGCTGAGGAGCTTCGGCGGGCTTATCGACAGCGGGCAACGGCTGATTATTGACGGGGCCTACGGGGGCGACAAGGGTACGGTCCGCGGCGGGCGCTCCATTCGCCGACGAGGCGCCTTCGGCCGCCGGCGAAGCCGCAGCTGGATCGCTGTTGCCGGGAGCGCTCGTGCCTGGGGTGGTTGTTGCGCCGTTGCCGGGAGCGGAAGCAACCGGAACCTCAACGGTGCTGCCCGTGCTTCCGGAAGCGTCAGGGACCTCCTCAAAGGTCACCTTTTGCTTCGGAGGCTCGGTCGAAGGCGCGCCACCATTTTCGATCGACGCGCTCATCGCGCCGGAACCGCTCGTGGACGTACCCTGGGCCGCAGGAGCAAGGCCGGTAATCGGCTTGCCCAGCTGTGCTTCGGTCCATGCGGTTGCGCTTTCCTTCACCACATCGGGCGCCACCACCGGAGGGGCGCTGTTCAGGGAAGGCTCACCGACGCGCGCGGCTTTGACGGTGTTGGGGCCGCGGCCCAGCAACTGCAGCGCACGGGAGCCGAGCTTTACGTTGACCCGGCTGTCTTCCTCGGCCTGGCTCTCGGCAAGGGCCTGAGGGCTGGGATCGGGGACGGCGCGGCCCATCGCGATTAGCCGATCCTTGGCGTCCTCAACGTGAGGCGCGAGCGGATAGCGCGAGACGACGCGAGACCAGTAGGACGCGGCGCGATCGTCGTAGAAGCGAACCAGCTCGGCTTTGGCCTTTGGAGCTATCTTCGCACGTGAGATGGTCTGCGCCTCGGTGGCATAGGCATCGCCAATGGTGATGAGAGTCTGATCGCTGTGGCTGAAAAGCGGATAGGAATCGGCGATGGTCTGCAGGCGCGCAATGGCCGCCGCCCACTGTTCGCGCGAGGCATAAAACTCGCCAACCTCAAACTGGCGCTGGGCCAGAACCTCCTGGACCTCGCGCAGCTTCTGCTTGGCTCGCGGGATCAGCGGCGAATCGGGAAACTGCTCGAGCATGGTGCGGTATTCCTGCTCGGCGTGGACGGCATTCTGCGGATCGCGGTCCGGCTTCTCCATCTGCTGGTAGTAGATGTCGCCGACCTTCATCTGGGCCTCTGCAGCCTCTGGGGTGTTGGGGAAGAAGGTAATGAAGTCCTTGTATTCGGACTCGGCTTGCGTGAGGGCCGCGGAGCCGCCTTCCTTAAACCAGGTGTCGCCAACGGCCAGCTTGGCGCGCATATCGTATTCGGAATCGGGGTAGGTGTTGAGCAGGGTCTGCAGGTCGAGGCGGGCAACGTCGTACCGGCCTTTTTTCATGGCTACCATGGCTTTGTCGAAGAGCTCCTTGTCGGGCTGCTTCGAGTTCACGTTCGCCAGGGGATTGGCAGTGAGGTCGACGTTTTTCTTTTTCTTCGGTTTCTTCGCGAAGGCGCCGGGAGAAGAGAACGCTATCGCCATGACCAGACAAACTGCCGCAATGCGAATGCAAAACCGATTCATAACACCTCGTCGCAGACGCTTTCCTTACGATCGTGCCGGCGCGGGATGGTCTGCGATAACCCCGTGCCGGATATGAAGTTCAGGCGGCAATCAGAGCCGCACGCTGCGCTGCTTCGAGCAGGTTGCGCGCATCCCGCTCCGGGTGACCCTCGCCAAAAACTGCGTTGCCGGCCACCAGCAGCTCGGCTCCCGCTTCGACGACGCTGGCCACGGTATCGTGAGCGATGCCGCCGTCCACTTCAATCCTATAACTCAGGGCCAGTTCCTGGCGAAGTTCTTTGAGGCGGCGAATCTTGTTGAGAGAGTATGGGATGAACCGCTGTCCGCCGAAGCCTGGGTTCACGCTCATCACGAGGACATGGTGGACCATGCCGAGGATGGGGATAAGAAGGTCGACAGGAGTGGCCGGATTGATGACGACGGCGGGCTGCATGCCGTTCTGCGCGATGTGTTCGATGGTGCGATGCAGATGGCGGCAGGCCTCATAGTGGACGCTGACCCAGTTGGCGCCCGCATCGGCAAAGGCGGGAATGAAGTCGTCGGGATTCTCGATCATCAGATGGCAGTCGAGAGGGAGGCCGGTGTGCTTGCGGAGGGAGGCGACGACCGGCGGACCGATGGTGATATTCGGGACGAAGTGACCGTCCATGACATCGACGTGGATGACGGTTCCACCGCCGCGCTGGGCAGCGGCGATTTCGTCGGCCAGGCGGGCAAAATCCGCGGAAAGGATGGATGGAGCGAGCTCGACCACTATGGGAACAGGGTACAGGGTGTGGGGAGCAGGGGTAAAGCGTGACACGAGCAAACTGCGAGCGAGCTGCGAGGGAAAAGCGCGCCCGTTCCACCTGCCACCGATCGGGAGCGACAGGCTCAGGCAGGGGTGACATCCGATTCGCGCTGCCCTGTGGTGGTGAGGACGATTACCGCATCGATGATCAGCGCTTGCCGGATTGCTCCTGTCGCTATGGGTCGCACCGCTCCTCTCGCGCCTGCTCTACGGAGTCGCCCCGACCAGCCCCGCCAACTATGCCCTCATCTCCGCCCTCGTCCTAACTGTCAGCGCTCTCGCCGCCTTCCTCCCCGCCCGCCGCGCCATGAGCAGAGTGGGTGAACTCCCGGGGAAACGTGGCGGGGCATGACATAAAATGGAACCGGACAGGAAGGGCGGGACGAAGATGGCTGACCTGAACCCTCGGATCACGGTTGAACCTGGCAAAATGGGGGGAAAGCCCTGCATTCGCGGCCTGCGGTTCACTGTCTATGATCTCGCATCGTATCTGGCCTCCGGAATGACTGAGGATGAAATTTTGAGAGAGTTCCCTTATCTGGAAAAGGACGACTTTCAGGCGGTTTACAGGTTTTTCGCCAGCATCCCGGAAAGGATCGCAGTTCTTGAAGCTTCTCGTTGACGAGAACCTTCCTCCGCGGCTTGTCGAGAACCTCACCGACCTCTTTCCGGATTCTGTGCACGTCAGATCCGTGGGGCTCGGCGGCACGGCGGACTCGACGATATGGGAGTACGCAAAGGCGCATGGGTTCACCTTCATGACGCGGGACAAGGATTTCGCAAATCTGAGCATGCCGTGGGGCGCCCCCCCGAAGGGTGATCCTGCTCCAGGTGGGGAACTGTTCGACGTCCATGCTCTCCAGCATTGTGCGCAAAAACGCGATTCGGTTTTCGGAATTCGAAAACGATACGAATCGCAGCTTGCTGATCCTGAGATAACTTTTCTGCTGCAACTCACAAAATTGGAAGCTCTGGAGCGACAGGCTCAGGCAGGAGTGACTTCCGATTCTCGATGTCCGGTCGTCGTGAGGACGATCACCGCGGCGATGATCAGCGCTCCACCAGCGTAAGCGCCCGGGCCGAGCCGCTCGCCGAGGATGGTGACTCCGAGGATCGATCCGAGGGCAGGTTCGATGTTGAGGAAGACACCGGCGCGCGAGGCCGGCACACGATGAATCCCCCAGTTCCACAGGAGTGTGGCTGCGGAGGTGCACAGCAAGCCGCTGGCCGCGACCGCGAACCAGACATGCCATCCAAGTCCGCGCACCGGCGGGAGGCCGTCCCGTATCAGCACCCAGGGCGCCAGCATGGCTGCGCCGGTGAGGAGCGTCCATGAGCTGACGGCGATGGGTGAGCGGCCCATGACCATGAGGCGCATGTTGATAAGGACCCAGCCCAGAGCGATCAGCAACGAGGCGACGACGAGAAGGTCGCCCCAGATATTGCCGCCGCGGAGGGCCATGTCGCCGGTGCCGTGGCTGGCGCTCAGCACGATGAGGACGATGCCGGTGGTTGATGCAAGAAGGGCGAGCCAGCCTTTGAGGTCGAGGCGCTCGTGGGCGAAGAGGGTTGCGCCGGCGGCAAGGATCACGGGCATGGTCCCGACCATCAGCGCGGCGTGCGAGACAGTGGTGAGTTTCAGCCCCTCAAACTGAATCATGAACTGCAGGGGCACGCCGAGGAAGGCGCCAGTCAGCAGCAGCCTCCATTCGTGGCGCGAAAAGCGTGGCCATTCGACGATGGGGAGCAGGCCAATACAGGCGAAGATAAAGCGGTAGAGGACGTAATGGCCGACGCCAAGGCGCGTGAAGGCGATCTTACCGAAGAAGAAGCCAGTGCCCCAGCAGCATCCGGCGAGCGCGCAGGCCACGTAGCCGAGGCCCCGGCCAACAGCGCGGCGGTGCTCGGAGCCAGATGCATGCACCGGGGCCGGAGGACGCTGAGTGTCGAGCGTGGGCATTTGAATTGGATGACCTTTCGTACCGATCGTCGCACGGATTGCACCAATCTGACCCGGAGCCTCAGGCTCACCCCTATGCAGCGCTTTCCTTAAGAAGAGCCCGCCAGCCATCGCCGAGAAACAGCCGGATCGCTGCGATGCCAGCGGCGCCCGCTTGTACGCAGGCGGGCGCGTTTTTCTCGTTGACACCTCCCAGCGCGAGTACAGGAATCGGCCTGGCGATGTCGACGGCCGCACGCAGAGCCGCAAGGCCCTGGCCGCGCGTCACCGTACCCTGGACGGTCACTTTTTCAAAAACCGGTGAGAACAGCAGCATCGAGGCGCCGGCCGCCTGGCGGATTTCCTCTGGCGAATGACAGGCGACGCTGACCACCACGTCCCTCCCGGCCCGGCCATACACCTGCTGCGCCGCTCGCACGGCTGCGGGGCCGGAGTTGGCGTGCAGGTGGACGCCGTCGGCACCCGCATCGAGTGCTACCTGAGCGGGACCGTTGACGAGGATCCGCGCCGGCTGTTTCGTGGCGCGCACTGCCTGCACCATGCAATTGGCGAGAGATTGCAACTCGGCGAGGGGCAAATCCTTTTCGCGGACCTGGATCGTGTCAACGCCGCCGAGCGCCCACAAGGCCGCAAGCTCGACCAGACGGTCGCGCTTTGCGCTTTCGTCGCCGTTCAGCAGCCGCCGATTTGTGATGGCATAAAGCAGCATTTCAGGAATTAGTGTAAGAGTGTATTCACACGGTCCCTCTCCAGGGATTGTAAGATGAGCACGGACCTGCGTGGACGTTTCAGAGCGCAGGTGTTTTTCTCCGACGCATGGCGAAATACGATCTGCTTGTCATCGGTTCGGGCCCTTCCGGTCAGCGCGCGGCTGTTTCCGCGGTCAAGAAGGGCAAGCATGTGGCGCTCGTCGAGATGCGCAGCGTGGTGGGCGGCGTGTGCATCAACACCGGCACGATTCCCAGCAAGACGATGCGGGAAGCCGTGCTGCATCTCTCCGGCTACAACTACCGCTCGATTTACGGGATGAACTATCGCGTGAAGGAAAAGATCACGATGGCCGATCTTGCCTTTCGCGTGCAGCACGTGGTCAAGACCGAGATCGACGTGACCGAAGCGCAGCTTTCGCGCAACGGCGTGGAAATGCAAAACGGGGTTGCGAGCTTTGTCGACGATCATCACGTTCACGTGGACGGCGTGCGCGGCTCGAATACCTTCGAGGCCGACAACATCATCATTGCGGTGGGCACGCGGCCGGCCATTTCCGCCAAAGTGCCGGTGAACGGCAAAACCATCATTAACAGCGACCAGGTGCTCGACCTGGTCGATCTGCCGAAGAGCCTGATCGTGGTCGGTGGAGGCGTGATCGGGGTCGAGTACACGTGCATGTTCGCCGCGCTTGGTGTTCGCGTCACCCTCATCGAAAAGCGGCCGCGCCTGCTCGAATTCGCCGATCAGGAAATCATCGAAGCCCTCAGCTATCACCTGCGCGACAGTCGGGTGACCATGAGGCTGGGTGAAGAGGTGGAGAGCGTCGAACAGATGGCCGACGGGGCGGTGGTGGCGAATCTGGAAAGCAAGAAGAAGATGTCGGGAGATGCCCTGCTCTACGCGGTGGGCCGTCAGGGCAACATCGACGAGCTCAAGCTGGCGGCAGCTGGGATCGAAGCCGACAATCGCGGGCGCATCCCGGTAGACAAGGATTTCCGGACGAAAGTTCCGCACATCTTCGCGGTGGGCGATGTGATCGGCTTTCCCGCGCTGGCGTCGGTTTCGATGGAGCAAGGGCGCATCGCGGCGGAGCGCGCCTTTGGAAACGACCACGTTATCTCCAACCCCAGCTTTTATCCCTATGGCATTTACACCATCCCGGAGATTTCCTTTATCGGCAAGACGGAAGAGCAGCTGACCGAAGAAGATGTGCCCTACGAAGTGGGCGTGGCGTACTATCGCGAGATTGCGCGCGGCCAGATTCGCGGCGACACCACGGGGCGCCTGAAGCTGATCTTTCATCGCGAGACGCGGCAGGTGCTGGGCGTGCATATCATTGGCGAGGGCGCGTCGGAGCTGGTCCACATCGGCCAGGCGGTGATGGCGCTGAACGGCAAAGTGGATTACTTCATCGATACGGTATTTAACTATCCCACTCTGGCCGAGTGCTACAAGGCCGCCGCGTTTACCGGCATCAACAGGCTGGCCCGGTTCGAGGGATAGGCTGCAGAGGCGGCGGCGGAGGGCTTATGTCGAAAGCTGTTGGCGTAGTGATGACGAACAGGGTGATCGCCGGGTTAATTGAGGATCATCGTCTCCAGGGCGGCCTGAGAGAATTTCCGGAGAACATCGACGACATCAACGGCCTCATCGAAGTGCCCGCGGAAAACCTCTGTGAGATCATCTGCGACGCGGTTGCGACGCTCATGCCGTCGGGCTCGACAGTCGATGCGGTGGGCGTGGCGATGCCGGGCTATCTGCATCAGGGAGTGATGCTCGACTCGCCCAATCTTCCCCAACTGAAGGGCGCCCAGATCTGCAGCACGATCAGAGCGGGCCTGCAGAAGCGTGGACTCGACGTGAAGCTCGCCGCGTTCAACGACGCCGATGCGGTGGCGGCGGGCATCGCCGCGACGCGCGGGCAGATGGATCGCCAGGTGCGCGTTTGGACGATTGGCTATGGCATCGGTTTTGGGCGCTATCCCTGGACCGAAGGCCCGTGGGAGGGCGGCCACATGGTGGTGACGCTCGATCCAAAGGAGAACTACTGCGGCTGCGGGGGAAAGGGCCATCTGGAAGGGATCATGGGCTACCGCGCGATGCGACTGCGTTTTCTCGACATGGAGCCGGACGAGGTGTTCGCCGCCGCAAAGAAGGGCGACCGGCGCTGCGCCGAGTTCGTGGAGCTCTGGCATCGCGCGCTGGCTGCGGCTACCGCCTCGATGATTCACCTCGAGGGCCCGGGGCGCTTTTATTACACAGGCCGCGATATCCAGCGCCTGGAACTTCCGCGGCTGAAGCAGCATTTGTGGGAAGCCATCAAGATGAGTCCGCTGCAGAACTACACCGCGGAAATGCTCCCCGAAGATCCGTCGCTTGCGGTGATTGGAGCGGGTGTGGCGGCGCTGATCGAGAGCAAGTGCTGAACGGGGCTGCTGGAAAGCCCTCGATCCTGTCGAGGGCCAGCCTGATTGTCCAGGCGCTCTTCTACGTAACGAGCGGGATCAATCATTTCTGGCACGAGAGATTTTATCTTCATATCATGCCGGATCATTACGCGCATCCGCTGGCGCTGGTGAAGCTGAGCGGAGTGGCGGAGATCCTTGGCGGACTCGGGCTGCTGCCCCTCGCCACTCGGCGTTTCTCCGCCGTTGGCATCGCGTTCATGTTGGTCGTCTTCTTCGATGTGCATGTCTTCATGCTGCGTCATGCAGGGCGATTTCCCGAGGCACCGGAATGGCTGCTGTGGGCGCGGATTCCGCTGCAGTTTGTGCTGATCGCGTGGGCGCTTTATTACGCTCGGCGCGACTCCGACGAACGCTGCTGAACATAGGGCGCGGCCTGTGTGCGGCTCGCGTCATTCCCCGAGATTGATGCGAAGTCCGATACGCGCCAGACGCGGCGTTCCCAGAGTGAGGATCGGCGTCTTGCCCACTTCAATCGAGCGGTCGAAGAGATTCTCTCCCGAGGCGAATGCAACGATATGTCTACCGAAGTTGTGCTCGGCGTACGCATCGAGCCGGAAATAACTGTGGAGCAGATAGACGTTGGCGTCATCGTCGAACTGGCACCCGGTCAGCTGGCCCTGCATGCTGAGAACGCCAAGACGAGGCCGCGTAATACGCACCTGGGTCGTTGCCATATTGCGGGCGACCTGGGGGATCCATTTCCCGATCAGCGCGGGCTGCGGCGCGAATTTCGTAACAGTCGCGTTGGCAAATTGATAGCCGCCCTCCAACCCGAGCCACGAAAAAGGCTGGATCGCGTAGTCGAGCGAGACGCCGCGGCTCTCGATCTGCCCGAGGTTTTGGCGTTGCAGCAGCTCTTCTGAAGGCGTCACGCTCAAAGTCAGGGCGGTGATGGGGCGATTGACCTGCGTCCAGAAATAACTGGCGCGCAGGCTGGAACCGAATTGACGGATATCAGCCTGGAATCCGGTCTCCCAGCCGGTCGCGCGCTCGGAACGCAGGTTGGGATTGGGCTCGGTGACCTGCTGGCCAACCTGCCCGGTCCGGTAGAGTTCGTTTTCCGTCGGGGCACGGTAGGCGCGGAATCCGGAGGCGTTCAAGGTCAGCGATTCCGTGATCCGTCGCACCAATCCCAGGCGAGGATCAAACACCGTCTCGCTGAACGCGGGGAGCTGCAGGGGGGCGGCCGAGCTCGAAAATTGCCGGGCATCGAAGTTCGAGAAATGATCCACGCGGGCCGACCCGCTGACGGTCCAGTTGGATGGAGTGAGGAGGGCTTCTCCCCACACCCCCGTCTGGCGCTGGCGCGCGGTCGTATCGAGGGTGCCGCCAGCGCCGGCGAAGAGCTTTTCATCGTCGGCCGCGCGCACATCGTGGGTGTCGGCACCGGCCAGGATCAGCGCGTGCGCGCCAACCGCCCGTTGCCAACGCAGGGCAGCCCCCAACTCATCCGCCGGATCGAAACCAAAGCGCGTTCGTTTCTCCGAGGCGCGATTGGCGGCGATGCTCGAGAAAGTCTGGCGGAAGTGTTCGTTGTCGCCGAAGAGGCGCAGAGCAAAGTCCTTCCAGTCCGCACCTGCAGCACCGCGCCACAGGCGGTCGGAATTCCATTGTGCGGGCGTGCCGTTGTGACGAATTTCATTGAGGACATTGCTGCGCAGAAAAATGCGCCCATCGCCAGAGAGTGCGCGGCCGACCTCGGCAAGGCCATTCTGCACGTGCACGTTTGACGGCTGATCGATGGGACCGCGCAGGTCAGGAGCGACGAGGGTGTAGCCATCGGTGGCGATGAGTCCGCCGCTGGCGATAACGGACCATGCGTCGTGCTTCACCGTGGTGAGCACACCGTCATCGAGCGTGCCTTCCGATCCGCCGCTGGCAAGGATCTCGATGCCGGAAGTTTGCGGGCGCACCGGGATGACGCTGATCACACCCCCGATGGCGCTCGACCCGTAGAGATCGGACGCACCGCCGCGCACCACTTCAACCGAGTGGATCGACAGCTCCGGCAGTTCCTCCCAGTGAATCCAGCCTCCGTACGGGTCGTTGAGGGGGATATCGTCGAGAACAACGAGCGATCGGCTGGCCGCGGTTGAACCGAGACCGCGCAGCGAGACGCCTTCCGTTGTGGGATTGGCGACCAGGGAACTCGAACGCCGGAAGAGCGTGAAGCCGGGGCTCTCGCGCAATTTACCGTCGAGCGATGGGGAAGCGCCCTGCTGAAGCTGCTGCTGATCGAGAACGCGTGTGCTGGCAGGGCTGTCAGAGCTGCCGAGCGGCGAGCGATAGGCGGTGACGACAACGGTTTCAAGTGGCTGGCGGAGAACGACGCTGAGGGGCTGCGCCGGATTAATTGTGACAACGGCTGTGACGTAATGGGGCGCGGTAACTTCAATCTGACGCGGGGGCCGGGACAACGTAAAGCGGCCGTCGGAGGCGGAGATGGCCAGCTGATTGCCGGCCATGTCCGCGATGGTGGCGGAGGGAACGGGGTCGCCATGGGCGTTGCGGACCTTACCGCTCACCTGTGCGAATGCCGTGACGGTCGCCAGAGCGAGCGCGGCCAGGAGAATCGTCCGAGTGGCGCGGAGGGGCATGGGCATTCGAATCAGGGGCGGGCCTGGGGCGAGTATATCTTCCACACCGCGTCGCGCCGGTTCGTTCCCTCGTCCGGCAACGCGGCCAGCAGTTCTGCGACCGTTTTGCCGAGTAATGGATGCCGGAGGTCAGGCGCAATTTCGGCCAGGGGCGCGAGGACAAATCGCCGGTTGGCCAACGACGGATGTGGGAGAGTGAGCTGGGGTGAGCAGATCACCAGGTCGTCCATGAGCAGCAGATCCAAGTCGAGCGCCCGTGGGCCGTTCGCCACGGCGCTGCTGCGGTTGCGTCCATAGCGACGCTCAGTTGCGAGCAGAAGGTCGAGGAGGGCTTCGGGATGCAGAGTTGTAATTAATGTAACCGCCGCGTTGACAAATGAGGGCTGGTCCGCATAGCCGACCGGTTCGGTGCGGTAGAGCGACGAGCGCGCGATGATCTTGCCCGCCGCTGCGAGGTCGTCCATTGCGGCGCGGAGGGTCTGCTCGGGCACGCCGGCGGGCGACGGCAGATTTGCGCCGAGGGCGATTGCGGCGAGATGGCCGTGGACAGGAAGATCGCTCACATGCCAACAGTAGCGAATTCCGCTGACGGCGTCTTCTCGCGCTATGCTCAAGAGCAATGAGGATCGGGTTGTTTGGGGGCAGCTTCGACCCGCCGCATCGCGGACACATTGCGCTGGCGCGATTGGCGATCGAGCGTATGGCTCTGGATCGTGTGCTGCTGGCGCCGGTGGGGCTGCAACCCCTGAAGCGGGACCGTCCGCAATCGAGCTTCACCGACCGCGTCGCAATGACGCGGCTGGCAATAGAAGGAGAGCCGGGGCTTGAGGTTTCGCTGGTCGATGCGCCGCACGCTGACGGGCGACCCAACTACACCATCGATGCGGTGCGCTCACTGGGTGCAACGCTTACGGCTGGAGACCGGCTTTTCTGCGTGATGGGGGCGGATTCGTTCCTGAGCATCGGCAAGTGGTATCGGACCACCGAACTGCTGGTGGCGTGCGATTTTGTGGTGGCATCGCGCCCGGGCTTCGATCTGGGCCGCATTGCGGGCGCACTACCGTCGAGTATCTCGGTGGCGGCCTGCGATGCCGAGGAGGGCGACATCCTGGTGTTGTGCATGCACGGTGGAGGGCGGCGAGAGTCGAGGCTTTATCTGCTGCCCGATCTGAAGGAGCTGGCTTCGGCCAGCGGCATACGCGAGTCGCTGCAGCACGGCCGCATTGCGCAAACGGAACTGCAGCCAGCGGTGGCTGCTTACATTCAAGAGCATGGTTTGTATGAGGGCGGTGGGGATTCATGAGAGATCGGCCCGGCCGCCCCCCCCGATCCGCAGGAAACTGCCGTACCATTAGAACGTTAGAAAAGCAGAAAGCAGAGCACACACCCCCCGCATGGCATTAACGGAAACCCGGAAAATGGTACTGGCCGCGGTCGCGGCCTGCGATGAAAAAAAAGGCGAAGAGACCCGGGTATTGCAGCTGGACCCCGCGGACTCGGCCTTCACCGATTTTTTCCTCATCACCAGCACGGCCAACGAGCGGCAGTCCCAGGCAATTGCCGATGAGATCGAGCTGCGCCTGAAGCGCGAGTTCGCGACGTACCCGAACTCGGTGGAGGGCCGCCGGAATGGCGAGTGGATTCTGATGGACTACGTCGACTTCGTCGTCCACATCTTCCTGCGCGACCGGAGGGCGTTTTACGACATTGAGCGGCTGCGCAAGACGGCGCAGCCTGTCGAGGCGGCAGAACTAACCGCCGCGCTGACTGAGAAGACCCTGGCCGCGCGGAAGAAGGCTCCCGTAAAGCGGGCGGCGAAGAAGGCCGTTGCGAAGAGGGTGACGGCGAGAGAGACTACCGCGAAGAAAGCAGCAAGAAAGCCGAAGAAATCCACCGCCAAACGCGGAGAATAGCTCTGTGGCCCCGCCAACGTTCAGCTTTATCGATCTGTTCGCCGGAATCGGCGGGATGCGGATGGGGTTCGAGTCCGCAGGCGGGCGCTGTGTTTTCACGAGCGAGTGGAATCCCTGGGCGCGAAAGACCTACGCCGCGAACTTCGGCGAGCTTGAGCCGATTGCCGGCGACATCCGCGATCAGGCCGAGGACGAGATTCCCGATCATGACGTGTTGGTTGCGGGATTTCCCTGCCAGCCCTTTTCAATTGCCGGGGTCAGCAAGAAAAACGCTCTGGGGCGGCCGCATGGGTTCGCCTGTGCCACTCAGGGCACGTTGTTTTTCGATGTGGCGCGGATTCTGGCGGCGAAGCGGCCGCGGGCATTCCTGTTGGAAAACGTCAAGAACCTGTTGAACCACGACCGTGGCCGGACATTTCGGGTGATCCGGCAAACGCTGGAAGAGGATCTTGGCTACCAGATTTCCTGGCGCGTGATCGATGCTGCGCATTTCGTTCCGCAGCATCGGGAGCGGATTTTGATTGTGGGTTTTCGAGAAGCAAACGGGTTTTGCCTGGATGAGCTGGCGCTGTTCGGTTCGGGCCCGAGGCTGCGCCTGGTACTGCATCCGGAGGACGGCAGCGAGCTGGCGGAGGAGCCTTACACGCTGGCTCCGAGTGCTGTGGTTAATCCGAAATACACGCTGAGCAATCGGCTTTGGGAATATCTGCGGGAGTATGCGGCGAAGCATCGCGCCGCCGGGAACGGGTTTGGGTTCGGGCTCGTGGGTCAAGACGACATTGCTCGAACGCTATCGGCGCGTTACTACAAGGATGGGTCGGAGATTCTGATCAGCCGGGGCTTACGTGAAAACCCGCGGCGGCTCACGCCGCGAGAGTGCGCGCGGCTGATGGGGTTTCCAGACAGCTTTCGGATTCCGGTCTCGGACACGCAGGCATACAAGCAGTTCGGGAACAGCGTGGCGGTGCCGGTAGTTGCCGCGGTGGCGCGGGCAATGCGGCCCTGGATCTTCGATAGTAACCTCTGTATGACTCACTCGCTCGCCAATCACCAAAGAGTGGCGGATTTTCTGAACGCTGAACGCTGAACGCTGAGCGCTGTACGGTGTTCCATGACCGACGTTCACACGCGCGAGCAGAGGAGCCGCAACATGGCGGCCATCCGTTCGCGGAATACTAAGCCGGAGGTGCGGGTGCGGTCGGCACTGCATGCGATGGGCTTTCGCTTCCGGCTGCATCGCAACGATCTGCCTGGGCGGCCGGACATTGTGTTGCCAAAGTATCGGACGGTGATTTTTGTGCATGGGTGCTTTTGGCACTGTCATCGTTGCAAATACGGATCAGTGGTTCCAGCAACGCGGGCGGAATTCTGGGCGGCGAAGCGCGGCGGCAATGTGGCGCGGGACCGGACAAGGGCAGCGGCCCTGCGCCGGGCTGGATGGCGTGTGATCGTGCTGTGGGAGTGCGAGGTGCGCACCGAAGAGGCGGCGCGGGCGAGGGTCAGGAAGCTGCGCATCGACCGCTGAGATAGCATCATCTTCGAATGTCCGACTTCGCCAACCTTCCCACCGAAGCGCCTAATCCCGCGTCGGAGCGGCTTGACGAGCTGCCGACGATCGAGATGTTGCGCGTGATCCAGGCCGCGGATCGGGAGGCTGTAGAGGCTGTCGAGCGCGAGCTGCCGCGCATTGCCGATGCTGTCGATGCAATTGCCGCGCGAATCGAAGCCGGCGGTCGCCTCTTCTATCTGGGCGCGGGCACGTCAGGGCGTCTGGGAGTGCTCGATGCGTCGGAGTGTCCGCCCACCTACAACACGCCGCCGGAGCTGGTGCAGGGAATCATTGCGGGCGGCGACGCGGCTCTGCGCAGTTCGATCGAGCCCGCCGAAGACGATCCTACCCTGGGCGCGAGGGACCTCGAAGGGCACGGCTTCCGCGCCTCGGATGTCCTGGTCGGAATTGCCGCGAGCGGACGCACGCCGTATGTCCTGGGCGGCATGGAATACGCGCGCGGCCTGGGCGCGCTGACTATCGCACTCACCTGCGTGCCCGGCTCGCCGCTTGCCCAGGCGGCGGAGATGACGATTGTGCCGGCGACAGGGCCGGAAGTCGTGACCGGTTCGACTCGCATGAAGGCGGGGACCGCAACCAAGCTGGTGGTGAACATGCTCTCGACCGGGGTTCTGGTGCGGCTCGGTTATGTGTATGGCAACCTGATGGTGAATTTACAGCCAACGAACAGCAAGCTGGCGGATCGCGCGACGCGGATCGTCGCGTCCATGACGGGCCTCGGATACGAGGAGGCTGCGGAGTTGCTCGCCAGGGCGGAGTCGGTGAAGACGGCGGTCGTGATGCAGAAGTTGGGCCTGAGCCGGGAGGATTCCGAGAAGCGGCTGGGAACCGTACATGGGCGGCTTAGGGATGCTCTGCGATGAGTCGCAGGGATTCGGGGCGGCCTTGATGGAATCTTCATGATTAACTTGGGCCGATTCGTATATTTCCGGTTCACGTGAGAAAGAGACTGTATGAAAGCGACGCAGTTTGAATTCCGCTTCCGGCTGCCGATCATCGTGCTGCTCTATGCGATCGGCTTCTGGGCCCCGTGGACCTGGAGTGGTGGCAACTTTGCCCGACCCGCCAGCACGGCCTGGCTCGCGCTTTCGACCACCCTGGCCCGCTGGAACTGGCTTCGAATCGATCAGGCGACGGTGGTTGTCACCAGCCTCGCAATTCTTTGCGGCTTTGTGGCAGCGGGGTTGCGGGTTTGGGGAACAGCGTATCTTGGCGCCTTGATCGTGCATGCGGGTCCGATGCAGGCGGGCGGTGTGATGGCCGCCGGGCCTTACCGCTACGTGCGCAATCCGCTCTATCTTGGTTCGTGGTTCATGGCGCTGAGCGTTGCTATCCTGATGCCGCCGTCGGGGGCGGCGGTGTTTCTGATCGCGGTGAGCTTGTTCTATTTCCGGCTCGTCCTGGGAGAAGAGAATTTCCTCGCCGAGAAGATTGGTCCGGACTATCTGGCCTATCGGCGCCAGGTCCCGCGTTTATTGCCGGCATTGCGGCCGCACATAGCGGCTTCACCGGCACGCCCGCAGTGGCTGACGAGCATCCTCGCGGATATCCTGCCGGTTACCTGGCCGCTGTGCCTCGCCGTGCTGGCATGGCGCTACGAGCCGGTACTGTTGATCCGTTGTCTGCTGATCTGCTTTGGACTGTCGCTGGTGACGCGGGCCTTTTTGCCGAAGAAGCAGGCGGCTGTTGCGGCGTAAGGCAGCCCGGGCCAGGTAGGCGGGCCGAAGCTCAGGATGTCTTGCCGGGAGTGCCGACGTCTTCCTCCTCGGGATCGGCGGTTGCGGTGTGTCCGCGCGTCGCCCACAGAATGCAAACGAGAAAAACGACGGCAAACAGAAGAAAAACGCCGATGGTGTTGGGAGTTCCAGTCATGATTGCGCTCCAGCCAAGAGAGAGGGCAAGGGCGGGGCTTTCGTTGTATCGCGGTTTGCGAGAATTATTTTGGTCGGTCGCCGCGAGCGGCGGACTGCCATCGAACGCTCGGGAGACGACTTCCCGTGCCGGCTAATTCGCCTGGGCGATGTCTGCGAAAGCCGCACTGGCCGAGTCGATCGTCTGCGCGACGTCAGCATCGCTGTGTGCAGTGCTGAGGAAAGCGGCCTCGAATTGGGATGGGGGGAGCCAGACGCCGGCGTTCAGCATGGCCCGGTGAAAAGCCGCGAAACGTTGCGTATCGGAGTGGGCAGCGGTGGCGAAGTCGGTGACCGGGGCCGAATTGAAAAACCAGGTGAACATCGCGCCCACCCGGTTCGTCGTGAGCGGAATCCCCGCATCGAACGCCGCCGCAGCGACTCCATCTGCCACAGCGGCGCTCAGCTTGTCGAGCTTCGCGTAGACTGCGGCGCGATGGTCGCGCAGAAAGCCGACCGTCGCGATGCCGGCCGCCATGGCGAGCGGATTCCCGCTCAGAGTGCCTGCCTGGTAGACGGGCCCGAGGGGTGCGAGCTGATCCATGATTTCGGCGCGCCCCCCGAAAGCGCCGCAGGGCAGGCCGCCGCCGATAATCTTGCCCAGCGTGGTCAGGTCGGGGCGGACGCCGTACAGTTCCTGCGCGCCGCCAAGAGCAATGCGGAATCCGGTCATGACTTCGTCGAAGATGAGGAGCGCACCGTGCTTTGTGGTCACTGCGCGCAGCGCCTGGAGATAACCCGGCGCGGGAGGAATGCAGCCTGCATTGCCGACCACCGGTTCGACGATGGCGCAGGCGATGGGATGAGCCGCGAGCGCCGCTTCGACAGCGGCCACATCGTTAAACGGCAACGCCAGCGTAAGGTGCGCGACCTCTTCTGGTACGCCAGCTGAGCCGGGAATGCCGAAGGTCGCCACCCCCGATCCGGCCTTCACGAGGAGGCCGTCGGCATGGCCGTGATAACAGCCTTCGAATTTAACGATGTACTTGCGATTGGTGAAGGCACGGGCGACGCGGATCGCGGACATGGTGGCCTCGGTGCCCGAGCTGACGAAGCGCATCTTCACGATGC
>CAWHOU010000033.1:0-118821 GCA_963831055.1 uncultured Acidobacteriaceae bacterium | reverse complement strand
GCGCCATGCGTGTGCAATCGTGCTGTGGTCATGTCGCATCAACCTGCCAATGGCACTCCAACCGAATCCCTGTTGGTACAGCACCCACACCGCGACGCATCGTGCTTCGACGACCTCCTGGCGCCGACTCTGCGCAAGGAGTGCAGCAACACTGATACCGTGCATGGCGGCGACGGCCGCGGGGACCGGATGATAGCGGATCATGGGATCGCCTCTTTCGTTAGGGGGTTCGCGCTACCGGAGGTTGGGTCGCTTCCAGCATCGCCAGGAGTTGGACGTACGATGCGTGCCGCATGCCGGAGCGGCCCGAAGACCAGCAATCAACGCAGCCGAGACTGACACCCAGATGGTGCGCCACGTCCACATTACGCAGCCCCAGCACCCGTTTGACCCGGAGCACGAGCGTCTGTGCCTCGATAGGCCCGAGTGCCAGGTCAGCGCGACGCGCTCTGGGACTGGGAGGTGCCCAGGTAACGTGAGGCACCGCAGTGGGGGACGCAGCGGCAGAGGGCGCCAGCGCACCAGAGGCTACCGAGTCGTAGAAGGACCACGCTCCCCACGGCGGCTTGGTGCCGCACTGTGCAGATGGCTCAGCGGGCGGCGGCTCAGGGCAGGTAGTGCGCAGCTCTGACGGAATGACGGGTGCGTGCGCCCAGACCAGCGAGGCGCCACTGCGGCGGGATCGCGATGTGCTCATCAGCCCACCTCAACCGCTTCTGGTGCCTGAGCACGCGCTGTGGCGATCACCTCCTGCAGGAACGCCTTGAGGGCGCGCGCCTGGGCGATCGTCATACCGGCTTCCGGGTCGTTCAGGGGTTCGCCCAGGCTCCGTGCCTGCGAAATCAAGTCAATCAACACGGCGTACATTTTGTCAGTGGCCGGCTTGGCGCCATCGGCATCCGCCTTTGCCGCTTCCTGCTGGGGATAGCGCACGCGGCTGGTATCCGGCATCTCGGCGGCACGGCCGGTGAGTTGCTTGGGAGCGGGGGATGCAGTGATTTCGCCAGTGCTGACGTTGGTATTCGTCTGCTCACGCCACACCTGAGCACTGGGCATAGTCTCCACCTCCAGTTCGTCGAGGAAGCCCAGCCCGCAAATTGACAATGTGGCGCGCCGTTTCGCCTTAGTAATGCTTTTCATCATCGCGTTCGCCAGTGCGTCACCGCGCAGCCCGCTCGTGGCCACGGCGCCGATCTCGCTATCACGCCGGCCGTTAGGGAGGAAGGCGGAGACAGTGACGATGTACAGATCGCCGAGTTGCTCCTTTGAGTCAATCGACACACTCACGTTGTGGATTGCGCGCAGCTGATCGGTACAGTCCTTGCGCGCGTAGAGCGTAAGTTTGCCGTTGAGCGTTATGTACTGGAGCGGCTGCGTGAGTGGGTTGAGTCCTACTGACCTACAAACGGAGGCCACGAGGGTAGCGCGTTGGTCGGGGCTGAGTTTGGCAAGGTCACCAGTGAGCAGGGCGCGTTCTTCCGGTGCCATTTCGACGGTGGTAGCTACGGACGTAGTCACTCTCACGCCCCTTTCAGGCGGCAATCGCCACTGAGATGATCAGGCACGTGGGCAGCACCAGCAGCGTGGCGCCCACGAGCAACTCGAAGATAAGCAGCAAGCCGGCACACGGCAGACCGACCAGGATGAGCGTGGTGCGCCTGCGCATGCGGGCATGGTCGTAGCGCAGACGGGCCATTTCCGCGTGCAGGTCGATCACGGCATGCTCGGGATACGAGGCGGGGTGCGCGTGCAGGTGGTTCACAGCTCCTCCTCATCCGAAAGAAAAGCAGTGCCATCGGCGAGTGCGCTAGCCAGACGCTCGCCGAACTGGGCTGCGGAGAGTTCCCGCGAGGTCCCCGGCGTAGAAACGTATGGGTGGTACTGCTCAGGAGTGCCGGGTGCGTGCATCTGTTCGACCGCCACGACCTCTAGCACGGACAAGTCCACGAGTGCGCGCAGAGCCATTGCCGCCACCTGTACGAGTTCGGAGCGCATGCGCAGTCGCGAGCGCTGCGACGATTTCTTGAACACTTCCGCCTTGAACTCGTCGAGCTCTTCGAGGATCACCGCGTAGGCCTCGTGCGCCGACGCCATTGGTCCGTTGCCTGCACGTGCGCGTCCTAGTTCGTCCAGCGCGAGTTGGGCTGCACGCTCGTCGTCCCCCCTACGCGTCGATTCACTCTGGTTCATCGCCATAGCCTCCAGAAGCCGACTTTGCCCAGCAACCGGCCCAACAGGATATTCTTCGCCCGCCGGCGGATGCGGCGCGGGTTGCCGGATGCCAGTGTGGAGAGGGTGTTCAGTTCGGATAAGCCGCGGTAGATGGTTCGCTTCTTCACGGTGTCCTCCACAGGACAGAGGCGCGGGGGCACTGGAGTAGGCAGCAGCGCCCCCGCTACCCACTGCCGGCACAGTCGCGTAGGAACCGGCAGTGAGGAAATCGACTAAATAACTTAGGTAGCCAGCCCTCCCGCGCTGCCTTGCGAATGCGCTGGATGTAGACGCTGCAAACGCCATACCGAGCAGCCAGGATTGCAGTTGGTTCAGTGCTCTCTGCGATGACTTGCCGTGCCTCCTTCGGAAGTTTGAAAGGAGCCACCCGCACTGAATTACCCTTGAAGCCGCGCCGGGCACGATTGATCGCGCTATAACTCACTCCGTAGCGCCCCGCAAGGATGCGTGTTGGCTCTGTACTACCAGCGACCGCTTCCCGCAGTTCCAGTCTCAGCGCGCATTTAGAGCCGCGGCGGACATTGACCGTGTGCGTCACGAGTTCAAGGTGATCGGGATTCACGCAGTGCCGCACCTTACAGAGGTGGTCTAATTCGAGTCCATCCGGGCTGGGCCGTTTCGGCGCCTCCCAATACATCCGATGTGCTGTCTTGGTGTTCCAGGTGCGCGGATTCTCAGCCACCAGCTCGTGGCCGTTCCATACCCTTTGCGTGAAATGGACCGCTGCCAGAGCCAACACGGAGTCGAGATACCCGCAGGCTTCGACGATATATTCCGGCTTGTCTGGGTTGTGTCTGCGCGGCCTTCCCATCTGTTGCCCCCACTAACCTGCTTGGATGTAGGGGAGTGACCAGACGCCCCTCCCCACTCAACTGAGCGGTGCTAGCGGGTGCGGCTCAGGGGAAGGTTGTACTCGCGTCCTGCTCATCCCAAATACGGTTACGGGAGGCAGCGCACGAATCGCATAGTGTGAAGCCTGGGGCGGCTGGCTGGTCGCAATCCCTGCAACTGGCCAGAGCCGCATTGCGTGCCACTCGCAGATCCTCAATCTTCACGAGAGGATTGGTGGCTTCGGGGCGCCTCGCATGCACATGATATTTCGTACAGAAAACAGCTAAACTTGCATGCTTACAAATGCGCCCGTGTTGCCCAGCCTGGCAGCTGCAGGACCACGAGAACCACTGGTGGCCGCAGCGAACCACGCTGTACTCAACCCTGGCATCGGAGGCACTCGGCACGAGGTAGCCGGCGCCGTCACGATACGCTACGAGGCCTTCGGCGGCTGCTTTGGCGAGGCCGCGGGTCATGGCGGCCTGGATCTGCTCGATGGTGAGGGTCGGGGACGGGGTGGACTGTCGGTGGACGCGACTGTTGCTGACATCTGTCCGGCTCCTTGGGCCTAGCGGCTTGACCTCTACTGACTAGAGTATAAACTCATTTTAGGGGGAAGTCAATACCCCAATGGGCTAGAAGGGGGGGGTCGCCGAAAGACTGGACTCAACCTCAGCAAGGGTACTGGAGAGCAGAGTTTCGAGGATGCGCTTCTGCTCGTCGCGGAAGAGCGAGCGCAGCGAGTAGTTCGACTGCCGAAGAAGCGGTCGAAGCAGCGCACAACTTCAGGGAAATCGGCGAGGTTGACTGCGGCTTTGGCCTGCTCGACGAATTGGTCGTAGTCGGTGGATTGCGCGGGCTCCCAGCGCTTCACGGCCGCCGTGATGTTCTGGTCGCCGAAGTGAAGCACGGCAAAAGCCACGGTTTCGGCGGCTTCGGTGATCTTCGAACAGATCAGCGCCTGGCCTACGGCAAGGCGCACGCGGCCAGAGATGACTGACTATACGTGAGCTGGCGTACTGAGTAGCAAAAGATGTCGGCTTCGTCGGGGTAGCTGGTGAAGATGGAACTGATGGCGTAATGGGCCGCAACCTGTTCCAGACCCACCTGCATGCTCCGTACGTAGCGGTTGTAGACCGAGGCGCCATCCTGCTGCTCAGGAAGGTTGCTCTTTGCGGCGGCGAGGCGGTCGACAAACTTCTTTTCGAGCGTGGCCGCCCGTTTGCCGAAGAGTTCCTGGGCAAGCTGGAGCACGCGGCCGGCGTAGGCGATAATCTGGACGGTCTCGATGCCGGAGATGTCGTCGAAGAACCACCCACAACTGGTGTACATGAGCATGGCGTGGCGCTCGATACTCCATCAGCATCAGGGCGCGGGTGCGTTCTTCTTCGTTGTACTCGTAGTTGGCGTGCTGTTCAAAGAAAGTATCGCGGGACTCTTTGGAGCGGTCCAGCACAATGCCTATGTAGTCGTTGCGGGCGGTGTCGGGATTTTTGAAGAGGCGAATCGCCGCCTCGTGGAACAGCGGAGCGACGGCGTCGCGCAGGCAATCGAGCGCGTCGCGCAGCGGCGCTCGCCATCTCTGGTTCCAGCCAGGACGGCCACTCGAACAGCCGCAGTCGGAGCGCCAGCGCTCGATGCCGTGAGCACAGCTCCATGAGTGTCTTCGACGATCTGGGCCTCGAACGCGGAGGGTTCTTCTCGAGAAACTCGCCATAGTTGGTGAGGCGCACGCCTGCCGTGGATGGGGGCATGTGGTCCGGCAGCGAGTGCAGCACCCAGCAGAGCCATCTCTCCGTAGCGGTGGTGGTGGCCTGAGCTTTTGCCGTCCTGCCGACGTGGACCAACCGAGCGTCCTCCCCCCGCTTTTGAATCCGCTGATCCGCCCTGGGCGATCCTTCGCCGCGCTTCAGCAGCCTTCAAGGCGATGGCGCGGGTGCGCGGGCCGTTGTCGAAGAAGACGGCGATGCTGCGGCCTTCTTTGAGGCGCACGAGATAGGGATGGGTGGTGTCTACGGAGGCGTTGGGCGTTTCGATCCAGGCTGACTCGACCCGCTGCATCGGGTCTTTCCGGGCGGCTGATCTTTTTTGGCGGTTTGCTCTGCCTGGCTTCGCCGGGAGCCGTACCCTTTGCGTCAGCCGGGTGGCCCGGGCGAGGGAACGGATGCGAGCGCACTGGTGAGGCGCCAGCAGCACGAATCGGATGCCGTGCTGGGCGAGCAGATCGAGCGATTGGACTCGACGGCGGTCTCCGGAACCCACATGCCTTCGGGCATCCGCCGGAAGCGTGCGCGGAAATCGGCGATGCCCCAGCGAATCTGCGTGATGCGGTCGCGGGTATCGGCCAGCGGCATGATCAGGTGGTTGAAGACCTGCGCCATGGCCGATCCATGGCCCGAGAAGCGCTTCTGACTGCGCTGGTCGGCGTGGACGATCGCGTCGTGGACCGCGGCGGGGTGTTTTGTTCGAGCCAGAAAGCAGGGTCGGCCCTAAAGTCCAAGCTCATCCGCGCGTAGTTATTAAGGATACGGATGATCTGGTTGTGCTTGGCTCACGATGCGGGCCGCGCCATTGGGGGCGTAGCACTCGGCGGTAATGCGGTCGTTCCAGTCGTGCCAGGGGGCGGCGGATTCCTGCAACTCCACCTGTTCGAGCCAGGGATTCTCGCGCGGAGGCTGGTAGTAGTGGCCGTGGATGCAGATGGCCCGTTCCGTGCTGCTTGTTGCCCGGTCGGTGCTGCTCATGGCTTGATCGGCGCTGCTCATGGGTCCTTCTGTTAGGTACACGCGCGCTGGTTGCAGGGGAGGTGAAGGAATGATCCGATTGAGACTCCTGCAACGTATTCTTATCGGCACATATCCGCATGTGCGACAATTGGGGAGGAAGTGTGCCCGATCCCGCGTGGCGCCTTCCTGGAGAATTCTTATGTTCTACAATCTGTTCAAACCCGAACACCTGCTTATCATTCTGGGCTATTGCCCTTCTGATTTTTGGACCCAGCAAGCCGCCGGAAGGTTGGGAAAGGGGCTGGGCGAGGCATTCCGGGGATTCAAGGACGGCATCAAGGGCTCGCCAGACAACGATGCCAATAAGCAGCAGGAAAATACTGCCGCCAAGTCGGAGACAGTTACGCCGCAGGTGAAGTAACCGACATTGTTTCAGGCCACATGATGGCAAAAGAAAGCCGCACTTTCGGGTGCGGCTTTTGTGTGTCTCCGGCATCCTACTTATGGGATCTTTCGTGGCCGCCGCATCGGCATCGAACGCAACTGCCGGGAAGCCGCACGTTGTAAGCCGCCTTGAAAATAAATCGCTGGCTCGTCATGTCGCCGTTATGCAGCCGCGTGATCGTGAATGGTGTCTGAATCCCGATTGATGTTGTGGTAGTCGTCGTATTCTTCCGTTTCTTCGTTCTTATCCTTATAGACCGGGTCGCGCCAGAAATAGCTGCGACGCAAGGGCAGGTGCGTCATTGCATCGATCTGGATGGTGATCGAGTCGTTGTCGGAATTGAGGAGCGTACACCTGCTGCGCCAGGTGGCGCTCGGCCAGCGACTGGCCCTCGTACATCAGAAAAATTGTCGTCCACGGGTCGTTATCCACACATGCACGGCCGCCTCGATCGAGTGTGGTCGCGCCGGCGGATTTGCTCGGCGCACTGATCTTTGGGGGACAGGATTTTTCCCGCGGAACGTGACCTCCCGGAGCAACTCTTGCCGGAGAAAATCTGCGTCCAGTTATGCTTGTCGGATTTCCCCTCGGTCAGGTCGATGCGTTCGGCGTCCAGAGTGCGCCAGTCCCAATAGCGGACCGTCGCGCCGGTGGGCTTGCCCTGGAAGAAGCCTGCGATGCGGCCCTCCACGTAGCTGTTCTGATAGTTGAGCCATTGATTGCCACCCAGAGCCCGGACCATATCGTCGAGCGCAGCGCGGGCTTTCTTGCTGCTGGCGTCTTCGGCTGCGCTTGTCGGCGCGCTGACCGTCGAAGTGGGAGGGGCATCAGGAGACGGAGTCTGGGCCCGGAGGGCAGAGCGCAGCAAAACAGAAGTGAAATGGGGATGATCTTTCTCATGGGTCAACCGTTCAGGACAGCTCCTCCATTTACATTGACGATCTCTCCGGTCATAAAGCCAGCAAGCGGCGTGCACAAAAAGAGGATGGGGCCGGCGATTTCGAGCGGATCGGCAATCCGGCCGAGCGGGATGGTGGCTAGGGCTCGGCCGCGGGTTTGCTGGTCGGCCATGGCGGGAGCTGACATTTCCGTGTCGACCCAGCCGGGAGCGACACAATTCACGCGGATGCCGTACGGCGCGAGCTCCGTTGCCAGGCCCTTGGTCATGCTGATGACTGCGCCTTTGGTGGCGGCGTAGTCAGCGTGAAAAGCTTCGCCGCGCTGGCCCGCGGTGGAGCTGATCAGGACAATGTGGCCTGCAGCGGGTCGCAAGGCTTGGCCCGGGTCTGCTGCGAGGCCCTGGCCGGTCTGCGGTTTGTAGGTAGGGTTTTGGTTCTGCATCTGGCTCGCGGCAGCCTGGATGAGGCCAAAGACGCTATCGAGATTCACAGCTACTGTAGTGTGCCACTGGGCGTCGGACATCGTGGATATGGGGGCGTCCGCAGATTCCCAGATGCCATGGTTGGCGACCAGGATATCGATGCGGCCGAAGCGATCGACCGTGCGGCGCACCAGGGCCCGGCCGTCTTCAGGGGTCGAAAGCTCCTGTGCGAAAGCGACGCAGTGGGCGGGACCGCATTTGGCGACAAGAGCATCGGCGGCGGCCTGAGCTGCGCGGTAGTTGAAGGCGACGCGCGCGCCGGCCTGGCGGAAGAGCCGGACGGTCGCTGCGCCGATGCCGCGCGATCCTCCGGTGATGAGCGCGACCTTGCCTTCAAGCGAGAGAGCGACGCCGGACATGCCTACAGCGTATCAATCGGTGACGTCCGCAGGCTGGCGGACAAGTGCCGGATGCAGCAGCGGTGGCACGCCCGCACTCAATCTACGCCTCGAAGGGAGCTGGCCCGGGCAAGCGCAGGTACGAATGCGGCTCGTTATCGTGCTGGACCTGCGGGACCAGCCTGCTGCCGGAGTGATGAATCAACACCCACGCACCAATGAAAAACAGAATGAGGACGACACCGCTGATGGCGACGACGAGAGGGAAGTTCGGATCCTTGGCGCGTTTGCCGGGCGGGTGCGGGGCGGCTGGGTCAGGCATACTTCGTTGGATGCGCCCTGGAGCCGCTCGCGTTTCAACATAAAGCGTGAGATTGCCTATTCGTATTGCCGCGCCAGCAGGATCACAAGAATCAGACCCGCCAGCATGACGGCTTGTTCCAGATGCTCGGATTCCCGGTGGAGGCGGTCGAAATCGGCGTGGCGGGAATCGGTGCGGGGGACACTGTCAATGGCTCCGCCGGCGGCGATGCGGTCCTGCTCCATGTGCGGAATGATCGAGTACTGCGACCAGGCGGTGAGGCCAAGCATGATGAGAGTAACGACAATCGCTATCACGATGCTGCGGCTGAATACCCGCGTAGCCAAGCCGATGGCGAGCAGGAGCACGATGAGGAACCCGGCGAAGAGCCCTTCGTGGTGGAGTACGCCGAGCGATTTCGCGACAATGGTGCCGGCGGCGTGAGTGTCGGCGATGGTGCCGAAGGCGGCCCAGGCGGTGATGGGGAAGAAGAGCAGTCCGCCGAACCAGACGACGACGGCCAGCCAGACGAGGGTGCGAAGCAGCGTTCTCATGGCGCAATCAGGGTACAGGGTGCAGGGTACAGGGTCCAGGCAGAGGGTCCAGGGTACGGGGTCAGGGTTCCAGGTCAAGCCTTCGGAAAATCAACGATAGTCGTCAGGTATAGTGGCGGGGCTATGAAAACACATTTTGCTTTACCGGTTGTGCTTGTTTTCGCCTGCGCCGGTCTCCATGCGCAGACTCTGCTGGTGGCCAATCAGGGTGATCGCACCGTGAGCCTGGTGGATCCGGCGTCAGTGCGGCAGACGGCCACAATTGAGGAGGGTGTCCCGGGGCAGTGGGCTCACGAGATCGCCGCATCCGCCGACGGGCGAACCGCGTACCTGCCGATTTACGGCAACTCCGGCGTAGGCAAGCCAGGCCTTGATGGAAGTGAACTACTGGTGATCGACCTGAAGTCACGCAGGGTGACCGGGACGATCGATTTTGGGCATGGCGTGCGCCCTCACCTTCCGGTCCTCGATCCCGCCAGCGGGATGCTCTACGTAACGACAGAACTCGACGATGCGATCACCGTGATCGATCCGAAGACACTGAAAATTGTGGGGAAGATTCCTACGGGGCAGACGGAATCGCACATGCTGGCGCTTTCCCACGATGGCAAGCTGGGCTACACGGCGAACGTGGGTCCAGGCACGGTGTCGGTGCTCGATGTGGTTGGGCGGAAAACCGTCGCCGTGATCCCCGTGGCGCCAATCGTCCAGCGGATCGCGATCTCACGGGACGACCGGATGGTGTTCACATCAGATATGACGAAGCCGCGGATGGCGGTGATCGATACAGCCACGAAACGAGTGCGGAGCTGGGTGGATCTGCCGGGCAGGGGATATGGGTCGGCTGCGACGCTCGATGGGAAATGGCTGCTGGTCGCGCTTCCCGAGAAGGACGAAGTGGCAGTGATCGATCTGGCAGCCATGCGCGTGGCGCGCACGGTGGCGGTGGCCGCGGCTCCCCAGGAAATTCTCATACGGCCCGATGGACAGGTCGCTTATGTCTCCTGCGAAACGGCAGCGCAAGTGGCGGCGATCGATCTGACGCAGTGGAAAGTGGAGAAGCTGATCGACGTGGGCAAGGGTGCGGACGGGTTGGGCTGGGCGCCTTAGGCTTCGCCCTGCGGGCGAAGCAGGCAATAGCCAACAGGCAATAGGGAACAGGGCGAAGGGCGGTTGGTGGTGAGCCGCTCTTTTACTTAGCGCCTTATCGCTGCCCGCTTTATCGCTGCCCGATCAACGCTGCGGCGCTCCATAAACGCTCGGCCGTCCAATCAGCCGCTCGATGCGCTTCTGAATCGGCGGATGGGTCGAGAACAGATTCGCAAAGTCGCCGCGGGTCAGCAGCGGCTGCACGATAAAGAGGTGGGCAGTCGAGGGCGACCCCGGCATCGGCATGCGCTTGGAATAAGCATCGAGCTTCTCAAGGGCGCTGGCCAGTGCATAAGGATTGCCGGTGATGTGCGCGCCGGTCGCGTCGGCCTCGTATTCGCGCGAACGCGAGACCGCCAGCTGAATCAGAGTCGC
Source organism: uncultured Acidobacteriaceae bacterium (assembly GCA_963831055.1). Classification (GTDB taxonomy): domain Bacteria; phylum Acidobacteriota; class Terriglobia; order Terriglobales; family Acidobacteriaceae; genus Palsa-343. The sequence continues at coordinate 108,489 of CAWHOU010000033.1, read as the reverse complement.
GGCAATGGGCGCGAGGATCAGCATGAAGAGCGCGCTGATGCCGCCTCGCCGGTCGCGTCCGCCTCCGCCGAAGCCGCCAAACATTTCGGCCCACCACGTCATGCGCGCCAGCAGGACGATGGCGCCGGCCAGCGTGGCCGCGATGGAGCTGGTCAGAATATCGCGGTTCTTAACATGACCCAGTTCATGGGCGAGGACGCCTTCGAGTTCATCGTCGCTCAGAAGCTGAAGGATGCCGTGGGTGACGGCCACCGACGCGTGTTGCGGATTGCGTCCGGTGGCGAAGGCGTTCGGCGCGTCCGTGGGAATGACGTAGATGTTTGGCATCGGGAGGCCGAGTCGGCCGGTCATGCGCTCGACGACCGCATACGCCCGGGGCAATTGCTCCCGGGTGACCGGCTGGGCGTTATACATGCGCAGGGCCAGCTTGTCGGAATAGAAGTAGCTGAAGAGGTTCATGGCGGCGGCGATGACGAACGCGAAGATCGCGCCATTTTCTCCCCAGTGGCTGCCAATCAGGACCAGAAGCAGAGTGAGCGCAGTAAGGAGGAACGTGGTTTTGAGGGTGTTCATGTTTTGCCTCTACGGCTATCAACCCATCTTTTCACGACGGGTCGGAAAGAGTGCTTTAGACAGAGGTAACCCAAAAGGGTGATCTGCAATACAGAATTCGTGGGACTACAGAAATATGAATTTTTGAATTCTGTCGCGTTGACGGGCGGTTAAGTGCCTGATTTTAGGTGTCCGAAAATGGACTCTCGATTGCACTAACGCAAGCAGCCTTCCCCGGCAAATGATTGACTCGCCCTGTTGCGAATCTGGTTTTCTTAGAAATCAGTAGCTGCATTGGCTTTCAAAGGCAACGGTAGCAGGACAATGTAGTCCACTCCGGCTGGAGCGGGACTTTTTGGTCATTCCGGGTCTCCGCAGTGCTTCACCCGGCAGTCGTGAATGATGGGAAACTAGAAACCCCTTTTGGAGGAGCTGTAAATGAAGCAACTCAGACTACGGTGGATCATCGTGGCGGTGGCAGCGGCGCTCTTCGTTTGCGCAGGCGCGAGCCGCGGATTTGGCCAGTCAACCAATACAGGCACGGTGGTCGGGGAAGTGACCGACTCGAGCGGGGCGATAGTTCCGGGTGCGACGGTCACACTGACCGATGCGACCGCCGGCGTAAAGCTGACGGACACCACGAATGCCGACGGGAAATATGTCTTTCCGAGCGTTCCTCCGGGTACCTACAGCGTGAGCGCCTCCAAATCGGGCTTCTCGATCACGAAGACCGAGGGGCAGGAGGTCAATATCGGAACGCAGCTGACCCTCAACCTGAAGCTGAAGGTGGGCGGCAGCACGGAGACGGTGGAAGTGCAGGTCGTCGGTACCGAGTTGCAGACGCTCAACTCGACAGTAGGCCAGACGATTTCGCAGGAAGCGATCGAGTCATTGCCGAGCCTGAACCACGATGTGAATACCTTCACGTCGATGCAGCCGGGCGTTGACCCGAGCGGCAGCGTGGCGGGGGCGGTGAACGATCAGAGCACCTTCCTGCTGGACGGCGGACAGATCACGAATGATATGGACGGCAGCATGGCCGTTTACACCGGCAGCTTCGCCGGAGACCCAACGGGAGTGGCGGGGGCGAACGGCGCTCTGGCGGCTGGCCCGACGGGCGTGATGCCAACCCCACAGGACAGCGTGGAAGAAGTCAAGATCAATACGGCGAACCAGACAGCCGACTTCGACAATTCCGCAGGTGCGCAGGTGGAGTTTGCGACACCCCGTGGAACGAATCGCTGGCATGGCGCTGCGTATGAGTATTATCTCGACAATGGTTTCGACGCGAACACGTGGGACAACAATCAGAGCGGGTTCCCGCTGACGCAATATCACTACAGCCGGTTTGGCGCGAAGGCGGGCGGATTCTTCCTGCCCAAGCTGCTGGGCGGCCGGTGGTATGTCTTCGGCTTCTTCGAGGGGTACCGGTATCCGCAGTCGTCGACGGTCGTCAGGGCTGTGCCGTCACCCGCAATGGAAGCGGGAATGCTGACGTTTGGCGGGGTTACCTACGACATGAAGGCTCTCGACCCTCGTGGGATCGGGATCAACCCCACGGTCCAGGCGATGTGGCAGAAGTATATGCCGGCGGGAAATATCCCTGAGACGAACAGCACACCGTCTACCCAATGCGGAAGCATCGCGGGTACGGAGTGCGATGGAGTGAACGAGGTTGGGTTCCGGGGCAATCTGTCGCTGCCCCTGAATAGCAACGACTGGGTTGCGCGCATCGATCATGATTTCAACTCGAAGTTTCACTGGTTCGCGAGCTACCGTTATTACAAGCTGACACAGGCCTATGCGTCGCAGGTGGATATCGGCGGATTCTTCCCCGGCGATAAGTTGGGGACGCCGACATCGACGGCGGCCCGGCCACAGCAGCCGTGGTATTTCGTCACGGGTCTGACCACCAGCATCAACTCCAGCACGACCAACGATTTCCACTACAGCTACCTGCGCAATTTCTGGCAGTGGGGGACGGACAACGCGCCGCCGCAAATCTCAGGACTTGGCGGGGCGATGGAGCCCTTTGGGGAAACATCAACCGATGTTCTGTCGCCGTTCAATCTGAATACGCAGAGCATTCGGACCCGGTTCTGGGATGGGCAGGATAACTTCATCAGCGACAACGTGTCGATCCTGAAGGGCAATCACCTGCTCCAGTTCGGCGGGCAGTATCAGCACAACTTCGACTACCACCAGCGCAGCGACAACGGGGGCGGCATCAACTTCACGCCGACCTACCAGTTAGGCGATTCGTCGGGTTCCGGGCGGGTGGACATGTCCGAAATCGGCGGAGGATATCCGTCGACAACGGCGGCGAAGCGCGACGCCGCAGCCGTATATGGCATTGTGACGGACGCGCAGCAGGCGTACACACGCAGCGGGGCAAATCTTGCGCTCAATCCGCCGCTAACCCATGCTTTCGACCAGAGCACCATTCCGTACTACAACGTCTACTTCAGCGATACCTGGCATATGAAGCCGAGCTTCACGCTGACGTATGGCATGGGGTGGACGCTGGAGATGCCGCCGACCGAGGCAGGTGGGAAGCAGACGGTTCTGGTGGATGCCGCCGACGAGCCGGTAAAGTCGGCCGATTTCCTCAACCAGCGGAAACTGGCAGCGGAGCAGGGCGGGATTTACAACCCGGAACTTGGGTTCGCTCTGGTCCACAACGTAGGGAAGGGCGATAAGTATCCATACGATCCTTTCTATGGCTCTTTCAGCCCACGCGTGGGCGTTGCATGGAATCCGAGCTTCTCGAAATCAACGGTGGTTCGCGGTGGCTACGGACGCATCTACGGGCGTCTGAACGGTGTGGATCTGGTGCTGTCGCCGCTGCTCGGCGTCGGGCTGATCCAGGCGGTACAGTGCCGGCAGGCTTTCTCGAGCGGCGCCTGTGGACCGACCAATCCGACGGTCGCCAACGCGTTCCGCATCGGGGTGGACGGGAACAATGCACCGCTGCCAACTGCGGCGGCAACGCTGCCGCAACCTGCCTATCCCGGTTACAACCTGATTGCCGGGTCGGCCAGCGAAGCGATGGATCCGAACTTCCGGCCGAACGTGGTGGATTCGTTCGATCTGACGATCCAAAGGCAGATCGGGCAGAAGTCGCTGCTGGAGGTCGGCTACATCGGGCGGCGCATCCAGCACGAATACCAGCCGGTGGACCTGAACGCCGTGCCGTACATGATGTCGGTGGGCGGCCAACAGTTCCAGACCGCGTATGCAAATCTGGAAAAGTACATCGGTTGCGCAACGTCTATCGGAGCCTGCGGCGCCAATATTCCAACCCCCGGCACTGCGGCGTATACCAGCTTCATCAACTCGGTTGCAACGCAGCCCTTCTTCGAGGCGGCACTGGCCGGTACCGGCTATTGCAATGGTTACTCAAGCTGCACGGCAGCAGTTCTCGACCAGGAAGGTCCAAACGGACAAGGAAACCTGCTTTACCAGGCTGTGTGGAGCCTGTGGTCCGATCTGGACAGCGGCGGATTCAATTTCCCCCGCACGATGTCGAACACAGCCATTCCCGGTCAGGCAAACGGGGCAAGCGGGCAGTTCACCAGCGGTGTTGCGGAGAACGCGAGCACCGGTTACGGCAACTACAACGGCGGCTTTATCAGCTTTGGTACGCGCAGCTGGCACGGGCTGACGATGCAGCACAACTTCACCTACAGCAAGGCGCTGGGCACAGGAGCCGTGGTGCAGGCGTCGAGCGAATACACCCAGAACGATGCCTATAACCTGGGAGCGATGTACGGGAACCAGCCGTTCTACCGGAAGTATGTTTACAACACGTACATCGTGGCGTCGGACCCGTGGTTTAAAGGACAGAACGGATTCCTGGGACGCGCTGCGGGGGGCTGGACCTTCGCTCCGATCTTCACGGCCGGATCGGGACCGCCGGTTTATTGCAACACGCAGACCGATGCGCAGTCGTGGGGTGCGGGCGACGGTGCGGATTACTTCAACAACGAGCAGTGCGTGTTCACGAGCAAGTACAACGCAGGGCACTCCGCGCATTTCGGAGTGGCGGGGGGAACGGATTCGTTCGGGAACATGGTTGGAAACGCAACGTCAAACACTCCTGTGAATCTGTTCAAGGATCCGGTTGCGGTATGGAACCAGGTTCGGGCACCGATTCTGGGCATCGACACCAAGAACTCGGGCTACGGGCCGTTCACGGGTCAGCCTTATTGGAACCTCGATGGACAGCTCAAGAAGGATGTCCGGATCATGGAGTCGGCTACCTTCGAGTTCTCGTTCATCGCAACGAACATGCTCAACCACCGGCAGTTCTATGATCCCGGCATGGCCCTGTATTCTCCGGGTACCTGGGGTGTGCTGAGCAGCCAGGCAAACAGCCCTCGTGCGATGGAGTTTGGTGGCCGGGTAACGTTCTAAGTTAACCGGCGGTACTTCTTGGCGGCGGAGATCCCTTTGGGCTCTCCGCCGTTATTCTTTGTGGCCATCGCCCCCGGGCGGGAGTGACCGAGGAGATGCCGGCCACTCCGATTTTGTCGATGGTGTGAAGGCAATCACCGACAAGAGGCAGGGAAGAACTGGAATATCCACGTGATTGTGCCGAAAGTGGGAGAGCTATTGCCGCATTCGCTCTTGCCTTTTTAGATAACGGCAGGTAAAAGGGTTTTCTGCGGTATTTCAGGCGGTTTTCATTGCCGGAAATATCCAGGTTCGGCAAGGCAACCTTTTTCAGCGCAAAGGAATCTATGACCCCGATGCTAGCCGACATTCTGCTGGTGGACGATAACTGTATTCAGGCGACCACCAGGAAAGCAATTCTGGCGCGGTCCGGCGCTGACGTAGCTCTTGCGTGCGACGGAAGGCAGGCCCTGGCGATGCTCGATCAGCCGGGAACGCCGCGGCCCGTGGCTCTGGTGGTAACGGATCATCTGATGCCGGGGATGAATGGGCCGGAATTTGTGGCTCAGTTGCGCCTGCGTTATCCCGATCTGCCAGTGCTGGTGCTGAGCGGGCTGGCGGAGGCCGAAGACGAATACCAGGATCTCGATGTGATGTTCCGGTTGAAGCCGTTTCCTCCGGACGATTTGCTGGCGTTGGTGCGATCGCTGTTGACGCGCCAGCCGATAGGGCGAACGGCTTAGGGGCAGGGAGTAGCCAAGGGGGTAGGGAACAGGCTGCCGCGACCGGCTGCGTGACTGCGCGACGGTGTGCCAGTCCCAGTTTGTCAGTCCCCAGTCCCCAGTCCCCAGTCCCCAGTTGCTAGTCCCCAGTTCCCAGTCGGCCATCCCTACTGCCTGTTGCCTGCCTTCGTGTGAGATTTGTCACAGCGCCCCTGCGCTCGCCGACGTGAAGATCAGAGTGTTCCGTGGTTGTCGTGTTAGCTGTCGCGGCAGTCGTCTGCGCAGTCGTCAGTCCTCGGAAAGTGCGACAATCAGAAAGTCACGCCTATGCCCGCATTCGGCAGTTTTTCGCTCCTGATCGCGCTCGTACTGAGCGGCTACAACCTGCTCGCAGGGGCGGTCGCCCTTCGCCAACTGGCGGTGGGCCGGCGAGGCTGGATATCGCCCGAAAAGCTGGCCGAGACGGCGCGGCGTGCGGGCATTGCGAGCTTCCTTGCCACCGGGTGCGCGGCTTTTGCGCTGGTGTGGGCCGCGTTCACAAACGACTTTTCCGTCGCCTACATTACGGAACACTCGAATCGCGCGCTGCCCGCAGCCTATAAATTCGCGGCGCTGTGGTCGGGGCAGGAGGGATCGCTGCTGCTATGGGCGTTCCTGCTGTCGGCCTATGGCTTTGTGCTGCGGGTGCGGCACAAGGTCGATGTCAAACTCACCGCCTACGCTTCGACGATCCTCGCGGGGATTCAGGTCTTCTTCCTTCTGCTGGTGAATGTGGCTGCGACGCCGTTTTCGCTGGTTACCGGCGCGATCCCTCCCGACGGTAACGGGCTGAACCCATTACTGCAGTATCCGGAGATGGTGATTCATCCGCCGATGCTCTACCTGGGCTACGTCGGCTTCAGCGTGCCGTTTGCCTTTGCGCTGGGCGCGCTCATGATGCGGTATCCGGGCGAGAAGTGGATCCACATCACGCGCCGCTGGACCATGGTGACCTGGCTGTTTCTGACGGTGGGGATCTTCCTCGGTATGCACTGGGCGTATTCGGTGCTCGGGTGGGGCGGCTACTGGGGTTGGGATCCCGTCGAGAACGCCTCGGTGATGCCGTGGCTTACGGGCACCGCCTTTCTTCATTCGGTCATGATGCAGGAAAAGCGCGGCATGATGAAGAGCTGGAATGTGTGGCTGATCTTTTCGACCTTCATGCTGGCGATTCTTGGCACGCTGCTCACACGGTCGGGGCTGGTTAGTTCGGTGCATGCGTTTGCGCAGTCCGCCATCGGCACCTGGTTCTGGGTGTTTCTGATGATCGTGCTGGCGGTGTGTTTGTTCACCTACATTCTGAACCGCGATCATCTGAAGTCGGAGCACAAGCTGGAGTCGCTGGTCTCGCGCGAGTCGAGCTTCCTGTTCAACAACCTGGTGCTGCTGGCGGCTTGCTTCACAGTGCTGTGGGGAACGCTCTTCCCCGTGTTGTCGGAGTATGTGCAGGGCAATCGCGTCACGGTGAGCGCGCCGTTTTATAACCGCGTGGCGGTCCCGATTGGGGTCTTCCTGCTGTTTCTGACCGGCATAGGCCCGCTGCTTGCCTGGCGGTCGACTTCGGTGCGCAGTATCGCGAAAAACTTCAAACTGCCGGCGATAGTCGGCCTGGTCGTCGCGATCGCCATCATCCCCCTGGGCGTGCATCCTTGGACGATATTCACCACCGATGAGCAGGGCGCATTCTATGCGTGGGTGACGCTGGCGATGGCGGCATTTGTGATCACGGCGATCTTTGCGGAGTTTTGGCGTGGCGGCAAGGTGATTCAGCAGAAATCCGGACAGAACCTGCTCACATCGATGGTGCAGCTAACGCGGCGCAATACGCGGCGTTACGGCGGGTACATCGTTCACTTCGGGATCGTGCTCATCTTCATCGGGATTAGCGGGCAGGCGTTCAATCAGAGCCACGAACAGACGATGAATTACAAGCAGACTTTCATGCTGGGTCCTTACACGATTGAGTGCATGGATTATTCGCAGGATTCGAATCCAAATTACGACACGGAATTTGCGCTGCTGAATGTGTATCGCGGCGGCCATCTGGTGACGAAGCTCTCGCCGGAGCTGCGTATTTATGCGGCCAGCCAGCAGCCTTCGACCATTGTTGCCAATCACTCGACGCTGGCATGGGATCTGTACATCATTTATGCCGGCAAGGATCCAGCGACGGGGCAGCCGGTGATCAAGGCGTTTCTGAATCCGCTGGTGGCCTGGATCTGGATTGGGCTCATCGTGACGATTTTGGGCACCCTCATAGCGCTGGCGCCGAATATCAGCGCGGCGATTGCGGCGCAGCGGCATCGCGTGGTGGTTGCGCCTGAGGTGGTTGCGGCGGGGAAGGCGGGAGATTGATGCGCCGCATGAGCCGATTTGCGCTGCTGCCTCTCCTGGTGGTGCTGGGAGCTGCAACGCTGGGTTCGGCAGACACCGAGACGCGCTACAACGATCTCGGACACAAGCTGATGTGCGTGTGCGGATGCAGCGAGATTCTGATCGAGTGCAACCATGTGGGCTGTCCGGATTCCGACCGCATGCTGGGCGAACTGAAGGCGGCGATTGCCAGCGGGGAAGGTAACGATGCGGTGCTGGCGGCTTTTCAGGAAAAATATGGCCCCACCGCTCTGGCCGCCCCCATGCTGACGCGCTTCAATATCCTTGCCTGGGTAGTGCCTCCGGGCCTTTTGCTGTTCGGCCTGGCGGGCACGTTCATGCTGGTCCGGAAGTGGAGACTGCGCACGGTGGCCATGCCCGCGGTGGCGGATGATCCGGCGTCGTTGGAGTTGAGAGACAGAATTCGACGGGAGACGGAGATATGACGACGCTAGCCTGTGCATTGCTGCTGATTACGACGTTCCTCTATGTATTCTGGCCGGAGCGCCGGGTGGAGGCGCAGCACACGAAGACTCGCGTCGAGTACCTCCGGGAGCGGAGAGAAGTGCTGTACGAGAACCTGCGGGATCTGAACTTCGAGTATCGTGCCGGGAAGTATCCGGAAGAGGACTATGCCGCACAGCGGGCGATGCTGGAGAACGAGGCTGCCGAGACCGTGGCCGAGATCGACCTTCTGGAGTCGGATGCCTTCGCGCCGCGTCTCGGCTGATTTTCTGCAATAAGAATGGAACTCTATGAAGCTGCTCTCTCAATTGTCATTTTTCGCTACTTTTGTTCTGCCGCTCTCGCTGAGTGCGGCGACGATTTCCGGCACGGTTACCGACCGCACGACGGGCAAGCCCGCGGCTGGTGATACCGCGGTGCTCCTCGACCTGCAACAGGCGATGACGGAGTCGGCGCGGACGACGATTGACGCGAGGGGCCATTACTCCTTTGACGTTCCGGACAACGCCGGCATGCACCTGGTGCAGGTCCAGCATGAGAAGGCGTCCTATTACGGGCCCGTGCCGCCGAATACCTCCGTGGTGAACATCGATGTGTTCGACGTGGCGCCGAAAGTCGATGGCATTCACACGTATGCGGATGTGTCACGCATGGAGACGGATCAGCAGGGGCTGAGCGTGACGGAGAGCTTCTTTATCAGGAACACCTCAAAGCCGCCGAAGACACAGCTGAATGCGCACAACTTCGAGTTCTACCTGCCGCAGGATGCCGTACTGGAGGGCGCGACCGCGACCGGGCCTGGAGGGATGGCGGTGTCGAGCGCGCCGGTTCCCCAAGCCGACCGGGGCCACTACGCTTTTATCTTCCCGCTGCGGCCGGGCGAGACGCGCTTCCAGATCGGATACAAGCTGCCCTATGGCGGGACACTGGCGCTGCACCCGCGGGTAACTCTGCTGACCGATAACGTCGCGGTGATGTTGCCGAAGAGCATGAGCTTCGAGGGGGGGCAAAATTTTCAAGCCCTTGGCGCGGATGCGAGCGGGCCCGGAGTGCAGACGTATCTGGCGACGAATGTGACGCCGCTTGCGCCGCTCGCGTTCACGGTTTCGGGAACGGGTTCTATGCCCCGAGAACAGCAGGACGGGCAGCGTGCGGCAAATGGGATGGGCCAGGGTGCTCCGGGTCAGGGTGGTCAGGGAATGGGCCTGGCCGGAGACCAGGGCGCTTCCGATCAGCCCGCTGCGCAGACCAACGGACCCGGCGGGGGCGTAGCGGGCGCGGTGCCGATTGGCACACCCGATCCGCTCCAGAAGTACAAATGGTACATCCTGAGTGGAGCCGGCTTATTGATGGTTATAGCCGCGGCATTTCTGCTGCGGTCGAAGCCGGGACAGGCTATGGGTACGGTCGAAGCTGAACCTTCGCCGCTCACATCGATTTTGCCGGCAGGGGTGAGGGCGACAACAATACGGGCGGAAATGGTTGCGGGAACAACAGCGCATGTTGTCGCAGCGGCGACACCAGCGAATGGGCTGACAACGACGAATGGAGCGCAAAAAAGCGGGAGTACGCCGGAAATGCTGGCAGCGCTGAAGGACGAACTGTTTCAGCTTGAGACCGACCGGCTGGAAGCAAAGATCACGGATTCGGAATACGCAGAAAACAAGTCTGCACTGGAAGTGCTCATGCGCCGCGCTCTGGCACGCGAAGCTGCGAAGCACCAGCCCCTGACGGAACCAACCGTCACGGAACCAGCCATTCAGGAAGCCGTCAAGGAGCCAGCCAGCTGATCGAGTCAGAACTGGATCATTTGAACAGCCCGTTTGCGCAGGATTTTTCGCGCTGGATTGCGGGTACAAGTCCGTGCGAATCGGGCCCGTTTATGCGGTGAGCCACGTCAGCAGCAGGAAGAGCGCCGCTGCGGCGGCCGCGATGCGATAGGCGTAATCCTGTTTACGACTCGAGCTCTTCGGCTCCTTATAGGGTGTTTCCGGATAGATATGCATACGGCCTCGCGGGGGGATTTGAACTTGTTTGCTTAGACTCATTTTTCGGCAAGCATGACTCGGGGCGTGAGGAAATAATTTTTAATTCCGCCATCGGTGTGCCGTGATGGTTACCTTCTGGGTATCGTGCGCAGGCAGTCCTCTTACAGTACGCAAGGGAATGCGCGGCAGATTGCCAGCGCTTCATGCTCGCGCCGAATGCACTGCTCGCCTGCGACCCTTGCCAATGTCCGTGAGAGGTACAATCCTCTCGATGAACGTGCCTGATTCGGATCCTAATTCGCAGTCCAGCTCGAAGCCGAGTTCGGAGCCCGCAATGTTTCGACCCGATGGACCCCAGCCCCGCGAACCACGCTCTCCCCTGCCGTGGATCGTTGCGGGCGGCGTAGTTCTCATCGTCCTTGTGCTGCTGATCACCCTCGGACGTCATCGCGAGCCGGCCAACCCGGGAGGCGCTGGACTGGCGGCGGCCGATCCTTACGCGGCCCGCCTGCCAATTGCAAATCTGCAAATGAGCCAGGCCGGCAGCTTGGTCGGTTCGCAGGTTACATACATCGATGGGCAGGTCAGCAATCAGGGCGGAAAGACCGTGACTGGGATTACCGTGCAGGTTGCGTTTCGGGACATCGGGAACCAGCTTGTGCAGAAAGAGACCATGCCGCTCAACCTGATCCGGATGCGCCAGCCTTATGTCGATACCCAGCCGGTGAGCGCCTCGCCGATCCGGCCCGGGGAGACGCGGGAGTTTCGGCTCATCTTCGACCATGTCGCCCAGGACTGGAACCAAAGCTACCCAGAGATACGGATCATAGAAGTCACACCCGGCTCCTGAGGGTCGCAGCAAGAAAGCCTCTTGTGCCCAGCGCGAGTAATTTCTTCCCGATCCGGGCCGAGAGTGCGTTATTTACAGGGCTGTAGCAAACCTGAGCCGTTGCGAAAATCCAAGTCAAATCTCTGATTAAATTGTGCTTACGGTGGAGCGGTTGAGCGCTTGGCGGTTTGGCACGGCGAGTGCTGTTACTGTTCGTGCAAGACGGGGCGCTGCAGCCATCCGAAGTTTCAATCCACAGAGAATAAACCTATGAAAACGAAATTGAATCCCGGATCGATTACAGTGCTGCTGGTTGCGGTCAGTTTGGGTCTGCCAGCGGTCGCACAGTCTACCTCTTCAGGACAACAGCCCCAGGTTCAAACGGGCGCTTCGACGAACGCCAATCCCCAGGATCAGAGCCAGAATCCGCAGACTGGAACAGGCAAGGCCCCGCTCCCCGAGAAGTCGAATGAGGGCTTCTGGGGGCATATGAACCCGTTCGCCCGCAAGAAGTGGGTGAACCGCCAGCTGGATCCGGTAAAGGATCGGCTGAACGAGCTGGATCAGTTGCAGGCGAAGAACGCGTCCGATATTAAGGATGTCGATCAGCGGGCGCAGAACGGCATTCACGCCGCCCAGACCACGGCGGACCAGGCAAATCAGGTAGCTTCCGCAGCAAATACGACAGCCGGGCAGGCGCAGCAGACCGCGCAGCAGGCGAGCGACAAAACGGCCCAGTTGGGTCAGACGGTTGCGAATCTGGATCAGTATCACCCGATCACGAACACTGACATCCACTTCCGTCCCGGACAAACTGTCCTGAACGATAAGGCGAAGGAAGCCCTGGATCAGGTTGTGAGCCAGCTGCAGGGGCAGAAGGGTTACGTGGTGGAAGTGGAAGGGTACTCGCGCTCACGGGGTACGGTGGGCATGGAGAGTTCGCAGCACATGGCGGAAGCGGTGGTCCGGTATCTGGCCGAACACCAAATCCCGGTGTGGAGGATTCACGAAGTGGCCATGGGCAACGCGCCGGTCAGCTCGGATGACAATTCCGCAGCGAAGCCGGGTAGTGTGGTACGCGTGAGCCTGATGGCAAACAGTTTAGCAGCCTTGAACTCGCCGAATGGCAGTTCACCGATTGGCGCGACGCAGTAAGAATTCCGCGCAGCCCTCCCCTCAGGGTACTGCGTCGCAACCAACGGCTCAGCCTCACTAAGAAGGCAGGCGCAAAAGAGCTCTCACACAACGAGAGAACCAAGGCAGATTGGCCCCTCACCCCGAGGGGCCCTTTTTTTGTACTTGGAGATGGCGATCAGCGAATCACGTGAAGAGCGGCGGCCCCATTCCGTACCGCACTCACGACAAGCCTGCGATCGAAAGTCGCCAGCTGGCCTCCATGTGTTGAGGCCAATGCAAGAAGGTAGGTATCACTGACCTGGCCGGAGTGAAGGAGACGGGAACGCTCGATCTCAGCGGAATCCAGAAGACTGATATCGTCTGGCCAGAAAGCGTGTCCGGGCAGGGCGCAAAATTGGGACAGCATCTCAGAAATGACCGCAGGCGTTCCAAAGGAATTTGAGTAGCCCGGACCGCTCAGGATCCGCAAAACCGCGTTTTGCGTGAAAGGACAAGTCGCAAACTCTTTGCGACCGGCAGTACCAAACCATCGATGCGCGATTCCGTGGTGAATGTGCCGGTCATCGATCAGAGCGATCAGCACATTGACATCCAGCAGAAACCTCATGGCCACTCATCGCGCAGGCGATTCACGATCTCCATAGTCACTGGCTTCCCACCAGGACGCCTGGGGAGCAAGGGAACTCCGTTACGGGTTCGAAAGCGCCTCTGTGGTGGTTCGAGACCTTTTCTGGCGAGCCCCGAGATGACCTCGCCGACGCTCTTTCCCTCGCTCTCGGCAAGACCCTTGGCCGCCGCCAGAACGTCGTCGTCGATGGCCAGCGTCGTCCTCATGCATCAATCATCAAGCATCAATCATCGGATGTCAAAAGTGAAGCTACTTTCCCCACCGCGAGAGCAGCCAAAACACCAGCGACAATGCCACACTGAGCAGGATGGAAGTCCCCAGTGGGAAATAGACGATTGCGTGTTTACCGCGCCAAGTCAGGTCGCCGGGCAGACGGCCCAGCGGAAGCCCGTTTTTTCCGAGCAGAAGGACGACTGCGCCCACTGCGGCCATAAGCAGGCCAATGCCGATCAGGACGCGACCAGGGTCGTTCATAGATTCAGTTTAGAAGCAAGGCCGCTGCCTTGACACCTTTCCGTAGCCATTCTGGTAGGCTTGCAGCGCGGTCGAGAGCCGCTCCGAGGAGACTCCCTATGCAAGCACGCCGAGGCATGATTCTGGCAGTTTGTACCGTGCTGGTTTCACCAGCATTTCTATTTGCTCAAAATGGGCAGGCCGCCGCCGCCCCCGCCGCCCCGTCCTCCTACTCGCCTGCCGATTCCATGGGCGCGCTGCTGAGCCTGACCGAAATGGAAGTCGTCAGCGCCGCCGAAGCCATGCCCGCCGACAAATACGACTTCGTCCCCACCGCCGGCGAATTCAAGACCGTTCGCACCTTTGGCCAGCAGGTCAAACACCTCGCCCAGGCCAACTACCAGCTTCTCAAGGCCAGCGGCGTCCCGGGTGCCGTCGATCCCAAAACCCTCGAAGGCCTCAAGACTAAGGACGAACTCGTCAAGGCCCTGAAGGACTCCTACATCTATGCCCACGCCGTCGCCAACTCGCTGACAACCGACAATGCCTTCAGCAGCGTGCCGGGTCTTCCTCCGAACTGGAAGATCACGCGGACTTCGGATGTAGCCTTCATGATCATGCACAGCATGGATCACTACGGCCAGATGTGCGTCTATCTGCGGATGAACGGAATCATCCCGCCGGCGAGCCGCCCGCAGCAGGGATCGATGTAGCGGCCAGCCCGAAGCCCGGAGCCAGGACCAGGTCACCAGGAGCGGGCCCAGCTCCCCGCTCCCAGCGCCCAGCCGTTCTTCTGCGACAATAATCCCGAATGGCTCTCGGACGAAGTGTCGACGTCGAAGCGCGCGAGGAGCGGCGGCATCCGGTGCTGCGCGTGCTCGTTGTCCTGCTGCTCCTCCTTCTGCTCGCCGTCGCCGCCGCGGTGGTGACCGGCGGGGTGTGGCTCAAACACAAGATGCAGTCTTCCCTGCCGGAGCTCGACGGCAACCTTCTCACGCCAGGACTAAGCGCGCCGGTGACGGTGCTTCGGGATCAGCACGGCGTTCCGCATATTGAGGCAGCCAATCTCGACGACCTGCTTTTTGCGCAGGGATATGTGACCGCGCAGGACCGGCTATGGCAAATGGACATGGCGCGGCGGATGGCGGCAGGCGAGGCCGCCGAGATCCTCGGTTCAAAGCTCGTAGAACACGATCGCCAGCAGCGAATCCTCGCCATGCGAGCCACGGCGGAGCGGCTCACCGCCACTCTCGACGATCAGCAGCGCCGCTTGTTCGACGATTATGCGCGCGGGGTGAATGCATTCATCGGCGCGCACGAGGACCGTCTCCCAGCCGAGTTTCGTCTGCTGATGTACCAGCCAAAGCCGTGGCAGCCGGTCGATTCCATGCTGGTGGTGATGAGCATGGTGCAGATGCTCGACGAGCACTGGCAGGAGAAGCTGGAGCGCGAGCAGATCACGGCGCGCCTCGGGCCAACCCTGGCGGCTGATTTATATCCCACAGGCTCGTGGCGCGACCGCCCGCCGATCACCACCGAAACCCCGATCACCGCGCCGCAGCAGAATATTCCGGATGTGCCGCTCGATGAAACCCAGGACGGGGCGGCGTTTTTGGACTACTTACAAAGGGGCGGAAATGCAGGTCCTTTGACTGCGCGCCTCCGGCGCTTCGCTCAGGATGACGGTTGTTTGGGGTGCACGCCGGGGTCGAATGAGTGGGTCGTGGCCGGATCGAGAACGGCAAGCGGCCAGGCAATGCTCTCGAACGATATGCATCTCGAGCAGGAAATTCCGAATATCTGGTACGAGAACGATCTGAAGGCGCCGGGCCTGCATGCGGCTGGCGTGACGGTGCCGGGGCTTCCCCTGGTGGTGGCGGGGCACAACGAGCATGTGGCATGGGGATTCACCGCCCTCTACGGCGATACGCAGGACATTTATGTACAGCGGGTCAACGGGCAGGATCAGTACCAGGGAGCGGACGGCGCTTGGCACCCCATGGAGCACAACCGGGAGACGATCCACGTGCGCGGCGGGAAGGATGTGACCGCGGAGGTGGCGCGCACGGCGAACGGAGTGGTGATCACCCCGCTTATCCCTGGCGAGAAGCGCGTGCTGACTCTGCGATGGACGGTCTACGATCCGAAGGCCAGCGGCTATCCGTTGCTGGCGATGAATGCCGCGTCGAACTGGACGGAATTTCGGAGCGCGCTTCGCCAGTGGTGGGGTCCCACGCAGAACGTGGTCTATGCGGACGACCAGGGACACATCGGATACCAGGCGATCGGATTCATTCCGGTCCGGCAGGGCGGACTGGCGGGCGTGCCGATCGTGGATGGCCAGCATGAGTGGCTGGGATATATCGGCCTCGATGAGATGCCGTCGGCTTTCGATCCGCCGGGCGGAATTCTGGCGACGGCGAATGCGCGTGTGACGGCGAATCCCAATCCGCCGAGTCAGGGCGCGGCTGCTGGTTCGTCAACGGCGAGCCCTGCTGCTGAGAACCCTGCTTCACAAAACCAGGCAAGTCAGACCCCAGCAAATCAGAATCCCACAAGCTCGGCCGCCGACGGCCCCAAAATCACCCTCGAGTGGGCCGATCCGTACCGCAACGAGCGCATCTGGAAATGGCTCGGTCCAAAGAGCAAACTGACCCAGCAGGACATGCTGACCCTCGAGACCGACGTCTATTCCGAGCTCGATCAGGAGATTGCGCAGCGCCTTGCGTATGGGATCGATCACGCGAAGAACACCGACGCGCGGCTGCGCCAGGCGGCGGACCTCTTGCGGTCGTGGGATGGCGCGGTCACGGTGGACTCAGCGCCGGCGGCCATTGTGGCGGCTGCGAAAAAGGCGCTTTATTCCATGCTGCTGAAGCCGAAACTCGGCGAAGAGTGGTCGGAGTACCACTGGGCGGAGAGCCTCTTCGCCGGTGAGCAGATATTGATGCATGAGCCGGCGGCGTGGCTTCCACCGCAGTACGCGACTTGGGACGATTTTCTGGCGGACATGGTGCGCCAGGGCCTGGCGCAGGGTGGCGCGCCCGGCGATCTGCGGCAATGGCGGTATGGCTACTCGCATCCGGTGGATGTGGAGCACCCGCTCTTCGGTTTGCTGCCGTGGTTCAAAGACTGGACCGGGACAGGAGTGCTGCCGCAGTCCGGCGACACATCGACGGTGAAACAGGTGGGACGGTCGTTTGGACCATCGCAGCGTTTCACGATCGACTGGTCAAACGTGGATGCGGCCACCGAGGACATCACCATGGGCGAGTCGGGTGACCCGCTGAGCCCGTACTACCGCGACCAGTGGGCTTACTGGTACAACGGCAAAACCTTTGCCCTGCCATTTACTAAGCAGGCGGTAGCGGCGGCGACGGCGCACACGCTGCGGCTTGAGCCCTGAAACGGTGAGGTTCTGGTTCCGTTTTCCGGCGAGTCCGGCGAGCGACGCGACCCGCGCGAGGCGCAGGCGATCGCTCCTGCTGGCGGTGGTCGGCATAGCCGTTCTGCCCCTCGCCTGGCGCGGAACATCTTGCGGCCAGGACTTCGATTTTCATCTGCAAAACTGGCTTGAAGTGGCCGCGCACTGGCGCCAGGGCGTTGTCTATCCGCACTGGGCCGGGTCTGCCAATTTTCTGGCTGGCGAGCCGCGCTTTGTCTTTTATCCCCCGCTCAGCTGGCTGCTGGGGGGGGGTGCTGGGGGCGGTACTGCCGTGGAGCTGGATCCCGCTGGCGTTCGCCCTGATTGCGCTCCTCGGTGCCGGCTTCAGCTTCCGCGCCATGGCCCGCGAGTGGATCGCCGCTGACAACGCGACCCTGGCGGCCTGCCTGTATGTGGTCAATCCCTACATGCTGTTCGTTCTGTACGAGCGCGGAGCAATGGCCGAGCTGCTGGCGGCGACCTGGATACCGCTGCTGGTGCTGTATGGCATTCGGGAGAAGCGTGCTCTCATTCCGCTTTCGCTCACCGTGGCGGCGATCTGGCTTACGAATGCTCCGGCGGCCGTCATGGGCTGCTACCTGCTCGTGGTTCTGGTGCTGGTTGCGGCGGTGCAGCGACGAACCTGGCGGCTGGTGGGGCGCGCTGCCGGTGGCGCGCTGCTGGGGTTGGCGCTCGCGGGGTTCTGGCTGGTTCCGGCGTTCTATGAGCAGCGGTGGGTGGCGATTGGGCGGGCAATCGGGCCGCTGATGCGCGTCGAGGACAGCTTTCTGTTTGGGTTTGCAAAGCTGCCGGGGCCGAATGTCTCAACGGACGATTTGTTCAATCTGAATTACCACAACCAGGTGCTGCGGACGGTTTCCTGGATTGTCGTGGCGCTGATGCTTGGGGTGGTGGCGGCAGCCTTGGTGTCCCGTAAGAGGCGGAACCCGCTCTGGATGCCGCTTGTGGTCGTGGGCGCCGCCGTTTGCATTCTTCAGCAACGATGGAGCGACCTCGCATGGCGGCTGACTCCAGAGCTGAAGTACCTCCAGTTTCCGTGGCGATGGATGCTGGTGCTGGGGATGGTTGTTGCGGCTCTGGTCGGGCTTGCACTGCGAGGGGAAGCGACGACCAGGCGAGCCATCGCGGTGCGGGCTGCGGGGACTCTGCTGCTGGCGGGCGGGATGGCTGTGATGGCTGCGGCGTTGTATTGGCAGCCGTGCGATGAGGAGGACAACGTCGCCGCGCAGGTAGCGGCGTTTCATGCGCGCGGATTCGAGGGCACGGACGAATATACACCGCAGGGCGCGGACAATGGCGAGATTCAACCGGGGCTGCCTGCGGTTTCCATACTGAGCTCGCCGAATGCGGAGCTGGCCGAATCAGGCGGCGCGACTTTGCAGGAGAGCGCGAGCGAAGTGAAGATTGGGCGCTGGGATACCGAGCGCCGATCCGTGATGGTGAACAGTCCGCGTGCAACATATGCGGTACTGCGGCTGATGGATTACCCGGCGTGGCAGGTCATGCGCAATGGAGTCGAGGTACGTGATCGGGCGCAGCGGAGCGACGGGCTGATGGTCATCCCGGTGAAAGCGGGTGCGAACGAGATCGACGTCCGCTGGCGGAGGACAAGCGATCAATGGGCCGGAGACGGGGTTTCATTGGCCGCGCTGGCGATTACACTGGCATTGGCCTGGCTGGAAAGGCGAAGGCCGACCGGCGAAAGGCGAGGGAAGTTCCGATACGATGATCGAGATGCGGGCTGAGGTCCAGGAAATTCTGCGTGAGGGTGTGAAGCGCACCGATGCCGCTCTGGAGCGGCTGCTGCCCCCGGCGACCGCGACGCCCGCGTCCATTCACGCGGCGATGCGGCACAGCGTGTTTGCGGGTGGCAAGCGTCTGCGCCCGGTGCTGGCGATGGAGGCGGCACGGACCATCAGCTTCGCGCACGGTGCTACAGGGTTGCCGCGGGGCATCGAGGACCTGGGCGCGGCGATCGAGATGCTGCATACCTACTCGCTGATCCACGACGATCTGCCGGCCCTGGACAACGACGATCTGCGCCGCGGCAAGCCGACCTGCCACGTGGCGTATGGAGAAGCCATTGCCATTCTGGCGGGGGACGCGCTGCAAACGCTGGCCTACCAGACGCTGGCGCGGATGAAGTGCGCACCGGATCGCGTGGTGAAGATCGTGAGTCTGATCGCCGAGGCGACAGGCACAGTGGAAGGGATGATTGGCGGGCAGGTGCTCGATCTTGAAGGCGAGCACACCAAGCCGACGGCGGAGAGTGTTGCCGCGATCCACCGAGCGAAGACCGGAGCGCTGATCCGTGTGAGCATTGTGGCGGGCGGAGTTTACGGCGGCGCCGGCGCCGAGGATGCCAGGGCGCTGACAGAGTTCGGAACGAAGGCAGGACTGGCGTTCCAGATTGTGGATGATGTACTGGATATGACGCAGGACTCCGAGCACCTCGGAAAGACGGCGGGTAAGGATGTAGCGAGCGACAAGGCCACGTGGCCGGCGGTATTTGGAGTCGAAGCTTCGCGGAAAGACGCGACCCGATTGATCAACGAAGCGTTTGCGGCGCTGGAGCCGTATGCCGAATCGGCGGAAGGGTTGAAGGCGGTGGCGCGCTACCTGGTGGACAGAACCCGCTAAGAAGCCAGGGAACAGGGAAAAGGCAACAGGGAACACATTCGAATTGGTGCGTTCTCCGCGGGACTTCAGATGCCCACGCCAAATTCCGCGCCCATCTCTTCGCCCGCGTGGGAGAAGAAATCCGTCGGAGTGCGTCGATTGAACTTGTAACGCAGCCTCAGCTCACGGCCGATATAGAGGCCAAGGGCAGTCACACCAAGCGCGACCGAAGTCCAGCCGATGGCGCGCAAAACGCCAGATGACGAGTTGGAGGATTCAGAAGCCAAGGATTCCACCGAATCGCTATTTCCAAAAGTTTCAGTCCTGCACATGCGCATTCCCCACAGCGCCATGGCTCCATGATAGCGCAGGTTGCACCGGAGCTCACGGTGCCTGTGTTATACCGCTGCGCATCTGCACGGACCATACATCATTTGAGTGATTCGATGCACCGCAGTAGCATTACCTTTCGATCGGGCGGAAGAAAGCTCGCCTCAATGGAGTTGGCAGCCAGCTCGCGGAGATGCTCCTCGGTAAAGCCGAAGTGGTTTTGGGCGTTGACGTATTCGTCGAGGAGATCGCTCGCGAAGAGGGCCGGGTCATCGGAGTTGAGGGTGACCATGAGTCCCGAGTCGAAGTAACGGCGCAGGGGATGGTCGTCGAGGTGGGCACAGCAGCCGGTGCGGAGATTCGAGGTCACGCAGACTTCCAGAGGGACCTGGCGCTCAGCAAGGAGGCCCATCAGCTCGGGATCGTAAATCGCCGAAAGCGCATGGCCCAGCCGCTCAGCCCCAATATTGAGCGCACCCCAGATGCTTTCCGGCCCGGCGGATTCACCGGCGTGGGCGGTGAGGCGGAGGCCGGCGTCACGAGCCTCGGCGTAAAGGTCACGGAAAGGCTCGGCGCCCACGCGGCGCTCGTCGCCGCCGATGCCGATGCCGATGATGGAGGGATGTTGGGGGCGCAGCTGTGCAGCCTTTCTGAACACGCGGGCGGCTGCTTCGGGACCGAAGTGGCGAACGGCGTCGAAGATCCAGTAAAGGGAGATGCCGAGCTCGGCCTCGGCGCGGATGCGTGCCCGCTCCATGCCCGCAAAGAGGGGTTCGAATTCGGATCGACCCCAGAAATAGATGACGCCGACAGATACGTAGACTTCGGCGTGAGCGACGCCCTGGCGGCCAAGGAGCTCGAGCATGCGCCAGGTGATGAGTTCGTAATCGTCAGGGGTTTGAAGGTGCTCGGTGACCGCCTTGAAGGCCATCAGAAAGCCGCTGAAATCGGTGTAGTGGTAGAGAACGCGGGCCTGATCGAGATTCAGGGGCGAAGCGTCGTGGCGGGCGCTGAGCTCGACCAGGGTTTCCGGAGTGACTGTGCCTTCGAGATGGAGATGCAACTCGGCTTTGGGTAGGCGGCGGATAAAGGAGTCGGATTCCATGCGGCAACCGTTCAGAGTACAGGATGGCCCGGCCAAAGAGTCGGGCGGGCAGAGGATGAGGCCGGGGTGCCCGAAAAGGGTGCACAGGAAGGAGACGGGAGTAATTGGACAGATGCTAAGCCTTTTGTGGGATTGCCGAATGGCTCAAAAGTAGCTGGAATCAAACCTACAATCGTTCAATGGCCGTAAGACAGGAAGACGTGGAATTCCGTCAAAATTTGTTGCAGTGGTTCGACGAAAATGCGCGGGACCTGCCGTGGCGGCAGACGCGCGATCCCTATGCCATCTGGGTGTCGGAGACGATGCTGCAGCAGACGCGCGTTGCAGTGGTAATCGAATACTACACGCGATTCATGGCGCGGTTCCCGACGCTGGCGTCGCTGGCCCAGGCCGACGAGACTGAAGTGCTGGCGTTGTGGAGCGGGCTTGGGTACTACCGCCGGGCGCGTGCGCTGCACGAGTCTGCGCGAGCGGTAATGGCCGAGGGCGGGGGCGAGATTCCGAGAACGGCGGCTACGTTGAGCCGGTTGCCTGGCGTGGGGGTTTATACCGCGGCGGCTGTGGCGAGCATCGCGTTTGGCGAGCCTGTAGCGGCTGTAGACGGCAATGTGGAACGGGTGCTGACCCGCTACTTCGGCCATGAACCGGTACCGGGAGTGGCACGCAGCGGTGAACTGCGCAGGGCTGCTGAGCAGTTGGTTGATCCGGAGCGGCCGGGGGATTTCAACCAGGCCATGATGGAGCTGGGCGCAACGGTTTGCCTGCCGAAGGGACCGATCTGCCTTGCATGTCCGATTCGCGAGGGATGCGTGACGCGTGGAGAACATGCCGTGCCGCGCGCCAAAAAGATGCTGAGTCGCAAGACCGCTCTGGCGCTGGTCCAGCGGCGGCAGTGGCCTAAGGCGGAGGTTCTGCTCCAGCGGCGTCCACCGGACGCCACCCAAATGCCCAACATGTGGGAGCTGCCATCTGTGAAAGAAGGGCAGGAGAGCGAGGACATGCTCCTGCTGACGGTGCGTCATTCCATCACCAACACGAACTACTACGTTACGGTGTATGGGCTCAATATGAATGAGCAAAAAATATTGGCGCGGGGAGTTGGCGACCGCGCGTGGGTTCCGCTGATGGACTTGCCGGAGCTTCCGCTGACGGGTCTGACGCGGAAGATTCTGAAACGGCTGAGAGTAATGCCGGGTTACGCGCAAGCCCGGCCGGCAGTCACGCTGGACGATCTGAGTGCCGATCCGGCGAAGGAATTTGCCGAGGCGGGCGTCGAACGCTGAACAGCAGCGTACCCTTCAACGCGTCACAGTTTCGAACCTGTTCGCGAGGCTCTGTCCAGCGCGATTCTTTCCAGAAACAGTCATGTGTGTGGCTCGGCATAGGTCGCGGGTCTCCCTTGCGCCTGAAAGAATCCCTGCAAAGATGGCGTAACGTAACCCAGCCAGGGTACGCTCAGGTTTTGGTGCAGCAGACCCAACCCAGGGGCCGCACTGCGAGGACCACAAATGCCCGAAACCGAACCAGCCACCGAAGCGATTCCACCGCTGACCACGCTCACCGAAGAAGAAGCGATGCTGCGCGACACCGTTCGCCAATTTGCCCAGCAGGAAATTGCCCCGCGCGTGCGCGAGATGGACGAGGCGCAGAAGCTCGACGCGAGCATCCTAGCGCATCTCTTCAAGCTGGGGCTGATGGCGATTGAAGCGCCCCTGGAACTGGGTGGAGCGGGCGCATCGTTCTTCAGCGCAGTGCTGGCGGTCGAGGAGATCTCCCGCATCGATCCCGCGGTGGCCGTGATCGTCGACGTCCAGAACACGCTGGCCGTGAATGCGCTGCTGCGCTGGGGAAATCGAGAGCAGCAGCGGCGCTGGATTCCGCTCATGGCGGAGAAGACGGTCTGCGCGTATGCGCTAAGCGAGGCGGGATCGGGATCGGATGCGTTTTCCCTCGCCACCCAGGCCCGGAGTGATGGCAACGGGTTTGTCCTGAGCGGGCGCAAGCTCTGGATCTCAAATGCGAACGAAGCCGACCTGTTTCTGGTCTTCGCGAATGCGCAGCCGGAAGCCGGCTATCGCGGAATCACTGCTTTCCTGGTCGAGCGCGGTACGCCGGGCTTTGCGGTCGGGCACAAGGAAGACAAGATGGGGATTCGCGCCTCGTCGACATGCGAGTTATTGCTCGACGATTGCCGCGTGCCCGCGGAAAATGTAGTTGGCGAGTTCGGCAAGGGCTACAAAATTGCCATCGAGACCCTGAACGAAGGGCGCATCGGCATTGCCGCGCAGATGCTCGGGCTGGCGGAAGGGGCATGGGCGCTGGCAGTGAAATACAGCAAAGAGCGGAAGCAGTTCGGCAAAGCCATCGCCGAATTTCAGGCCGTGCAGTTTATGCTGGCGGAGATGGCCACGCAGATTGAAGCAACGCGCATGCTCGTCTATAACGCGGCGCGGATGAAGTGTGCCGGCGTGGGGTTCGTCAAAGAAGCCGCGATGGCCAAGCTGTTTGCGTCGCGGGTTGCCGAGGAAGTCGCCAGCAAGGCGGTGGAGATTTACGGCGGTTACGGCTTCGTCCGCGATTACCCGATGGAGAAGTTCTATCGCGACGCCAAGATCGGCTCGATTTATGAAGGCACGTCGAACATGCAGCTGGCGACGATCGGGAAATTAATTCTGCAGTAGGTGACAATGGCTCTGCCGCACGGAGGCGGTACGTTGGATCATGTCGCGGAGTAAGTTTCACGAATCGCTGGCATTAGATAAGCCGCCGCAGGAGTTCTGTGCCCCGTTGACCGCGTTGTGGTGGGATTCCAAGGGGGAATGGGCGCGGGCTCACGACCTGGTTGATCAGCTGGCGAGCACCGAGGGCATGGCCGTTCATGCCTATCTGCATCGCAAAGAAGGTTCATTATCGAATGCGGACTACTGGTATGGCCGCGCTGGGAGAATGTTTTATCGCGCCGCGCTCAAAGACGAGTGGCTGGCGCTGGTAGAAGGCCTGCTGCTGGCGGGGCCTGAGGCGCGTTGAACAAACGTTTCTCGCAGTAAGTGGCGACTCACGTAAGGTTGAGCTATGAGAATGACGCATATCTGCCTGGTTTTCCTGCTGGCATGGCCCCTGGGTTTGTGCGCGCAGGAGGCTGCCGCGAAACCGTGTCCCGAAGCGCACAAACTCGACTACTTGGCCGGTAAATGGCGTCTGGTAGGTGAGCTGGTCCCTGGGGTGATGGGTCCAGGCGGGAAGTTCACCGGCAGTTCACAGCTCGAATGGATGGAGGGGGGCTGTTATCTTGTAGAGCACGAAAAGTACGGCGGAGCACTGCTCGACGACGCGACGTTATCGATTCTCGGCTACGACCATGAACGAGGGCTGTACACGTACTATGGCTTCAACAGCGACGGAAGCAAGGAAGTCTCCACAGGAAATCCGAGCGCCACTGGCTGGGTCTGGACGCATCCAGCGAAGTTTGGCGGTAAGCCTGCAACCGTGCGATACACAATGACGATCATTTCGGCGACGGATTATTCCATGCGATCTGAGATTTCGCAGGATGGCCACAACTGGACCCTGTTCCTCTCCGGGACCGCCCATAAACAGGAATGACTTCAGTGAATCCTCATAGTACGTAGCGCTCCGCGGCGACGATCTCTTGGGCAACGGCGCGGCCAATCGCAATCGTATTAACAGGGTCGTGCTTCGCCAGCCGCCGGAAGATCGCCATCTGTGTGCGCAGCATGTCCCCTTCCGCGATGGCGCCGAGAATGCGCTCGGCCGAATCCTGAATGATGCGAAAGGAACGGGCGGCCGTGAGCTGAGCCAGGGCAATGGCAGTCTTGTTGCGGCCGGAAAATTTTTCAGCGCGCAGAATGGCCGATTCCATCACCAGGATTTCAATGAGAATATCGGCAAGCGCGCCCATGATCTCCTGCTGATCCTGAAGATTGGTTGGGTATTTCTGGCTCGCCACGCCCGAGCAGAACAGGCCGATCTTTTTCGCGCTGGCCAGCAGAGCTTTTTCCCCGCCCAAAGGGCCCGAGGCTTCTTCGCGCGCCGATGGCCCGGCCATCACCTCGTCCATAACTTTGGCGATCGCTGGCAGCAACGCAAGACGCCCCTGCATCGCCCGCTTCATCATGAAGCCGGTAATGATGAGCCGGTTAATTTCGTTCGTGCCCTCGAAGATGCGGTTGATGCGCGAGTCGCGGTAGAAACGTTCCGCGGGGTACTCCTCGACATAGCCATAACCGCCGTAAATCTGCACGCAGTGGTCGACCGCGCGCTCCAGCATCTCCGAGCACCACACCTTCACAATCGAGCACTCGACGGCGTAGTCCTCGATGCGCTTTTGCACGTCGGCTGCAGGCGCGTCGGAGGCGAGTGTGGCAAGGGCCGCGTCAATGGCGCCGACAACGCGATAGACCAGCGCTTCTGCGGCGAAAATGCCGGCGGCAGTATCGGCGATTTTCTCCTGCACCAGGCCGAAAGTGGTGATGGGCTTGCCGAAGGCCATGCGCTGCTTTCCATAACGCACGGCATTGCGCAGCGTCTGGCGCGCTCCGCCCAACGTGGCTGCCCCTAATTTGTAACGGCCGACGTTCAAAATGTTGAAGGCGATGTGATGGCCCTTGCCGGCTTCCCCCAGCAGGTTCTCAACCGGAATGGCGCAGTCGGAGAGCACCAGCGGACAGGTGGAAGATCCGCGTATACCGAGCTTGTGTTCTTCCGCTCCAATGGCGAGCCCCGGTGTGTTGCGCTCGATGATGAACGCAGAAAACTGCTCAGGCTGGCCATTTTCGCCCACGAGTTTGGCGAAGACAATGAAGACGTCGGCAAAGCCCGCGTTCGAGATCCACATCTTTTCGCCGTTCAGGATGTACTGTTTTCCGTCAGGTGAAAGACGCGCCTGGGTGCGGATGTTCATCGCATCCGAGCCCGAGGACGATTCGGAAAGCGCATAGGCGGCTATCCATTCACCGGATGCGAGTTTGGGAAGATACCTTTCCTTTTGCGCCGAAGTCCCGTACCAGATGACCGGCAGCGTCCCGATGCCCGTATGCGCACTGATGCTGACAGAGAAGCTGGCGGAAACCGCGATGCGATCGGCAACCAGCGCGGAGGTGACTTTGTCGAGCGCCAGGCCGCCGTGCTGCTCGGGAACGTCGACCGCGAGCAAGCCAAGCTGGCCGGCTGCGAGCAGTAGCTCGCGCGTAACAGCAAAGTTCTTCGCCTCGATTTCCCAGACGCGAGGCAGGATCGATTTTTCGGCGAACTCCGCCGTCGTGCGGGCGATTTCCCGCTGCTCCTCGGAGAAGTCCTCGGGGGTGAAAATGTCTTCAGGCGCGGCGTTCTCGATCAGAAAGCTGCCGCCGGCGGCGATTTTGTGAAGCGAAGCTGTGGCCATTGAGGGCTCCGAAATTCATCCTACGCTGGTCGAGGTGAAGTGGGGATGAATCAGAAGGTCTTGAGGCCGGCGGCTTTGGCGAGCTTCTTTTGCCGATCGTCGAAGGTCCAGAATGCGGTGGCTTTGAGCTCGAGGGCGCATGCCACATGCAGAGTGTCGAGGGTGCGGGTTCCGACTGAGGCGACGTGTGTGCGCGCAAGTTCAACGGCAGTATCGAAGGTGCGAGGCGGAAGCTCAGTTTCGAGCCAAAGTCTCCGGCGCGTATCCGTCGCAAAATCGGAGTAAACCCGCATGGCGGCAGTGGCTGGCATAAACCTGCGAAACACGTGCTGCTCCACTGCGTGGGTCCACTCGGCCCGATGCAGAGGCGTGAACCACAGAGTGGGACCAGACGCCATCCCTCTGCGGACTTCCTCTGAATGCTGGTCGTTGATGTAGAGGGAGACAAAAACGCTGCTATCCGCGTACGTCTTCAATAGCGCCCGCGTTCTTCGATCACCAGATCGGCTCCCGGAAGAATGCGATCGCCAAAGATCTTCCGGCGACGCGCTGCGAAGTCCGGCATTTCCCTTTTCCCAGGCGGCTGATGGATGGGCGTAATCTGCGCAAGCGGGCGGTTGCGCTTCCGGAGGCATAGAGTCTCACCGGATTCCAGCCAACGCTCGAGCTGCCGAGTATCGCGAAGCTGGCGCATGGTGATGTCGCGCATACCTCAATGTGACACAAATTGTGTCACATTGCAAACCGCTTTCGCGTCAGCCCAGCCTCTCGAATACCCCGGCAGCCCCCATCCCGCCGCCAACACACATCGTCACCAATCCATAGCGCGCTTTACGCCGCTGCATCTCGCGCAAAATCGTAGCGATGAGCTTTGCCCCGGTGCAGCCGAGCGGATGCCCGAGTGCGATGGCTCCCCCGTTGACGTTGACTTTGGCCGGGTCCAGCCCAAGCTGGCCGATAACGGCGAGCGCCTGCGCGGCAAACGCCTCGTTCAATTCGATGACGTCGATCTGGTCGAGGGTCAGGCCGGCCAGCTTCAGCGCTTTCGGTACCGCGAAGACGGGGCCGATGCCCATTTCCTCCGGATCGCATCCGGCATAGGCGAACGAGACGAAACGGGCGAGAGGCTGAATGCCGAGCTGCGCCGCGCGATCCGCGGACATAACGACGGCAGCGGCGGCTCCGTCGGAGGTCTGCGAAGAATTCCCGGCTGTAACGACGCCTTTCGCATGGAAGACCGGCGGCAGCTTCGCGAGCGCGTCATACGTCGAGTCGGCGCGCGGCCCCTCGTCGACGCGGAATTCAGCGCTCGTGCTTTTGCTCTTGCCGTTGCCGTTCGGCGATGAAAGTGTCACAGTAACAGGGACAATTTCATCGGAAAAATCTCCTCGCTCGATAGCCGCAAGAGCCTTCCGATGGCTTTCGAGCGAAAATCGGTCCGACTCCTCGCGCGAAATACCGTAGTGCTTCGCAACGCGCTCCGCGGTGAGGCCCATGGTGAGATACAAGCCTGGGTAATTTTCGACAAGCCACGGATTAACGGCAATTTTGTTGCCGCCCATCGGCACAAACGACATCGATTCTGCCCCGCCGGCCACGATGACCTCCGCTCCTCCTCCGCGGATGCGCTCGGCGGCAAGCGCGATGGCCTGCAGCCCCGAGGCGCAGTAACGGTTGATGGTCATCGCCGCGGATTCGATGGGCAGGCCCGCACGCAGGGCAACGATGCGCGCGAGGTTCATGCCCTGTTCGGCCTCGGGCATGGCGCAGCCGAGAATAACATCGTCGATTTCGTGTGCGTCGAGTTGCGGCACGCGGTCGAGTGCGCCCCGAACGGCGATGGCTCCGAGGTCATCGGGGCGGGTATTGCGCAGGGCCCCGCGCGGGGCTTTGCCGACGGCGGTGCGGACAGCGCTGACAATAACGGCTTCAGTCATATTGTGCTCACTATTGTTACTAATTCCTCAGCGGCTTACCGGTTTTGAGGGTGTGCGCGATCCGCTCCTGCGTTTTGCGTTCGCCGCACAACGACAGGAAATGCTGGCGTTCGAGGTCGAGCAGATACTGTTCGCTGACCAGCGTGCCAGGCGTGATGTTGCCCCCGCACAGGATTTCCGCCAGGTGCGTCGCGACCGTGACGTCGTGGCCGGTGGCGTACTCGCCCTCGCGCATCATGTGGATGCCAAGACGCAGCGCGGCAAGCACGCTGTCACCGGGTGCGGGAATGTCGGTGACAGCCACTGGAGCCGTATAACCTGCTTCAGCAGTCGCGAGGGCGCGAGACTTCGCGTCGTGGAGCAGACGCTCGCGGTTCATCGTGATGTTATCGGAGGGCCGCAGCAGGCGCAGATCGCGCGCCTCGAACGCGGATGGAGAGACCTTCGCGAGGGCAAGGTCTTCAAAGATCGTCCGCATCGCGTGATGGAGTTCCACCGAATCGGACCGCGACCCCGAGGGCGCCGCCGCTAAGGCGATTTCGATCGCGCGCAGAGTCATCTCCTTGCATCCTCCACCTGCGGGGATCAGGCCGACCCCGGCTTCGACAAGGCCCATATAGAGCTCAAGATGCGGCTGCCGAGCCGCCCCGTGCAGGCTCACTTCGCAGCCGCCGCCCAGCGTCAGTCCGAACGGAGCAACGACCACCGGGCATGGGCAGAACTTGATCGCCTGGGTCATCTCCTGAAAGGCTCGTATGTAGAGGTCGATCTCGTCCCACTCCTCGTCTTGTGCGGCGAGCAGGAGCTGGACGAGGTTAGCGCCGGCGGAGAAGTTGGCCGCATCGTTGGTGATCACGAAGCCGCGAAAGTTGCGGACGTGGTCGCTCTCGGGGCGAAGGGTCTGGCGAACGAAATTTACGATGTCACCGCCGAGGGCGTTCATCTTGGTGTGGAACTCAATGCACGCGATGCCGTCGCCCAAGTCGATGAGCGACGCTCCAGGATTCTCTGCGACGATCCCGCCGGAGCGTTTGGCGCGAGTGAGCGTGACCGCGGCAGAGGACGATTCGACCGCGAGCCAAGTCGACGATCGCGGATCGAAGTATTCGGCGCCGCTGTTTCTATACCAGGATTCTGATCCTGATGCGAGCAGCTTTTCGAGGGCGGCGGGGAGTGTGCGGCCCTGCGCGCGCTGTTTTGCTGTTGTGCCGGAGACTCCAGCCGCGTCCCACATTTCGAAAGGGCCGAGTTCCCAGTTGAAGCCGGTGCGCATGGCGCGATCGATGTCCGCGATGCTGTCGCTGATTTCGCCGATGCGGTTGGCCGCGTAGAGCCACAGATCGGGCAAAATCTGCCAGTAAAAAGCCGCCGCTTTGTCCTTCTCAGGATTGCCGCCGAGCAGCGTGCGAATGCGCTCGGGTAAAGATTCGATCTGCTTTGCCACGTCGAGCGCGGGAAGCCTGGGTTTTTGCGCGGCGCGATAGTCGAGTGTGGCGAGGTCGGGATTGCCCAGGTCCAGAACCAGGCGCTCTTCCCCTTGCTTGCGATAGAAGCCCTGGCCTGTCTTGTCTCCAAACCATTTGCGCTCAAGCATCGCTTCAAGAAAAGCGGGCAGTTCCACGTCGGACCGCTCGTCCTTCGTGTTGGCCGCAAAGTTGCGAATCACGCTGCCAAGCACATCGAGACCCACCATATCTGCCAGCCGAAACGTCCCCGTCTTCGGCCAGCCCAGCGGCCTGCCAGTCAGCGCGTCCACCTCCTCAATCGTCAGGCCCAGCTTCTGCATCACGCGAATGGTATTCAGCATGGCAAACGCGCCGATGCGATTGGCGATGAAGTTCGGGCGATCGTTGGCCGGAACAACAGACTTCCCCAGGTGAATCTCGGCGAAGCGCGCGATGGACTCGACGGCGGCGCGATCGGTCGCGGGAGTCGCGACGATCTCGAGCAGCTGCATATAGCGTGGCGGATTGAAAAAGTGCGTCCCGAACCAGCGTGGGCGAAGACCCTCCGGCAGCGCCTGCGCAATGTCGTTCACCGGCAGCCCGCTGGTATTTGTCGTGAAAATAGCGTCCGCCCGCAAATGCGGCGCCACACGCGCCAGCAGGTTATGCTTGATCTCCATGTTCTCGGAGACCGCTTCGATGATCCAGTCGCACTCTTTCAGCTTTGCGAGGTCGTCGTCGAAATTGCCCGTGCCGATGCGCGTAGCGAACTCAGGAGAAGCCAGCGCCGCCGGTTTCGACTTCTTCAGGCTCTCGACCGCCTGCGTGGCCAGACGGCTGGGGTCGCCCGCATGAGCCACATCGAGCAGAAGGACGGGGAATCCAGCGTTGGCGATATGCGCGGCGATACGCGATCCCATGGTTCCCGCACCCAGCACCGCGAT
Organism: uncultured Acidobacteriaceae bacterium; assembly: GCA_963831055.1. GTDB lineage: Bacteria > Acidobacteriota > Terriglobia > Terriglobales > Acidobacteriaceae > Palsa-343. The sequence goes on along the minus strand of CAWHOU010000033.1, from coordinate 77,682 downwards.
GCGGCGAATCGGATAAGCTGCGGCCTGTCCAGGAACGGATAAAGCGGCGCCGACAACCGATGAGGCATGCATGGGAAGATTCTCTCAGAGACGGATGAAGCCAACTCAACACCCTATCCGATTGCGGGCCGTTTCGTCCTCCACAAACCTGGCGCGGGCGGGGACCGTCCAATGGAAGTGCCGATCGGGAATGGAATTTGAGTGCAGCCTGTTCGCCGTCAGGTTTGGAAGATCACGATGACATTGCCCAAATTCGCCCGTCTGCTGGCTGCGTTTATTCTCCTTGCGCCAGGCCAGTTGCAACAGCGCGATCCGCGGGGCCACTACGCGGCTCCCGTGTCCGGCAAGCCGCTTTGTACTCTGCAGGTACACGTCAGCGGTTTTCGCGATGACCGCGGTGCAGCGGGAGGACTCGTCTTCGGCTCTGCTGCCGGCTGGCCGGAAGACAAAACAAAGGCCGTCGTGCAGGGTGGGTTTCCGATCGCAGACAGGCAGGCGACGGAGCAGTTCCAGGTTCCTCCAGGCCGCTACGGTGTTGTGGTCATCCACGACGAGAATTCCAACATGAAGCTGGATCGTAACTTCCTCGGCGTTCCGAAAGAGGGATTCGGATTTGCCAACAATCCGCGAGTGATGCTATCGGCGCCATCGTTTCAGGCTGCTTCGGTCCCGGTCACGTGCCCGTCGACGGAGATCGGCATCAGGCTGATCTACAAGTGAAAGCTGAATTGAAAATCAGAAGGAGCCGGAGCGGGAGCGGCTGTCTGCGCGGACCCGATTGCTTAAGCCGCGGTGCCGCCAGGCTCGGCATTCTGTTCAACCCTGGCTGCGGGAGCTTCCGCGTTCTGCCTGTTGCCTCCCGGATTCACCAGATCGCGCAGTTCCTTGCTCGGCTTGAAGTACGGAACCTTCTTTGCCGGAACTTCAACCTTGGCGCCGGTTTTTGGATTGCGCCCAATCCGCGGATTGCGCTGACGGATGCGGAAACTGCCAAAGCCGCGAATCTCGATTTTGTCACCGGATTTCAGCGCGCCGATCACGGAATCGAAGATGGTCTCGACGATGGTCTCGGCGTCGCGCCGCGTCAGATCGCCCAGCTTGGTCACTTCCTCAACAAGGTCGGCTTTCGTCATGGTGGGGGTTGCTCCGATTTGGGTTAGCCCTCTGTCCACCATAGTAGATGCAATCTCTTTGGCTTGCAAAGTCAATCAGTTGCGGGTTTTTTAACGGCCCGGCGGGTCGCGCATTCGACCGCGCGGGTGCAGGCGGGATGTTATGTCGAGTCTTAACGCCAGAGGAAATAGAAGCCGGCGTGCCTTTCAAGGACCTTTCCTGGATTGTGCAGGAGATCGTCGGGATCGGAGAGCAAATCGAACAGGCTCTTATGGCGAACGATCGGCTTAACGACGCTGGGTTCGCCTGAGATGCCCACGGATTTTGCCGTTTCGAGAAGCGCGTTCCGGAAGCCGCCTTCCTTATCGATCAGGTGCAGCGGCAGCGCCTGCTGGCCGGTCCAGACCTGTCCGGTCGCGAGGGATTTGACCCGGTCGGCCGGCAGATGGCGGCCGTTAGCGACGTCGGCCACGAACTGGCCGTACATGTTGTCGACCAGTCCCTGAAAATAGACCCGCTCTTCGGGTGTCATTGCGTGCGATGGGTCGCCAGCGTCCTTGAGAGAACCAGCGTGGATGACTTCAGGCTTGAGCTTGGCCCAGGTAAGCAGATCACCGTAGTTGGTCCACTCCATGATGACGCCGATGGAGCCGACCACGCTCGCGTCGTTGGCGTAGATTTTGCTGGTTCCTGAGGCGATGTAGTAAGCGCCGCTGGCGCCCACGCTTTCGATCGAGGCGACGATCGGCTTGTCGTGCTTCTCGCGAATGCGCAGCACTTCGTGGTAAATCTCCTGCGAAGGCGCGGCCGCGCCGCCGGGCGAGTCGATGTGGAGGACGATGGCCTTGATGGAACTGTCTTCGTCGTACTTGCGCAACTGGTCGATGGTCGATTCGGCGGAGAGGATTTCGCCATCGATGTCGATGACGCCGATGTTGTCGCTGAGCGGAGAGAATCCGTCGGCGGAGCCGCCAAAGGAGCGGGCGGCGGCGTAGATGAGCAGGGACGCGATGGCAACGAAGCCCAGCAGGAGGCAGCCACCCACCACGAACCAGATCCAGAGGCGCCGGCGAGGCTTTTGGTATTGAGGGATAAGGGGTTGCGTTGGGTCTTGAGGTGCTCCAGCGACCGGTCCGTAGGGCTCTTCCATAGTGGCGAGTGTAACACCTGCGTGGGACAAAATAACTGTTGGCAGGCGGCAATCTATGCGCTTATCATTAGGATGGATTTCCCTGTCAGACAAGATTTCCTGCGGTTGGGCACTCAAACGAGGCCCGGATCCCGGCAAGATTTGTCTGTCAAAGAAACGGTTAAGGTACTGTGAACCCTCAATACAGCATCGTCATCCCGGCCTACAACGAAAGCGCCCGCATCGGGCCGGCGCTCGTCGAAGTGCTGCGTACGCTCGACGAGAAGCGTTGGGATGCCGAGGTGCTGGTGGTCAACGACGGTTCGAGCGACGACACGGCAGCCATTATTCAGGGATTCGCGGCCAAAGACAGCCGTGTCCGTCTCATCCAGAATCCATCGAACCGCGGCAAAGGCTACAGCGTGCGCAACGGGATGCTCCGCGCCAGCGCCAACATCGTCATGTTCACCGACGCCGATCTCTCTTCGCCCATGGGCGAGGCGGAGCGGCTGTTTGCAGCCATCCGCGACGGCGCGGATATAGCCATCGGCTCGCGCTGGCTTGAGGTCAGCCGCCAGACTATCCATCAGCCGCTCTACCGCCAGTTCTTCGGCCGCTGCTTCAATGTGGTCACCCGCATGATCATGCGCCTGCCCTTTGCGGATACCCAGTGCGGCTTCAAGGCCTTCCGCCGCAGCGCTGCGCAGACCGTCTTCCAGCTGCAGCGCATCGAGCGCTGGGGCTTCGATCCGGAAATTCTCTTCATCGCACTCAAGCGCGGCTACAACATCAAAGAAGTCCCGGTAACCTGGGGCCACGACGAGCGTACCCGCATGAGCTACCTCCGCGATGGCATCAAGATGCTCGAAGAGCTGCTCTACGTCCGCTGGAATTCGCTGATCGGCGTCTACGACCGCAAGGTGACCGATCTGGCTGCCGCCGAGCGCGGGTAGTCTTCTTTTCACCCTCCTTTTCTTGTTCTTTCCTGGCACATCGTTTCGCCATTTGAGCGGCTGCCTCGCGCGACCACCCCGTGGGGGTGGGAGTGCGGTGCGGTGATTGATTCTGCTTGACTTCGGGTGGGAGTAACTTTCGTGACCTGGGCAAACCCCCGAAAACTTGTCACTTGGAGACGCCTTCGAATGCGTCATTCACAGGCGTGCATGAGTCATTGGCGCTCGTGACGGAGCTTGTTGATTGAAGGCATGGCAGTTGCGTGACGCTTGCGAATGATTCATTCGCGAGTGTGAGCGACTGCGGCGCGCGCGGGGTTTGCGGGTTCGATTTGGCCGTCACTGGAGACTCTCCCAAAGCAGAAAAGCCGCCTGAAGGCGGCTTTTTCTTTTTCTAGGCTATAAGTTCAGAATATCAGGTTCAGAGAATAAAACTGCCAACTTTGTTTGGCTGGTTTGGCGGAGAAACGGTTTGGAATGAGGAGTCGTTACTTTGGATTTTTGGCTGGGACTTGACAAATTTTCCACATTTGGGCGAGGGGGTTACGGGTTACAGGTTACAGGTTGCAGGTGACGGGCTCCAGGTTGCAGGGCTGGCCCGCGCCATCGAGGAAATGCGCGCGGTTGGCTCTGTTACGCCCGCTGTCCCCAGATTGTGATGAGAAGCGGTCAGGTGGCAGGGTTCAGTGGGTTGTGCCAAACCTCGCCGAGGGTTCGGTAGAGGTAGATCGAGCGATCGGGCACGGGGATTTTTGTAAGGGGGAGCGGCTTTTTTGAAGCGAGCAGCCACCAGGCGACGGGGGCCTGGTCGATGTCGTAGCCGGCATCCTTGAGGAGGCCGAGACTGACGCGACCGCTTTGATGTTCCTCTTTGCGGATGATAACTAACTGCGTGGTTCCTGTGCCTGTGCTGGCGAGTGCTATGGGGAGTCCGATGACGGGAACGAATGAGGCCCAGGAGGCAACGTTGCCAGCGGTGATGGCCGCGTCGGCATTGCGCATGCGGTAGGTTTGCTTTTCGAGTGCGCAGGCGATGGCGTCGGCGAGGATTGCAGCGAGCTGAGAGTCGTTCTGCATGCGTTCGACGACCTGGTGGGGAACGAGAGTAATTCCGCTGGGAAGGGTGAGGATATAGGGCCAGCGTTTGCCGTCTGTGAGCTGAAAACGGAAGTTGATACGACTGGGATCGCTGGCAGGCAAACGGAGCTGATACGCGGGGATGAGCTTCTGGCCGATGGTGTCGATGCGGTTTTGCATCTCCTGGTTAGGCCAGGGTGGGATGCGTTTTGGATCTGGACCGGTGACGGAGACGGCGATGGGATTTAGCTTTGCGGTAGCCGGGACGGCGGAGGGATCGTAGTCGGTATTCGTGCGCATCGCATCTTCGCGATTCGTGATGTAGTTCTGAAAGAATTTTGCGGATCGCGCGACGAATATGCCGCCGGGGCCTGGTTTGGCGGCGTATTCGACCCAGACATTGGTCATGATGTCCGCGCGGGATTGGAGCGGGGGACTGAAGGTCATTGCGGTATGGGCTGTGATGAGGATCGGGTAGCCGTCGGCGCGAATCTGGACGGAGCCTGGCGCGGAGGAGTCGATGGGGGCGACCGCGTCGATTACAGCGAAGCCGGAAATGTCATCGTGGGGCAGGGGCTTGACGTCCAGGCGGTCGGCAGCGATGGCATTCAGTTTCTTTTTCCAGTGGCCGTAGACGTTGACCGATTGACCGAGGGAGAGTGGATGATCGGGACATCCTAAACCATAGGTGTTTTCGTTGGGGTGCTCGACCTGGGTGGCGGGGCCGCAGAGGATGTGGGCGCCGTCAACGTCGAAGTCAGAGCCCGATGCAGCGCGCGTGACGTGGGCACTGAGGATGGGAGCAGGTTGTGCTTCCTGAGAATAAGCGGCGGCAGTAAGGCAGAGAAGCAGAAGAGCAGTTAGGGCGCGCATGGGGCGAAGTATAACACCGAGTAACTGGCGATGGATAAGTGAGTTGGTGAGCATTTATCCTGCAAATTGATGGTAGGGCGGGATGGGGCGAGTTTGCGGGGGACACCCTTTGCGCGTCGGGGTGACGGAGACCGGGAGTCGCAGGATGGTACAGGGATGGAAGCCCTGGCTGGACTTAGTTCAGGCGGCGGTGACCTTCTTCTTCGGTCGGCCGCCCAGCCGGCCATTCTTCTTTGCCGCGGCGCGCTTGGCAACGCTTCGTGAACGTCCGCCTTTCGTGCCGAGGCGGCTGGCCATCCACTTCCGCGATCCGAGGAACCCCTCCAGCAGCGCGGGCAGATTGAGGTCGGCATCCAGTTTTGGAAAGTGAATACCAAAGCCCGAGGGGGAGATTTCAATCGGTTCCAACTGAGCGGGGCTGGCGTTCTCCAAGCCTTCGGCATCCTGAGGCGCGAACATAACATCGAGTTTGGAATTGAGATGAATCACCACGCGCCCCAACCGCCGGTCATACCAGGCATTCACGGCGCGTGGCTCGGAGGCCCGCAGTTTCCGTGCATTCCGTTTTGCTCGCTCGAAGTCTTCATTGAATCCCATGGATGTTCTCCCACGCCCTGCAAAGCGAATTCAGGTTTTCCAGCAGAGCTGTTTCGATTCGGGCTACTTCGCGTCGAGGGAAGCCATAGTTTTCGCGCACGATCACTGGGCCAGCGGGACAATTCAGCTCGAATACAGCCTCATGATCCACGCCAATGACGTGAACGTGCGGTGGGCGATGATCGTTCGGATAGATCACTACGCGAAAACTGCCAAACCTGAGAACGGTTGGCATAAGAACATCCTATCATAAACCCAAGCGATTCGGTTTATGGTTTTAACGGCAGCAGCGCTAAACTTTCAGGAACCATCCGTCAGGGTAAGTCCCAGTTTCTGGAGATTGGTCACGGCATGGCTTGAAAGCCGTGCCCCTTCAAATGCACGGTAGGAGCTTCCTAGCTCGCTGCGCTTGTTTTCAACATTTGTTCGGCGTGGCGCAGGGAAGTTTCGGTTACTGTGGCTCCGCTGATCATGCGGGCTATTTCTTCGGCTCTCTCATTCGCGGTCAGGAGGCGGATCGAGGTTTGGGTGCGGCGTTGTTTTTCCTGCTTTTCGATGAGGAAGTGGTGGTCGGCGAAGGCGGCGATTTGGGGGAGGTGGGTGACGCAGAGGACTTGCTGCACTCGCGAGAGGGCTTTGAGTTTCTGGCCGACGGCTTCGGCGGCGCGGCCTCCGATGCCGATGTCGATTTCGTCGAAGACGAGGGTGCGCGGGGTCTGGACTTTGCGGGAGCGGGCCCGGTTGGCGCCTTCTTCGACGCTGACTTTGAGCGCGAGGAGGACGCGGGACATTTCGCCGCCGGAGGCGATCTGGTCGAGGGGCTGCATGGGCTCGCCGGGATTGGTGGCGATGCGGCATTCGACCTGGTCCCAGCCGTGGGCGGTCCAGGCGGCGGGGTCTTCGGTGGGAGTGACGGCGATGGTGAAGCGGGCCTTCATGGCGAGGTCGTTGATCTGGGATTCGGCAAGCTTCTCGAGTTTTTTTGCGGCGGCGAGGCGATCGGTGGTGAGGGCGCGGGCGGCTGAGATGTAAGCTGCGGCGGCTTTGTCGCGATCCGCACGAAGGGTTTTGAGGATTTCGTCGCGGTTGTCGATTTCGGCTAACTTGCGGGCGGCTTCTTCACCGGCGGCGATGACGGCGGCGAGGTTGGAGCTAGCGGAGCTACTGGAGCCGTATTTGCGCTGGAGGCGGTCGAGGAGGGCGAGGCGGTTTTCGATTTCGGCGAGGCGTTCGGGAGAGGCGTCGATGCGATCGGCGTAGACGCGGACGGTGGAGGCGACATCCTGCACCGTCGCGCGGGCGGCGGCGATCTGCTGGGCGGGTTCGGCGAAGGAGGGGTCGTAGCGGGCTAGTTCTTCGAGGTGTTTTTGCGCGGCCTGGAGGCCGGTTTCTGCGGAGTGGTCGTCTTCGTAGAGAAGATCGTTGACTGCGATGGCGGCGGCCTGGAGTTTTTCCGCGTTGGCGAGGACGCGCTTCTCGGTTTCGAGGGCTTCGTCTTCGCCGGGGAGTGGGGCGGCGTCGCGGATTTCGCGTGCCTGGAAGGTCCAGAGGTCGGCGAGGCGGAGGCGGTCGCTTTCGTCCTTCTCCAGTTCTGCGAGGCGGTCACGGACTTCGTGCCAGCGGGCGCAGGCCCCGGATGTGGCGGCGAGGGCGGCATCGATGGAGGCGCCGGCGAAGCGGTCAAGAAGGATACGCTGCTGGGCGGGGTCGAAACCGGAGACGGTTTCGGATTGGGCGTGGACGAGGGCGAGCTCGGGAGCGAGGGCGCGGAGGACGGCGACGGTGGCGGGCTGGTTGTTGACGTAGACGCGGCCTTTGCCGTCGGCGAGGATCTCGCGGCGCAGGATGACTTCGTCGGCGTCGACGTCGATGCCGTTGGCTTCGAGGATGAGCTCGGCGCCGGGGGTGGATTCGAAGACGCAGGAGAGGACGGCGCGGTCGGCACCGTGACGGATGAGGCCGGTGGATGCCTTTTGGCCCATGAGGAGGGCGAGGGCATCGACGAGGATGGATTTGCCGGCGCCGGTTTCGCCGGTAAGGAGATTAAGGCCGGGGCCGAAGCCGGCGATGGCGTGGTCGATGACGGCGTAGTTCTCGGCTCGGAGTTCGAGCAGCATGGAGTCAGGGTACAGCAGAGGGGGCAGGGTCGAGGGTGCGGGGTGGAGTGTGACGGATGACATGTTACAGGTTACGGATTACAGGGTGACGCCAGGGCACGGTCGTATGAAAGGTTATGGATTTGCGGTGGAGGGGAAGAGCGATTCGAAGTCGCGCGCCCCATGCAGGACGCGGACGACAAGGAGAACTGTGTCGGTAGCCCGATAAAAAACAAGATGTCTTGAGAAATCGCGAACGGGCGCGCGCCGGATATCCTGGAATTCCACAGAGCTGAAATTGCACGCGGGAGCTGCGCGAGGGAAATCCAATATGTCGAGGATCGTTGCTGTGACCGCGCGCTGCCATCGCATCGCCAATTCGGTGTTGGCTGTAGTGGCGTACCACTCGGCCTGTTCGAGAACATCTGCGGCGGCAGCGGGGAGGATCTGAAGCCGAAGCTTCGTCAACGTTGATCGACCTTGTCGCGAAGAACGGCGATCAAGCCGCGGGCGCGAACCTCCTCTGCGGAAAGCTCGAATGGGGGCGAAGAAAGACCTTCGCGAAGAAGGTCTTCGACGGCGGCAAGGCGGCGTTCGCGATCCTGGCGAACCAGTTCACGGATGTATTCGCCCGGAGTGCCCCAATCGCCGCATTCGACCTGACTTTCGACATATTGCCGAAGCGATTCGGGCAGTGAAATATTCATCGAGGTCATGGGACGGTCCTCTCGCGACTGTCTGATTTTATCGCAGCGGTTATAGTTTTCTTTCGTAAAGAAGGTGCTATGCGGGAGCCGGTGGGGGTTGGGGTGGTTGGATTTGGATTGGCGGGGCGGATATTTCACACCGCTGTGGTGGAGGCCACTCCGGGGCTGGCGCTGGCTTGCGTGGTGCAGCGGAGCGGGGATGAGGCGGCGAAGGCTTATCCGCGAGTGAAGGTGGCGCGGTCGGTGGAGGAGATGCTGGGGGATGGGGGCATTGAGCTGGTGGTGATTGCGACGCCGAGCTATTCGCATTACGAGCTGGCGAAGGAGTGCCTGGTTGCGCAGCGGAACGTGGTGGTCGATAAGCCGTTCACGCTGGCGTCGGCGGAGGCTGCGGATCTGATTCAAACGGCGCGTGAGCGGAAGCTGCTGGTGACGGCGTATCAGAATCGGCGGTGGGATGGGGATTTTCTGACGCTGCGGCAGGTGATCGCGAGCGGGGAGCTGGGGGGGCTGGTGAGCTATGAGGCGCACTACGACCGGTTTCGACAGCAGCCGCGGATGGCGTGGAGAGAGATGCCTGGGAAGGGGAGCGGGACGCTGTTCGATCTGGGGCCGCACGTGATCGATCAGGCGCTGACGCTGTTTGGGGCGCCGGAGACGATCTTCGCGAGCCTGCGGGTGGAGAGGGAGGCCGCGGCGGTGGACGATGCCTGGGATATTTTTCTCGAGTACGCACAGCCGCCAAAGACGGTGCTGCTTAGGGCGACGCTGACGGCGTGCGCGCCGGGACCGCGATATGTGGTGCATGGCACGAAGGGGAGTTTTACGAAGTGGGGGCTCGATCCGCAGGAAGATCAGCTAAAGGCGGGGATGGGTTTCGATTCGCCAGGGTTTGGGGAGGATCCGGAGACGGACTGGGGCGAGCTGAAGATTTGCGAGGGTGAAGGTGGTCCTCTGAAGAGCCCTGTGAGCAGGCGGGTGCGGACGCTGAAGGGGGATTATCGGGGGTTCTACGCCAATGTGCGGGATGCTTTGCTGGGGAAGGCGGAGCTGGAGGTAAAGCCGGAGCAGGCGTGGCGGACGACGCGGCTGATTGAGCTGGCTCGGGAGAGCTCGGGGCAGGGGCGGCGGCTGCGCTTTGATGTCAGTGAGCTGCCGTGAGGTCAGGGGATGGCGCACTCGACGTCGGTGCAGGAAAAGTCGTTGCCTTTGAACAGCAGGGGCTCGGCGGTGTCTTTGGCCAGGGCGTAGGCGAAGCAGTCGCCGAAGTTGAGCTGGGCGGGGTGGCCGCTGCCTTTGCCGAAATCGCGATAGGCGTCTCGTGCGAGTCGAGCCTGAGCCTCTGTGACGGGCTCAATCACGATTGAGGCTGCGCGGACAAATTCGTCGAAGCGTCGACTGTCGATTGGGTTACGGCGGCCGTCGACAACGATGGCCGCCTCAAGGTAGTTGACAGCCGAAAGGCGGCGCGAATCGGCAGCTTCCATCACCTCGGCGAATCGCTTCGCCTCGGGCTCTTTTCGGAGGACGGCGATCAGCGCGGAAGTGTCGAGGATCATTTGGGAAGGCCCTTCTCGTCATAGAGAAGGTCTGCATGATCGAGCGAGCGGTAGGGCTCGGGCAGATTTGCAGAGTACTCGGCGGCGATAGCCAGCAGCCGGCTGGCCATACCTTTGCCCCTTCCCGCTCGCACGCGATCGAGGCGCTCGCGTACGGATTCGGTCACCGCAGTCGTGATGCTTTCGCCGGTTAAGAGAGCCAATTCTCTGGCGAGCTCATGCGCACGTTCGTTTTTGATGTTCAGACTCACGATTCTACCGTTCTACCACTATGTGGTTTAATTCTACCACAATGTGTGTTTTGGGTGAGGTTCGGAATGGGGTTCAGGGAGTAAAGAGCGTCATTCGTTGCGCAGGACCTGCATGGGGTCGGTTTGGGCGGCTCGGCGGGCGGGGATGAGGGAGGCCAAGAGGGCAGCGGTTATGAGCAGAGCAATGCTGGCGGCGATGGCAGCGGGATCGACTGCGCTGGTTTGATAGAGCAGACTCTGCACCCAGCGGGTGGCGGCGAACGCCAGAGCGAGTCCGGCGAGGATGCCAAGGGCGACGGGGAGGGCGGCCTGGCGGGCAACGAGGGTCATGAGGGCGGATTTATCGCAGCCGAGGGCGATGCGGATGCCGAATTCCTGCTGACGCAGGGAGACGGAATAGGCGAGGACGCCGTAGATTCCGAGGAGAGCGAGCAGCAGAGCGGCGGCGCCGAAGCTTGATAGCAGGAGGGTCTGGAAGCGTTCGGTGGCTACAGAGTCGGAGACCTGTTGGTCGAGCGATTTAAGCGTAGGGATGGCGACCTCGGGGTCGATGTTCCAGATGGTGCGTTGGATGGAGGGTGCGAGAGCGGTGGTGGACTGAGGGCTGCGGATGAGGAAGTTGGTGCGCCACCAGGGATTCTGCCAATAGGGGAAATAGATCATGTTGGCGGTGTGCTTGAGCTCGTTGATGCGGGCGTCGGCGATGACGCCGACGACGGTGTAATCCGTGCTGTCGCCGAGATGGAAGACGTGGCCGATGGGGTTTTCGCCAGGCCAGATACGGCGCGCCGCCTGTTGGGAGATGAGCGCGTTGTTCGGATGGTTCTTGTCGGCAGGGGTGAGATCGCGGCCGGCCACGATGGGAATGCGCAGAGTGGATGCATAGCTGGGGCTGATCCAGCGGATATTGGCGTCGGGCGTTTGATCGGCCGGCACAGGGTGATCCGGGCGTATGACGTCGTCGATCCAGGTTTCACCCGCCAGGGGACGTTCGCTGGTGACGGCGACAGACTGCACACCGGGGAGGCGGGCGAGATCGGCGAGGGCGCGGTCGACGAAGGCGCCGCGAAGGGCGATGGAATTCTTGTTCTGGTCGCCATACTGCGGGGCATAGAGGTAAACGGAGGTGAGGGTGATGTGGCTGGAGTCGAAGTCGCGGTTCTGGTTGAGGAGGGTAGAGAAGCTGCGGACGAGCAGGCCAGTGACGATGAGGAGAGCGAGGGTGCATGCGACTTCAGCGGCGACGAGGATGTGGCGGGTGCGCCGGCTTTCGCGTGAGCTGGATACGCGGGTGGTGCTTGATTGGAGAGCGGACTGCGGGTCGATGCGCATGGAGCGAAGGGCGGGCAGAAGTCCGAAGAAGAGCGCGGTGAGGATGGAGAGAGCGGCGGCAGCGAGCAGAACGGGCCAGCTGACGTGGATGGCGTCGAGGCGCGGGAGGTTCTGGGGCGCGGCGGCGAGGAAGAGCCGGACGCCGGCGAAGGAGAGCAGGATGCCGAGTGCGCCTCCGACGATGGCGAGGAGGAGGGAGTCGGAAAGAGCGGAGCCAACGAGGCGGTCGCGGCCTGCGCCGAGGGCGGCGCGTACGGCGAGCTCGCGCTCGCGAGAGACGGCGCGGGCGAGCTGAAGGTTCGCGAGATTGACGCAGCCGATGAGAAGCACTGCGCCGACGGCTGCAAGCAGCAGCCACAGTGCGGCGCGCACACGGCCTGCGACTTCATTGAGGAGCGGCAGGACGAGGACGGTGGGACCGACAGCGAGATGCCGGTCGTGGTTGAAGCCGGACTGGACGGTATCGAGCTCTGCCTCGGCCTGGATGGGGGCGACTCCTACGCGCAGGCGGCCAATAGCGAGGAAATTGAAGTCGCCATTGTCGCTCATCTGGTTATCGCTGACCACCAGCGGACGAAAGATCTGGTAGGCCTCTCCGCCGTTGCTGATCATGGCTCCGGGGAGCTCGCTGACGCGGGGGAAATTGAAGGAGCGCGGCAGGACTCCGATTACGGTAAGGATTTCACCGCCATCGCTCAGGGTTCTGCCGACGGCGGATGGATCGCCGCGGAAGTAGTGTTGCCAGGCGTCCCAGGAGAGGATGGCGACGCCGTCATGGCCCTTGCGGTCTTCGCCGGCGTGGAAGCTGCGGCCGAGGTAAGGCTGCACGCCGAGGACGCTGAAGAAATTGGGAGCAACGTTGAGGCCGGTGACGATCTCAGGGTGGCCGGTTCCGAGAGAGATGCTGAGGGCGTTGTTCTGGAACATGGCCATGCCGCTGAGGGATTTTGCATGATCCTGCCAGGCGTAGAAGTGGAGGGGATTGTTCGGCAGGGCGTTCGGGCTAACGGGAGCCAGGAATTCGCGGAGCATGACGAGTCGGCCGGGGTCGGGGAAGGCGAAGGGCTTGAGCAGGACCGAGTCGACGACGGAGAAGATGGCGGTGACTGCGCCGATGCCGAGAGCGAGGGTGAGGATGGCGGTGAGCGCGAATCCTGGAGACTTGCGGAGGGTGCGAGCGCTGAAGCGCAGGTCCTGAAGGAAGGTTTGCATGGAGGCCTCGGGCGGTATCGGTGGGTATGGAGCACATGATGGGCCATACGGCGGGCAATAGGCAATAGGGAATAGCCAATAGGGAATAGGGAATAGGGAATAGGCAACAGCGAGGCAGCGGAGTCGTTGTCCGGGAGTGGGCGGTGGTGTACGGGGGTGGACGGAGAAACAGGGAACAGGCAACACGCGGTAGCCAGTAGCCGGTAGCCAGTAGCCGGTAGCCGGTAGCAAGTAGGGAGTAGCCAATAGGGAGTAGCCAGTCGGGAGTAGCCAGTCGGGAGTAGCCAGTAGCCAGATGCCAGCAGCCAGTTGCTGGTTGCTGGTTGCTGGTTGCTGGTTGCTGGTTGCTGGTTGCTGGTTGCTGGTTGCTGGTTGCTGGTTGCTGGTTGCTCGACATCCCGTTGGGGAAAGATGGTTGCCTCGCTTCGGTAACGCGCCCGGAGAGACTCAGTCCGGCGGCGTCATGGCTGGAAGACGAGGCGGCCTTCGCTGTCGGAGTTCCAGAGTTTTTCTACATCGCTCAGGGGCGCGGTGGTGAATTGGATCTGGAATGGTTTTTTCGCTGCCTCCTTGAGAATCGCTGCCAGGGCGGCGAAGATTTTGTCCATCGGGACGCTGCCGAAGCCGCTGCCGAGGAGCTCGAGTCCGGAGCTGCGCAATGTGGCTGCGGGCAGGTTGATGGTGGGTCCGGCGCTGTTGCCGATTTGGATGTAACGGATGCGCGAGGATTCGTGGTCGAGGCCTTTTTGCACGATCGCAGAAAGGAGGGCTTCCGCGGGTGCGCCCCAGAGGTAGTCAAGGACGACGTCGATTTTGTGCCGAGCGAATTCGTCGCGGAAGGCGGAGACGAGTGCGTCGCGATCCTGGTTGAGGGAGATGGTGGCATCTGCGCCGAGGGATGTGGCTTCTTCGAGGGCCTGGGGGTTGCGGCCGACGGCGACGATGCGTTTTGCTCCGAAGCGTTTGGCGATCTGCACGGCGAGGTGACCGGCGGCGCCGGTGGCTCCGAGGATGAGGATGCTTTCGCCGGGAGTGAAGGCGATGCGCTGGGTGAGGGCGGCCCAGGAGGACATGGCGGGATTGATCAAAGCGGCGACGGTCGCGTCGTCGAGCTCGTCGGGGAGGTGCGTACACATGAAAGGCTTGGCGATGCTGCGCTGGGCGAAGGTGCCGTAGGGCGGGCGCGCAGAGCCGAAGAGCACGCGTTCGTTGCTTTCGAGGCGGCCTACGCCGTCGACTCCGGGGATGAGGGGCAGTTGGCCGGTGCTGCCGTAGTGGGCTCCTTTGGCTAAAGACTTGACGATGGGGTGGAGGCCAGCGGCGGTGACATTGACGAGGACTTCGTCGGCTTCAGGGACGGGGTCGGCGAAGGTTTCATAGCGGGGCGGGTTGTCGAAGGAATGGACTACGGCTGCGTTCACGAGGCGTTCTCCGGGCGGCGATGGGTTTCGCGCGGAGAGGTAGGGTCCGCGCAGGGTGCAATTATCGGAGCAGCTACGAAGCTCGCTTCTCAGCCTCGGGGAAGTCGGCGCCGGTGGTGACGGGTTCCCAGGCGGCGATTTCTTTTTGCCATTGGGCCAGCTTGGCGCGGAAGCGCTGGAGCGCCATTTTACCGAGGAGGAGATGGAGGGGCGGATTGGGCGAATCGACGACCTGGATGACGGCTTCGACGGCTTTTTGGGGGTCTCCAGCCTGTTTGCCGTTTTGAGATTTGAGATATTCGCGGGCTTTGCCGGCGGTGCGGGCGTAGTCGGGGATTTCGAGTTGGGCGAGCTTGCCGGAGCGGCCGAGAAAATCGGTGCGGAAGGGGCCGGGCTCGATAATGGTGACGCGGATGCCGAGGGGCTTGAGCTCGTCAGCGAGGGCTTCGGAGAATCCTTCGATGGCGAATTTGGATGCGTTGTAGTAGGCCCAGCCCGCTGTGCCGATGAGGCCGCTGATCGAAGAGAAATTGACGATGTGGCCGCTACGGCGCTCGCGGAAGTGAGGCAGAAACGCGCGCGTGGTGCGGATGACGCCGTAGATATTGGTTTGGAACATGGGCTCGAACTCGTCTTCGGAGGCTTCTTCGACGGCGCCGGTGAGGCCATAGCCGGCGTTATTGACGAGGACGTCCACCTGGCCGAAGGCGGCGATGGCCTGCGGGGCAACGCTGGCGATCTGTTTGGGCTGGGTGACGTCGAGGGCGAAGGCGCGGGCCTGGCCGGGATACTGCTTTGCGAGGTCTTCGACTTTGGAGAGGTCGCGTGCGGTGGCGATGACGCGTTCGCCGCGACGGAGGAGGTCTTCAGCGAGGAGGCGGCCGAAGCCGGTGGAGGCTCCGGTGATGAACCAGACGCGGGGGTTGGAAGAGGGCATGGTGGTCACTCCTTTTGGGAATTGGATGTGGGAGGGTGGGGGATGGCGTCAGGGATGTGCGGATAGGTATTTGCAGCGAAGCTGCGGCCGCTGAGTTGCATCGTGGAGGCGGGTATGTTATTAAAGAACCAGTTCATGTTTGCTCCAAAAGAGCGAGCCTGAATTTCATGCAGAGTGGCTGAGGGACGGGCCCTGTGACGCCACGACAACCGGCCTGAGCAATTCAGGACATCGGTGTCAACTCTCGCTCGCCGTGAGGCGGGGAACATGAGATTCGGGGTGCAGGCAGTAACGCATCTCGCGCAATCCTCAGTAGTGCCAGAAGTAGCGAAGTACGTCGTCACGCGTGCCCGTAGCTGTTTTTCTCGAGGCCACTCTCGAAATGAGGGTGCGATGGCTGCTGCTTACGAACTGCGTTGCCGGGAATGCGGGAAGCGTTATGAGAACGCTCCGCTGTCGATTTGTGACGAGTGTTTTTCTCCCTTGGAAGTTTTTTGCGACCTCGATGCCGCGCGGCATACGTTTACGCGCGAGGCGATTGCGGACGGGCCGTCGAGCATGTGGCGCTACCAGGCGCTGCTTCCGGTTCCGGACGATTACGTGCCGTCGACGCCTGCCGGGTGGACTCCGCTGCTGCGCGCGCCGCGACTGGCGGAGCGGATTGGGGCGCGGAATCTGTGGCTGAAGAACGATGCGGTTTGCCTGCCGACGCTGAGCTTTAAGGATCGCGTAGTGGCGGTGGCGCTGGCGAATGCGCAGACATTCGGATTCGACACGGTCGGTTGCTCGTCGACAGGGAACCTGGCGAATGCGGTGGCTGCGGGTGCGGCGCGGCTTGGGCTGAAGGCTTACATCCTGGTGCCCGCTGATCTGGAGGCGGCGAAGATTCTGAACACGCAGGTGTATGGCGCGACGCTGGTGCGGATCGATGGCAATTATGACCACGTGAACCGGTTGTGCTCGCAGATTGCGGATCGCTACAACTGGGGATTTGTGAACGTGAACCTGCGGCCGTACTACGCGGAGGGTTCGAAGACGGTGGGGTTTGAGATTGCGGAGCAACTGGGTTGGAGGCTGCCGGATAACGTGGTGGTGCCGATGGCGGGCGGATCGCTGATCGTGAAAATTCGCAAGGCGTTCAAGGAGCTGATCGCGCTGGGGCTGGTGGAGGAGAAGGAAGTGCGCTTCTTCGGAGCACAGGCAACCGGGTGCTCGCCGATTGCGACGGCGGTGAAGACGGGCGCCGAACACATTGAGCCGCAAAGGCCGACGACGATCGCGCGGTCGCTGGCGATTGGGAATCCGGCGGATGGAATTTATGCGGCGCGGGCGATCCGCGAGAGCGGGGGATGGGCCGAGGACGTGTCGGACGTTGAGATCGTGTCGGCAATCCAGGAGCTGGCGGAGACGGAAGGTGTGTTTACGGAGACGGCGGGCGGGGTCACAACGGCTGTAACAGCCCGGCTGTATGCGCATGGGCGGATTCATCCGGATGAGCTGACGGTGAGCTGCATTACCGGCAACGGGCTGAAGACGACGGATGTGCTCGAGGGGGCGTACGAGCAGCATGCGGCGATTCGTCCGCGGCTGGGGGATTTTGAGACTTACCTGGATGACCGGAAAGAAGAAGGCGAGTTAGTGGGGGGAGGGGAATATGTCCGTTAGGGTTTTGTTGCCGAATGCATTTCAGAAGCATACGAACGGGACGCGGGAGATACAGTCGAGCGCGGGGAATTTGCCGGCGCTGATCACGGAGATGGAGACGACGTTTCCGGCCCTGCGGTCGCACTTGCGGGATGAGTCGGGACAAGTGCGGAAGTTCATCAACTTTTATGTGAACGAGGAAGACATTCGGTTCTTGGGGAACGAGAAGTACTCGTTCCAGGATGGGGATGAGGTGTTAGTGATCCCTTCTATCGCCGGCGGGTCCTTCGCGGATGGCGATACGCGCTTCGCGCAGGACTTGCCCCTTCGACTGCGCTCAGGGCAGGCGACACGGCGGGCGCACTTCGCGCAAAAGCAAGACCGGGGTACGTGTCGGTGCTGTTCCTATTGCGGGCAGGAAGAGTGCATCTGCGGGGACTAATAGTCAGGGTGGGCGGCGTAACTAGCCTGAGACCCCCATTTTGGGGATGCGGCGCGATTGTGGTTCTCATCTTGCTCTCCGGTAGCCCAGACTTACTCTTCTTCTCATTGTTTTCCAA
Source organism: uncultured Acidobacteriaceae bacterium (assembly GCA_963831055.1). Lineage (GTDB taxonomy): Bacteria > Acidobacteriota > Terriglobia > Terriglobales > Acidobacteriaceae > Palsa-343. The sequence continues at coordinate 60,221 of CAWHOU010000033.1, read as the reverse complement.
TGAGCCGGGAGGAGTGTGGCAATCACTGGATCCGTGGAGGCAGGACGCAATGTCGATGCTCACGCTTGTTTTTGTGGCGTCGTTTGTATCTCTGGCGATAGTGTGCACGGCCATCGCGTGGGCGATTCACGCAAGGGCTGAGCTATCGGCGTGGAGACGGACGTACAGGAAACTTACCGAGGCGGAGAATTATGCTGCCTGGCGGAATAACCGGCAGATGATGATGCAGTAGGTTTTAGGCGGCCGGGCCGTCGCCGGAGGGATAGTCGCGGTTGAAGGGGAAGACTAAATCCTCGACCGAGGCGATGGCGGTTCCGTTGAGGGTGGCGGGGTGGAAGCGCCAGGCTTTCACGGTGGTGAGGACGATTTCGTCGAGGTTGTTGCCAAGTCCCTGGACAAGCTTCTCGTCGGTAACGTCTCCTAAAGCGCTTACGTTGACTTCGACGATGATCTTCTGCTCGGCGGCGGGCAGGAGTGAGCGATCGGTTACGCCTGGAGACGGGTAGTAGACGGGGAACGCGGGCTCCGCATTGTCAGTGCCGGAGCCGGTCCCTATGGTCGCTTGCTGTTGTGGGGCGGCGATGCCCGGAACGGGCTGCGCGCTTTGCGCTGTGGGAATCGGCGAAGGATTGGCGGGCGAGGCGGACGCCGGAGTGGGCGTGGGAGCCGGTTTCAAGCGCTTGCTTTGTTTTGCAGCTGATTTTGGATTGTGAGCGCCACCGGCTGAGCTGCCGGTCCAATAGAGAGCGGTGGTGCAGCAGCGGCTTTCGCGATAGATGGGACGGATGCGTCCATAGTGGAGCGTGAGCAGAACGGCGACGCCGATGATGGCGGCGTGGCCGGCGCAGGAGAGCAGGATGCCGGTCTGGCGGCGCTGGTTCGCCAAATGGGTAGAAAAGGTCATCGGAGTCCTGTTCACTGGGTTGAACAGCGCGTTGGATATGATGTTACTCGATAGCGTTACTCGGGAACCGGGAGTGGATTGCGATGGCATGGGCTGAGACGTTTCGCTGCGATGTTTGCAATAAGGCGAAGCGGGAGGAGTCAGAGGACTGGTGGCTGGCGTGGACGGAGACCATGTCTCCGGCCGAGGGTGAGCCGCAACAGAGGGTGATCAAAGTGACGCCGTGGCATGGTTTTCTGTCTCATTCGTCGGACGTGCGGCATCTGTGCGGTGCGCGGTGCGTGCACACGATTATGGATCGGTGGATACAGGCGCGGGAGTAGGTCACCAGTTGCCAGTTCTCAGTTGCCAGTCCCCAGTTGCAGTCCCCAGTCCCCAGTCCCCAGTGCTTAATTGCCGATTCTCGGAACCGGCCGTCGGCGGCTCCTGCGTCAGCAGCGCCGACGCTGTCATTGTTCCGCCGCGCGCTCGAGATGAAAATCTAGTTGGTATAGATGCGGACGTAATCGACCAACATCGTGGAGGGGAAGACGGTGGTCGAATTGGGGGAGCCTGGCCAGCTGCCGCCCACGGCGAGATTGAGAATGATAAACATCGGTCCCTGATCGAAGGGCCACGTTCCTGTGCCTGGGCTGGTGGTGGTGAAGGTTTCGTAGATATTGGTGGGCGAGTCGATGTAGTACTGAATTTGTCCTTTAGTCCAGATCATGCCATAGGTGTGCCAGGCGGCGGCGGAGAATCCGGTGGTGGTGTAAGGGACGCCCCCGTTGAGACTGGTGCCGTGGATAGACGACTGAGTCCAGTCGTAGCCGGGGGCGGGGCCGCCGACGTACATCGCGGGATTGCTGCCGTCGATGTGTTCCATAACATCGGCTTCGCCGCAGGCGGGCCAGGGATTGATGGTGATGTTATTGCCGAGGAGCCAGAAGGCAGGCCACATGCCCTGCGATTCCGGCAGCAGGATGCTGGCCTCGATGCGTCCATACTGAAAGCTAAAGAGGCCCTGGGATTTGAGACGCGCAGAGGTGTAAACGCTGGCGGAGGGGTTCTGGGCAACGATGTGCAGGTAACCGTCAGTGCCGACGTAGGCGTTGGGGCTGGATGGAGTGCAGGGGCCTGTGCTGGAATTCCAAGCGCAATAGGTTTCAAGCTCGTTGTTGCCGCAGCAGTCAGTGCCTAAGTCGTAGGTCCATGTGGCGGGGTTAGGTTGAACATAGGCGGATGATCCGGTGGTGGTAACTGTGAACTCGTCGCTCCATACGAGGGTGCCGGAGGCGATGTTAGGAGAGAAGGTTTGGCTGGCGACCTGGCTATTGAGATAGGTGGGAGCGTTGGTGGCGATGGCTTTGAGTGTCAGGTTGGCATCGACCAGGAATGGCGCGATGTATTGGGCGGAGGCATTGGTGGGGGTGGTGCCGTCGGTGGTGTAGTAGATGGTGGCTCCGGAGGTGGAGTCGGTGAGGGTGACGATGACGGCGCCGTTTTGAGCGGCGGTAGTGGCGATGGTGGGTGTGGCTACGGTTTGCTGCGTGGGAATGCTGTGGACGGTCCCACCGCCTCCGCCGCAACCGGCGACGATGACGAAACCGAGGGCAGCGAGGGCGGTTCCGGCGCCGAGATGGGGAAGCGAATTTCTGAGCGTCTGGGCCTGCGGGAGCGTGGGAATTTTCATTGCGCGACTCCGATCTTTCGCTGGATGCCGGCCGGAGAAATCGAGCCGAGGCCAATCCGCCATTCACTTTACTGCTTTCGAGGCGCGGCCGGGAAGAGGAAACCGCATTGCGGTTACGCCTCTGGTAAGCTGGCGCAATGCCGAGCCCCTTCCGGAGCCTGAGCTCGCGGCAAAGACATGCGTTTGTGGCGTGCTTTCTGGGGTGGTCGCTCGATGCCTTCGACTATTTCATCCTGGTTTTCTGCGTTTCTGCGGTGGCGAAAGACTTTCGCGTGGCGCCGTCAGAGGTTGCGGAGGCGCTGTTCCTGACGCTGGCGTTTCGGCCGGTCGGCGCGTTTTTGTTCGGCATGATGGCGGACCGGTTTGGGCGGCGGCCGACGCTGATGTTCAACATTGCCTGCTATTCGCTGCTGGAGCTGGCGTGCGCGTTTGCCGGGTCGATGCATACGCTGCTGATCCTGCGGGCGCTGTTTGGCATTGCCATGGGCGGGGAGTGGGGCGTGGGCGCGGCGCTGGCGTTTGAGACGCTGCCGAAGGAGAATCGCGGATTTTTCTCCGGGCTGCTGCAGGAGGGATACGCGGTTGGTTATCTGGTGGCGGCCGCGGTTTACGCGCTGCTGTTTCCGTGGTTCTCGCACTTCACCTGGCACGGCCACGATTTTGGATGGCGTGGGATGTTTCTGGTGGGTGCTGCTCCGGCGCTGCTGGTTTTCTACATCGGCGGGAAGGTGGAGGAGTCGCCGACGTGGAAGGAAGGGCGAGCGCTGGAGACGAAGACGCTGCCGGAGATCGGATTGCGGAAAGGGTTGTGGCAGTATGCGGGGACATTTGTTTTCCTGGTGCTGCTGATGACAGGGTTCAACTCGTTTTCCCATGGGACGCAGGATTTGTATCCGACGTTTTTGCAGAAGGACCACGGATTTTCGGCGCAGCTGACGGGCGGGATTGCGATTTTGTACAACATCGGCGCGCTGGCCGGCGGCATGGTGTTCGGGACGTTGTCGGAGCGGATTGGGCGGAAGCGGGCGATCATTCTGGCCGCGCTGCTGGCGTTGCCGGTGATTCCGCTGTATGCGCTGTCGCACTCGGTGGTGGCGCTGGCCGGCGGCGCGTTCGCGATGCAGTTCATGGTGCAGGGCGCTTGGGGCGTAGTGCCTGCCTGGTTGAGCGAGCTGTCGCCGGGGCCGGTGCGGGCGACGTTTCCTGGACTGGCGTATCAGCTGGGGAATCTGATCTCGTCGAAGAACGCGGTGATCCAGGCGAAGGCGGCGGAGCGGCTGGGCGGGTATGGGGTGGTGCTGGCGTGGACCGTGGCGATTGTGGCCTGCTACCTGGCGGTGGTGGCGGGGTTCGGGCGGGAGTCGAGAGGGGCGGATTTGAGGTAACAGGGTGCAGGTTACAGGGTGCGGCGTGCAGGGACGGCGACGGGATCTGTGCTCGCGGTGGGGATACGCGCGAACCGGGTGGATCGGACAGTTGGGAAGCTGGCTCAGGAGTGTTGCCAGTTCTTGTAAACGAAGTCGATGCTGTAGCCATCCGGGTCTAGCACATTGGCCGCGTAGTAGCGCGGATCGTAGTAGAGGCGCGCCGCGGGCGCTCCGTTGTCTGTGGCGCCCGCGGCGATTGCGGCCTTGTAGGCAGCTTCGACCTGTTTTCGGCTGTTGGCTACAAATCCGACATGCGCGGCACGGTTGTCCGCCGCGCCCTCACGCAGCCACAGGTACATGCGCCCGCCAGCACCGAATCCATTGAGGTCCGGATGACCCGGCGGCCCGTTCCTGCCGGGGTAATCAAAGCGTTCGTTGATGCCGAGAGGAGCGAGCACCGCTTCGTAAAACCTTGTCGAGCGTTTGATATTGCTGACTGTAAGAAAGACGTGATCGAGCATTTTATTCCTTTCGCATCCTTGGTCATGCGATGGGACGCGCGGCGAGAATGGCTTCGGCTGCGCGGAGGTCTTCTTCGGTGTCGACGCCGATGGTGTCGCTGGGCGCTGGGGCGACGTAGATGTCGATGCCGTTGTCGAGGAGGCGAAGCTGCTCGAGGCGCTCGACCTGTTCGAGCCGGGAGGGCGGGAGCGCGGCGAATTTTTGGAGCGCGGCATTGCGATAAGCGTAGACGCCGAGGTGTTTGCGATAGCCGGCGAATCCTGTGTTATCGCGATCATGGGGGATGGTGGCGCGAGAAAAGTAGAGGGCGCGATCGTCGGAGGCGGTGACGACTTTGACCGCGCTGGGATTATTAATGTCGTGCGGCGGGCAGCGGACGGCCAGCGTCGCGACCTGCACTTCGGGGCGCTCGAAAAGTTGGAGCATCGGCGTGAAGTGGTCGGGGGTGAGAAGCGGTTCGTCGCCCTGGATGTTGACGTAGATGTCAGCGGGGATGGACTGGGCGACCGCCCAGACGCGATCGGTGCCGCTGGCGCAGTCCTCAGGCGTGAAGACGGCAGGAAGCGAGTGAGCCTGGGCAAAGTTGAGGACCTCGTCGGAGTCCGTGGCGATGAGGACCTGGTCGAGGAGGGGGCAGGCGCGAGCGGCACGATAAACCCAGGCGATCATGGGCTCGCCGGCGATTTCGCGCAGGACCTTGCGGGGCAGCCGCGTTGAGCCGAGGCGCGCGGGGATAACGGCGAGAATTCGATTGGGCATAACTATCAGCTTCCGGGATGGATAATTCTGAGGCCCACAATATGGGCAAAGTGTCGCTCATTATAGGTGGCGACTGCGCTGCCCCGCTCAAGGGCAATCGCACCGACGATGAGATCATGCGGATCGATCGTCGTGCCAGAGGATTCCAGGAGAGCCCAAAGCCGCGCGTGCCTGTAGGCAGCTTGCTCCGTGTAAGGGATGACTGGCAATGCATCGATAATCGCCCGGACGTACTGCTGGCGATACGGTTTGTGTTTAGGAGAAGCACGTTCGACGCCATGCCAGAGTTCGGCAACAGTAATGGCGGCGATCTCGAACCGATCGTCTGGACGGGCAGCGACCCAGCCGTGCAGATCGAACTCGCCTTTCTCGCCACGAATGATAACGTCGGCGTCCAGGATTATTCCCATTTGGACGCTGGCATGCGAAGGGATTTGCGGGCCCTCTTCAGATCGCGGTTCCACGCTACAGCTTCCTCGCGCGAAAGTTTTACGCGCGCAAGAACCTCGGCAAGGTCCGAACCGCGGCATACTTTCTCTTCGGGCGGGCTCAGGCGGGCGACAGGCGATCCGTTCTTGAGCAAAACGAACGTGAAGTTCCGATAGCGGACGAGGTTCACGCATTCAGCAAAATTGCGGGCGGCCTCGGTGACGCTGATCGCAGTCTTCTTCTTCATAAAATCAGATTATCAGATATATCGAGAAGGGCATCGGTGTCGAAGGCACCATGAGAACTTTTCCCCGGCTTATGCGGAATGGCTGCCCGACCCTCGGTTCCTCCGGCCCACCCCGGGCTGCTGATCGCCCGGTTCCTCCGGCCCACCCCGAGGGCGAGCAAGGGCCAGTATAGCGTCGCGTTGTCACGATCCCGGACATGGCCCGTCCGGGCGGTTGCGCCGTTGCGGGTGGGGACGGTAGTGTGATCGGTGGAGAAAGCATGGCATCCGAGACCACGATCAACCCGAATTTAGAGACCATTCTGCGCGAGCACCGGGTGTTTCCGCCGCCCGAGGAGTTCTCGAAAGATGCGCACATCAAAAGTCTGGCGGAATACCAGAGGATGTACCAGCGGTCTGTGTCGGATCCCGAGAAATTTTGGGCCGAGGCTGCGAAGGAACTGCACTGGTTTCGGCCATGGACGAAGGTTCTGGATTGGGATTTGCCATGGGCAAAGTGGTTTGTAGGCGGCAAAATCAATCTTTGCCACAACTGCGTCGATCGGCACGTTCAGGGCGGACGCGGGGAGAAGACGGCGATCCTGTGGGAGGGTGAGCCGGGCGAGGTGCGGAAGCTCAGTTTTCGCGAGCTGCATTCCGAGGTGCAGCGGTTTGCGAATGCGCTGAAGGGGCTGGGGATTAAGAAGGGCGATCGCGTTGCGGTGTACATGGGGATGACGCCGGAGCTGGCGATTGCGATTTTGGCTTGCGCGCGGATTGGCGCGGTGCACTCGGTGATTTTTGGCGGGTTTGCCGCGAACGCGATCGTGGACCGCGTGAATGATGCGCAGTGCGTGGCGATTCTGACCCAGGACACTTCTTATCGGCGGGGGAATGAGGTAAGGCTGAAGGCGACGGTGGACGAGGCTGTCGGGCAGTGTCCGACGGTGAAGAACGTAGTGGTGTACCGGCGGTCGGGGTCGGAGGTCGCGATGCAGGCGGGACGCGATCACTGGTGGCATGAGCTGATGGCTGCGGCCGAGAAGGAGTGTCCGGCGGAGGAACTGGATGCCGAGGATCCGCTGTACATCCTATACACATCGGGGACGACAGGGAAGCCGAAAGGCCTGGTGCATACGACGGGTGGGTACTCGGTGCAGACCTATCTGACCAGCAAGTACATTTTCGATCTGCGCGAAGACGATGTTTACTGGTGCACGGCGGATATTGGCTGGGTCACGGGTCACTCGTATGTGGTGTACGGGATTCTGCAGAATGGCGCGACGACGCTCATGTATGAGGGTGCGCCGAATCATCCGCAGCCGGACCGGTTCTGGAAGATTATCGACGACCACAAGGTGACGGTTTTTTATACGGCGCCGACGGCGATCCGGGCGTTCATCAAATGGGGCGACGAGTATCCGGCGAAACACGATATGAGCACGCTGCGGCTGCTGGGGACCGTGGGTGAGCCGATCAATCCCGAGGCGTGGATCTGGTATCGCGAGGTGATTGGCAAGGGGCGATGCCCGATTGTGGATACGTGGTGGCAGACAGAGACGGGGGGAATCATGATTTCGCCGATTCCTGGGGCGGTGGCGGCGAAACCGGGGTCGGCGACGCGGCCGTTTTTTGGAATTGTGCCGGAGGTTGTTACAAAAGAGGGACAGCCAGTGCCGGCAGGGCAGGGCGGGTTGCTGGTGATCCGGAAGCCGTGGCCTTCGATGGCGCGGACGATCTGGGGGGATGCGGACCGGTATGTGAAGCAGTACTGGTCGGATGTTCCGGGGTGCTACTTCACGGGCGACGGCGCGCGCATGGATGAGGATGGTTATTTCTGGCTTATGGGGCGCGTGGATGACGTGATCAATGTGAGCGGGCATCGGCTGGGGACGATGGAGGTGGAGTCCGCGCTGGTGGCGCATCCGAAGGTGGCGGAGGCGGCCGTGGTTGGGCGGCCGGACGAGCTGAAGGGGCAGGCGATTGCAGCGTTTGTGACGCTGGAGGGCGGGTACACGCCGACAAAGGAGACGAAAGACGAATTGCGAGCTTGGGTGGCAAAGGAGATTGGTTCCCTGGCGCGGCCGGATGACATCAGGTTCACGGACCAGCTGCCGAAGACTCGGTCGGGGAAGATTATGCGGCGCCTGCTGCGGGAGATGGCGACGCATGGGGAGATTAAAGGGGATGTGACGACGCTCGAGGATTTTTCGGTAATTGCGAAGTTGAGGGAGCAGGAGGAGTAAAGGCAGGGAGTAGGGAATAGGGAGTAGGCAGAAGGGAACAGGGAACGGAAAAACGAGCGAAATACCCATTACGAGCGGGGCAGCCTGGAGCAAGGCCAGCGAGATGCGATTAAAGAAAATGCGCCGAGCGAGGGGCGAGGTAACACTGAGCCCCACGGCGAGCAAACACGGGCACCGACCGAACAAACATAGAACGACAAGCGGTTGACGAGAGGCAAAAGCGACCTCCGTCAGAGGCCGCGAGTCATCAAATCCAGCCTGATCAATCGTTTCAGCCGTGCAAGTCAATATTCCGAAAGTGATCTTGACAAATCTTCCGTTTGGGGAGAAGAATCGTCGGCGCTTATAAAGTCGGCATCATCTAACCCACAAACGGAGGTCACTGATGGTTCACCCTCTCCGTAAGACCCTTTGGGGGACCCTTGCACTTTGCGGATTCGCCGCGCTGTTGCTTCCGCAGACGGCCGGCGCCACCACTTCGTCCTGCAGCGACTACGCGAAAATCGGCGCGTCACCTTATTACGTCTACAACAACACCTGGAACCTGGGGAATGCCGGCTCGGGCTACTGGGAATGTGTTTACAGCAACGGCCTTTCCGGCGGGTCGGTTTCGTGGGGTACCTCCTACTACTTTCCCGACGTGAACCCGTACGACGTGAAGTCCTACCCCTCGATCGTGCTGGGATGGCAATACGGCTATACCTATTCGAATACGGGGCTGCCGGTGAAGATTTCGGCGGGCGATAACATCGAGTCGAGCCTGCAGTGGTCGGAAAACGGCAGCAACACGGGGAACGTCGATGTTTCCTATGACAACTGGATCATCAGCTCAACGAACGCATCCAGTCCGACTGCGGAGATGATGATCTGGTGTTACAACGACATCGGTGGACAGTACGGGGAGCAGGAGGGTTCGGTCACGATCGATGGCATCAGCTGGACATTTGTTTACCGCCCGGTAAATTACAACGGGACGGGGAATGGCTGGCCGGTGTTCAGCTTTGTCTCTAACAGTAATAAATCATCGAACCAGACGATCAATTTGAAAGACTTTCTGAACTACATCACTTACACCAAAGGATTGCTGAACAGCGGCCTGTATCTTGGTGGGGTGGAGTTTGGGACCGAGGTCTTTTACAACACGAACTCGAAGGACTCGGGTGCGCTGAACGTCCAGAAGTTCAATGCGGTCGTTAACTAGAGATTTGCATTACGGTCAGGACGAGGCGCCTCGCTGTTCCCGCGGCGCCTCGTGCGCTTACTTTCCGTAACTTACGGCGGACTAATTGTAGAGACACAAGACTTATGCCATGTCGCTCGCTGACCTATCTGCAGTGCGAATCTTAAGACCCTCGGTCCTTATCGTCGTTTTGACCGTCGCCGTAACCTTGTGCCACGCGCAGGCGGTGCCGGCGAATTCTAAAGTGGGAGTTATTCAACAGCCAAGCGGCGGGGCCCTGCTGGAAGAGACGTTGGATCGAGCCACGAACCTGCGGCTGGTTCGCAACCGCATCCAGCTGGCAAGGGATGGCGCGGAGGCGTTGACGGGGGACTATCCGGACAAGGCGGCGCAGCTATTGTTGCGCGCCCTGCGCGAAGTAGATCGAGCGGAGGCGGAACTGCCGGCTAATGATCCTAAGCATGAAGAGAAGCTGGGGGATCTGGAGTTCTTGCGGCGGCCCATTCTGTTGCAGCTGGTTCACGTCAATCCAGAACTGGCGTTGCAGGCGCTGGCCACGCCGCAGAGCGCTGACCACGACGCGGAATTTCAGCGGTTGATTTTCGAAACGGTGGCGCAACAGAATCCGCAGATCGTGGAGAACGCCGCTCTGGCAAAGCTTGGGGACGGCCTGAACTCGACGGTGGTGAGCGCTTATGCGGTGCTGCGGCAGGCGGCCCCTGCGCTGGCGCGGCCGCTGGCGACGGCCATGGTGCAGCAGCTGGCGCAGGAACAACCGGGCGACGATCCGGATATGTTGACGGCGACGCTTGAGTTTCTGCGGCAGATGCGTGTGGACGAAGGAACGCGCGCGCCGGTGGTGCTGATCGACAGTCAGGCTCTCGATCCCGATTCGCTCAGCACACTCATGAACTCGCTGGCCGACCAGCTGCTGGCTGCTTCGAACCCGCGCGAAGCGGTGATCCCGCAATCGCTCGAGGCCTATATCGCGGCGATCGAGCCGTACGCGAGTGACAAGGCGGAGAAGCTGCGAGGGGCTTCGGCGGGGCTGACGACGAGCATCGATCCGACGCGAACTCTGGACGAGCCGGCTGGGCCACCGGTGGTGACCGTCACCGCTTACGCTGGGGAGGCTCCGGATCCAGGGCGAGCAGCCAGAGACGAGGCTGGCCGGGAGCTGAGCGCACAACTCCAGGAGAAGCAGGCGTTGCTGACGAAGCTTGAGGGACAACTGCGGAATGCGCCCAATCTCGTAACCGCGCGGGCCGTTGTGCAAAGGGCCATCGACAGCACGAACAGCCTGATAGCGTTTGCGGCGGCGAACGCCATGTTGCTGGAGCCGGAATGCTTCGACGATGGCGAGTATGAGCTGTACTCTTTTTCTCCTCTGATCACGCCGATCAACGCGACGAATCGGCTGATCGTCGCGCTGGCGGCGCAGAGCCCGAAGAGCGCGGTGGAGGCTGCCGCGCAATACGATCATCCGGAGATTGAACTGTATGCCCGGCTGGCGCTGGCCGAGGCGCTGATGAAGGAGAAGGCGAGCGAGAAGCGAGCGGGGGACGAGTCGAGGGCAAGCGAAAAAGCAGCCAAAGACGATTAGCGAAAGATACGATCTGCAAGACGCGAGCGAGAGACGCGCGGGAAACCAGTTAATGGCGAGCGAAAATCGGATGGCAAAAAGCAATTAGCGAAAGACGATTAGCGAAAGTTGTCAACGAAAGTTGGCATTCATTGCAGCCGGAGGATTGCCGGCGGGTGGAAGAGGGGGCATTCTCCGATGACGATGTACGCCGGGGTGAACCCGTGACTGAGAACAAGGCTAAGGGATGGACTGCGCGCGGGGACGTCGAAGACCTGATCGCTGAGAATGCTTTCGCCGGGTTGGAGACGCGCGGTTAAGCGAGGCGTGGCGTGGGTTGCTTCCCAGGCGCGCTGTCCGGAGGGCGAGATGTCGTAGTACCTGGCTGAATCCCAAAGGAGGGCGTGGATGCCTCCTTCGCTTTGCGCGCGGCCGCGCGAGTGACTGGTAACCCTGACCGTTACGACATAGAAGACGCCCTTGGCACTGACGGGGCTGGAGGAAGGGCCCAGTTGCGTGGCGGTTTGCACCTGAGAAACCGAGAAGCACATCTCGTCGAAGCATTGTTCCTGGTTGAAGGCGATGATGGTTTGCGGCGTTGCGGCGGCGGTGATGAAGACAATCGCGAGATAGAGGGCCCATGTTCCGAGGAAGAAAAGGAGGAGGCGTTTAGCGGCGGGGACGCGTCCGCGCACGAGCATGATGAGGATCGAGATGAGCGCGACGACTGAGGCGAGGAAGAGCAGGATGAAGAGCAGATCGAAGATGGTCATGAGAAGGTCGTCTTCGCAAGAGGTGGCGGAGTGGAGCTTGCGCCGGCACGTGGCCAGCCAAGGGCTGCCAACATCAGGAAGCCCTGGAGGATAAAGCTGAGGGAGAGAAGGAAGACAAATCCTTCGAAGTGGCTGGTGAGCAGGTTATTGACAAAGGCGTAGCCGCCGAGGGCGATGAGGGCGACAGCGGCGATCCAGAGCCAGCGCTCGCCGCGGGTGCTGAGATGGAGGAAGCGAGAGAGGATGGTGGCGAGGCCGATGAGCGCGACGCCGAGGGCGATGGCGATGCGCGTTGGATAGCCGGGGTGCTGGAGGATCGATTCCATGGTGGCAAGCCAGACGCCGCAGATTGATGTCCAGAGGGAGGCGAGGAGCAAGGGGGTGAGCAGAATGCCATGCATGGCGAGGGACCTCGAGGTGAAGAAGTGGGACGCGAGGGAGCGGGAGGCGATACTCGCGAGCTGACGCAGATACCAGAGGTCGGCGCGCAGCGGGCGGGTGGTGGGCAGGATGGCTTCGAGATACTCCTCGCGCAGATCGCCGGTGATGGTTTGGCGATCGCGGACGGGGAGGAGACTTTCGAGGAGTTGCTCGGCCCATGGAGGAGGCGCGGTTTTGCGGGGTTTCATAGAGCTACCTTTCTCACCCGGGCTGACCTTGCTTTGGCCGGCCATGGCACGCTTTTCCACAGGGCGGTGATGGTTTGGTGGGCGTCGTCGAGGGCGCGCATGCCAGCGGCGGCGATTTTGTAATAGCGGCGTGGGCGTCCACCGCGGGCGGGCGTACCTTCGGCGAGAGCTGAGGCGATGAGGCTGCGGGCTTCGAGGCGGTCGAGGGTGGTATAGACGGAACCTGCGGAGACATTGCGGCGCAGGGAAGTTTGCACCTGATGAAGGATGGCGCGACCGTAGGCTTCGGGGCCGAGATGGAGGATGGCGAGGAGGACGGCTTGTTCGAAGGTACCGAGGAGGTCGGCCATGTCTACATTGTAGGCATGGTTTAAGAATTGTCAACCGCTATCGCAAGTTCAGTGCACTTCGCGCGCGGCGCGCTGCGGGAAGATCAGGATGCAGACGAGGATCGCAGCGGCGAGCACGGCCGACGCGGTGTATCGGCTGATGGCCATCCCGCCCTGGGCGACGGGCTTGTCGAACAGGTCGCCGGAAACGGCGCCGAGCGGGCGGGTGAGGATGAAAGCGGCCCAGAACAGAGTTGTTTTGGAGATCTTTGTGAAGAAATGGACGGCTGCGACAACGAGCAGCGCTCCGCCAAAGAGGGCCACGCCGCCGAGGTAGCCAAGGCCGGCATCGTCGGCGGCCCAGTCGCCAAGGGCGGTGCCGAGGGTCTGCGAAAACATGATTGTGACCCAGTAGAAGATCTCTGTCTTTGGAGAGGCGACGGTCGTCACCGAGATCGATCCCATGGTCCAGTACCAGAGGCCGAGAGATGCCACCAGCAGGGCGAGAAGCAGGGAACTTCCGCCCGCATAACCCATCCCGAGCGAGCGATCGGCAAAGTCGGCCATTGTAGTGCCGACTGTAGTCGTCGCCACAATGGTGAACCAATAGAGGAAGGGATGGAACCGCCTGGCGATCACCTGCGCGGTGACCGCAATGACCACGATGACGGCGAAGATCGCGGTGCCAATGGCATATCCAAGATGCATCGACATCGTGACGGCGTCGCCGCCGGTTTCGCCGAGTGTGGTGCACAACACCTTAATGATCCAGAAAGAGAGGGTAACGGCGGCTACTTTGCTCAACCCCTCCTGCTCCTGAACGGATGGGTTCTTCTCTGAGTTCTCTGACAAGGCCATTTCCTTAACTTAGGTGACATGCGAGGCTTCATCTTAGATGCAGAAGTTCACGCGGTCCGGGAGACTGACGCGGGTCGGCGCGCAAGCCGGGCGCAGAGGAGGAGAAAGGCGGCTCCCGCGAGGTAGGAGAGGGCGAAGGGTGGCGCGGCGAACCAGCCGAGGCGGCCTTCGACGCCAGTGGGCGTGAGCTGCCAGGCGTGGATAACGCCGATGGCGGAGAGCACGGCGGCCGCCCCCATCCATGCTGCGGCGCGGGCAAAGTGTTTCTGGATGACGAGGGCCATAGTGGCCGCCCAAAGCATGGAGGTGAGCAGCGCGCCCTGGCCGAGAGAGAGCAGGCCGGCGAGTGCGAGCTCGCCATTCATGCGACCGAGCACCGCAGCGAGCGAACTGTTGGCGGCGAGGGCGACGGTGTTGATGAGGCCTGCGGCCCATTCCGCGAGGATGGGGATCAGGCCGAGGGCGACGGCGACGGATTGCTCGCGAGGCACTTCGGCGAAGGCCTGGCCAATCGTGACAAGTCCAAACCAGACGATGACGGGACCGGCGACTTCAAGCGGTACGATGCGGAGAACCAGAGGCAGGAGACCGGTGACGCAGAGCGCCAGGATGGCGATTCCATTGAGGACGGAGTAGCCGGAGCGCGCGCCGTTGGCCTTGTGCGCGGCGTGGCCGATGTAGAGCGTCGTCGGAAACGGGCTGCCAAGGAGCGCGGCCGCGAGGGTGCCGAGTCCATTGGTGAGAAGGGATGGGACGGTGCGGTATTCGTCGCCCGCGATGCGGACGGATTCGAGGATCTGCAGGGAGCCAAGAGTATCGAGCGCGGCGAGGGGTGCGATGACGGGGAGGTAGGTCCAGAGCTGGTGGCTGCCGAGAAGCGCAAAGGCGTTGACGGCGTGTGGCAGGTAGAGGCCGGGGGCCACGAGTTCGGCAGGTAGCGGGTGGTAGATGTGGAGCGCACGCAGGATGGCTACGAGCGCCGCGCCGATGGCGATGGCGACGAGGCCTGGAGGGATTCGGCCTGGAAGGCGAAGTCGCGATCCATAGAGGGTGAAGAGGATGATCATGGGGACGAGGGCGATGGCGGCCTGCTCGAAGACGCCGAAGATGAATCCGAGGCAGAGGTAGGCGAGCGAGAGGCCGGCGAGCGGGCAGAGGAGAGCGGCGCGCGGAGTGTAACGGCGGATCCAGTCCGTGCAGAATGCGCCGGCGGTCTGGATGATGCCGCTGAGCAGGCTGGCGAAGATGCCCGCCTGCCACGCTGCGGTTCCGGAGTGGGTCTGCGTGTAGACAGGGCCCATGATGAGGAAGACGTAGGCGAAGATGGTGGGGGTGTTGACGCCGAAAGGGATGGCGGTGACGTCGGTGCGGCCGGTATTGAGTGCGAGGCGGCGCGCCTGCGAGGCGTAAAAGAAGTTGCCGATGACGACGGAGACGGCGACTCCAGGCAGGATGCGGCTGACGACGAAGGAGGTGGAAAGGCCGCAGACGGGCGCCAGTCCAACGATGAGCAGAAGGTCCGGGAAGCCGGAGAAAAAGAGGCCGAAGAAGCCATCGATATCGCCGGAGGTGAAGAGCGGCAAGCGCTCACGCTGCGCCATAGCGAAGCCCGATCTTCCGCAGCCATTTGCGGTAGGCGATGGCCATGCGGTCGGAACGCAGGTGGAGTTCAGCCTGGAGGTCGAGCGGCAGAAGCTCAGGGCGCTGCGATTCAACGACGACGCGATCCTGTTCGGTGACGCGATCCTGGAAGGCACGGAGTTCCTGGTCGGGAATGCCGTGGCCGTAGTTCATGCTCATGAGCAGGCGCATGGCGCAGGACTCGTGGTCGATAGGAGCGACCTGGGCGAAGATGGCGAAGCGGCGCGCGCCGTGGCTGGGGCTGTCGGAGCCGGGCTCGCCGGGATCGGGCTCGGCGAGTTTTTCGAGTCCTGCGGTGAGCGGGCCCTCCACCCAGTAACGATAAGTGACAAGCGCTCCCTGGCCGGTGCCGTCGGGGTTGGGCTGCCAGATGCGAATCTGCGCGGCCTCGGGGCCTCGGGGGGTGTCGGCTACTTCGTAGTCTTCGATCTCCAGTCTTTGCGGATCGCCCAGGAGGCCGGCGTGAACAAAACCGAGGTGCGCGACGTCGAGGAGGTTTTCGATGATGCGGGGACCGAGGGCGCGGAAGATGTAGGGTCCGGCAGGAACGGTGCGGAAGCCGGGAGTGTGCGAGAGCGGCCATTGCGGCGCCGGATGCGTGGGTTCGCCGAGACAGACGAAGACGGCGCCGGAGGATTCCTCGACTCGGAAGACGTGGGCGCGGGCTTTGGCGGGCGGCGGCAGGTCTGGCTGAGCGGGGATGCGGACGCATTGGCCAGAGGGGGCGTACTCCCATGCGTGGTAGGGACAGATGAGGTGGTCGCAGGCAATCGTGCCGAGCGAAAGTTTGGCTCCGCGATGGATGCAGAGGTCGAGCCAGCAGTGCAGGCCCTGCGATGATCGCCAGAGGACGAGGTCGCGGCCGAGGAGGCGGCGGGCGAGGGTTGCGCCGGGGAGGATTTCGGTTGAGAAGGCGATGAGGAACCATTCGCGCAGGAGGAGCGGGTCGTCGGGAGGGATAGTGGGGCGAGCGGCCGGGTCAGGCACGAGGTCAGGTGCGAGCTGATCGGGCAGGGGCGCTGGTGGGGCCATGCCTTGGTACCTCATTGCAGTGGATGGATTGGGGTTTGGACAGTGTACAGGAGGGTTTTCCGGAGACGGTTGTGCGACGCAAGCCAAACCTATGGGGATGGAGTACTTGATTTGCATCGCAGTTTATTGGGGCACGGGCAGTTCGATGTGGGAGGTGGCGTAGATGTGTTGTTCGGCGGGCTTATAGTCCGAGGGCTGGGCGGTCATGATGTTGGGGACGAAGGTTTGGGGGTTGCGGTCGTAGAGGGGGAACCAGGTGCTCTGGACCTGGACCATGATGCGGTGTCCTTTGAGGAAGACGTGGTCGGCGGCATGGAGTGAGAAGCGGTATTCCTCGGGAGTGTTGGCGGGGATAGGTTCAGGGTCGGTGCGGCTGCGGCGATAGCGGCCGCGGAAGATTTCATCGGCAATCATGAGCTCGTAGCCGGAAGGGTTGGCGTCGGGACTTGGCGCGATGGTGAGGCAGGGTGTCGCGCATGTGCCGGCTTTTTCAGGATCGTCGGGGAAGACGTCGATGAGCTTGACGACCCAGTCGCCGTCACTGCCGGAGGTGGAGGCGGTGAGGTCGGCAACCAGGTCGCCGCTGATGGTGAGGTCGTGGTCGAGGGGCGGGGTGGTGAAGATGGCGACGTCTTTGCGGCCGTCGGGGAGGGTGGAGTCGTACGGGCGTTGATCCTGAACGAGCCAGGTGTACCACTGAGAGCCGGGGGCGTAGGTGGCCTGGATGGGGCGGCGGCGGTAGGGGACTGGGTTGGCGGGATCGGAGGTATAGGCCTTGAAGGCGGTGGGGTCGGAGGGTTTGGTAAAGGTGAGCGAGCCGTCCGCGGCCAGATAGAGATCAGTGGTGATTACATTTTGGGGCGGCCATTGGTCGTAGGACATCCAGCGCTCGGAGCCGGTTTGGTAAGTGGCGGTGTTAGTCAGGCTGAAGCCTGGCTGATCTTTTAGGTAGTACGCGAAGAAGGGGGCTTCGATGTGCTGGCGGAATTCGTCGCCGACGGCTTCGCCGAAGTCAAGGGGGCCGAGATGGCGTGTGGTTTGGGCCCAGCCGCCATGACGCCAGGGACCGAGGACGAGGTAGACGCGGTGGGCGGGGTCGGCGGGAAGGTGGTGGGCGGCTGACTCGAGCGCAGAATATTCGGCCTGGGGTCCCCAGAGGTCTTCCTGATCCCACCAGCCGCCGACTTCAAGGGTGGGGACGGCGACGGTGGTGAGGTGGTACTGGACGGCGCGGGAGAGCCAGAAGTTGTCATAGGCGGGGTGTTCGAGGAAGGCCTTGCCTGTGGGCAGATCGTCGACGCCAGACTTGCCGGCTGCGGCGAAGGAGCCGGCGTTGAGGAAGAAGTTGTAAGCGTCCTCGTCGAGTTTGGTGAAGGTGTTCTCTTTGGTGGATTCCATGCCGGTGACGTAGTCGTAGCCGTAAGTCTGGCGGAATGCGCCGTTGTGGAAGAAGTCATCGCCGAGCCAGACGTCGGTCATGGGGGCCTGGGGGGAGATGGCACGGATAGCGGGGTGGGGGTCGATGCCGGCTTCCGCGGCGAGAAAGCCAGGATAGGAGATGCCGATGACGCCGACGCGACCATTGTTATGGGGAATGTGTTTGAGGAGCCAGGCTACGGTGTCGTATGTGTCGGTCGATTCGTCGATGGCATGCGGGTCATGATGGTCGGCGAGGGGACGCATCATGACGAAGGTTCCCTCGGATTTGTAACGGCCACGGATATCTTCCATGACAAAGATGTAGCCACTCTGGGCCAGCTCGGTGAAGCGGGAGTTGGTGGAGTCAGAGGTGGAGCCGTCGACGCCGTAGGGGGTGCGCTCCATGAGGAAGGGCAGCGTTTGTTTGGTGCCGGTTGGACGGAGGATAACGGCGTGGAGCCTGATGCCGTCGCGCATGGGGATCATGACTTCCCGGCGCGAGTAGGGGCGGAAGTGGTTGGGGACGGGCTGGGAGGAGATTTTTTCGAAGTTGATTTGCTGGCCGGGACTGGTGAAGCGCATGGTGGCGACCTGGCCGTCGCCGGCGGTCAGGAACGTGTAGTGGGAGTTGCCGCTGTCGGGTGTAAAGGCTGTGTTCGATTCGGGGGTGAGGTTGATGCGCGGGGAGCGGGGGCTCTCAATGTAGAGGCGGCCGGCGTCACGAAAGACAGAGAAGACGGTGTCGGGATCGTCCTGCAAGCGGTACTGGCCGGTGTAAGCGTCGAGGGTGGCGGTGGGGACGCGGACTTGCGGGGACTGTTGGGCGAGGAGGGGGGAAATGCAGATGAGGGTAAGGAAGAGAGTTTGCTTAAGGAGCGGCATGCGGATTCATGGTAACGCGGTGCGGGGATGAGAATTTGAGTGGCTCTTTTCGCGGATGGGTGCGAGCGGCGAGAATGGTTGCAGGATGAAGAATCGAGTGGGATGGGGACGTCGTTACGGGCTGTCAATTGTGGGGGTGTTTGCCGCGGAAGCGCTGGTTGTTTTTGGGTTGGCGGCGACGGCACAGGGGCAGGAGGCCGCGGGCGGAGCGCAGCACGTGGGCATTGCGAGCGGGGAGCAGCATCAGGCGGTTTTCGATGCGAAGCATCGGCCGATTACCGCGGGTGGGTTCGTGAAGAGCGGGCCGGTGGTGTTTGAGGATATTGCCAAGGCTGCGGGGCTGACGAGCTGGCATCACACGTCGGGGACGCCGGACAAGCCGTACATTGTGGAGGCGAAAGGGCCAGGGGTGTGCCTGCTCGACTACGACAACGACGGCTGGCTGGATATTTATCTGGTGAATGGGTCGACGCTCGATGCGATGAATGGGAAGGAGGCGGCCCCGAAGGCGGCGCTGTTTCACAACAACCATGATGGGACGTTTACGGACGTGACGGAAAAGGCGGGGGTCAGTAACGAGCGGTGGGGTTATGGGTGCGCGGTAGCGGATTACGACAATGACGGGTGGCCGGACTTATATGTTACTAACTATGGAAAGAACCGTCTGTACCGCAATAATCACGACGGGACGTTTACGGATGTGGCGGAGAAGGCGGGGGTGGAGTTAGGGACGTGGTCGACAGGGGCTACGTTTGGAGATTATGACGGCGATGGGCGGCTGGATTTATTTGTAGCGGGATATGTCCACTTCGATTTTGTGCATCCGCCGGTTTCGGGTTCGCGGGCGGTAAATTATGCTAACTGCCAGTTTCGCGGCGTGGGGACAATGTGCGGGCCGCGAGGATTGCCGGGAGAGCGCGACCATTTATTTCGTAACAACGGCAATGGGACTTTTACGGATGTTAGCGAGAAGCTGGGCGTCGATAACAAGAATGGGTACTACGGGCTGGGTGCTTTGTTTGTGGATGTGAATGGGGATGGGAAGCCGGACCTGATCGTGGCGAACGATTCGACGCCGAATTATTTATACATCAACAAAGGGAACGGGACGTTTGAGGACGATAGTTACCTCAGCGGGCTGGCGCTGAATGCGGATGGGCGGGAGGCGGCGAATATGGGGCTGGCGGCGGGGGATTATGAAAACAACGGGCACGAGGCTATCGTGAGCACGACGTTTTCGGATGATTACGACATCTTGTTTAACAACGACGGCAAGGGGAATTTCACCGACGTGAGTTATCAGGCGGGAGTTGCGGCGCCTACGATTCCATTTGTGGGGTTTGGGGATGGATTTCTGGATTACGACAACGACGGCTGGAAGGACTTGTTCATTGCGAATGGGCATGTTTATCCGCAAGTGGACGCGCATCCGGAGTGGGGGACGACTTATGCGGAGCGGCCTCTGCTGTTTCACAACGTGAAGGGCGGAAAGTTTGAGCTGGTGCCTGCGGTAGAAGGGACGGGGCTGGCGGTTGTGGTGGTGGGACGTGGCGTGGCGTTTGGGGATTTATTCAATGACGGAAAGATCGATGTGGTGATGAACAACATGGATGGACTTCCGGCGCTACTGAAAAATGTGAACCCGGATCATCATCACTGGGTGGAGTTGAAGCTGGTGGGAGGGGCGAAAAGTCCGCGGGATGCGGTGGGGGCGACGGTTTATCTGACGGCGGGTGGGATGCGGCAACGGGGCGATGTGTTGAGCGGGGGGAGCTATCTATCGTCGAACGATCCGCGGGTGCATTTTGGGCTGGGTGATGCGGAGAAGGTGGACTTAGTCGAGATTCATTGGCCGGATGGGGTGGTGGAGAAGGTGCAGTTGCCTGGGGTGGATCGGATATTTACCCTGGCGGAGGGGAAGGGTATTACGGGCGCGGTGTAAGTACGTGCGATGCGGCGAGTGTCGCGTTTTCAGATTCGCCTATGGGGATGTGATCGAGAATTCCTGGTGTCCAGAATGCCCTATCCATTGAGAGGGCATTCTGATGGCGATGAAATGCGGGTCCATTCGACTCGCTTCTGAATTGATTGTTGCGCCCAAAGGCGGGCGCAACGAATTCGGATGCTTCGCTCAGGATGACACTTCTTCTTTGTAAGTTAGATATCTGGTAATGCCAACGAGTGCGGTCGAGAGCAATGAGGTCAGGAGACGGTGGCTTTGGCCGTAAAGAGCGAAGCGAAGTAGCCGCGGTAAGCGTAGATCAGGAAGAGCTCGAGGATTGAAACCACGATGCCGGGGCCCGCGGCAGCGGGGGCAAACAGGAAACTGAAGAGCAGGATGTTGACGCAGATCGGGGCGACGAGGGTGAGGCCGAGTGGGACGAATCTGCCGGAGAGCAGGAAGAGGCCGCCGACGGTCTCGAAGATGCCAACGACCGCCAGCCAGTGATGGTTGACCATCAGAAGGGACCAGGTGCCTGCGTCGCCCGGCGGCATGGTGGCGGGGATGAACTGGTGGAGCTTGTTGAGGCCAAAGACGACGAAGACAAGGCCGAGAAGAATACGGCAGATGAGAGTTGCTATTTTCATGGATTCTCCTGAGTGGTTTTGATTGTCCTCAGCCTACGATACTTTCGGGCGGCTGGTTTCCTTTCTCATCTCGCAGGAAAACAGGTGCATGGTGGCGGGGTTATCGGATTTGGAGCCCGTGTCCGATTGAATTGCGGGATCGAGGCTCAACATTCCATGCCGGGGAGTGCCGCAGACGGGGCATGCTTCGGCCTTCGGGCCAATCTCTGCTCCACAGCATCCGCAAAAAGCTGCCATAGTGTTTCTCCTCCGATGGCTGTTGGCTTTTCGATGATGCGGCGGGGGGAGGGGATTCGGCATTTCGCCTCATTGCGGTGTCGCTTGGCTTGCGCCATTCGTAGCGGAGGTCAGCGCGCGGATGAGGTCGACTTCGTGCTGGCGGTAGGGGGTGCCGTCGGGATGGAAGATGTCGTGGAACCAGATCATGGGGGGCTGGAGGACGTAGGGGCGCTGCCAGGAATCCCAGGGTAGGTTCGTTTGGGTCTTACCCTGGACGAAGCCCCAGTTGATGGCGGCGACACGATACTTCTGCGCGATGGGCAGGACTGTGTCGAAGGTGCTGCCCGCGCCGCGGGCCATGTATTCGGTGCAGAGGAGGGGGCGATGGTACTGCTCGAGGAGCAGTACATGGTGCTCGAAGTCTTCGGGCCAGCCGTAGTTGTGGAAGGAGAGGACGTCGGAGTTCTCGATCTGGATGCGGGCGACGGGCGGCATTCGTTCGAGCGAGGACCAGTCGCCCTGCCAGACGCCGCTGGTGAGGGGTTGCATGGGATGGGCGGAGCGAGCCCAAGCGAAGACCTGGGGCAGAAGTTTGGCGACAAGGTCGCGCTTGGCCTCGGTTTCTTTGGTGGTGTCGGCGTTGATGTTGTCGGGCTCGTTCCACAGGTCCCAGCCGAGGATGCGCGGATCGTCGGCGAAGGCGCCGATGACGCCTTTGACGTAGGTCTGGAGGCGGGGATACTGGGTGGGGTCGGCGAGGGCGGCGCGGCCGGGGCTTTGCACCCAGCCAGAGTTATGGACGCCGGGGATGGGCGGATGCTGAGGGCCGAGTTTGGGGTCGGGATCCCAGCAGGAATCGAAGAGGACGAAGAGGGGGCGGATATGATGTTTCGCCGCGATGGTGAGGAAGACGCCGATACGGTCACGGAAGCCGTCGGGGTCCTGTTGCCAGACCAGGTCGTGAAGGAAGACGCGCATGGTGTTCATGCCGAGGGATTCGGCCCAGCCCAGCTCGAGGTCGATGCGTTTGGGGTCGAAGGATTCGGCTTGCCACATCTCGAGCTGATTGATGGCGTTGGAGGGGATGTAGTCGCTGCCGACGAGCCAGGGCTGATGGGCGTACCATTCATTCGCCTGAGATTCCGACCATCGCGTGGAGGTGGAAGGCTGGGCTGTGGCGGAAAGACTCAACAGAGACAGAAGCGCGGCGGTCGCGAAGTGGGCGGGGCGGATTTTCAATGGCTGACTCCGGTGAAAGACATGTTCTTAATGTTGCAGAAGCTTCAGGAATCGATGAGGGATTACCCTAGTCTGTTGCAGATCGAATATAGGCTTTTCGAACGCCCAATATGAATATCAGGGAAGTTGCCCGCCTGGCGAAAGTTTCGACGGCTACTGTGTCGCGAACCATCAACGGTTCAGACAAGGTAACGCGGGAAACGAAGGAACGGGTGCAGCGGGCGATTGAGGAGCTGAAGTTCTATCCCAATACGTGGGCGCGGGCGCTGGGTTCGGGGCGCAGCAGCCTGTATGGGCTGATTATTTCCGACATCACGAATCCATTTTTCCCGGAGCTGGTGAAGAGCTTCGAGGATATCGCTGTGCAGTACGGGCAGGAAGTGCTGGTGGCGAATACGAATTACGATCCGGAGCGGATGGAGCTGTGCGTGAGCCGTATGCTGCAGCGCAAGGTGGACGGCGTGGCGATCATGACGTCGGAAATGGATGAGCGCTGGATTCGGGAGTTTCACAGCCGGGAGATTCCGCTGGTGTTTCTGGATACGGGGACCGCGCACGAACTGACGAGTAATATCGCGGTGGATTACGCGGCGGGAGTGGATGCGGCGGTGGAGCACATTGTGGGGCTGGGGCACACGAAAATTGCGTTTATCTCAGGACCGATGATGCTGCGCTCGGCGCGTGTACGGCGGGAGGCGTTTGTGGGGTGCCTGAAGCGCAGAGGGATTGGGGCGGGCCTGATGGAGGAGGGGAATCACCAGGTGAGCGGGGGACACGAGGCGATGGCGCGGCTGCTGAGTGGAAAGACGCGACCGACCGCGGTGCTGGCGTCGAACGACATGACGGCGATCGGGGCGCTGGGTGCGATCCACGAAAGCGGATTGCGGGTGCCGGAAGATATTTCGATTGTGGGATTCGATGATATTCAGATCAGCGCGTTTACGCAGCCGGCGTTAACGACGGTGGGGCTTTCGCGCGACGAGATTGCGCGGGTGGCGTTTCGGGCGCTCTACAGCAGCCGGCAGGATGGCAGTAAGGGCGGCGAGTTTGCGGTGCAGCCGGCGCTGGTGGTGCGGAGATCGACGGGACCAGCACCGGGCCAGAGGAAGCGAGAAGCCGTGAGCGAAGGGCGAGCGTGAGGCGGGCGAGGGGCGAGCGTGAGGCGAGCGAGGGGCGAGCGTGAGGCGGGCGATGGGCGAGCGTGAGGCGAGCGAAGGACTAGCGTGAGGCGTTTTAGCGAAAGGCGCGTAGCGAAAGGCGATTAGCAGGGGGACGATTAGCTAAAGGCGCTTAGCGAAAGGCGCTTAGCGAAAGGCGCTTAGCGAAAGACGATTAGCGAAGGATGACTAGCAAGGGACGATTATCGAGCGAGGGGAAGGGGCCTATTGGACTTTGCCTGAGGGGCGGAGGCGCTTGAGTTCGAGGGCGCAGGCCAGTGCATTGACAGCGGCGAAGCGAAGATTGTCGAGGCCGGCCCAGATCCAGAAGCGGGTGGTTTCCGGATCTTTTGTGTTTTGAGGACGGGCGCGGACCAGGATGTTGGGCTGACCGGCGACGGTGAGGTTGGTGGGCGGATCGGATTCCGCAGTGACAATCTCGACGTGCTCTCCGGCGAGCGCGGCTTCCATCTGGTCGAGCGAGATGGGAGTGGTGAGCTCAACCCCAATCGAGATGCCGTAGCCGTGAAAGACGGGCGCGTGCAAAAGCTGGACGCCGACTTCCGGGAGGCGACCGGCGGAGAGCAGTGCGAAGTGGCGGCGGATGCGGGACTCGTTGGCCGCGAGCGAGAATTTCGCCGATTCGCCAAAGGCGGGCGTGGCGTTAAACGCGACCTGGGTGTCGTAAACCTGCCTGGGGAGATCCTGAAAACTGAGAAGCTTGACGGTCTGCTGGTGGAGTTCATCCATGGCGGCGCGGCCGTATTCAGAGGCGGGCTCGAGCACGGTAGCCCAGGCGCTGTGGAGGGGATTGTTTTGCGCGACACGGCCGAGCAGCAGGGCGAGGGTGACAGCGACGGCGTGGGCGGGCACAATGGCGGGTGTTTCGAGGCCGGGCAGATTCTGGCCGGGGATAACCGCAGCGGGAACAACCTTAGCGGGGATGGGTTGGAATTCGCTGTCGATCCATTCGCTGTCGATCCAGGGGGCGCGGACGAGCACGCCAGGTTGACCTTCGAGAGCGCCGGAAAGATCTACTATGCTGGCGCCAGCTTTATGGGCATTCTGCCAGTGCCTGAGGGTGAGCTGTTCGTCGCCCGCAAAGAAGACGAAGTCGACGCGATGGAAGGAGCCGGGGTCGATGCGCTGGATGAAGGTGACCTCGTCGCCGACGGCTTCGAGGGAGCCTAATTCGGCTTCGTCATCCATGAGCAGGAAATCGGCATCGACGAAGGGGGAGTCGGCGAGTGCGTCGTTGAGTTCCTTGCCGCGCAGCGATCCTGCGCCGACGATGGCAATTTTGGTGCGATCGGTCATGCGGCGGGACCCTGGGCTGAAGTATGCAGTGGATGATGGCGTCGCCATGAGTAGGCGAGACGCGCGATGACGCCGGAAAACATGTAGACGAAGGCGAGCAGGAGCAGGATTCCTCGGGAGAAGAAGACCAGCAGATAGATGCTGACACCCAGGAAGACGATCCATCGAAAGGGTTGCCGGCCGGTGAGGTTGATCTCTTTACCGCTCCAGAAGCGCCAGGTGCTGACCATGAGGAAGCCAATGAAGGCGACCAGCAATCCCCAGATGATGGCGAGCCACCAGGTGAAGATGGGCAAACCGATAAAGCCGTGAATGACTGCGGCGACGAAGCCGGCGGCGGCAGGGATGGGCATACCGACGAAGTATTTGCGTCCTGGGCGGCCGGGATTTTTGGGAATCGGGTTGACGCTGATGTTGAAGCGGGCGAGGCGGCTGGCCCCACAGAGCAGGAAGACAAAGCAGACGAAGGCACCGAACTGAACCAGCTTGAGCCGGTAGTCGTGCGGCATGGTGAGAGGGAGGGAACGGAAACCCCAGGCAAACGCGAGGATGCTGGGGGCGACGCCGAAGGTGATGACGTCGGCGAGCGAATCGAGTTCTTTGCCGAAATCGCTTTCGGTGTTCGTGAGGCGGGCGATGCGGCCGTCGAGGGCGTCAAAGGGAATGGCGAGGCCGATGGCGAGGGCGGCGTAATCGAAGTGATGGGGTTCGAGTGCGGAGCCTTCAAGGCTCTGCATGATGGCGAAGAAACCGGCGGCTATGTTGACCGCGGTGAACATGGAGGGCAGGATAAACATGCCGCGGGGGCGGCGGCGGGGCAGGGGGACGTGGCCGCGCAATCCGGACGGGCCGGTGGGACGCAGGAAGGGCTGCGGTTCGCCGTTCAAGCGAGCAGCTCCGCGCCGATGGAGGCAAGCAGGGGATCGGTCTCCGGAAGGTGGACGCGGGCGAGGATGCTGGCTCCGCCACGAACGCGATCTCCGGGTTTGACGAGAGGCTCGGCGTGGCCTGGAAGGAGAATGTCGGTGCGGGAACCGAATTTGATGAGCCCGACGCGCTGGCCGCGCTCGAGGTAGTCGCCGGGCTTTTTGGTGAAGACGATGCGACGGGCGAGAAGGCCGGCGATCTGAATGAAGGAAACCTGGTAGCCCTCGATGCAGTCGACGACGGCGAGGTTCTGCTCGTTGCGTTCGGCGCAGATTGGGTTCATGGCGTTGAGGTATTCACCCTTGCGGTAGCGGACCTCGCGCAGGATGCCTTCGACCGGGGAGCGGTTGACGTGAACATCGAACACGCTAAGAAAGATGCTGAGGCGGAGGCGTTCGCCTTCCGGCGTTTCGACGCGCGCGACCTGCGTGACCTTGCCGTCGGCGGGGGAAACGACCAGGCCGCGCTCGGGTGGGATGGCGCGGTTGGGGTCGCGGAAGAACCAGAGGAAGAAGACAGCGAACAGCAGAGGGGGCACGGCCCAGCCCCAGCGGCCGGTCCAGAGCCAGAGGATGGCGGCCACCGCAGCGAGGGCCAGTCCGTAAAAATATCCGTCACGTACCATGAGAGATCAAGACAGCAGACTTTCAGACGACGCGGCCTGGACGCGCCGATCGCAGTTGAACCGGACCGTTGGCCGAGGAAATAAGGATTGGATATATCGGCGCGCAGTGGAACTGGACGTTCGTCCGAAGGTCTTTTTCATTCTATGGCCGGTTGAGTAAAACAGAAAGGGGCCTTCCAGGTGTACGCGGAGGGGCGCGATTGGCACACACTCAAAACGGGGCGCCGTAATTGCGTCGCGCAAGGAGATGATTGTGAAGTGCGAGCTTTAGGCGGCGCTGTAGGCTCGGGCCTGAATTCGAACCAGGGTCATCTGGTCCTTAATATGCAATTTGAGCTTTTTCAGGCGAACTTCCTCGAGTTGCTCGTCTTCAGAAAGCCACGGTTTTTGGAGCAGGGCTTCGAGCTTCTCCGAATAGTGACGATGCTCTTCTTCCAGGCGACGTATTGCTTCACTATCCGGCTGACCGTTCGCTTCAAAATCCATAGACGACCCCTCCGTTTCGGGTTATCCCGGCGGAGCCGCGGCTAGATCCTGGTTCGCCGGGCGAATTGCGCTCACATAGTGAGACGTACCACGCTAGCACCGTGGAGGCCTGACCTTCAACGGTATTGTTGGTGGAAAAATGGGTGAGGGAACGCACTAAGGTAACGGAATTCCCAAAAGCAGGGCATCTTCTTGCGGATGAGTGTAGTAGCGGGGGCGGCGGCCTTCTTCGACCAGGCCGAGGCGCCGGTAGAGGGCGATGGCCGGCGCGTTGCCGGCGCGGACTTCGAGGGCGAGATGGCGGGCGCCGTTCTGGAGGGCCCAGGCGAGGATGGCGCGGAGGAGGTTGGTGGCGAGGCGCTGGCGGCGGGCTGCCGGATGGACGGCCATAGAGTCCAGCTGGCAGAGGTTCTGCTCGCCGTCGAGCAGGAGAGAGGCGGCGGCGAAGGCGATGATTTCTTCGTCGGAGCTTGCGATGAGGGCAGTTCGGTGGAGGGTCGCGTTGGGGGATCCAGGGCTCAGGTACGGGTGGTAGCCGGGGGGCTGCCACCTTGGGACTTCGGGGCTGGCGGCCGCGATGGCGAGGATGGCTTCGAGGTCGGCGGGGGTTGCGTGGCGGATTTCGTGACGATGCGGTTCGACGGTCATGTTTGCGCGGGATGGAGTTTGGCCTTCGAGAAGATTTCGGCGTCGGAGCGGCGGAGGTAGTTGCCGTCGAGGGTGACGGGGTCGTCGAAGTCGCGAGCACGGATGCGGGGCAGGGCGAAAAGGAGGGCGTCGGCGGCGGTGGGTGGGGGGACCAGGGTTGCGGCGGGGGCCGTGGCGAGGAGGGATTCTTCGCAGATGGCAAGTTGAGGCTCGAGTGCAGTAGCGAGTTGGGTGAAGGGGTCGTGGGTGAGTAGCGATTCCGCGCGCGCCGGGCCGGAGTAGTCGCCGAAGTAGAACTCGTGGCGGCTGGCGTCGAGGGCGGCGGCCTGAATCTCTCTATTTTGGTTTTGCGCTTTGTGAGCGAGGACAGCGAGGCGCGAGACGGCGACGATGGGAATGGCGCTGGGTTCGGCCAGGCCTTTGGCGGTGGAGAGGCCGATGCGGATGCCGGTGAAGGAGCCTGGCCCATTTGTCACAACGATGGTTGCAATTCTGGCGATGGTGACGTTGTGGTGGATGAGGAGGTCGCGGATGGCGGGGAGGAGCTGGGCAGAGTAGGTTTTGCCGGGGAGCTCGGTCTGGCCGAGGATTTCCGGGTCGCCGCTCGCAAGGTGGGCGAGGGCGACGGTGCCGAGGTTGCCGCAGGTATCGATGGCGAGAAGCATTCAGCGTTCAGCGTACAGCGTTCAGGAAAACCGCCGGGGCCGGCGGTTGCGAGAGACCGGCAGGTCCTTCGGCTGCTTGGCGCATTTCGCGCGCCAAACCTGGCTCAGGATGACCATCCGAGTCGTCGATGTTTAGACATCGGGAGGTCCTTCGGCTGTTTGGCGCACTTCGCGCGCCCAACCTGGCTCAGGATGACCATCCCAGATCGCGGAGGTTACACATCCGCGATCGGGTCCTGGCAAATTTCGAGCAGTACGCCACCTGCGCTGGAGGGGTGGACGAAGAAGTAGAGGTGGCCGCCGGCTCCGATTTGAATGTCTTCGGAGACGAGGCGGGCTCCCTGGGCTTTGAGGGTTTCGAGCGCGGCGGAGATGTCGTCGACGTGAAGAGCGATGTGGTGGAGACCTTCGCCGCGTTTCGAGAGGAAGCGGCCGATGGGGGAGTCTTCGGTGGTTGGTTCGAGGAGCTCGATGCGGGATTCGCCGGCCGGGATCATGGCGGTGCGGACCTGCTCCTGCTCAATGGTTTCTTCGTGGACGATGTGGAGGCCGAGGGATTCGTAGAGCGGGCGTGCCCTGGCGATGCTGCGAACGGCGATGCCGATGTGGTCGATTTGGGGCATGGTTGAAACCAGCGTTCAGGGTACAGCGAGTCAGCGAGTGCACGCGAGCCGCACCTTGGCCGTTCTCTTCGAGTTCCGGCTCATGATGGTTGGATATCGGAGAAGACCTTCTCTGTGAGCTGGGCGACGAGTTGCCAGGGGTCCTGCTGGCCGTTGGCTATGCGGGCGGCGTGGGATTGGAGCTGGGTAGCATTGAGGCCGTTGTCGCGGGCGCGGCGCATGAATTGGGCGCGGAGCATGGCGTCGAGGCGGCGCTGCCAGTGGTGGGCGCGTCGGGCGGCGAGGCGGTTGTTCTGTAACAGCCACTGTTGCAGTTTGTCGATGGCTGCGGCGAGGGCGGGGAGGCCGTCGCCGGTGGTGGCGATGGTGCGGATGATGGGCGGGGTCCAAGCGGCGCCTTCCTCGGGGGCTAAAGCCCTTTCTTCTTTGTGAGCCTTATCGGCAGCCGTTCGACTGCGCGCCTGCGGCGCTTCGCTCAGACCAGGCTTGAAGTCGTGCCCTGATACAAAAGCAGGATCTTCGCCAGGAAAGGGGCCGTGCCCTGATACAAAGCGGCTGCTCGATGCGGGCGACAGGGATTGGAGCGCGCGAATTTCCTGCTCGACGTGGTCGGCTCCTTCGCGGTCGGATTTGTTGACTATGAAAATGTCGGCGATTTCCATAATTCCGGCCTTGAGGCTCTGGACGTCGTCGCCCATGCCAGGGACGAGGACGACGAGGGTCAAGTCGGCGAGGCGGGCGATTTCGATTTCGTCCTGGCCGACGCCTACCGTCTCGATGAGGATGACGTCTTTGCCGCTGGCTTCGAGTACGAGGGCTACGTCGGCGGTCGAGAGCGCGAGGCCGCCGAGAGCGCCGCGCGTGGCCATCGAACGAGCGTAGAAGCCGGGGTCACCCTGGTAATTCTGAAAACGGATGCGATCGCCGAGGAGTGCGCCGCCGGTGAAGGGGCTGGTGGGATCGACAGCGAGGACGCCGACGGTCTTTTGGGAATCGCGAAAGCTGCGGGCGAGGCGATCGACCAGCGTGCTCTTGCCTGCTCCGGGGGAGCCGGTGATGCCGATGCGGATGGCGCCGCCTGTGTGGAGGAAGCAGGCGGATAGCAGGGCTGGAGCTTCGGGGGCATCATTTTCGACGAGGGAGATAGAGCGGGCCAGGGCACGCGTGTCGCCTGCGCGGAGGCCGTCGATCAGGCTGGAGATGGTGGCGGAGTGGATCAACTGAACAGGATAGCTCTTGAGTTCGGCTCGGGGCAGAGGCAGGTTGCCATGAGTCTCTCAACTCGAGAAAGCCGGTCATGATCTTCTGGTCGTCAGCGCGGACGGGAATGAAACGGTCGGGGCCTTTGAGTTCGGGGGTGAGGTCGCGCCACGTGAGGATGAAGATGCCAGATTTGGGATGCAATGTTCCGGCTCGAGGAAGGGGATCGGGGGGATTGGGCAACAGGGAGTATTTTGCAGCGAATTCCTGGCAACCCAGAAAAGGTATTCTGATCTAAATAAACAGAAGACATCTGATGGATTGGGGAACGATGAAGAAGTCGATAGTGGGGCTGGGCGCGGTGGTGCTGACTGCGTTGATGCCGAGACTGGCTGCGGCACAGAGCAATCCCGGAAACTCGGCGGCAAACCAGTATGTGGGGAGCGTGCAGGCGGTGGCGTATTCGCCGGCGCCGAAGGCGCTGTCGCTCGACGATGCGATTGCGCTGGGGATTCAGTACAACCTGGCGCTGACGGTGGCTCGGGAGCAGCAGAAGACCGCGGATGCGGAGAAGCTGCAACTGGTGAATGTGCTGCTGCCTGAACTGAAGCTGCATGCAGAGACGGGTGTTCACGAATACAACCTGGAGGCGCAGGGATTTCACCCGTCCATCGAGCCGGTATTTGCGAAGTTGCTGCCGGCGGGTACGAATCTTTCGGCGTTTCACCTGGTGACGAAGGTGGATTCGACGATCGCGCAGGTGAACTTTTCGCAATACCTGTTCAACTGGGCGGGGTACGACGTTTGGCGTGCGGCGCAGGCGTTCCAGAAGGCCGCGTATTACAACGCGCAGTCGTCGCGCGGGCTGGTGGTGCTGAACGTGGGTAACACGTATTTGCAGGCGCTGGCGGCGAAGGCGCAGGTGGATTTTGCGCAGGCTTTGCTGAAGACCGACGAGACGGTGTTCAACCAGGCGCACGAGGAGCATCTGGCGGGGACGGCGGCGAATCTGGATGAGTTACGGGCGCGGGTACAGCTGCAACAACAGCAGCAGGTGCTCATATCGGCCGAGGACAATTTCGAGAAGGCGAAGATTGCGCTGAACCGGGAGATTGGGCTGGCGCCGGAACAGGCGATCACGCTGACGGATTCGTCTCCTTATGCGGAGCTGCACCCGATGGATTTGCCGGATGCTCGGATCGAAGCGTATGCGAATCGGCAGGATTATCAGGCGCTGAAGCAGGAGCTGATTGTCGCCGACCGGGAACGGAAGGCGACGACGCATGAGCGGTTCCCGACGCTGACTTTTGGCGGGAACTGGGGCGTGACGGGCGTTTCAGGCGGGGTGTATCACGAGACGTTTTCGGCGGTGGGAACGTTGAGCGTGCCACTGTTCAAGGAGGCGCAGTTCCGCGGGGACCACGATGTGGCGGAGGCGCAGCTGGATGAGATTCGGTCGCGGCTGGAGGATCTAAAGCAGAAGATCGATCAGCAACTGCGGGACAGTTTTCTGGACCTGGAGACGGCGACGGAGACGGTGAAGGTGGCGAAGAGCAATGTGGATCTGGCGACAACGGCGCTGGATCAGTCGCAGCAGAGCTTTGCGGCGGGTGTGAACGACAGCCTGCCGGTGGCGGAGGCGCAGTCGACGCTGGCGCAGGCGCAGACACAGTATGTGAACAGCGTGTATGCGCTGCATGAGGCGCGGCTGGGGCTGGCGCGGAATCTGGGGATTATCGACACGCAGTACCGGCAGTATCTGCAGGGTGGAAACCCGCCGGAAGTGAAGAGCGATAAGGCGGCTGGGGAGCCGAAGGTGCAATAAGTCAGCCGGGAGCTGGGAGCCTCCAGCGATTGGATCGTGCGAGCCAGGCTCGATGGGTTGGCTGAAGTTCTGAGCGGCGCGCCCTTGACGTGCGATTCTTGAGGGGTGGAGTCGGCTGAAGCGGTCTATCGGCGTTTGCTGATCGAGAACCAGGCTCGCGTGGAGCGCGAACGCGGGCGGCACAACTGGCTGGGGTATTCCAAGGTTGCTGTCTTTCTTGCGGGAGTGATTGCCGCCGGTGTGCTGGTGCACACGCGCGGTCCTTTTAGTCTGCTCCTGATCCCTTTTGCGATTTTTGTCGTTCTGGTGGTGATTCATGACCGGGTGATCCGGCGGCTGGCGAAATTTGTGCGCGTGACTGAGTGTTATTCGCGCGGGTTGGCGCGGCTTGAAGACCAGTGGGCGGGGACGGGGGAAACGGGAGAGCGGTTTTTCGATGCGGCGCACCCGTATGCGCGGGATCTGGATTTATTTGGGAAAGGATCGCTGTTCGAGTTGCTGTGCACGGCGAGGACGCGGGCGGGCGGGGAGACGCTGGCGCGGTGGCTGCTGGCGGCGGCGGATCCGGAGGAAGTGAGGGCGCGGCAGGCGGCGGTCGCGGAGATGCAGGATCGGGTGAGGCTGCGGGAACGGTTGTTTACCGCGGGCGAGGATGTGCGCGCGGGCGTGCATCCGGAGGAATTGGCAGCGTGGGGCGACGGCGAGGCGCAAATGCAGTCACGAAGTGTGCCGTGGGTACTGGGGATCCTGGCAGCGATATGGCTGGCGTCACTTGTGTTCTGGGTTGTGGCGCGGAATTTCGATCTGGCGCTGCTGATGTCGCTGATTAACTACGCGGTTAGTTACAAATTGCAGCGGCGAGTGAGCGCATCCGCTAACGGAGTGGAGAAAGCTGCGCAGGATTTGAAAGTGCTGGCCGAAGTTCTCGAAGTGATCGAACAGGAGCCATTCACAGCGGAGCGACTGACGGGGTTGCGGGCTGCGCTCGATCGGGGCCAGATTGCGCCTTCGGCCGCGGTGAAGAAGCTGGAGCGGGTTTATGACTGGCTGGAGGATCGCCGCAACGGATTTGTAACAATGTTCAATGCATTTGTGTTCTACACCCCGCAGCTGACGATGGCGGCGGAGCGGTGGCGCGCAAAGTTTGGGCCGGCGATTCGCGGGTGGCTGGTGGCAGTGGGAGACTTCGAGGCGCTGGCCGCGCTGGCTGGCTATGCG
Organism: uncultured Acidobacteriaceae bacterium; assembly: GCA_963831055.1. Taxonomy (GTDB): domain Bacteria; phylum Acidobacteriota; class Terriglobia; order Terriglobales; family Acidobacteriaceae; genus Palsa-343. Next base: position 27,033 of record CAWHOU010000033.1, on the reverse strand, counting down.
TATGAGCATCCGGCCGACGTTATGCCGGAGTTTACGGAGCGACTTGAGAAAGCGGCGGGGGCATCGCGCCCCGTTGGACATTTTGAGGCGGAGGGGCTGGCGCATCCGTTGCTGCCTGCGGGCAAGGCAGTGGGAAATGATTTGACGCTTGGGAGCGCGCCGCAGCTGATTGTGATCAGCGGGCCGAATATGGCGGGCAAGAGCACGTTTCTGCGGGGAGTGGGGCTGAACGCGGTGCTGGCGCAGTGCGGCGCTCCGGTGCGGGCTCGGCAAATGAAGCTTTCGCCGCTGGTGGTGGGGGCTTCGATCTGCGTGCTGGATTCCCTCGCGGGAGGCGTGTCGCGATTTTATGCGGAGATTCAGCGGCTGAAGGTGCTGTCGGATCTGGCGAGCGGGCCGGTTCCGCTGCTTTTTCTGCTGGATGAATTGCTCTCTGGGACGAATTCGCATGACCGGCTGCAAGGCACGCGCTTTGTGGTGCGTGACCTGGTGCGAAAAGGGGCGATTGGGTTGGTGACGACGCATGATCTGGCGCTGACGGCCATTCCGGAGGCGATGGATGGGGCAGGGCGGAACTGCCACTTTGAGGACATGATCGAGGATGGACGGCTCAGGTTTGACTACCGCCTGAAGGCAGGCGTGGTTCATACAAGTAATGCGCTGGAGCTGATGAAGGCGGTGGGCCTGCAGGTAGATGAAGGTAGCGGCTAGCGTTCACTTCGCGGCTGCAGGACGCTGCGTTCGTGGAGACGGTTCGAAGGCTATCAGTTCTCCTCGGTGAGCAGGTCGCCGAGGGTCTTTGGGTGTTTTCTGCCGCGTTTTGTTTCGCGCGCGGTGTTGGGGATTACACGCTCTGGCTTTGGCTGACCGACGCGCTCGCGGGCATTGGCTTTGACGGCCTTTACGGTGGAAAACGTCTTCTTTTTGGGGCGTTTTCTGGGCATACGTGCATACGACGGATACGAATTATTGAATCGGGAGCGGAGTCGGCGGCGTTCGGCGCTCGATTGAGTTACAAATTAGCACCCTGCGCCGGGGCATTGTGAAATACTTTCATTGAAATCTTTTTGCCGGAGTCGGGCCAATGGAAGAACGCGAATTTTTCGATGAGAAGCCGGAGCAGAGGACGCACACGCTGAGCTGTCCACACTGCGGACAGCAGGGCGAGTACCAGGTGCGGTGGCTGGTGCGCAGGAGAAAAGCGGCGCTGCCGCGGAATGCGGACGAGCGGGACCGCGCGCGATTCGCGAAGGCGCAGTCGTATATGGTGCGGCAGGACGATCTGGTAGCGTGCACAAATATCCGGTGCAGGAAGCGGTTTGAGGTGACGAGCCTGCAGTCGGTGGCGTTTTTGCAGTCGGCGTAAGAGAGGCAGCTGGGAGCCGGTTAGCATAGAACGGCCAGCTAAGGGCCGGTCAGCCAAAGGCGGTTGGCGAAACACGGTTAGCGACGTGCTGTTAGCTGCAAGCTCGCCGCCGCGATTGTGGGCCTATGAGTCACGAGGGGATTCGACTTGTCAGCGAGGAAGAAGCGCGTCGGGCCGATGCGCGGGAGTTGCCGCGCGATGCGGTGACACCAGCGAAGGTTAGGGTTCTGCAGTCGAGCGGTGAGGGCCTCGAAATCGACTGGAAGGATGGGCATCGCAGCCGATGGAGATTCGTGTGGCTGCGGAATGCTTGTCCATGCGCGACCTGCCATGAGGAGCGAGAGGCGGCGGGACGCGCGCCTGGCGAGTCCAAGCCGGCGACAGCTGGGCTGTTGCCGATGTACGTGGCGCCGGCGCGGCCGGAGTCGGCCAGCCCTGTGGGCAATTACGCGATCAGTTTCAAGTGGAATGACGGGCACTCGAGCGGTATTTATTCCTGGGATTATTTGCGGCGGCATTGCGAGTGCGAGGAATGCCATGAAGGGCAGCCTGTAGGCGGTAGCCTTTAGACGAGACACAGGCGAACAAGCGGCCCCGCGATAAAAAACAAAACCAGAGTCCTTTAAGCGACCGTCGTCTTTCAGCTCACGAGTCGCTTCCCTGTCCCGTGCTTTTTCTTCGCGCTTCGAGAGCGACGGCGACCTTCTTGTAGAAGGCGGCGAGGTCTTCGGTAGGGCCGATGGTCAGGCGGCGGAAGATTTTGAGTAACGGGTAGACGTGGGAGCCGGCGATGTCGAGGGCGGGCATGGCCAGTTCTGTGGCGGCGTCGGAGCGGCCGGAGTTGAGCTGGCCGGGATAGACAGCCATGATCCACTCGGCGGGAAATTTTCGGCGGAAGATTTCGCCGTAGTAGGCGCCCCAGAGGCGCGTGGCTTCCTCCTCGTCAGGCTGGGCGACCGGTGCGCGGGCTGAGAGCACGGTTTCGAGGCTGGGAATGGATTCGGGCGAGTAGTCGAAGTTCATGCCGTGATCTTCGGCAGCGATACGAACGGCTTCTTCGGCATAGGCGCGCATCATGGCTTCGAGAGAATCGAATTCCTTCTGCGCAAGGGAGGAAGCGTGCAGCACATTTCCAGGATACAGGAGCGGGCCACGTTAAGCCGCGGGAGCGGGACAGAATGCGGGTGCGCCATGTATCTTTGAAGATTGCTACCCAGTTTGAAGATTTCTGTGCGGTATAGCTGGAGGATTTGTCTGTTGAAGAGCAGGTGGAGTGTTCGTCTTTTGGCGGCGGCAGCGGCCGCTGCGATGTGCCTGATGGGACAGGCGGCCAGGGGGCAGGTGCAGAGCCCGCCGCCGAATCCTCAGCTGCCGCCTCCGGCGCCTCTGGCTGGAGTTCGCTACGACTTTCCGTGGGAGATTTATGGCGGGCTGGCGTACTCGCACTTCAACGCCGGGCCCCACCTGCTGCAGGGGGCGAACCTGGGCGGATTCGACGCGCGGGCGGTGCGCGAGCTTGGGACGCGCTGGGGCGTGGGCGCGAACGTGCGTGGCTATTACGGGACAAGCGGGGTTACACCTAACTGCGGGAGCTGCACGGGAAGCGGGCCGAATGCAGGGCCGATCACGGGACCGTTTGTGAGCGAGCACATGTTTCTGGTGGGGCCGGAGTACCGGCTGGCGGCCAATGAGCATGCTGCGATGCTGCTGCATGCGTTCGTGGGCGGGGCGTATGGGGATTTCACGAGGGACCTGGGAGGCGTGAATCCGGCTTCGCTGGGACTGTTTTCAAATCAGTTCACGGTTGCTGCGGCGTTTGGCGGGTCGATCGATCTGAACCGGTCGCCGAAGCTTGTGGTCCGGCTGGCTTCGGATGCGACGATGACGGATTTCGGGCACAACGGATTTGAGGAGCAGGTTGCGATTTCGCTGGGAGTGGTCTACCGGATGGGGAGACAGTTCAGGAGATAGCTACAAGGAAGCCGTGTAACCGGTATACCGGTAGCCGGTAAGTTGGGTGCGGGAGAGCGTGACTTCTCCCGCATTTTGTGTCTGCGACGAGATCTTCGTTCGAGCGCTATCGTTCTATGCACCGAGCGAGGCCATGTCGATGGTGAAGCGGTATTTCACATCGGCTTTCACGACGCGGTCGAACGCCTCGTTAATCTCCTGGATTTTGATGACTTCGACGTCGGCGGTGATGTTTTTCTCGGCGCAGTAGTCCAGCATCTCCTGGGTTTCGGCCATCCCTCCGATGATCGATCCGGACCAGCTACGGCGTTTGAAAAGGAGATGGCCGGGGAAGATGACGGGGGGCTTGTCGGGCAGGCCGACCTGGGCGTAGGTGGCGTCCCGCTTGAGGGCTTCAAGATAGGGGTTGATGTCGTGAGGCGCGGAGACGGTGTCGAGGATGAAGTCGAAGGAGTTGGCCTGCTTCTTCATGGCATCGGCGTCTTTGGAGATGACGACTTCGTCGGCTCCGAGGCGTTTGGCGTCCGCAATCTTCGATTCCGATGTGGTGAACTGCACGACATGGGCGCCGAAGGAGTGCGCAAATTTGAGCGCCATGTGACCGAGGCCGCCCAGGCCGACGACCCCCACCTTCTTGTTGGGGCCGACCTTCCAGTGTCGAAGCGGTGAGTACGTTGTAATGCCCGCGCAGAGGAGCGGGGCCACGCCGGCCGGATCGAGTTTGGGCGAGATGCGATGGACGAAGTGCTCGTCCGTGACAATGTTGTTGGAATAGCCGCCCTGGGTGAGGTCGCCGTATTTGTCCTTCTGCCCGTAGGTGAGGGTGATGCCACCTTCGCAGTACTGTTCTTCTCCGGCCCTGCAACTGGGGCAGGTGCGGTCGGAGTCAACGATGACGCCGACGCCAACGAGGTCGCCCACTTTGAACTTCGTGACGGCGGAGCCAACGGCTTTGACGGCGCCGACGATCTCATGACCAGGCACCATTGGGTAGATCGCGTTGCCCCACTCATTGCGGACGGAGTGGATGTCGGAGTGGCAGACGCCGCACCATTGGATAGCGACGTGGACATCGTGGTCGTGGAGCTCGCGGCGGGTGAATTTGAATGAGGCGAGCGGGGTGGTAGCGCTTTGAGCCGCATAGCCGTGGGACTGGATCATCTATTTCTCCTTCAGGATGACACTTTTGCTTCTTATTTTAGAGTTGTAGCGCGTTTCGAATTTGCGGGCGGATTTCGTTTGCGGGGCATTTGAAGATTGTGGGGGCTGCATTGTCCCCTTCAGTCGTTGGGAGGAAGCTCGACGCAGGGACCTTCGCCGGTGCGATCTTCGAAGCGATGGGCTTCGCTGGTGGTTTTGATTTTGCGGGCGGGGACGCCGCCGGCGATGGTGTTCTCCTGGAGGTCGTGGGTGGCGACGGCCTGGGCGCCGAGCATGGCTCCCCTGGCTACGCGGACGCCGGGCATGACGAGCGAGCGATAAGTGACGCGGGCCGAGGGGCCGACCTCAGTGCGGCGATGCTCGATGATGCAGGCCTCGACGGGATCGTGGGCGTGCGAGAAAACGGCGGCGTGTTCGGAGATGGAGGTGCCTTTGCGGACGATGAGCTCGCCGCGGTCGTCGAGCAGGACGTGGTTGTGAATGATGACGTCGTCTTCGAGGGTGAGGTTGTAGCCGAAGGTGAATTCGACGCCGTGATAAATCTTGACGTTGTTGCCGATGCTCTTGAAGATGTGCTTGCCGAGCATGGCGCGTAGGCGAAAGCCGAGCCAGTGATTAAGAGCGACGGGGGAGCGGTCGAACATGCGCCAGAACCAGACGAGCGGCTTGATGAGGGCGTAGCGATCGGCGTCGATGTCGCCGTAGTATTCAGGCTCGAGGGTGACGTTAGCGGGATCAAGCGAGAGCTGGAGGACGTTGAAGGGGAGCTCGGTGGTGAGGGTGAAGTTGAGGCGTCCGCCGTGGGGCCGGCCCAGGATGAGCTGGTGGAGATTGTCGCGGACGATTTCGCCGCGGAGGGCGATGTTCTGATGGCGGGAGAATTCGTCGTCGAGGGAATCGATCCAGCGGGTGAATACTTCTTTGGCTTCGCGGGTCGGCTCGATCTCGCGGTACTGGTAGCGGGGCATATTTCATAGATTATGCGCGGTTGCGGGGGGATGCATAACGAGGGGCGCGGATGCAGTTTTGCATTGCGGCGAGCGATGCGGCTGGGGTACAGTGCGACCATCACAGTTGGCTGGGGAAAGGAAAGCAAGAGCGGCTATGGACGAGACAACAGAAGTGCCGGTGCAGAGGAGCTATTCGAGCTTATTGATCGGAGTGCTGGGGCTGGCGGTGTTATGCGCGCTGGCGGGGCTGGTGTGGAGCTACAATCTGGCCGGGCGGCTGACCAGCGCCGAGGCGCAGGTGGCCACAGCGCAGCAGCAGAATAAGCAGCTGGCCGCGGCGCTGGAGCAGACCAATGCGCGCCTGAAGGTGACGACCGATACGCTGGGCCAGTCGCTGGGCATGACGCAGAAGCAGCTGGAAGCGAAGGCGCAGGATCTGCTGGCGCGGCAACAGGCGGACGCGCAGCGGCTGGCGCAGGCGCAGAAGCAGATCAGCGCAGTTTCGAGCGATGTTTCCGGAGTGAAGACCGACGTAGGTGGGGTGAAGACCGACCTGACCGCGACGAAGACGCAGCTGCAGACAGACGAAGCGGCGATGACCGCGATGAAGGGTGATCTGGGTCTGCAGAGCGGGCTGATTGCTACCAACGCCAAAGAGCTGGACGTGCTGAAGCACATGGGCGACCGGAACTACTATGAATTCACGCTGGGCAAGAATCAGAAGAAAGCGGTGGCGACGGTTGCGCTGGAGCTGAAGAAGGCCGATCCGAAGCACAGCAAATTTACGCTGGTGGTTTATTCGGACGACAAGGAGATTCAGAAGAAGGACCGTAACCTGGATGAGCCGATCCAGTTCTACACGGGGAAGGATCACCTGCTGTATGAGCTGGTGGTGAACAGCGTGGATAAGAATCAGATCAAGGGGTATATCGCTACGCCGAAGGGCGCGCCTGTGCCGGTGAGCACCTCGGGGCAGTGAAGTCGCGGTTCGAAGTCCGATGAATACGGACAACAAGCAGACCAGGGAAAATCGAATTTTGGTTATTCGATTTTCCCTGGTTTTTGTTTTGTTGTCCGCCGTAGCGGCGGGTTTGGCGTGCGCGCGAGACGCTTCTGCGCAGTCCGGGAAGCTGCCGGAATTTGAAGTTGCCACAATCAAGCCCAATACAAAGGGCGGGATGATGGGGCTGTATACGTATCCTGGCGGCCGCATTTTCTGCGGTTTTTGCTCGGTGCAGCTGATGATCGTGTACGCATTCGATGTTCGTGAGCTTCAGGCTGTGGGCGGGCCGAAGTGGATGAGCAGTGAGGCCTACGACGTTGCGGCCGTGCCGCCGGAAGATTCGCCGGCGCGAAGCTTGAAGCCGGGCTCGATCAGCACACCACCGAGCAGCGAGCAGCGGTTGATGCTCCAGTCGTTGCTGATGGATCGGTTCGGATTGAAATATCACCGCGAGACCCGGGAAGGGCCGGTCTACTGGATGGTGCGAACGAAGAAGAGGTTCGCTGCGACACTGGCGAAGGACAAAGATGGTGTTCCCTTCATGACGGTGGCGACGTACCACGATGGGGTGGGGAACGGCGAGATGATGGGCGAGAGCACCACGATGGCGTATATGGCGCGAAGGCTGAGCGACCTTCTGAAACTTCCGGTGATCGACAAGACCGGGGTTGAGGGAGCTTTTGATTTCGACGTTCCTGCGCCAGAGCCGGCGAATGCCGACCCAATGAATGCGACGCTGGAGGGCATTAAACAGCTGGGGCTGAAGCTTGAGTCAAGAAAGGGTCCGGTGGAATACGTCGTCATCGATGAAGTGGCTAAGCCTACGGAGAACTAATCGGGCTGGCGTTGACGCCCGAGGTTCGGGCTACGATGCGGGGAGGATGTTGACGTTGATCCAGGTGTCCTGGCTGATGGTCTGACTGTTGGCGGTGACCGCGGTGATGACCTCGAAGACCTGGGTGCCGGGCGGCGTTGGGGTTCCGGCGAATGGGCTTTTCGGGATAGCAGAGCTGCTGCAACCGGTCAGAGCCAGGACGGTTCCTGTGAGAACGGTTGCCGCCAGAACGGCGAGCATCAGCGCTGAAGAGCGAGCGGCGCCCAGGACCCGCCGTCGGAAGCGCGATCCAAACGGAAGACAACCGAGCAGGAGACAGGCCAACGCGGCGCCTCCGTGGGTGAAGAAGTCTGTGCGGTGGACAGAGGATGGGCTCAGGCCGGTGGTGGTGATAGTGAACGTCGTCTGGCCGTTGCCGCTGACCTTGGCGGGATTGAAGGCGCAGGTGGTGTATGTGTTCGCGGGCGCGTTGCAGCCAAACTGGACAGCCGTGGTGACGCTGGCGGCATCGGCAACGGTGTAGACGATATTGCCGGACTGGCCCTGGGTGAGGCTGAGCGAAGTGACGGCGGGGGTGACGGAGACGGATTCGATCGCGATGGTGACGGCGGTGGAGGATGCGGCCTTGAAGTTGGCGTCGCCGGAATATTGGGCGACGATCTGATGCGATCCGGAGGCAAGGTCCGCTGTGAAGAAGGTGGCGGAGGCGAGGCCGAGATTGTCAGAGAGAGCGACCTGGCCGAGGGGGTTGGTTCCGTCTTCGAAGATGATGGCGCCGGTAGGGGTGGTTGAGCTGGGGTTGGCGGAAATTGGTGTGCCGGAGACGGTAGCGGTGAGTGTGACGAGCGCGCCGGAGAGAGAGACGGGGCTTGAAACCGTCAGCGTGACCACAGTCTGCGGCAAGGGCTGCCCATAGCCCTGCGCGGCGGCGCACAGCGCGCATGCCAGCAGCAACAGGAAGATCAGGATGCGTTTCATATCGCCCGGCAATGTAAGTCCAGAGTATCTTCGGTCCATAGTCCGGGCATTACAGTAGCACGATCAGGGCAGCGCTATGGACGTTCGTGCTCTTACCGGAGTGACCAAGGTGCTGTGGGCCGGCGAGCGAGTTGTTTCGCGAGGGCGTGGCTACAATCGGTAACGTGACCGAGAGCGGCGAGGAGCGCTTTACCCTGGGCCAGCAAGTGGCGCTGTGGATCGTTCCGAGACTGACGGCGCTGCTGCTGGTCATGGTCGGCGTAACGCTGCGGTATGAGGTGATTGCGGAAGACGGAGTGATCCCGGCGACTCCGCCGGCGCGCGGAATTTTCTGCTTCTGGCATCGGTGCACGCTGCCGGCGGGGTGGTACTTCAGGAATTTTCGCTGCTCGATTCTGATCAGCAGGAGCTTTGATGGGGAGCTGATCGCGCGGACGCTGGGTCTGCTGGGGTACAACAGTGTGCGCGGGTCGAGTTCGCGGGGCGGCGCGGCGGGGCTGATGGCGATGCGGGACGTACTGGCGGCGGGTGAGCCGGTGGTGTTTACGGCGGATGGGCCGCGGGGGCCGATTTACCAGACAAAGATTGGGCCGGTGAAGCTGGCGGCGATGACGGGGGAAGCGATCGGCAGCTTTTATCTGTTGCCGGAGCGCGCGTGGACGATGGGGTCGTGGGATCGGTTCATGGTGCCGCTGCCGTTTTCGCGGGTGGTGGTGAGCTGGGCGCGGGCGGTTGCGGCTCCGGGGGCGGACGCGGATGCTGCGACGCTGGAGGCGAAGCGCGGGGAGTTGAACGGTGCGCTGGAGCGGGCTCGGTTGCGGGCTGAGGCGTATTTCCGGGGAGTTGATTCTGAGGGGCCTGACTCCAAAGGGTCGAACTCCCAGGGGCAGGGCCGGGATTAGCATGCTGGTTTCGGATTTCGATTTTGAGCTTCCCGAGGAGTTGATCGCGCAGGAGCCGGCGGCGGATCGGGCGGGGGCGCGGATGCTGGTGGTGGATCGCGCGAGGGGATCGTGGGCGGATCAGTTATTTCGGGATTTGCCTTCGATGCTGCGGGAAGGCGATCTGTTGGTGTTGAACGACAGCCGCGTGATTCCTGCGCGGCTGTTTGCGCATCGAGGGGGATTGCACACGCAGGCGAATCATGAGAGCACCGGGCGGGTGCAGGTGCTGCTGGCGGAGCAGCTTTCGGAGTGGGAGTGGAAGGCGCTGGTCCGGCCTGGGCGTAAGGTTTTGACGGGCGAAGTGCTGAAGTTTGGAGACGGGGAGCTGCGGGCCTCGGTCATCGCGCATGGGGAGTTTGGTGAGCGAACGCTGCGGTTCGAGCCTGTGGCGGATTTCTTCGAAATTGTGGAGCGCCTGGGACATATGCCGCTGCCTCCTTATATTCACCGCGAGGATCGGGCGGGTGATCGGGAGCGGTACCAGACGGTGTATGCGAGGGAGCGGGGATCGGTGGCTGCTCCGACGGCTGGGCTGCACTTCACTCCGCAGATTTTGGACGCTATTCGGGAGCGCGGCGTCAAGATTACGTCGGTGACCTTGCATGTTGGGCTGGGGACGTTTCAGCCGGTGCGGGTGGAGCGGGTGGAGGATGTGCGGCTGCATGCGGAGCGGTATACGATTTCGGCGGAAACGGCGGCGGAGTTGAACGCGGCTCGGCGGGAGGGCCGGCGGATTGTGGCGGCCGGCACTACGACAGTGCGGACTCTAGAGCATTGCGCGCGCGAAGGTGAGGAGTTCGCGGCGCATTCCGGGTCGACGAGCATTTTTATTTCGCCGGGATTTGAGTTTCGGGTGGTGGGGGCGCTGCTGACGAATTTTCATTTGCCACAGTCGACGTTACTGATGCTGGTGAGCGCGTTTGCGGGACGGGAGCGCGTGCTCGGGGCCTATCGGCATGCGGTGGAGGCGGGGTATCGATTTTTTTCTTACGGGGACTGCATGTTTATTGAGTGAACGGTTTTTCCAGCACTCAACTTAGCTCCCTTCCTTTAGAGAACGTCTGTTTGCGAATGGCTGACCGCGCGGAGAGCACACTGGGCGAAGCGTTACACTCGACTTCGTGGCTGCTGAATCGACGAAACCTCCTGTTTTTCTCCTTGATGCGATGTCGTTTATCTTTCGCGCGTATCACGCGATGCAGCGGTCGAGGCCGATGTCGACGCGGACGGGCGTGCCGACGGCGGCGACCTACGTCTTCGTAAACATGATTAACAAGCTGCGGCGCGATTTCGAGCCGGAGTATTTTGCGGCGGTCTTCGACGTGAGCGGGCCGGTATTCCGCGACGAGCGCGCCCGCGGGATGACAGTGAACAAATTCAGCGCGGAGACGCAGAAGTTTGAGGCGGTGGAGACGGGCGGTTATAAGGCGCATCGCGAGGCGATGCCTCCCGATCTGGCGCAGCAGGTGCCTTACGTGCGGAGGGCGCTGGAGGCGTTTCGGATTCCGATTCTCGAGGCGCAGGGTTTTGAGGCCGATGACGTGATCGGAACCCTCGCCGCGAAGGCCGCGAAAGCCGGACATCCGGTGTTTGTCGTTTCGAACGACAAGGACATGATGCAGCTGGTGAACGATCGCGTGAAGATTCTGAATCCGGTGAAGGACAACCTGGTGCTGGATCGCGAGAAGGTGTTGGAGACGCTGGGCGTGCCCCCGGAGAAGGTTGTCGATGTGATGGCGCTGCGGGGCGACTCGATCGATAACATACCGGGCGCTCCGGGGATTGGCGACAAGGGATCGGTGGAGCTGATCCAGCAATTTGGGAGCGTGGATGCGGCGCTCGATCGCGCGGAGGAGATCAAGCGGAAAACGTATCGCGAATCGTTACAAAATAACCGCGAGGCGGTACTGCTGAGCAAGGAGCTGGTGACGATTCACTGTGAGGTTCCGCTGGAGTTTGAGCCGGAGGCGATGCGGACGCAGGCGCCGGATGTGGCGGCGTGCCGGGCATTGTTTACGGAGCTTGAATTCACGACGTTGTTGCGGGAGCTTGCGCCGGATGTGCCGGCGACGGCGGTGGAGTATGTGCTGGAGCCGACGGCGGAGCAGATTGCAGCGTTCGTGAAACTGGCGCGTAAGGATGGTTTTGCGCTTGCGCTGCCGGTTGCTGGAACTCGAGGCGGTTGCCGAGCAGGTGAGCGAGCAGGAGACGGAGGCTCTTGAAGAGCGGGAGCCGGAGCTGAAGACGATGTCGCTGCTGGATCTCGTGGAGGCTGCGGATGCGGCTTGCGAGACAGTTCCGAGCGGGCCGCCGGAGTGCCGGATTGGCGTTGCTGCCGCGGCCGATGTGGCGTTGCTCGTACCGCTCGACGCGACGCGTGAGTTGCTGGAGGACGCGGGAGTTCCGAAGCGGGTGCACGACCTGAAGGCAGCGCTGCGTGTTTTGGAGTCGCATGGGATTGCGCTTCGCGGAGCGACGGACGACGTGATGCTGTACTCGTATCTCATCAATCCCACGCATGCTACGCATCGGCTGGGAGATGTGGCGGCTCGGTTTGGCGGGGGTCCTCCGCATGAGGGTGGGGATCGGCAACTGACGGAGGCGGCGCATCTGACGCATGGTTTGGTGCGCGTGATGCGCGAGGAGGCGGATGCGCTGGGGACGCGGCGCGTGTATGAGGAGATCGATCTGCCGCTGGTGCCGATTCTGCTGGGCATGGAAAAGGCTGGGGTGCGCATCGATTCCGGCGTGCTGTCGAAGATGGCGGAGCGGCTGTCTGCGGATATGCAGCGGATCGGTGAGGAGATTTATGCGCTTGCGGGGCAGCGGTTTAATATCAACTCTCCGAAGCAACTGGGCGATGTGTTGTTCAACAAGATGGGGCTGCCGCGGCCGCTGAAGTATGGCAAGGGCAAGGTGATTTCGACGGCGCAGGATGTGCTGGAGGAGCTGGCCGCGCACAACGACGTGCCGCGGCTGGTGCTTGAGTACAGGCAACTGGCGAAGCTGAAGTCGAATTACGCCGACTCGCTTCCCCTGCTGGCCGATGGCGAAGGTCGTGTGCACACGACGTTCAATCAGGTGGGCACGGCGACGGGGCGGCTGTCGTCGACGAATCCGAACCTGCAAAACATTCCGATCAAGACAGAGCTGGGGCGGGAGATTCGCGCGGCATTTATCGCTGCTCCGGGGTGCGTGCTGCTGTCGGCGGACTACTCGCAGATCGAGCTGCGGCTGCTGGCGCACTTCTCCGCGGACCCGCTACTGGTGCGGGCTTACCAGACGGGGCAGGACATTCACACGCTGACGGCGGCCGAGGTTTTCGGCGTGCCTGCGGAGACCATGAGCAAGGAGACGAGAAATCGCGCGAAGGCGGTGAACTTCGGGATTGTGTATGGGATTTCGCCGTTTGGGCTGTCGGCGCAGCTGGGGATTGAGCAGAACGAGGCGCGGCTGTATATCGATACGTATTTCGAGCGCTACGCGGGGGTGCGGGATTATATCGATCGAATGCTGGAGGAGACGCGGCGCGAGCAGATAGTGCGGACGATCTTTGGGCGGGTGCGGCCGATTCCGGATATTCAGAGCAGGAACGCGAACCAGCGCGGGTTTGCGGAGCGGACGGCGATTAACACGCCGTTGCAGGGGACGGCGGCGGACCTGATCAAACTGGCGATGATTCGGATCGAGCGGCGGCTGATGGAGGAAAAGCTGAAGACGCGCATGACGCTGCAGGTGCACGACGAGCTGGTGTTCGATGTTCCGGAAGATGAGGTTGAGCCGGTGAGTGCGATGGTGCGGCACGAGATGGAGCATGTAATTGAGCTAAGCGTACCTCTGGTTGCGGATGTGGGTGTGGGGGCGAACTGGCGGGATTTGAAGTAGCCGAAGGGAACGTTACTTTTCGGCGGGAAAATGGCTGGCGGGCCGCCCATGCAAGCGATCAGCCGACCTACACTGAGCCCGCCTCCTTACAAAGGGTGCTAAGCGGCAAAGCCGGAGATCGGCCCGGAGAACTGGGCCGACGGTCCGCAGGCCGCCACACGACCCGCGGGCCGTTCCAATGAAGGAGGCAAGGCCCATGGACAAAAAGCGTCCTGGACACGAATTGCCATCACATTCGCCATCGATTGGCGGTTTGTGATGGCAATCGTGATCCTTGTGGTCTTCGTGCTGCTGTTGAAGTAGCACAAACCTCCCGGGAGGGCGCACCCCTTCCGGGAAAACTACTTCAAGGCCAGTATACCTCCGGAGGGGACTGGGGCCGGGCACGTTGTCGAGGTAGGAGCGGGGTAGTTGTCCCATTATGGGACGAGGCGGGTCAGCTTCCCAGTTCGGTACGGATGGCGTCGGCGATGCGATCGGCGTGACGGCGCATGGCTTCTTCGGATTCGGCTTCGATCATGACGCGAGCGAGGGCTTCTGTGCCGGAGTAGCGCACGACGACGCGGCCGCTGTCTGCTAATTCTGTTTCAGCATCGCGAATTGTATCCGTGACGGTGACAATTTGTTCGAGCGGCTTCTTCTCGCGGACCCGGACGTTGACGATGACTTGGGGAAAGACTTTCAGGTCGGCGACGAGTTCGTGAAGAGCGCGGCCGGATCGGCGGACAATGTCGAGGACAACGAGTGCGGTGAGCAGACCGTCGCCGGTGGTGGCAAGGTGCGGGAAGAGGATGTGGCCCGATTGCTCGCCGCCGAGAGAAGCTTCCTCCTGGCGCATCCGCTCGAGCACATATTTGTCGCCCACAGGCGCACGCAGCATGCGGATGCCGTCGCGGCGAAGCGCGGCTTCGAGGCCCATGTTCGACATGGTGGTAGCGACGACGGTGCAGTTGCGCAGTATGCCGCGCGCTTTCATGTCGCGCGCAGCAAGCAGCATGATGGCATCGCCGTTGACGACGTTGCCGTGGGCGTCGGCAAACAGGGCACGGTCGGCATCGCCGTCGAAGGTCACCCCTAAGTCGGCTCCGAGGGTGCTGGTTTCGGCGGCGACAACCTCCGGATGCAGGGCTCCGCAATTGGCATTGATATTGTGGCCGTCGGGAGCGGCGTGGGTGAGGTGGATGGTCCCACCTAGATGCGCAAAAAGTTCGGGCGCAATGGCTGAAGCGGCTCCATTGGCGCAATCGAGGACGACGCGAAGACCATTGAGGTTCAGGCCGGCCACGGCGGAGCGGAGGAAACTCTCGTAATCGGCGCGGTAATTCTCATCGACGGGGAGAGAGTGCCCCGGACGCGCTGCTTCGAGGCTCGCAAGACGCCGGAAAATCTCCGCTTCGATGCGCAGCTCGGTTTCGTCGGGCAATTTGTAACCGTCACTGCCGAAAATCTTGATGCCGTTGTCCTGCCACGGATTGTGGGACGCCGAGATGACGACGCCGGCGGAGAATCCATGCTGGCGGGCGAGGTACGCGACAGCGGGAGTGGTGATGACGCCGGCGTTCTCAACGCGGGCGCCGGCTTCGGCAAGGCCGGCGGCAATGCATGCGGCAATCCACTCACTGGACTCGCGAGTATCCATGCCAAGCAGGACACGGGGATGCTGGTGGGCCCCATGGAGCTGATGGGCGAGTGCGAGACCGACGGCGTAGATTGTGTTTGCGTCCAGGGGCGCTTCGCCGGCGACCGCGCGAATTCCATCTGTGCCAAACAGCTTTCTCATGAACCCTGCGTTTCCTTTTCGATCCCGATCACTCGGCTGCGGAAGCGGCCATTGAAGGACCAGCCCAGCTCAAGCGCGGCGAACGCGCAACGCCCAAGAAGGTGGAAGCCGCCTTCCGCAGCTTTGACGAATGAAGATCGCCTACTCGCCACGGGCCATCGCCGATCTTCAACGTGTCTCCGCCTATCTCAAGCCGCGCAGCCTGCAAGGAGCCAAGAGCGTCCGAGCCGCCATTCTCTTCGCGAAACCCAACAGCTTCGCTGGAACATGAGTGATGGGTCTCGCTGCCACCCATCCTTGCGCGGGGATACAAGCGCCGCGGACGCCTAGCCCCGCTCCGCGTTCTCCACAGCCTGACCGTCGCAACCGATGCCTGGGTGTAGCCCGGCGGGTCGCTCTCCATTCCAAGGTCCTTGCGGGAGTTGATGGAGTTGGATGTCAGCATACCGCCGGCATAGGCGGCGGGAAGCCCCGACAGATCGAGAAAGCATCTGGCCGAAGAGATGCCAGGTTCGGGAAAATCATATTTCAGACGACAGTCGCCGATACCTTTGAACGTGGTGCGATCCAGTACAACTTCTGCATAGAAGTTGACGACGGAAGGATCCGACGATTTGGGCGCTTTCTGTCGACGTCGATGGCGGCTGCGCAGCGGACGCGGTGTGCACGCGTTCCAGCGCGTGCGTACTCGACAGCGACTGCGGCGCGATCTCGATGGGCCACCCCAAACCGTGCGGGACGACGAGAACCTGCGGCTTCTCGTGATCGGGGCGCGTCGAGAACTCGCGGCGAAAGAGCTCGGCGATCGCGAGAGCAGCGCAGCAAAAGCGGATGTGGAGGCAGCAGAGTGCTACCTCCTCGCGACGTCCAGTATTCGATATTGACAACGCGGGCGCGGCATCGCGTTCCTCGACGATCGCGTACTCGTACAGCGCGCGGAGTATCTCGGGGAGCTTCGCGAAATGTGCTCGCAGGAAGTCGCGAATCGAGTTGGAGCCGGTGCTCGCGATGTCGCGTCTGAACTGCGCGTCGAGTCCGCGAATGACGATGTCGACCTCGGCGCAGTCTCGAAGCATTTCGCAAGCAACTCGAAAGTCGGCGAACCCGAATGCGGCGTTGCTGAATATCTCTGCGGCGTCTCGAGGATCCATCGGCGGCGATATCGAATTCGCGGAGACGGCAGCGATCGAAATAGAGCGCGAAATCGGCGGTGTACGCGGAATCGAGTCGAGCGAAGTAATCGCGATGGGGTTCGAGATCGGTGGCGGGCTCGAGAATGACGGCGAAGACGCAGATGACACGCGAGTGAACTCGAGAAAGGCGGCGGTTATCGAAGCTCCGAATTCGCGATGTTTAATTGAAACGAATAATTCGAATTGCGGTGCGAGCACGCGATTTATATGCGTTCGCGATTCGTGCGAGTCGTGCGCAGCGTGCGCGGTGGCGGTGTCAGCGTAGAGTGCGTGGCCGATTGACTCGCGGCTCGCGTGCACTCGCTGTCTTGCGCAATCGCGTGCAACAGTGTCGCGTGATTCGCGCTCAGCGACTTCGTGTGCAAATGCTGCGATTGCGCACGGCTCGAATGAAAAAACACAGGGGTCGCGGCGGTCATCGCGTGATTCGCGGCGCTCTTCGCGTGCAAATCGTTCACCGCGAGTTGACTCGTTCTCTTCGCGCTGTGCTGCGGGTGCTCGAATAGACACTGGCGGCGTCGCGTTTCGAGTTGTCATCGCGCAGCAATTGACTGCTCGCGACGCCCACGACACTCGCAGGCCGCTCGCTGATTCGAGAACTGCGGGTCTCGCGTGATCGCGCGATGCGGCACTCGTTATTCGAATCGCTGTGCGCGGCTTCTTTCGTATCGCGTCGAGGTGCGCGTTCGAGTCGCGCCGCGGTGTTGCCAATCGCGGTGAATTCGGTAGCGGCGTGGATGTGTGCACACGCGAATCGCGCGAGTTTGAACTATCGGGATCGTGCGCAGTATCCGCGAATGACTGCGAGCTTTCGTATCGAACAGGTGCGCGAGCGTTGCGGCGCGGCCGGCTGGTGGGCGTTGCATGCGATTGGCTATCGCGAAACGCGCGCGGAATCGGAATATCGAGATCGAGGAGAGACGGGATCACGCGCGGTTCGAGATTCGCATTCGCGGCTTCGAACTCGCGATTCTCCGTCTCTGCGCGCGGTTCGAACTCGTCGATAATCTCGTCGGGTGCTTCGAGTTGTTCTTCGCGTAAATCATCGAGTTGGGCGGGATACTGCGGTTCTGCGAGTGGCTCTGCGGCCTGCGAGTTGTGCGGCTGCGAGTTTGCGAGTGGCGCTGGGATTTGCGGAGCGCGCGGAGGCAGCGTTGAGGCGCGCACAGCGTCATGGCTCGCAGTGAAGATTCGCTGCGTATCGAGTTCTCGCAGCGTGAGCGTCGGGCCGCGAACCTCGATGACTTCGCAGAGGCCCGAGTATTTCGCGTTTAGCTTCGATGGGACGCCGTGCGGATGCGTGTGCACGAGTACTCGCACGAGTACGCCGGGCTTGTATTGTTTCGCGACTACTCGCTCGTTATATCGCGTCTCTGCGCGCCGATGTCCGAGGCCGATGACTTCGCGAGCAACTCGGTACGACCATTCGAGATCCTCAGCGAGTTCTGCGGCAAATGTGCGAATTTCGCGAGGCGGATCGGGTGTCGGCGAGCCGAGATCGATCGGAAGACGCATTTCTCGGCCGAACGCGAGTCCGAAACGGCGTGAACCCGGTCGATTCGGTAATCGAGGAGCGATACGCCTGCAGAACAGTCGGCAGCAGAGGCTCCCAGTCGTACGGGCGTTTCAGCACGGCGCGGCGCAGCATCGAGACGAGTGTGCGATTGAATCGCTCGCATTTTCCATTCGATTGCGGTCTGTACGGCGTAGTTCGCGTTTTATCGACGCCGAAAGTCTCGCAGAGTTCCGCGAATACTGCCGATTCGAACTGGACTCCGCGATCGGAATGCAGCTGCTCGGGGACGCCGTATCGCGCGATCCACTCCGAGTACACTGACTCGCGCGACTGTAACTGCGGTTTGATCTGCGATTGGGACCGCTTCGGCCCATCCGGTCAGGCCATCGATCATTGTGAGAATCGATTTCGGTGACGCGCCGAGCGACAGCGAGTTCTGGCCGCCGACAATATCGATGTAAAGCGCAGCGAACGGTTGGTCAGCGGGCAGATGTCCGAGCGGCGCGTGCGGTGCGGGATTCGGAACTCTCTCGCGATCGCAGATTTCGCAAGCGCGGATCAATGCGGCGACTTCGACACGTACTCGTGGCCACCAGAATCTCTGCGCGATGCGGCGAAGTGTAGCCTCGTACCCGTGGTGCGCAGGCTCGTGTAACGCGCGAAACACCGATTCTCGCAGAGTCGGGGGGACCACGATTCGAGTGGACACTGCGCGTTCGTTGCAGTGTTTGAGCAGGCCGTCCTCGAGCGCGAACTGCGACCATACATCGGCGTACAGTTTCAGCGTTGGGTTCAACTCGAGGTCTGCGGGAGTCGGGCGTTCGCCGCGTCGCGTTAAGTCCGATACGAACGAAATAGTCTCGTCAGCGCGCTGCTCAGCGAGCCAGTCGGTGCGCGCATCGAGTCGATCGACTTCAGTCGCGGGGCACGCGAACGTCGGGACGCCCTTCGCGAGATCACTCGGCACTTCGCAGCTGATAGCGCACGAGTCGAGGCGGGACAGCGCGTCTGCGATTGTGTTTTCGCTGCCTTTCACGTACTCGATTACGATCGGGTACTCCATCAGCGTCGCGAGCCACCCCGAGATTCGCGCGGAAGCCTTCGGTTTCTTCGAGAATAGCCACGCGAGCGCTCGATGATCGGTCCGCAGCGTGAACTTGCGACCGAGCAGATACACGCGAAAATGCTCGAGAGCGCAGATCACGGCGAGGCACTCGCGCTCGAACGTCGAGTAATTTCGCTGCGCCGACGAAAGCTTCTTCGAAAAAAACGAGACGGGGCGCTCGACACCATTCGAATCTCGCTGGAAGAAGATCGCGCCGACTGCGATGTTCGAGGCGTCCGTATACAGCGTGAAGGGGCGCTCGAGATCGGGATGAGCGAGCTGAGGGGCGGCGCAGAGTTTGCGCTTGATTTCATCGAAAGCGGCGACATTCTGCGGCGAGAGTTTGATCGGTTCGTCGCCTTTATGTCCGGTGGTTAGATCGTACAGTTGCGCAGTGAGTTGGGTCGCGTCTGCGAGGTACTCGGCGTAGAAGTTTACGAAGCCGAGAAACGATTGCATCTCGCGGACTGTACTCGGCGCGGGCCACTCGCGGAGCACTCGCAGTTTTTCGGGATCGGGTGACACGCCGGAAGTGGATATCACGTGCCCGAGATACAGCACTTTTTCGCGAAACAGCGCGCACTTCGAGGGTTTCAGTTTGAGGCCTGCGGCACGAATGCGATCGAAAACTGCGCTGAGGTCTGCGATGTGGTTCGCGAGTTTCTTCGAGAAGACGATAACATCGTCTAAATACGCGAGACAAATGCGGCCGATAAGACCTCGAAGAACACCCGCCATCAATCGCTGATAAGTCGAGGGGGCATTGCACAATCCGAACGGCATCTTCGTCATCTCGAAGAGTCCGACGTGCGTTACGAATGCTGTTTTCTCGATGTCGCACGGCTTTACGGGAACCTGATGATACGCCATCGCGAGATCGAGCGAACTGAACACGGTAGCGCCGGCGAATGCATCGAGAGCTTCATCGAGTCGCGGGAGCGGAAACGAATCGAATTTCGTGACCGAATTGAGGCGGCGATAATCGACGCACATTCGCCAGCCTCCGTCTTTCTTTCGCACCATTACGACGGGAGATGCCCACGGCGATGTCGAGGCGCGCGCGATGTCTGCGTTTACGAGTTTCTCGACCTCGTGTTCGACTGCAGCGCGCATCTCGCCGTAGGGGATTCGGCGCACCGGCTGACGCAGCGGACGCACCTCGCCTGTATCGATCTCGTGAAACGCGAGGTCGGTGATACCGACATCGGAGTCAGACTCGGCGAAGATGTCGAGATATCTCGCAGCCAACGCGAGTAACTGCGATTTGTGCGGCGCGGAATCGGGAAGGGCATCGATCTTCAATTCGCCGATGACTTTGCGCAGTTTCGCATCGCGAGAGAGTCGAGGGGCGAGTGCGGCGATGCGAGAGTCGGTTCGCGATTGAATTACGGGCTTTGCGGAGGCGATCGGAAAACCGGACAGAACTTCGAGCGGGCGGGAGGACGGGTTCACAACTGCGATTCGAGCAAAAACCATCGAGTGGGGCGCAGACGGCGGGTAGCGCGGCACAACCGACGTTCATCGCGGACGAGTTCAGTGGCTCGATAACCACTGACGCTGCGTTACGCGCGCTTTTCGGGAGCGCGACTCGAACGATTACTGCGGAGTTTGCGGCGATAGACATCGGCTCGACTGTGCATGCGACTGCGGGTGCGGAGATGTACTCGTGTTTCGTGGGGACGCGCGGTTCGAGGCACACATCGCAGACGCGGGCTTCGAGTTCGACCTCGTGAGTTCCGCCGAGAGAAATTTTCGCGGCGTGCGGATCGAGGATGTCCATCCCGATCAGCAGCGAAAACGAAAGATTGTCCACGACGAGCAGGGGGTGGGCGACTTCGACCTCAGCGACGCGCAGCGGCACATCGATGTAGCCTTTCACTGCTGCGCTCGCTCCGCCGACTCCAACGATGTCGGGGGCCGCGTTCTCGAACGAGTAGATACGCGGTTTGTTCGGAAGCCTGTCGTAGAACGCTGCGCTCATCATCGAAAAGGACGAGCCAGTGTCCACGAGCGCATCGCTTACGCAGACCGAATCGATCTCCGCGCGCGAGAAGAACTGCGAGGCACCGGAACCCGCAGAGGCGATCGCGTTCGATGACTTCGAATTCGAACACTCGGATTGTGCGCGCGTCTGCGATTGCGATTGAACGCGAGGTTGCGATGATGTCTGCGCTTTGCGATTTGCGCAGTCTCGAGCGAGATGGCCAGCACCGCCGCACGCGTAGCATCGAGTAACCTTCTTCGAGTCCATAGCGCAGTTCGCAGCGAAATGTCCGAGTTTGCCGCAGTTGAAACACGCAGACGAATTCGACTTCGCAGTGCCAGATTGAGTGGGCCTTGCAGCGCGCTCTGGTTCGTTTGCGGCGCCATGTTGATGAGTCACCGATTGTTCTCGAACATTCGGGTTCGCGACGTAATCGCGGCGGTTGCCAGATTTGCGTGCGTGATTGGGCGCGTGATCGGGTCGTGCGCGCGATGACGAAACATTTCCATGCGGCGTGTCACGAACGTCGCACAGCGGCGCAACAATGGCGGACGCGGCAATGGCGCTCGAATCACATGCTGCAGCGGCGCCGAGCGGAGCACTCGAGAGGCGAGCAGTTTCGCTTGCTTGCGCGATTCGAACGGCCTCTATCCATTCGAGAGGTCTGCGCGCGCGTTCTCGCAGCAAATACTCGCGAGTCGATGTGTCCGCGAGGCCGCCGATGAAATGATCAACTGCGAGAGATAGCTGCGCTTCTGTCGCGAATTCGGCGTACGCGCGAGAGCACAAATCGGTCGTGCGAGCAGCGTAACGCGGTAACGGTCTCTGCGCCTGATTGTTTCAGCGAGCGCAGTTGGGCGCGGAATGCGCCCTCGAACTCGAAGCGACCGAAAATCGTGTTCAGTCCTTCGCGAAATTTCTCGTAGTCGGCGACCGAGTCGGCGACATGCGAGCGTCGTACTTTCTCGGCCTCTTTGCTGCCGAGCCACGATAATACGAAATACGCCCAGCGACTTCTCGGGCGATTGCACAGCGTCAAGAACAACTCCGCGTCTGCGAGAAATGAGCGAATTTTGACGCCGGACGACTCGATGTAGCGAGGGCGCGAGGCGGCTTTGAGCAGCGTATCACGGTCCGCGGCGTCCCAATCGAGATATTCTGCGTTCTGCGAGGGTACGAGTACAGCGAGGTGAGTCGCGGGATCGGAGTAACGTTCGGGAGGCGGTCGTGCAGCGGGGTTCGGCTCTGCGATGCGCATCGAATCGAGAAACGAGTACGAGTATGCGTTCGAGTGCGAGGCGGCGGTCGGGATCGGCTGGGGGCGAGGGGTCGGCGCGATATAAGTCGAGCGCGACGGGATCGGTATCGGCGGGGGCACAGCGAACTGCGCGGGATCGGGAACAGCGATCGGTTGGGGGGCTCGTTTGCGCGGCGACTCACGCGGCGCTTGCTCGTGTTGGCTCGAGTCCGACGACTTCGAGTCACGACGCGACTTGTGAGCTGCAGCGCGTTCTCGACGGGCAGAGCTCTACTCCGCGCGATTCGATTGCGGCGAAAGGGGCCGACTGCCCCTGCTCGATTTGCGCAACGCGCTGCGCGAGTCCTCGAGTCTCGGCGCGAGTCGCGTGCGACTCTGCGAGCAACGTGGCTTGCAGCTGGCGAAACGCCGAAAGGAGCGCGCCGACTTCGGTCTCGGCGAGCTGCGAATTCGGTGGGGGCGGGGGCGCGGTTGCACGCTCGAACGTGCGGAGCGCGGGGGGCGGTGTCGGGCGCGGCAGCATCGCCAACGTGCGATCCACCTCGGCCGCCTCGACGGGTTCAGCGAACGGGGCGCGGACGCGCGCCACTACGGTCGCGTCGCCGAGCTCCTCGATGCTCGACGACGACTCCGCGCGACTCGTTGAACGGGCGCGGGTGTTATCCGCGGGCGTCGACTCCATTCGAGCAAGTCAAAACGGGCGCAGGATAAACGCGTGGCAGCGAATAAAATCGAATAACAAACCGAGTCTTGCGATGAATCGCAAGAAGCCGAGAATCGCGATGAGCGCGACGGCTGCGCAGAACGCGATGGATAGCGCGACGACTGCGCTGGCGATTACGAACACGACGATCGCGAAAACGACTATCGCGATGCACGCGAGGCTGAGAGCGATGAAGCTGACCAGCGGCGCGACGAAAAACTCGAGAAAACGAACCACGCGGATCGACGGCGTGGCTTCTCGCAGTTAGGCTCGAAGTATCGAACTGGACACGGCACCAGTTGTTACTCGCTGTATTCTTTGATCGATAATCGGTTTAATCCGTACTCGTACTGCGATAAGTCGATAATAATAATAATAGAAGCGAACGAACGTACGAGGTAAAAGCCTCGTACGTATGCGGTAAGCTTGCGCAAATCGCTTTCCAAAATGAAAACGTACTTTTGGAAAGTTGAGAAAAGCTTGGCATAATATACTTTTTGGAGTGACCGCACGTGAAATCAATCGGAAGGGAATAGCTACGTCAATGGAAAGTAGATTTGCAAAGCTACTTTCTGAAATACTATCGATGAGTATTGCACAATGTTATATTTCGAAAAGTTCGATTGAAATTAGGGATGTAACGGATCCAACTTTTTCGGATCCGGCCCGGATCCGGATCCGAAATATTTTTGGATCCGGATCCGGATCCGGATCCAATAGAAAATTATATAAATGGATATTTACTAACCCTCGGATTACCAAGGTGGGGTAAAAATTGACCCCACACCCCTACCATTGTATTACAGCTACCCTTAATTCTTAACCGATTCAGACGCTATTCCAGGATAGCCTCAAGCCCATTAAATGATCAATATCTGCACTTTTAGTTTTCAAAATTATGTCTTCAAGTTCAAAATATATTGAAGATATGCAACTGTTTAAAATCCAATACATTTAATTTGCATATTAAACAATTGATTTTTTAAAATTTAAAATTTATTAAAAATTAGTCACTAGATTCCTATATCTAAATCCAAAGTTGCAGTTCGATCGATTAATATTTAGGACTAGATAATAATTTTATAAATGTTTTTGACTAATTTGCATAATCACGTAATAGAAAAATTTAAAAAGCTTAATTTCCATATTTTAAAATTAATTTTTAAAAATTAAAACTTAGGAAAAATTAGTGTTTCGATTCCTATAGCTAAATCCAAAGTTGCAGCTCGATCGATTGATATTTAGGACTTGATAATAATTATTTTTAATTTGTTTACTAATTTGCATAATCACATACTGTAATAGAAAATTTAAAAAGCTTAATTTTCCTATTTCAAAATTAATTTTTAAAAATTAAAACTTAGGAAAAATTATGGTTGGGTATCTAATATCTAAATATAAAGTTTAGTCACGATTCGTTGATATTTGGCTGAAAAATTAATTTTTTTTGTTGTGGGGTCAGATTTGACCCCCGGTTGGTACACGACTTTCCATAAAATACCTTGGTAACGCGAGGGTTAATGTTGATTAATTGTTGAATAATTTTGATGTATATTAAATTACTGCACTTTATAATAAATAATGCGCGCGGACTTTCTTATGTTAATGTATTTTAATTAATTAATTCAATCATTATCTTTTTAATTAATTTGTTTATTTTCATTTATGAAGAGAATTAAAATATAAATGCACTTTAATTTATAAATAATCTATTACACATTCCAAAACCAAAATTTATTGGTCTATTAATTGTTGATTAATTAATTAAACGTTTAATAATTGTAATTAAAAAGTGTACAATGAATTGGTTTTCCGCTTTGAAACTATACGAGTATTGAGTATCCAGAAACCATTTGGAATTTGAACTCATACAGCCATATTGCAAAATATTAAAATGTCGTCAAATTATTAAATTTGTTTTAATTATTTTTAATTTAATTTGATTTATTTTTATTTAAAATTAAAATTTCATTTAAAAATTTAAAAATAAAAAATGTTATAATTTGAAAAATTTGAAATTTAAATTCAGAAATAATAAAAAATTATTATTTCAATTAAAAATAATAAAATCCTAGCTTATTATTTCAATATTGGATCCGGTCGAAAAACAGACTGGATCCGGCCCGGATCCGGATCCAATTTTTTGCCCGGATCCGGGCCGGATCCGGATCCGCTACATCCCTAGTTAATTTCAAATGTCAATCAAATTTTCATATCAGTTATTAAAAATTCAAACTTCTGTTAAAACAAAAAATAATAGTAAAATTTTTGTGTGGTCCTGCTAACGCAAATTGATCAATAATTTTGCCATTTAAAATCAAATTGAAAGTTCAGATATAATTTGTTAAGAGTGTGAAATTGAAAAGTTACAGAGCCTAAATTGGACCGAAAGTAATTGTATACACGTAATAACGAACTTATTGAACCAAAGGCATAAAGTGACCCAATACAGTATTTAATGGGGGAAGGACACGAATCCCCCAATGAAAATTTTGTCAAGGAAAGGTAAAATTTGTAATTTCATTAGTATACAACCGCAGACATTTTGATTCTTTAAAACAAGAGAATATTTTAATGGGCAATTTTAAAACAAAATGAGAAAACATTACTGTATATATAAAATTTTAAAATTTTGCATATTTTGTAAAAAGTTAACAGATCATAAATTATGTTAAAAGATCATAAATTATAAAAAAAATCATGCAAATTTTGGGTAGTTTGAAAAATTGTTCGAACGATTATAAAAATTGAGGAAAATTTGCAAAATTCAAGAAACAAAAGTTTAAGAAATTTTGATGAAAATGTAGGAGATTTAAATAATAAATGTTTAGAAAATAAATGTCTTTTATATTATTTGAAAAAACCTATTGAAGACAAATTTTTTCAAAGTTTATAAAATTTGTATAAAACTTTCTGAAAGTTAGAATATAAAAGATAAAATAAGGAATATTTTAGAAGAGTTGAGACATTTTTGAATGTTGAAATTTTGATATTTTTATTACTAATATTGTGCTCAAAGGTTTTTCAGTAATGAATTAGGTAATTGGGGGGAGTGTCCTTCCAAATTGAAACCAGTAAAATTTAGGGGGCGGAAACGGGAATCTTCTCCCACGGACCGCCTGTGTATTGAACGTACACATTTAACAGATCCAATTTGTGAATTTCAAATGTTAACTAACTGGTACAATTTGAAATAATTAGGATATTTAGTCAGATCAAATTTGGTAAAAATATTTCTTTTCTTGAGAGCAGTGGCGTAGCGTGAACTTTTTATTTGGGGGGGGGGCTTAAAAATAAAAATATTAAATACCACTAATAACTTTTATCTAACTGTTTATATAGCTAATTGTCATTCATATCATTACTAGATATACTTAATTAGTAAAATTAAAGTATAATTTAAATTGTGATTATTTTGTGCACACTTAATACAAAAATTATTTTATAACTAAATTTAAAAATTAATTATTACATTTAATGTAAATATTATTTATGAAATCAAGTAATTTCTATAACCAAATTATTAAGTTTAAAAACGATATTCACAACAAATTTTTCCATATTTAAAAATAATTTTATAATTTATGATAATTTAAAACAGGGCCGTAACTAGGAATTTTTTACTGGGGAAGGGGGCACGAAGCAATACTGGGGGGGCACATCAGAGAAGTTGCCAGGATTTTGGTTAGGGGGATATTCATCCAAAAATTATTCCATAAAATTTAAAATATTTTAAATTTATATAAATTTCACACAAAATTTAAAATATTTTCGAAATATTTTCAAAAATATTCTATTTAAAACAATGTTTTTAATTTTCAGAAAATTATAAAAACGAATAGAAAATTATTAGTTTATTATTGAAAAATTATAGAAAATTTTTAGAAAAATATGAGAAAATTTTAGAAAAATTTGAGAAAATTTTAGAAAAGTTTGAGAATATTTGAGTAAAATTTTAGAAAACTTTAGAAAACTTTATAAATTTTTGAGAAAATATTGAGAAAATTTTCATAAAATTATATTAATTTTTAAAAGATGTTTTGAAAATGGTAAGCGTTTAGAATAAATAAGAAAATTTTATTTTGAATTGACAAAACTTTGTCAAACATATTGAAAATTTTATTAAAAATTTTGAAAGTTTTAGAAAATTTTTAATAAAATTTCATACAAAATTAATTTATTTTGCATATACTGGAAATTTAGAGTGAGTTTAATAAGAATACAATAAATTTGCTTGTAAAGTGTTGTGCCCCCTACTGGGGGGGCACAGCACTTTTACTGGGGGGACGGCCCCCTGTGCCCCCCCCCCGCTGGTTACAGCCCTGATTTAAAATTCATTTAATAATTTAAATGAAAGTAAAACTATTCTGTACAGACTGTGCATTTATCAATTGCGTATCA
>CAWHOU010000032.1:0-81339 GCA_963831055.1 uncultured Acidobacteriaceae bacterium | reverse complement strand
TCGCCGGGATCGATGCGGTCGAGAAGAAGTATCCCATCGACGATACCCGTATCGGCCTGACGGGATGGAGTTATGGCGGCTTTATGACGATGTTTGCGGTGACGCAAACGCATCGATTCAAGGCCGCCGTCGCAGGAGCCGGGATCGCCAACTGGCAAAGCTACTACGGGGAGAATTCGATCGACCAGTGGATGATTCCGTTCTTCGGCGCGTCGGTGTATGACGACCCGGCGGTTTACGCGAAGATGTCGGCGATCAACTTCATCAAAAACGTGAAGACCCCAACGCTGGTGGTGGTGGGTGATCGCGATGGGGAATGTCCGGCGCCCCAGTCATTCGAGTTCTGGCATGCGCTGCGCGACCTTGGGGAGCCGACGGAGCTGGTGGTGTATCCGGACGAGGGGCATGGATTTGTGAATCCTGAACACCGAAGAGATGTGCTGGAGCGGGCGGTGAAGTGGTTTGAGGACTATATGCCGCTCAGGCAGCGGTGAAGCGGTCGAAATACGAGTGAGAAGCGAGCGAAAAACTTTCAGCGAAAGGCGATAGCCGAAGGGGAGCCGAGCGCCGAGCGGAACGTCGAGCGGAAGCGTTGGCCGGGGACACATAACGACGGCCCGTTCAGGGAACGCGGATAAAACCTTGCGGCAGCCGCGGGATGCCTGTGCCCGTGCCGGGTTACCTGTACTTTGTTATTCTGGATCGCACGCAGATTTCTGTGGTGTATCGACCGTTTGGGCGGCCAGACTGCCCAGGCGGGGAGGTTTCATGCGGCGGTTCCTTGCTTTTGTAGTGTTGTTTGCGTGTTCGCTCTCGGTTGGTCTCTCCATAGCGGGCTGTGGCCACAATCCCAATAATTACTGCGTTAAGAACGGCCATGCCTATGGCATTACGACCAGCCAGGTGGTGTACGTCACGCTGGGGCCCGAGACGACGGGGTTATCGCTGGCATGGGGGCAAACGGGGAACCTTGGATCGCCGCAGGCTTACAACTGCAATGGAGGGACGGAAAGCGTCAGCAGATATGTCTATGCCAGTTCCAACCTGCAGCTTGCCGACATTTCGCCGAATGGACTGATCTGCGCCGGCACGTGGAACCGCAACAGCCCGGGCGGAGTGAGCAATTTCACGATCTGCACGCCGCCGTCCGGCTCCTCGCTCTCCTCATTTTCCGGGTGTTCCTCCACTACTTGCGGGACGGTTCAGGTGACGGCTACGGGCGCGTCGGTGACCAGCAATCCGGTCAACATTTATATCCACCCGCCTATTACGTCGATTACGATTCCCAGCCAGCAGGCCTGCATTTCGCAGGGGCAGACGCTGAAGGACTCTTCGGGGGCTACGTTGCCGCTGCTGGCGGAAACCACTGTGACAGGACCTGGGGGTGTGACGCTGTGCAGTCCCGGCACAACTTCGTGTGTTAGCCCGAAGGCGAACGTGGGGACGATTGACTATATCCCGGTTACAGCCAGTGTGGTGACGATCAACAACACGACGGAACCAACGAATACCAATCCTGTGACGGGGACCACGTCCAACACGCCGAACCCGAATGGGATCGCGACGGCGAATCTTCCCGGATCGACAGTGATCAACGCAAATACGTCGGAAGTGACGTCGGCGGCGGGCTTCTTTTCGACATGCCCTCCGGCGAATATCAAATTGACGATCAACGGGTCGAATACAGCGACTGTCACGCCCAGTTCGCCTCAGACGGTCGTAGCGCAGGTAACGGATACGACCGGGGCGACGATTAACGGCGTGCCACTGACGTATGCGTCGACGGAGCCGCAAAATCTGAGCGTGAGCAGCACCGGTTTGGTCTCGGATACGTTCCCGAGCCACGCCACGATCACAGCCGTCTGTGAGCCGCCGACGTGCAATCCGGCGCCGATTAATCTGATCGGGGTACTTGGGAATGGTACGCCGGTGACGGCTAATACCATCACCATCAATTCACCCGGCCGCAGCAGCAACCAGATCTGGATGGCTTCGTCGCAGTCCCCCTACTTTTCCGAAATCGATTTGACGACCGGCGGCGCGGCCTCGCCCGTCCGTTTGCCTTACACGCCCAACTCCATGGTGATGGATCAGGGCGGAGACACACTGTTTTTTGGCAGTTATCACGAGTTGATGACTTACAGCACGCTCAACAACACGCTTTCAAAAGAAGTACCGGGCGTGCCCGGTGTGGTGCTGGCGGTCTCGCCGACGGGATCGACGGCGGTGATTAACGACCAGCTGCGGCAGGTGATTTACCTGTACAACAGCAGTTCCGGCAGCTACACGAGTATCGGTGGATTGGCCAGCCGCGCCCGATATTCGCCGGACGGGACAACGGTTTACATCAGCGGTCAGGATCCCGACACCGGTCAGAACACATTGTTCGTAAATAACAGCTATACAGGCTGGTCCAGCTATCCGCTGACGAACCAGCCGACTTATAGTTGCCCGCTGGAGGCGGCGGGGACAACGGCGGTCCCAGCCTACAACCCGTCGTGGGATCCGTTCTGCGGACCCGGGCTGACGATTACGGTGCCGAGCGTGGCGACGTTCCTCAGCGGGAATTCAACGGCGGCGCGGAGCTTCTGCCCGAACAGCAATTCGACTCCGCCTTACTATCCGCCGGCGGCCGACGTTGGGGTTACGACGAACATGCTCGCCGCGACACCGGATGGCTTCCATGTGCTGGGAGCCGATACGACGACGTTCTCCGATATCTGGCTCGAACAAAGCGCTTCGGGTCCGGCGGGGGTTCCCGCTGGGCCATGCCCCGCTTATACCGCTCCACCGCTGAGCCTCGACACCTCCGTCAACTCAGGGACGCTTCCGATAACGGCTGCGGAGATCGACCAGGTCGTTTCGTCTCCTGACTCGACGGTTGCTTTCGTTACATACAACGCAGCAGCTGCAACCGGGATACTACCCTACTACACGCCATCGGCTACCCTCGGCGCTTTCGGACTCCTGGCGACGGTTCAGCTTTCTGCGGGCGCTGCAGCCCCGCTGGCGGGCATCTTCAGTCCGGATGGGGCAATCTTTTTCACCAGCACAAGCGGCGACAATCTTGTCCATCTGGTGAACACGACGACGTTGACGGATACGCAGACCCTCAACCCGCTGCTTACCAACGGAAGCGGCGTTGCCGTGCCGGCGCAGTTCCTGGCGGTGAAGAGCCGGTCTACGACATAGGATTGCAGACACTGACGGTGCGGCCGATGAGAGCTGGCGATTTCCATCTGCCGCCGCGATTCTGGCCCGAGGTCCGCGGCTAGCAGCAGTTTGAATTTCCCAGTGCCGAGGGGCTTCAGGAGACGCCACCGGGCGGTGGCGCTGGTGCCGACAGGAGCGTTGTGTGTCCTTTAATCGCTTCAGACTATTCGGCCAGCGCGGGGCATCTCAACGTGAAACGGCCTGCAACCTAAAGGCCCGCAGATTCCAGCGATGAAACAAACTGCACCACTGCCAAGAACTCGGGTTTGGCCGCCTAACGGGCAACCGTGTTTTCAAGGTCCGGAGCCGGGGATTCCGAAGGCTTCTCCACCAGCTTTTCCGGGAAATACGCGTTGATCACGTATTGTTCGAGCATGCGTTGCGTATTGAAGAAAGACCCGTTCAGCGCAATGGTCGAGCGCATCACGCGCCGCCACTGCCCCGTGTCCTTGTAATACATAGGCAGAATCACCTGCTCCAGATGCTCATACATCGAGTTGGCCTCGCCCGGCTCGTCGTCGTGGTCGTCAATCGCCCAACCGGTGACGCCTTCGATCCAGCCTTCGATCCACCAGCCATCCAGAACGCTCAGGCTCGGCACTCCATTCAGCGCCGCCTTCATACCGCTGGTTCCAGAGGCCTCGTAGGGGCGCCGCGGCGTATTCAGCCACAGGTCCACGCCACCGGTGAGGATGGCGCCAAGCTTCCACTCGTAGTTTTCGAGATAAACAATCTTCAGCGGGCTGTTGCGCAGTTCTTTCGCCAGCTCAATCACACGGCGAATCTTTGCCTTTCCCGGCTCGTCCGCAGGATGCGCCTTCCCGGCGTAAACAATCTGCAGGCCTCCGTTCTTGTCGGCGCAACGAACCAGCCGCTCCGGGTCGGTAAAGAGCAGGTCCGCGCGCTTGTACGTGGCGGCGCGGCGCGCAAAACCGATGGTGAAAACCTCAGGCCGCATCTCCACGCCGGATGCCGCCTGCACGGTTTCGATCAGCGTCTGTTTCGAGGCCGCATGCGCTGCCACAATTTCGTTTTCCGGAATATCGATGGCGTAGC
The DNA here is from genome assembly GCA_963831055.1 of uncultured Acidobacteriaceae bacterium. Taxonomy (GTDB): domain Bacteria; phylum Acidobacteriota; class Terriglobia; order Terriglobales; family Acidobacteriaceae; genus Palsa-343. Next base: position 77,070 of record CAWHOU010000032.1, on the reverse strand, counting down.
GCAAAGTCACATTGTCCTGCCGCCAGCGGGGCAGATGCCGGTCGAAGACAGCCTGCACCGAGGGCGCCGTCCATGTGCCTGCGTGAACGCCATTCGTGATGGCATCGATGGTGTACTCGGGAAACATCTGGCGCGACACCTTGCCATGCTGCATCGCAACGCCATTCACAAAGCGCGAGAAGCGCAGAGCCACATACGTCATGTTGAGCAGGCCATCGTGGAAACAGCCGAAGCGCTCCAGCATCCCCGCGCGCTCCGCGCCAAGGATGCGGTAAGCCTGCTCGCCGGAGAAGCGATCGTGCCCCGCAGGAACCGGGGTGTGCGTGGTAAAGACACAGCGCCGCCGCACCGCTTCGAGGTTGCGTTCGGTCGCGGTCTGCAGTCCGGCCCCGTGCAGCTCCTGCTCCAGCACCGGGATCGTCAGCAGCGCCGCGTGGCCCTCGTTCATGTGATAGACAGAAGGCTCGTATTCCAGAGCGCGCAGCAGCCGCGCTCCGCCAATACCGAGGATCGCCTCCTGGCGCAGCCGGTAGTCTGCATCGCCTCCGTACAGATGATCGGTCAGCGTGCGATCTTTCGGGTCATTCTGATCCAGGTTCGTATCCAGAAAATAAATGGGAATTCGGTGCCCCGCGACGCCTTCCATGTCGTAGCGCCATGCCCGCACCGCCACCGGCCGCCCCTCAATCGTGACCGTGACCACCGGCTCTTCCCCCGCCAGTGTCGTCTCCGGATTCCACGGCTGCGGCTCCTCGGTTTGAATGCCATTCGCATCCAGATGCTGATGGAAATAACCCTTGCGGTGCGCCAGAGTGACGGCCGCCAAAGGCAGACCCATATCCGCCGCCGCCCGCAACGTGTCGCCCGCGAGAACCCCGAGGCCGCCACTGTAAGTGGGAAACTGCGGCGTCACCGCGATTTCCATCGAGAAGTAGGCGACAATGCCGCCGTCACCTGGTTCTTCCGGGGAGAAGTACTGCGATCGATTAATAAAGCGCATCGCTAAAACGTTTTCTCCGGCCCTGTCCGAGCGCCTGTCTTTTCGGGATATGCCATCTTCTCTCATGTTCGAAGCAGGCGCGATCCCTGTGGCTGATCCCTTGTGATTGTTACATCGGTGTCAATCGTGCCGGTATGGCCCTTCTGTGGAATACTTGGGCGCCCCATCGAAAAGTTTAACGGCTCAAGTTGAGGGCTCGTCACTCAAAGGCTACTCTCTCCTTCACACCGCGTGTGCGCCCGCCGACGCATGGCTGCGGTAGATTTCCGCATCGATGCCGGTAGCCGCACGGTATTCATCGTGCAGACTTGTTGCAAAGTCCTCCGCTCGATCCACCTGCACCAGATTGACGGTGCATCCGCCGAATCCTCCCCCGGTTAGGCGCGCCCCAATCAACCCAGGCAGCCGTTGCGCGGACTCGACCATGATGTCCGCCTCTTCACAGCTGGCTTCGAAATCGTCGCGATAGCTGGCATGGGCCGCCGCCATCAGGTCGCCCAGCTTCTTCATGTTGCCGGCGGCGAGCGCATCGGCTGCCGCCACGGTGCGCAGATTCTCTGTGATCACGTGCCGGCAGCGGCGCAGTACATTGTCCGGCATTTCCATGCCCCACTTCTCCAGATCCTGCGTAGTAGCGTCGCGCAGCAGGCCGATCTCCGGCCGATGGCTGCGGAGAATCTCGGTCCCTTCCTCCACTTCACTGCGGCGAATGCCGTACTCCCCGCCCGCATGCGCATGCTTCACCATGGTGTTCGCGATCACAATGCTGACATTCTCCGGGATCGGCGCAAGACGATATTCGAGCGACCGGCAATCCAGCAACAGCGCGTGGTTCTCCGCGCCTCGGCACGCGATGAACTGATCCATGATTCCACAGTTCGCGCCCACATAGACATTTTCCGCGCGCTGGCACAGCTTCGCGATCTCCTCCCGCGCCGGGTCGGCATGCGCCAGATGCAGGACTGCCACCGCGGTGGCGACTTCAATCGATGCGGAAGAACTGAGCCCGGCTCCGAGCGGAACATCTCCATAGATCGTGAGACTGAAAGGTGGAATGGCGAAGCCGGCTTCGCGCAGAATCTTTACCACCCCCAGTGGATATCCAGACCAGTGACCGCCGCCGTTTTTCGGAAATCCGTCAATCTGGTGGCTCACCTGCTCGTGAAAATTATCCGACCAGATCACGGCCCTGCCGTCTTCGCGCGGCGTGATCGCGGCGAGCGTTCCGAAGTCAATCGCCGCCGGCATCACAAATCCGCCTGCGTAATCGGTGTGCTCACCGATCAGGTTCACGCGGCCCGGAGCCAGAAAGACCGCAGGCTCGACCCCAAATCGATCCATGTGCTTCTTCGTCACATCTCTGGCGTCCAGCATGGAGGACCCCTTCTCAGCCCGGAACCCGATCCCGTCTTCACTAAAAGTAGATGCGGGGAGTGTATCCGTTTTCATCAGCCATTCCAAACCACCGTGCTTTTCTATGCCATTCTCGCTTTCCTGAGATCGTTCCTCGGTATCCGCGGTCACACCGCCTGGCAGAGCCGCTCGCCGATCTGTTCAACCCAGGTCAGGTGCTCCGGCTTCATCAGCACCGAGCGCAAGCAGGTCACCATTCTGCCCTCAACCGCATCGGTCCACCCCGCTCCTGGAAACAGTCGCGTGGGCATCTGCGCCAATGCCAGGTGAAGGTCGTTCGCGGCTGCCCGGTCAAAAACCTCCTGTGCCCGCCGCGAAGACTCTGCCACAGTCGGGGCTCTGACAGCAAAGACCACAATATCGAGATCGGGCGCCGGGCCCGCCACGAATCGTTTGTCTGAAACGATGGTGCTGTGCAGGCGCAAAGCCGCCTCGCGGCACTTCTCAACTTGCCGCGCGAATTCGCCGCCCCGCACCAGAGGCAACAGCTTCTGCGTTGTCCAAAGCGCAACCGCCGAAGCGCCCGCGCGCGAACACTCGAGGCTGATCTCCCCAAGGTGCAGCGAGCCCTCGGCAAACAGTTCCGCGGCGAACGTGCCAACCGAGCAGCTGGCTCCGGGCTGCGCTGCCTCCGACGTGCCGCCGTGAATGTGCAGCTCCTGCGAGGTGAAATAGGTGCATGGCGAATCGTGTTTGTACCAGCGCCCCATCGCCGGATCGCGAAACAGCACGCATCCACAGCCGTAAGGTTGCAGCCCATGCTTATGGGGATCGACCACGATCGAGTCCGCCTCCGCGATCCGTTCGAACGCCCCGGCTGCATCGTCGGCAAGGTTTGAAGCCAGGCGAAAATACCCGCCGTACGCAGCATCCACATGCACCCGAAAGCGATACTTCTTTCGCAGATCCAGAATCCGGCCCAAGGGATCGACCGCGCCCGACCCCGTCGTTCCCAGCGTGGCGACGACCGTCCCCGCCTCACCCGAGGCCAATGCCGCTTCCAGATGCGCCACGTCCATCCTCCCCAACTCGTCGCAGGGAATTGAAGCGAACGGCAGCTTGAGAACTCCGCTGATCCTCTCGTGCGTATAGTGCGCCTGCTCCGACGCCACAACCTTCTTGCCCGGCATCATCTGCCCCACTACCCAAAGCGCCTCGAGGTTCGCCAGCGTGCCTCCGCCCGTCAGATGACCGATGAATTCCCGCCACCCGAACATCGCGGCAATCTCCCGCACCGCCTCCCACTCCATGCGCGAGCTCGCCCGTCCGCCATCCAGCGCGTGGTTATTGGGATTCAGCCACATCGCCATCGCGTAGGCCGCCCGCGCCACCGGGTGCGGCGGTTTCAGCATCTGTCCCGCATACAGGGGATGAAAGTAAGGAAAATTGTCTCCCATGCGCTGCGCTGCTTCCGCGAGCACGGCCGTCATCCGCCCTTCGCCGGGAACTTCCGGTGTGTAGTGCGGAAGCGCGGCAAATTCGCGCTGCAGACGATCCAGCGCCTCCGCCAGCAGGTCCGTGTCGCGCATCAGGTTCTGAGCCATGGAAGCAACAGCATACCTGCTTCGCCGCAACCATGCCCGCTCGGGTAATGGGCAGGCTGACGACCTGATACAATAGGCCAGCGTTAGAACCGAACCGGGCAAGCGCAGTCTTTCGCCTCGCCCAACAAAGCAGGAAACGGGATCTGCCAGTTTCGCTCCGATTCACTCCAGCGCAATTCAATTCAGGAAAAAGCACCAAATGGAACAAGGTACTGTGAAGTGGTTTAACGACGCGAAGGGCTACGGCTTTATCTCGCGCCAGAACGGCGAGGATGTCTTCGTGCACTACTCTGCCATTACCGCCAATGGCTTCAAGAGTCTGCAGGAAGGTCAGGCCGTGCAATTCAACGTCGTGAAGGGGCCCAAGGGCTGGCAGGCAGCTGATGTTCAGCCTCTGTAAGACGCAAACAATTTAAGAAAATAAATCAACAAAGACCAAAGGCGAGCTTCGGCTCGCCTTTGGTCTTTTGACTGACTGGTCAAACAGCCTAAACCATCAAGTTCAGCAAGGAGCCGGAGCTGGGGATCGGCTCACCTATTCCCTACTGCCTGTTGCCTGTTCCCTGCTGTTCAGTCCACACCTGCTCCTTGATCAGCCAAACCGCATTCCCACTCCCCCCAACATCCGTCCGGCGATACACCGTCAGATAACTGCCCGCCATGTGCTGTGCCTTTCCCGTGGCGCGGGTGACGAGCGTCTCCGTATACGTCCCCGAGTCATAGGCAAGATCGGCCGAAACCTCCACTCGCTCTGAGGTAAATGTCAGATCGCTGTCGAGCGTTGCGGTTATGTTCTTGAAGAGCTCGCGCAGAGCCGCCGTTCCATGGGTGCGGCCCGCGTCGCTGATGAAGTCCGCGTCCGCCGCATATTGCGCCAGCGAGTCGTCGATGTGCTTCGCGTGCAGATCACTCGCCCACTGATTGCGCAGGCCCACAAAAGGATCGTTATTGTTTGGCGCCGGCCCCACAGACTGCAGCCAAAGAAGAATCAGCAGAAGGATTCCCATAGTGCCATCAGAACATAGCAGCTAACCGGGAAAGTCAAGCCGGGCAGGCTCGCCCGAAATCCTGCAATCCACCTGCACCAAGCCCCCGTCCTGGCGCCTCTACAATCGTCCCATGCCGAATGACATCGAGGACCCGCGTACTTACTTCGCCGCCGAGCGCACCTTCCTCGCCTGGATTCGCACCGGCCTCGGCCTGATGGGGGTGGGGTTTGCCCTTGCGCGCTTCGGCCTCTTTCTGCGCGAGTTCCAGGGAGAAAAGCCAGCCGCCCCGCACCCCACGGGCCTCTCGGTCTATTCGGGAGTCGCGCTGGTCACCCTTGGCGTCATCGTCAATGTCGTCGCTGTGATTCACCACGTCGGCACCGTGAAACAGTTGCGAACCGGCACATGGGTTCCGGGCCGCTCCTCCCGTAGTGCCGTCATCCTGGCTCTGCTTTTGGCCGTAGTCGGTACCGGCGTGGCGATTTACCTGCTCCTGCTGGGTTAGCCCACTACTGCGGCGGCTGTTTCGCCCCTTCCTTTGCCCCGTTCACCGCCCCCTTCGTCGTGTTCTTCGTCTTGTCGTAAGCCTTCTTCGTATCGTTCTTTCCGGTGTGATACGACTTCTGCGTCCCCTTCTTCACACCTTTGCCGGCGTCCTTCGCCCCGGCCTTTGTATCGCGCCCCGCATCCTTAATATCCTGTTTTGCGGTGTTACCCTGATCGTTCTGCGCCCGTGCAACCGTGTAACCCGGAGCCAGCATCAACGCCGCCCCGAACAATGCCAAAATCCACCGTCGATTTTTTCTCATGCTGAGGAGGATGACCCATCGCCTCCTCTCGGTTGCCGCCGCCCCCCAATCCCCGGACTACAATCGAACTTCGGACCCTCGCGTGATCACCGCCGTCACCACCAACGCCGCCCCGGCGACTCGCCCCCCAGGATCGCTGCGCCGCTTTGCCTGGGGGGTCCTCGCTTACAACGTAGCCGTCATTGTCTGGGGCTCGGCTGTCCGCGCCACCAGCTCCGGCGCCGGCTGCGGGGACCACTGGCCTCTCTGCAACGGAACCCTGGTCCAGCATCACCCCGCTATCGCAACCCTGATCGAGTTTGCCCACCGGGCCACCAGCGGCATTGACCTGGTCTGCGTTCTCGCCCTCTTCTTCTGGACCTTCGCCGCCACTCCGCGCAGTCACCTCGCCCGTGCCTGCGCCGTTGCCGTACTCGTCCTCACCTTTAACGAAGCGCTCCTCGGCGCGCTTCTCGTCCTCCTCGGCCATACCGCGCAGGATCGCTCCCCTGCGCGCGCCGTCTACCTCGCCCTGCACCTCACCAACACGCTCCTGCTCCTAGCTGCCCTCACGCTGACCGCGCACTTCCTCTCCCGCCACGCCGGCGCCATGCGCGGAACCCTCCTGATCCGTGCCCCGCGTCTCGCCCTCGCCAGCCTCATCGTCACCCTAATCGTCGGCGTCACTGGCTCCCTCGCCGCTCTCGGCGACACTCTCTATCCCGCTCACAATCTCCTCACCGCCCTCACCCAGGATTTCTCCAGCAGCAGCGCCTGGCTGCTCAAGATTCGCTGGCTGCACCCCGCGCTCAGCCTCATTGCCGCCGTGCTCATCGTGTGGCTCGCGATTCGAACGCTGCGGATCCAGACCTCGGGCCCCTCGCACCCGCAGCCCGATCGCTCCCTCGCCACAGGCGTCCTGCTTCTCCTCGTCCTTCAGGTTCTCCTCGGCATCGCCGACGTCGCCTTCCTCGCCCCCACCTGGTTGCAGATGAGCCATCTCCTCGGTGCGGATCTTCTCTGGATCACCCTCGTCCTCCTCGCCGCTGGTACCTGCCTCATCCCCAGGGCAGGGGAAGATTAAATTCGGATCCGCCGCTAACGCGCCTGGGACAAAAGTGCCAGCAAAGGTTTATCGTTTCGCCAGTTGTTTTTTTGTGCCCAGACGGCGCGGTTTTTTGCGACCAGAGCCTCGCGAACCGAGCCGGCTTCGGCATGCTTCTTTCGGGCTCTCAGCTGCCTTTTGCGCACCTTAACCTAAACCTAAATCTGTCCTGGAGACTTCAAAAAATGCGCCTCACGCGCTATACGATTGCAAACGTTTTCATTGCCTCCCTCTTCTGCGGACTCAGCACGCTCGCCCGACCCTCTCTTCATGCTCAGGCCACCAACTACGCCGACAAGCCTCCAATCCTGCTCGGCGCGGCCTGGTATCCCGAGCAGTGGCCCGAGTCGCGTTGGGAGAAGGACCTCTCTCTGATGGAAGCAGCCCACATCGACGTGGTGCGCGTCGGCGAATTTGCCTGGAGCACAATGGAGCCCTCCGAAGGCCAGTACGAATTTGGCTGGCTTGAGCGCGCCATCGCCCTCGCCGCCAAGCACCACATCTGCGTTGTCCTCGGCACCCCCACTGCGGCTCCGCCGGCATGGCTCACCACCAAATACCCCGAAACGTTGCGCTGGGATGAAAACGGCGTCCGCGACCAGCACGGCAATCGCCAGCAATTCTCCTTCACCGATCCCAAATACCGTCAACTCGCTCACGACATCGCTGAGCAGTTGGCCATCCACTTCGGCCACAACCCCAACGTTGTCGGCTGGCAGCTCGATAACGAATACGCCGCGCCCTCCTTCGATCCCTCCGCGAAGCAGCAATTTCACGAATGGCTCCAGAAGAAATACGGCACGATAGCCGGACTCAACCAGCACTGGGCCACGGCATACTGGAGCCAGACGTACGACAACTTCGATGAAATTCCTGTCCGCGAAGACGGCGAGAACCCGGCGCTTCTGCTCGAATGGAAACGCTTCGTCAGCGACACCTGGAAGAGCTACTCGGAAAATCAAATCTCCGCCATCCGCTCGCACGCCGACTCGCGCCAGTTCATCACAACCAACACCATGGGCTGGTTCGACGGCTTCGACGAGTACACCGTCCACAGCGTCCTCGACATCGCCGCCTGGGACGATTACATTCCCACCGATAATTACGACTACATCGCCAACGGCGCAGCCCACGACCTCACCCGCGGCTACAAGCAGAAAAATTTCTGGGTCATGGAAACCGAACCCGCCTTCGTCAACTGGCGCAAAACCAACACCCCCTTGTTGAAGGGTCAGGTGCGCGACATGGCCTGGCAGGCCATCGGGCACGGCGCCGAAACCGTCGAGTACTGGCAATGGCGCAGCGCTCCAAACGGGCAGGAGGAGTATCACGGCGTCCTCCTCGGGGCCGATGGCACACCTGTTCCTGTCTACGACGAAATCAAGAAGACCGGCGAGGAATTCGCGAAGGCCGGCGCCGCCCTTGCAGGTACTTCACCCCATGCGGAGGTCGCCCTCGTCAACGACTATCCCAGCCGCTGGGCCATCGATTTCCAGCGTCACTCCGCCGACTTCGAGCCCATCGGCGAAATGCTTGCTTTTTACCGCCCTCTGCGTGAGCAATCCCAGGCCGTCGATATGATCTCGATCGACGCGCCCCTCGATGGTTATAAAGTCGTCGAACTCCCCGGCCTCAACGTCATCTCGCAGCCCATCGCCGACCGCCTCATGACGTATGTCCGCAACGGCGGCCATCTCCTGCTCGGACCCCGCTCCGCCATGAAGGATGAATACAACGCGCTCCAGCCCGAACGCCAGCCCGGCCCACTCACTGATTTTCTCGGAGGCCGCGTCGATCAGTTCTACGCGCTCGACTACAAAGTTCCCGTCACCGGCGACCTTGGCTCCGGCACAGCCGACATCTGGGCCGAGCAGCTCAGCGTCCAGTCACCCGACACCAAAGTGATCGCCACTTACGGCAAGAGCAATGGATGGCTCGACGGCCAGCCTGCCGTCATAACGCGCCAGGTTGGCAAAGGGCGCATCACGTACGTAGGCGCGTGGCTCGACGACGCCCTTCTCAACGATCTCACCACCGGCCTTCTCGAAGAAGCCGCCGTCAAGCCCATCCTTCCCGGAGTTCCAGCGGGTGTCGAAGTCTGTCGCCGATCTGGATCAGGGAAATCGGTGCTCATCCTCATCAACCACAATACCGAGCAGGAGCACGTTACCCTTCCGTCTCCCATGCGCGATCTCATCGGCAGCCAGGATTCCGCAGTGAGCGCCGTCGATCTCGGGCCCTATGGGGTCGCCGTCCTGAGCGCCGACAAATAAGCTGGCTTGCCCGGCATAACGCGCAGTCCCGCTGCAAACGCTCATCGACAGGAGCTTGCTACTCCCTATTGCCTGCTCCCTGCCTTTGATAAACCCGCGAAATCGCCCGCAGCACAGCTTTCACGGGAGCCTTCCCGTCTTCCGCCGCAAACACGATCTCCCCCACCCGCTTTGCCTGCGGACGGTAATACCACCGGCTGAACAAGCACAGATAATCCGCAAGTTCACGGGTGCGGCCTTCGCCCCTTCCGCGCTTTTTGTCTCCCGATGGAGCCAGCTCAGCCAGCGCCGTCTCCAGCCGCTGCTCGAGTTCGTCGCGCGTAGCCACCGTCACCACTGCCCCCTCCAGCGGAACCGGCTCCGGGGCGCGCAGCGGCTGCGCAAACAACGACGACGAACCCGCCGCCTCGTTCGGATGCCGTATCCCGATCACCGAAAACAGTGCCGGACCCCGCAACGTTCCCCGCCACAACAAGAACAGCGCAACATGTTCGGCATCCGCAGCCGCCTGCACAACCACTCCATCCAGATGCGCGAGCGCCCGCACCGCTTCTGCCGCCTCCGCTGCCACAGCCTGCGCCTTCGTCAGCCTGGCATGCAACTCCGCGGCTTTCTCAAATTCCATCAGCTCCGAAGCGCTGTCCCGCTCTTCCTGGATCGCCTCGACAAGGCTTGCTCCTCGCGTCCGCAGGAAGGCCCGTACCGCAGCCGCTTCCTCCCCGTATCGCTCGTCCGTGCAGCCCTTGAAGCACGGGGCCAGACACTTCTTCATCTCGGAGTAAACGCACCCAGGAAAAGCCGGATCGGGCGCCAGATCGTCCACGCAACGCCGCAGCTTGAACAGGTCCAGCGTATCTTCGCAGAACCTCTCCGCCGCCACCCGCGACGGAAACGGCCCATAGAGATCGTTCATCGCCACTTTTGTAACTCGATGAGTTACATATACGCGCGGATATGCATTTTCCACCGTCATTCGTAACAACGACGGCGACTTGAGATGCAGGCGTTTCCGGGCTCTCTCTCCAAAAGCGATCCACGAAGCCTCATAAAGCCGCAACCGCGCCTCAAAATCGGATCCCGTCAGCGCATATTCGATCCGCGCCACCCGCCCCGCCAGTTGCAGCCGCTTCGACTGATCCGGCCGCGCTTCTAAAAGCCTGCGAATCCGACGCCGCAGATTCGGCGTCCTGCTGATGTACGGCTCGGCGCGCTCATCGTCCCCAAAAAGCGCAAAGACTCCCGCCGCCGCGGGAATCTCCCCCCACGCCGGCTGCGCTGCATTGAACGGTATTTGCGCCGGAAACATCTTGTCCGATTATCCGGGAATACAAAAGTATCCAGGGCAGTGTCGCAGCCACCGGGCGCCATTGCCTATTCCCAATTGCCTACTGCCTGCATTCACGCCCCCGCGATCGTCATCCCGTCGATCCGCAACGTTGGCGCCGCGGTAGCCCCACGAAATACCAAGTCGCTCCCGATGGCCGTAATGTTCCGCAGCATCTCCTTCAGATTCCCCGCAATCGTGATTTCGTGCACCGGAAACGCAAGCTCGCCGTTTTCAATCCACAGCCCTGCTGCCCCACGCGAATAATCGCCCGTGACCACGTTCACGCCCTGTCCCAGCATCCGCGTCACATACAATCCCCGCTCCACGCCGCGCATAATTTCCTCCGCCGTCTTCGTCCCCGCTTCCAGGAACAAATTTCCCGCGTCAAGATAAGGATTCCCCGCCAGCCCGCGTCCCGCGTTGCCTGTGCTCTTCATCCCCAGCTTGCGTCCGGCGTAGGCGTTCAGGATGTAGCTTCGCAGAAAGCCTTTCTCGACGATCACCGTCCGCCTGCTCGGCAATCCCTCGGCATCGAAGGGCGAAGTTCCAAATCCCCCAGGAATCGTCCCGTCATCCACTACGGTCACGGATGGCGTCGCGACCTCTTCCCCCAGCTTGCCCGCAAAGATAGAGGCGCCACGATAAATCGCATCGCCCGCCGCCGCCTCAAACACCGATCCAACGATGCCCCGCGCCACCTCCGGCGCAAACACCACCGGAACCCGTTGCGTCGGCACCCGCCGAGCATCGAGCATCCGCAGCGTCCTCCGCGCCGCCTCGCGTCCGACATCTTCCGGCTGCTCCAGATCCCGAAACGCCCGCGCCTGCGACCACCAGTAGTCGCGCTGCATCTCCCCATTTGCGCCCTGCGCAATAGGGCTGGTGGAGATTGAGCAGTACGACGACCTATATTCGCCCACAAATCCCCGCGAATTCGCGAGCACGCGCCGCCCGGTGGCCGCGTCAAAGCTCGCCCCATCGCTGTTCACCAGCCGCGTATCCACCGCCATCGCCGCCGCTTCCGCCCGTCGCGCCCAGGCTATGCGCTCTTCAATCGGCAGGGAATAAACATCCTCGTGATACAGCTCGAGATCTCCGCTCAATTTCCCGAACTCACTCGTCTCCGCGAGGCCCGCAAAAGGATCCACCGACGTCACCTGCGCCAGCGCGGCCGCGCCTTTCACCAGGTGCTCAATCCCATCCGCCGTGAAATCGCTCGATGACGTGCTCGCTACCCGGTAGCCGTTCTCCGCTTCAACCAGCACCCGCAAACCAATGCCCCGCGATCCCGACTCCTTCAGCGTCTCGACCTCGCCCAACCGCACCGTCGTCGAAAACTCATCGCCCTCACGGATCGTCACCTCCGCGTCGGAAGCACCCGCCAGCAGCGCCCTCGAGACAACGTAGTCCGCCAGTTCCTGCAGATTCGTTTGGGATTCAAGAACTGCACTCATCGTCTCGTCCCCGCTGACCGCTCTGCTTCCATCAGATTCATCAGAATGTCGTTGATCCGCGTCAGATGACCCTCCCCTTTCGACTTTAGCCAGTCGAGAACCTTTGGATCGAGGCGCACGCTCACAGGCACCTTCCGTCTGAAATCCCGCAGCCGAACCATCCTCGCCAACTGCTCGTCGGTGAGAGGCGGAATGTCGCTGAAATCGATATCCGAATCATCGCCCGCATTCTGGCTCGCAGCCATTCGTCGAAATGCCGCACGCTCCTTTTCACTCCATTTCCTGTTTTTGATATCTTCTGAGGTCACGCTTCTCAGCCTTACGGGCTGAGATGATGCGGATGATTTCTTCGCCATCGCAGTTCTCCCTGTACGCGTGCACTACGAGCAAAAGCAGATCTCGCTCACCTTGCATACTCACGAGCCCCACCGCATGCCAGCGCTGTTCGCCGCTGCTGTCGATCCGGTCAAGATCGATGAGGCAACGCTCGTCTTCGAAGACCAGCGTCGCCAGTTCGAATGAGACTCCGTGCTTGCGCCGGTTTTCGCGATTCTTCCGCTCATCCCATTCGTAGCGCAAAATGTATATACGAATCGTATCACGAATCGGGCAGAAAACCGCTAGAGACGTCCATTTACACTCTGCTCGTCCGGTCGCTTTGGATTAGCGGCCAGCAGCCTCACGCCGTCGACATCCACTATTCTCATCTTCCTGCCGCTAACTTCCAGTCCCCCCCACGGTCATCCGGTCCAGCTTCACCGTCGGCATCCCCACGCCCACCGGCACGCTCTGTCCATCTTTACCGCAGGTCCCAATCCCCTCATCAAGCGCCAGATCGTTCCCCACCATCGACACGTGCTTCAGCGCCTCCGGCCCGTTCCCGATCAGCGTCGCATCCCGTACCGGCGCCGTCACTTTCCCGTCTTCGATGAGGTACGCCTCCGACGCCGAGAACACAAACTTACCGCTCGTGATGTCTACCTGCCCGCCACCGAAATTCACCGCATACAGTCCCCGCTTCACGCTGCGGATAATGTCCTCCGGCGCATCCTCTCCCGCCAACATATAGGTGTTTGTCATCCGCGGCATTGGAATCTGCTGGTAGCTCTCTCGGCGCCCATTCCCAGTGCTCGGAATCCCCATCAGCCGCGCACTCAGCTTGTCGCTCAGATACCCCTTCAGCACGCCGTTCTCGATCAGCACCGTCTCCTGTGTCGCCGATCCCTCGTCATCCACATTGAGCGATCCGCGTCGCGACGGCATCCGCCCGTTGTCCACCACAGTCACCTTGCTGCTTGCCACCGGCCGCCCCACCAGCCCCGCAAATGCCGACGTCTTCTTCCGGTTAAAGTCCGCCTCCAGCCCATGCCCCACCGCCTCATGCAGCAGAACTCCAGGCCATCCCGGACCCAGCACCACTTCCATCTCCCCCGCGGGCGCGGCCACGGCGCTTAGTTGCAGGATCGCCGTCCGAGCCGCCTCTTCCGCGAAATGCTCCGGCCCCTTCGCGCCAGTAAAGTGGCCGATCTCCACCCGCCCGCCGCCGCCCGAGCTGCCTTTCGAAGTCCGTTCGCCATCCTTCGCGATCACAAACACGCTCATCCGCGCCAGCGGCTGCGTGTCGCTCGCATACGTTCCGTCCGACGCCGCAATCAGAATCCGCCGCAGTTCGTCGGCGTAGCTCGCGCGCACCTGCGTGATCCGCGGATCGTAATGCCGCGCCGCCCGATCGGCGCGGTTCACCAGATCCAGCTTCATCGCCAGATCCGCATCCAGATCGGCTGCAGGCGCCGGATACAAACTCGGCGCATCCGTCTCGGTGAAGCCCTGCACCGTTTGCTTTGCCGGCCCGCTCGCAATCAGCGCGGCGGTCCGCGCTGCCCGCAGCAGCCGTTCCGCAGAAAGATCGTCGGTGTATGCGTACCCGGTCCGCTCCCCGCTCACCACGCGCACCCCGCAGCCCGCGCTTACGCCCTGGCTCGCCGACTTCACAATCTGCTCGTCCAGACCCAGGGAGGTCGCTGCTACCGACTCAAAGTAAAGGTCCGCATAGTCGCCGCCTGCCGAAAGCGCCTGCCCCAGACATCGCTCCAGCAGCTGCTCCGTTATTCCAAACTTCTCAAAGAAGTACCGCTTATGTTCCAAGCCAGACCCTCTTGCGCAAACGCATTCGCTGCCTCGCGCCCTTCTCACCACAGTAACTCACACTTTGTTGCTTCTTTGATTCTTAATTACTTTTCTACGCCCGTCGAATCCCCGTTTGTGCCATCCTTGGAAGTATGAAGAAGTTCTCCCTCCTCTGCTTCCTGATGTTGTTCTCGGCCTCCGCTTTTGCTGCGTCGCATCACCATCACCATCACCATCATCACCCCCACAACGGCACCCCGAACCATCACGGCGGCTAAAGGGACGTGGCACCGGCAGTCCTGTCGCCGAATCCGCACTATTTTCCTGTCTGAAAACGCGGCGAGAATACCCACCTTGCCGCCCTGTCCCTCTCGGTGTACCTTGCGGAGTATGAGCACCGCACCCGCAGCCCCAACTGCCCCTCTCGCCGTCGACCCCCGCTTCCCCATCGGCAAATTCCATCGCGCCGAAGCGAATCTCTCCGATCACGGCTCGCACATCGCTGCCCTTGCCGCGCTCCCGGAAAATCTGCGTGCCGCTATCGACGGCCTCGGCCACGCCCAGCTCGATACGCCGTACCGCGACGGTGGCTGGACCGTCCGCCAGCTCGTCCACCACGTCGCCGACAGCCACATGAACGCATACATCCGCATCCGCCTGGCGCTCACCGAGGATTGGCCCACCATCAAGCCCTACAATGAGAAGCTCTGGGCCGAACTGCACGACGCCCTTACAGCTGCCCCCGAGCACTCTCTCCGCCTCCTCGACGCCCTGCATTATCGCTGGGTGCTCCTCCTTCGCACTCTTTCCGAAGACCAGTGGCAGCGCGGCTACAACCATCCTGAAAACGGCCGTCAAACCATCGCCGAAGCCGTCGCTCTCTACGACTGGCATTCCCGCCACCACACAGCCCATATTGTCGAATTACGAAAGCGTATGGGCTGGTAAGCTTTTCCCTTGCCCTGCGGACCAGCGGGCGCGGACCATCGAACCAGATGCCCGCGCCAATCGCACCCTCCACCGCCGTCGCCGACCCCACGGCCCTCGCCCGCTCCATCGAGGACTTCCTCGCCGACCATCCACACGCGGTCATCTTCGAAGACGGCCGCCTGCTCTTCGATCTGCGCATCGCCAGCTGTTCCGTCTCAAAAGATCACGGCCGCTGCCTCCTCCACCTCTGGTCCGACGACAAGAACCTCGTCCGCACCATCTCCGCCATCCAGCCCCGTCGCGATACCCTCCGCATCGAAACCTACCGCTTCGGCCAAAGCAAGCCGCAGACCCTCACCTTCGTTCCCGACCCCGACTTCCGTACCCCTACAGCCCGCGATACCTCCCGCCGTCGCTATCTCCGCACCCTTGAACAATCCCTCGCCGGCCACTTCCCCGGCTGGACGCCTGAATCCTTCCGCTCCGCCATGGACCTGGAGCACAGCTTCGGCCCCGCCTACTCCCGCGGCATCCTTACCAAGGGCCAATCGGCCTGGGCCATCATCGGCGTCGGTCCCGACGAACCTCCCGCCGTCATCGAAGGTGTCCTTACCCTCGGCATTCTCTGGCTCGATTATTGCCGCAAGCACAGCAACGGCCGCCGCGTCTTTCACGGACTTCGCGTCATCGTCCCTCTCGGCTCAGCCGCCACCACCCGCGCACGCATGGCCTGGCTCAACAGCGCCCTCGCGCAGTGGGAGCTTTACGAACTCAGCCCGTCCACCAGCGAGCTCACTGCAAGCCCTGTCGGAGACGACGGCAACCTCAAGATTCACCTTCCTCACGCAGTCGATCCTCAATCCGCGCTCGACCGATCCGCCCTCGCCCTCGACCATTTCCGCTCGCTGCTCCCCCCAGGCCTGCTTGCCGCCACGGAAATCCGCCCCCGTGGCGCAACAGAAATCGGCTTCTCCCTTCATGGCCTCGAATACGCCCGCATCCGCCACGGCCTCGTCCCCGGCTCCTTCGCCCGCCAGGACGAAATCTTCTTTGGCGCAGGCCCCAGCGAAACTCTCCTTGACGAAACCACCCAGGACCTCTTCCTCGATCTCATGGATCGCCTCTTCCGCGGCCGCGATCCCAACGCCTCCGCGAACGATCCGCTCTACCGCCTCCAACCCGAGCGCTGGCTCGAATCCGTCCTGCGCCGCGATCTGTCGCTCATCGACCCGTCGCTCGGCGATGCTCCCGTCTACTCCCAGACGTTCGCGGTCACACCGGCCAGCCGTACCCTCCTCGATCTCCTCACCGTCACCCGCCAGGGTCGCCTCGCCATCCTCGAGCTCAAAGCCGACGACGACCTCCACCTCCCCCTCCAGGCCCTCGACTACTGGACCCGCGTCCGCATACTCCACCGCTCCGG
Organism: uncultured Acidobacteriaceae bacterium; assembly: GCA_963831055.1. Classification (GTDB taxonomy): domain Bacteria; phylum Acidobacteriota; class Terriglobia; order Terriglobales; family Acidobacteriaceae; genus Palsa-343. Next base: position 60,697 of record CAWHOU010000032.1, on the reverse strand, counting down.
TGACATTGCCCGCCACGGCTACTTTCCCGGCGTCCAACTATCCGAAGAGGACCCCCTCCTCTACTGCGTCGCCCCCGCCCTTCACATCCACCCCGCCAACGAAACCGTCTTCAACGCCCTCGAAACCGCGATCCCGTGGGAAATGATCGCCGTCGACGAACATTGGCGGAAAGACTGCCGCGTCCTCCTCCGCAAACACTCTGCCGCCTCCAAAATTATTTAATCCCCATCTTTCCAAATCCGGCCTACAATTCCCGCCATGCCCAACATCGATCAGCACCCCGCCGGCAATTTCGTCTGGATGGAACTCGCCACCACCGACCAGGCCGCCGCAAAACAGTTCTACTCCGCCCTCTTCGGCTGGGAGGCCAACGACTCACCTATGGGGCCGGACGAACTCTACACCATGTTCTCGCTCAACGGCCGCCAGACTGGCGCCGCCTACACCATGAAGGCTGAAGATCGCGCCATCGGCATCCCGCCCAACTGGCTGCTCTACATCTCCGTCGATAACGCCGACGACACTGTCGCCCGCGCCCTCGAGCACGGCGGTACTCCCATGTCGCCCGCCTTCGACGTGATGACCTACGGCCGCATGGCTGTCATTCAGGACCCCACCGGCGCCATCTTCGCCATCTGGCAGCCGCGCGATCACAAGGGCATGGGCGTCTATGGCGAAAACGGCGCCCTCTGCTGGTCCGATCTCAACACCACCGACCGCGATTCCGCCGCAAAATTCTACGGCTCCCTCTACGGCTGGGAGTTCACGCCTGGCAAAGACAAAGACCCCAGCGGCTACCTCCACATCAAGAATGGAGAGCATTTCATCGGCGGCATGCCCCCGGCAGAAGCCCTCCAGCCCCACGTTCCGCCCCACTGGATGGGCTACATCCAGACCGCCGACTGCGATGCGCAAACCGCAAAGGCCGCCAGCCTCGGAGCCAAAATTCTCCTCGCCCCTATGGCCATCGAGGGCTCCGGAAAATTCTCCGTCCTTGCCGATCCCCAGGGAGCCGTCTTCGCCCTCTTCTCTTCCAAATAACCCAGGAATCCTGCCCGATATTCGCACCCCGGATCGCCTTGCGCCGATGGCAGTCAACCCTTCGGCGGATACGCGCTCCCGCTCGGACCCGCTACTATATTTCGGATGCTTTCCCTCCGAGCACTCGCCCTGGCCGCTCTCCTCGCAGCCTCCGTTCCTTTCGCCGTCACTGCAGCGCCCAACTCCGGCAACCCCGGCCCCGCCTCCGCGCCAGGGCAGATCCATTTCGCCGACATCACCCAAAAAGCCGGCATCCACTTCACCCACAACAACGGCGCGTTCGGCAAAAAATTCCTCCCCGAGACCCTCGGCCCCGGCGTCGCCTTCATCGACTACGACAACGACGGCTGGCAGGACATCTTCATCGCCAACGGCACCGCCTGGCCCGGCCATCCCGGCCGCATCTCCACGCCCGCCCTTTACCACAACAACCACGACGGCACCTTCACCGACGTCACCAAAAAAGCCGGCCTCGCCATCCCCATGTACGGCATGGGTGTGGCCGTCGGCGACTACGACAACGATGGCTACGACGACCTGTTTGTAACAGCGTATGGACAGAATCATCTGTTTCGTAACAATGGCAATGGCACATTCACCGACGTTACGAAAAAAGCCGGCCTGATCACACCGCCCGAGCTCAGCGCCAGCGCCGCCTGGGTCGACTACGACCGCGATGGCCATCTCGACCTCCTTGTCACCAACTACGTCCAGTGGTCTCCGGAAAAAGACCTCTACTGCACCATGGACGGTAAGACAAAGTCTTACTGCACCCCCGAAACCTATCCTGGCTCGTCCGTCCGCCTATGGCGCAACCGCGGCAACGGCACCTTTGAGGACGTAACGAAAAAGGCCGGCCTCTACGAACCTACCTCAAAAAGTCTCGGCATCGCCATTCTCGACGCCAATCAGGATGGATGGCCGGACATCGCCGTCAGCGACGACACCCAGCCCAACAAGCTCTACATCAATAACCGCAACGGCACCTTCACCGAGCAGGGCGTGGCTGCGGGCATTGCTTATAGCGAGGACGGTGTCGCCCGCGCCGGCATGGGCATCGACGCCGCCGACTACGACCGCTCCGGCTATCCCAGTCTCGTCGTCACCAATTTTTCGAACCAGATGATCGGCCTCTATCACAACGAGCGCAACGGCCTCTTCGTCGATGTCGCCCCTACCTCGGCGGTCGGCCGCTCCAGTATCCTCACCCTCGGCTTCGGCTGCTTTTTCTTCGACTACGACCTCGACGGCTGGCCCGATCTCTACGTAGCCGACGGCCATCTCGATGACAGCATCGAGCGCATCCAGCAGCGCATCCGCTTCGCCGAGTCCCCCCACCTCTTCCACAATCTTGCCGGCAAAGGATTTGAGGACGTCGCGTCGGCAATGGGCCAGTCCTTCGACGCCCCACGCGTCGCACGCGGCGGAGTCTACGGCGATATCAACAACGACGGTGCGCCCGACATCGCCATCACCACCAACGCTGGCCCAGCCTCCCTCTTCCTCAATCAGGGTTCAACCAATCACGCGCTGCGCGTGAGGCTCATCGGAACAAAATCAAATCGCGACGGCATCGGCTCCGAGGTCGAGGTCAGGTCCTCCACTACGACGCAAAAGCAAATGCTCCGCAGCGGATCCAGCTATCTATCCTCGAGCGAGCTCATCCTAACCTTCGGCCTCGGTGCTTCAACCAAAGCCGACCTGATCGAGGTCCACTGGCCCAGCGGTGTAACTGATCGCGTCAGCAACGTCAGCGCCGATCAGATCATCACGATCCGAGAAGGCGCAGGCCTCGCCCAGACTCATCCCCTTCAAAAACGCCGCTGAGCGAGATGGGATAGGGAACGCCAACAGCTTAGTTGACCAGCCAGTTTTCGCATCAAGGCAACAAGCACAAAGCTTGCGAACGGATCGATTCGAAGCCTGTGCACGAATCTGCTTTGAAGGGGCACGGCCTTCAGCCGTGCCGTTTAAGCCGCAAAGTGGAGCGTGGCTTTAGCCGTTGAGGGACGCTTTCTGGTAGGCCGACAAATCCTCCACCGGCCCTGTCTCTCCACGAAGCCGGTCTCTTCCGACAGGCGTCCTCAAACTGTGACCTGCACCCTGTAACCTGCTTTTCCTATCGTCTTCCCCGCAACTTTGCCATCAGCCGCAGCATCTCCAGATACAGCCAGACAAGCGTCACCATCAGCCCGAAGGCGCCGTACCACTCCATATACTTCGGGGCGCCCGCGTCCACGCCCCGCTCGATGAAATCGAAATCGAGCACCAGATTCAGCGACGCCACGCACACAATCACCAGGCTGATCCCGATACCCAGCGCCCCCGACCCGTTGACAGAGGCAAACCGGATGCCGAAGAACCCCAGCAGCATCTCGACCATGTAGAACAGAAAAATCGCGCCGGTCGCTGCTACGATTCCCAGCCGGAATTTCTGCGTCACCCTGATCATCCCCGACCGGTACGCCAGCAGCAGTACGAACATCGTGCCAAATGTCAGGCACACTGACTCAATCGCGATGCCCGGATACCGTAACTCCAGCGTCGCCGACAACCCACCCAGCACTAAACCCTCCAGCAATGCGTAGATCGGCGCGGTTACCGGAGCCCACGTCTTCTTGAAAGTGGTCACCAGTGCGAAAATCAACCCGCCGAACAGCCCCACGAGCAACAACGCATAATCCAGCGGTAAGGTTTCCGGGTTCATCGCCAGATGCCACGTCCACGCCGCCGTCGCAACCGCGCACAGCAGCAGGATTCCGGTTTTGTTGACCGTCCCCTCCAGTGTCATCGTTTCGCCCAGCGCGCCGGGCAATCCTCGAAACACTTTGTCGTTCAACGTAGGGTTCGACGTCCTCATCAGATCGGCCACTTCTCGTTCTCCTCCGCCGGAGCGCCACTCCGGCCATTCCGAATCGCACACAACCATGATAAACGTTGCGACCTGGGCGATCGACGCGCATGCCGCCGCCCCCGCTCTCTCGTGAGCGCAGAGACTCCCGTGAACGTAACAGCGGACCGCGCCGCCGTCACCGCCGCTTTGGTGTTATCGCGCAGTCAGCAACAGCATCAGCATCGTCACCGTGCACAGCAGCGTCGCCCTCACCAGGAATTGCTTGTTGGGAGAGAAACGTGTCTGCGTCTGCACAACAGGCCGACTGGTAGGCAGCAAACCCTGGGCCGATTTCATGGAACTCTCCTCGCGCGAGCGTTTTTGAGAAAAGCGTTAAATTTGGAGAACCGACCGGGGGACCCTGCACGCAGCAGGTTTATAGAAAACGCGCGAGAGAACCGGGCAGAAGACGCCGAAAAATGCCGTATAAGCGGCGAAATTGTGAGGGGAAAATTGGCGGCGGCCATGCTCAAATCGGCCGCCGCTGAAGGTGCGAAACCACAGTCGCACGATAGCCACCGAAACAGCTAGGGACATGGAAGGACAACTCGGGGCAAATCGGGACATCCGCCCCATTCTTGGTGCGTTTCGTCTGTGGCGGATATGGCTCTATTAAAGGAAGATAACAGCGGTAGATGCTGGATCGTGGCCCGCAAACTCCACGCTGGCCGATCCTGTGGAAAGCAGTGCCCCTGCCCGCTGCTACTTCGTCTCCTCCACTACATCCCCCTCACCCGGCGCCAGGAACAAGTTCTCCTCGAGCCCATGCTGCCGTGTGTACAGGTCGTAATACCGGCCACCCAGAGCATACAGGCTTGCATGCGTTCCCCGCTCGACAATCAGGCCGCCTTCCACCACCAGAATCTGCTCCGCCCGCCGGATCGTCGACAGCCGGTGTGCGATCACAAACGTCGTCCGCCCCTGCATCAGGTAGCTCAGCCCGTGCTGGATCATCGCCTCCGATTCGGAATCGAGCGACGACGTCGCCTCATCCAGAATCAGAATCCGTGGACTCGCCAGGATCGCCCGGGCAATCGAAAGCCGCTGCCGCTGCCCGCCGGACAGCTTCACTCCGCGCTCTCCCACGATCGTGTCGTACCCATCTGGAAACCGCTCCGCGAATTCATCCACCCGAGCAATCCGGCACGCCGACAAAAACTGTTCCTCCGTGGCCTCCGGATGCGAGAACATCACGTTCTCCCGGATCGTCCCATCGAACAGGAACGACTCCTGCAGCACCACTCCCAGCTGCGACCGATAGCTGTCCAGGCGTACCGTCGACAGATCGATCCCATCCACCAGCACCTGCCCCGAATCCGGTTTATGAAACGCGCACACCAGGCTGATAATTGTCGATTTCCCCGATCCCGATGATCCCACCAGCGCCGTCACCGTTCCCGGCTGCGCATCGAACGAAATCCCATGCAGCACAGGCTTGTCTTTTTCATATGCAAACCGCACATCGTCAAATCTCACCTCGCCCACAATCTCGCCGAGCGTCACCACCCGGGCCGGATCGGCAAACTCGTCCTTCTCGCCCAGAATTTCCATCGTTCGATCAAGGCCGGCAACCGCCTCCGTCAGCTGGGTGCCGATATTCACAATCTGGAAGATGGGCGCGATCATATAAGCCAGCAGCATCGTGTACTGAAAATAACCGCCCGTCGACATCCGGCCCCCGATCACCTGATGTCCGCCGATCAGCATCACAAGGCCCCCAACAATGCCCAGTACTGTGGTCGCCGCCAGGCTCAGCAGGCTTGTCGCCGTCAACGACTTCATTACGTTTTCAAGCAGCCGCAATACCCCGCCCGTGAAGACATCCGCCTCGCGCTTCTCCGCATGGTAGCCCTTCACCACGCGCACTCCGCCCAGACTCTCTGTCAGCCGCCCCGTGACTTCGCCCGTAATCTTGGCCCGCTCCCTGAAAATCGGCCTGATGGTCTTGAACGCTCGTTGGAGCACGATTACAAAAATCCCAACCACCGCGAACACAATCAGCGTCATCTTTGTGTTCGAATAAACCAGATAGGCGAACACCAGCCCGGCGGTCAGCATCCCGCCCACGAACTCCACCAGCCCTGTTCCGATCAGGTTCCGCACGCCTTCCACATCGTTCATGATCCGCGAAACCAGCAGCCCCGTCCGATTCGCATCGTAGAAGGCCACCGACAGCCGCCCCACATGCTGCTGCACCTGCTGCCGCAGCTCCGTGATCATGCGCTGCGCCGCCTTCGACAGAAGCTGCGTCAGCGAAAATGAAGTTATTGCCTGGATCGCTGTCGTACTGAACACCAGCCCCACCAGCGGCAGCAACAAATGCGGATTGCCGCTCTTTGGCAGAACTTTGTCGACCAGAAACTTTGTCGAGAACGGCAGCACCAACCCCGCCACACGATTGATCACCATCAGCAGGAACCCGAGCGCCAGCAGCCACCGGCGCGGCCGCACCAGCTTCCAGATCTCCGGCATCACCTTCTTCAGGTCCGGCTTCTTCTTCGGCAGGTCGACGCCCGCCCGGCCTCGCACGCCCCTGCCGCCGCGTTCAGCATTCATTCTCGGAATCGAACCCATTGCCATAGAAATACCAACCAGCTCGCGCGGAGCTGAACTGCTAACTCGCCAACCTGCTGCGTCTCGCCAGGATGAACGACCGCACGCAGAGGAGCACATAAATCAGAAGCATTACCGACATCACCGCTTTATCTTCCACCGCAACCGGCCGCGCGAACATTCGGCCCCGCTTCATCTCGATGAAGTCCCAGATACTCATCGCAGTTCCCAGAAATCCCAGCAAGCCGATCGTTACCGCAATGTGCATCACCAGCATGCGACGCTTCTGGTTTTCCGTTCTCGCCAGCAGCCCCAGAATGCTTAACACGATTCCCACATACGCCGGAATCAGCGCTGTCGGAGCATGCTTCCCCGTCGCAACCCACACCACGACCCCCAGCAGGAACAGCAATACGCCAAACAGGATCGTCACTTTTGCCATGCGCCCTCCGGTCCGTTGTCTCAGTCTACCGGAGCTACCGCCGGCTTTTCGCTGTTGCCTGTTCCTTGTTCTGTGTTGCCTGCCTTACCGCTGGATCCGCGCCGACCCGCCCCTGGCAAACGCCCGCACCTGATCGAGCGTGGCCATCGTCGTATCTCCCGGAAATGTCGTCAGCAGCGCCCCGTGCGCCCATCCCAGCTTCACCGCCTCCTCCGGATCGGTACCCGTCAGCAACCCATAGAACAACCCCGCCGCGAACCCGTCTCCGCCACCCACGCGATCGTAAACGTCCAGTTCCGCCGTCGGCGCCGCATAGGTCTTCCCATCGATCCACGCCACTGCGCTCCAGCTATGACGATTCGTCGAGTGCACCTCACGCAGCGTCGTCGCCACCACCTTCACCTGGCTGTGCTTCGCGCGCACCTTATCGATCATGCCGAAGAACACACTCGGATCCAGTTTCGATTTCGCCGCGACCTCCGGCCCCGCGATCCCCAGCCCTTTCTGCAAATCCTCTTCGTTCCCCACCAGCACATCCACGTGCTCCACAATCCGCGCAATCACCTCAACCGCCCGGTCAGCCCCACCGGAACTCGGGGTCCCCAGCGAGCCGCTTTTGCTCGATGGGGTGGGGGAGATATTCCAAAGCTTCTCGCGAAAGTTCAGATCGAACGAAGTCACAGCGCCCGCATCCTTCGCCGCCTTCATCGCCTCAACCGCAAGCTCCGCCGTCGTCGGCGACAGCGCCGCAAAAATCCCGCCGCTGTGCACCCACCGCACGCCGCCCGCAAAGATTGCCTTCCAGTCAAAATCTCCTGGCTTCAGCTGCGCCGCCGCTTCGTTCGCGCGGTTGTAGAACACCACCGGCGCCCGCACTCCAAACCCGCGGTCGCTGTAAACCGTCGCCATATTCGGACCCGTCACGCCGTCGTGTTTGAAGTGCCGATAAAACGGCCGCACCCCCATCCCCCGCACCCGCTCCGCAATCAGATCGCCGATCGGATAATCAACCATCGCCGACGCAATCCCTGTCTCCATCCCAAAACAATCCGACAAATTCGCCGCCACGTTGAACTCGCCCCCGCTCACGTGGATCGCACACTCCGTCGCCTTGCGAAACGGAATGATCCCTGGATCGAGCCGGTGGACCAGCGCCCCCAGCGACAAAAAATCCAGCTCACCCTCTTTGCGGATCGTCAACCCACTCATCGTTGAACCAGCCTCCTTCGATTACGCTCCCGCCACCTTGCGCACATCCGCCATCACCTGCTCCGGCGTCCACTCATTTCCCGGATACCACTTCGCAATTTTTCCGTCCGGCCCAATCAACACGGTCGACAGAGAATGTGTAATCGTATGATCCTTCTCCGGCGTCGCACCCACATCGAAAAACTCCAGCACCTTTGGCAGCTCCTGATCCGTCGGAGCAGCAAAGTCCCAGTGCGCGAAGGTCTCCTTCGTGTAATTTCCCGTGTAAGCGCCACCATAGCTCCGCAGCACCGCCGGCGTATCGTACGCAGGATCGAAGCTCACGCTCAGCAGATGCGTCTTCTCGTATAGCTTTGGTTCCTTCTCGAGGGCCTTATCGATCTCCGCAAAATTGCGGCTCATCCTTACGCAGAAATTCGGCACCGGGCACCGTGTATAGATAAAGGTCAGCAGCAGCACCTTCCCTCGCCACTGCTTCAGGCGCACCACCTTCCCGCTCTGATTCCGAAACGCAAAATCCGGCACCGGCTCGCCCGGTTCAAGATCGTTGAAGGTCACCGCCGGCTTGTAATCCGGCTTCGCCTGCCCCACCACAACAATCTCATCCAGCACATCGGCATCGGCGCTCGCTGTGAGCGTCGCCGTGATCGTATCCCCAGGATGCAGCTCCGTAGCAATATTCGGCTGCGCCAGCGTGTAGGGCATCGTCATCGCATCCATATATCCAGGAATCGCGTCCGTATCCACGGTCACTGCTCCCGTCTTCGCGTCGCTCGCAACCACGATCCCGCGGATGTGATACTTCTTCACCCCCGCCTGTTGATCCGGGCCCCGCTGCGCCAGAGCGCCAGGCTTCGACCCCCCGCGGCAACCCCCCAAAAACACAACCACCGCCAGGATTCCAGCGGTGGAAATAGCAGCACAAAGTCGCTTCACCCGCCAGTTTACACTTGAGTATTCCCCCGTGCCGCTGGCCCGCCCAATCGCCGATGCGCTCCGGCGCGGCGCCACCATCGTCGCCGCCAACCCGCGAGCCGCTCGTGTCCTCGAACTTCGTTACGCCGAAGACCAGCGCGCCGACGGCCGTACCTTCTGGCCCTCGCCTGCCATCCGCGACTGGAACTCCTGGCTTCGCGACCTCTGGCGCGACCACTCCTTCACCACACCCAGCGCGCCCATTCTCCTCACGCCCCTCCAGGAGCGGACCCTGTGGACCAGCATCCAGCGCGATGACAATGTTCCCGTCGTCTCACCTGAATCGATGGCCGCACTCGCCGCGGAAGCCTGGGCCCTCCTCTCGGCGTATGAAGCCCATGCCGGCCGCCGATCTCCCTGGCACGAAACCGACGCCGAGCGTTTTCGCCAGTGGGCCGTGGCTTTCGAAAGCGGTTGCTCGCGCAACAAATGGCTCAGCGCCAGCCAGCTCGAATCGGCCCTCTCACCCGCCATCGAAACCCTGACCCTCCCGCCCGCAATCCTCCTCACCGGATTCGACCGTAGAACGCCCGCACAGCAAGCCTTCCTCAAGGCTCTCCAATCCCGCGTCGCCATCGACACCTTCACACCCGGTCCCCAGGAAGCTGCTCGCAAATGGATCGCCGCCTCCGACCAACGCGAAGAGGTCGCCGCCGCAGCCACCTGGGCCCGCGACCTTCTCCTCAGAAATCCCACCGCCCGCATCGCCATCGTCGTGCCCGGAATTGCCAGCACACGCGGTGAAATCGACCGCACATTCCGCCGCATCCTGATGCCCGCGTCGGATGACATCCGCCAGCCCTCTTCCCTCCTGCCCTGGGAGTTTTCCCTCGGCCAGCCCCTCGCCGACGTACCCGCCGTCCGCGCCGCGCTCCTTCTCCTGCGCTGGATCGCCGAACCCCTGCATGAAGAAGAAATTTCCTGGCTCATGCTCTCTGGATTCGTGGCCGGCACCGTTACAAATCATCTCGCTCTCGCCGCCCACGACGCGCGCCAGCGCCGCTACGGGTTGCTCTCTCCTGACCGCTCTCTGGCCTCCTTCCGCGAGTCGATCCTCAAACTTCCCGCTCTGCACTCGCTCCAGAATCATCTGTACGAATTCGTCCGCGCCGTCGAGACCCACCAGGTTCTAACCACCCCGCGACGACCCTCCGCGTGGACCGAACTCGTGCAGCTTCTCCTCGAAAGAATCGCATGGCCCGGCGAGCGCCCCGCCGACTCGCTTCAGTACCAGGCCCTTAAGCGCTGGCAGCGCCTCCTCGATGAAGTGGCCCTCCTCGACTTCGACGGTCTTTCCTGCGCCTACTCCGACTTCCTCAAAATCCTGGAGCGCCACGCCACCGAAACCATCTTCTCGCCCGAATCCCACGACGCGCCAATCCAGATCTTGGGACCTCTCGAATCCTCTGGCCAATATTTCGACGCCATCTGGTTTATGGCCACCGACGACCTCACATGGCCCGCGCGCGGGCGCTTCCACCCCTTACTGTCCGCCTCGATCCAGCGCCAGTTCCACATGCCCCACGCCACCCCCGAAGACGACTGGAACCTCGCCCACACCGTCACCGGCCGCCTGATCGAATCAACGCCGCAAATCGTCTTCAGCTACGCCGCGCGCGAAAAAGATGCCGAGCTCCGCCCCTCGCCGCTCATCGCCAGCCTCTTTCCTGCGGAAACGCAACCGCACCCCGTATCAATAACGCGCCCCGCATCCGCACAACCCAAACTCGACGAAATTCCCGACGACTCCGGCGCCCTCCCCTGGCCACACGAGCAAAATGCCGGCGGGTCCGACGTCCTCAAGCTCCAGGCTGCTTGTCCATTCCAGGCGTTCGCCGCTAAACGTCTCCGCGCCCAGCCCCTCGACGAAACCGAGTGGGGTATCAGCCCATCTGAAAAGGGCAATCTTCTTCACGAAGTCATGCGCCGCCTGTTTGACCCTGCCGATCCCGCCGCTCTCCACACGCGCGACGATATCGTAACCGCCATTGATACAAAACAACTCCCCGCCATCCTTGACGCCTGCATCGATGCCGCCATGGCCGCGCGCTTCGGCTCGACTCCGCACGACCCGTGGCAGCAAGCCTGCCTGGCCGCCGAAAGGCGCCGCCTCAGGACCCGCATCGAAGGCTGGATCGATCTCGAGGCCGAGCGCCAACCCTTCACCGTCGAAGCCTGCGAAGAAAAGCTGCCCGATGTCCACGTCGGCGACCTCCGCCTCAGGCTCCGCGCCGACCGCATCGACCTCCTCGGCGACAACACGCGCCTCCTCATCGACTACAAAACCGGCCAGATCTCCACCTCCGGGTGGGAAGGCGACCGTCCCGACGATCCCCAACTCCCGCTCTACGCCGCCTACGGCAACGTCGAAAACCTCAGCGGCGTACTTTTCGCGCGCATTCGCGCCGGCAAAACCGCCTTCGAAGGCCACGTCCGCGACGCGCTTACCCAGCTTTCCGCAAGCGCGAAAAAAGCTCTCGTCACGGTTCCTTACTCTGACGCCATGCGCGACCAGTGGGCCGTGAACCTCGCAAAGCTTGCCGATGAATTCCTCCGCGGGGAAGCCTCCGTCACTCCTGAACCCCACGCCTGCGATTACTGCCATTTCCACTCTCTCTGTCGCATCAGAGAGCTCAACCTCGTCACCACCGGCGTCGACGAAGACGAGGAGACTGCCGATGACTGAGCTCCTCATCGACGCCCCCGCCGACGCCGAAGCCCGCGAAGCCGCGCTCGACATCCGTCGGAACATCATCGTTCAGGCACCCGCCGGTAGTGGCAAAACCGACCTCCTTACCCGCCGCTATCTCAGCCTTCTCGCCTCCGTCGACGAGCCCGAGGAAATCCTCGCCATCACCTTCACCCGCGCCGCCACCGCCGAAATGCGCTCGCGCATTCTCCGTGACCTTGAAGCCGCGGCCAACGGTCGGGAGTTTACCCCCGACGATCTTCCCCGCGTCGCCGCCGCGCGCGCAGCCCTCGCCCACGCCCAGCGCAGCGGCTGGAAAATCCTCGAACAGCCGCAGCGCCTCGCCATCGAAACCATCGATTCCCTCTGTCTGCGCATCGCCCACAACCGCCCGCTCCTCTCGCGCCTCGGCGGCCGCTTCCAGCCCGTCGAAGATGCCGCCTCGCTCTATGCCCGCGCCGCCCGCCGCACCCTCGAACGCCTCGGCGGCCCCGACGCCGCGCTCGACGACGCCCTCGCCCAGCTTCTCGATCTCCGCGACAATCGTCTCGCCGACTGCGAATCCCTGCTGGCCAACATGCTTGAGGTTCGCGATCAATGGCAGCACGCCTTTCCTCTCTCGAAAGCCATGACCGAAGATGACTGGGGCCTGGCCCGCAGCCGCCTCGAAGAGCCCTTTCGAAAGGAAAATCGCCGCGCCCTCACTGAAGCTCATACTCTCCTCAGCGCCCAGCCAGCTATCGTCGGGCAACTTCTCGAACTGGCGAACTACGCCTGTTCCCAGGGCAACGAGGACGTCGCTCTTCTTGCCGGCCTTGCCACTATCTCTCTCGACATGCCGCTCGAACACTGGAACTGTGTCTGCGGTTTCCTCCTCACCGAAAAAAACGAATGGCGCAAGTCAGTGAATGTGCGCCAGGGCTTCCCCGCAACCGGCCGCGAAGCGAGGCAGCGCAAAGACGCCATGAAGGTTCTCCTGAACTGGCTCCAGCACACGCCCCAGCTCCTTCCCGCACTCTGCGCCATCCGCGGCTTGCCTCCACCCAGGTACACCGAAGCCCAGTGGACCACGCTCCGCAACGTCTTCACGGTTCTGCGCCAGGCTGTCGCCGACCTCAAAGTTGTCTTCGCCGAACAGAACCAGGTCGACTTCACCGAGCTCACCCTCGCCGCACTCGATGTTCTCCACGACGACGCTGAACGCATCGCCGGCATCACCGGCAACATCCGCCATCTGCTCATCGACGAGTTTCAGGACACCTCGCGCCGCCAGCACGACCTCGTCTCCGCGCTTCTCGCCGCCTGGAGTGAAAGCTCGGGAGATAGCTTTGCAGAGAGTACGCATTACAGTCCCAATGAAAGCTCAGACCCCAACGCCAACCGTCGCACCGTCTTTCTCGTCGGCGACCCTATGCAGTCCATCTACATGTTTCGCCAGGCTGAGGTCGAGCTCTTCACCCAGGTCCGCGACCACGGCATCGCGCCCCTCAACCTGTCGGTGCACGGCCTGGACCGCGCCAGCCGCATCCGCCCCCATCCCATCCAGCTCTCCGTCAACTTCCGTTCCCACCGCGGCCTCACCGAGCCCCTCAACAAAATGTTCCGCGCCATCTGCGCGGGCGATCCACCTCCTGGCTCCGCAGCCGTATGCTTCGCGGAAGCGACATCCTCTTCGCCCGCCCCGCCTGCAGCGTCGTTCCACATCCATCCCGGCATCATTTTTCCTGAAGGCAAAAGCCGCACGCCGGCCGAGGTCGCAGCCGCGCAGCAGCAGGAAGCCCACGACGTCCTCAACATTCTCGAAAACCAGCTGCCCCTCATCGAGCAAGCACGCACCACCAACGCCGAATATCGCGTCGCCGTCCTCGTCCGCGCCCGCACGCATCTCGCGCAACTGATCACTCTGCTTCGCGACAAAGGTATCCCCTTCCGCGCCGTCGAAATCGAGCACCTCTCCGAGCGCCAGGAACTTCTCGACCTCCTTGCCCTCACCCACGCCCTGCTGCATCCCATGGATCGCATCGCGTGGCTCTCCGTCCTGCGCGCCCCCTGGTGCGGCCTTACCCTCTCCGACCTCCATCGCCTCGCCGGCTCCGACGACCCCTCATTCAAAGACCTCTCTGTCCTCCAATTAATCGAGCGCAACCAAGCTCTCCTCTCCGGCGATGGCCAAAGCCGCCTCGCTCGCACCGCCGCCACCCTGCGCCGCGGCCTCGACCTCCGCTGGCGTCAGTCCGAGTCCCCCTCCTTCTCCTCATGGATCGAGCGCACCTGGCGCACTCTCGGCGGTCCCGCCACCATCGACGCCGCTGCTTACGAGAACGCTCAGGTCTTCTTCTCGCTCCTCGATGCGGTCGCTCCCACCGGCCTCGCCGCTTCGAGCAGCACCTTCGACGCGGAATTCAAGCGACTCTTCGCGCAGCCCGATCCATCCGTCAGCGAGCGCTGCGGCATTCAGCTCATGACCATCCACAAGGCCAAGGGGCTCGGCTTCGAAGTCGTCATCGTTCCCGGCCTCGACCGCAAATCGTCATCGGACCAAAAGCCGCTCGTCTGCTCCCTCGAGCGCATCAACCCCTGGGCCTTGAACTCGGATTCCGAAGCGGAAGGGGAAACGCAACCCGCCAGCGAAACCGAATTCCTCGTCGCCCCCCTCGGCCTGCAGGGCGAAGACACGGAACCCCTCTACCGCTGGGTCCGCAGGCAACGCCAGATGCGCTTCGATGAGGAACGGAAGCGTCTCCTCTACGTCGCCTGCACGCGCGCGCGGCGCGAGCTGCATCTCCTCGGCACCGCCGTCGCCTCGGCGTCCGGCATCAGGCCCGAAAACAAAGACAGCCTTCTCGCCGCCGCATGGCCCGCCCTTGAAGCCGAATTCGCAGCGCAAACCAACGCGGCCCCCTCCCGTGTCGTCACCTTCCCAACGCCAGGCGTCCTCAAAGAGATCGCCGCCGTCGCCGAGCCTCGCCGTTCCCCCCGCCGTCTCCCTCTTGACGATGAACCTGGGCCCCCGGCGCAAAATGTAACCGTCACAGGATCAATTTCCCTCACTCAGCCCGATGCTCGCGAATTTGAGCGCCGCGAAGGCTCCCGCCATGCCCGCCTCGTGGGCTCTGCCGTCCACACTCTCCTCGAGCGTCTCGGTCCGGAAATTGCCCAGCGCCGTTCGGAACCCGCGCCCACCGGCCAACCGCGCCTCGACGCCGCCCAAATCCGCGCCCGGGCCGCATGCCTGCTGCGGGCCGCCGCCCTCACCGGCCATGCCCTCAAATCCGCAACCGACACTGTGACAAATCTGCTGCTCACGTGCGCCGCCGACCCCGTTTGCCGCTGGATCCTCGCCCCCCACCCCGAAGCGCAGTCGGAAGCCTCCTGGTCCAGCTTTACCCCAGGCGATCACCGCCTCCGCACCCTGCGCGCCGACCGCGTTTTTCGCGCCGGCCCGGCCCCGCTCCAGGAAGGCTCAGATTATCTGTGGGTCATCGACTACAAGACCGGGACGGCCCCTTCAGGCGAACTCTTCGTAGCCGCCGAACGCGCCGTCTACGCCCCGCAACTCCTTGCCTATGCAAACGCGTTGCGCGCCCTGCACGGTCCCACTGCGGCAATTCGCCTTGGTCTGTATTATCCGGCGATCGCCGTCTTCGACTATTGGGATCCTGACCAGGAATAACCCGGCGCCCAGGCCGGAAATCCGGCTTTCAGTTCTTGCGCTGGCTGTTGCTCGTGGTAACGCCCACGTTGTGCCGCACGTCAGCACCGCGCACCCAGAAGATCACATCTTCGGCGATGTTCGTAGCGTGGTCCGCTACGCGTTCCAGGGCTCGCGAGATCATCAGCGCATTCAGCGCCTGCGGAGCCACGCCGGGTTCCTTCTTCATCAGGTTCAGGAGGGTGTAGTGCGCGGCGCCGTTCAGCTTATCCACGCTGTCGTCCATCGAGAGCACGGCTTCCGCCATATCCGCGTCGCCCTCGATGAAAGCCTGCAAAGCTTTACGCACCATTCCGCTGGCCAGGTTGGCAATCCGCGGAATATCGATCGGCATCTCCGCCGCGGGAAATGCCTGCAGTTCCCGAACCCGGTCGCTGATCACCCGTGCCGAGTCCCCAACCCGCTCCACGTCCGCGTTAATCTTGATCACCGCCAGGATGAACCGCAGATCGATGGCCATGGGCTGTTCCATCGCCAGCAGATCCAGCGCCATCTGATCGATCTCCCGCTCCAGCCGGTTGATCGCCATCTCGCCACGATCCACCAGATCGCAGATCGAAAGATCGCGAACCCGGTACGCCTCCACCGCCCTCTGGATCGCCTGCTCCGCCATGCCCGCCATGATCAGCAGCTTTTCCTTCAGGTCGTCGAGGTTCCTTTGAAAGCGGATGCGCACCATTATCCAAACCTGCCCGTGATGTAATCTTCTGTCCGCTTGTCGCCGGGATTCGTGAAAATCTTGTGCGTCGAATCGAACTCGACGAGGCGGCCGTTCAGAAAGAAACCCGTCCGCTCCGCCACACGCGCCGCCTGCTGCATGTTGTGCGTCACAATCACAATCGTATACTGCACCTTCAGCTGAAAAATCAGATCTTCGATCTTTGCCGTCGAAACCGGATCCAGCGCCGATGCAGGCTCGTCCATCAGCAACACCTCAGGATCCACCGCCAGCGCCCGCGCGATGCACAACCGCTGCTGCTGCCCGCCTGAAAGGCTCGCCCCCGATTTCTTCTTCAGGTCATCCTTCACTTCTTCCCACAGCGCCGCATGCTTCAGCGACCGCTCCACCACCTCGTCCAGCACCCGCCGGTTCCGAAACCCGTTCAGCTTCAATCCCGAAGCCACATTATCGTAAATCGACATCGTTGGAAACGGATTCGGCCGCTGAAACACCATGCCGATGCGCCGCCGCACCTCCACTGCCGAAATGTCGCTGTAAATGTCGACTCCACCCACCTTCACTTCGCCCGTAACTTTGCCGATCGGGTTGGTCTCGTGCATCCGGTTCAGGCAGCGAACGAACGTCGACTTGCCGCAACCCGACGGTCCAATCAACGCCGTCGCCTCATTCGCGGGAATGTGCAGCGTGATGTCCAGCAATGTGTGGTTGGTTCCATACCACGCATTCAGGTTGTTGACTTCGATGCCGACCCCCATCCTCAGCTTGCTCCTTTCAGAGCGCCGCGCGTCGTCACATAGCGCACCAGAGAAACCGCAATCACAATCAACGCGATCAGCACCAGCGACCCAGCCCACGCCAGCCGGTGCCATTCGTCGTAAGGCGACAGCGCATACACGTAAATCTGCAGCGGCAGCGCCGAAATCGGCTGGTTCAGGTTCGTGCTCCAGAACTGATTCCCGAACGCCGTAAACAGCAGCGGCGCGGTTTCCCCCGCCACCCGCGCAAACGCCAGCATGCATCCGGTGATCACACCCGGCATGGCCGTCTTCAAAGTGATCGACAGCATCGCCCGCCACGTGGGCACGCCCAGCCCCAGCGCAGCTTCGCGGATCGAATGCGGCACCATCAGCAGCATCTCTTCCGTCGTCCGCGCCACCGTCGGCACCATCATGATCCCCAGCGCCACGCCGCCCGCAAAGGCCGAGAACCCCTTCATGGGCGCCACGATCAGCGCGTACACCGCAATCCCCATCACAATCGACGGAACTCCGTTCAATACGTCCGCCGTGAACCGCACCATATACGAGAGCCTGGTGCCGCGCCCATATTCCGCCAGATAAATACCCGCCGCGATGCCCACCGGAATTCCCAGCAGGCTCGCCAGTCCAAGCAATACTCCCGAGCCCACGATGGAGTTCGCCATGCCGCCGCCCGGTTCGCCGACCGGCGCGGGAATCTTCGTAAAGAAATTCAGATCCAGCGAGCGCGCCCCCTGGTACAAGAGATCGACAAAAATGGCGACCAGCGGCGCGATCACGAGGAACGTTGCCAGCACCGCCAGCGCGGACGCCATGTGGTTGGTGAACCACCGCCAGTGGCGATTCACCGCGCTTGTCTTTAATCGACTCGACATCGCCTTCCTTGTCGCCCCCGAACCCTTTCCTGTCCTTGCCGCACTTCTGAGTTCTCTGCTCTGGGCCCTGTTCAGGTAACCCTTGCCGGGGTGCCCCGCGTCACGGCCCAAACCAGCAACCGCGCAAACATGTTCACCACAATCGTCACCAGAAACAAAGCCAGCCCGATTTCAATCAGCGCGCTGCGATAGGTATCGTCCGACGCTTCCGCGAATTCGTTGGCGATCACGCTCGCCATCGTCGCCGCCGGCGCCAGCAGCGACTTCGAGATCGTCGGGCTGCTCCCGATCACCATCGCCACCGCCATCGTCTCGCCCAGCGCGCGGCCCAGTCCCAGAATGATCGATCCCACGATGCCGATGCGCGCGTTGCGCAGCACCCCCATCCGGATCATCTCCCACCGCGTTGCCCCGAGCGCCAGTACCGCCTCGCGCTGCATGTCCGGCACTGCCGTCATCACTTCTCTCGTCAGCGACGAGATGATGGGCAGAATCATGATCGCCAGAATCACTCCCGCCGCAAACATTCCAATTCCGAAATCCGGCGCAACAAACAATCCCGTCCAGCCCAGCGTCTTAATCAGCACCGGATTCACATACGTCCGCAGCAGCGGCACCAACACAAAGATCGCCCACAGCCCGTACACCACGCTGGGGATCGCCGCCAGCAGCTCGGTCAGAAACGACAGAATTCCGCGCAGCGCCTTCGGGCACATTTCGGTCAGGAACACCGCGACCCCGACCGCCAGCGGCACGGCGATTACCAGCGCCACCATTGACGAAACAATCGTGCCGTAAATGAACGGCAGCGCGCCGAAGTTCGAGTTCACCGGATCCCACGCGCTGCCGAAAAAGAACTTCATCCCAAACTTCGTAAGCGTCAGTTTCGAACTCGACACCAGCTCGGTAGCAATCAGCGCAACGATGCCAAAGATGCTGAGCGCGCACAGCAACATGATCCAGCGAAATGTCGCGTCGGCCAGCCCTGAGCCGCCCCGGCTCTGCAGAAAGGCTCGAATCGGCGACCTGGGCGCACTTGTGGTGACGGCTGCCAACCCTCCTACGGGCGCGGCCTGCTCGGTTGTTCTGGGCGTTTGCGGTTCCTGAATGCGCAGATTCACGACTCGTTTTACCCTATCCCGGATTCTTGAATGCCATGTTAATCACCATGAAAAATAAGGAAATAAAGTATCCTGAGCGGGGTTCCCGTACCGATTCGAAACCTGCCTCCGATCCGACGCAAAAGGGGCGCACCCACCGATGCGCCCCTACCCTGTAATCTCCTGTAACCTTTCTTCTGTTCCCTGCTACGGCAGACTCGCCACCGTCGTCTTCACCTTCGCGGCCACCGACGGGGGCAGCGGAGCGTAGTCCAATACCGAGACTTCGCCTTCGCCATGGTCCAGCATCCAGGTCAGAAAGTCCTTGATCACCTTCCCCTTGTTCGCATCCGTTGGATGGGTCGGAATCAACAAATAGGTGAAGCTCGAGA
Source organism: uncultured Acidobacteriaceae bacterium (assembly GCA_963831055.1). GTDB lineage: Bacteria > Acidobacteriota > Terriglobia > Terriglobales > Acidobacteriaceae > Palsa-343. The sequence goes on along the minus strand of CAWHOU010000032.1, from coordinate 41,375 downwards.
TCGGATAGGAGTCCTTGCCGGGAGCGTTGGTGATCGACACCCGGTAGTCCGCCGGTATGGACTTCATGGAGCCTGCTGCATCCGTCACACCCTCGATGGTCGCCTTCACCCAGTTCCCCGACGCGTTGCGCAGGTAGCCGTACGCAATTTTGTTTTGCAACGCAAAGATCAGCTCCACATATCCGATCGCGCCGGGCATCTGCCGCACCAGGCCGGCCACTCCCTCATTGCCTTTGCCGCCGATTCCCTTCGGCCAGGAAACCGCCGAATTCGCGCCCACGCTGTTCTTCCATTCCGGGCTCACCTTCGACAAGTAATCGGTGAAAATGAACGTCGTTCCGCTGCCGTCGGAGCGATGCACCACAAAAATATCCTGGTTCGGCAGCTTCACGCCAGGATTGTCCTTCGCGATGCGCGGATCGCTCCAGTTGCTGATCTTGCCCAGATAAATGTCCGCCAGCACGTCCGGCGAGAATTTCAGCTCCGTCGACACGCCCGGAACGTTGTACACCGGAACGACCGCGCCCAGCACGGTCGGGACGTGGATAAGCTTCACCTTCGACTGCGACAGCATCGCGTCGGTCATCGGCATATCGCTCGCGCCGAAGTCCACCGTCCCCTCGGTCACCTGGCGGATACCTCCGCCCGAACCGATGGACTGGTAGTTGATCTGCACGCCCGGATGCTGCGTGGCGTACTCGGAGAACCACTTCGAATAGATCGGATATGGAAACGTTGCACCTGCGGCGTTCAGCTTTTGTGCCCCGGCGGAACCGGCGGCGCATACCGCCAGCGCCGTGGCAAGAATCATGCATTTTTTCACAGAGTTATTCCCCCTCAGAACCTGCATCGATTCTTCGTGCCAACTGTTAATACCCGTTTACATAACCATGAAAAGCAGAATAATGACCCCTGCGATCGGACACTCGACCCGTGCCGTCATAGGGTTACGCACGATCGCACCGTTAAGACGGGTTGCGTCGCTCGATCCGGACCGTCTTCGATCTTCGTCGACCTTGATGCGGCGCATGCGCAGACCTCGCGCAATTGCCGAGCGCGGACATCGCGGCTTCCGTGGGATGCCTTCATAGCGGCAAAGCGCTTCCGCTGAGTCATGGATGGATGATAAAGGGTGCGGGAGCGACCGGTAACATAAATGCGATCAACTTTCCGCCAACCCGCTCCGCCTTCCTTGAAATCCCGTAGCTACGCTACATTCCGGTCTCCGACAATGGCGTACTGAAGCGCGCTGAAGCAGTAAATACAGTCCGCATCGTGAATTGCCCCGATCCCGTTACAGGGAGTCTGCGGAAACGTCCTGAAGCATTCCATGCAGGTAAGCATGACGTACGGTTCTCCCCGATCGTCGTGCCCGTTGGGCGGAACCCAGATGGCCGCCGATGCGCTCCGGCGCCTCCGCGAGATTAGCCTTTCCCGCTGAGTCATTGCCTTCACGATCCGGAACAAGAGCCCCGGATGACACCCCTTTTCGTAGAACGCATCCGCCGCAACGCCGGGCGGTACACCGTCGCTCACAAATGACCCGCTCATTGCGATCGCCGCAATCGAGGGAAAGCGGCGTCGCACCACCGACAGCCGTTCGAAGCCGGACATTCGCGGCGGATACAATTCGGCGATCATCACGTCCGGAATTTCACGCCGAATCTCGGCCAGCGCGGAAAAGCCGTTCTCAGCGGTCCGCACTTCGTACCAAATTCATCCAGTGCGTCCGAAACCGCCGTTCTGACCGGCGTTTCGTCATCTGTGATCAACAATTTCGCCTGCGCCATAGACCTGTGCTCCTTTCCGAAGGAGTGGGAGCACCTCCGGTGAAACCTGAGGAGAGAATGCCAAATTCTCAATCCCCTCGTTGCGCAATTTTGATCACTTCGGCGATTTTTCCCCGGCCGATTGATTACTATCGGGAAGTTACTGATTCCGCGGTTTTTAAAACCTTCAGCCCACACCGCAGTGGGAGTGCATTCACCCTCAAGTGCCCCACCCTCTTCAACCAAAAACATGAGCCCCGCTTGTAAAGCCTTTTCTCCCCGGAAACAAACGCGGCATTCCAATGCTATGCTGATTATCCCGGAGCGCCTTCGATGCGCCTGCGTGCCCCACGAGCCGCGTCTCTGATCCTCCTCCTCACGCCGTCATTGGTCGTGTTGTGCCAGTCCACGCCCTCCACTGAGGTAGCCGCCGCATCTCCGCATAACGCCGCCTCCTCCGCAGCCCCGGCCTCTCCGCACGACACGGCCACCGGCGCTATTACCCACAGCCCCACCGCGAAGGAATCAACCCCTTCCCACGTTCTCTTCTTCTACACCGCTCCTCGCAGCACCGTGGAGATGGAAGTCCACACCGTACCCCCCACCAACGAGGCCCGCCTCGACCGCCTCCGTGCTGCCTTCAGCTCCGCCCAGTGCGGCGGCGACAATATGCGCGAACAGCCCGTCACCGATAAACACGGCACGCCCGGCGTCAACCTCATCTGCACCTGGCCCGGCGAAGATCCCGCCTCCGGCACCATTGTCGTCGCCGCCCATTACGAGCACGAAGGCAAAGGCGAAGGCGCTCTCGCCGACTGGAGCGGCGCGGCCCTCCTGCCCCTTCTCTATAAGGCCATCCAGGGCCAGCCCCGCGAAAACACCTTCGTTTTTGTCGAATCGTTCAAGAGTGACGGCGCCCAGACCTGGCTAAAATCCCTCAACCGCGAGGACCGCCGCCGCATCCGCGCCATGATCGACCTCGACGCCCTCGGCCTCGGCGTCACCCGCTACTTCACCACTTTCAGCTTCATGGAGACCACTCCACTCTCCGCCCTGCACCTCCAGACCGAGCTCCTCTGGGCCGCCATCGACGACGGCGTCAGCCAGACCCCCGAGCAGACCAGCCCCCGCCACTGGCTCTCCATCGACCCTACGGACCCCTTCCGCGCCCTCCTCGTCCCCACCATCGTCATCCACTCCGTCCCGCCGGAATCCGATCACATCCCCGGCTCCGCAGCCGACATCGCCTCCGCCGTTGATGGCAACGCGTACTTCCAGACATACCACCTCATGTGCACCTATCTCGCCTCCCTCGACCGCATCGCGAAAAAACTCGCACTCAACGATCCCTTCTGGAAGGCCGTCCCCGGCACAGATAACGAACCGGCCATCATCAAACCGATCGTCACTTTCCGCCAACTCGGCGGAGTGATGAAACATTAGCTCGCCGGACAATTCCGGATTCGTGCTGCGAATTCCCGCCTTCATTGGGATGTTGAGTCGATGTTCCAACCGCTGAACGACTAAAAATCGAACTTCCCAACGAGTTGCAGGAGCCGCGGGGCGGCTGAGCTCACGGTTGCGCCAAAGTGTGGATCTTCCACTTGTCCGTCAACCGACGCCGGACCGTAGAACTGGCTGTGATTAAAAGCATTGAAAGCCTCGACGCGGAATTCAAGAGATTTGGCTTCGCTGAGCGGGACGTTCTTCTGAACGGCCAAATCGAAGTTCTCGATGCCAGGGCCGTAGAAGACGCGGCGTTTAGCGTTTCCGAGCTGGCCGAGGGCTTCCTCAGGAAAGGAAGCGGTGCTGAAAGCCGGCTTGCCGTTGCGGCCGTTCGTGTTGATGTGGAGCGAGCCCGGAAGATGCTGCGGAGTATCCAGTAGGAAGTTATTGACGCCGTTGCCAAGCGTGCCGAGCAGCGAGTTATCGGAGTTGTCGTAGAGGGTGACGGGGAATCCGGTGGCAAAGCGGGTGGTTCCTGAAAGACTCCATTGCGAGGTGAGCAGGTTGGAGCGGCGGAGGACTTCTTCGACAGGCAGAGTGAAGGTGTAACTCGCGACAAAGGTATGCTTCTGATCCCAGGCGGAGATTGCGCGACTTTGCCGGGGGTTGAGAGGGTCGAGTTGCTCGCCGATGTTCGAGCCCTGATCGATGGACTTTGCATAGGCGTAGCTGAGCAGAAACTGGCTGTCAGCGCGCCGGTAGCGGAGAGTGGCTTCGAATGCGTTGTAACTGGAGTTGGCGATTGTGGTATCGGCGGTATTCTCGCCGTAGTTTTCACCTTGTCCGGCCTCTGGTCCGCTATTTTGACCGGCCCGAGTTCCATTGATCGTCTGGCCGCCGGAAGTGGTGTAGGTGATGTCCTCTCTGAAGGGTCCGCAACCCCGCAGACTGAGGCACAAAGATGGATTGCCGAGGTTCACCGAAACCACTGTCGGGATGCGATGGCCCTGATTCCCGACATAGCTGGCAGTCAGTAACGCGCGCTGGGTAATTTGCCGCTGCACCGACAACATATAGTTGCTGACATAAGGTACGCGATTGGTTACATCGAAAAAGGGGTCGGCAGCGAGGGGGGCAAAATTGGCCCAGTTGATTGAAGCGTCGGGATGAGAAGCGGACACATTATGCGCCGGGAAGGGAAACGGGAAGCGCTGCCCGTTATCGACGCCCGTGGCGGCCGAGATGAACGGCGTGGCCGTCAGGGGCGGGGCCGGGCTGAGGTAGTTGTAGCCGAAGGGCGGCACCGCATACATGATGCCTGCCAACAGGCCGGGGAATTCTGTATAGAAGAGACCGTAGCTGCCGCGAATACTGCTGGCGCCGCCGCCTCCGAAGAGTACGCGCCAGAATCCATTGCTGGATTTCGGCGCATACGCGAGGCCGACTCTGGGCGCTAAGTTGTCATAACTGGTGGGGGCGAGGGTCCTGGGAATGCCGGGATCGCCGGCGACGAGGAGCCCTGGCAGGGCGCCAGGGTAGAGCGTAGATTCCCTGCCGGGGACCCAGGTTTGAAGTTGGTTGTATTTTTCCCAGAAGGGCATGATGACATCCCAGCGCAGGCCGGTATTGATGGTGAGACCGTCACGCACACGCCAGCTGTCCTGCCCATACGCCCCGAAGTAGCGATTGCGCAAGTAGAAAGGCTGGCCGGACGACTGTGTATAGTTGCTGGCTACGCCGATCAGGAAATCGGCGTAGGGGTCGCCCGTTTCGGTACCGTCGATGTTGAATGTGCCATTGAAGGTGCCATTCGGGTGTTCGTTGACCTGGTCGATGTGGAATTGGGCGCCGACTTTGAGGGTGTGCGCGCCAAGGCTGCGGGAGAGGCCGTCCCCCACATAATATGTGTTGTTAATCTGCTTCTCGTTGGTGATGGGAACGCCCATCACGAAGGTAGGAAAGGTGATGTTTTCGACGCCCTCAAACTGCGGCGCCTGGACATAGATGCCCGGCGTGCCGGCGCCGCTGACAAAGCCCTGCGAAGCCATGCTCACACCGAGACCGCCCTTTGGCTGGCCGATGATATTTGCGTTCCGCAGGTAGCCAAGGTGAAATTCGTTGACCGTGTGAGCCCCGATGAGCTTGTTATCGCCCACCGACCATAGCTGGGCACGCCCGATAAACAGTGCGTCGAAGCCGGGAATGCTGGCGCCGGCCACGGAACCGGGGTACGGATCATCGACGCTATAGTTATCGATGAAGTAATAAGCGGAGATCTGGCCGAGGCGGCCGTTGTCATCTACGCGGCCCGATCCCTTGTCGTCGCGGACGGTCCGGGCAAAGCTCGATGTGGAATATTGGCTCGCACTGACGTTGGGAGAGGGGATGTAACTCAGCAGGTCTTTGCCTGGTGCGGACCAGGCGCGCTCCGGGATTACGCCGCCGGGAAAGACGCTGGTATACGGCTCGCCGGCGGTCACGGCATACCCGAGTTGCTGCGAGAGAAGCGATGCGAGATAAGGACCGCTGACCGAGCCGGTGAGGTCGTTGAAGTCTCCGCTTCGCTCCGCAAGAGTCGGCACCGAGATGTAACCTGTGGAAACACCCTGGTTGGTTCGGGTGCCCTGGTAGTCGCCGAAGAAGAAGATTTTGTCGCGGCGGAGCGTGCCGCCGAGCGTGCCGCCGTATTGATTTTGTTTGAACGCGGATCTCGTCGGATCGAAATAACCGCGGGCATCGAGTGCTGTGTTGCGGAAGAACTCAAAGGTATCGCCATGTAGGTTGTTGGTTCCAGGTTTGGTAACGACGGTGACCATGCCGCCGTTATAGTTGCCATACTCGGGGTCGAAGTTATTGGTCAGAACGCGAAATTCATCGATCGAATCGAGGTTGGGAATAATCGAAGTCCCGCCGTTCATGTGCTCCTGCACATCGATTCCGTTGACCAGGAACCCGTTAGAGGATTCACGCTGGCCGTTAATGGAGAGATTGCCAGGATTGAGATCCCCGGAGGGATCGAGGGCACCGGTGACACCTGCCATGATGACCGAGCTCGGCAACAACGTGGAGATGGGCGCCACGCCCGGCTGGATGGCGAGCAGGTCGGTGTAGCTCCTGCCATTGAGGGGCAGCGCGGTCATTTCCGCCCCCGATATAACCTCGCCCAGATGCGTCGCGATGGTTTCTGCCTGAACGCCAGAGCTTGTGGTGACTGCGACGGTGTCGGAGTGTATGGCGACGGAAAGGGTGAGGTCCACCTGATGGGCGGAGTCGGCGTCGACCGCGAGAGCCAGCTTTCGCTGCGTGGCAAAACCAGAAGCCGAGACGGTGAGTTCGTAGTGCCCGACGGGCAGATTGGGGAAGGAGTAGAGGCCCTGATTGTCCGACACAGATTGATAATCGATCTGCTGTCCGGTGTTGATCAGCCGCAGGATCGCGCCCGGGATAACCGCTCCGCTGGGATCGCGGACCGTGCCGGAGAGGCTGCCGCCGGTGGCTGCGTGAAGCGGCAGGGCGGGTAAGAGCCACACTGCCATGACGAACGCCAGGAGGATTGTTCGGAGCGAGTCGCGCGAAGCCAGGGTAGTCGGGAAGAGCATAATCACCTTCGGCGCAGTAAGCGAACCTCGAGCTGCCGCGAGCGCAGACGGAATCAGCTACTCACCCCTGTACGATATCTCTTCGATTGCCGGATTGCTTGCCGGCAGAGCCTACCCTCACATGACACTCAGGCCGTTTAACTGACGATTGGATTTCCACCTCTTCCTGCAACCTGGCGGATTTCCCGAGCGGGCCCGCCAAGGCGGCCCCGTCTCGCGGTTTGTGAACAATTCGAAATTATTTTCATTTTCATAAGATTCCTTCAATCCGAAATCTCGCAGACAACGTACTCTGTGCAACCGGAATCAGAGGGGCGAGCGGAACACTCCTGAAAAAGCCTCCATCCCCTCCCTCTGTTTCCGGTTGCCGTCCCCAGGCCAAAGAGTGCAAATCAGTGAACGAGAATTGAGGGAGAGCTATGTCAAAATTCAAGCCGTGGATCGGACTCGCGCTGGGTCTGATGATTGCAGTTCCACATTTCGCACTTGCCTCGAGCCATCGAGAAGCGCCGATAACCGCCCTGGATCACACCGCCGACATCACCGATTTCTATGCGTTTGTGAGCTACGATCATCCCGATCGCGTCACGTTCATCATGAATGTCGATCCGTTCCTGCAGCCGAGCAATGGCCCCAATTACTTCCCCTTTGACCCTTCGCTCGTCTATCAGATCAAAATCGACAACAATCACGACGCCGTGGAAGACGTCGTATTCTCTTTCCGCTTCCAGACGACTATCCGCGCCCCTCAGGTGTTCACAGGTTTTGTAGGCGCGGGCAGCGGAATCGATGCGCCGGCTAATTCTCCTGCGCCGGTCGCGCCTGGTACGCCGATCGTGCCCCCGGCGATTACCTCTTTAAGTGGACCTGGATCCGCGGGCCTGAGTCTGCAACAGACATTTACGGTGGAGATGTACAGGAACGGCCGTTGGACCTCGCTCTCCAACAAGAGCGGCAACCCGCTGATCGCAGTTCCCAGTAATGTGGGCCCGCGCACCATGCCGGACTACGATGCGCTCGCGGCACAGGGAATCTATGAGCTGGGCGGCAATGACGCTTCCAACATCCGCGTCTTCGCGGGTACCGTAGCAGATCCCTTCTTCATCGACCTGGGCGCGGCATTTGACAGCTTCAACTTCCGCACCTCGGCTGGTGGGGGCGTGCTGACTACAGCAGAGGATAGCGACAACTATCTCAACCTTGCGCCGAACGCGGTGGCCGGATTCAACGTGAACACAATCGCGATTGAAGTTCCGATCGCCCTGCTGACCAGCGATGGGGCTGTTCATCACGCCAGCAGCCCAAAGGCTACGATTGGGGCATGGGCGACCACCTCGAGGCCGGAGGTCAGCATACGGTCTTCCAATAACTATAATTTTGGTGACCGTAACTACAATTCCGGTGACCGCTCTGGCAACCTCGCTCAGATTCAGAGGCTTGGCAATCCCCTGGTAAATGAGTTGCTGATCGGGACGGGCAGTAAGGACTACTGGAGCATGTCGCAGCCGGTGAACGACAGCCAGTTCGCCTCGTTCGACCTTGATCCTCTTCTCGCACGAGTATTGAATGCCGTCTACGGGATCAACATTCCCACTCCGCCGCGCACCGATCTTCTACCCCTGGTAACTTACGCTCCGCCGATTGCCGCGTCGGGAACTCCGGCCGGACCCATTGCCGACATGCTGCGTCTCAATACGGGCGTGCCTCCCACACCCTACGCGAGCCGCAGCCGCCTGGGATTGATCGCTGGTGACGCTGCCGGCTTCCCCAACGGACGCCGCCTGACCGACGACGTCGTGGACATTGCTGCGCGGGTTGTGGGTGGGGGCATTCTGAGCCCTGGCTTTAACGTTGCGCCCAACAATCTGATCGGCGATGGCGTCAACGCGCCCGACGTTCCGCCCCAGGAGACGTTCCCTTACGTTCACTATGCCTATAGTGGGCGCGACAGCCGGCATATCAGCCCGGGCGATCCGACGGGCTGCGGCGATCAGCCCAATCCGTCCAGCACCCAGAACAGCGATGCTGCGCCGGCCAACCAGGGCGGAAGCTCGCCCTGCCCGGTCAACTAACTCCGGCTCCTGTTGAGTTGAATTGGAATTGACGAGGCTCTCTGTGCGGATGATCTCCGCGCAGGGAGCCAACTCTCAATACTGGGGAAGCAGGTCACTCAATGAACGTGTGGGGCGTGACACTCGTAATTTTCTGCGGCATGGTCTCGACCGCTGGTGTGGCCCAAACAACGGCCACGACCGGGGAGGATGTATCTTCCAGCGCGGCGAAGGTTCAGGATGAGACTCCAGCGCAGCGGCGCATAGCCGCGGCACGACAGCAACTCAAGGCGAATCCGAAAAAAACTCAGGCTTATAACGAGCTGGCGCTCGCCTCGATTCGCCGCACACGCGAGACCCTCGATCCCCGTTACCTGAACGATGCGGATGCCGCCCTTGCCGCGGGGTTGAAGCTGAATCCAACCGATTTTCAGCTGCAAAGAACCAGGGTGTCGCTCCTGCTGAGCCGTCACTCATTCGCCCAGGCGAGAGATCTCGCCATGGACCTGCATAAACGCATTCCGGACGATGTTATGACCTACGGCTATATCGCCGAGGCCGATATCGGTCTGGGCGATTACGCAGATGCGGAGACCAATGCGCAGTGGATGATGAATATGCGTCCCAACAACACTCCTGCGCTGTTGATTGGGGCGACGCTTCGGATTTTGTATGGCGACGCTCATGGGGCAATCGATTTTCTGAATCGCGCTTACGAACAGACTTCCCCGGTCGAGGTGGAAGATCTGGCATGGATTGCCAACCAGATCGCGTCCATTGCTATCGAAGCAGGCCAGAACGACGCGGCAGAACAGAGCCTTCAGCAGGCCGAACAGATTTTTCCCCGCTATCCCCTGACGCTCGAGAATTTGGCTCATGTTCGCATGGGTCAGAATCGGCCGAAGGAGGCGATTCAGCTCTGGATGCAGGCGGCGCGCACAGATCCAGACCCGCACACCCTTTTTGAAATGGCCAAAGCGCAGGAGGCGGCCGGGCAAACTGATGACGCGCAGTCGACGTTTGCAACGTTTCAAAAACTGGCCAACGTGCCGGACAAGGCCACGAATCAGTCGACTCTTGACCTGATCCTCCTGGAGGCGAGGAGCCCTGCCACCACCCCCGATGCATTGCGGCTCGCCCAGCGAGAGGCCGCTGCGCGTCAGGATGTGTGGACTCTCGATGCTTACGCCTGGGCGCTCTATGCCAACGGCAATTACCAGGAAGCCGACACAGCGGTTCAAAAAGCAATCGCCGTGGGAGTTCAGGACGCAGGCATCTTCGATCATGCCGCGCATATCGCGCAAAAACTGAACCGCACCGCGGACGCCGGCAAATACTTTCAGCTTGCTGTTCAGGCTAATCCCTCCTCCGAATACGCCGCCGACGCGCGCCGGTCTGAGGTCTCCTTCGGCGGCCCGCAGGGGGCGCCGCAGCCCGCGTCTAAGCTGGCTGATGTGCAGGCGGCCGAAGCTCGCCAGCCTTCCATGGCTGTGGATCGACCCGAAGTGCCTTCTAACTCCGCGATCATTGCAGAGAGGTCGGCGGTTCCGGTCTTTCGTCCGGTCCCGGAGGCTTTGCTGACACCTCAGCCGACGGAAACCAACCACCAGATTCAGATCGCGCAGGTTGCTGTGGCGCGCAACCCGAAGGATGCGCAGGCCTATGCCGGCCTCGGCGCTGCCTACCTCCAGCGCGCCCGAGCGACAGGAGATGTTAGCGACTACCAGCTTGCTGAACAGTCGCTGACTAAGTCGCTGGATCTTGTTTCTGCGGATTTTTCAGCCGATACCGCGCTCGAAACTCTCGCGGAAGTTTGCATGGGCGAGCACCGCTTCGCCGATGCTCTGAGCTATGCGCAGAAGGCATTGTCTCTTGGAACCGGGGACCTCTCGCCGTTTGCCATTGTGGGCGATGCCTACGCGGACATGGGCGAGTATGACAAGGCTCTGATTGCGTATAACAAGCTGACTCCCCGCGATGCCACTCTTTCTCCGCGAGCCGCCTACGCACGAGACAGCCGGCTTTCTTATCTCAGGTTCATTGCCGGCGACACCCCTGCGGCGATCGCCCTGATGACGACCGCAGTTACAGAAGGACTGGAAGCGCAGCTGCCCAGCGAGAACATGGCGTGGTTGTACTACGAGTTGGGCGAATTCGAGACGCAGGCCGGAAATGCAGCAGCTGCCGATGCCGATTATCTTGCCGCACTGAACACGCATCCGGGAGACTATCGCGCCCTGGCCGCGCTGGGCAAGCTGCGGGCCAACCACGGCAGGTACGCGGAGGCAATCGAGCTTTACCAGCATGCCATCGCTGTCGTACCCATGCCGATCTTCGTGTCGGAGCTTGGCGATCTTTACGCACGAACCGGAAATCGGGCAGAAGCACAGAAACAATATGCCCTGGTCGAATACATCGGATTGCTCGGGCGCATCAATCAGGTGCTCCATAATCGCGATTTGGCGCTCTTTTATGCCGACCATGATATAAAGCTGGCCGAAGCGCTGCGACTCGCTCAAAAAGAGCTTGAAGTCCGAAGCGATATCTATACGTGGGATGCGCTCGCATGGGCGCTCTATAAGAATGGCAATCTGGCGGACGCGGCCAAGGCAAGTGAGAAGGCGATGCGGTTCGGAACGCGCGACTCCCTCATCCTGTTTCACGCGGGAATGATCGCTCAGGGTTCAGGTCGAACGGAACAAGCACGCAATGAATTGCAGCTGGCGCTTCAAATCAATCCCCATTTCCATTTGATTTACGCAGATTCGGCGCAAACGAAACTTGCCGCGCTGGACGCCCAATCCGAATTATCGGGAGGATTGACTGGCCATGCTCGGTAAGAGGTTCTGCGCAGTCCTTTGCTTATTTTTCTTGCTGGGTATCTGCCGTTCGGCCTCGGCTCACCCGATGGGTAATTTCAGCGTGAATCATTACTCGAAGATCACTTTCGAGAGCGACGGGATTCGCGTGCGCTATTTCATCGATCTGGCGGAGATCCCCACTTACCAGGAGTTACAGCTCGCAAATGTCTCGCCGACGGAGGTCGATCCGCAGTCGGCGGCGGTGATCCATTATGTGACCAGGCGCGGGGCGGAGCTGGGGCATGGTCTGGACCTCGAAGTCAATGGCCAGCCCGTGGAGCTGCACCTCGTCTCCAGTGCTGTCCTTTTCCCGGCCGGGGCCGGCGGCCTGCCGACCATGAAAATGGGCTTCGTTTACGAAGCAGCCTACGCCGCGATCGCATCCATCCAGGATCGCACGCACATATCCCTCCACTACGCAGACAACAATTATCCCGGCCAGACCGGATGGAAAGAGATTATCGCGCAGCCCGCGGCGGGCTCTTTGCTTCGCAGCTCGGTTCCCGCGAGCGATCGCAGCAGCGAGCTGAGCAATTATCCAACCGATCTGCTGACCAGCCCGCCCCAGGATCTTGAAGCTTCCCTGGTAGCGGCTCTGCCGCCAATTTCAGTAACGACCGCGGAACCACGAGCCATCGCTTCGACGAAACAGGCCCTCCCCCATGCAACAATGCGCGCCGCGAACCCGTCATCACGCTCCTCGATGGCTGCGACCGGCAACTCGCCAAAACAGTCCGCAACGTCTCCCATTCATGTACCCGAAGCCTCTCCTTTATTGACCGCGCCGGCTAATTTGCACCTTCAGGCCAACCGGCAGAAGACTCCGCGCAGCCGGTTTACCGAGCTCATTCAGGCGGAACATCTGAGCGCCTGGTTCCTGTTCACCGCTGCGCTCATCGCCATCGGTCTGGGCGGGCTCCACGCCCTGGAGCCAGGGCATGGCAAAACAATCGTTGCCGCCTACCTGGTGGGCTCTAAAGGAACGGCGCGTCACGCCGTGCTTCTGGGCATGATCGTTACAGCGTCGCATACGGCCGGCGTTTTTGCTCTGGGAGCCGTCACCTTGTACGCTTCCCGCTACATCGTGCCGGAACAGCTCTATCCCTGGCTCGGTGCCTTCTCCGGAATCACGATCGCCGTCCTTGGCTTGTATATGCTTCTGCGCCGGCTCAGCGGCACGGCCACGGATCACTCTCACGCCCCAGGCTCCGCTCACGCTCACTGGATGTTCTGGAAGCGGCCGGACGGCAAAGAGGCAGGGCGAGGCGTGAATGTTCCAGGCACAGCGCAGGCGCAATCGGTGAGCCTGACGCAGCTCTTCACGTTAGGAGTTACCGGCGGAATTATCCCGTGCCCCGCCGCGTTGATCGTGCTGCTGAGCGCCTTCGCGCTGCACAGAATCGGGCTGGGCTTCTTCCTGATCGTGGCCTTCAGCGTCGGGCTGGCTGGGGTCCTGATCGGTTTTGGCATGTTGATGGTCTTCGCGCGCCGCTTCATGACGCACCTGCAAATGGACGGCCCCCTCACCAGGCACTGGCTTCCCGTCGCATCTTCCGCCTTTATTACCGTACTTGGGTTGTTGCTGACGCTCCAGGCTCTCTCCGCCGTCCACCTGAACGCTCAACTTTTTTCCAGAGAGCAACTGGGGCCGGTCTTGTTCGTTACGGGGCTCGGTCTGATCCTCGGGATGCGTCATTCGACCGACGCCGATCACGTCGTCGCCATTTCAACCATCGTCAGCAAGCAACGCAGCATCCGCAACGCCGCATTCATCGGTTCAGTCTGGGGAATGGGCCACACCATCACCATCTTTATTGTCGGCTCCCTCATTATTCTGTTCGGAGTCGAGATTCCACCACGCGTCGGCCTGTCGATGGAGTTCAGCGTCGCGCTGATGCTGATCCTCCTTGGGATACTGAACCTGACCGGAGTGATGCAGAGGGTGACCAGCTACTTCACTCCCGCGTCTCCGGCTCGTCCCCCGATGGCCGCCGGCACGGCACCCTGTATGGACGCCGCGAAAAAGCAAGGCTGGCTCGATCGGTTGGTCGGGCGCTTTGGTATCTATCAATGCCTGCGCCCGCTGGCGATTGGCCTCGTTCATGGACTCGCCGGCTCTGCGGCTGTGGCACTGCTGGTGCTTTCGACGATTCACAATCCTGTTTGGGCCACGATTTACCTGCTCATCTTTGGCGCGGGAACTATGATCGGCATGATGTTCATGACCGCAGCGATCGCTGTTCCGCTCACCTTCGGCGGAAATCGCTTCGCGAAGCTGGGAGAGTATCTGGGAACCGCGTCTGGTTTGGTCAGTCTTTGTTTTGGCTCATTCCTGGTGTACCAGCTTGGTTTTCTCGGCGGGCTGTTCACCAGTCACCCTCACTGGACGCCACAATAGCTTGCAATCCGGCCCGGCGATGCGGCTAGTATTCAGCAGATCGCTATGAATTCTTCTTCCTTGCAGGCTCTGGTTGGTTCGCGGGCGCGGCAGGCCGGTTTTGCCGCCGCCGGGATTGCGTCCGTGCCCACTCCCGGCTCGCCCGAAGACCACGAAGAACGCAGCCGTTTTGCCAACTGGGTAGAAGCGGGGTGCGCCGGAGAAATGGAATATCTCAAGCGCCGCGACGATACCGGCAATCTTGTCCGCTCCTCCGTCCTGATCGCCCTGCCGTGGGCCCGTTCGGTCATCGTCTGCGCAGCGAACTACAACGCCGCCGGGCCTCGCTCCATCGATCCCGCTCCGGAGACCGCCGGCTGGATCGCCCGCTACGCCTGCACCGGTCAACCATCCGGCCAGGAAGAGAACGAAACCCAGCGTCCCTCCGACTATCACAAGGTCTTGCTCCGCCGCCTTGAAGGCCTTCGCGACGAACTCACCACCGCTTTCGGCCCCTTTGAGTCCCGCTGCTTCGTCGACACAGGCCCCGTCGTCGAGCGCGTCTACGCCCGCTACGCAGGCATCGGCTGGGTTGGCAAAAATACCTGCATACTGAACCAGAATCTCGGCTCCTGGCTCTTCCTGGGCGTGATCGTCACTTCCCTCGATATCCAGACCAGCCAGTCAGCGCAGCTCCAGCCCGATCGTTGCGGCTCCTGCACGCGCTGCATCGACGCCTGCCCCACTGCAGCGTTAACTGCCCCACGTCAGATGGACGCTACTCGCTGCATCTCCTACCTGACCATCGAGAAGCGTGGAGCCATCCCCGAAGAACTGCGCCCAGCTATCGACCGTCAAATCTTCGGCTGCGACATCTGCCAGGATGTTTGCCCGTGGAACCGCCGCGCACCCATCGCTGCGGATCTCGACCTGTCTCCGCGCCCGGCCCTCGTCAATCCAGCGCTCGACTGGCTTGCCGCAATGGACGAAGCCGAGTTCTCCCGCTGGTTCAACGGCTCGCCCGTACGCCGCGCAAAGTTCTCCGGCTTCCGCCGTAACCTCGCCATCGCCATGGCCAACAGCGGCCAGCAGCAATTCCTGCCCAACCTTCACCGATGGAACGAAGACCCCGATCCCGTCCTGGCCGAAACGGCAAGTTGGGCAGTCGAATATCTGCGGCGCGATTAGCCCGGGCGGAAACAGCCGCTCTGTATCGTCGATGCCAGGTAAATCGGCCTAAGTGAGCCGATCCTGGTAAGCTTGTTCGGGCTATTGCTTCGGTAAAATATAGTGGCTCCTGATTGCAGCCCTGTTTAATTATGAGTCACTAACACTTGTGTCTTTCTGGCCACAACCGTTCGTGTTTAATTCGTGAGTTTGTGTTTATCAGCCTTTAACTTTCCCTTGCTTTTCAGTTGGGAGCGGTTATAAGCGATCGCGGTCTTGATGAGCCTTAGGAGCTTGGCCTCGTCGAGCCGGTCGTTCTCGAAGGTATCGATCGCCCGCCATTCCTTTCCTTCAAGGCCTGCATTGAACAGGCGGCTCGGGTCGGCGAAGTGGGCGCCTTTGGAGAAGGTCACCTTCACCTTGTCGCGGTGAGCATTGGCTACGGCGATCATCCCATCGCAGTACCAGACGGGCGACCCCATCCACTTCCAATCCTCGGTGACGGCCGGGTCGGCTTCGCGCATGATGCGTCGAATCGTGGCGAGCACTTTGCCTCGCCAGTCGGGGATGCCGGCGATGTACCGATCGATCCGTTCACTGGGGTTGCGTTCTGGAGAGTCGAGGCGATTTTCCAGAGACTTAGCGCCAGCGCCCTTTGTTGCGCCATTTCTGCGAGGTTTGGGATTTCTCTGAGGGGCTCTCGCCTTGCGGGCCGCTTTTGCTGGCTTTTTCGTGGCCATACGATCGTCGCTCCTACCAGTGCTTTAGCTGCGTGAGCTGAAGAAGATTGCCGCAGGTGTCGTTGAGCATGGCGATGGTCGAGGCCGTCACGTCCGTAGGAGGCATCGTGAACACCGTGCCGCGCGCTTTCATCCGCTCGTAATCAGCCTGCACGTCATCCGTGAAGAACATAGCCGCGGGCTGGCCTTGCTCAAAGATTGCCTGCTGGTAAGTTTTGGCGGCCGGGTTATTGTTGAGCGCCAGCTGCAGCTCCGTCCCGCCGGGATCTTCTGAAGAGACGACGGTGAGCCATCGATAAGGCCCCTGGCTGAAGTCGGACTTCTTCACGAAACCCAGCACATCGGTATAGAAGCGCAGGGCCTTCTCCTGGTCGTCAACGTATAGGGTAGTCACTTTGATTTTCATTTCGCTTCTCCTTTTTCGCGGGGATGAGGATTGCAATTTTGCGGCTATCGGGTCGAAATGGCCGTAATCCAATAGGCGATGTTTCTTGCATTCATGGTCAGTCCAACCTTCCGATCACCCGATCCAGAGCGTCAAAGAATATCTTCCAGCCGTATTTCGCACCCTGATAATTCGACTTCTGATCGGGACGAAAGCCGGATTGCTCCATGCGAACGTGGGTGCCACCGTCTGCCGGAGTTAACGTCCAGAGCACCACCCACTGAAGTCCGGACTCGGCTCCCCCAACGCCCCAGTTATAGGAAAGGCGCTGGAATGGCTCGACGATGAGCACTTCGCAGTCGACAATGCCATTCCAGTTCGGCATGGGGTCGCGCCGGAACTGGAACTTGTGCCCGATTGTCGGCTCGAAGTCGTTGCTCATCATCCATTGCGCGAGGAGCGTGCTCTGGGTGAGCGCTCGCCACAGTTTTTCCGGTGGGTGCGGGAATACCCGCTCGACCACAAGGGAACGGGGACTCTCTGCGGGATTGGTTCCGTCTGCCGGGCTGCTCGTATCCGGACCGCCTGTGTCGGCTGGAGTACTCATGGCCCCATCCTTTCGAGGAGAGATTCAAGGCGGTCGAATCGTTCGCGCCAGAAGGCGCCGTAGTGATCGAGCCAGTCCACCATCGGCGCCAGCGCGTCGGGGTGCGCGCGATAGTGAGTTTCGCGTCCCTCGCGGCGATGCCGCACCAGCTTGGCCCGCTTGAGCACGGTCAGGTGCCTGGAGACAGCGGGCTGGGAGACGCCGGCATAGCGAGTTAACGCGTGCACGGTCCGCTCGCCCTGCCGGGTCAGCTCCTCGTAAATGGCCCTGCGGGTTGGGTCCGCAAGAGCCCGGAAGACGTGATTGGCATCGGCCAGTGTCACGGACAAACCATAACCGTTCAGTTATGGATTGTCAAGAGCGAAACGGGAGCCATTCTTCGGCGCTGCTGCCTGGACGGGAGTTGGGCTACCTCGATTTCCCTGAGCTGGCAGGTTTCAAGGCCGGCTCTCGAATCGAAAACTAGAAGCTGGCGCCGCCGGTGTTGGGCTGGTTGCTGAGGATTTCTTTTCCACCGCTGGCGCCGATGACGTAGAGATTGCCGGGGAGGGTAGGCGCGGTTTGGGGGGTGGTCCAGAGCCAGACACGGGAGGGGCCGGACCAGAGGGTGGTCAGGGCGGCGTTGTCGATGAAGACGGCGGGATTGGCGAGCTGGGCTGTGGGACCGAGGGTGGATGCGGGCTGATTGAGGATGAGCACCTGTCGCTCGAGGTAAAAGGCCAGTGAGGAAGCCGCGTCGAAGGGGCCATTGATGACGATGGCGTCGGAGGGGCCGACTTCGGGCTTGATGGCTTCGGCGAGGATCGCGGAGGAGAGCACGGGCGAGAAGGTGTTGAGCGCGAGATGCGCGGCGATGAGGATGGCGACGATCATGCCGGCGAGGAAGCAGTTGGCCATGCGTGCGTTGTCGCGGAGGCGATACCAAAGGCAGGCGGAAACACCGACGACGAGGGCGAGGAGGGTGATCCAGAGGGGGACTTTGAAAAGGCCCATGGCGGAGCGGGTGAGGTCGAAGAGATAGCCGAAGAAGATGGCGTGATGGCCAGGGTGGGGGCGCAGGAGGGTGGCGATATCGACGCCGGGAGCGGGCAGCGGCGCGGCAATGAGGAAGTACGCCACGACTGCGGCTGCAGCCATACCGAGGAAGAAGAGGATGAAGGCGGCGATACGGCCCTGATGGTGTGGAAGGGCCTCGTCTTCCGCAAGCCAGCCACCGGCGAGGAGGGCCATGGGAGGGAGCGCGGTGAGGAGGTTGAATTCCTGGCGGGCGGTGAAGCTGAAGAAGACGAGGACGGTGAGAATCCAGATGATGCAAAAGAGGCGAGCCTGGCGGCGGCCGGGATCGGGAGAGGCGCCGATGCGGAGGGCGCGGATGGAGTAGACGCACCAGGGGATGATCCAGACGAAGAGCAGGGACCAGAAGATGAGCAGCGGAACGCGGCCACCGGTCAACGGCGGCATGAGGTTGAGGAGGTCCTGCTGACGAAGGGCGTGGCGGGCAGCGATCTGCCAGGGCAGGAAGAGGGCAAGGAAGAAGAGGACAGCGGGAATGGGATGCCAGCGGAGGAAATGCCGGAGGTTATGGGTGAAGAGGAGATAGAGAGATGCGATGACCAGAGGGAGGAAGACGCCGGCGAGTCCCTGAGTGAGCGCACCGAGCGCGCAGCAGGCAGCGAAGCCGAGGGAGGTTTCGAGGCGGCGGGTTTCCTGGCTGAGAGAGCGGAGGAAGAGATTGAGGGCGACGGTGGTCCAGAGACAGAGGAAGACGTCACGCAGGAGGAGATGGCCGAAGAGGAAGACGCCGTAGGAGGTGATGAGAACCAGGGCGGCGTAGAAGGCGGCAGCGGCAGACTGGAAGAGGCGGCGCGCCAGAGAGAACGTAGCGACAAACAGGGCCAGGGTCGCGAGCATGACAGGCAGGCGGGCGGCCCAGTCGCTAATGCCAAAGAGGGCGAAGCTGACGGCGGTGGCCCAGTAGAGGAAGGGCGGATGGTGGGGGTAGCGAATGCCGTTGGCGTAGGGAGTGATCCAGTGATGGGTGACGAGCATTTCGCGGGCGATTTCCGCGTTGAGGGCGTCGGGGCCGTCGAGCAGCGGCGGCTTGACCATGGAAAACGAGGCGTAGAGCAACAGCCACAGGCCGAGCAGAGGAAAGATGAAACGCTTGGCCGTGCGCAGGCTGGTCATCGGTCTCGATTATAGAGAAGGGAACCGTGAGGAGACCCGACGTGGGCAGGGTTAGAGAGGTGCAGGCCGCAGGTGACTCAGGACGAGATGTCTACCGACATTTCTGAAGCCCAACGGACGGCGTCGATAAACAGCGGGGCGATGAAACCCTCAGGCAGGTTCATGAGGAACTGTAATTGCTCGCAGGCTTGCCAGTTGCAGGATTCGAGGCTGCGGACCAGATCGAGGGTGCGGCCGGCGGGAGTTCGGTCGCCCTCGAGCGCGGATTTGACCCGGGGGCTGATGGGAATGGTCTGGAGGATGCGGAACAGGGGCGCATTGAGCAGGACGTCGAGCAGAGAGAGCATGCCGAGTAGATAGAACGCTGGGGGATCTTCGGACAAAGAAGGAGCGAGGAGCTCACAGAAGCGGGCGCGGGCGAGGATCATGGA
The DNA here is from genome assembly GCA_963831055.1 of uncultured Acidobacteriaceae bacterium. Lineage (GTDB taxonomy): Bacteria > Acidobacteriota > Terriglobia > Terriglobales > Acidobacteriaceae > Palsa-343. The sequence continues at coordinate 21,755 of CAWHOU010000032.1, read as the reverse complement.
AATCAGGGGCGAACTGCGCAGGTTGGTCAAAGAACCGGCCATGGCCACCGTCACTACTCTGCGAACGGCGTCGTCGCCGATCATGAGAAGCGCTTCGCGGATGCTGGTGATGGAGGCGGCACTACCCTGCATGGCGGAGTTGGCCAGGCGCAGAACGCGAAAGGAGAGCGAGGCTTCCGCGGAGAGGAGTTTTTCGAGTTTGCGGAGGTCGGTGGGCGAATGCTGGAGTGCTGCGAGCAGCTTGAGGTAGACGAAATAATTCTGAGGAACGGTGCGGGATTCGACGACGATGGGCTGGGAGAAGTAATAGCCCTGGAAGAGGGTGCAGCCTTCGGCGAGAGCCATGCGCTGGTGGATGTCAGTCTCGATCTTTTCGGCAACAAACCGGGCGCCGGAACCGGCGGCCATCGCATAGATTTGGCGCCGTGTCTCGAAGTCGGCGGAGAGGAAATCGATTTTGATGAAGTCAGCCAGAACAATGAAGGGAGCGCGAGAGGGCTGGGGCAGGAACGAGTCGAGCGCGAAGCGATAGCCTTTTGCGCGGAGCGCGAGACAGGCATCGATGAGCTCGGGATCGGGATCGATGTCGGGGAGGATTTCGAGGACGGTGGAAGCGGGAGGAAGGAGGTTGACGATACCCTCGACGAGCGCCGAGCGGGTGCAGTTGACGAAAGCGGCGTGCCGATCGCCCTCGGGAATAAGCATCAGCCAGTGATCGATAACCTCGTGGGTAGCCTGATCGGGATCGCCCGAGAACGCGCCGCTTTTGCCGGTCCGGTAGAAGAGCTCGTAGCCGAAGAGGCCGCGTTTCGCGTCGAGGATCGGCTGGCGGCCGAGGAAGCGGCTTTGGGGCGTGAACGGCTGGTGGGCCGATGCAGGCCGAGAACCTGGAGATTGGGGTGTGGCGATGGCTGACATTGGGCGTTTCAGAGCCGGCCTGGGATGGTCCTGGTTTTGGGCCGGCTTTTCATATTCGCTATCGGCAGAGGCACCGGTATCGATAGGGATTCGCCTGGGCAGGGTGGCGTGTGACAAGAGTCGAGGTGTAGCGAATCGGCGCAGGGCGGTGGGGAGGCTTGGGGCTGGCGGTCGTTCGGTACACTGCTGACAGGTTGATGGGAACAGCTCGAACGACGCACCAGCTCAGGAAGTTTCGATTCGGGCTCCCGCAGAAAATTGCGGTAGTCATGCTGCTGGTTTTTCTGGGGGAGTGCGTTTGGGTGAGCGGGCGGCAGCCGCTCACAGAGACGGATTATCAGTTTGCGCGCTGTGGGCGGGAGATGTGGGAGCTGCCTTCGCCGCTGACCGGCTACTTCACAACCTGCGGGAACATTCATGACGGAACGCTGGCGTATCGTGCGGCGGGGCTGCCCCTGACGCTGGAGCGCTGGTTCGCGGGGCAGACGGCGACGACCTCGACGTGGGAGATGCGGCATGAAGTGGGAGCGATCGAGCTGCTGCTGCGGCTGCCGTTCATGCTGGCGGGCCTGGGGCTGGGGGCCTGCCTGTGGTGGGTAACGCGGCGGCTCTTTGGTAACGATGGCGGTTACATTTCGCTGGCGCTGTATTGTTTTTCGCCGGCGATAGTGCGGGGTTCTACGGTTCCCAACAACGAAATACTGGCGGCATTCGGGGTTTTCTCGGTCATCTACACGGCCATTGGGGTATCGCACGCGCTGCAGGGGCCGAAGCGAAAGTGGCGGCCGAGAATTGTGCTGCTGACGGTTGCATTAGGGTTCACTGCGGCGGCGCATCTGGCGGCGTTTGTGGTGGCATTGGTGTTCACTGTGATTTTTATGGCGTGGGTGGCGGAGGAACGGCGGGCTTATATTCCGACGCTGCTGATTGTGTGGGTGCTGGGGGCGTTTTTCCTGCTGTTTGCGTCATACGCGTTTCATCCGGACGCGTTCAGCTATGTGTTTCGGAGCGCGGCGGGGCGGATGTGGTTCTCGCTGGAGCCGGCGAAGTGGTTTTTTACGAGGGCTGAGAACGCTGCGTTCACGATTGGGCTGGTGGGTGCTGTTGCGTTATATGCGGGGTCGCGCCGCACGCGGTATTTCGGGAATACAACGCCGCTGCTGGTGGGCGCGCCGTTGATGGTGCTGGTGACGACGGGAGTTGCTTCGGAGCCGTGGTTGTGGGCGCTGCCGTTTCTGATTGCTTTTGCGGGTGGGGTGTTTGCGGATGCGCTCGAGACTCGGTGGAGGAGGGCGTTTCTCTGGGCTACGGGAGTTTTGGTGGTGGGGCAGGCGGGGTTGTGTTTGGCGAGTTTGTGGGGGCAGGCGGGCTAACTCCGAAACGGCGCCAGGAGGCCGAGATTTTCATATGGTGCTGGACAATCAGTTCGGGAAGCGAGCGTACGACTGGCTCGGGAGGCATCGCTTCGTCTATCGCGCGATCCGCTGGAACGTGTGTCTGGGGCGCGAGAAGGCACTTCAGGAGAAAGCGATCGCAGCGCTCGCGCTTTCCCCTGGGGACACGGTGCTGGACCTGGCCTGCGGTGCAGGGGTCAACCTGGCCCAACTGGAGGAGAGGATTGGCAGGACCGGGAAGATTATCGCTGTTGACTACAGTACAGGCATGCTGGAGACGGCCCGAGCGGTGAGCGCCGCGGGCGGATGGACCAACATTGAATTTCGGCAGGGAGACGCCGCCCAGCTCGACCTTGCGCCGCAGTCATTGGACGCAGCGATCTGCACCTTTGCGCTGAGTGCTATGCCGGGAGAACGGGCTGCCCTGGCGCGGGTAGCGCCGGCGCTGAAACCAGGCGCGCGGTTTGTGGCGCTCGATGCCAAATTGTTTACAGGATATGCGCGGATCTTTAATCCACTGGCCGGGCCGCTTTTCAAGTACACGACGAACTGGGATTACGAAAAGGACGTGATCGGCAGCATTCGGGAGGCGTTCGGCGAGGTGCAGGTGACCGAGTACAACGGGGGCTGCAATTTCATTGCGGTCGCGCGCGGCTTAATTGGAGAAGGGGTTAATTCCGAACCCTGTTCTCAGCCGGCCGCAGGCTCGGCCTCTTTCATTTCGGCCGAGACGGATTCTCTTCTCAGTTCCCGGACGCGCTCGCCGATGGCGTATTTGAGCTTATCGACGCCGAGGCCGGTGACGGCGGAGATGGCGTAAAAGGGGAGCTTGCGGCGCTTCGCCATCGTTTGCAATTTCTTGAGCTTTTCGGGATTGGCGACGTCGGCTTTCGAGGCGACGACGATCATGGGTTTCTCGTCGAGGCCGTGACCGAAGCTCTTGAGCTCATCCATTATGACGCGGAAATCCTGGACGGGATCGGGGCGGCCGTCGGCGTCGGAGACGTCGACGAGGTGGACGAGGATGCGTGTGCGCTCGATGTGACGAAGAAACTGGGTACCGAGGCCGGCGCCGAGATGCGCGCCTTCGATGAGGCCGGGGATATCCGCAACGACGAAGCTTTCTTCGAAGGGGGCTTCGCCGATGGAGACGACGCCGAGCTGCGGCTCAAGAGTGGTGAAAGGGTAGTCGGCGATTTTGGGGCGAGCGGCGGAGATGCGTGAGATGAGGGTGGACTTGCCGACATTGGGGTAGCCGACGAGGCCGACGTCGGCGAGGACGCGCAATTCAAGGCGATAGGTGCGCTCTTCGCCGGCGCGGCCCAGCTCATGCTCGCGCGGGGCCTGGTGCGTTGGGGTAGCGAAGTGCTGGTTGCCGCGGCCGCCGCGGCCGCCGCGGGCGATCACGAGGCGCTCGTCAGGCTGGGTGAAGTCGTGGATCAGCTCGCCGGTATCAGCGTCAAAGAGCATGGCGCCGACAGGGACTTTGAGGACGGTGTCTTTGCCGTCGCGGCCGGTGCAGTTGGAGCCCATGCCGTGTTCGCCGCGCTCGCCCTTGTGTTCAGGGTTGTAGCGGAAGTAGATGAGGGTGTTGTGGCGCTGGCTGGCTTCAAGGACGATGCTGCCACCGTGGCCGCCGTCTCCGCCGGAGGGACCGCCGCGGGGAACGAACTTCTCACGGCGAAAAGCCATGCATCCATTACCGCCGTCACCGGCTTTGACCCGAATTTTGGCTTCATCGATAAACATTCGCTGTTTCCAGTTTAACGAAAGAGCTACGTTGAACTCACGGTCAGCTAAGAACCGGTCAGTCAAGAGCCGGGCAGCTGAAGAACGGTAAGCGACGCTTTGGTGAGTAAGGTGCGGCTCCCCCTCTATTGGAAACCGGTCATGCTGTGGTTATGGCTCGCCTTCTCGCTGGGCCTGGGGCAGGCCTGCGAGGCGCAATCGGACATGGGTGGAGTGGTTGCCGGACGTGTGGTTGGTCCTGATGGGAGAGGGATCGGGGGCGCGCTGGTACGGATCGAGGACGAGGGGACAGGCGAACACATCGATGTCAGGTCAGACCGGCGCGGCAATTTTCATTTTGCCGAGGTGATGCCTGGCGACTACAGGCTGCGTGTGCATGCGCGGGGATTGTCGGAGTGGGAGGCGGACAATCTGACGGTGGGGCTGGGAACTTCCGCGCGGCTGCATGCGCGGCTGGCGCACCGGTGGGTTCACCGCACGATTCTGGTGGACGCGCGAATTGCCGGCGCGGGGATGAGCGCCGGGGAAGCGGCGTTGGTTGCGAAGGATGGCGCTGGGGAATCGCTGCTTGAAGAGTTGCCGAACAACAGCCAGCACGGGTCGAACCTGGCGGGGCTGTTTGGAGCGGCGACGGAGGGGAGCAGCGGAGAGCTGAGCTTTGGCGGGTTGAGCCCGACGATGAACAGCATCGCGCTGGATGGGACGGACAACAACCTGGCGTTCAGGGCGCGGGAGCGAGGGTCGGACGGAAATGGATTCGCGACGGCGGAGTCCGCGGCGGGGGCCTTCCAGGTGAATGCGAGCGGAGCCGGAAATGGACGGGGCGCGGGAGGGACGATCAATGCGATAACGAAGGGCGGATCAAACCACCTGCACGGGCAGGCCGTGTTTTACGACCGGGGGGCGATCGGACAGGCGTACAACGCATTCAGCAAGACGATGGAGATGGAGCCGGCGGGGACAACTGTGACCGCGACGGGAGAGCCGGTGATGTATCTGAATGGGCAGCCCATCACGTATGTTGAGGTTCCATTTCACGCGCCCGACCGACGGCAGCAGTGGGAGCTTTCGGCGGGGGGACCGATTCGGCGAGACAAGCTTTTCTGGTTTCTTGCGTGGGAACAACATGACCGGAACGATCCGGCTGTAGCGCGAGCGAATGAGCCGGAGATATTTTTTGCCCCGCCGTCGGCGCCGACGCTGACCACGCTGGAGGCGCGGCTGGCGAGCAGCACGAGCCTGCTGGTGAAAAGCTGTGGAGGAAGCGCGGGGGCGTCGTCGGGATCGACAGCGATGGCGGCGTGCGTGTATTCGACAGTGCTGGGGCAGTTGAATGTGATGCTGGGCACGGTACCGCGCTCGACCGCGCAGACCATCTTGTTTCCGAAGATCAACTGGCGGGTGAATGGGCGCAATCATGTAGTGGCGCAGTACAACCGAATGCGTCGCTCAGGTGTGCACAGCGTGCTGGGAGGGGCGACGGAGACGGATGCGATTGGGAGCTTCGGGAACAGCTCGACCAGCGACGATGCGGCGATTACCCGGTGGGAGTTTTTTGCGACACCGCGCCTGATGAGCAGCGCGCGATTCCAATACAGCAGGGATGTGCTTTCGCAGACGCCGGGGACGGCGAGCGGGTTCGAGCAGCAATTTGCGAACAATGTGTGGGGGCTGGCTCCGCAGGTCTCGATTGATCGCAGCGAGGGGCTGAGCCTGGGGACGCTCTCGACGGTGAACAAGCGGGAGTATCCGGCGGAAACGCGGCTGCAGTTCATGGATGCGGGAACGTGGATTCGCGGAAAGCAGGCGTTGCGGTTTGGCTACGACTACAACCACGTGGCGGATGTTCTTGATGGATTGAAGGACGAAGACGGCGAATATTCGTACGCGAGCCTGGGGAACTTTCTCGCGGATATGCTGGCGCCGAACAGTTGCAACGGGACGACCAGCGGGGCGGGACGCTACCCGTGCTATTCGAGCTTTCGGCAGACGGTAGGAAGCCCAAACTGGAGCTTCAGCACGGTCGATTATGCGCTGTATGCAGCGGATGAATGGAAGCCGGGCGGCGGGCTGACGTTGACTTTGGGGGCGCGCTACGAATATGAGAGCCTGCCTGATACAAATGCGGCGCTGGCGAATACGGATATTCCGGAGACAGCGCGTTTGCCGCACGATCGAAACGGGATTGGGCCGCGAGCGGGATTCTCGTGGGATGTCATGGGCAAAGGCCGCACGATTTTGCGCGGGGGGTACGGAATTTATTTTGCGCGTGTGCCGAACGCCACGGTGTTCAGCGCGTTGACCTCAACGGGATCGGCGCGATCACCGCGCACGTACTCGTATCGTCCGATGGACGAGGGAGCGCCGGCCTTTCCGCACGTATTTGCGAGCAACGAGATGCCATGGGTCGATCCGATCGCACCCAACCACAATTCGACCGCTCCGGAGGCTGTGTATTTCGATCCACATTTCCGGCATCCACAAATCAACCGGATGAGCTTGTCGCTTGAGCAGGAAGTGGGAGCGCGCACGACGCTGACCCTGACCGGGATGGCGACGGATGGGCACGATCTGACGCAGTTTATCGATACGAACATCGATTTGAGCGCGACGGCGACGGTTTTCTACAGCGTGGAGGCTCCGGGCAATGCGGGGAACGCGGGACCTCTGGCAAAGGCGAGCAGCCAGGTTTCGGGATACACCAATGTGGTTTACGCGCCGCGGCGCTTTTACTACCATCGGGTGAATCCGGCGTATGGTGCGATTACGGACATGGTGAGCGAGACCAACTCGAGCTATCGCGGAGCGATGATGCGTGTGACGCGGCGGCTCTCGCACACGCTGAATGTGAATGCGGCATACACGTGGGCACATACGATTGACGACAACCAGAACGAGGCAACGTTTGCCGAGAGGAACGATGTTTACGATCCCGCCGATCTGCGTCTGGAGCATGGAACGTCAAATTACGACGTGCGGCAACGGGTAGCGGGGGGAATCGTGGCGCGTGAGCCCTGGCGGCTGCGCGGTCCGGCGGGGATGATGTTCGGAGGATACTCACTGGCGGCGGCGGGGGCGTGGCATACGGGACTTCCATACTCCATGCGGACGGAAGGAACGGTGCCGACGCCTTCGTGCTCATACGAGAATTGGCTGAACGCCGGCGGGGCGACGGGGGACGGAGCGAATTGCCTGAAGGCGGTACAGCAGCCCGACGAGACGTTTACGAACAATACGGCAGGCATGTCGGTTCCGATTGCGAGCCTGGGTGGAAGTCTGAACGGGTCGGGCGGCGAGGATTTAATTCCACCGATCGGACGCAATACATTCCGGTATCCGGCGGCGGTGAATCTGGATTTGCGATTCACGAAAAGAATACGTATCAGCGACCGTTCCTCATTGGAGGTAATGGGCGAGGCTTTCAATGCGCTGAACCATCGCAACGTGACGGATCTTCAGACAGTTGGGTATCGGGTGACGAACGACACAGCGCACCCAAACATGGCCACGCTGGCGTGGCAGAGCGGCGTGAAGCCGGGGACGAAGACGGTGATGACGAACGGCAGCACGGAGACGCAATACGTATACGATCCGACGGCTGCTTTCGGAGAAGTGACGAACGCCAACAGCGGCGCGGTCAACCGGGAACGGCAGCTACAGGTGGGGATCAGGCTGGTGTTTTAAGCAATTTGTAGCAGTCGCTGATAGTTTTCCACCGGCTTTTCGAGGCCCCGCAAAAATTTTCTACCTGCCCGGGAACAAAACCATGCTGTAATTAATTCGACATTCATCCAGCTGTGGAACGGTAAAAGGGCAGATCCAGGTAGATCCCCAAAAAAACTGGAATCCAGGGGGTCCCTCACCGGCCTCGTGGAGAGTACCACCTTACACTTGAGGCCAATCGAATGAAGAAGGTTTTTCGCAAGCACGCAGTCCCGGCGTTGTGTCTTGTTTTCAGCATTCTTCTCAACACGCAATTCGCCCGTTCGCAGGAAACGCTGGGAAGCCTCAACGGAACCGTAACAGACGTTTCCGGGGCGGCGATGCCGGAGGCGAGAGTCACGGTAGTGAGCGAGCAGACGGGACTGAAACGCTCGACTACGACGCAGAAGACCGGCTACTGGGAAATTCTGAACCTGCCGGTGGGCACGTATAAAGTCACGGTGACGGAGCCAAACTTCGAGACGGTGAACTATCCGGCGATCGAAGTGCAGGAAATGCGCGCCGCCACGATCAATTCCTCGCTGCAGCCAGGAAAAGTAACAGAGTCGGTGACAGTTACCGCGAATCCTCTGCTGAACGCGACGGATACGACGAACGGGTACACGCTGGACAAGGCGCAGATTGAGACAACGCCCCTGGCAACGGGGAGCTTTACGCAGCTCGCGATCCTTGCGCCGGGAGTGAACGCGGAACTGCTGAGCGGTCTGGACACAAATGCCGGTCTGGGCAATCAGAACATCTGGGCAAACGGGCAGCGCGCCACGAGCAATACGTTTCAGGTGAACGGGACAGACGTCAGCAATATCTTCAACGGGATGAGTTCGAGCGGAGATGCGTCGCAGAGGTACAACTTCAATATCGGCGGCGGAAGCACATCGAGCACATCCTCAGCGGGCTCTGGCGATGTAGGCGGCGCGTCGCAAACCAGCACGTCGGTCTATGGCTCGAACGGGAACAGCCTGCCTTCGCCGCCGCCCGAATTTCTGCAGGAACTGCGGGTGAACACATCCATGTACGACGCGCAGCAGGGCGAAACAGCCGGTGCGCAGATCGACGTGAACACATCCACGGGAACGAACGCGTTTCATGGACAGCTATACGGAAGTTTTGCCAACAATGCGCTCAATGCCGATCCATTTTTCTTCAAACAGGATTATTTGCTGGCGAACGAAGGAGTAGGGGCGTTTCCGGCATCGCTGGCGAATCCGGCGCTGCATCGCTGGACGACAGGGGCGACGCTGGGCGGGCCGATCATGAAGAATAAGCTGTTCTTTTTTGCGGCTTATCAGCGGCTGTACGATTCCGACGATTCGACAGGGTTGTCGCAGATCACGGTTCCGAGCGGCTTGACAGACGACCGATCGGCAGCAGGACTAACAGCGGCAGCCACCAGCTGGAACAATGGGAAGACCTATACCGGAGCGATCGATCCCATCGCGGAAGCGCTGCTGCAGGCGAAACTACCGAACGGAGGCTATCTGGTCCCGTCGGCACAGACGTCGGCCGCGTATCAATATGGGGTGCCCAACGTGACCCTGTTGGGTACTTCGACGCTAGCGGGCAACCAGGGAACGGGATCGCTGGACTATCAGCTGAGCAATATCGATCGCTTGTCGGCAAAGTATTATTACCAGTCGGATCCCTCTTCCCGGCTCTACGGGATGTCGCAGGTAGGAGGATTTCCGCAGTCGCAGAGCAACGGCGCGCAGGTCGGTTCACTGACGAACACGATTGTGCTGGGGTCTAAGATCAACTGGGTGCAGACGCTGGGCTACTCGCGGAGCTACAGCTACAGTTACTACACACAGACGATCGACCCGGGGTCGAACTTCGGAGTGGGCACCGGAGCGAGCGGCGGTTACGCCGCCGGACTGCCTGGCCTGCTGATCAAGGAATTTGCGACGAACAGCAGTGTCTCGCCGGGAGTGAAGGTTGGTCCGTACAGCTCATTCGCAAATATTGGCTATTACCAGAACCGTCTCAATCCATCGTCCAGTATTGTCTTTACTCTGGGGCGGCATACGATCCTTGCGGGCGGCGGATACAGCTATACGCAGCTGAATATCGATAACAACCGGACGGGGATAGCCCAGGTCACAAGCTCGAGTTTCCAGAAGTTTCTCGCCGGATCGGTTCACAGTTCGAGCGTACTTGAAAGCATCGATCCAAACACAGGAAAAAATCTATCGGATCGCTACTACCGCACCAATGAGATTTCGAGCTTTGTGCAGGATAAGTGGCAGGCACTATCGAACCTGAGCATCACGGCGGGAGTTCGCTACGACTATCACGGCGGCTTGACGGAAAAATACGGCAATATTTTCAATTTCGACCCGAGCGCTTACAACGTGACTGGCACAACCACCACAGGCTTCACGGTAAATAACGCCGGGTTTGTGATCGCGGGGAATAATAAGTTCAATCCAACGGCGGGGGTCAGCGATTCGACGCTCACCGGGCGCCAGTGGGGTATTTCTCCGCGGATCGGGTTTGCGTGGGCTCCTAAATGGAATCACGAAACGGTGGTTTGGCGGGGGGGATTCGGCCTTTACTATGACCGCGGCGAATACTTTAGCTATCTGTCGCAGCCGGCGGGCAGCGGCAACGGTGGGCCATTCGGTGTGACAGAATCGGCTCCGCTGGCGAGCTATGTGGTTGGCAACGGAACGAAGCTTGCGAATCCGCTGGGAACGTCCCTGACGGCATCGACCTATGTGCCTCCCAGTTCTAACCCGGGCACGATCGCGGCATCGTTGCAGAACACACTCAATGGGCTGACCGGCCAGAGTAAGTATTACGGCCCGAACTGCGGCGGGGTAGACAATCAGGAGGGGTATACCGATTGCCCCGATACGTTGAACTTCGGGGCGTACGACAAGCACAACGTACTTCCGTACACCATGAATTTCACGCTGAATGTGCAATGGCAGCCAAGGCCGGATCTGGCAGTTACGCTCGGGTATACGGGAAATCGCGGACGCCATGCCGTGATCCCGATCCCGTTCAACGAACCCTTGCTCGCCACGGCCAGCAATCCGGTGCATGGCGAGACGGACAGCTACGGATTTGAGGTACTCAACCAGAACAGCGAGTCGGACGGCTACGACTACGATCCAATTCCCGGCGAGCCCTGGAACACAGAGGATGGAGGAAACACGGACTTTCGCGCCCCGTATGTCGGTTACAGCCCCAACGCGGCGTTCTTCGAGACTTCCGGAAACTCGGCTTACGACGCTCTGGAGACGCATCTGGAGAAACGGCTATCGCACAACGTTCTTGGTGGAGTCAGTTACACATTCAGCCACACTTATGACGAGCAAAGCGACATAGGGTTGTTCTTCACTGGAGATAACCCGAATAACCTTCGGGATTCTTACGCGCCGGCCGATTTTGATCGCAGGCATGTGCTGACGGCTAACTTCGACGTAGCCGCGCCCAACGTCGCGCGGCCTAAGTCGGCGCTGTCGTGGGTGACCAACGACTGGCATCTGGGGGGACTGGTTGTCGCACAGAGCGGCGAGCCGTACTCGCTCTATGAGTTCTATGGGGCGGTCGGCAGCATATTCTTCGGCGACTATCCGACTCTGATGAATCCGGTACTGCCGATTGCAAACCCGAGCAACCCGAAGAGTGCGCTGACGGGGCATTCGGGGGCATTTCGCACGGGCAGCAGCTACATACCGGCGATCGATCCGAGCCAGATTTCGATCCACTATCTGCAGCCGGGCGCCGATGGCATTCCGGTCTCGACAGGCACTAACCCGTCGGATATCTTCGAGACGGATTTCGCCCCCGGGCAGCGGAATCTTTTCCGGCAGGCATTTCAAAAGCGGGCCGATCTATCGGTTCGTAAGCAGTTCCATCCGTCGGAGAAGCTTACGCTGGAATACCGTTTCAACGTGTTTAATGTGACCAACACGCCGAGCCTGGACGTACCGCAGAACCAGACACAGATTCGTCAGAATTCGGCGTGTTCGGCATCGGCCATCGCGGCAGGCAATAACTGCGACCCGAGTTACTACTACGTGAATTATGGTCAGATCGTGACGAGCAACAATCCGGCAGACCAGCAATCGGCCCTGACGAATCTCGACCAGTTGCCGTATCACAATGGGTCGGGCAGGACGACCACGATTCCAACGACGCTTCCGGCAGGCACTCTATCGTGCTCGACGGCGACGATCAGCGGAGGATGTCCGAACAACGGGGCTAACTTCGGATCGGTCACGGGCACAATTGGGGGGTCGCGCGCGGTCACGATGGATCTGCATTTTGTGTTCTGAAGATATCCGATTTTACCGCAGGGTCCTCCTGACCGGGGACCCTTGTTTTTTGCGCGGATGGGCTCGCATTGGAGGCGGCGGGCTCGGTCTTCGCAAAGTCTTGGGGAACATGCGGGCGGCTAGAATATGAATTAGTCAACATGGCCTTTACAGAACAATACGATGTTGTGGTGGTGGGGGCGGGGCACGCCGGGTGCGAGGCGGCGATGGCCGCGGCGCGCATGGGGCTGCGGACCGCCCTGTTTACGCTGAACCTCGATTTGATCGCGCAGATGAGTTGTAACCCGGCGATAGGGGGGATCGCGAAGGGGCATCTGGTGCGGGAGGTGGACGCGCTGGGCGGGATCATGGGCGAGGTTGCGGATGCGGTGGGGATTCAGTTTCGGCTGCTGAATACGTCGCGGGGGCCGGCTGTGTGGTCGCCGCGAGCGCAGTGCGACAAGCAGCAGTACCGGGTGAAGATGCGGGAGGTGCTGGAGTCGCAGGCGGGCTTGTTTATCAAGCAGGCGGAGGTGGTGGATCTCGTGCTGGAGAGCACGAGATCGAGGGTACAGGGTACAGGGTACAGGGCACAGGAAGCACGGATGAGTGTGCATGAGGATCCGGGCATGGTGCGGGGCGCAGAGGAGTTGCCCAGGATAACCGGGGTTCGCTTGCGGGATGGGCGGGTGATTCTGGCGGGGGCAATTGTAATCACCACAGGCACATTTCTGAATGGGTTGATTCATTGCGGCGAGGAGAACTATCCGGCGGGGCGGAGTGGGGAGCCGGCTTCTGTGCTGCTGGGTGAGGCGCTGAAGGGGCTGGGGCTGCGCGGGTGCCGTTTGAAGACGGGGACGCCGCCGCGGCTGGATGGGCGGACCATCGACTGGTCGAAGTTTGCGGAGCAGCCGGGGGATGCCGATCCTACGCCGTTTAGCTTTCGAACGCGGACGCTGCCGCAGCGGCAGGTTTCTTGTCACATCGCGTATACGACACCGGAGACGTTACAAATTATTCGCGAAAATGTGCACCGGTCGCCGATGTACTCGGGGCAGATTCAGGCGACAGGGCCCAGGTATTGTCCGTCGATTGAAGACAAGGTGGTGAAGTTTCCGGACAAGGAGCAGCATCAGTTTTTTCTGGAGCCCGAGGGGCTGAATACGCATGAGGTTTATGTAAACGGGATGTCGACGTCGCTGCCGATGGAGGTGCAGTGGCAGATTGTGCGGTCGATTCCGGGGCTCGAAAATGCGGAGATGCTACGGCCGGGGTACGCGATCGAGTACGACGCGATCGATCCGACGGAGCTGGACCGTTCGCTGCGGGTGAAGAAGTTTGAGGGGCTGTATCTGGCGGGGCAGATCAACGGGACTTCGGGATATGAAGAGGCGGCGTGCCAGGGAATTATGGCGGGGATTAACGCGGCGCTGAGCGTGAAGGGCGAGGGGGCGTTCACGCTCGATCGCACTGAGGCGTACACGGGGATTCTGATCGACGATTTGATTTCGAAGGGGACGAACGAGCCGTACCGGATGTTCACTTCGCGAGCGGAGTTCCGGCTGCATCTGCGAATTGACAATGCCGATCGGCGGCTGACGCCTTATGGGCGGCGGCTGGGGCTGATTGGGGATGCGGCGTGGGCGGAGTACGAGGCGAAGCAGGCTCGTGCTGTGGCGCTGGAGAAAGTGCTGTCGACGGGGAAAGCAACGGGAGGCGAATGGCCTGCTGGTCAGACCTGGGCGCAGGTTTTGCGGCGGCCTGAGGTGACCATGTCGACGATTTGGCCGCTGTTGCGTGGCGAGTTGCGGGACACGCTGTTTGCGCCGTGGTTGGAAGATGGGGCCGATGGGCATCTGCCAGCACACGTGCGGAATGAATTGAAGACGGTGGAGACGGAGATTAAGTACGCGGGGTATCTGGACCAGCAGAAGAAGTCGATTGAGAAGCTGAAGCAGGCGGAGGAGCGGGGGATTCCGGATTGGTTCGACTACACGCAGGTGAGCGGGTTATCGCGAGAGATGCAGGAGAAGCTGACGCGGGTGCGGCCGTTGACGCTGGGGCAGGCGAGCCGGATACCTGGGGTGACGCCTGCGGCGCTGACGCTGGTGAATGTGTTTATTGAGATTCAGGGGAAACGGATGCGGGCGGTGAGCCCCGCATAGGAGGGCTACTTCGCCGGCAGGAACTCGATATCCGCAAATTTAGCGGCGGGCTTGAGATCGAAGTCGGCGGTGACGAAGACGTGATTGGGTGCCGATCCAAGCACTGCACCAAATGCATCGACGTAGGGGATTTTGTAATCGAGCTTAATCTGCGCGGCCGCGACCGCCTGATCGGCCGTCACCGGGACAATTTCAACGCCCATCGCGATCAGCCGTTGAAGCACGGGGCTGACGGCAGTCTGGCCACGTGTCTTGTAGGCGTAGCCTGCCACCTCGCCCCAGTGCAAGGCCGAAACAACAATAAGGTTTTTCCCGGCAAATTGACTTTGCAGCAGAGCTTCGATCCGATGCGCTCCCGCCTCGTTCTCAAGAAACCTCAGAACGGCGCTTGAATCGAGGGCATACGTTACCACTTGCTGCGACGGTCCTCTTCGCGACGATCCTTGAGTAGTTCGTCGGTCATTGACGGACCACCAGCCAATGATCCCCGCAGCGCCCGCACATATTCCTTATTCACGGGCTCAAGGATGATGCGATTGCCTTCGCGCAACACGGCAATTCGTGTTCCGGGACGGATGCCCAAGGCCTCACGGATCTCGGCCGGGATCACAAATTGACCCTTCGTGCTTACTGTCGCTAGTTCTGCCATAACGCCTTACATTCTATCACAGGTAAGACGATGATCAGTATTCCCCGCCCTGGTTGCCGTAGGCCAGGTCGCCGAATTTGGTGCACTTGGAGACCCAGGCTACTTCTATGGAGCCGGTGGGTCCGTTGCGCTGTTTGGCGACGATGATTTCGGCTTTGTTGTCGGCTTCGGGATCGCCTTCGCCGGATTTGTCGCGGTTGTAGTAACTCTCGCGGTGGATGAAGGCGACGACGTCGGCATCCTGTTCGATGGAACCGGATTCGCGGAGGTCGGAGAGGAGCGGTTTCTTGTCTCCGCCGCGCTGCTCGGAGGCGCGGGAGAGCTGGGAGAGCGCGATGACGGGGATGTTGAGCTCTTTGGCGAGGGCTTTGAGGCCGCGCGAGATCGCCGATACCTCTTGTGTCCGGTTCTCGTAGCGGCGCGCCTGGGGGCCCATGGAGCCGGCGGACATGAGCTGCAGATAATCGATGACGACGAGGTCGAGGCCGCCGGAGGATTGACGGAGACGGCGGGCCTTGGCACGCATTTCGGTGAGGGAGATGCCGGGGGTGTCGTCGATGAAGATGCGGGCTTCAACGAGGCGCTCGAGGGCGGAGGTGAGTTTGTCCTTATCTTCGCGGAGCAGGAAGCCTTTCTGGATTTTGACGGAGTCGACGGTGGCTTCGGAGGCGAGCATGCGGCGGAGGAGGGATTCCTTCGACATTTCAAGCGAAAAGACGGCGACGACTTTGCCGCCGTGGATGGCGGCGTTCTGCGCAATGTTGATGGCGAGCGCGGTTTTGCCCATGGAGGGGCGGGCGGCAATGATGATGAGCTCGGAGTTCTGGAGGCCGCTGGTCATGCGGTCGAATTCGGTGAGGTGGGTGGCGAGGCCGGTGATCTCGCGGCCTTCCTTATAGAGGTTGTCGATGGTTTTGAAGGAGCCGGCGACGATGTCGTGGATGCTCGAGAAGCCGCGGGTGATTCCCTTCTCGGTGACTTCGAGGAGGGCCGATTCGGCGGCGTTGAGGACGTCGAGGGCTTCTTCGCTCTGGTCGGCGGCGCGGGTGATGGAGCTGGAGCAGATGTTGATGAGCTGGCGAAGGAGGGATTTGTCCTTGACGATGCGGACGTATTCCTCGATGGAGATGCGGCGGGGCAGGCCTTCGGTGAGGGATGCGAGCCAGGCGACGCCGCCGACGGATTCGATTTCTTTGCGGCGGGCGAGTTCTTCACTGAGGGTGACGATGTCGACGATGTGGTTGCGGTCGATGAGCTCGCCCATGCGGGCGAAGACGCGCTGGTGGGCGGTGAGCGCGAAGTCCTCAGAGCGGAGGGAGCTGGCGGCCTCGCTGTAGGCGTGATTGTCGAGGAGGACGGCGCCGAGGATGGTGCGTTCGGCGTCGAGGGAGGCGGGGAGGCCGCGCTCGAATTCGATGTCGGGGGTGGTAGCCATGATCTTCAACGAGTGTAGGACGGAAATGGGACTGCGGGACCGGATGTGAATCCAGAGGAGAACCAGGTACCTCATGTGAAAAACGTGTTCACGAACGCCGCCGATGATGGCATCAGGGGCAGGGGAACGTCTATCATTAGGGGGACCTCCCCGGAATTGGATGTGTATGCGTTTTAAGGCATTTTGGATTTTAGTTTCGATGAGTATGCTGTGCGGTGGTTCGGGTTCGGTGCGCGCGCAGCAGGCAGAGGCGGTTGCGCCCGGTTCGACGAGTCAGCCTCCTGAGGTGAACACCGCGCAGCGGCATTACGCGGTGGTGCGTCGGCCTGACCTCGGTCAGCCGGATTTGGGCTCGTTCTTTGCAAGCTTTTTCGGTTTGGGAGTCCAATCGGCGCGCGGCGGCGACTACGAAGCGTCGCCGTCCTTCGACGCCTCGCCGCCGGTCGACACAAGCTCAGCATCGACCGACGCCCAGGCGGCGAGCGATGCCGAGGTTCAGGCTATCCAACAGTTGAACGACGAGAATGCATTGAACGCGTCCATGGCGGCTGCGGAACAGCAAAACGATGCCGCCAATGCCGCGACACTTCAGACCGAGATCAATGCCGGCATGTGAGTTGTTGGTGTGCGACGCGTAGGGGTGCCGGGTTCGACCCGGCACCCTCTGATCTTTAGTGGTACCCCGCAGCGGCCTCGGGCTGCGTCTTCCATTGCCAGACCGACGCGGCTCACCAGACGCATTGCGCGGTCCGAAGGGTTGCCCGATCTGGCGGTGTTCGAGTGCCGGCGTGTCGCGCATCGAGACATTGTGATATTGGTAGCGGTCGTTGCGGAACGCAGCCGATATTTTTGGGAGGGTCGTCGTGAAACTTCCCCGTCGAGAGTTTCTGCATCTGGCGGCGGCCGCCGCCGCGCTTTGGGCGGTGCCGCGAACTGCCATGGCGCAAACCTATCCGGCGCAATCGGTGCGCATCGTCTGCGGCTATCCGGCGGGACTTTCGCCCGACATCATCGCGCGCCTGATCGCGCAATCGCTGTCGGAGCGCCTCGGTCAGCAGTTCATCGTCGACAACCGGCCGGGCGCCGCGAGCAATATCGGGACCGAACTCGTCGCGCACGCGACGCCGGACGGCTACACGCTATTGATGACGGTCTCGGCCAACGCCATCAATGCGACGCTCTATCCGCACGTCAATTTCGATTTTGCCCGTGACATCACGCCGGTGGCGCGGATCGGGCTGACGCCGTTTGTCATCGTCGTCAATCCCGCCTTCGCCGTGCGATCGGTGGCCGAGCTGATCGCCTATGCCAAGGCCAATCCCGGCAAGCTCAATGTCGCTTCGGCCGGCGCCGGTACCGGTCCGCATGTGGCGTGCGAGCTGTTCAAGATGATGACCGCGACCGACATGGTGCAGGTGCCGTACAAAGCCAATTACATGACCGACCTGCTCGGCGGGCAAATCCCGATGGCGTTCGGCCCGATCGCGCAGATCATCCAGGACGTGAGGGCCGGCAAGCTGATCGCGCTTGGCGTCACCACGCCGACCCGTTCCGATGCCGCGCCGGATATTCCCGCCATTGCCGAAACCGTGCCGGGCTATGCGGCGAGCGGCTGGTACGGCATTTGCGCGCCGGCCGGTACGCCGCCCGAGATTGTCGAGAAGCTGAATGCGGCGGTCTCGGCGGCGGTCATCGAGCCCGCCTTCAAGGAGCGTCTGCTCAATCTCGGCGTCGTGCCGGCGCCGCTCTCGGTCGCCGCTTTCAAGAGCTTCGTCACCGAGGAAATCGCCAAATACGCCAAGGTGATCAGCTTCGCCAACATCAAGTTGGAATAAGGCTAGGCCGGGAAGCGGGTGGCGATCTCGCGAGCGGCGGCCGCGGCCGGTCTTCCGGCGTGCCGGGCGGCCGGCCGATGTGGATGAAGCCGGCGATGCGCTCATGCGGCGCGAGACCGAGCGCGTCGAGCACGGAGCGATCATAGGCGTACCACTCGGTGATCCAGTTTGCGCCGAAGCCCATCGCGTGTGCGGCGAGCACCAGGTTCATCGCCGCCGCTCCGGCCGACAGCACCTGCTCCCATTCCGGAATTTTCACATGCGGCCCGGCGCGGCTGACCACGGCGACGACCAGCGGCGCGCGCGCCAGCCGGTCGCGCTCGGCTTCGACCTGTTCGGGCTTGGCATCCGGATATTTGGCGCGGAACGCCGCGGCGATGGCGTCACCGGCGGCACGGCGGGCATCGCCTTCGAATACGATAAAGCGCCACGGCGCGAGCTTGCCGTGATCCGGCACCCGCGAGGCTACCGTCAGCAGCGTGTCGATTTCGGCCGCAGAGGGCGCGGGACCCGCGAGTTCGAACGGCTTGAAGGAGCGCCGGGTGGTGAGGAGTTCGAGAGCGTCGGACATGATGCTTGCCTGTTTAGGGAGGATTTATCTACTTCTTGGCGGGAGGTTCGGCCTTCGCTTTAATTTGCGCCAGTTCGGTGTTCAGCCGCTCCATGGCCGACTTAAGTGTGGCGATCTCGGCACGGGCCGCGGTAAGATCGCGATCGGTTGCCATGAATCGGTCCTGCGTATCGCGCGTCAGCTTGTTCAGCGCCTGCTGGAGAAACTCGACATTCGCCTGCAGGCAACTGGTGCGGCGTTCCATCTGCTTCTCGACGGTGCAGACTTCCATGCCGCGAATGTCTTGTGCGGAGGCGGGCGCCAGCAACGCCGCCAGCAATAATCCGGCAAACCACACCTGCATCTGTCCGTGCCGAACTTTCACTTCGCCTTCGCCTCGGCGATCCAGCCTCTGACTTTCTGCCGCCAGTCCTTAAACCAAGTCGACGGACTCAGCACCGGCTTGAGGCTTGCGATCATCCATATTCCCATCTCCGGGGCGACCGCCGCGCTGTAGCGGATCGAACCGAGCTTGGCGGTGAAGGTGGAATTCGCCGGCCTTCAGCGTTGCGTTGAATTTATCGACCAGCTCAGTCCGCTGGTCCGCCGGGACATCGGGATTGGCGATCTGAACGATCAGCGGCCAGAGTCGAGCATCTTCCTCGGTGAACACCGCCGGGATTGTCTTATCCTTTCTGAGGGTGACAACGGCGATGCTGCGGGGCGCGTCGTCGGCCTTGCCGCCAACCACGATTTTGGTGTTATCGCTGACGGAATACAGGCAGGCGGAAAACACCACCTTTCTGCATTCCTGCAGCGTTGCCGACTTATCTGAATTGGCGTGCTTCGCGACATCGTTGAACACTGCGGCGAATTTATTGGTCTTCATCGCGATCGGCTCGGCACAGGCCGACGGGCTCGACGCGAAAGCCGAAAGCACTATTCCGAGAGCCGCGATCGCGCCGCTTCCCGATTCAATTGGTCGTCGCATGGAGATCCCCCGTCGTAAAATTCTGCGATGTTGCTGCAACCGGTACTGACGTAGTGCGCACTGGGATTCCGGCGTAGCGATTTCGCTCCAGGCATTGTGACGGTTTTAGCACACACTTCATATTCCGCCGCGAGCGCTCGGCGCAAACATCGACTTTTAACCGCCATGTCTGTCTAGTCTTCCGCAGCGACCGCGCCGCATTGCGCGGTCTTATTTTTTTGGAGGCATTATGCGTCATCTCGTGGCGGCTTTGGCCGGAACCGTGCTGAGTTTGGGTTGCTTACCCGCCGCACATGCAGCCGACATGGGCGCAAGGCCGATTTATACCAAAGCGCCGGTGGTTGTGCCGGCGCCGTATAGCTGGACCGGATGGTATCTTGGTGCTGGCGGCGGCTATGGCGGGTTCAGCTCCAGCCATGCGTCGAGTTTTGGCGGGTTTGGGCTTCCGCAGTCGTCATTCAACGGCACCGGCGAGATCGGCACGGTTCAGGTCGGCGGCGATTACCAATTCGCTGATCGCTGGGTGGCCGGCGTGTTCGGCGATGCCGACTTCTCCGACATCAAAGGCTCGTCCAGAGAGATCGTCGGCTTCACGAATTTTCCGATCAAGCAGCGCGACGCCTATGCCGGCGGCGCCCGCATCGGCTATCTCGTGACGCCGAAATTCTGCCTTATGTCGACGGCGGCTATACGCACGCCAATTTCGGCGGCGGCTCGATGACATTTGCCGCGCCGCCTTTCGCGGCGACGGAATTGCCGTCCCCAATCAAAACTACGACGGCTATTTTCTCGGCGGCGGCGTCGAGGTGATGGTTTATCGCGGCTGGTCGGTGAAGGGCGAATATCGCTACGCCCACTACGACTCGTCCACGGTCACGATCGCGAATGCCGTGCCGGTATTCACCGAGACCTTGAAGCCGACGGTGCAGACCGGCCGCTTGTCGCTGGTCTACAAGTTCAACTGAAACGGCTGACGGCTATCGCTTCGGGCGGCTCGCTCAGCCGCGATCGATCGGGGACGTCGCCCTTTTCGATGCCGATTTATGAGATCGCGGGTCGGGTCGCCGGCTTCGCCTGGGCATAATCCCGGGCGGCGCCGGCTAACGTCTTGCAGGCTGTGAATAAAACAAAAAAGCGCCACTGGCGGCGGCGCAAATCGGTTACTAGTGGCTGTCCGAGCTTTCAATCAAAGGAGCCATACCATGGCAAAGAAGGTAAAGAAGAAAGCGAAAGCGAAGAAGAAGAAGTAGTCTTCCGCTTTGGCGTCATCCTAGCTGTGACGCCTATTGCCTTAGTCCTTTTCAGTTGACTACGGCGGCTGGATTTATCCAGCCGCCATTTGCTTGTCTGGCGTGTTTGTTCTGCGTGTTCTGGCGGCAGGGTTTGCCGTCGCCTCCGGCTACGTCAGTGCTGTCCAGGGTATGATCGGCACCGTGCTGATCGCATTTGCGGGCGAACCGTTGACGATCTTGGTGCTGATCGCGAGATAGATCAGCGTGTTATGCGGTTTGTCGACCACCCGATAAATCCGGGTCGTCTTGAAGAAGATGCTGGTTTTCTGGCTGAACACCTCGTCCTTTTCGCCGAGCTTCGACAGGTCGGCGTCGATCGGACCCGCCTGCTGGCACGAGATCGAGAAATTGGACGGGTCTTCGTTCAGCCCAAGCGGCTGACCCCAGCCCCCCTTTCTCGCCTGCGAGATATGGCACGCCACGCCCGGCACCTGCGGATCCTCAAAGGCGCTGACGCAGACTTTGTCGTTGGGAGAAAGCACATTGAACGTCGTGCTGACGCAGTCGAGGTCCGTCGCCTCAGCCAAAAGAACCCGACATGACGGACAGCAGGCCCACAATAAAAAGCCGATACATCGTCGATCTCCACATGAAAGCGGGGCAGGGCGGAGCCGCCGTTGAAAGGCCCTACCTCTGGCATGGTGTCCCCTCAGGGTTAAAGGTCAGGGTGTCTTCGGCGTTAATCAACGCGGTCCGGCCCTCGCGTAAACGACAAACCGTCGCCGGTTGGACGAGCGCCGCCCGTCGCTCCGCCCCCAGACCGATTTAAGACAGAAGTCAATCCAAGCCGGC
>CAWHOU010000031.1:0-28012 GCA_963831055.1 uncultured Acidobacteriaceae bacterium | reverse complement strand
CCATGCAATCGCGTGGGGATACAAAGGGCGGCGGTCCAGTGGCAGAACTCCACCCTTTATGGCCCTAAAGCCTCCTTTGTAAAACAGCGGAGCCGCACCCTGGTTCTTTCGCGCCAAGCGGCAACGAGTGTACAGGTGATTCAATGGCGACGTCTGGCACGACCTTGTCCTTACCCCTCGACTGATTGGCCCACGATCGCCGCCAGTCAGTTTTTGGTAACACCCCGGTGGGGTGCTCCCACCCTCCCTTGACATCCTGTACCCAATCCCGCCATCATGGTTTCCCCAGCCTCCAGCACGACTGGCTGGTCCTGCTGTCCCTTCCGAGGACGCCCAGTTACTGTTGCGCATCGGCGCCGGCCGAAATTTGCGCAACTAACGTCAACTCACCGTGTTCGCACCGTGAACCTGACCCACCCAGGAGGCCTTCCCATGAAGGGCAAGACTATCTCTCTGCTCACCCTGCTGCTCACAGCGCCGCTTTCGAGCTATGCCGCCGAGCAGTTGATCCCAGCCGGTTCTCTCATCTCCTGCACCCTCTCTGAACCCAAACTTTCCTCGAAAACCGCCGCCATCGGCGACCCAGTCCTCTGCCAGCTCGGGCACGCCGAACGCTACGGCCGGTCGGTGCTGCCCTATGACAGCTACCTCGTGGGCCGCTTTGAAGACTCCAAAGATCCTGGCCACTTTGTCGGCAAAGGCTGGATGGAGCTCCGCTTCGACCGCATGGTCATCGAGCCCGACACGGTCATCCCCGTCGATGCTAAAGTCGTGGACGTCCCCGGCTACAACGTCGACCGCTACGGCCGCATCCTCGGCAAGGGTCACGCCACGCGCGACACTGTTACGTGGATGATCCCCCTCCTCTGGCCCATCGACCTCATCAACCTGCCGCGCCGCGGACCGTATCCCACGCTGAAAGAGGAGACGCGGCTGACGCTCAAGGTGATGGACGACCTGGGCGTGCCCGAGGTTGACCAGCAGCCTTTGCAGCAGGAACCTTCGGGCCTCTACCGCCGTCCGAGCGCGTACGAACAGCCCGCTCCGCAACCGCCTCCGCCGCCTCAGCAGATCACCTATGTGCAGCCGGCGCCGCCTCCACCGACCTACGTCTACGTAGCCCCGCCCCCGGCGGTCGCGATGTGGGCGCCGCGAACGGTGATTGTTTACCGCAATGGCTACGCCTATCGAGTCGCCGTTCCGTATTGACAAAACGGGCGCCGGAGCAACTGCTCCGGCGCCTGTCTCCACAAAATGCGCAGCCGCTATTTCACGCGGACCTTTGGCTCGACGGACATGCCTGGCCGCAGCTGGTGATCGTTATTCTGATCCGGCTTGGTCAGGTCGATGCGCACCGGAATGCGCTGCACGACTTTGACGTAGTTTCCGGTGGCATTCTCCGGCGGAAACAGGCTCAGCTCCGAACCCGTGGCGCCGCCAATCTGCGTGACTTTGCCGTCGTAGTCGCGCCCGTAAGCGTCCACGTGGATAGTCACGGGCTGATTCTGCCGCATGTGGCGCAGTTGCGTTTCCTTGAAGTCGGCGGTGATCCACACATCGTCGAGCGAAACCAGAGTCATGAGAGCCTGGCCGATGGCGACGTTCTGTCCGGGTTCGACGCTTTTGGTGGTGACGATACCGGCAACAGGCGCATGAATTTCGGTGTATTCGAGGTTCAGCTTGGCTTGTGCCAACGCGGCCCGCGCCTGGGCCACCTGGCCGGCGGCCTGATCCGCTTTGGCTCGCTGGATCGCTACCTGTTGCGGACCGGTCTGGGCATACTTCTGGGAAGACTGGGCCTGGAGGACGCGGTCCTTCGCAATGCGCACAGCGTCCTGCGCGGCGATCAGGTTGGCTTCGGCTTCGGCAACGCCGGCCTGGTCGGCCGCGGCGGCGGCGACCGCCGCATCGTACTGCTGTTTCGAAATGATGTCCTTCTCCACGAGGGGCGTGTAGCGTTCGAGATCCAGCTTCGATTTAGTCGCGTTGGCCTGCGCCTGGGTCACCCGCGCCTGCGCAGCCTGCAGTTGCTTCTCGGATTGCGCGACGCTGGCCGTGGCGCTGGCCACGTCAGCATTAGCGTTGTTCAGGTTGCTGCCGGCGTTGATGTTGATGACCGGCACGTTGACGCGCGTGGCTTCGTAGTTGGCTTCGGCTGCTTCCAGGTTGGCCTCCGCCTGATTCTCGGCCGTCTGATAGTCGCTGGGATCGATCTCGACCAGAAGCGCACCCGCATCGACGTACTGGTTCTGATCAACGTTCACCTTCGCCACGTGGCCATTGATGCGCGCGCTGATCTGCACAAGATGGCCATCGACGGAAGCATCGTCGGTGTCTTCGTAAAAGGTTGAGTGCCACCAGAACAGCAATGCGCCGACCACAAAGATGGCCACAAGGCCGATGATGATGAAACGCCGGCGCGAGTTCTGAACCGGATGCTCCGGCCGCTCTTCAGTTGGTTTTGTCTGCTCGGGATTCTGCTCCGCCACGCTTACTTTCCTCCCACGTAATCCTTGTAACTGCTTTGCGCGACGCCAAGGGCACGCGCCAGGGATAACTTTGCGACATTATGCCGGTACAGGCTGGCAACGTATTGCTGATCGGCCTGGGCCACACTTTGCTGGGCCTGCGAGACTGCCAGATTATCGGAAACGCCGGCTTTGTACCGCTGCTGGGCCTCGTTCAGCGCTTCATTCGCCAGGTCCACATTACTCTTTGCCACTTCAACCAGCTTTTCCGCGGCCTGAATGTCGAGTATGCTGTCGCGAACGTCGGCGCCAATCTGCCCTCGCAGGTCGCTGAGCCGCGCGCGCTCCTGTTCCAGTTGCGACTGGGCCTGCTTCGCATCGCCGCGCAGCTTTGCTTCCTCGAAGAGCGGCACGTCCAGCGAGCCGACAGCGTTGCCGGTTCCATGCGAATGGGAAGGGTTGATTCCAATATCCCCGTAGTCGCCGTTGAAGGTGACTGTGGGCAGGCGCTCGTCGGTTGCAGCCTTGCGCGCGCTATCGGCGGCCGCAACCTGCTCCTCGAGCGCCTTCAGATCCGCGCGCGTGGCCAGGGCTTGCTGCACGGCCTTATCCGGATCGACGTGATCGAACGGGGCGTACGGTTCCTTGTCGCTCAGCTCGAATTGCTGCTCCAGCGGCAGGCCAATCGCACGCGCCAGCGCAATCTTGTCCTTCTCATAAGTATTGCGATCCGCAATCAGCGTCTGTTCCTGGGTCTGGTAGTCGACTCTCGCGCGCAGCTCGTCAATCAGGGGCGCGGTTCCGGCCTGATGATTGCCCACCGCCTGATCGAGCGAAACCTTCGAGGTATCCACCTGGGCCTGGGCGGACTGCACCAGGGCTGCATCTGCGATGACCGTCAGATACGCATTCCCCACCGTTAGTACCACCAGATCGCGCGCGTCCTGAGCGGAGAGCTTCGCGGCCTCGAAATTATGCTTCTGCGCGAGGTAATTTTCGAGCGAAGAAAGGTTCACGAGCGACCAGCTCAGGGAGCCGCGAATGTCCGTGTACCCGTAGGGTCCGATGATCGATGGAAAACCCGGGATGCGCAGCCCTTCCGCCTGAAGGTCGGTCTCCTGGACCGCTTCCTTGATCGCCGCGCTCGCGGTCGGAAGCAGCGCCTGCAGCTCCTCAAGCCGCGCTCCGCGGGCCGACTGCGTATTCTGCGAGGTGAGCATCAGGCCAAGATTGAAGCGCAACCCTCGCTGGACCGCGTCGTCGAGCGAGAGTTGCAGGACGCCCGGTGTGACCTTGCCGTCGCTGACGCTGCTTTGGTAGGTCGTGCTATCGACGGGCGGCTGCGGTATCTGGATCGGCCCCGCAGGCACGCTCACAGACCCGCCGCCCGGCGGCCCCTGAGCGATGGCAATCCCGCTCGGAACCAGGAAGGGCAATGCGGCGAAGGCCAAAGCGGCGGCCACATGCTTCGGGCGGAAAAATCGTGGATCGGTTGCTACTGCCTCCGGCACAAAGACGAGCCTTTCGTTGCGGAACTCAGGGGAGACAGAGTCTCCCATTCAGGGTATGTGCTTTGGATGCAGCACGCCGCGCAAAAATTCAGAAGAATCTCTGCGACAAGATTAGTCGAAGCGGGTGCTGCGCGTCTCGGAAGCCGTGCAAAAGACTGGGTGCAGCCAAACAAGGCGCGTGCAGCCCTGGCGCGTTCAGTTCGGACTAGGCTGCCAATTCGGTGGAATGAACCATGGACGATGCGAGCGAGCAGAGCGCCTGGCGAAACAGGTTGCTGACGGCTTTGGCAGACCATACCGATGGCCCTGCCAACCGATTGATGGCGCGGGCTGTGTCCGCATTGCTGCTGCCCAGAACGGCCCGCTGCACAAAAACCGCCCGCTGGGCCTGAGAGAGGCGATTCAGCCACTCGCGCAGGGGTCCGCGTCCCGCACCGGCCAGCAGTTTGGAGATTTCGGTTCTTGAAAGCGGAGGGGCGCCATCGTCCTCAATGCAGGAACCAGCCGCATCCAGCCGCGGCAGGTACGAAAACGACGCGGGGTCCTGCAGATACATGATGCCGAGCGCTCCGTCCAGCACTCGATCCCGAACCGCCCCTCTGGCTGCGGAGGGATCGGCGCAGGGGTCGATCTCGACTGCGGCGACCGCGTTCTCCACCAGGCTGAGAGCCTCAGCTTCGTTGCCCAGCATCAACGCGGCGAAGCGGTACATCTGAACCGCTTCATTTTCCGTTTTGACGATCGACTGGCTGCTTTGACCGGCGCAAGGGGGTTCTGCCACGATAGCTACCTCCTAAAAAGCGTCCCATCCTTATCCTCGCCGAGAGCGGGAGGCGGCGTCAATGATCGAGCCAAGCAAAGTCCCACTCGACCGCTTCAGAAGCAAACCCCGTCATCTTCTAAATAATGAGTGCGCCCTGATTGTTCGAGCCGTTTGGGAACTATCGCGGACCGGCCGAATGCGCCGTCAACAGCTAACGAGAACGAGCCAGCGCTAAGATTACGGGCTGGCCAACCGTCTTGAGAAGACGCGGACTTCACTTGCATCGCCGGTTTTTGGGTCTTCTTCTCCTGTGGTCTCTAGGAATCCGAGTCGAAGTAATCTTTGAACACATGCAGGGGTTCGCGGAGGGTCATGGAATTCGATGATGATGGTCCTGATCTTTTGCAGGATGGCGTCGGGACTTGATTGAATCGTCTCGTACTCCGCTCCCTCAATATCGATCTTGCAGATGTCAATCGTCTCGCCCTGGAAGTATTGCCCGTAAAGCTCCTCCAGTGTAGTGGTGCGTACCACTACGTGGGGCAGGGAGGAATCTGTTCTGTTGCCGTACGCACTCAGTGACGTGCTTCCGCGACAGGGCTGCAGCATGATCTCCGAACCCGGCGGCATTGCGCCAACCGCAGCATTGATTCCTGTCGCGCAGTGGCCGAGATTCGCGGACAGGTTCACGAGCAGACGCAAATAGGTGGGCGGATTCATCTCGACACTGACCACTCGATCAAGTTCGCGGCCTTCGAGCCGCAGCAGGAGCGGAAAACCGCCCCCATTGGCCCCCAGGTCCAGGACCCGCTCTGGCCCGCTTTTGGGAATACGCCGCAGATGTCTGCTGTACATATCAGAGGCGAGACAGGTTCGTGTCCCGTTCTCATCGCCTCCGCGATGGTCGACCAGCACCTCGAGGCTTGCTTTTCGGTACACAACAAGTCCGGTGCGGCGATCGAATATGCGAGCGAGGAGCAATACAGGCCAGTTATCAAACTTCAGGAGAATCGCCAGGCCGGCAAATTTTTGGCTGATGGACATAGGAGCAAGACGGTTCCAAAAGAGGGGCTAGCGTTCAGCCATCGGCAAATTTATCAGTACCATTCCAGCTTTTCGAATCCGGAATTGTATGATCTGCAAAATCGCGTACTTCGTAATTCTCTATACCGATTTTAAACCGCCAAACCGCGATCGTCGCCAATTGTTTTGCCGGAGACCAAAAGCGTGCTTCCGCACGAGAGCCGGGATCTTTACGATCCCTAAATCGGCTGAAATTCTCCCTGAGGCGGCCGGCGCCTCGTAGAGAACGGTTTTTGCAATTCGTGCTGGTCTACTGTGAAACGCTACCGTCAAACCCAATCAGGTAAACTTTCATTGCGCCAGGAGAGCATGCCGGCGGCACTATGCCGAAAGAACCACAGCGCCCAAAAAGCCTTTTGCTCAGCCGTGACGAATCGTGGCTGAGTTTCAATCGCCGCGTTCTGGAAGAGGCCCAGGATGCTTCCAATCCCCTGCTGGAGCGGGTGAAATTCCTCGCCATCACCGCCAGCAATCTCGACGAGTTTTTCGAGATACGCATCGCAGGCGTGCTGCAGCGCATTGAAGACGGATACGACGAAGCCACTCCCGACGGCGCAACGCTGCGTGAATCCCTGCAGGCCATGAAAGACGAGACGCATCGCTTTGTCGGGGATCAGTATCGCTGCTGGAACGAACAGCTGCTGCCCGCCATGCGCACGGCGGGCATACGCGTGCTGAGCTGGGACGAGATCGATAGTGACGGCAGGAGATTTGCAACAGACTATTATCAGCGCGAAGTCGATCCGCTGCTCACCCCCATCACCATCGACCCGGCGCATCCTTTTCCCCGTGTCCTGAACAAGGCGATGTGCCTTGCGCTGCTGCTGCGCCGCAAACGGCGGGGCACCCTGGGACCCGTGCTCGGGGTTCTGACCGTGCCTCGAGCCTTGCCCCGTTTTGTGCGCATCCCGTCCTCCGGTACCGAGGACTTCATGTTCCTCTACGACCTGATCGAGCGCAACGCCGGGGGCATGTATCGCGGCTATGAGATTCTTTCGAGGGCCGCCTTTCGCGTCACGCGCAACAGCAATCTCTATTTCCAGGAAGAAGAATCCCGCTCGCTGCTGGAGACCGTACGCGCAGAGCTGCATAACCGCCGCAAGGGCGATGCAGTGCGTCTTGAGATCGACAGCCAGGCGGATCAGGAAATTGTCGATCGCCTCACGGTTAATTTCGAGCTCGACGAATCGCTGGTCTACCACACCGATGGCCCTGTGAATCTTTCCCGCGTGATGACGCTCTACGGTTCTTCGCCTCGGCCCGAACTGAAGTTCAAGCCTTTCGTGCCGCACGAGCTGCGCCTGAATCGCAAATCCGCGGACCTGTTCGACGAGATTCGCCACCGCGACATCCTTCTGCACCACCCCTACGATTCCTACGACGGGGTTGTTGGATTTATCGAGGCTGCCGCGCAGGACCCCAACGTCGTCTCGATGAAGCAGACGCTCTATCGGACCAGCGCCGACTCACCAATATTTCAGGCGCTGACCGAAGCGGCGCAGACCAAAGAAGTGACCGCGGTAGTGGAGTTGACCGCTCGCTTCGACGAGGCCTCGAACATCCGCTGGGCGCGCAATCTGGAAGACGCTGGCGTCCAGGTATTCCACGGGATCGTTGGTCTGAAGACGCATTGCAAGCTCGCGCTGCTGGTCCGCCGCGATCCGGACGGCGGAGTCCGACGTTACGCGCATCTCGGCACCGGCAACTACAACCCGGACACGGCGCGCTTTTATACCGACCTGAGCCTGCTCACGGCCGATCCGGAAATCACGGCGGCGGTGCACAGCGTGTTCAATTACCTCACCGCGCATTCGGAGTCCGACGATTACCGGCCTCTCCTGGTCGCGCCCTTAACGCTGGCCGAGAGCTTCATCCGCCTCATTCACCGCGAGACAGAGCACGCAGCGGCAGGCAAGCCCGCACGCATTGTCGCCAAGATGAATTCTCTGCTCGAGCAGAGCATCGTCGAGGCTCTTTATGCCGCCGCGCATGCCGGTGTTGAGATTGACCTGATCGTTCGCGGAATCTGCTCGCTGCGGCCGGGCCTCAAAAATCTGAGCGAGCGCATCCGCGTGCGCTCCATCATCGGACGCTTTCTGGAGCACAGCCGCGTATATTACTTCCTCAACGGCGGCGATGAGGAGTTCTACTGCGGCAGCGCGGACTGGATGCCGCGCAATCTCTTCGAGCGGTGCGAGGTGGTCTTTCCGATCCGCGATGCCCAGATCAAAGCACGCGTTCGCAACGAAATCCTCGCCGCATACCTGGCCGATAACGTCAAAGCGCGTCAGATGAAGGCCGATGGTTCCTACGTCCGCGTGGATCGCGAGGGCGTGGCGGCATTCAGTGCGCAGGATTTCTTTATTGAGGTGGCCGAGGGCAAGGCGGATACGGGCGACATTCCGAAGCAGCAGGCATCCCATGTCGAGCCGGCAACGCGCCCGGTGCGCCAACTGAAGAAGCGGACGGCTGTGACGGCCGCGGCGGATTAGACGCCATGTACGGACTGATCGCTAAACTCACCCTGTATCCCGGCAAGCGGGAGGAAGTTATCGCTCTGCTCGCCGGCAGCTCAGCCAATATGCCAGGCTGTTTGAGCTACGTCCTCGCCAGGGATGCGGGGGACGAAAACATCCTCTGGGTGACGGAGGTTTGGGAGAGCAAGGCCGGCCACGATGCGTCGCACTCCCTTCGCGCGGTCCAGGCCGTCATCCCCAAGGTGAAGCCGCTGATGGTGAGGTTCGAAAAGATCGCAGAAACGGAGCCGGTGGCTGGCCTTCCGTTCGAACCTTGACATAAACGGGCTTCCCGGCAAGACTGAAGTGCAAGACTGGACTGCAAGACTGAACCAGCCGGCTCCCTGTCGCGCCGTTCCGGCGCACTTCTCTGCGACCACAAAAACAGGAGGACTCCGCATTGGCGTCTGAGGCCGTGAACGTGTACGTTGCCGAGTTTGAGAAGCCGGCGGGCTATGGTCTGCGCCGGGGCGTGCTTTCGCCCGCCGAAACACTGGCGCAATCGGTTTCCGCAATTGCACCCACCACCACGCCGGCGATGACCATCCCTCTGGTCTTCGCCATGGCCGGCAATGGCACGTGGCTGGTGTACCTGCTGGCCACCGCGGGCATGGCGTTGATCGGCGTCCTCATCGGCTGCTTCGCGCGCCGATCGGCCTCGCCCGGCTCGCTTTACAAATACGTCACCGAATCTCTTCCGGACTGGGCCTCGGGTCTGGCAGGCTGGGCGTTGCTGCTCGCGTACGTGGCCACGGCTGTCTCCGTCACGGGGGGCTTCGTACAGTATGCGAACGTCCTGCTCGTCGCGGCTGTTGGCCGGACTGCGCCGGCCGCAATTCTGGCCACCGTGGCCATTCTGATTGCGTCGGCGATGGCCTACCGCGACATTCGGCTCTCCGCGCGCTCCATGCTGTGGCTTGAGGCCGCATCCGTCGGCTGCATACTCGCTATCGTGGCCCTTGTGCTCGCGCGCCACGGGCTGCATCTCGATACGGCGCAGTTCCAGCTGCGGGGCGGAAGCGTCTCCGGCATGCGGCTTGGTATGGTGCTTGCCCTCTTCAGCTTCGTCGGCTTCGAAAGCGCTACCGCTCTTGGTGAAGAGGCGCGTAATCCGCTCAAAACTATCCCCCGCGCGGTCCTCCAGAGCGCCATTGGACTCGGCTTTCTCTTTGTCGTGTGCGCGTATGCCGAAGTTCTGGGTTTCCGCGGACTGAACCAAAGCCTCGACCAGAGCGGCGCGCCCTTTCACATCCTGGCGCAGCAGGTCGGCGTCAGCGCCCTTGGCATTGCGGTCGATGTGGGCGCCATGATGAGCATGTTTGCCTGTGTTCTGGCCTGCATGACCGCCTCTGCCCGTGTGTTGCTCACCATGTCCCATAATGGATTGACCCACGCACATCTGACGCGCACGCACCATCGGAACGAGACGCCGCACATCGCGGTCCTTGTAACGGGCATTGTTACATTTGTTTTGACCGTCGCCCTTGCTCTGCGCGGCGTCTCGAGCGCCGATATCTATGGCTGGATGGGATCGCTGGCGACTTACGGGTTTCTTACTGCCTACGCTCTGGTGTGCCTCGCCGTCCCGAGCTTCCTGCGCCGGGAACGCGCGCTGACGACGCTGTGGCTGGCGCTTTCGGGGGCAGGATTCATCGCTATGCTCCTCGCCATTGCCGGCTCCGTCTATCCTGTCCCCACTGGAGCCTACCGGTGGCTACCCTACATCTATCTCACCTATCTGGCAGCGGGGTGGCTGTGGACTCGCAGCAGGCCGAAATTGCAGTCCACGGCGTAACCTGGCTCAACGCGCCGAACTGGCTTGAGCGTGGGATAGCGCATCAAAGATTCCGGTGGCTTGTTGATGAAAACAAGTCAACGCTGAATCAGGAAAAGGAGATGCGCATGAAGAATGTGCTGCTGGTTGCGGCGCTGATGCTGTCGCTATCCACACGAGGCTCCGCTCAGGCAGCGGAGAGAGTGAGCGTAACCTTCGCGACTCAGGGGGACGACAAGGCCGGGAATACGCAGGTCCAGGACCATCTCGTCTGCGATAACCACGATGTTGCGACCCTGATCTGTTGTAATGCTGGCCGCGACATCGATCGCTGGAACGCTAACACGACCACCGCTCGCGACATGACCATTGTCGAGCACTTCGCGAAGGGTCGGCTGGCGGGATGCCATTTTGTATTTGGCGTGAAGGCGGCCGGTAGCGATACGTGGAAGGTGATTCCGTCTCTAACCGTTTACTATGACGGCAGCAGGGTCGATTGGCACTTTCCTTACACGGTTCTTAAATCAGATGGCACGCTCGTGAGCAAGACTTTCGACCTGCCCCACCAGTGAGTTATGGGGTCGGGCACACCTGCCGGGAGACGAAGTATCAGAGCCCGATCATGGGAAACCGGCTATTTCCGCTTCCACCGGGTCCCGTCCCTGGAATCCTCCAGCAGAATCCCCATGGCGGCCAGTTCATTGCGGATCGCGTCCGCCCGCGCGAAATTCCGCGTTCGCTTCGCCTGATCGCGCTCCTCGACCAGCGCCTGAATTCGCTCGTCCGCCACACCCCGCGTCGCCAGCACTTCGGGAGCCGCCTGGTCGAGCTTGCCTTCGCGCTCCGCCCAATCCAGCGTGAACCGCGTCCACTCCGCATCGTGGTCGTCGAGCACCGCGAAGACGCGATCAAACTGCCGCAGAGCATCCAGAACGTCAGCCTTGTCGCGTTCAAAAAACTTGCCCGCATCGGCGCGGCCGTTTACGAATCGCACCATTTCAAAAATCGAAGCTCGCGCCTCCGCCGTATTCAGGTCGTCGGCAAGCGCAGCCAGAAATCTGGCTTTCGTCTCAAGAGCCAGATCGCGAATTTCGCTGCTCGCGCCGTCCCCGGTGGGCCACTTTGTCTTGAGGATCCGATCCCGAAAGGTCCGCAGCCGCTCCACCGCGATTGTCTCCGCAGCCAGGCCATCGAACGTAAAATTCAGAGGCTGGCGGTAGGGGACTGAAATCAGCAGCATCCGAATCGCCGAGGCCTTATAGCCGCGCAACAAAAGATCGCGCAGCGTATAAAAGTTCCCTTCAGACTTCGACATCTTCCGCCCTTCGACGAGCAGAAACCGCACATGAAACCAGTGCCGCGAAAACGTGCGATGCGTTGCCGACTCCGACTGAGCAATCTCGTTCTCGTGGTGCGGAAACATCAAATCCTCGCCGCCCGCGTGCAGATCGAAGCTGTCGCCGAGATATTCCATCGCCATCGCGGAACATTCGATATGCCACCCCGGCCGACCCGGCCCCAGCGCCGTCTCCCACCTGTGTTCGCCCGGCTTGGGCGCCTTCCACAAAGCAAAGTCGCGAGCCGAATCCTTCTCGTACTCGTCCACGTCGATGCGCGCGCCGTCGGCGATCCCCGCAAAATCCTTCTTCGACAACTTGCCGTATTCGGGGAAGCGCGCGATCCGAAAATACCAGGACCCATCCTCCGTGCGATAGGCAATGTCCTGCCGGGCCAGCCGCTCGATGAGTGCAACCATAGCTGGAATATGCTCGGTCGCCCGCGCGATCACCTCGGGACGTTCGACCTCAAGCGCCTTCAGGTCCTCAAAAAACGCATCTGTGTATTTGCGCGTGTATTCGTCGATATCGAGGCCCGCCGCCGCCGCATTGCGGATAATCTTGTCGTCCACGTCCGTAATGTTCATCACGTGGCGAACTTCGGTTCCCAGCAAGCGCATAGCGCGCCGCAGAACATCCACTTGCAGGAAGGTCCTGAAGTTTCCGATGTGGCCGTAGTCATAAACCGTCGGCCCGCACGCATACATTCGCAATGCCTTGCCCTCAGAGGGAGCGAGGTTTTCGATTTGGCCGGACAGGGTGTTGTAAAGGCGCATGGCCGGCTTGGCCGCGGAGAGTTCAGGAGCTGCGGACAATTCCGCAGTCGCCGTCCGCGCGGTTTCGCCCGTGTTTGGTTCCGAATGCAGAGTCATGAAACTAGCCCGATTCTACCAGCGCCCCGGACGCTCACCTTTCGGCTCGTGCAGCCTTCAATGTTCATGCACCTCAGTACCTAACTGCCCAGTTTTAACGAAGGCTCTGCCGTCAACGCCTCCGCAGCAAACTCACCCGCCAAAAACTTCGGCCACGCGGCCGCGGCAATCATCGCCGCATTGTCCGTCGAGAGAGCCATCGAGGGAAACGCGATTGGCAGGTCACGCTCGCCAGCTTCCGTGGTGAACCGCACCCGCAGTTCACGGTTCGCGGCTACGCCACCCGACACAATAATCCGCTCCGCGTGCCAACGCTCCGCTGCGCGAAACGTCTTCCGCCGCAGATCGTCGACCACCGATCGCTGGAATGAAGCAATCAGGTCCAGCGTCCGCTTGTCGCATAGAGGCAATGCATCGGCGGGCTTCGCGTCCGGCGAACCAGCCAGCACCGCGCGCCGGGCCTCAATCGACGGACCCATCTCGTACACCTTCGTATAACGAAGCATCGCCGTCTTGATGCCGCTGAAGGAAAAGTACGTGCTCTCCGAGGGGTCGAGCGCACCTGCCTCGCCCTTCCGGTGCACCTTGGCCTTGATCTGCGAAAACGTAAACGGCATCGCCTCCGGATTTCCATGGGGGGCAAGCGCATCGATCCATGGACCGCCTGGATACCCAAGCCCGAGCAGCTTCGCCACCTTGTCGAAGGCCTCCCCTGCCGCGTCATCCACGGTGCGCCCCACATTGCGATAGATCCACGCTCCGGCGTCCGGGCCATCCTGCTGGGTTCTCTCGAATCGCGCCAGATAAAGATGCGTGTGGCCGCCGGAAACCACCAGGGCGAGGACCTGCCGTCCAGGCCGGAGTTCTTCGGGTGCTTGTTCACCGGACTTTCCAGCGCGTCGCGCCTCCTCGAGGAGCACAGCATGGATGTGTCCCGCGAGGTGATTGACCGCTATCAGCGGCTTGTCCAGGGCAAAGGCCAGAGCCTTCGCAAAGCTGATTCCCACCAACAGCGCCCCGGCGAGGCCCGGCCCTTCTGTAACAGCGACTGCGTCTAAATCCTGGTAAGAGGCTCCAGCCTCCGCGAGAGCGGAACGCACGACGGGAAGAATGTTCCGCAGGTGTTCCCGCGAAGCCAGCTCCGGAACCACACCGCCGTACGGGGAGTGAATGCGAATCTGCGATGCGACCACGTTGGACAGAATCGCGGTCCCCCGCTGCACCACGGACGCGGCAGTCTCATCGCACGAGCTTTCGATGCCGAGGATCAGGCCTGCGGAAAGTGGGGGCATTCTTCAATACTAGACAAACGCGGATACCGTATCACTGCTGTCGCGCAAAGACCACTGCCTGCCCGTCATCGTAGGTGCGCCGCCAGGTTGGGCTGTGTCCCAGCAGATATGCGGCTGGAGCGTCGCGAGCCAGCAGTACGTACTGAATTCGGTATTTGTCGAGGACCGCAAAGGTGTCGTCGACCTTTGTAGCTCGCAGGTAGTCGCTCATCACGCCTTCGTGCTCAAAAATGTCGTTGCGTGGATCGATGAACTCCTTGAGCTCCGGCGCCTCCCACTCGAGATAGCCGCCCCAGTTGAAGTTGTTCAGCAGATTGCCCTGGCCTGCCAGGCTCCGCACGTAAGGGACAGCCTTCTCAGGGAAAGCCTCCGCAATGCCCTCATGCAGCCGTTTCTCCGATGGATACGAGTGCACAATCATCGCGATCAGCGCAGCGATGATGACAGAGTTGATCAGCGATAGCCCTTTACCAGCGCCGCTGCGCTTCGGCTCATCTCCGCGAAGATCCATCGCCAGCAGAGGCATCAGCACAATCGCGATCAGGAACAGGAAACGCACGTGCGTTACGGCGCCGTAGAAGGCAATAGCGCCCAGCGCAACATCTTCGAGCGCCCACTGCCGCCTTCGCAGCAGCTGCAGCACGGCGAGCAAAACAAGAATCCCGACCACAAGTTTCCCGCGCGCAGTATGGAAGTCGAGGCTGCCCCACTCCGCGATGTTTTCAACCGTCTGCCGCTGCCGGAAGGCCACGTCCAGCGGATAAGCAACCAGTCGCCAGCCGTACGGATTGATGAACAGCGCGGCGAAGCTGGCGCCAGCTACTGCGAGCAGTTTGCGCCGCTGCTGCGGCGTCCAGCGCGTCGCATAAAGATTGCCCCACTCGCCTTCGGCAAATCCGCAAGCGACAAAAACGGCCATCAGAACAAAGCCGATGAACCATGAGCCATGCGTGTTAATCCAGACCAGAAACAGCAGTGGTAGCCACGTCGTGAAGTCGCGTCCCTTGCGCAAACTCCACAGCACGCCAAGCTCGATGACCAGAAACAACCAGCCAAACAGCAGTGGGCGCGGCAGAAGCGAGACGGTGGTAAGAAACACAGCGATGCTGGCGGCGAAGAAGGCCGCGCCCCAGCTTCCGGAGCGCAGCCGGGCCAGACAGTAAATCCCAATCACAATTAACCCCGCCGTGACGATGAGGACCAGGTAAAGCCCGCGATCCCCAAGCCAGCGGTTGGCGAAGTAGTACGGCAGTTCGCCGAGCCATTCAAAATTGATCCACGCCTTGCCTGCAACCGTGAAGGTGTAAGTCTCCGTGCGGATGAAATGTCCTGTGCGCATCAGTTCGCTGGCGTTACGCAGATGCCACCAGATGTCGTTGTCGGCAAGGCTTCGCACCACTGTGCCACTGGCCGATACGATGAGCAGCAGGTACACAAGCAACAAGCCCAGCACGGCGGGTAGACTGAAAACGCGGTCGCTCCATTTTTGGCGCGCGATTGCGCTGCCAGGAGTTGCCTGACTGGGAATAGGCCCGCCAGGAAATGCCGAATCCTCATATTGGTGGTGGGTAGCGTCCATGGTTAGCCAAACATCCTAACAAGCAGTTGGGCGCTCCTGAATCCCACCTTGGTCTGGACGGGCGGAGCCAGAACCGTTAGCGCCAGGAGTGCAAGACAGATTGGAACTCGAAGTGATCGAAACACCGGCACAAATCGCGGCAGAGCGCATCGTGATGGCGTTGCGGGCGGCAGGCCATGAGGCTTACTTCGCCGGTGGATGCGTCCGCGATCTGCTGCTCGGGGTCGCTCCGAAGGATTTCGATGTTGCCACCAGCGCGCATCCGGAGAACGTGTTGGCCCTGTTTCCACGCACCTTTGCCGTCGGCGCCCACTTTGGCGTGGTTCTGGTTTGCGAAGACGCCGATTTCGAGGGCAGGAGCCTGGAAATTGTCACCGAAGTGGCTACATTTCGGTCGGACGTAGCGTATCTCGACGGCCGCCACCCCAGCGAGGTGCGTTTTTCCTCGAGTGCTCGCGAAGACGTGATCCGCCGCGACTTCACCATCAACGGCATGCTGTTCGACCCGGTGCTCAACCGGCAAACGTGCAACCTGACCTCTGCGGTTCTCGATTATGTCGGAGGCCAGAACGATCTGCGCCTCGGCATCGTGCGCGCCATCGGCGAGCCGCATCGCCGCTTTGAAGAGGACAAGCTTCGGATGCTCCGCGCTGTTCGATTTGCTGCGCGTTTCGATTTCGAAATTGACGGCGAGACAGAGCGGGCGATCCGCCAGCTCGCACACACAGTCCACCAGGTCAGCCGCGAACGCATCCGCGACGAGCTGACGCGGATGTTGACGGAAGGCCACGCTCGGCGGGCCTTTGAGCTGCTCGATCGCACGGGACTGCTCAGAGAAGTGCTGCCCGAGATCAGCCGCCTGCATGGAGTTGCGCAGCCGCCCGAGTACCATCCCGAGGGAGACGTGTGGATCCACACGCTGTTGCTGCTTGAAAAGCTGCCCGCGGGTGCTTCACCGACGCTGGCCTGGGGCGCGCTGCTGCACGACGTCGGCAAGCCAGCGACGTTTTCGCACAAACCACCAGATCGCAT
The DNA here is from genome assembly GCA_963831055.1 of uncultured Acidobacteriaceae bacterium. Taxonomy (GTDB): domain Bacteria; phylum Acidobacteriota; class Terriglobia; order Terriglobales; family Acidobacteriaceae; genus Palsa-343. The sequence goes on along the minus strand of CAWHOU010000031.1, from coordinate 11,785 downwards.
CCGCTTCAACGGTCACGTTGAAGTTGGCGTGAAGATTGCACATGAAATTGTGCGGCGGCTGCGCTTCTCGAACGAGGAGTGCGCTCAGATTCTGAGCCTGGTTGAAAACCACATGCGCTTCGGCGACGTGGAGAAGATGAAGGAGTCCACGCTGAAGCGCTTCTTCCGGCTACCCAAGTTCGAGGAGCATTTGGCGCTGCACCGGCTGGACGTCCTTTCCAGCCACGGCGATCTGAGCCTGTACGAATTTGCGAAGCGGAGACGAGAAGAGCTGCCCGAGGAGGAAGTGCGGCCTGCTCTGCTTGTTACCGGGCGCGATCTGATCGAGGCGGGCTATACGCCGGGACCGCGCTTCAAAGAAATGCTGGCGCTGGCGGAAGACGCGCAGCTGGAAGGGCGGATTCACACGAACGAAGAGGGCTTACAGCTGATCCGAGAGTTCCTGGCCGACAGCTGAGGCAAGACGGGAAGATCGGAGCCCTCGATCTTCACTCCACGTCTTTCGCTCAGCATCCTTCGCTCCGCATCTTCGCTCAACAGCTTCGCGCAACATCTTCTCCACCAGGCCATTTCGAATCGAGCAGAGTGCGCAGAGCCGGCTGCCCCTGAGACTGGCGGCTTCGCGGCTCCTGCCGCCTACCCCGTGGGGGCCTATTGCGGGATGGTGATTGATTCCAGAGAGGTTAGGACGGGAGTAACTCTGGTTACTCCTTTATTCTGATGAATACAGGTCAGTTGCATGGCGAGCGGGAATGAGTCATTCATGCTCGCGATTGATGCATTGACACTCGCGAAGGGGCTTCCTGATTGAAAGTAAGTCAGATGGTTGGCGTGTGCGAATGATTCATTCGCGGGTGTGAGTGGGGCGGGAGTGAGATAGACCGGTGTGGGACGGCGGTCGTTTGTAGGCTCGGGTGACGTTTTGGTGCGGATTTTCATTGCTGGCTTCCTCCTTTCCTGAGTTGGTGGGAGAGCCGGCAGGCCGCCCTGTCCGGGGTTTATCTTTGCGGGGCTATCAGTTCAGCATTGCAGGCGGAACTGGCGGGCGAAGATCAGGAGATGGACTCTCCAGCAATTAAAAGGGCCGCTGAGGCGGCCCTTTTTCTTTTCTTACCCTCTATTTTTAGAATACCAAGGTTGGAGATAAAATCTGCCAACTTTCTTTGAGTTAGTTGAACCATAACTGAAATAGAATGTGGGGTTGTTACTTCGGACTTTGGGGCAGGGGGTTGACAGGTTTTCCACATTTGAGGGTTTGCGGGGCGTTTTTAATCACCGTGGAGATCATGACGCCTGCGAAGGTGGGTGGAAAATCTGAGCGCAGTTGTGCTGGCCCGCGCCGTTTGCTAGTTTGGCGTGGATGCCGCCGCATGTACCCCAACAATTCAGCAGGACCATGGAGACTCTCTACCGGTCGGAATCGGGGCGGGTTCTGGCGACGCTGGTGCGCCTGCTCGGAGACCTGGACCTGGCCGAAGAGTCGATGCATGAGGCGTTCGCTGCCGCTATGGAGTCCTGGCCTCGGACCGGCATTCCGGAGAAGCCACGCCCGTGGCTGATTTCAACGGCACGCTTCAAGGCCATCGACGCGATCCGCCGGCGGGCGCGATTCGACGCTGCGCAGACCGACCTCGTTGCCCATATGGAATCGCGCGTGAGCGACACTCCTGTGGAAGAGGAAGAGATTGAGGATGATCGCCTGCGTCTGATTTTCACGTGCTGTCATCCTGCTCTGCCCCCGGAAGGACAGGTTGCGCTCACGCTGCGCGAAATATGCGGCCTGACAACGGAAGAGATTGCGCGGGCGTTTCTGGTTACGCCGGCGGCGCTGGCCCAACGCGTTGTGCGCGCCAAGACAAAGATTCGAGAGACGCGGATTCCCTACGAGGTGCCGTCGCCGCGGGAGTTGCCCCGGCGGATGGACGCAGTGCTGCAGGTCATCTATCTCGTGTTTAACGAGGGCTACTCGGCTGCGGCGGGAGCGGAGGTAACGCGGGGGGAGCTGACCGGAGAAGCGATTCGATTGGGAAGGTTGCTGACTGAACTCCATGCAGAGCCGGAAGCGATGGGGCCGGAGGTGATGGGGCTGCTTGCGCTGATGCTGCTCCAGGAATCTCGTCGCGCCGCCAGAACCTCTCCGGCAGGAGAGCTGATTTTGCTGGAAAACCAGGACCGGTCGCTCTGGAACCAGGGGCAGATCGCGGAGGGCGTGGCATTGGTGGAGAGAGCTCTAAAGTCCCGCCGCTTCGGGCCCTACACACTGCAGGCGGCGATTGCGGCCGTTCATGCGGAGGCCGAATCAACCGCCGCGACCGACTGGCGGCAGATTGTTGCGCTGTACGACCAGTTGGTACGGATGCAGCCTTCGCCGGTGGTCTATCTCAACCGGGCCGTGGCCATTGCCATGCGGGATGGTCCGGAGGCCGGTCTGGCGGAGATCGACGCGGTCCTCGGGCAGGGCGAGTTAGCCAATTACTACCTGGCGCATGCAGCGCGCGCCGATATGTGCCGCAGGCTGGGCAGGATCCCTGAGGCTCGGGCTTCTTATGAGAGGGCGTTGGGGCTGACGCAACAGGAGCCGGAGCGGAGGTTCCTGCGGGAGCGGATTCGGCAGCTGGCTGCTGAATGATTCGAATTCCCTCGTGATGGATGAGCGCCTGAAGTGCTTCGATGGCTGCTGACTGGCTGCCGCAATCCTGGCCATGAATAAAACGTAGTCCCAGGACCATAGATGTATGTAGATGGTTGCGAAGAAAAAATCTTGCCGACCTGTCGAATTCCGTCCAGCCGTTCGACTATAGGGTGAACGCAGGGCAGGCAACAATTCGGTCAACCCTGAAACAGGCCACCCAACCATCGCTCAACCAAAGGAGATTTCGCAATGCGATTCATGGTCATCGTCAAGTCGACACCGGAGGCGGAAAAAGAAGGCGCCCTCCCCGATCCACAGCTACTGCTCGAGATGGGCAAGTACAACGAAGAGCTCTCGAAGGCTGGCGTCCTGCTGGCTCTCGATGGTCTCCATCCCAGCTCGAAAGGCGCACGCGTCAAATTTTCGGGCAAGAACCGTACCGTCATCGACGGCCCCTTCACCGAGGCCAAGGAGCTCATCGCAGGCTTCACGATCCTGCAGGTCAAGTCGCTCGCAGAGGCCATCGAGTGGGTCAAGCGCAGCCCTAACTGCAGCCCCACCGGCGAGGGCGAGGTGGAAATCCGCCAGATCTTTGAGATGGAAGACTTCGCCCCCGTCCTGTCGGAAGAGCAGATCCGGCACAAAGTGGAGAAACGGGCTGAGCTGCCCCACCAGACCGCCAACCAATAGCCAGCTGTCGATCTCCCCCCTGCCCGACGACTACAAGTCAAACGAGCCAGCGCGAAGCTACGCTGCCCCCCAATCTGGAATTAAGAGGAGACGCCTATGAAATACCTGTGTTTTGGCTACTACGACGAGAGCAAATTCGACAGCATGACGGAGCGCGAGCGAAACGCGATGTTCGACAGATGCTTTGAATATGACGACCATCTTCGCGCGAATGGGAACTGGGCTGGCGGCGAAGCGCTGCAGGGGCCGGAGACGGCGCTGACCGTCTCCCGGAAGAACGGCAAGGTGGCGACGACCGATGGCCCCTATGTCGAAACCAAGGAGCAGCTCGGCGGCATTCTGGTGCTGGAGGCGAGGGACATGAATCATGCTGTCGAGCTGATGGCGCAGCATCCGGCGCTGGCATTTGGCACTACCTGGGAGATTCGGCCTGCAGGGGACATGAGTGAGGCGATGGAGGCAAGCGCGCAGCGGCGGAGACAGGTTGTTGCGCTCTGAAGACGGGCCTGGTTTGTCAAAACCGCGAAGGCGTGGATCCCGATGACCTCGCTCAGTTCCTCGCTCAGTTTTCTCTCCTCGAAGAAGTCCTCTCGGCTGCAGACCGGCTAAAGTCAGGGTTCGCGGGTTGCGCGCCTGGGAGGATTCGGGGAGGGGGGCCGATTTTTATGGGCTGGCTTTTCCGTTATGGCTGCGTCGAGCCGCTGGCCGATCGCCTCGAATGCGGGGGTGGGACCCTTCCACCGTAACTGCTCGACATCGTCGAACAGGGCGATGTCGGTGCGAAGCGTGGCGAGGGTGCGAAAGAGGAGTGCTTCGTCCCAGTGGCTGACGAGGGTGGCGGCAAGGCTGCCGGCATGGGCTGCGTTGACCTGCCAGGCGCGGCTGTCGTGAGGGATGGACTCGAGGTGGACGAATTTGGCGAGGACCGCGGCGGTGGATTTTGCGCCCCAGCCTGGCAGGCCGGGATAGCCGTCGGCGGCGTCGCCCACGAGGCCGAGGTAGTCGGGAATGGATTCGGGGCGGACACCGAATTTTTGGATCACGCCGGCTTCGTCCGCGATGGTGTTGGTGCGGCGATTGAGCTGGACGATGCGGGTGCCCTGGACGCACTGGGCGAGGTCTTTGTCGGGCGTGCAGATGACGACGCGGTCGACCTGCGGATTTTGCGCGGCGGCGCAGGCGGCCGACGCCAAGGCGTCGTCGGCCTCGAACTCGACCATCGGCCACACGACGATTCCGGCGGCGGAGAGGACTTCTTCAAGGAGAGGAAACTGAGCGAGGAGATCGGGGTCGACGCCTTCGCCGGTTTTGTATCCGGCCCAGAGCCCATTGCGAAAGGATTCGATGACGTGGTCGGTGGCGACGGCGATGTGGGTGACGCCGGCTTTGAGCATGCCGAGCAGGGAGGCGAGCACGCCGCGGACGGCGCCGACTTCGCGACCGTCGGCGTCGCGCGCGTGGGGCACGGCATAATAGTGGCGAAAGAGCTCGTAGGTGCCGTCGATGAGGTGGATCTGCATGGTGCAATTGGAATATATAGATCGGGCGGTGGGGAGGTCCTGCCCCTGGGCTTTGGCGGAATCCACCTTCGGTGAGTGCTTTGGCCTGTTTCATCGAGGGCAAATTGACGTCGAGAGCATGCGTCGAGTGGTCCGCGATCCTTACTGGAGATCGAACAGCCTTTTGCCGGACAAATTCGACCAGTTCATGCGCGTAAAGCCTTCGCCTTGAAGGCGACGATCTGTCTCAATGAATCGAGCCGCGACCTGTCGTTCGGTTCCGTGGAAGACTCCTCCGACGGTGCTCGAATGTGAAGGTCCCCAACATATCTGGATGCGGTCGGACGAACGGGTCGAGCCTCAATGCCGTGTCCTTCTTGTCATAATGCGCGGTGCGAGAGGCGGTTATTAGTACCTGAATGAGTCGGCGTTGCCTCGTGGTCGAATCGTTTCCGCAACAACTCTGACATCCCCAAAGCGGAGTTCGCGAGGAGCATTTCGCGGATCAAGGAAATGGCAGCAAGGCGGTCGCCAGGGGATTGACACGTCATACTCTCGACGATGGGGTCAAGGTGAAGATAGTCAGGATTTATGGTCCCGATCTTCCTGTGTTGGGTTCCTTGGAGAAGCTGACCGGTAAAGATTTCATAGAGGATCAAGCCAAGGGCATAGATGTCTGCGCGCTGATCGACCTCACCTTTGCTTCGCTGCTCTGGTGCTGCATAGCGGAAATTTGCCAACCTTTCCTGTGGCATAGTGTCCACGATTGTGTGAAGGCACTCGTCGTCGAAATGTGCGATGCCGAAATCCGTCACGACGGCCCTCTCCTCATCACCGGTGACGAGGATGTTCTCTGGCTTTAAGTCCCTGTGCCAGATTAGGGAATTGTGAGCGTGCTCGATTCCGTTGAGTACATCCGCAAAGAGCAGAAGAAGTTTTTCGGGCGGGGATTTCTTTTGCATTAGAGACCGGAGAGTTTGGGGAAATACAGGCATAACAAAGAAGGGAACATCAACCCCCTCAATGTTTGCCAGACCATTGTCCTCAATGGTGATTATGTTGGAGTGGGTGTTCCTGGTACAAAAGGCGAGCTCGTTCCTGAATCGTTTATTCTTTTGCTCAGTGTGAGCGTCCGGCTTCAGATATTTCAAAGCGAAATCATTCCCATCGTTATCCGATACGAGAAGCACCTTGCCCGAGCCACCCTCACCCAATGTTTTCTTGGGAACATATTCAGATAGCGCCGTCCTGAAGGTGGGGTTACGAGCTTCTGGCATCGCTTTAGCCGGACCGCCTGACGCGAGGAGCACTTTTCCGACGCTTGCGAACTCGCCGTCGTCTCGAAGCGAGATCTTTTCTTGGGCATCCAATACCGCAGCCACTCGTTTCAGATCTGCCGGACTGCACCCGAGGTACTCTGCGTCCCAAGGGTCCGCTATCCATGTGGTGGTTCCCTTCTCACCCGTCCCTGCCATGAAACCAAGGGACCAAACCTTATTGACTAGATAGTCCTGGATCGAAGGTGGTGACGCAAAATATCCTCCAACTTGCATTCTCGTCGCCTGGAACCCTTTCGGAAAATCCCTTGGGTTGGCGTAAAACTTTACGGCTCCTGAATCGACGTTTGAGCGGACTGTGTTGATGATATGTGCCGGGCGCGCGTATGGATTTGATTCGCTTCCTGGCATAGTCTGCTGGTGTGTCATCTGCACGATGCATTTCGCCAATGAGTTGTTGATCCGGTCCGAGATGCTGACCCACACTCCGCTAGCAGCGGCAATACCGTTTGGAGTACTCCACGGAGATGGTGGCCATTCGATATCGATTTGTAGGAGTAGCCCGTCACGTGTGACGAATAAATTGGGATCAATATTTCCAAACCTCTTCTCGAGCGAGCGCGCCAAGGCATTCGCAGGTGCATGATGGGCCTTGGTGCCGGGGAGATCGTTGATTTGGTCTCTCGAAAGTGAGAAATGCCACTCCTTGTGGCCAGATTTAACCTCAATAAGATATGCGTACCCTTGGTTGACTTGACGGGGTTCACTCAGTCTCAGTGTTTTGCCGCTCTCAATGATGTCTTTGAAATACTGCAGACCTCGTTCGGTTTCCTCGGAAGGCACGGTCGACCTCTTCATCAGTATCTAGTGTGAACTGAAATGCCTTACTCAAGCAAAATTCCTTCGTGCGGATCGCGCATGGAAGCCGATACGGCCTCAGATGGTGCAAAATCGCCCAATCGCTCATTTAACCCGGTCTTCCGATCCGGCTGGTTCACGGAATGGTTCGACAGAAATGCGTTGGTAGCGCACCTCCAGCACTGTCAGGTGTTCTGTCCCGCCCGGCGCCTGGAGAATGACGTCGTCGCCCGCTGCCGACTTCATCAATGCGCGTCCCAGGGGCGATACCCAACTGATGTGGTTACGGCTGAGATCGACTTCATCGGTGCCTACGATGCTGACGGTCCGCTCGGCTCCGGCCGCATTGGCATAGCGCACGGTGGCCCCGAACCAGGCCCTCGTTCTCGCCTGACCCGTCCTCGGAGCTTCGGGATCCACCACTTCCGCGGCATCGATGCGCCTGGTGAGAAAGCGAATCCGCCCATCGATCTGCCGCAGCCGCCGCTTGCCGTACTGATAATCGGCGTTTTCACTGCGATCGCCGTTGCCGGCAGCCCATGCCACGACCTCCACGACGGCCGGGCGGTCTTTGGTGAGCAGATACCGGTGCTCCTCTTTGAGGCGCTCGAGCCCGCCGGGCGTGATGTAGTTCCTGACTCGCGTCGCGGGCGAGTCCGCTTCCGGTTTTCTTGGAGACCCTCTCCGCATCTCGTTCATCCTCCCAGCGCGAAGGCATTCGGAGCCCCCAGGGTATCCAGCGCATGCCGATAGAGTCGGCGTTCGTGCAGCGACGCTGCCGATTGGCGATGAGCCCTGCGCGAATCAGGCGGCGATGGCGGCGCGCTGTAACTCATGCAGCTGGCGAATGCCGGCTTCGGCGTAGTCCATCATTTCGAGGAGGCGCGCGCGGGGGAAGGCGTGGCGCTCGGCGGTGGCCTGGACTTCGACGAAGTTGCCGTCTTCGGTCATGACGAGGTTCATGTCGACTTCGGCCTGGGAGTCTTCTTCGTAGGCGAGGTCGAGCAGGACGGTGTCTTCGACGATGCCGACGCTGGTGGCGGCGACGAGCTGGCGGAGCGGCGAGGCCTTGAGGGCTCCGGTCGCGATCATGCGGTTGAAGGCGATGGCGAGGGCGGCGCAAGCTCCGGTGATGGCGGCGGTGCGTGTGCCTCCGTCGGCCTGGAGGACGTCGCAGTCGAGGATGACGGTGCGCTCGCCGAGGGCTTTCATGTCGACGACGGCGCGCAGGGAGCGGCCGATGAGGCGCTGAATCTCGTGGGTGCGGCCGCCTACCTTTCCTTTTTCGGATTCGCGCGGGGTGCGGGTCAGCGTGGCGCGGGGGAGCATGCCGTATTCGGCGGTGACCCAGCCGCGGCCGCTGTTGCGGAGCCAGGCGGGAACGCCCTGCTCGATGGAGGCGTTGCAGAGGACGCGGGTGTGGCCGGCTTCGATGAGGACGGAGCCTTCGGGGACGTGGACGTAGCCGGGTGTGAGGCGGACGGGGCGGAGGGCGTTGGGAGCGCGGCCCTCGGTGCGGAAAAAGGGTGATGGCATCGGGGCTATTGTACGGTTTTCAAAACGGAAAACGGGTTCGGAAACGGGAGGGATGGGTAAGGCGCTGATTGCGGGGAGGTTGCGGCGTTCGAGGGGGTGGGAGGGTGCCGATTCGGGACGTTTTGGGTGCGGGGACCGGTTTGGGGGTGGGGCGGATTTCGGTGGCAAGTAGCTGATTGGATTGGAGTTGATGAGGTGGGTTCGGAATGGCACGCGACGTGTTCTATAGGAGGGCAATCGAGAACCTGCGATAGGGGAGCCGGGGCGACCTCCAGAGCGCAACGGCCTCTCTTTCCGGAACGAGGAGAGTGCTATGGAACCTTTCGCGCAACAGACGCAGGAATCGGCAGTGCAGGCAGGGGCGGCGGGCCTGATGTTGCCGTGTTTCCCTCTTCCGCGCAAAGGCCCCGCGCCCACGTTGCGGGAGCAGGGTGGCGAGGTTCTGGCGCTGGCGGGGATCGCCCACGACGCGCGCAACCTGGTGACAGCGCTCGGGCTGTGCGCGGAGATGATCAGCGAGCCGGGGGTTCTCGCGCCGCGGCACGGTCATTTTGCGGGGGAAATCCGGTCGATCGCGGAGGCCTCGGCGCGGCTTGTGCAGCGGCTCTCGGAACTCCCCCGCAGCAGCGAGAGGAAGAGCGCGGAGGCTCCGGTCACGGACCTCGCCGATGCGGTGGGAAAGATGAAGAGCCTGCTGGCGGCCATTGCCGGGCCGGTGGTCGATCTTCAGATTGCATGCCTTCCCTGCCGCGGAGAGCTGCGCCTGTCCGAGGAGAACCTGTCTCGCATCCTTGTGAATCTGGTGCGGAACGCTTCCGATGCGATGCCAACCGGCGGGCGAATCCGGATCACAGCGCAGCCAGGCGGCGGTGCTGGTTTTCTCTGGACGCTCTCGGGGGAAGCGGACACGGAGGAATCCGCGCAGTACCTGTGGGACGACTCGCCCCATGCGGCGGGCAGCGCGCTTCACACCGTGACGATCGCGGTGGAAGATACGGGACCCGGCATCCCGGCCGAATTTTTGGAGCGAGTCTTCGAGGCCGGCTTCACGACGCATGCCGGGGAGAATTCGTGGCCGAAGCCGCAGCACGGCGGGCTGGGGCTGAGTATTGTTCGCCAACTGGTTGAGGAGGCGGGCGGAACAGTGCACGCGGTCAATCCGCCTTTGAGGGGAGCACGATTCGAGATCGAGTTGCCACTTACAAACGTAACCCCGTTCTTACCTTCGGAACGGGCTGTGGATGTTCGCAGTGATCCCAAATGATGCGACGATGGAAAACAGAATCCTCCTGTGGTCCGGTCAATTTGATGGTTACAACGCTGCAACCGGAAATCGCTCCCCTGCATGTGCTCGTCGCCGACGACGACGCGTCGATCCGCCGAGCCTGCTGCGAGATTGCGGCAAGCGAAGGGATGGTAGCCCATGAAGCCGAGCTCTCCAGCCGGGCGCGCGGACTGCTGCTGGCCAAAGGCGTGGATATTCTGCTGGTCGACGAAACCATCGCCACCGGCGCGGGATCCGAGTTGCTGGAAGAGCTCCGGCAGATGCGTCCCGATGTTGCCGTGGTCTGGATGACCTCGGCCTCGACCGTGCAGCTGGCGCTCGAGGCTTTGCGGTTCGGGGCCAGCGATTATCTTGTCAAGCCGTTTTCCGGGGAGGAACTGAGCGCGGTACTGCGGCGGTTGGCGGAGAGGCGCACCGTCGACACCGCCAGCCGTGGATTGCGGGAGCGCCTGCGCTCCGGGCGGGGCGCGGGCACATTCTCGGTGAGAGTCCGGAGATGGAAAAGCTGTACCGCATTCTCGCGCGGGTGGCACAGACGGTCCACCCTGTGCTGATCCTGGGTGAGAGCGGTACGGGCAAGGAGCTGGTCGCGCGCGCCATTCATGCCAACGGACCCGGGGCCAGCAAGCCTTTCGTTCCGGTGGACTGCGGGTCGTTAGCGCCCACGCTGATCGAGAGCGAACTCTTTGGCCATGTGAAGGGCGCCTTCACCGGTGCGCATCGGCCGAATGATGGCCTTCTGGTGGCGGCCGGCAGCGGCACGGTTTTTCTGGATGAGATTGCCGAGCTGCCGCTCGATCTTCAGGCCAAGCTGTTGCGCGCACTGCAGGAAAAAGAGGTGCGCCCTCTCGGCGGCAACCACTCTGTGCCGATTCGTGCGCGCATCCTGGCAGCCACGCATCAGGATCTGACTGCGATGGTGGACCAGGGCAGGTTCCGGCGCGACCTTTATTACCGGCTGAATGTGGTCAAGCTGACGCTGCCGCCGCTGCGGGAGCGCAAGGAAGACATCCCGCTGCTGGCGGCGCACTTCCTGGAGCGCAACAGCCTGGAGATGCGGCGGCCTTTCCGGCTGAGCGCGGAGACCTTGTCATTTCTGATGGAATACGCGTGGCCGGGCAACGTGCGCGAACTCTCGAATGCCATCGACCGCGCCTGCAATCTCTCCTCCGGAGAAGTGATCGAGATGGGCGAGATGAAACGAGCATCCGCGATGCCTGGATGCAGACCAATGTAAAACGCCGGGAGCAGCCGGAAAACGGAGTTGAGACGGTTGCTGTCGAGACTCTGGCTGAGCTCGAGAAGCGCGCCATTCTCACCACGCTCGAACAAGTCAAGGGCGACAAGCTGCTGGCCGCCCGGCTGCTCAACATCGGGAAGACAACGCTTTACCGCAAGCTCAAGGAATATGGGGGGACGCCATGAGCGCCCAGGCCGATCGCACGGAGCAACCGCCATCTTCGCCGGCATCTTCGCCCGCAACAGCGCAACCGGGCGCCCTATCGTCACCGCGATCGAAGGTATCGAAACGACGGCGGCAACGCTGGCGGGGCATTGAGCGCCACCGTCGAAATTCGGCCACCCGCGCTACGGCCCTCGGCTCTCCGCGGCGCAGTTACTCGGTTGTGGTCCTTGACCAGATCCTCGCCGACCCCGATCCCGAGGCGCCGACCTGATCTGGAAACATGCGGGGGTGGCGATCCCTCTTCAGATTAATTTCGCGCTCGCGGGAAGTGCGCATGGCTGGAGCGCGGGCGACTCCCGAAGCCCTTACGCGCCGCCAGCGCGAGCAGCAACTGGCCGGCGCCGCTGCCACCGCTGCCATCGATTCCGAGCTGAAGAATGCCATTACCGGCTTCCTCCTCGAATCCCGTCTCGCCCTGGCCGAGGAGGGCATTCCGCCGGGCGTCGAGAGCAGGCTGCGGAATCTGGCCGAGATTGCCGATCGCATGCGCGAACGCCTTGTACCAGGCGTTTCCACTGATAGCACCACCGTGTCATTGCGGAC
>CAWHOU010000030.1:0-133992 GCA_963831055.1 uncultured Acidobacteriaceae bacterium | reverse complement strand
TCGTGACTGGGAGTGAGTCATTCGAGCACGCCATTGACTCATTCACACTTGCGACGGGGCTTGATGATTGAAAAGAAGTCAGCTGCCTGGCGCGTGCGAGTGATTCACTTGCGTATGTCAGGTCACAGGGCGGGCCTTCCCCTCGCACCGGCAGCGGGAGTTTGGGTTGCTGCGTGGGCGGTGGGACTGGGCGGGGAGGGCTGGTTTTCGCGACCGAAGGCTCGTGTACCGTAACGCGGTGTGGCATGGCTTCCTCCCCTCTCTCCTCCAACAGAAAAGCCGCCTTGGGAACCATTGGCCCAATGCGTGGCTCTGGGAAGAGCAAATATGAACCGCCGTTTCCTGAGGAAAACGGCGGCGTCAGGCTCTGGAGCATCAATTTTGTTTCGTAGCGCGGTTGGTTCGTGGCGATTTTTTCTTTTTCTACTCTAAGTTTAGAATAGCAGGTTGGGAGAATAAAACTGCCAACTTTGTTGGGTGGGAAGCCATGATTTATCAATGGTTATTACTTTGGATTAGTGGTGGAAAGTTGACAAAAATACACGAATACCAGGTGCAGGCAAGCAGGCGCCCGTTGGCGGCAACAAGGTTCACATCTTTTCAGTTACACATTCCTGTCAATTTGCGGGAGCCGGTAGCTGCTGAATGGCACAGCGGGCGAGGATAGGCGCCAAGGATCCCGTGGAAATTGTCGTCCCCGATTGCAGCGTAATTTATGCAGTCTGTGTGGAAATCGCCGACCTGAAGTAACGCGGATTCCCTCGATGGATTCCCCTTCTGACACAGGCGTGGGGCAATCCCTCCGGGCCCACCATTAATGAGGATGCTCAGCCTGGCGTGGGCCGGCGATGGTGACGCTGGCCGCGGCGGAATCTCCGCTTTCGCCGTTCGCATTCACGGCAGTCACTCGGTAAGTGTACTTTTCGCCCCGCATTACCGCTATGTCGCAAAAGGCGGTCGTGGTAAGGCCGGTGGCGACTGGTTCAAACTCGCCGCCGCCCTCGGATTTCTTCACATCGTAGGTCGCTGCCGACTTCGAAGGCGTCCAGGAGAGATCCACTTGAGCCTGATCGGCTAACGCTCTCAGGTCAGACGGAGCAGGCGGGGCAGGACCATCGGGCAGCAGGCCGTAGACGCAAAGCTGACCGCTCCCGGTATTTCGTGTGCCGAAGCTGGCCAGGTAAACCTTGCCGTTTGCGATCGTGGGCGGCGCCATTTTGGAGTAGTTTCCGCAGTCGTCGCGCTGCGGGTTCTCGAGCGAATTCCAGAGCTCGCGTTGGATATTATCGGCGTCGTAAGCGTGCAGAATGCCAGGCCGCGACTCATGCCAGGAATCGCCGGTAGCGTGGATCGCCGCCCACAGGATCCCGTCCTTATTGCCATCAGCGGAAAGGGAAAGCATCGCGCCTGGATGGCCTTCGTTCGCCTCGGGGCGGATGGCGAAAGGAGTTGGGTTCAGCTGCTCGCCGTCGAATCTGTATGCGCGCAGGTGATCCTTCTGTCCCCACATATAAAGCATGCGACCCGCCTTCGCGCTGTTCCAGTAGACAATGCTGTGGAGGTGCGAACCCGTCGCCTGGAAATGCTGGATCGCGTGTTCATCTCCAAGGTGGCCCATCTTATCCGTGTCCACGACATAGAGCACGCCCTCTTTGCCGCCGTCGATGACCTCGTGAGTTCCAGGCACGAGCATGGCGCCCGATGAATCGAGATCTGCGTCAGTGGAGTCGAGATAGAAGTGGTTGGTGGGCGTGAAATAGTCCAGCATCCGGAGCTGCGGATCGAGCTTGATGAAGCTCTCGCTGAAGTTAGTCTTGCCATCCCACGAACCATTAGCACTTACAAAATAGATGTTTCCTTTTTCGTCCACGGCGGGCGCCTGCCCGGACTGCCAGATGCTGCCTTCCGTTCCGGTTGGCGTTGTATTGAAGACGCCCGTCCGGCGCAAGGTCTTCGCGTCGTATCCGATGAGGAAACCGTGGTACGGATCCTTGTCGCAGTGGGAGGCGTATCCGATGTAGACCTGGCCGTTGGCGAGGACGAGGGCGGGACGCTGGTTCTGCATCAGCGCGTCAAAGGCCGGCGCTTCGATTGCCACCGGACTGCCGGGAAGATCGACGCCGGTAGAGAGATCGAGGGCATGCAGCCGCTGCACCCAGCTCTTTCTTACGCGCGTGAGCGCCACGACGTAGAGCGTGCCGCCCGCCTTGTCGATCACCGGCGTGCCGACGATGCCCATCTTGCCGTTGATGTCGGTGCAGCCGAAGCTGCCGTCGTACAGATTGGGCGGTGTGCCGAAGTTGACATGCCACAAAGGGGCGGAGGCGGAGGCATCGTTGGCATCGAAGGCGTACACGCTGTTGTTCACGGTGGTGATGAAGACGACGTCGTGGGTTCCCCCGGCGACGTTGACGTTGGTCACAATCAGTGGCTGGCTATAGACCTGGTCGTCGACGACGCGCCGGAAGAGCATCCCAAAACGCTCCGGACTCACGTTCGAGGGAGCGAGGATTGTCTCGCTGAGATTGGAGCCAGTGCGGGCCGGGTCGTTGTGCTGCGTGAGGACGTCGATCTGTGCGCTGCACAACGCGCTGAAACACAAGGCAACGATGGCGATGCCCAATCCTTTAAAGAATGGCGTGCGGTTGCATTCCGGTGTGTTCAATGAACTCCCTTCGAAACCGTAATCTCCGGTTGCGGACAAGATACAAGGCAGAGGGGGTGAAGGGCGAATCGCGGCGTTTCCCGCGGCGTTTGCAACCTTTTTAGGGCAAAGACCTGCGGAAATTCCCTACCTAAAGTAACCGGTTCTCCCTCCATCGTTTCCAGTTCTGGTCCATTTGTGGGTCGATAGCGCAAAAGTACCAGCGTTTCCTTACCAAGGTAATACTTTGAAGCCGCCCTACGGTGCTATGTTTCCACCATATTGGTAACAGAGCTGACTGTAACGAACGTGGCAATGTGCCGATAAGTCAGGAACTCTCCCTGGCGCTCTTTGCCCGATCCGCCATCCCGCCTGCGGAACTTGAGCAGAGAAATCAAAACGAGGAATTAGTATGTCGGCTCTGCTTTGCTTCTGCCTGGCTTCAAGACGCACTCTGACGGCTCTGTTGACGAAAATGATATTTCCAGCGTTGATGCCCGTCGCGGCTTTTGGACTTTTGAGTGCTGCGGCGCAGGCCCAGGCGACTTTCCCGGCAACAGCTGTGGGAACCTCCACGCCATCGACACAAACCGTGTCGGTGACGGTGGTGGATGCAGGGACGGTGGCGAAGGTCGAAGTGCTCACTCTGGGCGCGCCGAATCTGGATTTCACGGAGTCCGGCACGGACAACTGCGCGGGGATCAGCTCCGGCAGCTGCTCGGTGACGGTGGCGTTCGGTCCGAAGTATCCGGGACCGCGCTACGGAGCGGTGGTGCTGCTGGACGGCGGTAACCAGACGCTGGGCACGGCGTACCTGACCGGCATTGGGCAAGGTTCGCTGGGGGTTCTGGTTCCGGGAGCGATCAGCATCGTAGCCGGCCAGGATGGCGCCTGGACGATGGTGAACGACGGCCAGCCAGCGACCCAGGCGGATCTATATCTGCCGTCGGGAGTGGCGTTGGATGGAGCGGGCAATCTGTTCATCGCGGACTCGCACCACAACCGGGTGCGCGAGGTATTCGCCGCGGGGGCGAATGCTGGAAAGATTACGACAGTGGCGGGCAACGGCAGCGCGGGATATGACGCAGCCTCGACGGTAGCCACCAGCGCATCGCTGAACCAGCCGGGCGGCGTGGCCCTCGATGGGGCGGGGAACTTATATATCGCGGACACGAATAACAACGTGGTTCGCGAGGTGAACCTTGCGACCGGCACGATTACCACAGTCGCCGGCAATGGAACACCGGGCTATACAGGCGATGGAGGCGCGGCTGCAGCGGCAACGCTCAACTCGCCCCAGAGTGTGACCGTGGATGGGGCAGGCGATCTGTATATCGCCGACACGGATAACAACGCGGTGCGTGAAGTCTCCGCGGCCACCGGAAAAATAGCGACGATTGCCGGCGACGGTAGTGGGATTGCGGGATCCTCAGGCAATGGCGGCCCGGCGATTCGCGCCAGGCTGAATGCGCCTAACAGTCTGGCGCTCGACTATGCGGGCAACCTCTATATTGCGGACTCCGGCAATGAGACGGTGCGGAAGGTCAATAGCAGCGGAACGATCAGCATTTACGCGGGCACGGGCGCCACGGGCTATTCGGGTGACGGCGGAGCAGCCACATCGGCCGATTTGTATTCGCCGCTGGGCGTAGCCTGCGATCCAGCGGGGAACGTCTACATTGCCGACGCGCGCAACTACGTCGTGCGCAAAGTCAATGCAGTGTCGGGCACGATCAGCACGATTGCAGGATGGAACCAGCAGGATGTTTACGGCGACGGGAAATCCGATTACGGCTTCGGCAACAACCAGAATGGCGACGCTTTCAGCGGCGGGGGCATCGCGACGGGAGCCGGCATTTACGCGCCCTATGCGGTCGCGGTGGATGCGAGCGGGAACCTTCTGATCGCGGAGTACTACGATCACCTGGTCCGGAAGGTCGCAGCGGATGCGGCAACCGTGTTCTTTACGCCGGAGCTGTTTTTGAACCAGGTGAGCTCGCCGCAGACGCAGATCGTTGAGAACGACGGCAATGCGGCGCTGACGTGGACCGCAATTGCGCCGGATGCGAATGCTGCTGTAGCGGCAGGAACCGGCGAGTGCAGCACCACCGGCAGCCTGGCGGTCGATGCACAGTGCACGGTGTCAGCGGAGTTTGCGCCGACCAGCACGGCTACTCCTTTGCCCGATCCTCTGGTGGGGAATGTGAACCTGACCGGCAATCCGGCGGATTCGCCGCTGGATATTTTGGTCGTTGGTGAAGCCCTGGGATTGAACGGGGCGATTGTGACGCTCAGCTCGAGCCAGAATCCGGCAGCGTTCGGGCAGACGATCACGCTGAATGTTTCGGTGAAGCAGGACCCGAACTCCTCGCAGGGGACGCCCACCGGAACAGTGACGTTTACGGACACGTTTAAGGGCACGACGAATCCGATCGGCACGGCCCAGACGCTGAACAGCAGCGGCAACGCGAGCCTACAACTGAGCGCGCTGGCAGTGGGCACGCATGTCATCACCGCGAATTACAACGGAGACACCTATTACAGCGCATCGGCTTCGAATCCGCTTTCGCAGGTGGTGCAGGAGCAGGTGACTGTCACAATCGCCAGCTCCAGTCCGAACGACACTTCTGCCTTCGCCTCCACAGTGACATTTACCGCCGCGGTGACCGTATCGGGAGGGATTCCGGTGACGGGCTCTGTCACGTTCTACAACGGCGCAACGTACCTCGGAAGCGGTACGCTGAATGGGAGCGGTGTTGCTACGTATGCGACGGCTGGACTACCGGTGGGAAACAACTCGATCACAGCGAGTTACACGGACACGAATAACGTCAGCGCAACATCGGCTCCGCTGATTCAGATCGTCGGGCAGACCACGACAGCGACGCTCTCTTCCAGCGTGAACCCGTCGATCTATGGCTCGCCGGTGACCTTCACGGCGGTGGTCGTGGCGACCGGCACCATCGTGCCGACCGGAACTGTAAAGTTCTACGACGGGACGACACAGATCGGAACGGGCACCGTGGCTGCCTCCGGGACATCCACGGCGACTGCGACTTTCCTGACTTCGACTCTGGCGACGGGGGCGCACTCGATCAGCGCCGTGTATGCCGGCGATAAGAACAACTTCACTAGTACGTCGCCGACGCTCACACAGGCGGTGAACATTGCGTCGACCACGACGGCGCTTACGGCCAGCGCCAATCCGGCAATCGCGGGCAATTCCTTAACCCTCACGGCCACAGTGACGGCGAATGCGGGGACGGCGGCCGGAACGGTGAACTTCTACAACGGGAGCACGCTGCTGGGCGCAGGCACGCTGAACGGCGCCGGCGTGGCGACCCTCTCGACCTCCGCGCTGCCGGTGGGTGCATACACTCTCACAGCCACCTACGTGGGAAACACCAACGACACGGCGAGCACTTCAGCGGGGCTGGCGGAAACGGTGATCCAGGCAACGACCGGCGTAAAGCTTGCGGCGAGCAGCGCTTCGGTAGTGGTCACGAACTCGGTGACGCTGACGGCGACGGTGAGCGGAAACGGTGGCGTCCCCACCGGCAATGTGACGTTCATGGATGGGACCACCACGCTCTCGACGCTGGCTGTGAATGGCAGCGGGGTGGCGACGTACAGCACGTCCTCGCTGGCGGTTGGGGCGCACACCATCACGGCTGCCTACGGAGGCGACGCGAACGACGCGGGCAGTAACTCGGCGCCGCTGACCGTCACGGTGACCGCGTATGGAACGCAGACCTCGCTCGCAGCCTCGGCGACGAGCCTGAATACGGACCAGGAGCTCACATTGCTGACGACAACAACGTCGACCAGCGGCAGCGCGGTGACGGGAACCATCACTTACATGAACGGCACTGCAACCCTGGGCTCGGCGGGTGTGGGAGCCAACGGCACAGCGACGCTGACCATCAATCCGAGCCAGGGAAGTTACAGCATCACCGCACACTACTCGGGAGATTCGCTGAACGCGCCGTCGGTTTCGAATGTTGTCTCGGTAACGGTGGCGCAGGCTACGGAGTTCACCATTGCGCTGAACCCGACATCGCTCAGCGTGCCGACTTCGCAGTCGGCGACCGTGACCATCAACCTTGGATCGGAGAACGGATTCGCGGACAAAATCGCGCTCGGCTGCGGCTCGGTGCCGTATTCGGTGACCTGTAACTTCGCCTCCAACGACATCTCGCTGAACGCAAACGGCACAGGATCGGTGCAGCTGACGGTCGATACGAATTCGCCGCTGGCCGGTTCGCAGGCGGAGAACGAGATGCCAGGCAACAGCGGCGGCATGCTGGCCGCGTGTGTCTTCCCAGGAGCGGCGCTCTTCGGGTTTGCCTTCTGGCGCTTCCGCAAACAGGCAGCGGCGCTCAGGGTGCTCGTCCTGATCGCGATGCTGGCGGGCACGACGTTCCTGATGACGGGTTGCGGCGGCTTCTCGCTGAACAGCGCAAAACCGGGGAATTACGTCCTCCAGGTGACAGCGACCGGTGAGCAGACAGGCGTAACCCACGTGGCGAATCTCACGCTGACGGTGACGCAGTGAGCCGGGTGCGGACCATGACGAATCGCAAATGTGCAGCTTGCGTTCTCTTGCTGGCCGCGCTGATGGGCGGGATGGTCAGGGTGTATGCGCAGTCTCCTGAGTCGGCTGTGGGCGACTGGTCGTCGCTGTCGGTGGGCGGCAGCTTCAACGCAACGCGGCTGCAATATGGGCAGCACTGGCTGCTCGGAGGCTCTGCTTTTGCCGATGCTAACTTCACGTGGCGGTATGGAATCGAGGGCGAGACGAACTGGGCGGTTCTGCGCCAGGTAGAGAACACCCACGCTACGACGTATCTCATAGGCCCGCGGTATCAGCTCGCCGGCCTGGGCGACGACGCGAAGCTCCGGCCTTATGTGAAGTTCCTTATCGGCGATGGCTACTTCAACTTTCCTTACAGCTACGCGTATGGGAATTACTTCGTAATGGCGCCGGGCGCGGGGATGGATTACCGGGTTAACCAGCGTATCCGGCTGCGGTTATTCGATGTGGAAGCTCAGTACTGGCCCGGGTTCACGTACGGTTCGGCGACGAACCTCAGCGTGAGCACGGGTGTGCGTTACAGAATTCGTTGAGTCAGTTACGAAATTGAACGACTGAAAGGAAACTTCTATGCCAGGGTTTACAGGATTTACGAAGTTGTTTCTCGTTCCGGCGGTGGTTGTTGGCGCTCTGGTTGGGGCTTCATCGGTTCTCGCGCAGGATGCGAGCGCTGCGGGCCTGATACACAGTCAGGTGGCTCTCTCGGCGAGTACAGTAACGCCGATGCAGCGGCCAGGACACGGCGATGTGTTCGCCGCGCTCATTCAGGAGATCGGTTTCGATGACCTCCAGGCCAGAAAGCAGGCTGCCGGTGCGAAGGAGTTCCGCGTGGACTGGAGGAAGGTGAATCGCCTGTCGATCGGGCTCTCGGACGACGAATGGCGCATCGCGTATTCCGTGCTGCTCGACGGTAGCGCCCGCATCGATGCGTGGAGCGACCAGATGCATGAAACCCTGGGCTGGAATGGTGGCCACTTTCTGGTTCAGTCTTCGGCGGACGCAGCCGCGCAGATGGCAAAGCTGAGTTCGCTCGACCACCAGGGCGATCCGATCGTCGCGGAGACGATCACCCGCCTGAAGCATGAACTGGGCGGAGCATCTTTTGCCAAGCTGGAATCTTTTGCTCGTCAGCATGCCGGCCGGCGTAGCTTCGATGTGGAGGAGACGAACATCGCGGTGGCTGGGAATCGGTTCCCTGGGGGGCACCGGTAGTCCGGAACTTAGCAGGGCTGATCATTCCGCTTTTAATGCCGCCACGGGATCGACCGACGCCGCCCTGTGGGCCGGCACCCAGCTTGCGCCGAGGGCAACAAGAATCAGGAGCGCCGCCGATGCCACCAGCGTCGGCGGATCCCACGCCTTCAGTCCATAGAGCTGGCTCGCGATCAGCCGCCCCAGGGCCACTGCGCCGCCCAGCCCGATGACAAGGCCCGCCGCTGTCATCCACACGGCCTCGCTCAGCACCATGCGCAGCACTTGTTCCGATCGCGCACCCAGCGCCATCCGAATGCCAATCTCGTTGGTGCGCCGCGAAACGGAGTAGGCCATCAGTCCATAAATCCCAATACATGCCAATACCAGCGCGAGAATGCCGAAGCCCGTCGAGAGATCGGCGAAGATGCGCTCGTTCATCAGCAACTCGTCGATTTGCTCCTCCTGCGTCCGCACATCGGTCAAGGGAAGGTTCTGGTCGACCGACTGCACCGCGCGCCGCAGCGATGGCGTAATCCCGGCCCGCGCGGAGCGCGTTTTCACTGCAAACGTCATCCCCCAATCGATCTCGGGCGCCTGGCGATAGTCGAGGTAGAAAACGGGTGGAGGATCCTCGCGCAGGCTGCCATAGCGTGTGTCCGCGCACACGCCCACAATCTGGTACACCAGCTTCTGGTCCTTCGGACCCGAAGTCGTAAAGCTCTTACCGACAGGGTCCACATTCGGAAAGAACTGCTTCACGAGGGCTCGATTCACTATCGCGACCCTCGACGAAGTCTCTGTATCGGTTGGGGCGAAGTCCCGGCCGGCGACCATGGGGATGCGGAACGTCGCGAAGTAGCGATCCCCGACGGTCGTGTTATCGGCGTCCTGCTCGGTGCCCGGAGCCGCCTTCACCCCCACAGGAACGAAGTCATCGCTTTCGTAACTGCGGGAGAGCGGCGCAACACTCGTGGGCGACACTGACTCCACTCCCGGCACCGCACTCAGCCGCTCCACAATCTGACGGAACAACGCCGCCTCCTTCGCGCCGGGATACTCCGTCTGCGGCGGCCGCAATTCGAACAGCACAATATTGCGCGGATCGAATCCAGGATCGACCCGGTTCAGGTTGATCACGGTCCGCAGAAAAAATCCTGCCACCACCACCAGCAGCGTCGACAGCGCAACCTGGAATCCCACAATCGCCCGATTCGCCATGCCCCGGCGACGCCGCGTTGTCGTCTGCGCGTTATCTTTCAGCGCGCTGCTCACCTGCGTGCGCGTCGCCTGCCACGCTGGAGCAACCCCGAACAGAATCCCTGTCGCCAGCGAGAGCGCCGCGTTGAACGCAAATACTCTCCAGTCCAAACCTGCTGGCAGCACCGTCGGTTCCGCTGGGCTCGACAGCATCGCGAGGATCGCATTCCGGCCGAAGTATCCCACCAGCAATCCCACCAGCCCGCCCAGTACTGCCAGCAGCAGGCTCTCCGTCAGGACCTGGCGCAGAATCCGCGGCCGCCCGGCACCCAGCGCCATGCGCACGCTCATCTCTCGCTGCCGCGCCGCCGACCGCGCCAGCAGCAGGTTCGCCATATTTGCGCACGCCAGCAATACCACCAAGCCCACCAGAGACATCAGCACGCACAGCGGGCGTGACATCTGCCTGCTCGCCTCGTTCATCCCGCGGCTTCCATCCGTCAGAATCAAATCCGGCACGGACTCGTCGGGCTTCACGGTCATCGTCGCCCGCACCGCGCTCTTCAGCGCCACATCGAGCGCCGCGCGCGCCTTGCCTTCATCCACGCCCGGCTTCGCGCGCGCCATAATCTGCACCCACCACAGGCGGTCGCTGGTCAAGAGCGAAGTCTCTCTGCTGTCCGGCTGGATCAGCGGCTGCATGCTGAACGGCAGAAAAATCTCCGGCGAGGACTGCGCGCCTTTCGCTCCCGTGAAAGCCTTCGGATTTACACCAACGACCGTTACATTTACGAGGTTCACCAGGATCGTCTTCCCGATCACTGCGGGCGAACGGTTGAACCGCCGCGTCCAGTACCCGTCGCTAATCGTAGCCACTGGCGACGCGCCCGGCTTCTCATCGTCCGCCGGCCCAATCGCTCGCCCCAGCTGCGGCTCGACGCCCATCTGCTGGTAGAAGTTGCCCGAGACCAGGTCTCCCTGAACCACCTCCGCCTCGCCATCCACCGTCACGTTCATCCGCCCCAAATTCTTGAACGCAAACAGGTCCGCGAGCTGGTGATTCTGCTTCCGCATCAGCTGGTACACCGGATACGAAAACGATGTGCTGGTCACGCCGTTCGATGTCTTGTCCCAGTCGCCCCATGAGCTGTGGACAACGCTCTTCCGCGCGGACCTCCACGCGAACAGCCGCAGCTCCGCCGGGTGAGGCACGTTGAGCCGATCCAGCAGCACCTGTTTCGCAATCGAAAAAATCGCGGTGTTTGCGCCAATCCCGAGCGCAAGGGAGCCAATGGCAATGGCCGCAAATCCCGGACTCTTTCGCAGCATTCGCAGCGCATACCCCAGATCGCGCGACAGATTCTCGAAGAAGGGAAGTCCTTCCCGCATCCGCACCGTCTCCCGCACCTGCGTCACTCCGCCAAAATCCCGCATCGCCTTCCTCCGCGCTTCTTCATCGCTCATCCCTCGCCGCCGGTTTTCCTGTGTCGCCATCTCGAGATGCGAACGCAGCTCGTCGTCGAGGTCGCGATCGAGCGCTCGCCGTCGAAACATCGCCCCGAACCGGCTCCAGAATGTCCGCAATCCGCTCATCCCCACTCCCAGCTACCGGATACCGGCTGCCGTCAGAAACCGCGCCATCGTCGCCGCCACCCGCTCCCAGCTCTCGGTCTCCTTTTCGATCTGCGTCTTCCCGGTCCGTGTCAGCGAGTAGTACCGCGCGCGCCGTCCGTTTTCGCTCGACCCCCACTCCGCCCTGATCCATCCCCGCTGCCGCAGCCGCAGCAGGGCGGGGTAAATCGTTCCCTGATTCAGCCTGAGCGCCTGCTCGCTGATCTGCTCGATGCGCCGCGCGATCCCATATCCGTGCTGCGGCCCCATCGACTCCAGCGTCTTCAGCACCATCAGATCCAGCGTTCCCTGCAGAACATCCGACCGCTCTTCTCCCACGCACCCTCCTGTTGGAGTTCTACAGATACTCCATCTTCCATTAGAATGTCAACAGGTAGCCTGGGTTTTTCTCTTCACAAACCGGCTCCAAAAGCGGGAAGTTATAAGAGCGTTAGCCAGAACGACTCCCTTCCGTCTCCGGGCGGCGTCGTTTGGCGTACGACTGGTGACCCGCTCCACGCCGATTAGTGGAAATTGCCCCCCGCTTCCTGTAATCTTGTGCTTGCCCAGCGTGGGTCGTCTGGAGGTGTAGTTCTTTGGCAGAGGTTCGCATACAGGAAGGCGAGCCGCTTGAAAATGCACTCCGCCGGTTTAAGCGGAAGGTTCAGCAGGAAGACATCATTAAAGAAGTCAAACGTCATTCCTTCTATCTGAAGCCCGGTGAAAAGCGACGCGTAAAGGAAGCGCTGGCGCGGAAGCGGAATCGTAAAAAGGCTCGTAAAGAGCAGGATTAGTCAACCGGGCCGGTCCGTCCAGGTCCCCAGAATCTCGACAGAGTCTGAGCCTTCCGGCAGCAGGTTTTCAGCTGACGGGACAGGGCCAACCCTCAAAGCGCTGTTAGCGCCCCGAGCTGTCGGACCGGTCGTTTCTCACTTTGTAATTCCGTTCCCCCAAACGGAAATTTCTGGCTTTGCCGGTGTTGTTCTTTGCCGCACCTCATCGCGGCACGGCGGTTGGAGAGCAGGCCCCTCAGGAATGTCGATCCTGGATGGCCGCTGTCCTCCGGCGCCACCAGGGCCCCTTAATCAATCGGTAGTGCCACGTCCGGTCACAAGGGGCGTGTCGCAGAAAGCCGGCACTGTTTTGAAGTGCCGGACGATCCGGGCGCGCCGTCAGTCTGGCGCTGTTAGAACGGGTGCTTCGGGACAAGGGCGAGGGAAGCGGGATGGATTTCGTCGATAAGGTTCTCAAGTGCGCCGACTGTGGAAGCGATTTCGTCTTCACGGCGGGCGAGCAGTTGTTCTTCTTCGATAAGCAATTCAAGAACGACCCGAAACGCTGCAAAACCTGCAAGGCCAAACGGGCTTCCGGCTCAGGCTCCGCTCGTCCCGAAACGCGCACCGTCTGCTCGGAATGCGGAACGGAAACTACCGTTCCGTTCAAGCCCACCCAGGGGCGACCCGTTCTGTGCCGCGGCTGTTTCCAGCAGAAGCGGACGCTGAGCCAGGCGAGCTAGGTCCGTAGTCCACGCCTAAGCGCTTCGGCTCCCGCATCGTTCATCGTTGTCGATCAGGGATCGTGTGCCATGCCGTTGCGAGGCTGAACGGTTACCGCATTTGGCGCATCCCCTACCCGTGCCGCTGGCTCGTCGTTTTCCTGAACGCCGGTGGCCATCGCTGACCGCTCGCTTATCTTGCATCCGCGAGCTTGCGCGGCTTCTTCGCCGCCACCTGAGCCACCGGGAGCGCATCGATCTTCTTCGCGCTCTCTTTCCGCTTCTTATCCTCGTGCGAGACCAGCATCGCCTCAATCTGCCGCAGCAGATCCTGAGTGTTCATGGGCTTCACCAGGACCTTGTCCGTGTCGGAAGTCGTCACCCACTCCGCATCCTGCGGCGGATAGGCCGTCAGCATGGCCACCGCCGGCTGGTTCGCCGCCTTCTTCGCGGCGGCCGCGACTTCCTCGCCTGCCGTTTCGCTCTCCATGCGCAGGTCCGTGATCACCATGTGGTACTCGTTCGACTTCAGCCGCAGCTTCGCTTCGCGCGCTGAAGCCGCGGTTTGCACCTCGAACCCGCTGATTTCGAGCACTGCCTTCAAGGTCAGCAAAATGGCAACGTCATCATCGACAAGAAGAATGCGCCGTTTCATATCAACTCCTGGTCCTGACTGTCTGGTCCTGACTTTCCTATCCCGAACTTGCTGATCTTCTGCTTAAGGCTGGATCGTACACCAAAAAATGAAAGCAGCCTCAGAGAGGTTTTGGGTTCGGCCGGCCGCCGAACCCTCCTCATTCCATGTTGATACACTGAGCAACGTGGCAGAATATCACGTGGAGAACTTTGGCTGCCGCGCCAGCCGCGCCGACGGCGAAGCCATCGCCGCCAGCCTGCGCCAAAGGGGACTTTCGATCGCCGCAGCCCCTGCCTCGGCCAATGTTGTTATTGTAAACACCTGCAGCGTAACCGCCGAAGCCGATCGCCAGGCGCGCGCATACCTCCGCCGCGTACGCCGCCAGAACCCGAAAGCCCGGGTCATCGTCACGGGCTGCTACGCACAGCGCGCCCCCCAGGAACTCGCCACCCTTCCCGAAGTGGATGCCGTCATCGGTAACAGCCACAAATCGATGGTTGCGGATCTGGCAGTGCAGCTCAGCCTGACGGCTCCGGACCAGAAGAACTTTGTCCCGCTCGGCGCTATCCTGCACGACGACGCTTTCGCCCACGCCGAGCTCGCCACGCTGCCGTTCGCTCCCGACTCCCACCAAACCCGCCCCAACCTTAAGGTGCAGGATGGATGCGGCAATCGTTGCTCCTTCTGCATTATTCCCACTACTCGGGGACACTCGCGCTCGGTTCCTCTCGCCGCCTGCCTCGACAGCGTCCGCCGCTACGTCGACCAGGATGGGGAAGACGGCGGCCAGGAGCTTGTGTTGTCCGGCATCAACCTCGGCCGCTGGGGCCGCGACCTCCGACCTGTCCAGCGCTTTGAAGACCTGGTAGCAGCGATCCTGACGCAGACGTCTCTCCCCCGCTTGCGGCTGAGCTCCATCGAGCCCATGGACTGGTCGCCTGATTTGCTCGCTCTCTATCGCGAATTCTCAACCGGCAACCATCCTCGCCTCGGTCGCCACGCGCACCTGCCGCTGCAGTCGGGCTCGGACGCCATCCTTCGCCGCATGTACCGCCGCTATCGCCCCTGGCACTACGCCGGGAAAATTGCCGCCATCCGCGAGAACCTCCCCGAGGCCGCCATCGGCGCCGACGTCATGATCGGCTTCCCCGGCGAAACCGATGCCCTCTTCGACGAGAGCTACCGATTCATCGCAGCGCAGCCCTTCACCTACTTACATTTGTTTCCGTTTTCAGCCCGGCCCGGCACGCCGGCGTGGGAGCTTCACCGCCAGAATCCCGTTCCGGCCCGCGCCGTTCACGAACGCATGTCCACCCTGCGCGCCCACATCGACGAAAAATCGCGCGCCTTCCGCGCGAGATTCATCGGCCGCACCCTCTCTGCCGTCACTATCGAGCCCGATCGGCAATCCGGGCCGAGCGGCGTCACCGCAGCCGTCACCGACAATTTCCTGAAGCTCACCCTCAGCTCCGAAAACGGCGAATCAATCCCCGCCAACCGCCTCATCACCGCCCGCGTCTCCGCGCTCTCCGCCGACGGAGTGTATGGATTTGCAGAATCGGGCTCCTGATGCCGCCCGATCCCCCCGACAGAGCGGAACCATCCGGCAACGCGAAAGGAGATTGTCCTTGCAAACATGGTTTTAGCGGTGGCGTCGCTGGCGCTTACCCTCGCTCTCATCTTTACCCTGCAGTTTGCCAAAGGCTGACCTCCGGCAGATCACGCTGTCTCACGCGCGCACAACGGCCTCCCCGGGCTTCCACGCACCCTCGCGCATCAGCGCAGCGATCGCCCCCGGTTCCATCGGCTTCGCGAAGTAGTATCCCTGTCCGCACGGGCACCCCATGGTCTTCAACGTCTCCAGCTGTTCTGCGTCCTCTATCCCCTCAGCTACGACATCCATCCCGAACGACCGCGCCAGATCCAAGATCGACTGCACAATCAGGTGCGACTGGTGGTCATACGCGATCCCCCGCACAAACGAGCGGTCGATCTTCAGGGTGTCGAACGGAAAGCGCTGCATGTAATCGAGCGAGCTGTACCCAGTCCCGAAATCGTCCATGTGAAGCCCCACGCCCAACTTTTCCAGCGCCCTCATCGTCATTTCGGCCATCAGCCCATCGGAGATCAGACTGCTCTCCGTTACCTCCAGCCGCAGGCTCCAGGGGTTCAGTCCCGTTCCCTCCAGTGCTTTCTTCACCTGATCCGCCAGGTCCGGCTGCTCCAGCTGTTTCGCCGAAAGGTTCACACTCATGCGCGCTTTCTGCATCTCCTCGCCGCCGGCCTGCCGCCATTCCACCATCTGCCGGCAAGCCTCTCTAATTCCCCATGCTCCCAGCGGAACAATGAGCCCCGTCTCCTCCGCCAGGGGAATGAACTCAGACGGCAGGAGCAGCCCTCGACGCGGATGTTTCCACCGCACCAGCGCCTCGAATCCGATGATGCGGTTCGCCTGCAGATCCACCTCCGGCTGATAAAACATGGCCAGCTCGCCATCGCGGATCGCCCGCTCCAGTTCGCCCTCCAAATCCAGCCTTTCGAGCGCCAGCTCTCGCATCCCCTGGGAATAACAAGCCAACCATGCGTGCTCCCGCTTCCGCGCGTGCATCAGCGCGCTCTCCGCGTCTGCCATCAGATCCTCGGGATGCGAATACAGCATGCTGGCCTTCGCGACCCCCACCGCCAGCGGCAGCCCAATCGCATGTCCGCGCCACACATAGCGCTCCCGGAAAGCTTCGATGACTTGTGCTCCGAACTGCGCCGCGTCCCCCTCCGTGTGCGCCCCTTCCAGACAAATCAGGAATTCACCGCTCATCAGCCGCGCCGCCACCGACTCTCCGGGCAGCATCGCCTCGAGGCGCCGCGCGGTCTCGATGAGCAGCCGCTCACCGCCCATCGATCCCAGCGTCTCGCTCAGCTGTGCGAAGCGGTCCAGAGCCACCGACAGCACCGCAAAGTCCCAGTCCGCATGCCGGAACCCGCGCTCGATCCGCCGCTCGAGATGATCCACAAAGAACGCGCGGTTCGGCAGTCCCGTCAACGCGTCCGCCATACGCCACTCCGTGTTGTCGCTGAGCGATCCTGCGACGTGCGTCACCTGGCCCCCGCTGTCCCGCGCCGCCACACCCCGCACCTGCACCCAACGCCACGAGCCGTCTCCGCTTTCCACACGATGCTCGTTCGCAAGCTTCTCCGCCTTGCCCGTTCCCAGAGCCCGCAGCTCCCTTTCCACGCGTGCCTTATCCTCGGGATGTACCCGTTCCATCCACGCATCCAGGGTCGAGCACGGGCGCCCCACCCCGGTCACCGACTGAAAACGTTTCGATCCCCATAGCTGCTTCGCCGCCAGATCCCAGTCCCAGTACCCCTCGTCCGAAGTCTCCAGCGCCAAAACGTAGCGACACCACTCTTCACCGCTTCCCTGTCTCTGCGGCATATCGGCTCATTTCCAATGAATCGGATCAGGACAAAGCACGCCTGTACAGGTGGCTCATCGGCGAGCCGCAACGCCGCATGAGACGGGAAGGGGCCATGTGGCCGAAAGTCGCTCACCGGTTTTCATTCCGGGAAATCTGCGACCCTCTGAATCCTGCCCCGGTCATTTCCTGTTTCGATCTCCCTCGGGTTGACATTCGACCCAGACAAGCCGATGCTTGGGTCGAATGACGACCCAGGATCCAAGCCGCGACCGCCTCTCCCTCCTCCAGGGCACCCTCGACCTACTCATCCTTCGCACCCTCCTCTTCGGTCCCTGCCATGGGCAGGGTGTCGCCCGCTCCATCCAGCGCCGGTCCGAAGCGGTCTTTGCCGTAGACCACGGCTCTCTCTACATTGCTCTCCAGCGCCTCGAGGACAAAAGGTGGATCCGCGCCCGGTGGGGCGTGAGCGAAAACAACCGCAAGGCACGCTTCTACTCCCTCACGGCCAAAGGCCGCGAGCAGCTCACGGAAAAGACCACGGAGTGGCAGCGCCTCACCCGCGCCATGGGCCTCATTCTCGACTCGGGCGAGCACCCCATCACCGGGGAGGCATAACCATGTTCCGCCGCAAGCGCAGCGAAGAAGACTTTGCCGAAGAAATCCGGGCCCACCTCGACCTGGAAGCCGACGACCTCCGCCAGGAAGGCCTCAGCTCCGACGAAGCCCGCTGGAAGGCCCGCCGCCAGTTCGGCAACATGCGCGCCGCCGAGGAGCACTTCTACAGCAAAGACCGCTGGATCGGCCTCGACAATATCCGCCGCGATCTCCGCTTCGGGCTGCGCGGCCTGCGCCAAAGTCCAGGCTTCGCCCTTACCGCCATCCTTACCCTCGCTCTCGGCGTAGGCGCCAACACGGCGGTCTTCAGTGTCATGAATGCAGTCCTGCTGCGCTCGCTCCCTGTCGCCAATCCCACCCGCCTTGTTTATCTGCGCACCTCCAATCCACCGCGCGGAACCGGCACTATCGATTGGAATGACACATTTTCCTATCCTGTCTACGACGCGCTGCACCGCCAGCATGGCACTCTGAGCGAGGTCATCGCCTACGCGCCGTTGTCCGGCGGCAAAGTCGCTGTCCGTATCGGAGCCGAGCCCGAAGAAGCCGAGGGCGACATGGTCAGCGGCGTATTCAGGCGCGCCAAGCCCTCCAGCAACTGGACCCGAACCTGCCGCTGATCCAGCCCATCACCCAGCGCGCGCAATTTGAAACCACCATCCCAAGCCAGCTTCTCTTCGCGCGCCTCGCGGAGTTTTTTGGTCTGCTCGCCGTTGTCCTCGTCGCCACGGGCCTCTACGGAACCCTCGCTTACCGCGTCACCCAGCGCACCGCCGAGATCGGCGTCCGCATGGCGGTAGGAGCGCGCCGCGCCCAGGTCGTCTGGAAGATCCTCCGGGACAGCCTCCTCCTAACCGCCTGCGGAGTCGTCACCGGCATCCCCCTGGCTATGCTCGTCGGTCGCGGCCTCACCTCATCGCTCTACGGCGTCAAGCCTCTCGATGCCCTCAGCTACCTGCTCGCCGTCGCCGGAGTTGCCGCCGTCGCCCTCGCCGCCAGCGCCATCCCCGCGGCCCGCGCTGCCAGTATTGACCCGCTGCGTGTTCTGCGTTCCGAATAGCTCTGACGCTGCCGCCTATTGGCCGGTCCCTGGTCTGTGCGGCCAAAGCAGGTTCAGCTTCTTGTCGGAAACGCCGATCGCCGTATAGCTCGCCCCCAGCACCTCGCCATCGGCCTCCACCAGCAGCGGCTTGCTGTAATGGTTCCCATTCAATGGCCGGCAAATCATGCTCGTGACTGTTACATATTGTGCGAACGGCAGCCTTCCCCATCCCCCATGCCCGTTGTTCTTCCCCGTCGCCAGCGCATGAAAGCTCGCGTGCCCCAGCCCGATCCGACCCGTGGGAGGAACCCATGCCACCCGCAGCCATTCCGCAAAAGGATCGCCCCCTGGGCGCCAGCGATTGATCTCCCCCACGTGCGTCGCAATCGCCTCGCACGCCTCCACCCGCTGCGTGCTCCCATCGCTCAGCTTCATTTCCAGATCGAATGCCTGCACCGGGTGCTCCACCAGCAGCCGTGCCCCGCCAATAAAATACGCGAGCCGCCCGCCGCGCCGCTTGCCCTGCCCGGTCGGCGCCAGATTCATCAGCGCGGCATGCACCCCCATCCCAGCGGCGATAAAGAAATACCAGCTCTGCATCCGCTTGTGTCCTACCGGATTCAGCATGATTTCCCCGAGGCTCACCTCGCGCGCCTGCGCTCCCACCAGCAGCTTCGCCGCCGCCAGCGGATTCCGTGGCATTCGCAGGTTTTGCGCGATCACGTTCCCCGTCCCGAACGGCAACACGCCCAGCGTCGCCTCCGACCCGGCCACGCCCTGCATCACCTCGAACACCGTCCCGTCTCCGCCGCACACCAGGAACGCGTCGAACCCCGCCACCACCGCCTCGCGCGCCTGTTGCCCCGCCGAATGTGCCGACAGCGTCTCCTGCAGATGCACATCGCTGCCGTACCCGCTCAGCAACTCGGCAATCTGCTCCACGGCGGCGCGCCGCTTCTCGTTGTGGATCAGCAAAGGGTTCAGGAACATCATCACGCGGCGCATCAAGTCAGATTAGGAGAACTTGCTACCACTTCATATGAACACTCCGTGAGATGCGTCCTGCCCGTATCCGCCTCATCACCCCGTATAAGTCATCTGCTTAGCCCTTCGCCGCGCCCTTCTTTGGTCGGCTCGCCATCCCTTTCAACCGGGCCTTGACGATGCACTCAATCAGCCCCACCGGAACCGGCTCCCCAAGCGGAAATCGGATCGTGCTCTTCTCCAGCGTGTACGACCCCTCCACATCACTGCACTCAGCCAGCACCGGCGCGCTCACCGGATACAACGAATAGTGCTTCTTCCACCCCGCAAAATACACCACCACAACCCCATCTACTTTGTAAGTTGGAATCCCGTACGAGATCGTTTCCTCGGCCTTCGGAATCGCCCTGCGAATCGTCGCGCGCACCCGCTCGAGCACTTTCCGCGAACTCATGGGTTGTGCGTCGATATAGTCGTCCACCGAATCGAAATCGACTTCCGCCATCGCACCCACTCCGTCCCGCATTACTATCTCACCATGCAGACCCTTCTGCAGAACGCCATCATTGTCGACGCCACCAGCCCCGACCCGCGCCCCGGCAACATCCTCATTGAAGGCGGCCTCATCCGCGACCTCAACGCCAAAACCCCCTCCTCCACCTGCCAGATCATCGACGTCAAAGGCCGCACCGTCATCCCCGGCCTCATCGACTGCCACGTCCATGTCGTCGCCAGCATGATGGACATCGCCGCCAACGCGCAGCTCCCCGCGGCCACCGCTGTCCTCCGCACTATCCCCATCCTTAAAGGCATGCTCGAGCGCGGATTCACCACCGTACGCGACCTCGGCGGCGCAACCCACTCGCTCGCCGAAGCCGTCGCACAAGGCCTCACCCCCGGCCCGCGCCTCTTCACCTGCGGCAAAGCGCTCTCGAAAACAGGCGGCCACTCCGACGCGCGCCCTCGCTACGACACCCACGACCCCAACCGCTGGTCAACGAACTTCGGCGCACTCGGCCGCATCGCCGACGGCGTCGAAGAAGTCCGCCTCGCCTGCCGCCAGCAACTCCGCGAAGGCGCATCCTTTATCAAGGTCATGGGCAACGGCGGCGTGGCCAGCCCCACCGATCCCGTCGCGTGGATGGGCTATTCCGTCGCCGAAATGAACGCCGCCGTCGAAGAAGCACTCGACGCAAAAACCTACGTCGCCGCGCACCTCTACACCGCCGAAGGCATCGTCCGCGCCGTCGAGTGCGGCGTCCACTCCCTCGAACACTGCAACCTCATCGACGATGCCGCCGCCCGCTTCGCCGCCAGAGGCAATGCTGTCGCCGTCCCCACCCTCGTCACCTACGAAGCTCTTGCCGAGGACGGTCCCGCCCTCGGCCTTCCCGCCGCCTCCATCGCAAAAATCGAAAACGTCCGCAAGGCGGGCCTCGAAAGTCTTTCTATCCTGCGCAACGCCGGCGTCACCATCGCCTTCGGCACCGATCTCCTCGGCCCCACCCACGTCCGCCAGTGCGAAGAATTCTCCATCCGCGCCCGCGTCCTCCCCGCCGAAGAAATCCTCGCCAGCGCCACCACGGTCGCCGCCAAACTCGTCGGAATGGAAGGCCGCCTCGGCGTCATCGTCGAAGGAGCCATCGCCGACCTCCTCGTCCTCGACGGCTCACCCCTTGACGACATCACGATCCTCGCCAACCCAAAGGGGAACCTGCTGCTCGTCATGAAAGAAGGCGTCGTCCATCACTGCCAGTCTTTCTAGGCGCGTTCGGACAAAACATCCGCGCTGTTCGGCGCGCTACACTTTGTTCCGATCGATGTAAGGAGTCCGCTTGCGCGTTCTAAGACCTTCTCATTTCCCGATCCTCGTCGTCCTCACTCTTGCGCTGAACCTCAATTCCCACGCGCAATCCACTGGAAGCGCCGCTGCGCCCCCACCGCCTCACGCCAAACAGATTCACCTCAAGCACGTTCTGGTCACTGGACAGACCAAGGGCTTCGAGCACGACTCCATCTCCGCAGCCATGGTGGCCATCTTCAACATGGGCCAACAGAGTGGGCTGTGGGACACCATGCTGCGCACCGACACCGAGCTACTCACCAAAAAAGATCTGAAAAACAACGCGAAAAGCCTGAACTACTTCGACGTCCTCGTCTTCGCCAGTACCACCGGCGAGCTCGACATGGACGCCACCCAGAAGCAGGACATGCTCTCCTTCATTCACGAAGACGGCAAGGGCTTCGTCGGCATCCACGCGGCGCTCGACACCAACTACACCTGGCCAGAGTATGGCGAGATGATCGGTGGCTGGTTCGACCAGCATCCCTGGGGCACCTTCAACGCGCCGATCATCAACGAGGACCCCAGCTTCCCCGCCGTCCGCCACTTCCCGCACGCCTTCGTTAAATACGACGAGATTTACCAGCCCAAAGACTGGTCGCGCGACAAGGTCAACGTCCTGCTTAGCCTCGACCCTTCAAAGCTCAACTACGAAAATAACCCGCGCATCCACCGCACCGATCACGACTTTCCCGTTGCGTGGAGCAAAATGTACGGCAAAGGGCGCGTCTTTTACTCCACCCTCGGCCATACCGAGGAGTCGTGGCAGGATCCCGACATCCGCACGATGTATTTCGAAGCCATCAAGTGGGCGCTGGGCATGACCGAAGGCAGCACTGCGTCTCACACGCGTCCGCCATCCGCAGGCCAAAGTCAATAACTCACGTCCAAGTATTGGGAGATTCCCTACTTGGGCTGTATATATGGGATAATCTCGCTGGGAATCTTAGCAAGCGGGAGCACCGCCACCACTCCTGCCCGCGGTACCAGACTCAAACATCAAGCCGGTTAGAAGCAGCTACTCGACCGTACCAAAGGCCCGAATCCTTGATCGTGCGTTTCTGGTTGCGGAAGTCCGTATAGATCAACCCATAGCGCTCCGTATAACCCTCCGCCCACTGGAAGTTATCGAGCAGCGTCCAGGCATGAAAGGCGCGCACCCTCACTCCATCGTCGATCGCGCGCGCCAGCTCCGCAAGCACTTCGCGGTACCACTCAATACGCCGTCCGTCCGGTATGCGCCCGTCTTCATCTTCATCGGGCCCATCGAGATACCCGCAGCCGCTTTCGGTAATTTCGATAATCGGGTGGTTGTACTCCCTGGAAATCTGAGTCACCAGGTCGTAGATGCCGCGCGGCCAAACCTCCAAACCAGCATCCGTCAGCGGACCCTCCTTCGGCATCGCCGCTCGGAAGCGTGTATAAGGATCGCGGCCGCCCGGCGCATTGTTCTCGATCTCGGTACCACTGAACTTACCCCCGCCCAGAAATTGCTCCTTGCTCGCATCCGAGACGATGCGCCGTGTGTAGTAATGAAAGCCCACCCAGTCCAGCGGCGCATACAGCAGCTTTTCGTCGCCTGCTTTGTAACCCATCAGATCAAGCGGCGGCTCTCCAACAAAAGCCTTCGGATAACGGCCATACATGGCCGCCTCAAGAAAAAAGACATTGTTCATCGCATGGTATCGAGCCGCGGCGGCGCGATCGTCGTCCGAGTCCGTCTTCGGGTAGGCCGGAGCCATCTCATACGCGCTCCCCACCGTTGCCTTCGGAGACGCTGCCTTCACGGCGCGGTGCGCCTCCGCCTGAGCAAGGGCCAGCGTGTGCGCCGCCTTCAGGAAATCGTTGAAGCTGGTTCGGCAAGGGGGAAAGGCGCCAGCGGCGTATCCCATAAAGGCGATCGCCCACGGCATGTTAAACGGCGCCCAGATGGTTACTCGATCGCCAAGATGCTTCGCAAGAATGCCGGCGTAGTCTGCGAAGTAACTCGCTAACTCCCGATTCGGCCAGCCTCCCCGGTCTTCGAGCGCCTGCGGAAGATCCCAGTGGTACATCGTGCACCAGGGCCGGATTCCGGCCTCAAGCAGAGCATCGACAAAGCGACTGTAGTGGTCCACCCCCTTCATGTTGGGTGCGCCGGTTCCCGTCGGCTGAATGCGCGGCCACGAAATGGAGAAACGCTGGCTCTTCTGGTTGAGGCGCTTGGCCAGGGCGATGTCCTGCGGATAGAGGTGGTACTGATCGCACGCCACATCCCCCGTCACGCCGCCGCGGACTTTCCCTGGCGTATGCGTGAATCGGTCCCAGATCGATTCGCCCTTGCCATCCTCGTTCCACGCGCCCTCCACCTGGTAGGAGGCGGTCGCCGTGCCCCAGATAAAGCCTTCCGGAAAGCGCGCCTTTTGTATGGACGCTTCGGGCGCCGCGCCCGGAGCCTGATTTGCGGTAAGCGACGCACTGGCATAACAAGGATGGTGACCGAGCGCAGCCCCCGCGGCCGCGGCCAGGGAACGAGTTGCAAATTGGCGTCGATTCATGATGCCCCCTTTTCTGACTCAGGCCGGAAACGGCGACGCACGCACGGCTTCAGTAACAGCAGCAGTTACATTTGCATCCGTCCCCACTCCGGCCATACAGGATCCGCCTGCCATACGTGAGGTTGAAGATTCCAAACCAGACGAGGATGAGTACGCCACCCCACCCGCGCACGGCCGCGATGACGCAGGCCAGCAAACCGGAAAACACAAAGATCGTACCCCGCACGATGGACAGCAGCTCAGCGCGATCGATGCTCAATGAGTGGGCTTCCAGAAGCAAACCTCTCAACTCCCCGCCGTGCGGCGAGCGTAGCAGAAGCAGTCCGAATGTGGTAGCTCTCCAGTACTCACTCTGCTGTCCGACGCGGATCTTCGAATCATCCATATCCCGCCGCACCCGGTGACTCCTCGGTATTCAGTCCCACGGTGACTCCCTGCACATCCATCCAAAAATTCTGCACCCTCCCCGCCCGCTTCAGGCGTATACACAAGTGAAGGCAGGATGTACACCTGAAAGCTCGCGAGCATTCCTTCCGCACAGCTATGCTGGAGCACCAGTCGATGGTCTTCAGCATCGCCCTCCGCATCCTGGGCGACCGCTTCCTCGCCGAAGAGACCGCGCAGGATGTCTTTCTGGAACTGCACGCCAAGCTCGACGAGCTCGCGTCGGACGATCATGTCCTCCACTGGCTACGCCGCACTAGTGTGCATCGCTCCATCGATCGGATCCGCCAGCGCGACCGGCGGCACGAAGTCGTCACCGATCCCGCCGATTTTCGGGATCTCAACCTGCCCGAGCTGGCCGTCGACGCGAGCCCCGGCGATCCGCTCCTCAGCCGCCAGCTACGGCAGCTGGTGGCCTCGCTCCCGGTGATCCAGCGCACCGTCATCGCGCTCCGTTACCAGGAAGATATGTCAGTCGATGATATTGCCGGCGCGCTCAGCATGCCCGTCGACACCGTCAAGAGTCACCTCCGGCGCACCCTGCTCCTGCTGCGCGAAAAGTTGACTCGGGTCCTGCACTAGAAGTCCTGCACTCGATGGCCCGCAGTTGAAGTGAGGTCCACGATGATTGAAACCGACGCCAAACTCGAACAGGCCCTCTACGCCGCCTTTGCCCGCGAAGCCGCCCCAGCCACGCTGCTCGCTGGTGTGGAAGACCGCCTCACCGCTCTCGATGGCGCGCCTGAAAAAGTCCAGCCCTATGTACCCACCTTCGCCGGCCTCGAAATCCAAACCCAGTCCCGCTGGACCAGCATTCTATCCGTCGGCGCTCACGCCCTGATCTGCGCGATCATCGTACTATTCGCGCTTGACCGCTGGCACGAGCGCCAAATCCAGAAGAAACTCATCGCCACCGCTGTCGACGTCACCCCGTTCATTCCCGCCTCGCCTCTCAAGGACACGATGGGTGGCGGCGGTGGCGGCGGCAATCATGAAATTCTCGAAGCCAGCAAAGGCAAGCTCCCAAAATTCGCCAAGACCCAGATCACACCGCCGCAAATCCTCCGTCTCGATAACCCGAAGCTCGCCGTCGAGCCCACCGTGGTCAAGCCTCCCATCAAGCTGCCTGACGCCAACATGCCCGACCTCGGCATCCCGCAATCTCCGCAGATCGCCTTCTCTTCCCAGGGTTCGGGTTCAGGTTCAGGATTCGGCTCGGGCTCCGGCGGCGGCATCGGCTCGGGGAACGGCAACGGCATCGGCCCTGGCACTGGAGGCGGCTACGGCGGAGGCCTTTACAAGGTCGGTGGCGGTGTCTCCAACCCCATCCTTATATTTGCGCCCGATCCCGAGTTCTCCGACGAGGCCCGCCGCGCCAAATATCAGGGCATCTGCGTCGTTGGCCTCATCGTCGATCCCCTCGGCAATCCCCAGCGCGTCCATATCGTCCGCCCCCTCGGCATGGGACTCGACGAGAAAGCCATCGAGGCCGTCCGCCAATACAAATTCAAACCCGCCCAGCTCAATGGCCGCGCCGTCGCGGTCGAAGTGAATATCGAGGTCAACTTCCGCATTTACTAGCGGAGAGTTCATCCAGATTGCAGATTTTTGAGTACGGCTCTCGCTATTGCGGAGAAGTCGGGTCCGTCGGCGAAGACGGGGAGCCCGAATCAGGGCCCGGAGTGGAAGTTGGCGGCGGCGGAATTGACCCCGGCGTCGTCGTACCGGGACCAGTCCCGTTCGGAGAATTCGGATTCGTGGGCACGCCGCCCGAGGACACGCCGTTCGTCAGCCCCGCCAGCGCCTGCGCCTGATCTTCCGCGGGATCGTAGTTGAACTCCCATTGCTTGTAGCGCTTCTGCTGCTTGTAGAGGACCAGCGAGGGCTTATCCACTGGCAGTGTGAAGCCAACGATGGGACCGGCCCCGCCGAACGTCGTTGCCGAGGTGCTGCTGCCCGCACTCCCAGGCACACCGGTCTGCGAGCCCGTGGGCGAATTCGTCGAGGAGCCAAACCCGGACCCCGACCCGGAGCCAAACCCTGAGCTCGACGACTGCGGGAACATCGTAGAAATGCCGGTTGAGCCGGCGCCGGAATTGATCGAGCTCCCCCCGCCCTGGCTATTGAGTGACCCGCTGCTGGATGTTGAACTGCCATCCGTCCCACCTGACGAAGACCCGTCCGGGCTCGCGATGGGTATGCCGTTCGCATCCGTCGTGGTCGTTGCCGCCGCCGTATACATCGATGCGCCGGTCGTGCCCAGACCAGCGGCCATCGTGAGCTGTTGCCCGAAGAATCCCAAGGGGCGCACGTGAGCCTGGCCGTAGAGGACCGGCTTCCAGTCATCTTTGCCGGTCAGCGGATCGACGTAGCGTTTCCGCAGGAAGCGAATCTGATTGGTCTCGACGAGCTGATCGATCGAGGTCGGGTAGCGCCCGAATTTCTGGTAGTACAGCTTGATCGCCCGCCTGTATTGCTGACCGCGATGGATCGTCTCCAGCTCCTTATCGCGCTGGATGGACATCGCAATCTTCGGCGCGGCGACCGCCAGGCTGATGAGCACCAGCAGGGTCAGAAAAACCACGGCCAACAGCATGTAGCCCTGCTCGCTGTCGGATTCTCGATGCGCTATGTCCATTTCCATGTTCCGATATCTCGCTAACCGCTTGATCGTTCGGTCAGCTCTGCGTCAGCGGCAGCGTCTGCGTGTTGTTGTAGAGCAGATCCGTCACCTGAATTGAAAGCGGCGTGATCTTCACCACCTTATAGTGATGGTCCACGACGTCGCCCTCCGACGCAATGAATACGTCGTCGCCCTTCAGCAGAAATGCCTTCTTCGCGCCGTTATTCGCCTCGTATCCAAAAAACTTTAGATCGATGGGCGGCGGAGGCGGCGGTCCCTGTGGCGGCGGAGGCGGCGGCGGGGTGTTCGGTCGAATCTGCGCGATCGTTTTCGGAATATCCACCGGAGCCGACATCATGGAAAAAATGTTCCGCCCCGCGCCGCTGTACTCCAGAGCTTCCGCACCCGCCATCACTTCCGGATGCAGCGTCGGGTCAAGGCTGGCCAGCGGCGGAATCTTCTCCGCGGCATGGCCTCCACGACTCTCGCCCGCTGCCGGCTGCGCGGCCGTCGTCGCCTGCTGCGGCGCCGCCGGTGGAGCACTGCCCCCACCGAAAACATTCATCACGAAATAGACCACCGCGCCCAGCATGACCACGCCCAGCACCGCCAGGATCATCACGTTCCGCTTGTTGTCGAGGCCGGTCTTCATTGCGGCTCCCCGCTGGCGGCCGGGCTGGCCCCGGGACTGGTTACCGGGCTGACTTCCGCGCCGGCCTGCGGATTTCCTTCAAGACTGCCCGCCGGGGGAAGGTCCGTCGCACTTCCGCGAATATACGTCGTGAGCCGCAGCCGCAGGTTCACCAGGCCACCCTGCTGCCCGGTCAGCGTGATGCCATTGATGATGAAGAACACATGGTCCTTGTCGCGCTCGATGCCGTTGATGAAGCGCATCAGATTCGAATACTGCCCGCTCAGCCCCGCATCGATATGCAGCTCGGTCAGTCCGCCGGTGGCCACATTCCCCGCATAGGCCGCCCGCGACAGTTTTACCTGATTCTTCGACGCCACTTCGCCCAGTTGCGCCAGGATCGTAGACCAGTTGGGCGGGATACGTTCGTCATAAAATTTCTGCGCGTCCTCGTCGGCCAGATCCACCTTGTGCGGCAGCCCGTTCAGGTGCTGCATCTGCGACTGGAGCTGCTGATACTTGAGCCCCTCCTGAACAAAACTGCCCGACTCCGCGGCGCGGATTGCGCGCCAGGCCAACGCGTAGCGAACGCCAATGAAACCGTCCACCGCGACGACCGCGATAAGCAGGAAGAGATGCAGGTTGAGTTTGGAAAAAACACCGCCGCGATTCATGGAGTCGACCGTCCCTCCATCACCACGTGGGGTTTCTTTCTGGGAGTCGCGTCGGCTTTGCTCTCATGGTTCGTGTCCAACCGCAGCGGCCGATAATCGGCCAGAATGTCAAAGTTGACATCGCCCGAATTCACGTTCTGCGGGCCCTGTCCGGTCGCCAGCGTTTCCGAGGCCAGCCTCGGCGAAGCAAAATGTCTCGACTTCTCGAGGTTGCGGATCAGGTCGAGCGCCCTGCCGCGGTCCCCGGTAACCCGCAGCCGAATCGTCACATGCCCATCCGGCGCGACGATGGGATCGATGCTCATCACCTGCACGCCCGACGGCAGCACCGTTTCCAGGTCGGTCATCGTGGCCGTCCACGAAAACGCCTTGTGCTGGAAAAGCCCGTTCAGAAATGTGGACTGTTTCAGGATGGCCGCGTCCTTTGGCTCCTGCATCATCGCCTGATAGCTCTGCTGCTGGTGTTCGAGGTCGCGCACTCGGTTCTCGACCCCCGTTACCTGCGCCTCAGCTGCCTCTGCCTGAATCCGCTCGATGCGGTAGAGATACCAGAGCGCCACGCCCACCAGCGCGAGAATCAGAATCCAGGTTCGCAGCCGGTTGTAGACGGGCCGCAGCTCGACGTAAGGATGGCTTGCGAGATTGACCGCAATCCTCATGCGAGGGACCCCGTCACGCCGGCCGTTATTCCCGCCGGCATGGCCCGGGCCGCCGAAGCGTCTGTCGATCCCAGGTCCGCAATCCGCGGCGGTGAATCGACCAGGGAAATCCAGCGCGACTGCGCCGCCGCCCGCGCCCCGCCCGGACCCGCATAGTAGATCGTTGCCGGCGTGCCCCGCAGGGTGTCTTCATACCACGCCAGCGCCGTAATGACCGCCTGCGCCATCTCCTCCTCATGCGCCAACGGCTCGTACGGC
This sequence comes from uncultured Acidobacteriaceae bacterium, assembly GCA_963831055.1. Taxonomy (GTDB): domain Bacteria; phylum Acidobacteriota; class Terriglobia; order Terriglobales; family Acidobacteriaceae; genus Palsa-343. Next base: position 104,891 of record CAWHOU010000030.1, on the reverse strand, counting down.
AGGTCCATGGACCGGTGCAGGAGCATCTCTTCGCCTTGAGTAACCGCCGTGGTTACAGATGCGCCGTTGTAATTCACCATCAGGGTGGCGCCCCGGCCGTCAACGGCCGCCGCGGCGGCCAGCGTGCTCGGCAGCACCGCGCCTGGGTCGAAGCCGGCCTCGCGCACTACGCTCTCATATTCTTCCAGCACGTCGCCCGGCATCACGGTCACCAGAACTTCCAGCTGCCCGATTCGCTGCGTCATGACCTGATAGCTCACAGATGAGCCTTCCACATCAAAGGGCACCATCTTGCGCAGGCGAAACCGCACCACGGACAACGCCTCGGTGCGCTTCGCCGGGAGTGTGTCGAAATCAAGCAGCAGCACCCGCGCCGCGGCATCCGGTACAACCACCGTCACCGCTCCGTTGCGCACGCCGATGTCGCCCAGAGCCGATTCCACTGCCAACCGCACCGCCCGGGCGTCTCCAAGATTCGGCACCTTGAGGCCAGGCAGCAGGGCTCCAGCGGACAGAGAGGCGAACGCCATCGTCATCTCGCCGCCTCGCTGCGAGGATCGCGCCGCAACAACGCCCTCGGGGCGGATCTCGCAAGCCACCGCGGGCCGCGTTCCCGCCACAGGTCGAAAGATATCTTCCAGAGCCACTAGCGCGATGCCTCGATGAATGTCACTTTGTTAATCTCTTTCAGCGTCGTCAGCCCGCGCCGCACCCGGTCGAGCGCGCTCTCGCGCAGGAAATGCATGCCTTCCTGCTGCGCCAGCTTGCGCACTTCGGAACTCGGCTTCTTCTCCAGAATGATTTCACGGATCGGGTCCGTCAAATCCAGCAATTCGTGAATCGCTGTACGTCCGCGATAACCCGTACCGCCGCACTCGATGCAGCCTCGGCCCTCGCGAAACGGGAAGTTCCGCCACTGCGCCAGGTCCAGTCCGCTCAACTGCAGCATCTCCGTGTCGTAGCGCACCTCCTGCACGCAATACTCGCAGATGGTGCGCACCAGCCGCTGCGCCAGAATGCAGTTCAGCGCGGAGACGAAGTTGTAGGCCTCCACGCCCATGTTCAGGAACCGTCCCAGCACGTCGACAACGTTGTTGGCGTGCACCGTCGTGAACACCAGGTGCCCCGTCAGCGCGGAGTTGATAGCAATCTGCGCCGTCTCCTGGTCGCGAATCTCGCCCACCAGAATCTTGTCCGGATCGTGCCGCAGAATCGATCTGAGGCCGCGCGCAAACGTCAGCCCCTTTTTCTCGTTCACCGGAATCTGTGTGATCCCGCGAATCTGGTATTCGACCGGATCCTCGATCGTGATGATCTTGTCCTCGTCGCTCTTGATCTCGTTCAGCGCTGCATAGAGCGTTGTGGTCTTGCCCGAGCCGGTCGGTCCCGTCACCAGCACCATGCCGTACGGCTCGCGAATGTACCGCCGGAACCGCTTCAGATCGTCATCCGCAAAGCCCACCACGTCGAGCGTCAGCTTGCGGAACTTCTCACTCATCGACTCTTTGTCGAGAACGCGCAACACAGCGTTCTCGCCGTGCACCGTGGGCATGATCGATACGCGAAAGTCGATCAGCCGCCCCTTGTAGCGGACCCTGAAGCGCCCGTCCTGCGGCACCCTGCGCTCGGCGATATCCAGCTCGCTCATGATCTTGATGCGCGACAGGATTGTCGTGTGGTGCTCGCGCGCAATCGGCGCCATTGCCGCCTGCAGCACGCCGTCGATGCGGTACTTGATCAGCACCGAATCGTCGTAGGACTCGATGTGAATGTCCGACGCCCGCCGTTCCAGCGCCGTGAAGATCGTCGTATCCACCAGGCGGATGATCGGGCTGATGTCCTCTTCCGACGTCAGCTTCTCGATCGAGATGTTCTCGTCGGTATTGTCGTCCGCCGACAGCACATCGAAGGTCAGCCCCTCCGATGCCTCGTCCAGCACGCGCTGCGACTGCTCCGTCTTCTTCAGCAGATCGGTTATCTGCGACAGCGTCGCTACCCGGGTCACAATCCGCTGCCCCAGCAGGCCGGAGATTTCGTCGAGCATCATCAGCTTGCTCGGATCGCTCACCGCGATCACCAGACGATCCTCTTCCTGCTCCAGAGGCACGAAGTTGTAGCGAAACATCATGTCCACCGGCACGCTGCGCAGCACCTCGTGCTGGATGCGGAAATTCCGCAGATCGACATACTCCGAGCGATATCTCCGAGCCAGCGCCTGGGCCTGCGCGGTTTCGTCCTGCTCGGTCGGCAAAGTTAATGGGGGAGCCTGAGCCATACCAAATACCTCTTTCACTGCCAATGCATCACAAATTGTTGCCGCGCTCAATCCCTAAACAGCCGCACGCGGGTCCCACTCCGGTTCGGAGGGGAGCGCCTCACCCGCCAAAATTCGACGCGTTGCTCATCGAGAAAATCGGCAGATACAGCGCGATCAGAATCGTCACGACCACAATGCCCATCACGATGAGAATCGCCGGCTCAATCAGCGCCAGCGCCGCGGTGAGCGCCGTCTGCACATCTTCTTCAAAAAATTCCGCTACGGAATTCAGCATCTGCGGCAAAGCGCCAGTCGACTCACCCACCTCGACCATCTCCGTCGAAAGCTCCGGAAAAACCTTCGTGTCTTCGAGACTCCTCGCCAGACCCTTTCCCTCTCGAACACTCACCACCGCTGCAGTCACGGCCTTGCTGATCCGCCGGCTGGTAATCGACCGCGCCGCTGTTTCAAGCGATGGCACCAACGGAATGCCTCCGCTCAGCAGCGTCGAAAGCGTGCGCGCAAACATCGCCACCTGATACTTCAGCCAGATCTTCCCGAACAACGGCAGCCGGATTCGAATACCGTCGATGCGGTCCGCGCCCCGCTCGCTGCGGGCCCATCGCCACAACAGAAACACAATCAGCGCCAGCACCGGCAATATGTAGAGGATGTAACGCTGCGCTCCCGTTCCCAGCGCCAGCATCATCAGGGTTAGGGCCGGCAGCTTTGTGCCTATCTGCTCGTACAACTTCGCGAATTGCGGCACTACAAACGTCACGAGAAATACAAACATCCCGCAGACCAGGGTGATCAGCAGTGCTGGATAGATCAAGGACGCCACCAGCTTTTTCCGAAACGCCAGCGCTACGCGCTGAAATGACAGATATCGTCCCAGCACCTCTTCCAGATTTCCCGACCGCTCGCCGGCCAGCAGCGTCGTGGTGTACATCAGGGGGAAACCGCCCTGCGCCTCGAATGCCGACGAAATCGCTTCGCCCGTCCGCACCCGCGCCGCCACATTCTGCAGCTGCACGGCAAAATTCGGGTTCCTTTGCCCCTTCGCCAGCATCTCCAGCGATCCCAGAATCGGCACGCCGGCTTTGATCAGCGTCAAAAATTGCTGGTTGAAGATCAGAAACGTCTCGAGCTTTGTCTTGCGCGCGCCGCCCGTCAGCCCGCGCTGCTTGACCGAGTAGACGTAATACCCCGCCTGCGAGAAGCGCGTGCGCAGCTCCTCGGCTGTGGCCGCCGACTGCACCTGCTCCTGCACGCGGCCTCGCTCGTCGGCCAGTCTGATAACAAATTCAGCCATGAATTTGAGCCATGAATTGGGTCATGAAATAGCCTGCCGGAGGCCAGGAAACGCCGGTCCGGCCTCGTTCTGGTCCCGGTTCCGGGTCCGTTCCCTTTAGTCGAACCTCTTTTAAGCCTAGCAGTTTGTGAACCCGGGCGCGATGTACGAACTGGTTCCTCGACTAGACGTGCCCGAGGCCCCAATCGCTCAATTTTTAGACGGGTGAGGCAGCTTTCCGGCGTCCAGCTTCGCGATCCGCCCGCCCGGACCAACCACCCACGGCAGGCTCAGAGCATTCCAGTTGCCGTTATCGAGGGGCTGCCAGGTCTTTCCATCGTCGTAGCTGATGTCTGACCCGTTGGTTCCCGCGGCGATCCAGGCTTTGGCGGCCGCATCCCAGGCGACCGCAGAACGGTAGCCATGCGGAGGTTTGGCAGCGGCGGTCCAGTGCTGCCCCCCATCCGAAGACCAGGCCGCTGTGCCAGCGGAGTCGTTGGGCTTGTTGTAATCGCCGCCAACGGCAATGACAAACGGTTCGACAAACCCCGCGGGCCGGACGCCGAGAGAGAAAATGCCAGCTGAAACACCTGCTGCAAAAATGGGCACCGGCCAGACTCGCCATGAGGATGATCTGCAAGGACCGCAAGAAAAAAGCAACTTCGATCCCGCCATCCCTCCGGTCCCGAGGAGCCTAAAGCCGTTGCCATGGTTCATCGCAAGCGACGAGTTACTTGCAGCGAACACCCCTTGTTTCGTTGCCTCCGCTGACAGACTTCCTCCAGTTTCCCGATTCCAGATCTTTCCGCCGTCCATGGTCTGGAAGACCACAAAGGCTCCGTTCACAGGATCTCCAACAAGCGTGCAGCTATGCTTGTCGGCGCACTGCAACGCATCCCAAAACCCATCCTTATCCGGGTTCGTAAACAGCAGCGTCCAGTGCGAGCACCCCTCCGTCGTCTTGTACAGCCGCGACGCGTCCCCGGTCCCGCTCGCCATCACAATGGCCGTCTGATCGTCCCATGCCCAGATCCCCCGAAAATCCAGCTTGGCCGAATCAGGAGGAGCCGCGCAGCTCTGCCACTCATACCCGCCATCCTCGGTCCGCAGAACCGTCCCGTTCGTCCCGCTGGCCCACGCCACGCCGCCGCCCACCGCATGAATCCCGCGCAGCGCAGCCGTCGTCCCGCTCCGCTCCACGACCCATGGCCCGGACGTCTGCCCGGTCTCCTGACCCCAGAGCCAGGCGCTGACCAAAACCATCAGCAGAGTAATCCAGCCCACCCACTTTGACATTCCCCCATCCTACTGAAGGCACAGCAGATAACCAATCCCTCGATCAGCCTGAGAGCGGTACCGAAAAGTCATCGATCGGCGTGCCTGCGGTTCCAGGCGTGGCATAACCAGTAGCGAGGCATCAAGTGACCATCAGGTCATGACCCGGCCGCAGAAACCAGGATCGAACCCAGGCGCGACACCGTGTATGACAATCCATTACACTGTAATAATCAACTATGCTGACCAAAACCCCAGCAAAATCCACGAAGAGCGCAAGCAAAAGATCCCCAGCCAAACCGCGCAAATCGAAGGTCTACACGATCAGCGTTCCGCCCGAGCTCGCCGCCCGCGCAGAAGCGATCGCCAACAGCGAAAGCCGGACGATGAGCGAAGTTTTCCGCGACGCGTTTCGGTTCTGGGAGTCCCAGCGGCAAAGCACCCGAAAGTGGCTCGATGATCTTCGTGCGTACGCGGCGACTCGCAACCCATACGGTTATACGGAGGAGGACATCCCGCGTCTCATCAAAGAAGTCCGCGCCGAAATGCGTGCAGAACAAGCAGCTAAGGTCCGCAGAGCCGGATGATTGTCGTTCTGGATTCGAACGTCATTATCTCCGCTGCTAACTTCGGCTCTCCTCGCAGCGCGCCGGTCCTTGCCCTGGAAAGAGCCGTTGATTCTGACGTTATCGCGACTTGCGATGAAATCGACGCGGAACTGCGTCGAATCCTGCTCGGCAAATTTGACTGGCCATCAACTCGCATTCAGCAGGAGTTCCTGAGAATTCATCGCCGCGCCATCCGCGTCACCCTCAAAAACACGGTCCACCTGCGCCGCGATCCGGCGGACGATAAATTCCTCCAATGCGCAGAGCGATCTCGAGCCAGACCTCATTGTTACAGGCGACAAGGACCTGCTCTCCCTCCGCAATCATCGCCGAACCCGCATCGTGACTCCGGCCGCGTACCTGCGGATCTGAAACCCGAGCAGCTTAGACAGGCGGATCGCCCTCCACCACATGCACCCCAGCCGGCGGCGTAAACACAAACGCCGCATTCGGAGCCGGCACATTTCCCGCCTCTCCGCTGAAGGTGAATTGATTGGTCGCCCCGTCTGTCTCCTCAATCGTCATCGACCGGATCGTCCCATCCGGTCCCGCATCAATCTTCAGCGCGCTCACCCGCTGCTCCAGCCCCTTCGGCACACCCGCCAGCACCCATCCGCCGTTGTTATCCGGCGTCAAGGTCAAACCGGTCAGCTCTTTTTCCAGCTCGGTATGCCCCAGCAAAAACCGCAGCGGCGAGCGCAGATCGTCCAGCTTCTTCTCGTCTACCTTCTGCGCCTCGCTCTCGCCAGGCGAGTAGAAATACCCATCGTGCCCATCCAGCACAAACAACTTCCCGTCAGGATCGGTATAGGTCCACCGCATCTTTCCTGGCTTTTTGAGCAGCAGCACGCCGGACTCGCGGCGGTTCATGCCCATGCCCGTATAAGTCTGGACGAAATGCACCTCCAGCGAATGCATCGCGTTGTAATGCCGATCCACCCGAGCCGCCACCTGTACCGCGTGGATACCACCCTGAGCGGAACTCTGCCCTCGAAGCCCGCCAAGGACGAAGACCAGCATGCACGCCGCCGCAAGCAAAAACCGCCAGCGGGAAATCCCACGCTGGCGGCTCACATCGTTCGTTTCGAAAATCAATCTGGACTCACTCGTTTCTCGCGAGCGCCGAGGGGCCTGCCGGGCTGACTGGCTCTTAGCTGGCCGGAGTTCAGCTGACCGCTTCACCAGCTGACCGCTTGAGCTCCGGCTACTGAATCGGCACCGTGCAGTTCGTCCCGCCTGCGGGATCCTTCTTGATCTCTCCGCTCATGTCCAGGCAGAATCCGTTGTTCCCAGTCTTGCCGACCGATTGAGGCACCGCTGTCGCTTCCCAGCTGGTGATCATGTCCTGATTGTTCACGGTCGTCTTTGTGCAGTTCACGATGTTAAAGGTGTAACCGGCTTTTTGCCCCGCCGCCAGCTCTGGCTGCAGCAATTGCGCGTTTTGCGCATTCGGCGCCCCGGACGACGAGCTACCGCCCAGCGCCGTCAGCGAACATGCGAAACCATTCGACGGATACGAGGTGTCGTACTGAATCTGGGCCTCGTGAATCGCACGCAGCGACTGGATCGCAGACGTCTCGTTCGCCGTCGCCTTCAGGTGCAGCATGTTGGGAATCGCAATCAGCATGAGGATCAGCATGATCGAGATCACGATCAGCAACTCCATCAGAGTGAAGCCCGCTTCCAGCGTGAATTCAGGATCGCATCTGCGCAAGCGCCTGGCTTCAGCAAAGCGATCCGAAAGAGAATCAGCAAGACGTTTCGTAAGAGCCTTCATAGACATTTCCCTGCGTGGGTTATCGTACCGCAAACCGGATGTGCCCGCACGACGCTCCGGTCTTCGCCCCTGCGCCATCGCGAGGAAAGCACAACTTCGCCCGAACCCGCAATCCTATGGACGAACCTCAGCCAGATTTCGCTCGCGGTGGGATAAACGCCTTTCTCTAATCGTCCCTCGCTAAACGCCTCTCGCAAATGGTCTTTCGCTCGCCTGTTGCCTCGTGGCCGCTCGCAGTTGGCTCGCCTTCCGCTAATCGCCCCTCGCAACTGGTTTCAGCCAATAGTCTTTCGCTAAGCGCCTTTCGCTCGCCCTTCGCTCGTTTCTCGCCGGCCCCTGCTGACCGCCCCTCCTTCGCCGGCTTTCGCCGATGGCTCTGCGCTCTTATCATAAGAATCAAGATGTCATTTCCGATCCGCACCTGCGCCCTCTGCGGCGAAGAATTCGAGCTGAAGCCGGACAAGCCCGGGTTTGCCAACCGGTGTCCCTCGTGCAGCGAGCCCGAAAGCGAATCGGCCACCAAGTCCGACGCGGGATTTGCCAACGACCGCGAAGCCAATGCCGCCCGTCGAGCAGCCATCCGCGACCTTCTTTATCGCAAAGACAGCTAACTGTCGGTCCTGAAACCACAGTAATCTTGCCCTGTCTCCGCAACCGCGAGATACTCTGCCTCGCGCCTTCAAATGTTAGAGCGAAAGCACCGTCTCAGAGGTTAGTGCTGTAACTCGAAATGAGCCTCGGGCGGCTTCGCGTCTTGCGAATACCCTTAGAAAAATCCCAAATCTTATCTGCAAACTCGGTAACCAATAAACCCCACTTTAGTTGTAGGTTTCCACAATCAATTATCCCCCGAAGGGGGAATCTTAGGTGTTACGCTGGGCGCACTCACTAACCTGCCACGCTCATCTGGCCAACCTTTGGAATACCTCGCCCCCGGAGGATCCATGCGGGATCGTATCGAACGTCGTCAGGCCTGCACCCTCGTGCCGGCACTCGCATCCCTGGTCTGTGCGGTTTCCCTCACGACCGGGTGCGGCTCTATCACCGCCCCGCTGGGCGATTTGACTTCCATTTCAGCCTCCGCCGCCACGCTTCGCGTGAATCAGCAACTGCAAATCCAGAACCGGATGAATGTTACTGCCGTCCCGCTGACGTTCTACGTCAATGGAGTGCAGGGCGGTAACGCCGAGATCGGCACCATCACCTTCAACGGCCTCTATACAGCCCCGGCGATCGTTCCCACTCCCAATACGGTCACCATCACCGCCGTTCCGACCAGCAACTCCACTTACCCGGCGGGCACGCTGAACCTGGGCATCCTTAACCCTATTCCTGTGCTGACCGGCGTGGCCCCGAACGGGATCACGGAAGGAACCACAACCATCGCCGTAAATGGCTCACAATTTGTCTATGGCGCGCAGATACTCTGGAACGGCGTCGCCGTTCCCACGACCTTTGTCTCGGATACCCAGCTCGCCGCAGCCGTCGCCGCTCCCACTCCTGGCACTTATCCTCTGATGGTCAGCAACCCCAACCCCGGCGCAGCGAACTCGAACAGCCTCTCTATCCCCGTCGGCCCCGGTCACGTCGTCCTTCAAATTCAGCCAGGCCAGAACACCGATGTCCGCGTAACCAACTCCATCAACCTCGCCCTCAACGTCACTGGAACCGTGAACACCGGCGTCACCCTGCAGGTGAACGGCGTTGCCGGCGGCAACGCCCAGGTGGGCACTGCGGTCGCCAACGCCGACGGCTCGATCACTTATACAGCACCCGCCGTCGTTCCTACCCCGAGTAACATCGTCCAGCTCACCATCACCAGCACCGACAACCCCCAGGTATCGATCAACCAGAATGTCTCGGTCCTTAACCCCATCCCGATCCTGACTTCGGCCAATCCGATGTCGTTCAATGTCGGAACCAGCACGGTAGTCGTCACCGGCCAGAAATTCATCAACGGCGCCCAGGTCCTGATGAACGGCACAGCCATGCCAACCACCTTTAATAGCGGCGGCCTGCTGACAGCGACCCTCAATCCGACCGAAGCCGGCAACCTCGATATTCAGGTGTTGAACCCCAGCCCGGGTCCCTCGACCTCGACCGATCTCATCGCCGAGGTCCAGGGTACCCCGCCGCAGCCCGTCGTCACGACTGAAGACGCTTCCCGCTTCCTCGAACAGGCTACCTTTGGCGCCACCGACGCTGACATCCACACCGTCTCTATGAACGGCTACCAGGCGTGGCTCAACCAGCAGTTCGCACAGCAGCCGACCCCGCAGGAACCTTTCGTCGAGCAGTCCATCATCATCAACAATCCTCCCTGCGCCTCCGGCGATGTCACTTGTAACTCGGCTCTGTTTTTGCAGAACAGCACGGATGAGATGTACGTCCAGGATGCGTTCTGGCAGCAGGCCCTCGCCGCCCCCGACCAGCTCCGCCAGCGTGTGAAATACGCTCTTGAGGAAATCATGGTCGTGTCGTCGACGAACTCGGCCGTGCAGAATATGCCCCGCGGGGAAGCCAGCTACTACGACTTACTTGGCAACGATGCCTTCGGCAACTTCCGCACCCTCCTGAATGACGTATCCCTCAATCCCATGATGGGCAATTTCCTCTCCATGCTGGGCAACGACAAAGGCAACGCCACCACCGACCCCGACGAGAATTATGCCCGTGAGGTCATGCAGCTCTTTACCATTGGCCTCTACCAGCTCAACGGCGATGGTACGCAGCAACTCGATGCATCCGGCAACCCCATCCCGACGTACTCCAACACCGACGTCATGGGTTTAGCCGCTGTCTTCACCGGCTTCAGCTGGAACATCCCAGGAAACACCGGCACTGCCTGGTCGAATTGCTGCCTGTATGTCGGCCAGGGCTTCGGCGAAGACATCCTTCCCATGCAGAGCTTCCCCAGCCACCACTCCACTGAAGAAAAAGACTTCCTTGGCGTCACCATCCCCGCGTCCGGTAATCCGGACCCGGCCAGCGACCTGAAGATCGCTCTCGACACCCTATTCAATCACCCTAACCTTCCTCCGTTCTTCTCTAAGCAGCTCATCCAGCACTTAGTCAACAGTAATCCCAGCCCTGCCTATGTCAATCGCGTGGCTTCTGTGTTTCAGAATGACGGCACCGGCGTTCGCGGCAACATGCAGGCCGTCATCACCGCCATCCTTCTCGACCCTGAAGCCCGCGACTCGGTCACCGACTTCGCCAACCCGCAATACGGCAAGGTACGCGAGCCGCTCCTCCGCTACACGGAGTGGGCCCGCGCCTTCACGGCACAATCCCGTACCGGCTCCTACGGCATCGGCAGCACCGCCGACCCCATCTGGGGACTGGGCCAGATGACCCTCCAATCCCCTACCGTCTTTAATTGGTTTGCCCCGGGTTACGTTCCACCCGGCACGAGCATCGAAGCGGAGAACTTAGTTGCGCCCGAAATGGAGATCACCAACGTATCGACGGTCGTTGGCTACCTGAACTATCTCCAGAACTCTATTGGCGGCAGCGCCACGAATGGCCCCGATATCTTCTCCAATTACGGAACCGAAATCGGCCTGGCCGCGACTCCCAGCCAGTTAGTTGACCGCATGAACCTTTTACTCATGGCTGGCGAAATGGACAGCACCCTCCAGAGCCAGATTGTCAGCGCGGTCAGCGCAATCCCCATACCCTCCGGCGATCAGAACGCAATCAATGCCGCGCTCACCGCCAGAGTTCAAACCGCAATCTATCTCACCATGGCGTCGCCCGCCTTCTGCGCGCAGTTTTAAGGAGCCCACGATGTGTAAGCCAGTGACGAATAAATTCGACCAGTCCCGCCGCCAGTTCCTCCGCACCGCCTCGCTGGCCACCATGTCGGGCATGTACGCCAGCCCCTTCATCCTCGGCCTCAACTCGCTCGCCGCCATGGCTCAGAGTACCGGCGCATCGGACTATAAAGCCCTGGTGTGTGTCTTCCTGCAGGGCGGCAACGACGGTCACGGCACCGTCATCGCTACTGACTCCGACTCATTCTCCGCCTTCACTCAGGCGCGTTCAGGAGCCCCAGGCCTCGCCTATCCCCTTGCGGAGTTACTCCCTATCGTCCCGAACACTGCGCAGAGCGGTCGCACCTTCGCCCTCAATCCCAACCTCACCGGCGTGCAGAACCTCTTCAACGCCGGCCGCGCCGCCATCGTCGCCAACTCCGGCACACTCATCGCGCCGGCCACCAAAGCCCAGGTCAACGCTAACTCCGTCCCGCTGCCCGCTTCGCTCTTCTCCCACTTCGATCAGACCGCGGCCTGGCAGGCCATCGCGTCCAACGGAGGCAGCGCCGAGCACGTCGGCTGGGGTGGCTCGGTCGCCGACCTCATCGAGAGCATGAACATGAATTCCAATTCCATGTTCACCTGCATCTCGACCGCGGGCATTGCGCTCTTCCTTGCCGGCCAAACCTCATTCCAACTCAATGTCACCTCAGCAGGCCCCATTCCCATCTCCGGACTCTCCCAGCCTCTCTTCGGCAACGCAGCCGGAACGACCGCCCTCTCCTCGATCCTCAGCGCCGACGAGACCAACCTCTTCGCCAAAGAATACGAAGTGGTCGTCAATCGCTCCATCCAGGCCCAAGCCCTGCTTGCTTCCTCCATGCTGACCGCCGGGCCCACCGGCGTTCCCAACCCGCCTCAGTTTCTCGACCCCATCACGAACAAACTTACTGACAATCAGCTGGCCACCTCGCTCCAGACCGTCGCCCGCATCATCGGAGCCAGAGCCAGCCTCGGTGTCAATCGCCAGATCTTCTATGTCCAGCTCGGCAGTTTCGACACTCACAATAATCAGGCGCAGACCCACGCCCATCTCCTCACGCAGCTCGGTGAGGCGCTTGAGTACTTCGACGGGCTCATGGTCACCGCCGGTCTCGGCAACAACGTCACCACCTTCACCGCCTCCGACTTCGGGCGCACCCTCACCTGCAATAGCGACGGAACCGACCATGGCTGGGGCAGTCATCACTTTGTCGTCGGCGGCGCGGTTCAGGGGCACGACATGTATGGCCAATACCCCGTGATTGGCGTCAATCAAGCCAACGACGTGGGCGCCGGCCGTCTCATCCCCACCACCGCGGTCGATCAGTATGCCGGGACTCTCGCCCGTTGGTTCGGGCTTTCCGACGGCCAGGTCCGCCAGGTCTTCCCCAACTTCGCTAACTTCGGCTCCAGCCCCTATCTGGGATTTATGGGCTCGTGAATGAACATTGTTACGGGATCCGCCAAGGCTTGCTTTACGCTTGGGTTTCGGCGTTACCGGAAAATCAGGATCAATCTTTGCTCGTTAGTTCTGATGCCGTTGGCCTTTGCCGGTCTCGCAGGTTGCGGCGCGATTTTACCTGCCTCCGGCCTGGGAAAAGGCCAGTCGAGCTCGATCACGTCCTTTATGGCGAATCCAACCAGCATCAGCTCCGGCGCGAACAGCACCTTAGCATGGGCTGTCACTGGAGCCGCCACGATTGCCATCACGCCAGGGGCCTTCACCTCCACAGCGTCCAGCGGTTCGACCAGCGTGAGCCCAACGGCCACAACTACCTTCACGCTGACAGCAACCAATGCCGTCGGTTCAACCACGGCCGCGACGACCGTAACCATAATCCCGCCGCCCAGCCTGCCAACCATCAGTTCCTTCGTCGCCAGCCCAGCCAGCATTACTGCGGGGTTGACCAGCACCTAAGCTGGGCGACAAGCGGAGCGACCAGCGTTGCCATCATCCCAGGAACATTCACCTCCACAGCCGCGAGCGGCTCGACCAGCGCGAGCCCGACAACAACCACCACCTACACGCTCACAGCTACCAACTCCGCAGGTTCAACCACGGCTATGGCAACTGTGACCATAACCACGACCGGCAGCCCACTGACCATAACCACTACCTCTTGCCCTGGCGGAACACAAGGTTCAGCCTACGCGGCCTGCACCATCGCGGCCACGGGCGGATCGCCGCCCTACACCTTTTCTGTAAGCACAAGTTCCAGCAATCCCCCGCTTCCAGAGGGTATGTCGCTCGATCCCGCATCGGGCGATATCACCAGCGCTCAGATCGGCGGCCAGGGCGCCTATACGCCTGAATTCATCGTGACGGACGCCCACCATGCGCAGGCGAGCCAGGAAATCAGCTTCGCCATCAACGGCAATAACGCATTTCTCGCATCGATCTTTCCGTCAACCTCGATCTTTCACCACCGAGTCGACGCAGCCACCACCGGTTTGCCCGTGGATACTTCCCCCGCGGCCCCAATGTACAGCGGATACCTGTCGGAGACCGTCAAGCCATTCTTCGGTAATAACTCGAATCCGCCCTTTCCCAATGGAATACCCGCCTTTGAAGTGCCCTACAACCAGCCGGACGTAGCAGTCACGACCACTGTCTATCAGTCCTATTTCACCTCCGGTCCAATTCCGGCCAATGCTCCGGTAGAAGGTACCAGTAACTCGAACGGTGATCGCCATGTCCTGATCTATCTCGAAGGAGGTGGCGGAAGCAATCCTGCCCTCTACGAAATGTGGCAGGGTATCTACGAAAACGGGCCGTGGACCGATTCCTCCAACGCGCTCTGGCCCAACGTCTCTTCGAATGCCCTCACGCCACAAGGCATGGGAACCTCTGACGCAGCAGGGCTTCCGGTAGCGCCGTTGCTCGCAAATGCCGACGAAGTCATCGGCACGGGCACACCTGCTTCGCCCAACGGTACGATTCAGCATCCTATCCGTTTCACGCTGAATCACATGGTCAACTATTGGGTCTGGCCCGCAACCCAAACAGCGGGTGTGGGCAGTTGTACGGCTACCGGAGGCGTCATTCCTATCGAATCGCAAATCTCGCAATCGTCCGCTCCTGCCAGCTGCACCATGTCCGGACCGGCCGGCGAGATTTATCGGCTCAAGGCCTCCGTGGCCACTCCTTCCTGTGCTTCAACCAGTCCTCAGGCGGCGATCATCATCATCGGGTTCCGCAACTACGGAATTATCCTGGCCGACAACGGAGACAACGGCGGCCTGATCGGCACCCCCGATGCTCGCTGGAACGACAACGATCTCGCGTGCATTACCAGCCTCACACTCTCGGACTTCGAGCCCGTGAATGTCTCCAGCCTCATCGTCAGCAACGACAGCGGAGCCACCGGCCACTAGCCGGCAAACCTAAATCGTCCTCGTCCTCTAAAAATGCGTGCAATGCGTAAAGGATGAATCGACGGCAATTTGTGTCCATCGGAACCGCTGGAACGCAGCGTTTCGGCGTCCGCCGCGAGCACGAATCAGGCGTGGCCGTCTTTCAAGCACCCGGAGCAGCTCAACCTCTTCCCGGTAGATGATCTGGAAGGGAGCGCGGCGGACGCGCAGGTGCTGGCCTTCCATATTTGGCCGGCAAGCCGGTTCGATGAGCACCGCAACTCTCCCTCAATAGACCTGCATTGCATAGAATAGCGATCGCATAGGCATCGTGCCTCCGCCTCAAGTTCTGCTTCCACGGCAACGGAAGCTCCGGCACCGATGCGATAAAATGAGACTGCCTCTAATTCAGGGAGGGCAGCGCTGCAGCAATGAGAACCTGGCTAGTTATCTTTGTGCTCGGGAACGCAGTTATACTCAATGCTTTTCTTCCGGTTGTCGGCGCATTTTCGTCTTTCGAAGGTAACTCGGCGCTGGTGCCAGGGCGGTTTGTGGACGTTACTGGCAAGTCGGGCATTCAGTTTCTTCATCAGGCCCCCCATACCTCGCGCAAGTATCTTATTGAGACCATGGGTTCGGGATTGGCTCTGTTCGATTGCAACAACGATGGCCTTCTGGATATCTTCCTGGCAAATGGTGCACCGTATTCGGATCCGACCGCGCCTGGGTTTATCCCCAAAAAGACCGGACCAGAATACTGGGATCGGTTATTCCAACAAAAACCAAACGGAACCTTTGAAGATATAACCGAGAAATCGGGTTTGAAGGGGATCGGTTACGATATGGGCGTCGCTGTTGGCGATTATGACAACGACGGCCATGAAGACTTATATGTCACAGGATATGGAGGCAACCACTTATATCACAACAACGGTAATTGCACCTTTACGGATGTTACGGAAGCAGCCGGTGTGGGCGGCGGTGGCTGGTCGAGCTCGGCGGCCTGGGTCGACCTCGATAACGACGGGTTGCTGGACCTGGTCGTAGCTCGCTATGTGACGTGGGACTGGAATGATCAGTGGTGTGGCGAACACCGGGAGGGCTATCGTGGTTATTGCCACCCGGATGTCTTTCCGCCCATCACGATGCTTGTCTATCACAACGACGGCAATGGCCATTTTACCGAAGTGTCGCACAAGCTGGGCCTCGACAAGCCGGCCAAGGCGCTCGGCCTGGCCATTGGCGATTACGACCAGGACGGACGCATCGATCTGTTCGTTGCCAACGACTCGATGCAGGAATTCCTGTTTCATCAAAAGAAAGATGGGACATTTGAGGAAGTTGGACTGGAAAGCGGGGTGGCCGTTAATGGGGAAGGCCAGACTTATGCGGGAATGGGAGTGGACTTCGCCGACTACAACAACGACGGATGGCCGGACCTTGTGGTTACCGATCTGGCGAACCAGCGGTATGCGCTTTACCAGAATGCGGAAGACGGGACTTTTAACTATGTCAGCGGGCCGTCTGGCGTGGGACAGATTACCCTGCTTCACTCCGGATGGAGCATACGCTTCCTTGATTACGACAACGACGGCTGGAAAGATCTGTTGATCGCGCAGGGCCACGACCTGGATACGATAGAAAAGAGCTTTCCGCAACTTCGATACAAAGAGCCGATGATGCTGCTTCGCAACGCCGGCGGCAGGTTTGTGGATGTCTCGGGAATTTCGTCCGACATATTCCAGGATGCGTGGGTTAGCCGGGGAATGGCAATCGGCGATATCAACAATGATGGACGGATGGACGCGGTGGTCTCCACGAATGGCGGGGCGCCCCACGTTCTGCTGAACGAAACCGAAACCCTGAATCACTGGATCACGCTGAAGCTCATCGGTCACAAGAGCAATCGCGATGCAATCGGAGCTCAGGTGAAGATAGTCACTTCAGCCGGCGGTCAGTGGGGAACAGTAACAACTTCCAGCGGCTATCTTTCCTCCAGCGATCCGCGTTTGCACTTCGGGCTCGGTGCGGAGCGAGTGGCGAGGCGTATTGAAATCCGGTGGCCCAGCGGAATTCAGCAGGTGATGGTGGACGTAGCCGGGGACCGGCAGGTAACTGTCGATGAGCCGCCCCAATCTGACAACAAGACGCCGGTGGCCGACGCGGCTGCCCCGAAGCCCTGATGAATAGCTATGGCAGGCCTAAAATGGCGACGTGGGCCCAGTATCCTGGGTCCGAGGTGCGGCGGTACAATGAAGGCCTTCATAACCAAGGCCGAACGTGAACACGGTATGACCGCGAACAACCCCAACTTACTTGCCGCACATTCCAGGTTCCGCATTTTCGTCTGCGCAGGCCACGCTCTGGTGCTGGTGGTCGCGCTGATGGTCTTGCCGGCGATGGCTGCTTTTGCGCAGCAGCAGCCGATTCCGGAGAAGTCAGACGCAGTCACGATCCATGGTCGAGTCGTCGATGCGCGGGGGAAGCCGGTTGCCGAGGCATTAGTCCGGCTTGTCGAAAAAGATTCTGCAGGAAGCTTCGCTACGAATTCCGATCCGGATGGGCGTTTCACGTTTAAGACTATCCCGGCCGGCAGTTATGCAATGACTGCGGAGAAGGGGAGTTGGCGCAGCCATGTCACTGTCATTGTGACGCCGGAGGAGAATCAGAACCTTGCCGACCTTGTGCTTGGTGAGCGCGACGAGGCTCGCCCGGACTCTTCTGGCTCCACGGGGCAAGCTATGGAATTTTCCGACAAGCCCAATTTCACAGTCGCAGGCGTGACTGACTGGACAGCGGTTGGCGGGCATGGGTCAGACACCACCTTACGAACCAGCGAAGCTCTGGCTCAGGACGTCCTCACTCTGCCGGAACAAACCAGCGCAGCCGCTATGACTGGCAACTCCGCGGCGGCCAGCGATTCGGAAGCTAAGTTGCGCGCGGCGCAGGCCGCAGCGCCCGCGAGTTTCGACGCAAACCGTCGGCTGGGAGAGTTTTATCTGCATGCGGGCAGGTACTCGGCCGCCGTGCCATTTCTGGAGAACGCCTATCGCAACGATCCGTCGAATTATGAAAACACCTACGATCTGGCGCTGGCGTGTGAAGGAGTGGGCGATTACTCCCAGGCGCACGATCATGTGAAGTTGCTGCTGGCACATCGGGACGATGCCAAATCACATCACCTCGCGGGCGAACTCGATGAGAAACTAGGCGATCCGCTGGATGCCGTCCATGAATACGAGCTCGCGGCAAAATTAGATCCCAACGAACAGAACTATTTCGCGTGGGGTTCAGAACTTTTGCTGCACCGCGCCATCTGGCAGGCTCAGGAAGTCTTTCGCAAAGGCACGGAGGCCTATCCGGAGTCAGAAAGAATGCTGACCGCGCTGGGTGCTGCACTCTTTGCCGGCGCTGTTTATAAGGAGGCGGCGCAGCGTCTCTGCGCGGCCTCCGATCTGAACCCTTCGGATCCTGAACCGTATACCTACATGGGGAAGATCGACATAGCGGCGCCTGATCCGTTGCCATGTATTGAACCGAGGCTGGAGCGCTTTGCGCGGCAGCAGCCGAAGAACCCGCTGGCGAACTACCTGTACGCGATGGTCCTGCTGAAAGCTCAGCACCAGACGGGCGATCCGCAGGCACAACAGCGAGCGGAGACTCTGCTGAAGAAAGCCGTGACCCTCGACTCCGGACTTGCCGACGCGTGGTTGCAGCTAGGCATACTCGCGGCTGCTCGACGCGACTTATCGGAGGCGATGGAGGATTACAGGAAAGCTATTGGGGCGAATCCGAAGCTGGGTGAAGCTTACTATCGGCTTGGAGTCGCCTACGACCGAACCGGCGATCCGGCGAGGGCGAGACAGGAATTCGAGCTTCACGACCAAATTGAGAAAGCCCAGGCCGATGAGGTGGAGCGCCAGCGGAAGGAGATCCAGCAATTTCTGATCGTTCCTTCGGGGCAGGCTATTCCGGCGTCAAAACAATAGACGCTGGACGCAAGCGGACGGTTCAGGGGCTCCGTCTATGGCTTGTTCATTCTCAGGCATGGGCGGTGTCCAGGAAGCAACTACGCCAGCGCCTTCCCGTATGGTGAGTATCTGGTTGACTTTTACATGGGCGAATCTGTCTATCTTTTGCGTGGTTGGCCATTTCACTTCGATCGCATCGATCAATTCGATCTTCCCGACACCGAAATGCAGGCGAAGATCGCTTTGCGACATCACGCTGGTGCCGCTGTGAACTTCATCCATCTGAATATGCTTGCCGGTAATCACGCGCACGCGGGCTCCAATAGCGGTTCGATTGCAGGTGGAGCCGATTAATTTCACTTTTATCCAGTTCTGTTTGTTACCCCCGTCGTTGCGAAGCAGCGAGGGAGGATCGTTCAGGTTAAGGACCAGCACGTCCATGCAGCCGTTGTTGTTGTAGTCGCCAAAGGCTGCGCCGCGGCTGGAGAAGCACTCGCCGATGCCGGATCCCATTTCCGCGGAAACATCTTTGAAGTGGCCATTGCCGAGATTTCTGTAGACCAGCCTTGGATTCTTAAAGGACTCGCCAAAGTTATACTGGTCCACTTCCGGATACACGTGCCCGTTGATTTGAACGATGTCGGGCCAACCGTCGTTGTCGTAGTCAATGAAGCCGCATCCCCACGCCACATATTGATTATTGACCCCCACTCCGGAGCTGAAGGAGACGTCGCTGAAGGTTCCATCGCCATTGTTGTGGTAAAGATTACACGTGTCGTCTACGAAGTTGGTTTTGAAGATATCGAACCAGCCGTTGCAGTCGTAGTCGGCGACGGCGACGCCCATGCCGGCCTGCTCATGGCCGTCGTCGTTATAGGCGCAGCCGGCCATCACGGCTATGTCCGTAAATGTTCCGTCATGATTGTTGTGAAAGAGGATGCTGGGCTGGGAATCCACAGCGACGTAAATATCGGGCCAGCCGTCGTTGTCGAAGTCATACGACACCGCGGTGATTGAATAGCGCGGGCCGGGCTTCAGAATCCCGGATTTCTCCGAAACATCGGTGAAGGTTCCGTCGCCATTGTTGTGGTAAAGGATGTTGGAATCAGCGGGCAGGCCGCGGGGGCCGCACATGATGGGGATGCCCTTCCACTGGCAGTAATTCGCGTCGCTGGCGGACATCGTTTTGTCTGGGTCGAGCTGGATGTAGTTGCAGACGAAAAGATCGAGATGGCCATCGCGATCATAGTCGAGGAAGGTGCAACCCGATCCCCAGCGTCCGCGTTCGCCGTGAAGACCAGCTTGTTTTGTGACGTCGGTGAATGTTCCGTTCCCATTATTATGGAAGAGGATGTTATGGCCCCAGAAGCAGCAGAATAAGTCATCCCATCCGTCGTTATTGTAATCTCCGACACAAACCCCGGTTTGCCATCCGGTGCGGGCCAGACCCGATTTAGCAGTAACATCGGTAAAGGTCCCGTCGCGGTTGTTCTTATAGAGATGGGAAGTTGGCGCCTGTCCGGGAGGCCAGTTAGCATCGAGGCGGTTGCCATTGGTCAGATAGATGTCGATCCACCCGTCGTTGTCGTAGTCGAAAAATGCTAAGCCGCTTCCTTTGGTTTCGACGATGGATCGTTTGTGGGCAACGCCGCCCCAGACATTAGGGATCGTCAGGCCGGCTTGCTTCGCGACATCGACGAATTGAACCGGGGATTGTGGAGTCGATGCCGCCTGGACGACCAGGGCTTCTCTCCATTTCCATGTCGGCATGGTCAACGCATCGGTTAGAGTACTGCCCAGGACGAAGAAGGAAGATCCGAGAAATCGGCGGCGCGGAAGATGCATAGGTCGCTTCGATTATAGCGACGGGATTTGACGCTGACGGGAGGAGCTTCTGCGATGCGTGTCGCCGTCGTGTCGGACATTCACGGAAATCTGACTGCCCTTGAGGCGGTGTTAGCCGATGTCCGCGAGCAGGCGCCGGACCTGGTGCTGCACGGTGGCGATCTATCGGACAGTGGATCGAGCCCGGTGGAGGTGATCGACCGGATCAGGGATCTGGGCTGGCAGGGCGTGATGGGGAACACCGACGAGATGCTGGTGCGGCCCGAGTCGTTAGGGGAGTTTGCATCGCAGTCAAGGGCACCGGCGGGGCTGTGGTCCGCTGTGCGGGAGATTGCGACGTCGACCCGGGATGCGCTGGGGGAGGAACGGCTGGCTTGGCTCCGCGCGCTGCCTATGGCAAGGACAGAATCAGAGCACGGGGCGGGTTTTGCGCTGGTGCACGCCAGCCCGGGGAACTGCTGGCGGGCTCCGGCGGCGGATGCCAGCGATGAGGAGCTGCAGGAGATATATGGATCGTTAGGTGCTCCGATCGTGGCGTACGGTCACACTCATTGGGCCTCGATTCGAAACCTGAGCGGGCGCGTGCGGATGCTGATCAACACCGGGAGCGTGGGGCTTTCGTACGACGGCGATCCGCGGGCTGCGTACTTGCTGATGGACCAGGGCAGGTCGACGATTCGGCGCGTGGAGTACGACGTCGAGAAGGAGTTGCAGTTGCTGGTCCTAAGCGGGTTGCCGGGCGCGGCGTGGACTGCGAGGATGCTGCTTACCGCCAGACCCGCCATGCCGTGAGCGAGCCTCAGCGCCTTCTGCGACGACCTGATGATGAGGACGGCCCGGGGCCTCAGCTGGCATCAGGAAGCGAGTTGTTCCTGACCAGAGAGGTTCGTCATCGTTTCGCGTTCAGGCACGCTTCAATGGCCTCTTGCCAATGCGGGCCGCTGTCGCGGTCGGCCGCTCCCATGCCATTGACGTCGTCGTTGGCTATCGGGGCGAGCGCGGTCCGCGCGTAGGTGACCACGACGGCGGTGCGGGATGAGTCGATCCTGGTAAGTTTGACTTCGATCACGCTGAGCAGCAGATCCGGGACGACCGCAACATATTGCATCCGGCCGGCGGCGAGATCGAAGACGGTTGTGACCCAGATACTATTGTGCGCGCCGTGCTGGACAGTGAAGACGGCTCCTTCGATATCCCGATCGGGCTGGTCCCGTGCCGTTTGCGGATAGAGAAACTGCGGGTCCCAATGCTCGCCGGCCCAGCAGCGCTCGCCGTTGGGACCGAAAAGCGGGGCAACGCGAGTGAGTGGGGCGGCGAGTTGAAACCGGAAGCTGTTGGTGACGTGAACGAGCCGGGTCGATGGATTCATCGTATCCGCCTTTTGTGGATGAGTGAGGACGGGGATGGCCAGGGCGAGAGGGAGCAGGGCTGGAATCATCGGCACGCCTTCCTTAGCGGTTTCTTCATTTGCGTTCGCGGAGGTGATGGCTGTCGGTTGCGCGCAGCGTGAGACCGTACAGCTTCTTAAACTGTTCGATTTCCTTCAGGGTCTCCGCGGAGAAGGCTGCTTTGCCTTCGAAGGCGTGGAGAAGGATGCCCTCAAGAAGGTCGCCAAGGGTCATGTCCTTCTTTTCCGCTACAGCTTTGAGGACTTTAAGGAGCCGCTTTTCGATGCGCACACCGGTTTGCACGCGCTCGACTTCGACAGGTTCGGATTTGTGTTCAGGTTTCATCGTTATTAATGTACCAAAGTACCTTGGTAACCGCAATGGGCAGCGACCGTTCTGAGCGCGTAATCCCGGACTGGGCTCAGCGCCCAACCGCCGATCTCATGTAGCATCTTTGCTGCGAGGCGCGGGCAGTGGACCGTCGGAAGTTTCTGAGTTCCGGAATGCTTGTCTCTGCGGGGGCTGCCCTGCGTGTGGCGGGGGATGAGGCAAACGCGTGGCCGTCGGAGAATCCGGCCGGTTGTCCGTTCACCCCCTCTGCGCAACTGGGTGGGATTCGGTTTACCGGTCGGCATCGCGAGTATACGAACGCCGATACGTGGTTCCCGACCTGGGCACCTGACGGGAATCTTTATTCTCCGTGGACGGATGGGTACGTTGTGGATGGCGCACAAGGCTATCAGCCATTTGACCAGGCGCTCCCTGGGTATCCGTGCAATTCTCTGGACTACCGGGGAAGAAAGGCCGCGACAGCGCAGGCGCGGATCGAGGGCGACGATCCGCTTGCTCTAAGGATTGTCAACCTGAAACCACGCGTGGAGGCATCGCCCCAACCTTACGGCGGCCGGTATCCGTGCGGCAGTCTGACGCACCGCGGTATTTGGTATTACGGAACGTACTGTCTGACCAACGACGGCAGGTGCGGCGATGTGGGCTGGACGGAGATGGGACCGCTGGTCGGATTTCGCATCTCGCGCGATTATGGGAGGTCCTGGGAGGAGACGACCCACACGCCGTTGCGACCGCTCTTTGGCGAAGATCCGAAGCTGGCGCCGGTGAAAATTGGATCGCCGCACTTTGTGGATTTCGGACGCGACATGGATCACTCGCCGGACGGTCGGGCGTACCTGGTCGCGCATGGAGGCCGCCGCACCCGTGATTGCAATAACTGGATTCAGGGCGACGCGATCTATCTGCTGCGGGTGATGCTGTCGCCGGCAAGCATCAACGATGCGAAGGCCTGGGAGTTTTTCGCGGGCCACGACCGGGAGGGGCATCCTGTATGGTCGGGTGATTTCGACAAGATTGAACCGCTGGCCCAGTGGAAAGGACATCTGGGCTGCGCGACTATGACGTATCACCCCGGCCTCGGTCGCTATCTGATATGCGTGACGCGCGGGGTCCGGCAAGGGCATTTCGACACAATGATCCTTGAATCCGCGGCAATGACAGGGCCATGGCGCCTGGTGCACTATCTGCGAAACTTCGGGCCGGAGGCGTATTTCGTGAATGTTCCGAGCAAGTTCATTAGCGCGACGGGGCGCTCGTTCTGGCTTTGTTACTCGGCGAACTGGAGCAATAAAGCTTCGGATGGGACACCATTTGGCAGTCGTTACGCGCTTTGTCTGCATGAGGCTGAGCTGGTTGAACGATGATGGCGGAGGTGGCGAAGGAGATAGGACGAGAGGAAAGGTTACCGAGGGCTTGAAAGATTAGATCGAAGCCAGATGGAAATAGTGTTAATACGCCCTGGCTGCTATGTTTGCCGTGAGCCAATCATGACATACACAGTTACAATCGGCGGCCACACGCACGCCTTTCGTGATTTGAAAACGTTGTTGGCCAAAGCAACGCCGGCTCGATCCGGCGATGCGCTGGCCGGGATCGCCGCGGAGAACGAAGAGGAACGCGCATTGGCGCGTATGGCGCTGGCAGAGGTTCCGCTGACTCAATTCCTGGAAGAATTGCTCATTCCTTATGAGCAGGACGATGTCACGCGGCTGATCGTGGACACGCATGACCGCAATGCGTTCACCTCGATCGGCGGGATGACGGTCGGCGAGTTTCGCGAGTGGCTCCTGGACCCGCAGACGGATACGGACGTTCTGGCACGGACCGCTGCGGGCATCACGCCGGAGATGGCTGCGGCGGTGTCGAAGCTGATGCGGAATCAGGACCTGATTCTCGCGGCGCAGAAGTGCCGGGTGGTTACCAGGTTCAGAAACACGCTGGGGCTGCCCGGGCGCTTGTCGGTGCGGCTTCAGCCTAATCATCCCACGGACGAGGTGCGGGGAATTGCAGCGTCGATGCTGGAAGGTCTGCTCTATGGCTGCGGTGACGCGGTGATCGGCGTGAATCCGGCGTCGGACAGTTTGCAGGCCGTGGTGCGGCTGCTGGAGATGATGAATGCCTTTCGCGAACGCTGCGACGTACCGACCCAAACATGTGTGCTCGCGCATGTTACAAATACCCTGCGCGCGATGGAAGGCGGCGCTCCTGTTGACCTGGTCTTCCAGTCGATTGGGGGGACGGAAGGGACGAATCGCAGCTTTGGCGTGACGCTCGAGATGCTTGAGGAGGCGCGGGTAGCGGCTTTGGCGCTTGGACGCGGGACGGTTGGCGACAACGTGATGTATTTCGAAACAGGGCAGGGAAGCTCGTTGTCGGCAGGCGCGCATGGAGGTGTGGATCAGCAGACGTGCGAGACGCGCGCTTATGCCGTGGCTCGGCATTTCAAGCCGCTGCTGGTGAACACGGTGGTGGGCTTTATCGGACCGGAGTACCTGTTCGATGGTAAACAGATCATCCGCGCAGGGCTGGAGGATCACTTCTGCGGCAAACTGCTGGGGCTGCCAATGGGCTGCGATGTTTGTTACACCAACCACGCCGAGGCGGACCAGAACGACATGGATACGCTGCTGACGCTGCTTGCAGTGGCGGGTGTGAATTTTGTGATGGGCGTGCCGGGCGCCGACGATGTGATGCTGAATTACCAGAGCACCTCATTTCACGATGCGCTCTATGTTTGCAGCGCGCTGGGACTGAAACGCGCGCCGGAGTTCGAGGCGTGGCTCGAGCGAATGGGAATTTCTAATGAGCGCGGTGACATATTAGGCAGATCCGGCAATCCAGGCGCGGAGGGGCGACTGTTGCCCGGAGCGAGCGAATGGTTGGGATAAGCAAGGCGGCCGGAGACGTATCGACCGGTTCCCCGAAAGATGTGTGGGCGCGTCTGCGTGCGTACACGCCGGCGCGGATTGGGTTAGGGCGTGTGGGCGGCAGCCTGCCGACCCGGGCGTTGCTTGAATTTGAACTGGCACATGCGCGAGCCCGCGATGCGGTGCGTGCCAGGTTTGACGCGGAGGCTCTGGCGCGCGATTTGCGGAATGGCGGATTTGGCGAGCCCGTCGTTGTTTCAAGCCAGGCACGCGATAGAACAGAATATTTGCTTCGCCCGGACCTGGGCCGCGCGTTGACGGCCGAAAGCCGGGAAAGGCTCCGGGAGTCGCGCAGCGCTGGCTGCGAACTGGCCGTCGTGATCGCGGACGGCCTCTCCGCTTTGGCTCCCATGAAGCACGCGATGCCTGTGCTGAGCGAGCTTCGCACCGGAAATGCAGGTCTTCCGCAACAAGTCACTGTAGCTGTTGCAAATCACGCACGAGTTGCGCTGGGCGATGAAATTGGCGAGATTCTGGGCGCGGCTGCCGTCGTGGTGCTGATTGGGGAACGTCCCGGGCTGAGCTCCCCGGACAGTCTGGGCATTTATCTGACTTGGGCGCCGCGCGTGGGACTCACCGATGCGGAACGGAACTGCGTCTCGAACATACGACCGGAAGGACTGGCTTATGAAGACGCGGCAAGGCGGCTGGCCTATTTGCTGTCGGAGGCGCGCCGATTGAAGCTCACCGGCGTCGCCCTTAAAGACGACAGCGACGGCGCACAAGGAAGAATTCGTTAACCGCAGCCAGCTCCAGCTGACTCCGCGAGCAGGTCTCCGGTTTATGTCTCGATGCAATGCCGGACGCGTTCCAAGCAAACCCCTCGCGGAAATTGCTTCATCAAATTGCGATGAGCCGATCCCAGAGCCTGTTTTCCAGCCGACTGAGCCTAAAATGGTAACTATTATGGCAATTCGACTGTTTCGCTCCTTTCTGCCAGCAGTTTTGTTTCTAACAGCCGCGACAGCGGCGTGGGCCGATCCGTCTCCGTTCGATTTGGCCGGACCAAGACTCGAGGTGAAGGTCACACGCGCGGGCACGACCCTGCCCATCTCCGAAGTACCGAACCTTGCCGCCGGCGATCGGGTGTGGATCAGGGCCGACTGGCCGGAAGGGCAGGCAGCGCACTACCTGATGGTCGCCGCGTTTCTGCGCGGTTCGACCAACCCGCCGCCGGAGAGCTGGTTTTTCCGGCAGGAGACGTGGAATCACAAGAGCGAAGACGAGGGAATGACCGTGACCGTGCCCGACGGCGCGCAGCAGGTTCTGCTCTTCCTGGCACCTGCAACGGGGGGGGATTTTCACACTCTTGTCGGCGCCGTGCGCGGCCGTCCCGGTTCATTTGTGCGCGCGTCGCAGGATCTGAATCAGGCCATGCTCGACCGTTCCCGGCTCGACATCTATCTCGCCGCTGTGCGGCACATCAACGCCACCGATCCCGGGAGGCTAAAGGATGCGGCGCCGCTGCTGGCGCGCAGCCTGGGCATGAAGATCGACGACAAGTGCCTGGATCGGATGCCTGAAATGCAGGCTGCCTGCCTCACCCAGGGCAGGGAAGCGCTGATCCTGAACGATGGGCACAGCGAGTCGATCGTGGAAGCGTTGACCGCCGGACCGGCCGGCGACCTGGCCATGCAGCTCAGTTACACGCCGCAGGCCAATTACGGTTTCTACAGTCCCTATGTGGGCTCGGTGATGGACATCGCGCGTATCCTCGACACCTTCCACACCGCGCAATTCCAGTACATTCCCGCGCTGGCCACGCAACAGGGCGACCAGATCGCGCTGATGCTGAACATGCCGCCCTCGTTTCACAATCCCAAGTCAGTAATGGTCACGGCGCTGCCGGCTGTGGAAGCGTCGCAGCCTCCGCCGCTGCATCCAGTGGATTCGAAACAGAATTACTGCGCGGAGAAAAATTCGCTGGTGCTGGCCGTCGACGGAGCGCCGCTGGTCTTCTCCACCGGCTACACGCACCAGATGATCCTGCGGCTGAAAACGAAAGACGGCAAGAGCATCGACGAAGTGGTGTCGCCGGACGCGGAGAAGGGCGGCCTGGTGCTCGAAGCCAAGGACCTGAGCGCCAGTGACTTTGGCAACACCATCGACGCTTCGCTGCACGGCTATTGGGGATTCGAAAAGTACGATGGGCCGACGTTTCGCCTGGAGAACACGCACGCACAGCATTGGGAGCTGGCCGCGGCGGATCGTGAGGCGCTGATTGTCGGACGCGAAGACACGATCCATCTTTCGACCGACGATGCCAGTTGTGTCGACACGATCCTGGTGAGGGACTCAGCGGGCAAAGAGCTGAAGGCCGATTGGAAGGCGACCAGTTCCGATCAGGTCGAAGTGAAGCTGCCGCTCAAGCAGGCGAACCCTGGACCGTTGCAGCTGGAGGTGAAGCAATACGGTACGTTGACGGCGCAAACGATCCCACTGCGCGCCTATGCCGAGGCAGGACACATGGACAGCTTCACGCTGCATGCGGGGGATGCGCAGGGCGTGCTGAAGGGAAGCGCACTCGAATATGTAGCGACGCTGACCGTGAACGACGTTACCTTCACGCCGGGGAAGATCAATTCGACGATGGGCAGCGGCGAACTGCCGATGGTCGCTCAGGACGCGAGGGCCGCGGAGAAGCTGAAGCAGGGTGAATCCGCGAGGGCGCAAGTGACCCTGACCGATGGCCGCACGATGATGGTGAACGTGGCGGTGGGCGCGCCTCGGCCCGGTGTTGAGCTGATCGGCAAGAGCGTGCATACGTCCGCGTCCGGCGCGGGAAGCAATATCGAGCTGGCGAACCAGGACGAACTGCCCGAGGATGCGAGGCTGACCTTCTCGGTGAGGGCGCAGTCGCCGCCGAAATTCCGCCGCGGCGTACTTATGGAAGTCGCCACGCAGGACGAGGCTTTTTCAACGACCCTGAGTCTCGACAACGGCGGCATGACGCTGGAGAACGCCAAAGTAGCATTGGCCACGCTGGATCCGGCGAAGGCATTCGGTGGGTCGGCCTTCGGGCCGCTGAAGTTTCGCGTGGTCGATAACGGTACGGCGGGCGATTGGCAGCCTTTGGCCACCCTCGTCCGTCTGCCGGAGTTGCACGATCTGAAGTGCCCTCCAGGACCCGACGAGCAGTGCCGATTGAGCGGATCGAATCTCTTTCTGGTGGATTCCGTAGCCAGCGACCCGCAGTTCGAACACCCCATTGAGGTACCCGATGGATTTCCGGGGTACGTATTGCCCGTGCCCCATCCCGAAGGTGGCGAGCTTTACCTCAAGCTGCGCGACGATCCCTCGGTTGTAAACCAGGTGACGCTGGCAGCGGAAAAGCTTCCTCCGCCACCGGGCGAGAGCCAGCGCCATCCCACGCGCGCCGCTTATCGCGAAGGGGAGTCGGCACCCTCGCCGGGCTCCTCGGGCCAGTCTGGGCAAGCTTCGCCGCCAACTCCGCAATCTGATCCGGGCAATGGGTCTAAACCAGCGCCTCAGCCGTCCACAACTCAGCAGCCGTCGCAAACCGGCAGTCAGCCGCAAAGCTCGGGCGGACCAGATGCGACAGGCTCACAACATCCGATACCGGCAACCGAGCCGAGCATTCCTCAGTAGCCGCCATTGCCGTTGAGCTTCGGATGCGGATCTTCTGACAAAATGGGTCGCGGTGCGCGCGGGAGGGGACAGATGCTAATTCGCAGGGGCTCTATCTGCCTGGTTTTGTTGTGGTGCGCGGCAAACGCCGTGGCCCAGAAACCGCTCGACGTTCCTCCGGTCGCCGCACAGCCGGCCTTGCCGCAGTCGGGTCCCATCACGCTCGATGTGGTAGTCACGGATAAGGGCGGCCATCCTGTTGAGGGGCTGAAGCAGGAGGATTTTACGTTGCTGGACGACCGGCAGCCGGCAGCGATCCGTTCGTTCGAGGCGCACGAACTCCAGACATCCTCCCACGATGACGCTCAGGCGCTGTTTCTGCTGATCGACGATGTCAACGCGAATTTCAATTCTGTCAGCATCGTGCGCACACAGATCGAGAACTTTCTGCACGTCAATGGCGGCCACTTGCCGCTGCCGACGGCGATTTTCCTGCTCACCGACACTGGCCTGACGCAGGTCACTTCGGTGTCCAGCGACGGCAACGCGCTGGTTGATACGCTGCACAAGAGCGAGGGACAGCTGCACAGCCTGCCGCGGGGCGGTTTTTACGGCGCCGAGGAGCGGCTGGAGATTTCGCTGCGGGGAATGTCGGCGCTGGTGGCGCATATTGGGCCGGCTTCGGGCAGGAAGCTGGTGGTTTGGATCGGGCCAGGCTGGCCTATTTTCGATACTCCTGACGTCCAGGTTAGTCCGCAACAGCAGGGCAGGTTTTTCAGCACGATCGTGGGCTTATCGAGCGAGCTGGAGCGGGAGGATATCCGGCTCTACGCGGTCGATCCGCTGGGCACGGCGGATGCGGCGAGTTCACGCACCTTTCTCTGGGAGAGCTTTACCAAGCCTGTGACCAAGCCGGGTAAGGCAAACCCGGCGAACCTGGCATTGCAGGTTTTCGCGACGCACAGCGGGGGGTTGGTGCTTTCGGGCAGCAACGATATCACCGCCGAGGTTGCAAAGTGCGCCGGGGATGCGAAGGCGTGGTATTCGATCACGTTCGATCCGGGCCGGGCGGATTCGCCGAATACGTGGCACGATGTTCAGGTAAAGGTCGATAAGCCGGGGACGGTTGTGCGCACCAGCAATGGCTACTATGCCCAGCCTTGAGGCGCGCCTGAATTTTGCGGCGGCTGCGCATGTGGATCCCCTTAGGCGTGAAAACTGCTGTAACCACGATCTGCCTCCTCGGGTGAGCTGGGACCTTTGGGTCCCAAAAAAAACGAGCAGGATCGCGTGTGCTGGGCTCTTGCTCCGTAGTGCCGGGGAAGCCTGAACATCGATGATCAGGGGCCCAGGACAACATATTCACTGATCAGTTTTCCTGCGCTTACCGGGATGCTGTGAAAGCTGCGCAACCTCGCTGCCGGCGAGCAGGAATCCGCCTACCCCATAGGTGTAACTCGACGAGGGCAGGTAATGCGCTGGAGCCGAGCCGGTTTGCTGGATGTTCCCGAGCCTTCCATCGGCGTAAATCTGGCCCACAAGTCCTCGCCACGCTTTTGCGACTACGGGAGCGTATGTCTCCCGATTAAGTACGCCGTGGTTTATACCCCACGCCAGGGCGTATGCGATGAGCGCCGAGCCGGATGTTTCCGGCGGGGAAAAATCCGCGGCGTCAAGAAGGTCCGCGTGCCACAGGCCACTCTGCCGATCCTGCAGCTTTACAACTGCCTCGGCCATTTCCCGCAACTGAATCTCATACTTAGCACGGGTTGGATAATCACTGGGCAGGAAGTCGAGGGTACGAGCAATACCGCCCATTACCCAGCCATTGCCTCGCGACCAGAAGATCGGGTTGCCGTGGGCGTTCGTCTTATGAATGAAGGTTACGTCGCGAAAATAGAGGCGCCAGTGCGGGTCGTAGAGCAGGTTCGACGTTTCCCACCAATGCATGTCGAGATAGTCGAGATACTTTTTGTCGTGGGCAGCCTGATACATCCGCGACCACACGGGGGGCGCCATGAACAGGGCGTCGCACCACCACCACGGAATTTGCGCCTGGCCCTCCGGAATTCTGGCTGCCCCACCCGCCAGCAAATCGTCCAGCGCGGCCCGCGTCGGGGCGAGTTGTTCCGGCGAGGGCTGCAGCAGGTAGAGTTCGAGATAAGTCTGCCCGATACTCTGATCGTCGGCATTGGGATGCTCGGAGCGCAGTTGCCACCGAAACTTCTCTGACATGGCCCGCATCGCGTCGCGGTAGCGCGAGTCGTCCAGCGCCGGAGTAACTGCCATGAAGCCGCTGTAGAGAACGCTCCAAGTCCAGATGCGGTCGAAGTAAGGCTGCGACCAGGCCATTTCCCAGTCGGCAACTTTGCGGGTTGCAGCACGCACGTCGGCCGGACGCAAGGCGCCGGAGAGCTTCGCTTTGGGGCCGGGATTGGCTGGAGCATCACCGAAGTGGCGGCCGATATCGCGATCAATGCCTTCTTGCTCCTGCGGCGAAATCGCCTGCGGGGCCGACGCCGCGGAACTAGCGGCAGCTTGTGCGTAAAGAGGACTCGAAAAGAAAGAGCCTGCCCCCAGCAGAGCGAGGATCATTATTAGAAGTCGCGGCGAAGCATTCATGTCTCTATTGGGCGCCAAGGGTCCCGGGAACACAATTAGCGCTCCTCTGTGGGGATCGGAGTGGGCAACGCCGGCGCAATTTTCATTCTGGCAAACCATACGTGGGAGGATTTTGATATGTCAATAGGTATTTATTGTCCGCTTCGAAATAAAGAGTCCCGGTAATCGGAAAGATTCGTGCGACAGAGGCGATAGGGCGGGCTGACTCGGTCAAACTTCCCGACAGCAGACCATCCTACTCTGACCATCTCGAGGGCCACTACTTCCACGATGAAAAAAACTCTCTATTGACAAACATAGCCTCGGGTCGAATCGCACCCCCGTTGAAAACTCCGCGATGGGAAAGACGTCGCGGATCACATGCTGCTGACTGCGCTCAACTGCCGCAGTGAAGACGGAGCTCGACCCTGGAGACTGAGCCGACTCGTGCCCCTCTGACGCAGCGGGTTGCCAAAGTTTTTGTACTGCCTCCGGGATCGCTTGATGAAGTGATCTTGTTTTGCACTGCAAACGCAATCCTTCCCGGGCACGGTACAATTTCGAGCGGATCATTCGGAGAAGAAAAGTCCGGTTCAGCGGGATGCAAGCCTGGACACACCAGGAGAAGGAACAAGCATGAGTAAGGGAATTTTTCGTGCAGTGGCAACATTGGTCTTTGTGGCCGGGTTGCCAATGCTGGGGAACGCATGGGACAACGGGTTGGCGAAGACGCCGCCCATGGGTTGGAACAGCTGGAACAAATATGCCTGCGACGGCCTGAACGAGAAAGTTGTTCGCGACACAGCTGACGCGATGGCCAGCAATGGCATGAAGGATGCGGGCTACCAGTACGTCGTGATCGACGATTGCTGGCAGACAAGTCGAGATGAGAATGGCAACATCATACCCGACAAAGCCAAGTTTCCTTCCGGCATTAAGGCGCTTGCGGATTACATCCACAGCAAGGGCCTGAAGTTCGGAATTTATACCGACGTTGGAACCAAGACATGCGCAGGCCGGCCTGGCAGCGCGGGCCATGAGTACCAGGATGCCCGGCAGTACGCTCAGTGGGGCGTGGATTACGTGAAAGAGGACTGGTGCAGCACGCTGCCCGGGCAGAATGCCGAGTCATCGTACACGCTGTTCCATGACGCGCTTGCAGCGTCAGGGCGGCCGATCGTCTTCAGTCTTTGCGAATGGGGCTCGAACAAGCCGTGGCTCTGGGCCGGCCCGATCGGCAATCTGTGGCGCGCGACCGGCGACATTCAGGATTGCTGGGATTGCAAGAAGCAGTGGGGGGGCAACGGAGTTGTCGAGATACTCGATCTGATGGCGCCTATTTACAGTTACTCCGGCCCTGGGCACTGGAACGACCCTGACATGCTGGAGGTGGGTAATGGCGGGATGACGACCGAAGAGGATCGCGCGCACTTCAGCATGTGGGCGCTTTTTTCGGCACCGCTGCTTGCCGGCACTGATATTGCCAACATGTCGAAGGAGACCCGGGAAATCCTTCTGAACGAGGACGTCATCGCCATCGATCAGGATGCGCTGGGCCAACAGGGCCAGCGCGTGAAAAAAGACGGCGATCTGGAGGTGTGGTCTAAGCAACTGGCGGATGGCGGTCGCGCCGTAGTGTTACTCAATCGCGGCGCTACACCGGCGAATATAGAAGCCGCGTGGACGGACATCGGTTATCCGGCGGGTATATCCGCCAACGTGCACGACTTGTGGACGGGCAAGGAGACTTCGGGGCAGAAAGGCAGTTACTCGGCCAAGGTTCCAAGCCATGGCGTCGTGATGGTGACAGTAAAACCATGATGCGTTATCGACTCTGTTACTTTGATCTGGCCGAGGTGCGTTAATGGATCGTCGCAATTTTCTCAAAACAAGCGGAACGGTTGTTGCAGGGAGCGCAGTCGTTGCGGCCTTACCTTCAGCGGCTGCCGAACCAGGCTCTGGGCAGGCGGGACGCATGGTGCTGCCCATCAATCGCAATTGGCGGTACAGTCCGGCGACTTCGGCTGCCGCTCATGAGCGCGACTTCGATGACAGCAAATTTGTGCATGTGACTGTGCCACATCCGAACATCCGAGTGCCGTGGCACAGCTTTGATGAGAAGAGTTACGAATTCGTCTCCATCTATCGCCGCCGGATCCGCCTGCCCGAATCCGCCCGCGGCCGGCGGGTTTTCGTGGATTTTGAAGGCGTGATGACCGCGTCGACCGTGTGGATCAACGGCGTCCGTCTGGGCGAATACCGGGGCGGATTCACCCCGTTCTCTTTCGAACTTACGCATCACGTCGATTTCGCCCGCGACAACGTGCTCGCCGTCGAGGTTGATTCTCGCGAACGGCCCGATATTCCGCCGTTCGGCTACGAGATCGACTATCTTACTTTCGGCGGCATCTACCGCGAAGTGTCGCTGCGCGTTGTGTCGCCCACGTTTATTGAAAATATCTTTGCTCAGCCAAAAGATGTGTTGTCCGGGCATCCGGTTCTCGATGTGCAATGTTTCGTGGAGCACCCGGACACTGGTTCACATCCGCGTGCCGTGGACGGCCCGCTGATGCTGGAGGTGTTGCTGCGAGATGGGGAGCGCCTTCTCGGGAAGGCGAACCAGGAAGTCCCAGGCTCTGTCTCGGAGACATCGACAACTCATACCCTGCAGCTGGAAAAGCTGGGTGCGATCGAGTTATGGGACCTGAATAAGCCAAAGCTGTACAACGTAGAGGCTCGTCTGCTTCGCGGTTCGGAGTTACTTGACCACGATGCTCGCCGCATTGGTTTCCGCGAAGCCAGTTTCACGCCACAGGGCTTTTCGCTCAACGGCAGCGTCATCAAGCTGCGCGGTCTCGATCGGCATCAGACTTTTCCCTGGGTGGGACAGGCTATGCCAGCGCGCGTGCAGCGCCGGGATGCCATCATCCTCCGTAAAAATCTGAAGTGCAATATCGTGCGGACGTCCCATTACCCGCAGTCGCGGCATTTTCTGGATGCCTGCGACGAGATCGGCCTGCTGGTTCTCGAGGAGATCCCCGGGTGGCAACACATTGGCGATCTGGCGTGGCAGGACCTCGCAGTCGACAACGTGGGACGCATGATCCGCCGCGATTGGAATCGTCCCTCGATAATTCTGTGGGGCGTGCGCATCAATGAATCTCGCGACAACCACGACTTCTACACGCGTACGAATGCGTTGGCGCACCAACTGGACCCGACTCGCCAGACCGGCGGCATTCGCTATTTCCAGGAGTCGGAGTTTCTGGAAGACGTGTTCACCATGAATGACTTCGGTTTCCCGCTCCTGCCGCCGAATCATCCGCGGTATCTCAATACGGAGTTTGTTGGGCACACGTACCCTACCAAGACTATCGATAACATCGATCGGCTTCGCGAGCATACGTTGCGACATGCCCGGGTTCATGATCAGTTGGCCTCGAATCCGCAGTATGCGGGCGGCATAGGATGGTGCGCTTTCGATTACAACACACACGCTAACTTCGGATCGGGCGACCGCATCTGCTATCACGGGGTGACCGATATCTTTCGCGAGCCGAAGCCTGCGGCGGGTTTTTATCGGTCGCAGTGCGATCCGGAAGAGGAAGTTGTCCTCGTGCCTTCCTTTCACTGGGCTCGTGGCGATGAGAATATCGGCTTCACGACGGCTCTGGTCTGTTCGAATTGCGAACGCCTCAAGTTCTACGTTTCCGGCAGACTCGCCGCAGAGGTGCGTCCCGATCGCCGCACCTATTCCCATCTGAAGTTCCCGCCTTTTTTCGCCGATCTGAGCGGGCACTATGAGCAGTGGGGGGATTTGCGCATCGACGGTTACATTAAGGATAAGCAGGTGATCTCGCGCACGCTCTCAGGCGGTGGGATCGATCGGAAATTCGCGATTCTGGCAGACGACACAAGCCTGATGGCTGACGGAGCAGATACAACCCGTGTGGTACTTCGCGTCACTGACGAGTACGATGCTATTCGCCCTTTCGCCAACGACGCGATTCATTTCGAGCTTACTGGTCCGGCGTCCTTAATTGGCGACAATCCCTTTTCGCTGGTTGGGGGAACCGGCGCCATCTGGATTCGCGCAAGTGAGCAACCAGGTATCGTGTACTTCACTGCGCACCACCCTTACCTCGGTGCGCAAAGTGTGAAGTTCCAGGTCACGGCTGCTCCCCGCGAAATGGCATGACTTCCGAGGTGTGACTATATTCGCCTACACCGCACAGCCAACTGGCTCGGGCACGTTGCGGTCAGAGGGTTCCGTCGACCAGAACCTGAGCCATCTGGAGTAGTTGCTGCCTTTTTGCCAGGGGCAGCGGGTCGTCGGGAGCTGCAGTGACCTGAGGAGCTGCGGCAAGGGTCTGTTCGATTTTGTTAACGTCGAGGCCGCCCACACTGCTGTTTTTGAAGCGGTCCAGCATTTCTTTGGCTTTCGCTGTTTGTCCGGTTTGATAATAAAACACTCCCAACATCGAGTAACTGGCCGACCATTCGGGTAGCAAGTCAAGCGCGCGCTCGAACAGGCGTGCGGCCGCCGCGGTGCTTCCTTCCATGACGGCCGCCACGCCGAGACCCCAGAGAATCTTGCCCGAAGCAGGCATGCGCGCCTGGCCTTGCAAAAGCGTTCGCTTAGCGGCTGCAGAATCGTTCTGGCGGAACTGCAACATGGCGAGCGAAAGGTAATTCTGATCGTTGTCGGGACTGCGTTCGACAGCGTTGCGAAACATCTGGGCGGCGCGGGATGTGTCTCCCAGATGTGCATAGATATCGGCCACTAATGCGAGCCATGCATCGTCACTGCGCTCCTGCGCGGAGACCTGTTGGGCGGCGTCGAGGGCCTGCGCATATTGAGCCTTGCGAAACAAGGCAGTAGCAAGATCGACCTTAGCATCGTCAGAAGCGGGATCTGCCTGAAGCGCGGCCTGAAACTGTGGGATGGCATCGTCGTAGAGGTGGTAGCGGGCGAAGAGTGCCCCAGCACCGACAAGCGTTCGAGCATCGTCCGCTCGGGAGTTATCGAGTTGCGAAACGGCGTTTCGCGCCTCATCGAGGCTGCCCGCCTGTAAATAGGCCCGCGCAAGCATGTACAGAATCTCCGGCTGGTCAGGATGCTTTTTTGTCTGGTCAAGCAGCTCCGCCAGGTCCTGCTGCTCTCTTGCCGGGGCGGAGAGCTGGTCACGCTGATCCAGATAGTTGAAGAGATCCTCGTAAAGATAGGAGGTTGGGGCGGGGTTCCTGGAGAGCTCCTGAAAGCGAGCCAGGTATCTATCCGCTTCCGCTGACTTGTGCAGCTTTCGTTCCACCACGGCGAGTTTGTAATAGCCCGACCCTGGATTGCGGCTGACACGGATATACCGCTTGAGTAATTCTTCCGCCTGGGAATATTGATTGGCCTCGATGCGAATATTGGCTAACTCAAGCAGGGCATCGGGAAAATCGGGATCGGACTGAAGAACCTTCAGAAAGGTCTCCGAAGCTGATGCTGTATCGCCCTGACGCACGGCGATATAACCCAGGTTGAATAGGCAGAAGCTACTATGAGGATCGAGCCGGAGACCATTGTGAAAATCCTGCTTTGCCGCATCGAACTGCCCAAGATAAGTATGGGAGAGACCCAGAAATGCAAAGGCTCGCATGGAAGGCTGGGCGGCGACGACCTTCTGGAACTCGTCGATGGCTTTCTCGATTTGATCGGCTTTGAAGTAACTCTCTCCAAGCGCAGAGCGCAGATCGGTCCGCTGCGGCGCGATCTCCAGACCCTTCTGGAGAAGGGGGATGGCATCCGCGAAATAACCCTGTGCAATGCCGATCTGAGCCATCAGGAGGATGATATCGATGTTGTCCGGCGCGAACCTGCGCGCGCGCACAAGGAAATCCAACGCGTCCAATGGCTGGGATTGCTTCCAGCGGGACTGAGCCAGCAAATAAAGGGTCTCCACCGAGTCGGGTTTGACCTTTAACGCTCGATTCAACTGCAACTCCGCCCTGGAATACTGACCGTCGAGCAGACAGGCTTGTCCGAGGTTGAATAGAATCTCGAAAGTGTTGGGCGCCAGTACATCGGCTTTTTCCAGTTCTAACAAGGCGGCCTTGTTCTGTCCCCTGGACGCGAGCAACACACCAAGAGAAAAGTGCAGCCTGACGTCGCCCGGGTTCTCCGAGGAAAGGGCGGTTGCCATGCGCAGTGCCTCCGCAGTGCGCTTTTTTTCGAGGTAAGCCCGCACCAGTTCGAAGCGAGTCTCGCGATCAGGGGGGCGCACCCGCTCGAAATACAGAATGGCTTCCGCCGGATGGCCGCGAGCCAGAAGCAGCGTGCCAAGGTTGTAATTGCCATCACGATTTTGCTGGTCAAGGCGGAGACCATTGCGGAATGCTTTTTCGGCGAGATCTGGCTTTTTCTCAGCGATAAAGACGTTCCCCAGATTGTTATAGGTTTTTACCGAATTGGGAGCCAGTTGCAGAGCCTTTTGCAGGCTGGCGATTGCGCTCGTGAAGTCCTGCTGCTCGCTTTCGATAATGGCAAGCAGGTTGTAGGCTTCCACGCTGGACGGCTTGCGCCGCAGTTCCGCCTGTACGGCGGCCCTGGCATCGTCGAGACGACCCTGCTGCAGCAAAGCTTCCGCCGCTTGTACGTCGGTGGTTGCCGACGCGGAAGTTTGCTGCGCGGCCACAATAAGGCAAGGAAGGACGGCGAGCAGGATAAGGATTCCAGCCTTGCTCCATCGGCCGGTCGTGCTCAGGGGTTTATGTCGAAGAATGGAGGAATTTCCCATCGCTGCACAAGCTTTCGGGCGCTGTCAGCGCGGTGATTGTAGCATTTGCAGAGCCTGGTTCGCGGCCTGGTTAGCAGGCTGGACACGCAGCAGATTTTCGAGAACGCCTCTGGCCCGGTCGGTTTCGTTCCGCATTGCGTAAAGGTTCGCGAGATTAAGATAAGACTGATCGAAATCCGGGGCGAGTTGAATGCAGGATTTGAACTGAGCTTCAGCTCTTGAGTAATCCTGCATTCGGACGTACAGGACGCCGAGGTTATTCAGGGCTTCGGGATAAACGGGGCGCAGATCGATTGCTTTTTCGAGATATTCCATTGCCCTCTGCATTTGTCCCTGCTGAGCAAAGAGCATGCCATAGCTGTAATCGATTTCAGGATCGTCGGGCTGAAGCGCGAGCGCCTGGGAGAAGCATTGGTCCGCTTTTTCAAAATTCCGCTGGCGACGGTAGACGTTCCCGAGATTGAGCGATGCGATCGCATAAGTGGGGCGCTGGGCGAGCGACTGCTGAAAGTCCCGTATGGCCTCATCCGTCGCGCCCTGCTGGGCGGCGATCATGCCCAGATTGTTCCACGCTTCGGGATAGTCAGGGCGCAGTTTGAGGCTCTGTTCCAGATAATCGCGAGCCTGCTGCATGTTGTTTCTGCGCAGCTTTAGAGTGCCGAGATTGTAATAAGCCTCCGGGTCGCCGGGCTTCACGCCGATTACCTGCTGAAAGGCCGCCTCAGCCTGATCGAAGTAGCCGTGCTGAAAGAGTGCCACGCCATACGTAAAGTCATTGCGCTGGAAAGCACCTACGTAAAGTTTACCGGGGAAAGGAAGCGCCCATTGCAATCGGTCAGCGGCGCTGGACGCGGTCAACTTGACATCCTCCAGAAGGTGTTTCGGAGTGAAGGGTCCCTGGTAGACCTTAATAATCATACCCTGGGCATTGAGGAGAAACGAGGTGGGAAGAGGCACATCTCTGCGGCGATCAAACAGGTACCGATAGATAATGTCATAAATACCCGCGACTTCCGGAGTAGTAAGAAGAATGGGAAAACTCAGACTCTCCTGTGCCGCGAGCGAACGGACGGAAGCGACGGCACTGGCGTCATCGACGTTGACTGCCAAAATTTGCAGATGGCTAGCCGCAAGTTCAGACTGGTGTTTCTCCAGAAGCCTCAGTTGTGCGCGGCAGAGCGGAGCGCCGACGGCCCAGAAATTAAGGAGTATGAAACTGCCAGGCGCGTTGCGAAGCTCATGCACGTTGCCGGCCAGATCGGGAAGAGAGAGCTCGGGTGCTTTGAGAGGCTCGATCAGCCACGTCTCAACCTCGACAGGCAAGGGCTCCGGCAAGGGCGTTGGTCCGGCTTGAGCCCAGGATGATGGAGACGCCGAAAAGGGCCGAGCAACAAAAGAAGCGGCACCCTCCTCGATTTCAATTCGATGGTTATTGGGTAACTTGTCGAAATCCTGAGTGAGTCCGCTGGGCCAGCGGATCGACGCTCTCAGTGGCCCTGCCGGCTTGCCAATCCCAAAGAACAGCTCTTTTGAGTGCTGCGCGAGGAACCCGGAGCCCGCCTGGAGATACTTCGTCTGGCGAAGCCCGTCTGCGTCGACGGTAACGGCCGATCCGATGGCGTCACGATTGCTCTTATTTCCACGCAGGCGGAAGGAAATGGAGTCGCCGATATCCTGCATGACGTTGTGCAGGATTCGCAGCTGCGGAGCATTGCGGTTTTTGAGGATAATCTCCAGACGCCCGTCATGATCGATATCCGCCAGCGCGAACGAGCGGCTGTCATCGATGAAATCCAGGCCTGCGGGCGCGGATATCTCTGAAAAGGTACCGTCGCGATTGTTGGCAAACAGAACGTTCCTCGCATAGCCATGCCAGGTACTGTCGGACCGAATGAGCTCGTTGATCGCGTTCCATCCATGTTCGTAGGCAACTGAGGGAGTCGAATCCTCCGGCGATTTGGCGACAACCTGTCTCCAGAAAAAGCTGGCCAGATCGCCGCGATCCGGCCCTGAGATATATCCGTTGGCGACATACAGGTCTGGAAAGCCATCGTGATCGAAGTCGAGGAAATCAGAGCACCAGGACCAGCGGCCCATTTCCACTCCAGCGCGATGGCCGACATTTTCAAACTTACCGTTCCCCAGATTGCGATAGAGGGCGTTGCCGCGCGCGTGTCGTTGATATAACTCGCGGATCTTCTGAGGGGCGTCGGCGTGAAACTGCTTCTGTCCAGATACACGTTGCCCTGCCGCTTCCCACATACTGGGGACATAGACATCCTGATGCCCGTCGTTGTCGTAGTCGGACCAGGCGCAGCTCATCCCGGCTCCCACGTCTTCTACGTGCGCCTCAGCTGAAGCGACCTTGAACGTGCCATCGCCATTGTTGCGGTAGAGCTGCGAGCTGCCAAAGTCATTGACGACGAAAAGGTCGGGCAAGCCATTGTTATTGGAGTCGCCCCAGGCGCAGGCGAAGCTATAGCGGTTGTTGTCCTCGTTCAGACCTGCCGCTTCGGTGGTCTCGACGAAGGTCGCGTTGCCTTCATTGTGCAGGAGGCAATTCGGTGGACCATTGCGGGCGTCGTAATAAGGAACCGGATAGTGATACTGGTCGAGCCCCAGGTAGTACATGTAAGTGCAGAAGTAGATGTCGAGGTGCCCATCGCGATCGTAGTCGGCAATTGCGGCGTGTGTGAAGGATCCCTGCGGAGGCCGCGCAAAGGTAAACGCATCGCGCTTGAGTGAGAACGTGCCGTTACCCTGATTCAGGAAGAGCAGCGGTCCGGCGCCGCAGACGACAAGCAAATCCTGGAGACCTTTGTTCTCAAAGTCTGCGAAAAGCGCACACGCTGTATTGTCGAGAACATCTACTCCGGCGTGTTGTGTAACGTCTTCGAATGTGCCGTCGCCTCGATTGCGATAGAGCCGGTTGGGCAGTCCCGCGGGCTGGCACACGTAGAAATCGTCAAAGCCATCGTTATCAAAATCGCCCGCGGCTACGCCGGTATTGTTGTATAGGTCGATCGCGCAGGCGCCGTCGAGAACCGTGCGCCAATAGTCGACACCGCGGAGGAGCTGGTTTTTATAAGAATCAACGTTGCCGATCGCCTGGGCCGTGACGTCGACGAAAATCGCCTGGTGGGCGATGCTGACGGTCTCCTCGCCAAGTTGCCAGCGCGTCGCTTGCCACGATCCCGACTCCTGTCGCGACCAGTCGGTGCTCCACGAGCCCACGCGCTCTTCTCGCCGGCCGTCCTGATACGTGGCCGCCAGGTCATAGCCAATTTCGAGATGAACGGCGAGCGGCGAGCTGCCGGTTTCTTCGATGGCGTAGATTTCGAATTCCGCCGCTTCCACAGTAGAAATGGGCCCCAGCCAGGCCAGCACCGCATCGAGAAACCGCTCGCGTCCCGGGACCAGAGCAGCGTCAAATTGCCGCTTGCGAATTTCAATTCCGAAGCCGGCGCGGATCGGCTGATCGTCCGAGGGCACGAGAGACGACGCCTGAATCGAGGGGTGCAGAAACTTCGCCAGAGGCGCG
The DNA here is from genome assembly GCA_963831055.1 of uncultured Acidobacteriaceae bacterium. Classification (GTDB taxonomy): domain Bacteria; phylum Acidobacteriota; class Terriglobia; order Terriglobales; family Acidobacteriaceae; genus Palsa-343. The sequence continues at coordinate 63,532 of CAWHOU010000030.1, read as the reverse complement.
AGGTCGCGTGGCGATTTCCGGAGCGCGTCGCTCCAGTCTCTCAGCTGCGATTCAATTTCGGAGGCGTACTTCTCGGTTGGATAGTTGTCCAGCCCCGGTGTGACAAGGCGAAGAATGTCCGCCAGAGGAGAGGGGGATGGGTAGTGTGGCTTGAGGCGAATGTCACCGAACGCAAAGTCTGAATCGCCTGCGCCGGGAGGTCCACCCAGTCCGAAAAGTAGAGAAGCTCCGCTGAAAGGCGCCGGGCGAAGCAGCAGTGGCGCCAGCCCCATACCCTTGAGCAGTCTTCGGCGGGATAGAGATGGCTTTTCTTTGTTGCGACCCGACATCGGTGCCTGAGAAACGGTGAAAACCAGTGCGATTTCCGCAGAATAGCACCAGCGCAGGAATCAAGTGCCGCAACCGCTGACTCCAATGCATGCGTCCGCTGGATTGTCAGGTCCGAACCGGCCGCCCATCCCCCCCAGGGTGTTTCGCGATCTCAAACTTTCGGTTGACAACCATTCCGAGGTTGTAATAGTGTTTTGTCGCTTCCAGTGTAACCGTTTCCATCGTCGTTCTTTTCCAGGGGGAACCGGCGTTTATCGCAGTCGATCTCACCATCCGGCTCCCGATTTTCAATTCGCTTCAAAGGGCGACCAGATGGAAAGAAAAAGAAGTTCGATCAGAAACGAAGAGACCGTCGCAGTGCAGGGAGGATATTCGGATGGGCCGCATACGCAATTCTAGTTGGATCGTAAAGTCTGGTTTCGCAGTGTTCGCATGCCTGTGCTTCCTGCTGTTCACAGCGCAGCGCTCCTTCAGCCAGGTCGATGAAGGCACGATCACCGGTGTTGTTCAGGACCAGACGGGCGCGGTTGTGCCCGGCGCCGATGTGACTCTTCTGAACACAGACGTCGGTTTGACCCTGCAAGCCAAGACCAGCGGCAGCGGCGTCTACACGTTCTCGCCGATCAGGATCGGGAACTACCACGTCAGCGTCACGGCAAAGGGATTTGCGACGACCACGCAGACGAACATCACGCTGACCGTCAACCAGACGCTTGAGGTCGATGTTCAGCTGAAGCCGGGCGCGGCCTCTGAAACCGTTGAAGTGACCACGGCGCCTCCGGTGCTGCAGACGGACGAGGCCTCGGTGGGCCAGACCATCGGTACGCAGGCGGTGAACGATCTGCCGCTCAATGGGCGCAACTTTACCTTCCTCGCGCAGCTGGGCGCGGGCACGCAGACACCCCAGGCCGACACGCGCGGCAACGCCGCGACGGGAGCATTTTCGGCGAATGGACTGCGTCCGGCGCAGAACAACTACCTGCTCGATGGAATCGACAATAACTCCGACACGGTCGATTTTCTGAACGGGACGAACTTCATCGTTCTGCCGCCGGTGGACGCGGTGCAGGAGTTCAAGGTACAGACGGCGGACTTCAGCGCCGAGCTGGGGCGCGCGGGCGGCGCGGTGTTGAACGCGACGATCAAGTCGGGCACCAACAATGTTCACGGCGCGATCTGGGAATTCTTCCGCAATCGGACCCTTGACGCGGCCGACTGGTTCGAAAACGAAAACGGAGTTCCCAAGGGCGCTCTGCAGCAAAACCAGTTCGGAGCTGCGATTGGCGGCCCCATTGTGAAGAACAAGGTCTTCTTCTTCGGGGATTATGAAGGCCTGCGGCGCGTGCTGGGCAGCGTGCAGACAGTTGCCGTACCGACCGCCGCCGAGATCAGCAGCGGGTATACGAACCTCTCGGACATCTTGACAACTGGCACGCAGACCGACAATCTCAATCGGTCGTTCTTATTGGGAACGGTTTTCGATCCGGCCACAACTCGCCTGGTTACGGCGGGCACGATGGATACAGTCTCGGGTATTGTCGCTTCAAAAACAGGATACGTTCGCGATCCGTTTGGCTGTGCTGCTTCGAACGCTGCACCGACAATTGGGAGCTGTCCCAATCTGAACCAGATTCCGGCAGGGCGGCTTGATCCCAATGCCGTTAAGTTGATGAGCTTATATCCTGCGCCGACCACCGGCGGCGAGGTTAATAACTTCACGTCGCATCCGAATCTTTTCGAGCATCGGAATGCCCTCGACGTCCGCGGCGACTACGATCCCTCGGCCAAGAACCAGGTGTTCTACAGGTTCAGCTACGTAGACGATCCGCAATACATCCCGGGACCATTTGGTGGCATTGCCGACGGCGGTGGGTTCCAGGAAGGCATCCAGACGGCGAAGTCCAACCAGTCGGCGGGCGCATGGACGCACGTATTTACACCGAACGCCATCAACGTGGCGCGCGTGGGCTTCAATCACCTCCACACGACGCGCTTCGGGCCGGACGGCTCGGTTTCGGGCATTCCGGCGCAGTTCGGGATTCAGGGAGTTCCGCAGTCGTCGGAAAATGGTGGGCTTCCTGAATACGATATCGGTGGCTTGGCAACGCTGGGCAGCAATGCTTTCCTGCCCTCGGACGAGATCAGCCAGACGCTGCAGCTTACGGACGACTTCACGCGGATATGGAAGCAGCACAGCTTCAAAATGGGCGTTGAATCGCAGCATATCAAGTTCGACACGCTGCAGCCGGCGTTCTCGCGCGGTAACTTTGACTACAACGGGCAATATACCGACGTGCCAAATGAGAACAACGGCGGCACGGGGCGGGCTCAGTTCCTCCTCACTCCGACAACGGCAAGCGTACCGGGAGGCGTGAATTATTCTGGCGGGTCCGACTCCATCAATGCCTCGAATATCAGCACCACCGACGACTATAAGACGTATACAGCTTTGTACCTTCAGGATGACTGGAAAGTATCCCCCAAGCTGACGCTGAACCTGGGCTTGCGTTGGGATTACTTCGGCCCGATTCAGGAGACCAATGGCGGTCAGGCGAACTTTGTTCCGTCGCCAGCGCAGGGCGGGAGTTCCAGTGGGCCGAACGGCAGCACTCCGACCTATCTGATCCCGGCCAGCGGCAGGGACAACCGAAGCTTGTCGTCCACTGCGAACAATCCTTCTCTGAATGGCAATGGCTTTATCGATCTGCTGGCGAAGGATGGCATCACGCTCGAGGAAACCAACAAGTACGGGCGCGGGCTGGTACTGGATCAGGAGAACAATTTCGCGCCGCGTATCGGCGCCGCCTATGAAGTGAGCCCAAAGCTGGTAGTGCGCGGCGGCTACGGAATTTTCTACAACTCCTTCGAAAACCAGGGATACGGACCCAACATCGGTGAAAACTATCCCTTTGTCTTTAACTTCTCCTACAGCCCCGAAGTTGCCGCAGGCAGCCCGACCGGGCTGCAATCTGTTTCGCCGATTAGCTACAACACGCCGTGGGCGGGCTGTAAGACGGCCAGTGCGGGAGGGACCTATACCTTGGAATCAGGCCTTTCCTGTATTGGATTTACGCCTTTGGCCGTCAATGCCCAGGGGCTGGGACTGCAGGGGGCGCAGTTCCACTGGGTTACTCCTCGCAACCAGAATGCAAACCTGACGGTGCAGTATTCGGTGACGCGCAGTTTATCAGCGCAGGCCGCCTACGTATTCACCCAGGGGCAGGATATCCAGGTGGGAATCGGCACCAATGACGTGTCGACGATCCTGGCCAACAATGACAGCACTACCAACGCGGTTCCCTGGCCCGATTTCTCTCACGGAATGAGTTATCAGAACACCATCGGGTACAGCAATTACAACGCACTGCAGACACGTGTGGAGCAGCAGTTCTCGAACGGACTCTACTTCCTGTTCGCCTACACGTTTTCCAAGACAACCAGCGACGCCGGCGATCTGCTCAATGGCGGCAGTACGGGCGGTTTCCGTGCACCCTATGTGCCGGGGCTGGGGCCGAGCTTTGACAGGGGACTGGCGGACTTCAATATCCGGCAGGTCGTCCATTTCAGCGGCATTTACAATCTGCCGTTCGGAAAGGGCATGCAGTTTGGCCACGACATGAACAAGATCGAGGATTATGTCGTCGGCGGCTGGTCAGTCAATTGGTCGGCCACGCTCCAGGGTGGGCAGCCGATCAACTTCGGATGCCCTGATGGAACAGCAGCCGGGCTGGGTTGCAACACGATCCTGACCGGAGACGCGAAACTTGGACTTTACAAGGATTCGCAGGGCCAGGAGAACTGGATTGGGAACGCGAAGGCATTTAACCAGCCTTGCCAGCTCGTGCATGACCCAGTTACGAATGCCATCGAGCCCGGAACGAGTCCAAGCGGTTGCTTACCCTTGACCGGCGCCGCTGCGTTGGGCTCGCGGCCCGGGCAGATTCCGGGACCTGGATTCCACCGGCTGGATTTCTCCGCCTTCAAAGCGATTCAGTTGAGCGAACGCTGGTCGGCGCAATTCCGGGCTGAGTTTTTCAACATTCTGAACCACCCGAACTTCAACGCTCCGAACTTCGGCGGCAACGGAGTCGTGGCGGTTTCGAACTCGGGCAATTACCTTAACGGGAACTTCGGCGAAATTGGATCGACCCGCGATGATCCGTACGATCCGCGGCAAATCCAGTTCGCTCTGAAGCTGTACTTCTGAGTCTCTGAAGCGCTCCTCGGGCCTGAAGAGGTAAGATAAGACCGATCCGGAAAGGCGTCGCAACATGGCGTCTTTCCGGACTCTATTTTGCGCGGCGCTTTGCTCACGCGCCAACGATGGAGGTGAGCGGTGAGCAAGTGGGCCCTGTTTCGGCTGGCCACGGTTGGTTTTCTTCTGACAGGGGCGGCGTGTTTCGCGGCCGCAAATGCCGGGGGCACAGAGACGGAGGCGCAGAAGCGTGATCGGCAATTCAAGGCGGCGGTGGCGGATTACGACGCTGGCCATTTCGCGGAGGCGGCGGACAAGTTACAGAGCCTTCTGCCGCATGCACCCAATAGTTTCGAAGTCCGCGAGTTGTTGGGGTTAACTTACGCCTCGATATCGCAGGATAAGAAAGCCATCGAACAACTGCAGGCCGCGGTGCGCATCAAGCCGGATGACGCGGCCGCCAGAACGAACCTGGCTGCGAGTCTTTCTCATGCGGGAGAGACGGCGTTAGCTGGAGAGCAGTTTCGCAAGGCGTTCGAACTGGAGCCCCACGACTACACCGCTAACCACAACCTGGGGGAGTTTTACATTCAGGCAGGAAAGCTGAAGGAAGCTTGTCCGCTGCTGGAACGGGCGCAGCAGGTGAAGCCGGATGCCTACGACAATGGTTACGATCTGGCGATGGCGGATTTTCTAACCGGCCAGCTCAGCAGCGGACGCAGCGTGATTCAGAGCTTGCTTGCCACGAAAAACACCGGAGAACTGCATAACCTGCTGGGGCAGGTCGACGAGAAGGACAATAAGTTCGTGGACGCGGCGAAGGAGTACGAGACCGCCGCGCACATTGACCCCAGCGACGACAATCTTTTTGCCTGGGGCAGCGAACTTCTCCTGCATCGGACCTATGAGCCGGCGGTCGAAGTTTTCAAGTTCGCGACCCTACGCTATCCAGATTCGCCGCGGCTGCAGATTGGTCTGGGCATGGCGCTCTACGCTCGCGGTCTGTATGAGGAATCTGTCAACGCGTTGCTGAAAGCCGTCGATCTAAGTCCGGACGATCCTCGGTGTTATCAATTCCTGGCGCGCGCCTATGACAGCTCGCCGAAGCTGGTAGATGAGGTAATCCAGCGATTCAAGCACTATGCTGAACTGCAGCCGGGAAACGCGCGCGCCCAGTATTACTATGCAATGAGTTTGTGGAAGGGAAAGCGGCTGGAACAGGCCGATCCGGACCCGCAGACCGTGGAGTCGCTGCTGAAGAGGTCGATTGCGCTCGATGGAACGCAGGCGGATGCGCACGTGCAGCTCGGCAATTTTTATGCGGACCAGCACCAGTATCAGCAGTCGATTCCGGAGTACGTGCGCGCGCTGGAACTGGATCCCAATCTGCCGGACGCTCACTACCGCCTGGGCACCGATTACGTTCACGTAGGCGAGAAAGATAAGGCGCAGCAGGAGTTTGCCGTCTATCAAAAGCAGCGAGCCGATCATCTGGCCGAGGACGATAAGGAGAGGGCGGAGGTGCAGCAGTTTGTGTATGCGGCAAAGAGTGGCTCAGGGGCCAGGTCTCAGTAAGGGGCAAGGCTTATATTGACAGGTGATCAGTGGTTGGGGGCTCGATGGACCGTAACCATTCCTTCCGGGATGTTGTGAGCGCGAGAGAGGTCGCGAGGCGGCTTAGTTGCAGCCGGAGAGACTTCCTGCGCGCGGCCGCCGGAGTGACTCTGGGCTCCGCTCTGATGGGCGCCAGCCCTTTTGTGCGCGCCGAGTCCGCTCGCCGGAAACGCAAAGTCATTGTCATTACCTTTGGCGGAGGGGCTCGCGATCAGGAGACCTTTGCGCCGGAAGGCCAGGAAAATATTCCGCATCTGCTGCAGGAACTAATCCCGCAATCCAGCTTCTTTACGCAGGTCACGAATCATGGAATTCTTGGTCACTATGTGGCGACGGCCAGCCTGGCGACCGGGGTCTACGAGACGCTCAATAACTTTTCGGCAGTCCCGCCGGATCACCCCACGGTCTTCGAGTACTTTCGCAGGGACCTGAGAAGGCCGGCGTCGGACGCGTGGGTTGTTGCGCCCAGTAACGGCTTCAATCGCATTGGGGAAAGTTCTTACGGTCAAGGCAAGGGAGCGACGGTGGTTTTGCCCAAGCGCCTGCTGAGCGTAGCCACCTCCGGAGCCACCACGGATTACGAACACCTGCTGCACGATAACTACGAAACGCCACTCTACACACCGCAGTTAGAAGGAAGCGAGTTCGAGTTACAGCAGCTGGAAACGATTCTCCAGCTTTCTGTGGACGACTTCATCAAACATGCGCGGACGCTCTCCAGCCCTGACGAGCTCTCTGTGTACATCGCAAAACGGCTGATGCGGCTGCAGGCGCCGAGCCTGCTCTGGATCACGATGCACGACATTGATATCGCGCACTCCGGCGCCTATTCGCTCTATATTGACGGCATCCGCCGGACGGACCGTCTTTGCGCGGAGTTGTGGAGTGCGGCGCAGAGCGAGCCCGAATACGCGGGCAACACCACCCTGATGATTCTTCCTGACTTCGGCCGGGACGCCGACGAAGATTCCGGCGGTAACGGATTTCAGCATCACCGCACGGGCGACGCCGCCTCCCGCACCACGTGGATGATGGCGCTGGGCGCAGGAACGCGCGCCGGAGTGGTCTACGACCAACCAGTGCAATCGATCGATATAGTTCCCAGCCTCGGAGCGATGCTGGGATTCTCGCCTGCGCAATCGCAGGGTCAAGCCATCAGAGAGTTACTGTAACCGCCTATGCTACCGCTTGAACTTAAAGCCGATCAGTTTGCCGATTATCCTCCGCAGGCGCGGAAGCTTGCCGTGGCAAACCTGGCGGTGCTGCAGAAACTTCCCCTTAGCTTTCTGCCGGGATTTCTCCGCGAGCTGATCGATTACGACTATAAGTTTCCGGTGGAGCACGGCGCCCTTGATCAGGAACTGGCCACGCTCAATTCTCTTTCTCCGGAGCAGATCGACGCGTGGTTTGGTCCTTTCAAGGAGTTATCACTTACACCGAAGCTGGAGCGTTTGGACTGGATCAATCAGCCGGCGCAGTTCCTTGAGCAGGAGTCGGCGCACCTGTGGACGACAGGGCAACAAGATAAATTCCGAAATGCTGCGACTGTCTACGGTGACCGGTTGCGCAGTGCGGCGCCCATCGCGCCCGCGCCTGTCCGCCGGCTTGGGATTGCGGTTATAGGACAGGGCGTCGCATCGTATGACGAGCCGCTGTTCCGCAATCTTCGGGCTCACGGCACATGGTTCAATCAGATCAAGCCCGAAGATGGATTCGAACTGCTGCTGGCGGGAGTGGAAGCACGGGCGCAGGCGCATCCGGTCCCATATGGACATTGGTATGTCGATGGTGGGCCGTCAGCGGTGCACAGCCCGCAACTTACCTGCGTGTCGTATGCAGCCTTGCAGCCGGTACGCTCCGCCTTGCTGGATTATATGCAGAGGCAGATACAAAAGCCGGGTATGGGTCCGGAGGAACTGCGCTCCAATCTCGCGCGACTTTCGCCCGCTGACCTTGGTCTGGATAAAACCGAGGACGATGTGCTGGGGCGGTTCCAGCTGAAACTACTGACGGAGGGTTCCGGGACTCAGATTTTCAGCACGACTTTTGCGCAGTGGACTGCTCGCGAGGCCCTCCGGCGAGCTCAGCCCCTGACTCTGCTGGTGCGTTTTGCGTCCCGCCAAAGGCAACGGCCCATGAACGAGTTGCTGTCGAACGCCCAGGTGACGCCTGAGCTGGACCCGGTGGGCTCATTAGTGGACGCGGATATGGGCGCCTACTATCAATGGATCAACCAGCAGCGGCTGCCGGGAGCGGAGCAGTCTTCCTTCCTGGTATGGTTTGAGGGCCACAGACAGGCAGTGGCCATCAGTCCCACGCTTCCGAGGGGCACGGAGTCTAATTCGCAGTTCGATCTTGGCAAACTGCTTTCACTGGCTCTCAGCTAGGTTCCGGCGACAGGTTTCAGAGCCTGCGCAATCGTGTCCCAGATCACCGCCCCTTCCTTCAGCAGCGAGTTATCATGCGCGCAATTTAGGTCCGGGTTCCGCGACGGCTGTCAAAGGCGGGATGCGAGGACGGGTTACTTCCCAGAGGCTCGCTGATGGACGAAGGTTGCATCGACAACGGCAAGAGTGGTTCCGATCTGCTCGCTGAACCTCCGGGTCCAGCCGATCGCTCCCGGCGGCTGTTTCTTCAGGCAGCCGGGCTACTGATTGCTGGCCGAATTTTTCCGGATCAACAAGCCAGTCACAGCCTGGCAGCCGAGAACCTACCTGCTGAGGTGAGCGCGGACCACAAGATCGTGCTCGTCATCATCGGCGGAGTTCGCCGCGCGGAGACCTTTTCTCCCGACGGGCTCGTCAACATCCCGCACCTGTCCCGCGATCTTTTGCCCAGCTCACTTTTTTACCCACATGTGCGCAATGAAGGCGTGACTGCGCACTTCAACGCGATCTCCAGCATCCTCACGGGGAACTGGCAGCGTGTCGACGACTGGGGAAAACTTGCCCCAGCTTCACCCACCCTCTTTGAGCAATTTCGCAAGGGACGGTCCGTTGACCGCAGCGACACCTGGATCATCGCCAGCAATAAAGCGCTGACCAGCCAGATCGGAGCGAGTTCCGACCCCAGCTACGGCCCGGCGTTCGGAGCGAACGTAGTATTTCCCAAGCAACTAATGCTGACTGCCGTCGTTGAAGCTTTGCGCGCCGGACGAACCGCCAACCTGGCGGACCAAGAAAAAGTAGAAGCGGAACTTGAGAATGCCGTACAGGGTAGTAACTATGAAGGCCTGGGATGGAATGTATTTGACGCCTCCGAGCAGCTCGATCCCGATGTGCGCACCCTGGTTGCGACGGCTATTTCCGGCTTTGTTCATGCTGGCGGGCCCACCTCCGGCGACGAGCTAACGTTCTTCGTAAGTCGGGAAGTCATGCGCAGGTTCGGGCCGCGACTGCTGGTGGTTGTGCTTTCCGATGTGGAAGCAGCCCACTTCGGTTCCTACGCGATGCATCTCTCCGGCATCTGGTCGGCGGACCGCCTCACATGGCAACTCTGGCAGGAGATACAAGCCAACCCCTCCTATTGCGGAAAGACGACGATGATTGTGCTGCCCGAGTTTGGACGAGATCCCGACGGGTCGACCACCAATGGCTTTTTTAACCATCGCGCCAACCACGATTCCACTCGCGACACGTGGATGATGGCTCTCGGACCGGCCATCGATAAGCCTCAGATTGTAGAGAGGCCCATATATCATGTCGATCTTTGTCCCACGCTTGCCGGCCTGCTCGGCTGTCCCGGTCTCGATGCGCAAGGCAGTATGCTCAGAGAATTTCGGAGTTAAGTGTTTCGCTAACTTTGCCGCCCACTTGCGGCGTGACAACCACTGTTGAAGGGCATAATGCAGACCCAGAAAGGCATGGACGGCAAGCTGAAGAAAGCGGTGGATCAGGGGGTCCTCGCTCATTTGCCGCTCACTTTCTTGCCATTTGTAAACCAGCAAATAGCACAATGGGAATATCTCTTCCCCAACGAGAGGCGCTCTGTCGAGCGCCTCCTCCTGTACGTGGCGGAATTAACCCCGCCTAACTCCGATGCGCTGTTCCGCGAGGTTGTGCAACTCGAAAACAGGATGGGCGTGCGCAACTGGCAGTTCTCCACCAGCGAGCAGACCATCCTGAATTCCTCCCAGTTAGCCCGCTCTCCTTACTTCGAGGACTGGAGGCGCGCCGTCCAGTCCGTATTCGATGAAGTTGATCGGTATGCAATGCAGACAGACGTGACGAGGGCGAAGCCTGTGCACCGCCTTATCCTTATCGATCTGCCCCGTCCTCTACCCGTCGATGCGGAACATGTTTGGCGGCCATGGGGAGAAATCGGCCGGCCCTTGCAGCTCGATCCCGGACTGGAAAGCGGCGCTTCCAGCTTTTTTGACTTTCTTATTGCGGGCAGTCGAGGCCCGGATGGCAAGGCCACCCAGGGGCTTCTCGACCTGGCGGCTGGCCGGCCGGGAGCGACGCCTTCGGACACATGGTCCATCGAAGCCGGAGGAAGTCTGCTGAATACGGTCCTCGAACAGTCAGTTGTCGGCGCCCCCTTACCAAATGCCACTCTCCTGAGCTACGCGCGGCTGGATTTATATCGCAAAAACTTCTCTCACGAGATGAACACAATGCGAAAGGACCTTGCCGACGCCGACGCGGTCTTTGACCGTCTTCGCAAAGTTGACGTCGGCCCCTGGTGCCCGCCGGAGATGTCCTCTTCCTCCGCGTCCGTAATTCGGGAGTTTGTGCGATCCCTCTTTCTCAGCGGTAACGGCGCGGTGATCTTCGGCAACTCGTTTGTCGAATGGGCCGCGTCGGAGGCGTTCCGTCGTGCCCGGCCCTGCTTTGTCGCCGCGCGCTTCGGTGTTCGCAGCAAGCCCAAGCCGTTTACGGGGGTGGCCGTGTTTGAGAACCCAGAAGAGGTCAACCCTCTTCCGCCAGTCGACGATCTCGAAGGGAGTGCTGCGGACGCGCAGATGCTGGCGTTCTACATATGGCTGGCGGCAAGCCGGTTCGAGGAGTACCGCAACTCTGCCGTGTGCGTTTGCATAGCTGAGAACATCGGCCAGGCCCGCCTGATCGCTCCCCCTGAATTCGTGCTCTCACGGGAAGCGACGCCGCTCCACATCGAGCAGTTGGGGCAGGCACTCCGGGCCTGGATGGCCTGAGATCTCATCTCGGGCAATGTGGCAGCGCGTACGGTAAAATGAGCCAGTCCCGCCTTCTGTGAAAATGGCAACGCAGGTAATGTACGCTCGCCATCGCGAGCACAAAGCACAAAGATAGCCAGCCATATTCGCGCTGCACTGGAGCCGCTGCATGAGCCAACGACTCGCCGTTGTTCTCCTCCTTACCATTCTTCTCGTTTGTGGCCTGCTTGCGTCTCTGCCCTTTATGCGCGAAGCTACGGTTCGTGGAGCAGCCAAGGCAAGCTCTGGGGGCGCCGCCTCTGACAGGGCGTCTGCAACAGCCTCCGCCGGTTGGAACAAACAGGGCGCCGCTCGCTATCTGGACGATCGCGAGGTTTGGTGGCAGGGCTGGCCTCGCGCGCAGAAGGATCATGGCACCGTATGCGTCTCCTGCCATACGGTTGTGCCTTATGCCATGGTTCGGCCTGAGTTGCAGCGCGACCTTGGCGATTCCGCGATGAGCGCGCCCGAACAGACGATGCTGGCGAGCGTTGAAAAGCGCGTGGCTGGCTGGTCGGAGATGGTCCCGTTCTACTCGGACGAAAAGTCGGGGCCGGGCAAGACTGCTGAATCGCACGCGACGGAAGCAGTGCTGAACGCGGTGGTTCTGGCCAGTTACGATGCGACGAGTCACGCGGCACAGGGCGAGGTGCGCCCGATCACACGCAAGGCGTTTGCAAACGCGTGGGCTCTGCAGCAAACGACGGGGCCCCTGGCGGGGGCATGGAAGTGGCAGGATTTCAAGCTGGGGCCGTGGGAATCGTCGGAGTCGGGGTACCAGGGGGCGGCGCTGCTGATGTTCGAGGCCGTGAATCTGCCTGGCGGTTTTGCGCGCGAGCCTGGTACACGCGCTCACCTCGACCAGCTGCGCGACTATCTGCGGCGCAACTACGCCGCACAACCACTGATCAATCAGGTGTACGTGCTGTGGGCGTCTGCCCGGTCGCACGCCGGGAAGGAGCCGGAGCTTCTGACTCATGCTGAGCGCGAGGCGGTGATGGCCGCGCTGCGGGCGCAGCAACAGGCTGACGGGGGATTTCGTACGGCTTCTCTTGACGCGCGCGACCGCATAGACCACTCGGCGCAACCGGTCACGAGCGATGGTTACGCCACGGGGCTGGTGGCGCTGGCGCTTGAGGCGCAGGGCACGCGGCGGCGCGACGCTATGCTGAGCCGGGCTCTTGCCTGGCTGGCGCAGCATCAGCAGACGGATGGAGCGTGGAGCGCGGCGTCTCTCAACAAGCAGCGGGATCCGGCGAGCGACCCTGCGCTGTTTATGACGGATGCGGCGACGGGATATGCTGCGCTTGCTCTTGAGCGCCAGCGTTAGCGGGCTGCCGGTCGTTGAATCACATCAATAAGGGATTCAGCAGAGTGAACTGCTCAGAGTGAGCGGCCTTCAGCAGAGCGTCGTCGGCACTGACAAAACAAATGTCGGATATTTGGAGTGTGTCGCGCATGACTACACAGCATGCAAGGTGCAGTGCGTCCACGGCCCGGAGTGGGTAAGCATCCAGCACTAATTTCGCTCGGTATCTACGCAGAAGTTCTCGAACGGATCATGCTCCTTGACCTAAGGTCCACCCACCCGTAACCTCAAACCATCCCCTACCCACGCAGAAGGACCCCGCCATGCTGATCACCCTGCTCGATCTTGAACGCGAGCCGGTCAACTTCGACCTTGCCTTTGCTCCTGGAGCGATCGACTATGGGGAAGAAACCACACAAATTTCTCCACTCGCGGTCGCGGGTGTGGCCGAGCTTCTCAAAGAACATCGCGGTCCGAAAGAGATCGTCCCCGACATTCGCACGAGGGCACACTGGTCGGGGGATTTTGAAGCTCCGTGCGCCCGTTGTCTTGAGCCTGTTCGGCACTCGCTTGCGGGGGACTTCGACCTGCTGTTTCGCCCCCTTGGTATCGATGCGGGTCCCACGGAGCGGGCCCTCGTACCGCCGGAAACGGAAATCGGTTATTATCAGGAAGGCGGCTTGGCGCTGGAAGACGTTCTGCGCGAGCAGGTGCTTCTAAGCCTCCCGGTGAGAACGCTTTGCCGCGAGGACTGCAAAGGGCTCTGCCCACGCTGCGGGCGCAATCTGAACGCCGAACCGTGCATTTGCGAGACCCAAGGGGTCGACGCGCGATGGACGGCTCTTTCAGGGTTGCGCGACCTGGGCCGGGAGACGAACGAGCCAGAAGAGAAACAGGCCGGTAAGGTCGAACATTGAAGTATTTTTAGCGGTACTTTGCCCGGGATTCTGCGCTGCCTCAGCCTCGCCCGGGAGCGAAAGGAAATCAGCAATGCCGAATCCAAAGCGGCGCCATTCAAAGGCCCGCACCTCCAAGCGCCGCGCGCACGACTTTCTGACGCCGAGCGGTCTCTCCGAATGTCCTAACTGTCACGAGCGCAAGCTGCCGCATCACGTTTGCCCCAAGTGCGGCACTTATAAGGGGCGCGAAGTTCTGGAAGTCAAGGAAGCCAGCTAGCACGACACGATGCTGACCGACATCGCACTCGACGCCATGGGCTCGGACAAAGCTCCTGAGCCGGAGATTCGAGGCGCGATCCTGGCCTGTCGTAACCTTCCCGTTCGCGTTCACCTCGTCGGGCCTGAGCCGCTGTTGCGGCCGCGGCTTGCGAATGCACTTGGGTTCTCTCGCCTGCCCATCTCGATCGTGCACGCCGAAGAATTCATCGGCATGGACGAAAAGGCTGCCCAGGCGGTCCGCACCAAACGCAACAGCTCCATGCGCATCGGCCTCAAGATGGTGAAGGAGAAGCGCGCCGCCGGCTTCTTCACCGCCGGCAACACCGGAGCAGGAATGGCCACCGCGAAAATGGCTCTGGGAGCGCTGCCTGGCGTCGATCGCCCTGCGCTTGCCATCGTCGTGCCCACGCTTTCCGGATCGCCGTGCGTACTCCTCGACGTGGGCGCGAATGTCGACTGTAAGCCGCAAAACCTCGAACAGTTTGCCGTGATGGGCGAGCTTTATGCACGCTCCGTTCTCCGCATTCCGCGTCCCCGCGTCGGCATCCTTTCCGTGGGAGAAGAAGAAGGCAAGGGCAACGAACTTACTCGCGAGGCATCGGTACTGGTGCGCAAGCTGCCGGTGAATTTCATCGGCAATGTCGAGGGCCGCGATATTTACAACGGTAATTGTGACGTAATTGTCTGCGACGGATTCGTCGGCAACGTGGCTCTGAAGACATCCGAGGGGCTCAGCCGCCTGGTGCGCGAGATGCTGAAAGTCTCGCTCACGCAGACCGTCACTGCGCAGGTTGGCGCACTGCTCTCGCGGCGAGCCTTTAACGCCTTTCGGCGCCGGCTCGATCCTTCGGAATACGGCGGTGCTCCGCTGCTTGGGGTGCGCGGGGTGTGCATCATCGGGCATGGGTCGTCGAACGACCGCGCCATCATGAACGGGATTCGAGTAGCCGCCGAATTCGCACAGGCCGGCGTAAACGATCGCCTCGAACGGGAGTTCGCGTCGCAACCCGCCGAGGATCCCGGCGAGGACTTTCAACTTCCGATCCAGTAAGCGAATTGGGTGTGCCCTAAGGGGATCGAAATGCAAACCAGCACAAAAAACTCCGCCATCGCCCCCGAAGGCGGATTCCGGTACACTTTTGCGACGATGTCCAAGGCGAAATTCAACCCGCTGGAGATCCCCAATTATACGGTCGAAGAGGCCGCCAGCTATTTGCTCGTGCCCGCGAGCACAATCAGGTATTGGACAATTGGCGAAGCGGGAGCTGCGCCCCTCACAACGATCTATAGCGGCCGCCCGCTGCTGTTGTCCTTCAAGAATCTCGTTGAGCTGTACGTTCTGGAAAGCCTCAGAGAAATCCACGACATTGGACTTCCTCGGATACGGCGTTCAGTTGAAGAGTTGCGGATCGAAAAGCGCTCCAAGTACCCACTCGCGGATTACCAGCTGGCCACCAGGGGACGAAAGATATACCTCGAAGGAGAAGGGAACGAACTGATTAACCTCACGGCAAGCGGTCAACACGCCTTCAAGGCAATTCTCGATCCATTTCTACGGCGGGTGGAGCGGAATGCGCAGGGGATCGCCGAAAGGCTGTTCCCATTCACCAGCAGGCTACACCAGCAGAACCCTGACCAGGCGCCGCGTGTGGTTGTAATCGATCCGCGGATTGCCTTTGGGATGCCGGTGTTGGTCAATTCCAGAATCTCTACTGCTTTCCTGATGAGCAGAAAGAACGGAGGGGCCTCGATCTCCAAACTGGCACGAGACTATGGTCGATCCGAAGTCGAAATCGAAGAGGCGATCTCGCTCGAAGAGGCGAAAGCCGCCGCCTAAAAGGCTTCACCCTCTATCTGGACCACAACCTCGACTACGACGAGTTAGTCGAAAAGCTGGATCGCGCCGGAATCAGGTACAAGCGGCATCGAGATTTCTTCAGCGGCTCAACGAAAGATACTGAGCTACTCAGGAAAGTCGGCGGCAAGAACTGGATTCTCGTGACCTTTGACAAGAAGCAGCGCACGAGATTCCTGGAAAGGAAAGTCATAGGCCAATTCAAAGTCCGCGAATTTGTCTTCACATCGAGCAGGATTGGCGATCCTGGCGATCTGCTCGTGAAGGCCAATCGACAGATGCGAAATCTTTGCAATAAGCACAACGGGCCATTTATTGCGTCAGTTTCAAGAAGCGGGAAGGTCTACTTCAGAGAAGAGAGCCACGGTGGAGAGGTGCCTTGAAACATCTCCGGGGATGTTCAGGCTTTCCGCCGCTGTCCGGATTGGCCTTTCATCCCGAGCGCGTGCGTCCCCACCCTCCGAGTTCCAGGGCCACCGCCATGCATCCCTTCCGCAGCTGATCGGCAACCTCGCGTCGCGCCAGTGCCCGAGCCACGACCATCCCACCCACGCACATTGCGGCAATCGCCTCTGCCTTTGACTTTCTTCCCCGGCCCCCCTTGACACTCTTCTCCAGCACGCTCACCATCGCCAGAAATACCGTCTCGAATGCCTTTTTTGCCCGCTCGCTCCCGCGTGTTACATCGCCGGGCAGCGCCACCATGGGGCATGAATTTTCGACGTCCTCAAAGTGCTGCTCCGATAAGTAGGCTCGCACCACCTGTGGCCCCGCATCCTTCGCCGCCAGGTCCACCCTCACACCCTCCCAGCAGTTCTTCCACTCCGGATCGGTGAAGAAGCAACCAAGCACTTCCGTATACAGCTCGCTCTTGCTCCCGAAATAGCTGTAAAATCCGCCTCGCGTTAACCCCGCGCCCGCCATGATCTGGTCCACGGACACGTTGTCGAATCCGTGCCGGTTGAACAGCCTCCGTGCGCTGTTGACGATCTTCGCTTTGACCTGACTGCGATGCCCCTCGGGATAAGCCATGCTCTTCCTCCTCGCCTGTCTCGCGAGTATGCGTCGCGCTTTTACGCTGGTCCATCAAAATATGACCTTGAACATATTTCGTTCGCATGTTTCCATTCCTTGACTCCCAGGGAGGAGATTCCAGATGCGCCAACCACCACCCGCCCCCACCCGCCGCCACTTTGCCGGCAGCCTCGCGGTCGCGCTCGGCGGCCTTGCCGTGACCTCTGCTCTTCGCGGCGAGACACCGCAGCAAAGTATGCAGCAGCTTCCGCCCGCAACTCCGGGCGACCCGCGGACCGCGCTGCATCAGGAGATCGATCTGCCCGCGAACTCCGCGCGCATTGAAGCCGCACTCCTCGACTCGAAGCAATTTGCAGCGTTCAGTGGCCTGCCCGCCACCATCGATCCGCGCGAGGGCGGCGCCTTCTCCATGTTTCAGGCAATGATCGTCGGACGCACGATTGAGATCGTCTCCGGCCAGCGCATCGTGCAGGCATGGCGTCCCACCCACTGGGATCCCGGCGTCTACTCGCTGGTCCGGTTTCAATTCAAACCGGCCGCGAGCGGCACCACGGTCGTCCTTGACCACGCGGCGTTCCCCGCCGGCGAGCATGACCACCTGAGCGCAGGCTGGCACGAACACTATTGGGAGCCGCTCAAGAAATTCCTCGGCTGAAAACGGGGCGGCGCCCAAACAGGGCGACCCGAAACGGAACAGAGCCGCCCGGATCGGCCTACCTCACAAACGGCTGTGACGAGGTTCACATCCTTACCCCTTCGCGGCCAGGTACCGTGATATCGGGAAGAACCTCGCCATGAATATCACCATCCTCGGCGCCGGAGCTATGGGTTCGCTCTTTGGCGGGCTGCTCGCAGAAGCGGGTGCCTCCGTCACTCTCCTTGACGTCAACCAGCAGCACCTCGACGCCATCCGCCGCGACGGCCTGCGCCTTGAAACCGACGCCTTCTCTCGGCGCATCACTCAGCTCGCGGCCTGCCGGCCGGAGGAAGCGACTCAGATCCCCGACCTTCTGATGATCTTCACCAAGACTTATCAGATCGGCCCCGCGCTCACTTCCGCCCGTCATCTTCTGGGCCCTGACACCTGGGTTCTCACCCTGCAGAACGGACTCGGCAACGTTGAAGCCATCTCCGCCTTCGTTTCGCGCGAACGCATCCTCGTTGGCGTCACCACCATCCCCGCCGACTATATCGGTCCTGGGATCGTCAGGTCCCATGGAGGCGGCCACGTGCGCATGTCCGCTGCCGATCCTACCGCCGCCCCCATAAGCGATCACTGCATGCTGGCGACGGTTGTGGACCTCCTTACCGCCGCTGGCCTCCCCTGCTCAGCGGATCCTAACGTCTGGGCCGCCATCTGGGAAAAAGTGGCTTTCAACGCCGCATTCAATGCCCTCTGCGCCGTCACCGGTTGCACGGTCGAACAGATCGAGCTTGTTCCCTCCGGCCCAACCACCGCGCTCGCCGTCATTGCCGAAGTCATAGCGGTCGCCCACGCCGCCGGGATCCCTGCCAATCTCGACCGCACCCAGGCTATGGTCCTCCAGTCCTTCAAGACTCATGCGGGCCATCAGCCCTCCATGCTGCAGGACGTTCTCGCCCACCGGCGCACTGAGATTGACTCTATTAATGGGGCGGTCGTGCGCGCCGCCGGCTACCAAGCGATCCCGGTTCCCAACACCGCGATGCTCTACACGCTGGTTCGTTTGATCGAAGAGCGCCAGCTTCGACCGGCGGACGAGGCGGCGGCCAGTCATCATGAGGAGTTGGTCGCGTCGTCGTGAATCCTCAACGCGCCACGCGTTCAACCTCACCGAATCAACCGGCGAAATCCAGGTCCCGCGTCTCCGCGACCATCCCCAGCCCCACGAGCGTCAGCAGCGCCGCTCCGGCCAGATACGCCCCGACACTCCAAAGCCCGTACCGGTGCCCCAGCCAGGTGGCCACGTACGGCGCCATGGACGCGCCGAGAATGCCGGCCAAGTTGAACGCCAGGGAGCTTCCCGTGTACCGTACACGCGTCGGAAACAACTCGCTCAGCAGGGTCCCCAGCGTACCGTAGGTCACGCCCATCAGCCCGTGGCCGAGCACCAGCATGCCCATCACGCCCCATGGCCCGGCTCCGAACAGCGAGGCCAGGACGGCTCCAAACAATCCAAGGGCAATCGTAACCGTCACCATGACAAATTTCCGTCCCAGAGCCGCCAGCTTCGCCGAGAGCGGAACCCCGAGCGCGAAAAACAAATTTCCTCCCAGCTCCATCAGCAAAAATTGCTGCCGCGAATACCCGAGGACCGTCGTTCCCCAGAGCAGCGCGAAGGTCGTAATCAGATACACGATCGTGAAGGTCGCGAGGCTCGACAGCACGCCCGCCACCAGCGTCTTCCTGTAGCGCCCGACCACTGCCGCCAGTGGGACGCGCTCCTGCTCCCCGCGCGCACGCGCCTCGGCAAAGACAGGTGTTTCAGTCAGCGTGAGCCGCACCCAAAGCCCCACGCCCACGAGCACCGCGCTCGCCAGGAACGGCAGCCGCCACGCCCAGTGCACAAACTCCGCCTCGGTCGTCCAGTGCGAGAGCAGCAGAAATGCCGCCCCTGACGTGAACAGCCCCAGCGGCGCCCCCAGCTGGGGAAACATCCCGTACCAGGCGCGGGTCTTCGCGGTCGCGTTTTCGACCGCCAGCAGGAGCGCGCCGCCCCACTCGCCACCGAGGCCAAGCCCTTGTCCGAACCGGCACAGCGAGAGCAGCAGCGGCGCCCAGATTCCGATCTGCGCGTAGGTCGGGAGCACGCCGATGGCGACCGTCGCGACTCCCATGGTCACGAGAGCGATGACGAGCGTGGTCTTTCGCCCGATGCGGTCGCCGAAGTGTCCGAAGAGAGCTGATCCCAGAGGTCGAGCGAGAAAGGCGATCCCAAACGTGGCCAGCGATGCCAGGCGCGCCGATACCGGGTCAGACTCCGGAAAAAAGAGGGCCGGAAAGACGAGCACCGCTGCGGTGGCATAAATGTAGAAGTCGAAGAACTCAATGGTGGTGCCGATCAACGATGCCAGTAATACCTGCCGCGGCGAGTTCTTCTTCTCGATTGTCAGGGGGCTCGCGCTCATGCGGGATCAGCGCCCAGCCTATCACGCAGCGCGACGGACGAAAGGCCAAGGCTGGTCATCTTGCCATCTCGCAGAGATTCTTCTTCCCGAGCAGTGAGGACCTCCCCAAGTCCAGAAGCCTCGGGCTGCTGGATGGTGCTCCACGCTGTCAGAGATGGCGAGACATCGGGTGTGATACAAGGATGGGTTGGTTCCTTCTGAGGAGGCTCGCATGGCCAATCGCCAGGATCGCCGCGCATTTTTGAAGGGAACAACGGCAGCAGCTGCAGCCGCTGTGCTGACGGGGACCGTCCTGCCACAAGGGGCGGGCGCCGAGACTGTGCCTGCGATACCGGACAAACTCCCGGGAAAGCTGCCGAACAATCCCCGAACGCAGGACGCGATGCCGACGCGCAACCTGGGAAAAACCGGTTACAAGGTTGGAGTCTTCTCGCTGGGCGGCCAGGCCGCGCTGGAGAAGCCCAATAACGCCGATGTCGCAGTGCCGATCATCAATCGGGCGCTCGATCTGGGCGTGAATTACATCGACACTTCGTCAATCTACGGCGGCCCGATGCGGTGGAGCGAACAATACGTGGGCGAAGTAATGAAGACGCGCCGCAACGAGGCATTCCTCGCGACGAAAACGAAAGAGCGGACCCGCGAAGGCTCGATGCGGATGATCGACAAGTCGCTGGAGCTATTGCACACCGATCACGTGGATCTGTGGCAGCTGCACGATATCGGGACGATGAAGGACATCAACGCGATTTTTGCGCCGGGTGGCGCGATGGAAGCGCTCGTCGAGATGCAGCAGCAGAAGGTGGTGCGGTATCTGGGGATCACCGGGCATTACCGGCCGGATGCACTGGTGGAGGCGATTCGTCGGCACGATTTCGACTGCATTTTGATGGCGCTGAACGCGGCCGATCCGCATCACTTTACCTTCCAGGAACAACTGCTGCCGCTGGCTGTCGAGAAGCAGATGGGGATTATCGGGATGAAGATTCCTGGGCGCGGGCGGTTGCTCTCAAGCTGGACGCCGCAGCCGCTGGAAAAACAGAAACACATGTGGGAGGGGATGGTTCCGGCTCCCACGCCGGGGACGCTGACGATGAAGGAAGCTATCGGGTACACTCTCTCGCGTCCGGTAAGCACGGTCATAGTCGGGTGCGACTCGATAGCGCAGCTTGAGGAGAACGTACAGATCGCTCGGGAATTTACTCCTTATAACGATACGCAGATGGCGGCGCTGGCAGCGAAGGCGGAGCCGGTGGCTAAGCCGAGCTTGTTCTTTAGGTTTTACGATCACGATGCGGTGTAAAGGCAGGAAGACAGAGTTTAGAGTTTAGGGATTAAAAGCGGCATGGGCGCCAATGCGGGCATGCCCGATTTCATTTAGAGGTGGGATCAAAAGGCCGTGCCTAATCCCCGAACTCTAATCCCTAAACTCTGCCTTTTCAGCTGATGTATTCCTTAATAAATGGATCGCTGGAGTGGATGAGCTCGGCGGTAGTGCCGTCGAAGACGAGGCGTCCCTGATGGAGCATGAGGAAGCTGGTATTGGGGTCGGTCTGATGGGGCGGGAGCGGGACCATTTTGTTTTGCGCTCGATCGAAGTGATGCATGGCAAGGACAAAGGCATCCTGCAGGCGATGTGTGACTACGATGGAGCTGGTGTGGGAGACGTCGCGCTGCTTCATAACGAGTTCAATGATCGTGGTTGAGGTGATGGGGTCGAGCCCGCCGGTGGGCGAATCGTAGAGGATCAGCTTGGGATTAGTGACGATGGCGCGGGCGATGGCGACCCGGCGGCGCATGCCTCCGGATAGCTCGGACGGGAATTTGTCGAGGGTCTGATCGAGCTCGACGAAGCGCAGGGCCTCAGTGGCGCGCGCGGTTATCTCCTCTTCGGAAAGGTGCTCTTCGGTGAGCCGGTAGCCGACGTTATCGCGCACGGTAAGGGAGTCGAAGAGGGCGCCTTCCTGGAAGACGGTGCCGATATCGCCGCGGAGCTCGAAGAGATCCTTCTCGCGCATGGCGCTGATTTCTTTGCCGAAGACGAAGATGCGGCCGGAGTCGGGGCGGAGCAGGCCGTTGGTCAGCTTGAGGAGGACGCTCTTGCCTACGCCGGCGGGACCGAGGAGGATGCGCATCTCGCCGGAGCGGACCTGGAAGGAGATGTTTTCAAGGACCGGCTTTTGCTCAAAGGCGATGGAGACATCGTCGAAAATCACGATGGGCTCAGCGGAAACGCGGGGAGTCGGCGGAGGTGAGGCTCCATTCGCGCCTCGTCCGTCGATGCCCACACTTCTGCTCAATGTTTTACCGTCCGAAGATGCCGATGAGGGTTCGGCTGATCATGAAGTCGGTGGTGATGATGAGGATGGAGGACCAGACCACGGCCTGGGTGGTGGAGCGACCGACGCCCTGGGTTCCGCCGCGGGTCTTCATGCCGTAGAAGCAGCCGATGGTGGCGATGATGAAGCCGAAGAAGATCGGTTTGACGAGGCCCTGGAGGACGTCGGGAAATTCGAGCGATTGATAGGAGGTGTTGAAGTACTGGGTGCCATTCTGGCCGAGCATGGAGACGGAGACGAAGCCGCCGCCGAGGATGCCGACCGCGTCGGACAGGATGACGAGGAAGAAGAGCATGACGACGGTAGAGACGATGCGTGGCATCACGAGCTTCTTGAGGGGGTCGGTTCCGAGGGCGCGCATGGCGTCAATTTGTTCGGTGACGATCATGGAGCCTAGTTCGCTGGCCATGCCGGAGGCGTTGCGGCCGGAGACCATCAGCGCGGTGACCACAGGGCCGATTTCCTTGATCATCGAAAAGCTGACGAGCTGGCCTGTAAAGGCTTCGGCGCCAAACTGTGTGAGAGTGGAGGCGGATTGCAGCGCGAGCACGCCGCCGAGGAAAAAGCCGGTGAGGATGACGATGGGCAGCGATCCGACGCCGATGATGTCGGCCTGCATGAAGACATCGGAGGCGTAGAAGGGGCGGCGGAAGACGTTGCTGAGGGCGCGGGCAGAGAGGAGGGCGTATTCCTGAACGGCAAGGACGCCTCGCTTGGCTGCAGCATCGATGGTCGCAAGAGCCATGTGGGTACAGGTTACAGGGTACAGGGTACAGGGTACAGGGTACAGCGAACGGGCACCGAGCACAGGCGCCCGGTCCAGGCACTTGGGGTGCGTGGCGAGCGGAGAGCAGCGCTACAATCCGGGCGGAGGGCTTGGGCGATGAGGAATGCTCCGTTGTGGATGGTGGCAGCGGCTTTGGTTTGGGCGACGGCAGCGAGCGCGCAGACGATTCAGGTTGACAAGAATAACCGGACGATTGCGGTGACCGCGAGCGACAAGGCCTCTGCCGAGGCGGAGGTCGTGGGTGTGACCGTGGGTTTTCGTGTGTACGCCCCGGATGCGGCGACGGCGTAAAAGCAGGGATCACACCTGTCGAATGCGATTCTGGACGCGCTGAAGCAGGCGGGGGTGCCGGATAAGGCGATTGAGAGCGAGGATCAGAAGCTGGACTACACGGATTACACGCCTGGCGCCCCGGTGAAGCCAGAAGAGCGTGCTCAGAAACAGTTCACGTTGTCGCAGAGCTGGACTTTGACCTGCGCCGCTGGCGACGCGGCGAAGGTGCTCCAAGTGGCGGTCGAGGCGGGCGCGAACCAGAGCGGCAACATCGAATGGGATCTGAAGGACGGGAACGGTTTGCAGGCGCAAGCGGCGGAAAAGGCTCTGGTTCATGCTCGGGCGGTGGCTGCGCAGATGGCAACTGGGTTGAATGCGCATCTGGGGGTGCTCATTTATGCCAGTAACCAGACGCCGATGTCGAGATTGAATGGCGCCACGCTAAACACAGAAATGGCGTCTGTCGCCTCGAGCCCCCCTCCTCCCCCGCCGCCCCCGCTTGCTATTCGCCCGCAGCAGGTGGAGGAATCGGCGACGGTGTATGCGGTTTTCTTGATCGAATAGGCTTTCCTCTTATGCGCGCGGCAGCTGGGGGAGTGCGTCGAAGTGAGCGTCGCGGGCGCAGAGCGTTAGCGAATGCTGGAGCACCAGGGCTGCGATCCACATGTCATTGGGCGGAATCGGTGTTCCCTGCTTGCGGAGTTGCCGGAAGATGTTCGCATAGTGATGCGTCGTCTGCTCGTCGGCGTAGAGAACTTCGACACTCGGTTTGAAGAGAAACCGTCGAAGGGCCGCTTCGTTTTGCGCACCTTTGCTGCCAAGGGAAAACCCAGCGCGCAGTTCGGCCACCACGATAAATGGCAGCCAGACTTCATCGGCCGATGCGACAGTCTCTGCTACCTGCGCATCGCCCTGGACAAGGTCAGTGTAGCGATTCGTGTCGAGAGCCAGCCTCACCGCCACATTTCCTCATCCACCTTGTCCTGATCTGCAATGGCCTCGTCGAATGCCGGGTCGTGGTGCCACGTGCCAACGATGTCACTGAGATCTCGCTTTGGCATGCGCTCGTGGCTGATACCGGCGCCATGGGCCAAAGCTTCAATCGCCACTTCGTTCAGACTCTTCCGCTGTTCTTGTGCGCGCCGACGGAGTTCGGCGTCCAGCGATTTCGGCACATTGCGAATCGTGTACTGCATGCACTAATGGTAGGCAATGCAGGCATATTATGCAAGCATGCTTTGCAGTTGGTCCGCGCAGCCGCCGCGCCTAAAGGCATTTCGTCGCGCCTGATTTCCCCGGCCTGAAGGCCCGGGGCTTCTACCGTCGCGCCGCTGGGCGGCGCCTAACAGGAATCAGTGCGGGGCGGTGCCTAACGGGATGCAGAGTCATACGCCGCGTTTGAGGTGCAGGAAGGTGGCGAGCTGCGACGCACCCAGGCAATCCAGAAGTTAGTCGCGGGCTCGCTTGCGGATTTCTATGTTGAGCCGCTTGATTTTCTGATTCAGCGTCGAGAGTGGGATGCGGAATTGCTCGGCAGCTTCGGTCTGGTTGCCGTTGCAGCGTTCGAGCTTGTCCACGATGATGCGGCGCTCGATGTCTTCCATTATGTCGAAGAGCGAGGCGTCGGGGCTGTGCTCGAGGAGGCTTGAGGAGTAGCTGGAGCCGGTCAGGTGGCCGGGGAGCAGATCGGCTCCGATGGAGCCGCCGGAGGAGAGGACGACGCCGCGCTCGATGACGTTTTCGAGTTCGCGGACGTTGCCGGGCCAGTCGTAGTCGACGAGCGCGCGCATGGCCTCAGGGGTGAGGGATCGGGGGGAGAGGTTGTTTTCCTCGGAGTAGTACTTGAGGAAATGCTGGGCGAGGGCGGGGATGTCTTCGCGGCGGCTGCGGAGCGGAGGCAGCTCGATGGCGATAACATTGAGGCGATAGAAGAGGTCTTCGCGAAATTTGCCTTCGCGGACGGCCTGGCGCAGATCGACGTTGGTGGCGGCAATGATGCGGACGTCGACCTGGATTTCCTGAACGCCGCCGAGGTGCATGAAGCGGCGGTCCTGCAGGACGCGCAGGATTTTCGCCTGCGTGTCCATGCCCATGGTGGCGATCTCGTCGAGGAAGAGCGTGCCACCGTTGGCGACTTCAAAGAGGCCCTTCTTTGCGGCGATGGCAGAGGTGAATGCGCCTTTGACGTGGCCGAAGAGGGTGGATTCGAGGAGATCGGTGGGCATCGCCCCGGTATTGACTGGGACGAAGGGCTTGTCTTTGCGCGTGGAATTGGTGTGGAGGGCCTTGGCGATGAGCTCTTTGCCGGTGCCGCTCTCGCCCTGGATGAGCACCGTGGAGCGGGTGGGTGCGACCTGCGCGACAAGATCGAAGATGCGCAGCATAACGTCGCTTTTGCCCACGATGTTGGGGAAGTTGTAACGCTGGCGGAAGGCGCGCTTGAGCTGGACGTTTTCTTCTTCAGCGCGGTAGCGGGCGATGGCGGCGCGGATATCGGCGAGGAGCTTTTCGTTGTCCCAGGGCTTTTGGACGAAGTTCTGAGCGCCGCCGCGGATGGCATCGACGACGTTATTGACAGTGCCAAAGGCTGTGATCATGATGACCGGAAGAAGGTTTTCGCGATCGCGAACAGTGGCGAGAATTTCGATTCCGTTGCGGCCGGGCAGGGCGAGGTCGAGGAGTACCAGATCGAAGGTCTGTTCGGCAATGCGCTCGAGGCCCAACTCGCCGTTCTCCGCGCTCTCTACTGTGTAGCCTTCCATCGACAGCAGCGTCTCGAGCGATTCGCGGATGGCGGCCTCGTCGTCGATGATGAGGATACGCGGGGCGGATTCCGAGCCAGCGATTTGCGAATTGGCGGGAACCGCGAGAGTACCTTCAGACATGGGCGGGTTTCCTCAGCAACGGAAACTCGAGATAAAAGGTCGTGCCCAGGCCTACCTGGCTTTCCACGTGAATCTTGCCGGAGTGCTCCTGAATGATGCCGTAGGTGACGGCGAGGCCGAGGCCGGTTCCGCGGGGCTGGCCGTCGCGGCGCGCGGTTTTGGTGGTGAAGAAGGGGTCGTAGATGCGGCGCAGATGCTCGGGGGCGATGCCCGATCCGGAGTCGGCGATGGAGATGCTTACGTGGCCGTTGACTTCGGTGGCAATGCGCAGAGTGCGCGGTTCGCCGGCATGCGCAGCCGCTCCGGTCATGGCGTCTTTGGCGTTGAGAAACAGGTTGAGGAAGACCTGCTGCAGCTTGCCCGCATTGCCCATGATGGCGGGGAGGCCGGGCATGAGACTCGTTTCGACGCCGATCTGCGCGATCCTGAACTGATGTTCGAGCAACGTGAGCGTCTCGCGGATGATCGAGTTGACGTCGGTCTCGCGGTATTCGGCTGCTCCAGTGCGCGAGAAGTTGAGCAGGCCGTTGACGATTTCGGAGGCGCGGAAGGTCTGCTGGGTGATTTTGTCGAGGAGGGGTCCGAGTTTCTCGTCGCCTTTGAGTTGGCGGGCGAGCATCTGCGCGTAGGAGGAGATGACAGCGAGAGGGGTATTGACCTCGTGGGCAACACCGGCGGCGAGCAGGCCGATGGAGGATAGCTTTTCCGCCTGGGCGAGCTGGCCTTCCATCTCGGTCTGGTCGGTGATGTCGTCGATGAGGATGATGCGACCGACGGTGCGGAAATCGCGGGAGACAAGGGGCGCGATGGCGATGTTGGCGATGCGAGTCTCTTCGGCGCGGGTTTCGAGGCGAAATTTATAGAGGTTGTGGACACCGGGCTGATCCTTGACGCGGCGGAACTCCTCGACCAGCTCGACGGGGAAGACCATTTCGAGGGGCTGGCGCAGAACTTCTTTGCGGGAGAGCGCGAACATGACTTCCATCTGGGAGTTCCAGCTCTCGATGCATTCCTCGGGATCGATGGCGAGAATGCCGACGTTGATGGATTCGACGATGTTCTCGTTGAATTCCTTGAGGCGCTCGTACTCGTTGACTTTCTCTTCAAGGCTGGCGTAGAGGCGGGCGTTCTGGAGCGCGATGCCAATGTAGCCGGCGAGGGATTCGAGCAGCTCCATGTCTTCGCTGGAGAGGAAATCGCCACCGGCGCGGCGGCCGAGGCCAATGACGGCGATGGTGCGATCCTGAAAATCGCGGCCTTGCCATCCGCGAGCGCCTGGGACACCGACGCGACAGGGCAGGAAGTAGTTCATGTCGAGAAGAGCGGCGGTGCGCTGTTCGTCGGGAGTGAGATGGAGCGCGAGTTGGGGATTCTCGAGGAACAGGTGGGTGCCCGCGTTGGGTTCATCGAAATCGAGGAAGCCGAGATCGAGGTTGGCGGAACGAAGGGTCTCCGGCAGGCCATGCTGGGCGGCGAGGCGGAACTGCCGGTTCGAGCCGTCGACAGAGTCCGGCAGGAAGACGGCGACGCGATCGACGAGCAGCGTACGAGGCAGGCGGTCGACGATGGCGTGCAGCAATGCGTCAAGATTGGTGAAGGAGCTGAGGGCGCGGCCAAAGGTGATCAGGGTGTTGCGGTAGTCGTAGCTCTGGCGGTCGAAGAGGCGATCCACGCGCAGCTGGATGGTTCGTTTGAGGGGTTCGAAGAGCAGTGCGGCAACAATAATGGCGGCAAACAGGCCCCAGATGCCGAAGCTGCGCAGCCGTGCCTGGGCCAGGGCTCCGGCGATCGCGAGGAAGGAAAAGTACACGCCGACGACGGCCGCAGTGGCCAGGGTGTAGGTGACGCCACGCTTGAAGATCAGGTCCACGTCCATCATGCGATAGCGGACGATGGCCCAGCTGAACGTGAGCGGGAGAAAGACCATGCAGATGCCGGCAATTTTGGTAAGGGCATCGGGCATGGCGATGTCGGCCATGTAGGGGATGGCAGACAGGAGCGTAAAGGGCGCAACGGCGAGCAGCGTGCCGCGCGTGAGCCACTTCAGCTGCTGGCGCTCCAGCGGCGCCTCGGTCGCGCGGAAGTGGGCGTAAAAAACCGCGGCCGCGAGCAGATAAAAGAGTGCCTGGTAGCCCGTTGCCACCTGGTCAAGGCGATGCCGCAGCACCTCGGTTGCCGACCAGACCTCGATGGCCATCACTTGGAGGGCGATGAGCGAGGCGGCCGGCAGGTAGATCAGCGGCATCAGCCATGGCTTGCGCTCGCGCCGTGCCGAGGAAAACACCAGCGCGAAGTGCAGAAACAGAGCCGGCTGCAGCGCGTTAGCGCCGATCTTGCTCCAGTAAACGATCCAGTCGAATTCGTTTAACTTGCCCGTGTTCCAGAACGAATACAGAAAGAAAGAAACAAGGCAGAAAATGTAGAAGTGGGTGGAGTGGGGCGCGGTCCAGCGCCGCAGCAGCACATAGAGACCGATCCCCAGGTAGACCAGCGCGATAAACCGGAAGCCCTGGTGGATGCTCCGATCCTGGACGTCCAGAATCACGGGCACATCCGGCAGGCGGATGCCGTGACGCTCGAGGGTGTAGTGAATGGTGAGGTTCGCGCCGGTGCGCCACATTTCGCGCGCCAAGGCCGCTCCGCGGGGGGTGGGCACGTTGTTGGCCGACAGCAGCAGATCCCCTGGCTTGACTCCGCCACGCTCGCCGGGGCTGTCGGCGGGAACCCTTTGGGCCTCGAGTCCTCCGGGGGCTTCGACCCACCACACGCCATCGGTGGGGGACTGATAGCGGCTTTCCTGGACCAGGTTGAAGCCGGCGCACACAATCGCAGCCCCCGTGAAGAGCGCCAGCAGCACGGCGACAATGCGGGTTTGGAAGGTGCGCTGCATGCTAAGTGCCGTGGTTCCTGCGTCGATTTCAGCGGGGATACTGTGACCGCCGGTCAAGAGTCCCTGGCTATTATCGCGGATATAGATCAACTGTAGCGATTATTGGCAGCAACTTGGCTGCCACTGGGAATTCCGATACGGTATTTTCGTGTTATCCCGTATGTCTATGACTTAGTTATCATATACGCGCATGAGGTGGCGACGGTTCATTGCCGTTGGCTTGACCTGGAGGCATTGGCCTCTGGAAAGCTGTCAGGGGATATGAAAAACCATAAGAAGAAATGCCGGTAGGGATGCCACTTTCGACCGATGCTCGAGTGGATTTTGAGGGCTAGTGGTGCTCATCCGGTTGGCGGCTGGTAGCCCAGATGATTCCGCCCAGGAAAATGACAACGAAGCTGCCAATCACAAGAAAGACCATGGCCGTTCTCCTTGCTGGATCGGTGCGACCGCTCCCGCCTCAGAATACCTGATGACCGCCTTGCGCGTTTCGGATTTCAGAATCGCCACATTGCGATAGAGTGAATCCGGGGATTGCAGAATGAAGAAGTCAACCACCGGCTGCGGGTATTCTCTCGCACTCGTCTGGATGTGTTGGGCCGGGATTGGGCCGGCTCGGGCTCAGAATCCGATTCAGACGGGAGCGCAGTCCGGCCCGGGCGCGGCTGTGCCGGCTACGGCGCCGACCCTGCCCGCGACGAACCCGATGCTGGCTCAGGGACTGGCGGCGTTGCAGGGGAATCAGCCGCATCAGGCGCTGACGGATTTTCAGCAGATTCTGAAGTCGGATCCGGGAAACACGGCGGCGAACCTGCTGGCGTCAACAGCTGCGGTAGAACTCTACCAGGGCCAGCTGGCTGTGCAGTATGCGGAAAAGGCGCGGCAACTCGAACCCGGAAACTGGAAGATTCACACGACCCTGGTGGCGGCCTACTCGGCGGCGGGGATGAAGGAGCAACGGGATGTGGAGCGGACGATGCTGGAGCAACTGCACAAGCTGGGGGCTCCCGACGCGCGGCAAGCGACAGGCTTCCTGATCGAGATGTTTCCGGTGGGGGCCTACCGCGTGGATGCTGTGGAGTATTTCGAGCCGATGGGGAAATTTCATACTTATTACCGGTTCCTTGTGCGGCAGGCGGATGGACGGCGGGTATGGGAGGTCGATGTGGAGAGCGACGACTTCGACGAGCAATCGTGGGCGACGGAGCATGCGGCCGAGGCGGCGTCGGGGAATCGGCAGTTCCAGATCACGGGGCGCGGGGACAACAACCAGAGCGTGGACTACCGGAATTTTTCGGGAAAAGCGGACTACGACAATATTAGGGTGATGGTAGTGGAGATTTTGCGGAGCCGGGGGGTACCGGGGGAGCAGGGGAGCTGAGAATGGTCCAGCTGAGGCGGCTTATATCCCTTCGCCCATGCTGACGAGGCCTGAGCCGGATTGTTCGCTGCGGTAGAGATCGCGTTCTTCGTCTTCGACGGTGAAGGAGCGGACCTGGTCGAGTTCGCGGGTGGTGAGCTCGAGCTGGCCGTCGAGGACATCGACGCGCAAACGGAGGCGTTTCACCTCCTCGGCGAGGGCGATGATGACGCCGGAGAGCGGGTCTTTGATCTGGTTGGGGTCGGTGATGAGGACGCGCTCGCCGTTCTGATACACGATATGGGCGGGGACGCCGACGACGGTGGAGTTGGGTGGCACGTCGCGGAGGACGACGGAGCCGGCGCCGACGCGGGAGTTTTCGCCGATGCAGATGTTGCCGAGGATTTGCGCGTTGCTGCCGGCGAAGACTCCGTCGCGGAGGGTGGGGTGGCGCTTGCCGTGTTCGTGGCCGGTGCCGCCGAGGGTGACGCCCTGGTAGAGGGTGACGTCGTCGCCGACGATGGCGGTTTCTCCAATGACCACGCCCGCGCCGTGGTCGATGAAGACGCGGCGGCCGACGGTTGCGGCCGGGTGAATCTCAATGCCGGTGACGAGGCGGGCGACCTGGGAGAGCAGGCGGGCGAGAACGCGGAGGTTGGCGCGCCAGAGGGGCGCGGTGATGCGATGCATCCAGACAGCGTGGAGGCCGGGGTAGCAGAGGATCACCATCAGCCGCGAATTGGCCGCGGGGTCGCGAGCCAGGATGGAGTCGATGTCTTCGCGGATGGGGACGAGCATGAGGACAGGGTACAGGGTGCAGGGTACAGGTCCAGCCAGCAGGCGTTAGGTGGGAGCCGGGAGCGTGTAGCGGTGGCGGGTAGCTGTTGGAGACTAGACCTTGACCGGTGACTCGATGGGCTCGGCTTTGAGTTGCTGAGCCTCATTGCGCAGGTTCTCGAAGAGCACGGTTGAAATGTAGCGCTCGCCGAAGCTGGGGATGATGACGACGATCAGCTTGCCGGCGTTTTCATCGCGTTTTGCCACCTGGACGGCTGCGTGGACAGCGGCGCCGGAAGAAATGCCGACGAGCAGACCCTCTTCGAGGGGCAGCCGGCGGGCCATGGCGATGGCGTCGTCGTTCGAAACCTGGATGACTTCGTCGATGAGTTTTGTATCGAGAATTTTCGGCACGAAGCCCGCGCCGATGCCCTGAATTTTGTGGGGGCCCGGTTTGCCGCCGGAGAGGACGGGGCTGTCTGTAGGCTCTACGGCGATGGTCTTGAAGGAAGGCTTGCGGGGCTTGATGTACTCCGAGATGCCGGTGAGAGTGCCGCCGGTGCCGACTCCGGAGATAAGGATGTCGGCTTGGCCGTCGGTGTCGTTCCAGATCTCCGGGCCCGTGGTTTCGAAGTGGATCTTCGGGTTTGCGGGGTTCTCAAACTGCTGGAGCATGTAGCCGTTGGGTGTGTCTTCGAGAATCTGACGGGCTTTGGCAATGGCGCCACTCATGCCGTTGGGGCCGGGGGTGAGAACAATCTTGGAACCGAAGGCAAGCAGGAGCACGCGGCGCTCGAGGCTCATGGTTTCGGGCATGGTGAGGATGAGCTTGTAGCCTTTGACTGCGGCGACGAAGGCGAGGCCGATGCCGGTGTTGCCGCTGGTGGGCTCAATGAGGACAGTGGAATCAGGGTGGATCTTGCCATCGCGTTCGGCGGCTTCGATCATGGCGAGGCCGATGCGGTCTTTGACGCTGTTGACGGGGTTGGCGCTTTCGAGCTTGGCGACCACGCGGGCGTGGGCCCCGGCAGTGACACGGTTGAGCTGGACCAGGGGGGTGTTGCCGATAAGGTCGGTGACGCTGCTGGCGATTTTCATGGACAGATCCTCGACGGGGAGAAATTGCGGGGTCTCCAGTGTAGATGCGCGAGGTTACGGGGACTATGCAGACTTTGTGGGCGGCGAGCGGTCGTCTATTTCTTGTTCAGTTCGCACATCATTGCCTCAACGCTATTCGCCCGCGAAACGTTAACCCGTTCTCCCACCTCCATCGCAACCGAGGTCCGGCGGGTAGGAGTGGATTGACCTGTTCCTTCGCCCAGTTTGCTGAGCGCGGCGGCGGAGTGGAGTTTGCGTTCGAGGTGGCGTTCGAGGGCCTGGGATGTGAAGCGGCGCAGGTCAGCGGCGCGATTGGCGGGCCAGTCTTCGGCGGCCAGGGCAGCGACGGGGGACTGGAAGATGCGACGGGCGAGCGCCAGTGATTCGGCGCACAGGGCGCGGCTAGCCCCTTGCTTGTGGCGCGAGCAGACCAAGCCGTCGGACCACGCCTCAAACCAGGCAGCTTCTGCGCCAAAGGCCTCGCCGCAGAGTGTGCAGTGGGTGAGCGACGGCATCCAGCCGAGGAGACGTGTGATCCAGAGGGAAAAATAGGTGACGGGCATCCAGATTCGCATATCACGAGTCTGCTCGAGGACGGCGAGGACCAGACGAAACACGGCTTCGTGAGGATCGTGGTCCGGGAGCGCCTCTTCGAGGACTTCGGCGTAGAAGGCCAGGGCCGCGGCGCGGGCGTAGTTCACCGGATCGGAGAGCGGAGAAGAGAGGACCTCGCAGGCGTCGAGGCGGACCAGATCCTGCTTTGGCCTTTCTACGTAACTGGCGGTCACCCAGGTCATGGGCTCGAGGGCTCCGCCGAAGCGTCGCCGTGATTTGGCTGCGGCTTTGGCGACGCCACGGATTCTGCCGTGGCTGCGCGTGAAGAGCGAAACGATCTCGTCGGCCTCGTGGACGGGCCATTTGCGGAGGACGACGGCTTCTGCCTGATGGGCGGTCACGAGGGTACAGGTCCAGACTAGCCCAAAGTTCGGGGCACAGAGCGGGCGCCGGATGGCGGGCACCGGATGGCGGGACACCGGGCGCGCACAGGGGCCGCAATGCATATTGGAATAAAACGTCCGAATTCCGGGCATCAGTAATTTTTATGGGGAGACTTCCTTATAGCCGGCGCGATACCCTGAAAGACGAACCGCCCAGCCTTTTACACAGCACTCGGAATCGTCGCCGCTCGGGCGAGGATTATGCTGGTGCGTTGGCTTCAAAACCGTGTGGCCTGCGGCAAACAAACATCCTGATCACCATCCAGAGGAGAAGCATGTCGACTGATTACCGGAATTTCCTGGCGCTTTCGTATGAGGAGCTGGAGGAACTCAATTTAAAGGCCAAGGATCAGCGCAGAACGCGCGTGGCGCTGGACAAGATTCAGGAAGAGCGGCTGAAGTACCTGACCGACCAGAAGGGGATTAAGGCGGTCACGGTGCTGTTCTGCGATCTCGAAGGCCGGCTTCACATGCTGGACTATGACAAGAAATTTCTGGTGAAGAGCTTCGACAACCTCACGTTCGATGGCTCTTCCATTCGCGGATTCACGGCGCAGCGGGAGAGCGATCTGCGGCTGGGGATTGACTGGGCTTCGTTTTATTTCGCGCCGGCAGATATTTTCGGCGCTGGAAAGGTGCTGGTATTCGGTGACGTCATCGACAAGGGCGGAACACCGTATGCAGGAGATACGCGCGGGGTGCTGAAGACATTTGCGAAGGAGCAGTTCGAGAAGAACGGCTACACGCTGAATGCCGCCAACGAAATTGAAGGGTTTCTGTTCGCGGGGATCGATGCGGAGAGAAATTTCCCGAACACTGGCCGGTTCGATTATGTGAACACCGGCGGCTACTACCATTCGCTGCCCAGCGATCCGCTGCGGAGCTTTATTGACACGAGCGCGGAAGTGCAGCGTGCGATGGGCTTCGAGAACGAGAAGGATCATCCCGAAGTGGCGCCGTCGCAGTTTGAGATCAACTACAGTTACGGCGAGGTGGTGGCGGCAGCCGATCAGATTCAGCTGTACAAACTCATCTGCCGCCAGGTGGCCACCAGGCTGGGCATGTCTGCTTCGTTCCTGCCCAAGCCGGTGGTGGGCGTGAATGGCAGCGGCATGCACACGAACGTCTCGATCAGCAAAGATGGGAAGAATCTTTTCTGGGATCCAGCGGGGCAGGAGAAACTGTCGCCCGCGGGATGGGAATTTCTGGATCGCATCCTGACGCACGGGAACGATATTTGCCTGCTGCTGAATTCGAGCGTGAATGCCTATCGAAGGCTGGACCCGCATTTTGAGGCGCCGAACCAGATCAAGGCTTCGGCGGTTGATCGCGGATCGATGATCCGGATTCCGATCGGCAATGAGCGCTCGATGCGCGTGGAGGTGCGCTCGGTCGCTCCGGACGCGAACCCCTACCTGGTAATGCTGTCGGTGTTCAAGTCGGGCATCGAAGGAGACACTTCGCAAATCGCGAATCTTCGCCAGGCGGAGCGTTATTTGCCGGACAACATCTATACAGCCCTTGAGGACTTCCGCAATTCCGCATGGATCACAAAGCTGCTGGGAGAAGACGTGAAAGGGCGGTATGCCGATCTGAAGCAGGCTTCGGCAGACCGGTGCCCGCGTCTGCTCGGGACGTTCGTGAAGGCGGAGGAAGTGCAGTTCCACCACGAGGTTTACAACCAGTTTCTGTGGAACCATTTCTAGGGATTGGCCGTCTGGACGGGCACAAGAACAAAACTACGAGAGCCCCGGTGATGAGCCGGGGCCTTTTCTTACCGCGGGGTCCGGGTGCCGCAGATTACGAGCCGATGAAGCGCGCGTACAAGCTGCGGGCCACGGTGATGTCGGACGTTCCCTGGATGATGGCGCGGCCGTCGGCGAAGAGGGTGAGCGTGTGTTCGCCGCGGTTAAAGCGGAGCAGCAGTTCGTTGCGCAGGACCTGACCATGCGGACTAAGTCGATCCTCCATCGCGGCGAGATCGATGGGGCGGGAGCGCTCGTGGATCTGGACGGAGTTGCGACCGCACAGGGTAATATGCGGCCGGCCCTCGCCGCGCAGATGCGCAAAATCGCGTTCGCCGCAGACCGTACACCCGGGTCGCGGAGTAGCGGCGGAAATTTCTGTCCATTCGTTGTTCCAGACGTCGCAGGAGAGCAGCGTCCGGCGCATCTTGCTGCTTGCTCCAACGATCCATTTGAGCGCCTCGGTCACCTCGATTGAAGCAGCGAGGTTGACCGCGGTGTTGAGGATTCCCGATGTATCGCAGGTTTCAACCGCTCCATGGGGCGGTTCCGGAAAGATGCAGGCGAGGCACGCGGTCTCCGCGGGGAGGATATTCATGGTCACCGCGTAGGCGCCGACAGCGGCGGCGTAAATCCAGGGCTTATGCTGCTCGATGGAGTAATCGTTGAGGAGGTAGCGGGTTTCAAAGTTGTCGGTGGCGTCGAGAACAATCTGGGCTTCCTGCAATAATTCATGGATGTTGGCGGGAACGAGGTCGGCGACCTCGGCGCGGAGTTCGATTTCGCTGTTAAAGGCTGCGATTTTGCGTCGTGCGGCTTCAGCCTTGGGCAAGGCCTCGCGGGCGTCAGTCTCGTCAAAGAGCACCTGTCGCTGCAGGTTGCTTTCTTCCACAAAGTCGCGATCGATAAGGGTCAGCGAACCAACGCCGGCCCTCGCCAAGAGGCTGGCGGCTGCCGCTCCTGTGGCGCCCACGCCGACAATTGCGACACGCGCCTGGCCGATTTTTTCCTGACCCTCGGCGCCGATGGGAGAGAACAGGACCTGGCGCGAATACCGTTCCCGGGGGTTCTGGCCCGGGACGATCTGAGACGGGGCAGCCATCTCTCAGTAGTATAGAAACTTCGGAGAAGAACCTGGTTTTGCAATCGATGGCCCCTGAGACCGAGTCCGCATCTTATGTTTCGAGAGTAAGCTGGAGGATTTTCCCAGGTGCTGGGGACGGGTTCAACCCATCGGGAAACTCGATAGCGCCTTACGGTGTTTAACGGGACAAACGATTTTCTGGTTTTGCGGCAGCGAGCTTTCCGAATGGAGAACGAGGACGGTTTGGGTTCGAAAGTGCATCCTGGTTTGCGCGGCATTCTGCGGGCCCGGACGGGGTCTGACGGGCACACAATGGCATTGTTCTGTCGCGCTTCCGTCATGTGTCTTTCGCTATTGGCTTGTGGTTCCGCTGTCTGTGCGCAGCAGCCGATCGGTCCCTCAGCCCAGCCTCCGAGCGCGAGTTCTCCAGAGCAACAACAGAAGAAGACGCCGCCTGTGCCTCCAGGAAGCGTGCTGCCTTCCTACAACACAACCCAGGAGAAATCGACGGAAAAGGTGGAGCCAGTTCCCACCTCCGCCGAACTGGAGGGATGGAAAGGGCTCAGGGTGATGGACATTCGTTTTGAGGGCGTGGATCGCGGAACTCTCGATCCGCTTCCGCAGCGGATGGAGCAGCAGCCGAATACTCCGCTGGACCCGCTCAAGGTGCGCGCGAGTCTGCGCCGTCTGTATGCCACGGGTTTGTATCGGAGCATTGTGGTCGATGGTGAGCGGCAGGGCAACGGTGTCGTCCTGATTTTCAAAGGAACTCCTACTCTGTTTTTGGGCCGCATTGTGGTCCGGGGGCCGAAAAACAGCCATCTGAGCAATCAGCTTAACTACTCGACGAGGTTGAATCCGGGTACCCCATTCAGCGAACAGAAACTAAGCCATGCCGGCGAACTGTTGCAGCAGACACTGCAGCAGAACGGCTATTACCAGGGTTCGATTGCACGACATACGTCCGTCGACAAGGCTCATGCCGACGTGAACGTGCAGTTCGACGTGAGGACCGGGAAGCCGGCCCGGGTAGGGGACGTAGCGGTCGAGGGAGACAGCGGGATGACGACGCCAGTTTTCCGGAAGAAGGCGAAGCTGAAGGCGGGGTCGAAAGTCAATTCGGAAACGGTAAGCCGGGCCCTCAACAATCTGCGGAAGCAATACCAGAAACAGCAACGGCTGGAAGCGAACGTAAGCCTCGAGTCCAGCCAGTACGAGCGGCCGGCGAATCACCTGAACTACAAGTTCCAGGCGGATCGTGGACCGATCGTAAGAGTGATCGTGGAAGGCGCGAAGCTGAGCAAAGGAAAAGTGCGGAGCCTGGTTCCTGTCTACGCTGAAGGGACGCTGGACGAGGATCTGCTGAACGAGGGTAGTAAGCGGATCCGGGACTATTATCAACGGCAGGGGTATCTGGGTGCGAAAGTAACACACACGTCGGATGCCAGAGACGGGCTGACGCATGTCACCTACGATGTGCACCTGGGGACGCGGGCTCGAATTCAGTCGGTCGGCATTCAGGGAAACGGGTATTTTGGAGCGTGGCTGTTGCGCCAGCGGCTGAGCGTTCAGGCGGCATCGCTGCTGGTGCCACACGGCATTTACAGCCAGGCGCTGCAGGCAGCGGATGTGAACGCTATCACAGCGCTCTATCAGGGGAATGGTTTCACCAATGTGAAAGTTACGCCGGAGATCCGCGAATCGCAAACTCAGTCGAAGAATGGCGAGCGGAATATGACCGTGACTTACAACATTGTGGAAGGGATACAGCAAAGGGTTGGTGTTTATAAGGTCGACGGAGTGACTCCGTCTCAAATGGCGGATATTCAGCCTAAGTTGAGCCTTCAGTCAGGGCAGCCTTACTCCGGGAACAACCTCACCGCCGATCGGGACGCCGTTCTTGGATACTTTCTCGATCACGGATACGATCATGCTCAGGTCATACTCCGGCAGGGCCCCTCCGCGAAGGACCCGAACATCATCGATGTGAATCTGCATGTGACGCCCGGCGATCAGATTTTCATTCGCAATGTGCTGATCAGTGGTCTGCGCTACACCCATCCGGGGACTGTGAAGCGCGACATTCTCGTGAAGGAGGGCGAGCCTCTCGACCAGGCAAAGCTTCTGCAGACGCAGCGCGAGCTTTACAATCTCACGCTGTTCAACCAGGTTACGACGGCGGTTGAGAATCCCGGAGGAGACGAGCCGCGGAAGAACGTGCTGGTGCAGTTCGACGAGGCGCGGCGGTGGAACGTGACCTACGGCGGGGGGTTTCAGGTGCAGACCGGAACGCCGAGCACCAACTGCCCCAATCCTCTGAGCCTGATCGCGCTGGGCGTCAATCCCTCGACGTATACCTGCAGCCCAAATGGCAAATTCGGAGTAAGCGCGGTGGCGGAACTGGATGTTTCGAGGATCAACCTTTGGGGGCGGAACCAGTCCATCACATTTCGCTCAGAATACGGTTCGCTGGAGCAATTGTTCACTGCAAACTATAACTGGCCGAGATTTTTGAATCACCCGACCTTCGATTTTTCTTTTGGCGGCGGCTATATCAATGCGCAAAATGTGGTTACATTTGCATCTTCGACGTCGGAAGGGGACGTGCGGGCGACGCAACACCCCAACCTGATTGACACGCTCATTTATCAGGTATCGTACCGGCGGGTTAAAGTCGATCCGAATACGATTCAGGTGGCCCCCGAC
This sequence comes from uncultured Acidobacteriaceae bacterium, assembly GCA_963831055.1. Classification (GTDB taxonomy): domain Bacteria; phylum Acidobacteriota; class Terriglobia; order Terriglobales; family Acidobacteriaceae; genus Palsa-343. Next base: position 24,790 of record CAWHOU010000030.1, on the reverse strand, counting down.
CTGATCCCGCTGCTGTCGGAGCCGGTGCGCGTAGGGGGCCCGGAACTGACGTGGATCCGGGACACGCGGCGGCCGGAGCCGCTGGATGCGCAGACGGGAATGTACAACAGCGTCCAGGTATTCGCGACGGACAATGTGTTTCTGACCTCCGAGGCGAACTACGCCCACTTCGACTGGTCGAATGCCAGCTACTATCCATTGGGCCGGCTGAAGAAATATGTCTTTGCGCGCAACACGAGATTCGGGATGGAGCGCGTTTTTGGCGAAGCGAAGTACGAAGCGATTCCGTTGCCGGAACGGCTTTACGCGGGCGGTCCCGAGTCACTTCGGGGGTTTCCGCTCAACTCCGCGGGACCGCGGGATTCGCTGACCGGTTTTCCAATCGGGGGTGCGGGAGTCTTTGTGAACCAGACGGAGCTGCGGTTGCCCAATCCGCAATTGCCGTATTTCGGCAATTCGCTCGGCTTCGTTCTATTTCACGATATGGGGAATGTATTCAATAACTCGTCGGACATCTGGCCGAGTGCGTTGCGGATCAAGCAGCCGCATAGTTACACGTGCACCGGACTGCCGTATCTGACCGATGCCGTGCAGGAACAAGTCACGCGATCATCGAGCACCAATCCGACCGGGCAGTGCGACTTCAACGATTTCTCGCATACGCTGGGGGTCGGGGCGCGCTATCACACGCCGATCGGGCCGATTCGGTTCGACATGGGGTATAACCTGAATCCTCCGGTTTTCCCGGTGTTGGTTACGTACGGCAGCGGTAACGCTTCTAACTCGAGTTCGCCGCTTACCTGCTACAACTCGAACGCATGCTACGGCCAGGCGAGCCACTTCAACTTCTTTTTCAGTATCGGGCAGGCTTTTTGATGGTAAAAGGTGCGTGCAACGCCGCTATAGGCGTCATCCTCGCGATGGCGAGCTGGGGTGGGCGCGCGCAAACCCCTTCGCCTCAGGCACCGCCCCCGCCGCCCTCGTCTCCGTCAGCGGACGAGCCCATCGAACTCGACCACGTCGTCGGCATTATAGGTTCCAACGTTCTGCTTGAAAGCGACGTCGAACAGGAAATGCACTTTGCCGCGCTGGAGCCTCTGCGGGTGCTGCCCGGGCAGAACACGCCGGATTCCGCGATGCGCCTCCTGATCGACCGCACGCTGATCCTGCAGCAAATGGAACAGCAGCAGCAGCCGACCACGGCGTCCGCCGAGGAGGTTCAGAAGTCGCTAGCGGAGCTGAAGAAGCAGATCCCCGCCTGTGCGCGTTTCCACTGCGAGGCGGCCCAGGGATGGGCGGAATTCCTGCGATCCAACGATCTGACTGAAGCGGCGGTGGAGCAACGATGGAGCCAGCGGATCGCCATCCTCAGCTTCATCGACCTGCGTTTCCAGAGCGGCATTCGGATATCCCAGGAACAGATCGCGGCTTACTATCAAAAAACACTTGTGCCTGCTCTCGCGAAGAAAGACGAAAAGGCTCCCCCGCTGGCGGAGGTTTCAAAGCGAATCCAGGAGATCCTTTTGCAGCAACAGGTGAGTGGATTATTTCAGGACTGGGTATCGAGCCTGCGCGATCAGGGCAACGTGCAGATCGTGGACGAGGCATATGCCGCCGATCTTGAGCCCAAACCGGTGGAACCGAGCCAATGAACGCCATGCCACAGCCAGAGCCGGAAGACAAACCCCGGCTGGAGAGCGCGCCGCCCGGAAGACGGGCACGGCGGCTCAGTTTATTCGCCGTGGTCTGGACGGTTCTGGTCGTACTTGTTTGCGCCGGGGTCGCTCTGTGGTATGCGAGCACGCCGTGGTTTGAGAACCAGGTACGGCGTAAGGTCATCGCCGAGCTGGAGAAGTCGACCGGGGGGCGGGTCGAGCTGAAGAGATTCGGGTGGCATCTGACCCATCTTGAGTTCGAAGCCGACGACCTCACCATTCATGGGCTTGAGGCGGCGGGGCAGATTCCGTACGCGCATATCGATCGGCTTTTCGTGCGGCTGCAGATCCTTTCGTTCTTCAGGGCGAAGATCGGGATCAATTACCTCGAGGGCGATCACCCGGTGGTGCACCTGATCGTTTATCCGGACGGGTCGACGAATCAGCCGAAGCCAAAACATCCTTCGACGGGAAACAATACGAACCAGATTTTCAATCTTGCCATCGGCCGGACAGTTCTGAACGATGGGGTGGCGATCCTGAATGAGCGGCAGGTTCCGTTCAACCTTGCCGTGAACAATCTGGCGGCGCAGGTGAGTTACGTGCCGGCGCGGGATCACTACGTGGGAACGATCCACGCGGAAGATATCGTTGCGCAACGAGGCCCCGACACGCCAGTGCACTCGCAGCTGGATGCATCGCTGGAGATGGGGCGCAAGGGCGCGAATCTCGTTTCATTCACATTGCAGAGCGGGCCGGCGGGAAAGAGTGAGAAGACAGTGCTGCGGGCCAGCGGCACGATCGATAACTTCGCCGCTCCACGCTGGCAGTTGGGGATGAAAGGGGCGATCGATGCGCTGGAGGTTCGCGCACTCACGGGGTTACCTGGGCTGGATGCCGGGACGGCCGAGCTGGAGGCGAGCGGCCACGGCGCCGGCACACAGTTTGTTGTCGATGGGACGGCGCGCATCAGCGGTGGGGCGTATCGCACGGGCACCGTATACGTCACCGGGGTTACGGCGGATGCGGTGGCGCACGTGACGCAGGACCTGATTGCGCTGACGGGAATTCATGCGCGGTTGGCAACGGGCGGCGTGGTCACGGGGGAAATGCGGATCGTCAACTGGGAGACAGAGACAGCCGGGGCCAACGGGTCCCCGCCATCCGGCCACGCCGCACGGCCAAAGACGGCGGAGCAGCAGGGAAGCATCCGTACTCATCTGGCGGGGTTCACTCTCGATTCGCTCCTTGATTCGGTCGCTCCGCCGCACTTCCGGCGTCTCGGATTTGATACTTCGGCATCGGGGACGGCAAACGTCGACTGGACGGGCAGCCCGGAAAACATGACGGGTTCTGTAAACGTAACCCTCGAGCCCCCGCATCCACCGAGTCCGAACGAAGTGCCAGTCAATGGAGTGGTCCAGGCTGAGTATGTGAATCGAAGCGGTACCGTCGTTGTGCACGTCCTCGATGTCCATACGCCTGCGTCGGAGATTCAGGTGGCGGGCAGCCTCGGTGTTTATCCGATGACGCGGGCGACACAGTTGACCGCCAGCCTGGTGACGCGCAACGTGGCGGAATTCAATCCGGTGCTGGCGACGTTCGGCATCTCCGCTCCGGGACAGCCAACGCCGATTCCGGCGGAGCTTCATGGGCAGGCGCAATTTCATGGGACGGTGACGGGGAACCTCAACTCCCCGGATTTCAAGGGGCATCTGCAGGCGACGGACTTCAATATTGTTCCGCTCGGCCCAACGCCGAGTGCGACGCACGCGGCGAGCAATATTCATTTCGATAGTCTGACCACGGACGCGGATTACAGCGCGGGATCGCTTGCGGTGAGCGCTGCTACTCTGGCGCAGGGAAAGACGACGATCCAGTTCTCCGGCGATGTGCGGGGACGCCGCAACGCGCCTCGGGATTTGTTTGCGGACTCGTCGACGATTCGGGCCAGCGTGGAAATCAAGAATGCCGACATTGCGCAGTGGCTGGCCCTGACCGGCAAAAGCTATCCACTCTCCGGAACGCTCAATCTTCACGCGCAGACGGATGGAACGATCGGGAACCTGAACGGCACCGGGCAGATCAGCCTGACCGGGGGATCGGTTTACGGCGAGCCCTACCACTCGCTCACGAGCGGCGTTCAATTCAGGGGCAAGGAAGTGGGCGCCACGAATTTAGTTTTCGCTATGGACGGTGGCCGCATCACGGGTGACGGGGGTTATAACCTGACGGCGAAGACGATGCACGTGAATGTGCAGGGAAGCGGATTCCAGCTCGCGCACATCCGGCGGCTGGAAAACGCGCAATATCCGGTCATGGGCTCGATGGACTTCGAGGCCAAAGGCAGCGGCACCCTGGAATCGCCTTCGCTCGAGGCGAGCATGCATGTGCGCAACCTGAATTTGGCGCGCGAATTCAGCGGCTCGGTGGACGCCAATGCTCACACCCAGGGGCACGCGCTGCAGTTACGTGTGAGCTCGCACGTGAACACCTCGGAGCTGGAGCTGAGCAGCGAAACCCAACTGACCGGGGATTACCCGACGCAGGCCAGCCTGAGGATTTCCAGGTTCAATATCGATCCTCTGTTGCGGACGTTCAGCGTTACGGGAATCCGCGGCAGTTCGTCGATCGCCGGTTCGCTGACGGTTTCCGGACCGCTGCGCAAGCCAAAAGAACTGAACGGCGATCTTCGACTGAGCGAACTCGCGATCACCCTCGAAGACGTTCCCATTCACAGTGATGGTCCCGTATACGCAACGCTGCACGACGGTACGTTCACGATGGATCCGCTGCGCATCGTCGGTCCGGACACTGATGTTCATACGTCGGGATCGATCGGGTTGTTCAGCGATCCGCGGCCGATTCATGGCTCGGCCAACGGCTCAATCAACATGGCGCTGGCGCAGACGCTCGATACGGACCTGATTTCGTCTGGGCACGTGGATTTCACGATGAGCGCGGCAGGGACCACGAAGAATCCCGACCTGACCGGGAATGTGAAGTTCACAAACGTGAACGTCGCGATGGAAGATTACGTGAACGGTCTGAGCCGGATGAATGGCGAGCTGGTCTTCGATCAGGACCGGCTCGATTTCAAGAATGTGACGGCATACAGCGGCGGCGGCCTGATTAAGGTGGGGGGATTTGTTACTTATCATCATGGTCTGTACGCCGACTTGACGGCCGATGCCAAAGATGTGCGGATCCGCTATCCGGAGGGCGTGACCTCGACGGCCAGTGCTTCGCTGCGGCTGCAGGGAAACCAGGCCAGTACGCTGGTGAGCGGCAAAGTTATGCTGACCGGGTTTGCCATCAACGCCGACGTCGATTTCGCTTCATTAGCGAACGCCGGCGGGGTTTCGCTGCCGCCGAATCCCAATTCGCCGACGAACAAAGTGCGGCTCGACATCAGGATTGCTTCCGCGCCGTCACTCAATTTTCAGAATTCTTTTGCGCGGCTGGCCGGCAATGTTGACCTGGCGATCCGTGGAACACTGGCCGAGCCCAGTGTGCTTGGACGTGTGACCATTACCGAGGGGCGAGCAACGTTTAATGGCGAGAAGTTTGAGCTGCAGCATGGTGAGATTTACTTCACAAACCCTGTCCGCATTCAACCGCTACTCGATCTAACGGCCACGACGACGGTTGAAAACTACACGGTCACGATCGCGCTGCAGGGCTCGACAAGCAAGCTGAACCCGACTTTCCGCTCGGAGCCGCCGCTCTCCGAGCAGGACATTTTCTCGCTGCTGGCCATGGGGCGCACGCAGGAGGAGCAGCAGATTTACAGCACAGAACAGCAGCAGGCGGGGGTGAACTCCACAGCCGACTCGCTGCTGGGCGGCGCGCTGAACGCGACCATCAGCAATCGAATTCAGAAGCTTTTCGGCGGCGGCAGCGTGCGCATCGATCCGACGTTCGTAAGCGGCGTGGGGAACGCGACGGCGCGGATTACGGTCGAGGAGCCGATCTCGAAGAACGCTACCCTTACCTATGCCACGAACGTCAATTCAACAGCGGAGCAGTTGATCCAGGGCGAGTGGCGGGTCACTCAGGATATTTCCGTGGTTGCCGTGCGGGACGAGTCCGGGGTATTCAGTCTGATTTTCCGCCTCCATCGCGGCTATCACTAAGGCCGCGGGGAGTGCCTTGTTTGCCGGTGGCAATTCCTTCAGAATCAGCGGCCTGAGAAGCGCCAAGAGCTGCCAGATTTTCGGAAATATTGCCTGAGACACGCATCCAAACAGCACTGTTCCGTGTCTGATAGAACGGAAGGCTTGTCTCCCCGTGCAGCGCAGTCCGCGCCCGGAACCCCCAAAAAATTCTGGAGACGGCCGGGAGAGAACCATGAAGAAAGTGCTCATTTTTATTGTTGCCGCGGCTCTGGCTGTGCCGGCGGTTTTTGCGCAGAACGACACCGATACGCAGGCGGCGGTACAGAAGGCCCTCAGCGGTTCGCGCTTCAAGGGTATTCAGGCATCGGTGCAGGGCGGCGTGGTCACGCTGACGGGAACCGTCGACCTTGTGGCGGAGAAGATCAGCGCGGACCAGAAGGCCCATCACGTAAAGGGTGTCACCGCGGTCCGGAACGACATTCAGGTCGCCGGCGCGGAGGTTCCCGATCAGCAACTGCAGGCAAAGCTGCAGAAGGCCATCACGTATGACATGGTGGGCTACGGTACCACCCCATTCGATGCGATCTCGGTGCAGGTGCAGAACGGCGAGGTCACGCTGAACGGTCATGCCTACGGACCAGTCGATGCTTCTGACGCCGTGGCCGTGGTCGCGAACACGAAAGGCGTGAAAGACATCGTCGATAACATCCAGATCGATCCGGTGTCGTTCAACGACGATCGTATTCGCAGGGAAGTGTTTCGCGCGGTTTACAGCTATCCGCTGCTGAACCAGTTCCTGATCGACCCGGCAAAGCCGATTCGCATTCAGGTGGCGAACGGGCATGTGACGCTCTACGGCACTGTGGACACGCAGGCTGAGAAGCAGGCCGCCGGCATTCAGGCGAACACGGTTCCGGGCGTCTTCAGCGTGACGAACGATCTGGTAGTCGCGAATGCGCCATCGGAGAAAGCGTCGAAGTAAGCAAGCGCCGGGCCTTATCGAACAGGCAGCCCGGCTCAGCCGTTACACTGGAATGGACCTCATCGCAAAAAGATGAGGTCCATTTTTCTGTCTATGCCTCTTTTGCGCAGCATCGGCGTCACGCTCGAGATGATCAAGTGGGAGCACTCGATCTTTGCGCTCCCGTTTGCGTTCACAGGAGCGATGTTGGCCGCACATGGCTGGCCGCCCGCGGCGAAGCTGGCGTGGATCGTGGTATGCATGATCGCCGCTCGTTCAGCTGCGATGGCGTTCAATCGGTGGGCCGATGCGGATCTGGATGCGGCGAATCCGCGCACGCGCATGCGTGCAATTCCGGCAGGACTGCTGACGCGGAAGTTTGCCGCAGGGTTTACGCTCGCGATGTCTGCGATTTTTTTGATTGGGGCATGGCGGCTGAACCGGCTGACGCTTTTGCTCGCGCCGTTTGTGCTGGCGGTGCTGTTTCTCTATTCCTATACAAAGCGCTTCACTCGCTGGTCGCATCTTTTTCTGGGGCTGGCGCTGGGCATTGCGCCGTCAGGGGCATGGATCGCGATACGCGGCTCGCTCGATCCGCGCATTGTCGTTCTTACGGCGGCGGTGCTGTTCTGGGTTGCGGGGTTCGATGTGCTCTATGCATGCCAGGATGAGGCGCATGATCGCTCTGCAGGACTGTTGAGTATTCCCGCCGCGCTCGGGCTTGACGCGGCTTTCTGGACTGCGCGCGCGATGCACCTGATCATGCTTGGGCTGCTGGTGTGGCTGGTGGTGCTGTTTCACCTTGGGCCGATCGCTTTTGCCGGCATAGCCGCGGTTGCGGCATTGCTGCTTTGGGAGCACCTCATCGTCTCGCCGCGCGACCTTACGCGCATGAATGCGGCGTTCTTCACCATGAACGGCGTGATTGCGGTGATTTTTTTCGTGTTTGTTGCGGCTGATTTGCTGACGCGCCGTCACGCGTAGGCGAGCTGGGTTCGGCGGCGCATCCAGCAGGATGCGAGCAGCACGGCGGTCAGCGCGAGATACAGGCCTGGAGTAGCGCTGGCGGCGACGGTGCCTGTATAGTCGAGACCCCGCACGTGGTGCGCGGCACCCGTGTACCACCACACAGTGTAGAGAGCCTCGAAAAATTTGCTGGAGCCGCTCCAGACGCCGAGCGCCAGGGCGAGGCTCGGGATGAAGCAGGCGGCGACCGCCCATCCAGCCAGACCGTGGAGATCGCGGGCGAGGAGAAGGCGAATGCCGAGTCCGCCGCCAGCGAGCGCTGTGACGATAGCGCCGGCGACCCAGGCTGCGGGCAGTTGCCGCTGCAGCGCATGCGGCGCCGAGAAGACCAGCGAGCCGGTGGCATAGCGCGATTCGCGGCTGCCCATCTGCGACCACAGCAGGATCGGCCAGATCCAGGCGGCGAGGATGACACCGCTCCGCGAAGCATCCAGCGGTGCGGCCAGGCAGCCGATGAAGAGGCCGCCCGCAACCGCGTACCACCACCACTGGCGCCCTTTCAGCATGAGGCGAAGCTCCGCGGCAACGAGAGATGCGAACCTGTTCTTCATGCTGGCGGGAGGCAGAGGCGTGAGTCTGGCGGACCAGGGGTCGGCGCGGGCCAGTTCCTTCGCTGCAGAAAGCTCTTCGACAGCAGGCCTCTCAACCGGCGCTGTTCCAGCCCGCATGAGGCGCTCGCGCGCGGGGTCGAAGCGGTGAAAGAAGATCGATGCAAGCAGGGCCGCGGCGAGAGCCCATACAAACCAGAGGAGGCGGGCCGCGACCTGAACAGAATCCCACTGAACGCCGGTCCAGAGGAAGCGGTGGCGCGGCGGCGGGCTGCCGATACTGAGGGAGAAGCTGTCGTGAAAGGTTGGATCGACCTTCAGGAGCGGGGTGCGCATCTGGTACATCATGGTGGGCAGACCGGTGAAGTCGTGGAAATATGCGGCGTTTCCAGGCGTGCCGCGATGGGCCATCGCGGGAGCGATCCCGCCGATGAGCAGGCCCATCCACAAAAAGAACCAGATCACGTTGCCCAGGCCACCGCGCAGGACGGGCAGCGTCTCAAACAGCACCGCAAGTGCCGCAACAAACGCCATCGAAGGCAAGGCATAGAGAAGCAGCGGCGAGAGCAGCGTCCATAGATGAAGCGTGCGGTCTTCGGCGCGGATCAACTGCATGCACAATGCCGCGGTTGCCATCACCACGACCATGGCGGCGAGCACGGCAAAGTTGCCCAGGGATTTGGCCACGGTGTAGAAAGTCTTACTCATCGGCGTGGCGGCGAGGATCTGGCCAACGCGGGTTGTCTCGTCGCGCAGGATCGATCCCTTCACGATGTAGAAGCCGACGAGGGTAAGGAACGAGCTAGTGACGAGCCCCATCAGCGCGCCCACCCAGGCGGAGTTGTAGACGCCGCGGTAATTGTCAAGCTGCATCACGATGTGGCCGGCGAAGGTCTGGTAGCCGAGAAAAACAGCGAATGCCAGCGTGACGAGGAAGCTGGTTCGGCGAACGCGCGTAAGGAAATCGGCCTTTACCAGGTGCCACAGAATCCGGCTGCGTTTCATGCGGCGGTCCCTGTGCGGTAAAGAGAGAGCGCGTCGAGGTAGGCGTCCTCAAGAGTGGGTTGGACCGGTTGTGCGCCGGGCGGAGCATCCTGGGCAATCACCCGCACGTGGACGCCGTCGCTGCGCCGCATGGTATTGCTTACGCGATAACACTGTTTCACGGCGTTGAGGTCCGCACTCGGAACGACCCACTCCCACACGCGGCCCTCGATTCTGCTCAGCAGATCCTCGGGCGCGGCATGCGCAACAAGCGCGCCGTTGGATATCAGAGCGATGTCGGTGGCTGTGGCCTCGACGTCGGAGACGATGTGCGTGGAAAGGATCACGATGCGCTCGCCGGAGAGATCGGAGAGCAGGTTGCGGAAGCGGACTCGTTCTTCAGGATCGAGGCCGGCGGTGGGCTCATCGACGATGAGCAGTTGCGGGTCGTTGAGCAGCGCCTGGGCGATGCCGACTCTCTGCTTCATTCCGCCGGAGAAGCCGCCGAGCGGACGCCTGCTCACATCCGCGAGGTTAACCAGGCTGAGAAGTTGATCGATGCGGCGTCTCGAGGTTGCGGCGTCGAGACCTTTCACCGCGGCCAGGTATTCGAGAAACTCCTGGGCATTGAGGTTAGGGTAGACGCCGAAATCCTGCGGCAAATACCCGAGCACCGTGCGCAGGGCATTCGGGTCCGCAGCGAGGTCTGTGCCGTTCCACGTAACCTTGCCTTCGCTGGCGCGCGTGATGGTGGCGAGGATGCTCATCAGGGTCGTCTTGCCCGCGCCGTTGGGACCGAGTAAGCCGAGGACCCCAGGTTTTAGTTCCAGACTGAATCGGCGCAGCGCCCAGACTTTGCCGCCGTAGCACTTGCCAACGTTTTCAATGGATAGCTTCAACCGTGGACCTCGTGAGAGCTGCTGGTGGTACGGAGATGCGAGCGGTACGGTTCCCGGCGGCGATGGGGATTCACCACTTTGTTCCGACAGTCAGAGAGCTCGGAGGAGGCTTTCGATGATGCCGATCGCGGCGTGGAGCGTTTCGCTGTCCGCGGCGGGCAAGATGCCGATCTGATGCGCTAAGGAAGCGACGCGTCGATGGCGGGCCTTGAGGAGCAGTCGCTTGCCCTTCATGGTTGGGGAAATCTCAATGGCGCGGCGGTCGTCTGCATTGGCGCTCTTTGCGACCAGACGCTTCGATTCGAGGGCGTTCACGATGCGCGTCATCGTGGGCGGGCGGACCTGTTCCGCGTCTGCAAGCTGGCCGAGCGTGAGGGGGCCGGAAAAGACAATGACAGAGAGAGCCGAGAGGCGGGGGGCGTTCAGGCCGCTGGCGGTGTCGGTGCGCCGCAACCTGCGCAGGAGATGGATGGCGGCTGCATGCAGGGACTCGGCGGTTTTTTCCGGATCGAGGCGGTTTCCAGTTGACATTGGTAGCCGGGTTCATGATAAATCATTAGCTTAGCTAATTAAATGGAGATTTTGCGATGACGAGCGAAGTGGCGGTTCAGCTGGGGGAAATTGGGCAGATTGCTGTGACGGTGGCGAATCTGGAGGAAGCGAAGGCGTTCTATCGCGACGTGCTGGGAATGAGGCACCTGTTCGATGCGGGGACGATGACCTTCTTTCAGTGCGGGACGGTGCGGCTGCTGATCGGGGCTGCGGAGCCTGGAACGGCGAAGCCGGCGGCCGGGATGGATGGAACGATTCTTTACTACCGGGTTGCGGATATCGAGCGGGTCCACGCCGCGCTAAAGGGCCGCGGCGTACAGTTCGTGCAGGAGCCGCACCTGGTAGCGCGGATGAAGAGCCACGATCTGTGGCTGGCGTTTCTGAAAGATCCGTCGGGGAATGCCATGGCGCTGATGGAGGAGAAATCGAGAAGCACAGGAGAGGAGAAGAGCGAATGATCCAGAAGCAGGTGTGGGGAGTAGTTCTGTTCGGCGCAGTGCTGGGAGTGTTTACGCAGGCGATGGGGCAGAGTGCAGCAGCCGATGGTCCGGAAACGGTGATGGCCACTTACCGAGTGAAACCGGCAGAGATCGACGCGTTCCTGAAGATGATGCCGGAGTACTGGGCGGCGCTGCGGGAGCGAAACATGGTGATCCCTGCGCCTCACATTCTGCTGCGCGGCGAAGAAAACGGCAAGCCGATCGTGGTGGAGATTCTGAGCTGGAGGGAACACGGGATTCCCGACGACGTGCCCCCGGCGATCCAGGCTTACTGGGACAAGATGAATGCCATGGTGGAGGCGCGTGACGGGCATAAGGGGATCGAGTTCCCGGAGATGACCATCGTGCCGGTGAAGGACTCACGGTCTATGTAATCGAACCGCGGCTGCGAGCGTGCCAGAGAAATGATTCCTGGCGCCGATGGACGGCTTCGCGCATCTTTGTTGTGAGGTGTCCAGGATGCCGGACGCGGGAAACGGAATCGTGAGCGAGCGCAGTCATCACACCGTCGATGAGACGGTCGATCGGCTGAAAAATATCCTGCAGGCGAAAGGCGTGACGCTCTTCGCCCTGGTTGACCACAGTGGAGAAGCGGCAAATGCCGGGATGCAGATGCGTCCAACGAAGCTGCTGATCTTCGGGAATCCGGCGGCGGGAACGCCGGTAATGCTGGCTGCTCCGAGCATCGCGATCGATCTGCCGCTGAAGATCCTGGTGTGGGAGGACAGCGAGGGCAAGGCGTGGCTCTCCTGGAACAGCCCGGAATATCTGCAGCGAAGGCATGGTTTGCCGTCGGAGCTGGTGAAGAATATTGCCGTGGCGGAAGTGCTGGCGGCGAAGGCTGGAGAGTAGTTTTTCGAGGGAGGCTGTGTCAAGCTAGCTGGCGACCCTGGATGCCGAGTTGCGTGCGGCTGGTAAGGCGGAAGGTTTGCGGCTACTGGGTCTATAGGCGGGCGCAGAACGGGCCTCCGCACGTAAGGTGAGGAGGCCCGCAAAAAGCGGCTTCTGAAAATCCGCTGCTTTTACCACTTATCCTTGCCGAGCAAGTCGGACATGACTTTCACGTCGTGATCGCAGGCGTGATTCAGGCAAGGCAGACCAAAAGCGGCCTCCAGGGATTTCAAAACGGAGTAGCTGTCGTAGTAAGTATTGCTTTGCACTCCGGAGGGACCGTAGTTGGTCTGAACCGTGAGCACAACGCGGTTCTGGTTTTGGGAGGGGAAGAGTCCCGTGAGCTGGGTTGCACTTCCGCTGTAGTCGTTTTCGTCCCAGACGATAACGATAGCGTTGCGTCCGCAATCCCATGCGGGCGATTTGTGAATGGCCTTGACCAGGCGCTCGATGGTTGTGTCGCCCTGCTGGATCAGGCCGGGGTTGAGTCCAACCTGGGTTCCGTAGGTGTAGCCGCTGTTGTTCTCTCCGTAATCAAAGGCGCAGAACGCGTCGGCGTTACCGCGTCCGTGCTGATCGTCGCACTGATTCGGCACGATGAACGAGAAGGCAGGGAGATTACCAGTAGACAGGTCGGCGTACAGGCCGCCGGCTCCATCGAAGCCCTTGACGTTGGCGAGGCTGCTGTCGGGGTCGGTTCCGCTCTGGATGCTGGCGAAATAGGCAAACGGGTTGTGCTTCACCGCATAGTCCTGCACCACGCTTGAGGTGGTGAGGGGCGCGAGGTTCGTAAAATCTGTCAGATTCGATACGGTGCCATTGCTGTAGTTCACGCCGAAGACGGAGCCGAGCGGAAGGCTTTCCTGATATGTCTTCCAGCCGAGACCGGCGGAATCCAGCTGATCCGCAATCGTTTTGCCTGCGGTGGGGGCTGCCGGGACGGACTTCACGCCGTCGATATCGGCGAGCGCGACAAAGGGGCCACCGACTTCATTCCAGGTGTCGACGGCGGGCGTTTCGGCGTCGGTGCCCCAACCGGAAATGGGACAAATGCTGGCGGTATCGACGGGAACCGGCGCATTGCCGCCGCCATTGTCCGCATTCACGATGCCGCTGGCGATATTGGGCGTGCAGGAGGTGCTGCCCCAGTTGGGAGCATTGTCGCTGCGAATGCCGAAATTTGAACCACCGACAATCTCAAGATAGTTGGTGAGGCTGGGATGGCCGACGGCGAAGTAATTCGTGGCCAGATTGACCTTGCCCTCATTGATGAGGCTGTTGAGGTAGGGCTGGTTCGGATTGCCAATGACCTGCTGATAGCCGTGGTTTTCCATCATGATGAGGAAAACGTGATCGAGGTGGGGAATGCCACGGGGGTGGTCTTCCTGGGCGAGTCCGGCGGTCGCCAACGCGGTGGCGACGAGACACAATAAAGCTTTTCTGCGCATGGGATGCAGACCTTTCGACGGGTTGATTTTGGGGACGCCGGCCACAGGCGAACGTGACGCGACAGGTAGTACTTTCAGCCGGCTTCATCAACAGGGAATGAACAGGCGGCGAATAATTGAGGAATCGGCGACTGCCCGTCTCAGGCGAGTCCTCCGGTAAACTGGGCTTCTGACTATGTTTGAGAATCTTTCAGAGAAGTTGCAGCGCGCGTTCAAGAACCTGCGGGGGCAGGGGTCGGTCACCGAGGAGAACATGGCGGAGGCGCTGCGCGAGATTCGTGTTGCGCTGCTCGAGGCCGACGTCAACCTGAACGTCGTGAAGGAGCTGATCGACCACATCCGCGAGAAGGCTCTGGGGCAGGAGGTGATGACCTCGCTGTCGCCGACCGAACAGGTGACGAAGATTGTTCGCGACGAGCTGATCGCGATCCTGGGCAAAGATGTGGCGCGGTTCCAGTTCGCGTCGCGGCCGCCGACGGTGATTCTGATGGCAGGCCTGCAGGGGTCGGGAAAGACGACAACGGCGGGGAAGCTGGCAGCGTGGCTGCAGAAGGGTGGCCATCGGCCCATGCTGGTGTCGGTCGACGTTTACCGGCCAGCGGCACGCGAGCAGCTGCGGGTGGTGGCGCAGGCGATCAAGGCGCAGATTTACCAGGGCGATGAAAAAGGTGAAGCGCCTGGGACGGCTCTGGTCGAAAGACTCGCAAAAGAGGCGCGGCGCGAGGCGGTTATCACAGGATGCGACACACTGATCGTCGATACGGCGGGGCGGCTGCACATCGATGCCGAGCTGATGGACGAGATGGCGAAGCTGAAGAAGCTGCTTGCGCCGCAGGAGATTTTGTTTGTCGCAGACGCGATGACCGGGCAGGACGCGGTGCGATCGGCGGAGGCGTTTCACAAGCAGCTGAGTCTGACCGGCACCGTCCTGACGAAGATGGATGGCGATGCGCGGGGCGGCGCGGCGCTTTCGATTCGCCATGTGACGGGGCAGCCGGTGAAGTTTATCGGGACGGGCGAGAAGCCAGACGCGTTTGAGGCGTTTCACCCGGACCGCATTGTGGGGCGGATTCTCGGGATGGGCGACATCATGGGCCTGATTGAGAAGGCCGAGGAGAAGCTCGACAAGAAAAAGTCAGAGGAATTTGCGCGAAAGGCGCTCTCTGGCGATGGGTTTTCGCTCGAGGATTTTCGCGATCAGCTGCGGCAGATCAAAAAGCTGGGATCGCTCGAATCGATCATGAAGATGCTGCCGTCGGTAGGGCCGCTGGCCGGGATGCAGCAGATGGCCGGGCAGGTGGACGAGAAGCAGCTGACGCGCGTGGAGGCGATCATCAATTCGATGACGCAGAAGGAGCGGAACCACCACGAGATCATCTCCGGAAGCAGGCGCAAACGCATCGCGAACGGCTCGGGTACGTCGGTGCAGGAGGTGAACCAGCTGTTGCGGCAGTATGCGCAGATGAGGAAGATGTTCAAGGGCATCGGCAAGGGCGGCGGGATGCTGCAACGGCGGGCGATGGGGATGCTGGGCGGGATGCGGGGACGGTGACAATGAGTAAAGTTGAAGATCTTCGGCGGAAGGCGGTCGTTTTCGCGGCCGGGGCAGCTGTTCTCGCAGCGGGGCCTGCGTTGTCGATGACTCACGGGCATCGCATATTGGGTTTTGTCTTTATCGGAATTCAGGTGTTGCTACTGGTGATGGCGGTACGATATCTGGCCCAAATGAAAAGTGCGAAATCGGGCCAGTAAGGCTCTGGCTACTCGAAGAGCTTAGGACCCTTTTTGCCGGACGGGTAGAATTTGCCGCGCGCGGGTGGGGCGGATAACACACCCAGCAGCTCGCGCAATTCTGTGCGCACGCGTTTCAGTTTTGTCTGGACCTGAGCCGGGCCGGAGCCCCCTTCGATGAGCGGCAACTGCGGCGATTTGGATCTCACGTTTTCCTGGGCAAGCACCTGGCGGGCGCCGGCGATCGTGTACCCCTCGTCGTGAAGCAATTTGCGGACGCGCATCGCGAGCTCAACGTCGCGTTTGCGGTAGAGGCGCTGGCCGGTGCCGCTTTTGCCGGGGCGCATCTGCGGGAACTCAGTCTCCCAGAAACGCAGCACATAGGTCTCCACACCGCAGAGTTTCGCGACATCTCCAATGCGGAAATAGAGCTTGTCGGGAATGATGGGTTCGTGCCGGGTGCGTCGCTGCGTGGCGTGTTTGGGCATCGTCTGCGAAGAAACTGAAATTGGTAAGGTTCTTTGTCGCAGTATAGGTCAGACAGCGCCGGGTTAAGCAAGAGAAAGTGACAACGTGTCAGGGTTTGTTCCCGACAGGTGCACGTGCCTCGGTCTTTGGAGGAGCGGCGCGGAGATACTGCGGCGGCCAGGTGGCCGCTTGTCCCAGAGCGATGGCGGCGTGGAGCGGCCAGTATGGATCGCGCAAAAATTCACGAGCGATGAAGATGAGGTCGGCCTGGCCGGTGCGGATGATTTGGGCGGCCTGGGCGGGGTCGGTGATCTGGCCCACAGCCCCGGTCAGAATGCCAAATTCTTTGCGGATCGCTTCTGCAAAGGGCGTCTGATAGCCCGGCCCGGTGGGGATGGAAACACCGGCGATGTTGCCGCCGGAAGATACGTCGATCAGGTCTACGCCGTGCTCACGGAGCAGGGCGGCGAGGCGGATGGACTGAGGCAGATCCCAGCTGTTTTCGGGGCCCTTGTCTTCAACCCAGTCGGTTGCGGAGATGCGGACGAAGAGCGGGCGCTCGCGGGGCCAGACTTCGCGGATGCTGTCGACTACTTCGAGCAAAAGGCGGGCGCGGTTTTCGAAGCTGCCGCCGTATTCGTCACCGCGGTGGTTACTGATCGGCGAGAGAAATTCGTGGATCAAGTAACCATGGGCGGCGTGAATCTCGATGACGTCGAAGCCAGCCTTGATGGCGCGGACTGCGGCGGCGCGAAAGGCGCTGGCAATGGCGGCGATTCCGGCGCGGTCGAGTTCGTGCGGCTGCGGGTAGTTGGCCGCAAATTGAATCGGACTGGGCGCGAGCACGTTGGACCATCCACCGGCTTCGGGGGCGAGAACTCCTTCGCCGCTCCACGGGCGGTAAGTGCTCGCCTTTCGGCCGGCGTGGGCGAGTTGAATGCCGGCGCGTGCTCCCTGCGTGTGCAGGAATGCTGTGATGCGGGCCAGCGGCGCGATGTGCTCATCCTTCCACAGGCCGAGGTCCTGGGGGCTAATGCGGCCTTCGGGGGTAACCGCGGTGGCTTCGGTAAAGACGAGGCCGGCTCCGCCGACGGCGCGGCTGCCCAGGTGGACCAGATGCCAGTCGTTCGCGAAGCCGTCTTCGCTGGAGTATTCGCACATCGGCGAGACGACGATGCGGTTAGGGAGGGTGATGGAGCCGATTTCAAGAGGCGAGAAGAGCTGGGTGGGTATTCGCGTCGTCATTCAGCTTTTTGGATGAGAGGCGGCGGGATTGGTCGCTGAAAGGCAGGAACGCGAGCGAAAGGCGAGAAGCAGCGAGAGGCGAGCGAAAGGTGAGCGAGAAGGCTAGCAAAAGGCGAGCGAAAGTCGAGAAGCAGCGAAAGGCGAGCGAGAAGGCGAGCAAAAGGCGAGCAAAAGGCGAACGATTGCGCTGCGGTGCTCGCCTCGCGGCGCGCACAAGAAAAGAGAGGCTTCGCTCGGAACGAAGCCTCCGCGGAGAGCCGGATATAACGGGGAGGGCTGCCTTGAGGTTGCCTCCGTGGGAACTCTTCTCCCAGAAGTTCCCGGAAATACCAACCCCCTACTACATCCTGGCCGATAGCCGTTAAGCCATCAACATATTGGGCCTATTTTTCGGGTATGTCAAGAAAAAAACGCAGGAGTAAAAAATGGGGGGCAAAAAACGGTCAGCCGGTATGCGCAGAGTTACGCTCCAGGGCCGGAGAGAGGTCGTCTGCGGGGACTATTTTCCGGCGTTGCCGGCGTCCTCTTCCCGCGCTGAGTATTTCTGCTCCGTCGCCGGCAGGGGGTTCATGCGATACAGGATCAGCAGATTGCGATCGGGATCATCGAAGGCGGGGAAGTCGGCGACGCGTTCGAGCGAGTACTGGGTGGAAAGGTCGAGGAGCGTGCCGGGGTCGATCTCGTTCCAGGTCGCGTACCAGCCCGGCTGATAGGCGTGAATGCGGTAGGGGAGATCCCAGGTGCCGTAGTCGTCGCAGATGGCGGGCAAGCCCGTGATGAACTGGATGTCGTCGCCGCTGATGGAGAGCAGCAGGCGATGGGTGCCTGGGTGGTGATCGATATAACGGGTGAGGCCCCGGGCGGCGTTGAGGAACGTGTATTCAGGATGTCGAACATAGCTGGCGATGCGGAAGACACCCGTGATGGCCACGGTGGTGATGATGGCGAGCGCGGCCGCGCCGCAGACGCGAAGCGGCAGAGGGCGCCTCCGCCGCAGGAGGTCTGCGGCACCGAGGGCGAGGACGAAGCTGAGGGGATAGAAGACGGTTTCGTAGTAGCGGGGCTGGGGGCTGTTGTGCCAGCCGGTAAAAAAGACGTACCCGGCGGCGGCCAGCAGCGAGGCCACGGTCAGTGGGCTGCGCCAGAGACCGGGCGGGGTTTTGGATACTTCTTCAAATGCAGCTTCGGATTCTGTCCTGGATTGGTGTGGGATGAAAGCCAGCAGGAGCAGGGCGACGGCGGTGACGCAGAGGGTGGGTGAGATCCAGAGCGCGCCGTGGAGGGCGTACCAGAAGGCGGCGAGCCAGCCGCCGAAGGTCGTGGGCTGCGGCCAGTGGTTGGCTTCGAAGAGGTATTGGTAATCGACTCTGTAATGTGGACGGACCAGCAGAAAATACCAAACGCACCAGGGAAGGGCGCCGGCTGTGGCGGCGATGGCGAGGGCGCGCCAGCATGCCCCTCGAAAATCATAGGCGCGCGCGACGAGATACAGCGTCGAAGGGATGATGAAGATGGCGGTGGTCTTGGTGAGGACCATGAGGCAGAACAGAACGCCGATGGCGGCGAGCACAAACTGTTTTGCGCGCGGCGCTGCTCGCGGAAGTCTCAAGGCAAGATGCCACGAGAGCAGCAGGAAGCAGATCAGCGTGGGTTCGAGGATCGCGAGCCGGCTGAAGGCATAGAGAAATGGGCTGGAGACAAGAAGCGTGACGGCGAGCAGGGCGGCCCAGCGTTCGGCCTGAGTCCGGACCGCTGCATACGCAAGGAGCAGGTTGAGCCCGAAGACAGCGAGGCCGAGGCTGCGCGCGGCGACGAGGCTGACTCCAGTGAAGTGAAAGAGAACTGCGAGCAGCACCGGCCATACCGGAAGCGCTACGGCGGGGTTGAAATCGCCATGCAGGTACCAATGGCCGGAGAGGTAGTAACGGATGGCGGCGTTGGCGTACCAGCCTTCGTCGGTGTATTTCGAATAGTCCATCCACGGGGAGCCATTGGGAAAGTCGGCGAGTAAATGCGGGAAGTGCAGGCAGAAGAGGGCAAGGATGCCGAGGGTCCACAGAACATAAGCCCAGCGCAGAGGTGCAGCTTCAGGGCGAGGAAAAGCCTGGATTTGCCTTGGCACAAGCTCCGGACGCGAGAGGGTTTCGACGCGAGCTTCCGCCCGCTCCGGATGGGTTTCGAGGGTGCGCGCGCGGTCCATGGATCGTGCGAATCCTCCTGAGGAATAGAAAACCTGTGGCGCGGCTGAAGCTGCGCGTTTTTCAACTATTTATTGACGGGATGCAGAGAAGTATACAGAGTCGCGCGGGGCGGGAGGGGTTTTCTATGCGCGGCGGCGGCAGATTGGGCGGGAGCCGAACCCACCCTGTCGCGCCGGACTGCTGACGCAACAGGATGGGTTAGCCGCTGGTTTTCTTACTGGACAGCCGCTGTGACGCCCAGGGTGTGGATTTGACTGCTGGCCGTTCCGTTGACTGCAACCGAGTAGTTGCCGGCAGCGGCTGCACCGGTTGCGCTGGCGGTCAATGTGACCGGGACGGACAGGTTGGAGGAACTGGAGCTGAGCGAGGCGGTGCTTTGACTCAGCGAGCAGGTAACGCCGGCGGGCGACCCGACAACGCTGCACGCAAGGTTCACAGTACCGGTAAATCCGTTTGTTGGCGTTACGAAGACGGTGGTGGTCCCACTGGAGCCGGGCGTCACGCCGACGACTGAGCTGGCCGAGGTTAGAGAAAAGTCAGACAGAGGGTTATTCAGCGCAGTGCTGAACGTGTAGGACGACGGCGCATAGGTGCTGCCGCTGGCAGGCAGGTATTGGACCGTAATGGTGTTGGAGCCCTGCAGCAGGGCCTGGCTGTTTAAAGTCACTGAGAACGTGGAGGACAGAGCGCTTCCGCCACCACCACCGCCTCCTCCTCCACCCCCTCCGCCGCCACTACCGCTGCCGCCCGAGCTGCCGCAGCCGATACCGAACCCGATGATGCAGCCGAACAGAAGCAGGGTGAGGAAGTGCCGCCATGCGCGCCGGCGAGCCGGGATGGAGAGGAGCAGGACGCAGGCCAGAGCCGCGCCTCCGCCCGTGGCAAACAGGTTGAAGCGCCGCAGCTGCTTTTCAGGCGCCAGGTTCTTCGCGGTCGTGGGCGGGACCAGCGCCACCTCGGTGAGGATGTAGCCGCCCGCATAAATCTCGACCGCTCCGGTCGGAGCCGCGCCGCCCACGCTTCCAGTGACTTTTCCGGACAACGTAACGGTGGTCGTGGGGGAGATGCTTCCGCTTACAGAAGCGGTAATGGTTGTTGCGGTTCCAGTCGCGCTCGAGAATGGAATGGTTCCTGAGGAGGTGGCCGAAGCGTAGTTGGCGTCACCCGCATAGCTGATGGTGACGGTAGGCGTGCCGGTGGCGGCGGTGGCCGGGATGGTGATGGTCGCAATGCCGGCAGGAGCTCCGGTATTGGGATCGACACCTGGCGCGAGAGTTGCGCTGGTAACCCCGGAGATGCCGCCAATCGTGACGGTGCCCGTAGGAGCAGCGACTGGAACCGCGTAGGGGTAGCCGGTGGCGGTGGTGTAGCCGCTACCAACGGCGGCGACATTGGCGCTGTTTAGCACAACGATAGTGAAAACGTCGGCCTGGCCAGAGGGGAATGTATTCGACGAAGTGACATAGCTGGTGTACGCGCCGAGGAACGGCGTGTCCTTGCTTACAGTGAAGGCGATGGTCGACCCTGATGATCCCGTGAAGCTCGCGTCGCCGGAATAGGTGGCCGTGACGGAATGGCTGCCCACCGCGAATGGAGCGTTGAATTCGGCGTCGTCCTCCGCGTTCACCGTGGCGGTGTTCAGTGTGCTTCCGCTGTCGGAGAAGGTGACCGTGCCGGTGGGAAGCGTCGTGGAACTAGCGGAAATACCGGTTGGCTGGACCTGGGCGGCCAGTATCAACTGCTGCCCATAGGAAACCGATGCGCCCGACACACCGCTGGAGATGACAAGTGCTCCCGTGTTGTCGAGAATGTTAAAGCTCGTGGTGCTCTGCTGCTTCGCAACGGTAACGGTGACCGGCGTGGAAGGGCTGGCAGCGTTGGTACCGTCGCCGCTGTATTCCACCCAGATCTGGTAGGTGCCGCCGGGCAGTGAATTCACCGTGCCTGAAAATGCACCATTGGTAAGGGTGAAAACGGCCTGGCCCTGCTGCAGAGGCGTGGGGCTGTTGGTGATCAGGGCGACGGTCCCGGTCGGGGTACCAGTGCCCGTGACGGTCCCGCTGATGGTGATAGCTGTTCCCGGCGTGATCGTGGCGCCATTCGTCGGCAAAGTCAGCGTTGTTGTCGTTGTGGCGAACTTGACGCTGCCCCAATTCGCGACCAGCTGCGCGGCGTCGACCGAGCCGAGGCCGGTGGCAAGGTTATATCCGGCGGCGGCGTTGTATTCAGGGGTGGTACCGGTGCCGATCTGGCCTTCGACAACAGAAACGCCGTAGTTGGGATCCTGGATGGTGATGGGAGTCTTCGCCGCGATGCAGTCAACCGGCGCAAAGGTGGAGCCGCCCAGGTTAAGAGTGTTGGTATTGCAGGGAACGGAATTCGTGCCGACGGTGATGTCGTGGAAAGAGGCGGGGAACTGGGTTTTGAGCGGGTACAGCACGTGATCGGCCTGGCCCTGCGGACCATACTTCTGGTTCACCAGAGCCATAATGCCTGCAAAGGCGGGAGCCGAGGCCGAGGTCCCGCCCACACCGGTGATCTGATACAAATTGGTACCGGTCGGAGTCTGGCAGTCGCCGTCCGAAGCGCAAATCGGATAGTAGCTATAGTTAAGCCCGTCGGCGGCGAACAGGGAGACATCGGGCAGGTCGCGGACATTGTCGGCAGGAACGCCGGCGCCCGTCTGCCAGGAAGGTTTCGCATAGCCCGTGATGGCGCCGGTGCAGGCTCCGGTTGTGGAGCTGTAGCCGGAGGCGCAAACCGCTGCACTGCTGGCTCCGCCGCTGCCGCCGGCGATGCTCGTAATACCAATTAGGCTGTAGAGATTCACAGCGTTGAGGCCGAACTGGCTATCGTTCCAGGGTTGTTCGGGGATGTACCCGAGGATCGAGGTCTTCGGCGTCTGGGAGGCCGTTGTGCTCCAATAGGTGCCGAGTTGGGTGTTGAGCGCCGAACTGCTGGCGTAGTCGCTGTAGTAGAAGTCGGTGCCGCCGACGGCGATGTTGTACGGGGTGGAGGCGAAACCGCTGACCTGGGCCCCGTTGACAGCGTACTCGCTTTGATCGGAGTCGCAACCCGCAGCGCTGCTGTCGCCGGTCGAGACGGAAACGGTAATCCCCTGAGCGGCGGCCTGCTCCCAGAGGCCGGAGAAGAACAGGTTTGTGGAGCCAATCGAGGCTTCGCAGGCTCCGAAGCTGACGCTCATGACCGGGGCTATATTGCTGTAGACGGCGTGTTCGGCGGCAAGAAAGAGGCCGCCTTCGAGCGCGGTGTCGGCAGCGATCACAAGATCGACGGAAGCCCCGGGGGCGACGGCTCCGGCCCACTCAACATCGAGGTAGGCCTCGACGGAATCGTAGTTGGGGCCATCGGGATTGTTGATCCCGTCGACGCCGGGGTCATTGCCATCGACGATGACGGTGGGGGGATTGGTGGGAAGGCCGAACACGGTGAGCAATTGGCCGAGCGGATCGCCGAAAACCAGAAAACCGGCACGCGCAAGAAACGTCCGGCCGAAAAGAAACGTCCAAAAAAAGGGTAATCCGATGGCCGATTACTTTGCCGCGACAACGGGGTTGTTGGTCGACGTCAGCGTCCGAGCGCTGCTCTTGGTGGCTTTAGCCGCGATCGTGCTGCGATTTTGGCGGCCACGCGACGCCAATTTTCAGCACCGCGCCTGGACGGCCGTGCTGTGGAGCATGTTGCTGTTGCCGCTGCTCGTCCAGTCCACACTGGCCCTGTCGCTGTTGCCGGATGGTTGGCGATGGGGGTCGGGCAACGTCGTCAGGCAAGCGATCCCGGCGGAGCCAAATACCGCCGGACAGCCCGCGCCACTTGGCTAATATGGACGAACGATCGCACGTGACCGCGCCCGGCGGAATCCGCGGCGGCATGCCAGGTACAGCCACCCGAAGTGGAGAGGGGCGTGAGCCATCGAGATCTCGTGGCCGCCAGCGCCTCAGCAGCCCGCTTTACTGCCGACAGCGACGAACGTCGGGCATCGGCGATGCCAAAAATATCGGCGTTCACCTGGCGCGGCGTGATCGTGGTCCTCTATCTGTTTGGCGTGGGCGCTGTTGGTGTCGCGCTCTGGCGCTCGGCTATTGGGTGGTGCACCGATTGGTACGCCGGGCGACCGATTTCCTCGGCCGCTGGATTGCCGAGCCCGCGTGGCCACGAGCGATGCCGTGCGAGTGCCGGTATCGGTGGGGCTGCTGCGGCCGGTGATCCTGCTGCCAGTCGATTGGAGTTGCTGGAGCCAGCGCGCTCCTTTGCGCTCGTCGTGATCACGAACAGGCACACATCGACCGCCGCGATCACCTGGTGCTGCTGGCTTCGGAGTTGAATCGCTGCTTCTATTGGTTTCATCCGGTGGCCTGGTTTTTGCGCCGCCGGCTTTCCACCTTGGCCGAGCAATGTTGCGACGACACCGGTCATTGCAGCCTTGCGAAGCCGCACCGATTACGCCCGGCATCTGTTGGAAATCGCCACCCGATTGACGAGCGATCCCCGCCGTGCGGTGCCGCTGGAATCTCTATGGCGCGCGGCAGCCAGGTCGAAACGCGGATCGTGGCGATTCTCGACGAGCGCCGGCCGCTGGCCGGCCGGCTGGGTCGCCGCGGATTGCTGGCTCTGGCCGCCATCGTCGCTCCGATCGTGCTGTTGGCCGCCGGTCTGGGCGCGCGCCGCCGATCCTCCGCCACAGAAACAGCAAGACGCGCCAGCAAAACCATTCGCCACCGCGCGGCCGAACCCAAGCCTGAAGCCGAACAGACAGCCCAGGCCGAACCCGAAAAACCAGCGGTTAAGGGAATGCCGGTCCGCGGCCGTGTGGTGCTGCGCGTCGGATGGATCGCCGGCCGCCGGAGCCGAAGTCCGCCGAGCTGAACAAAGCCGATTGGGAGCGTGGGCGTCGCACGACGAAAACCACGACGGGCAAGGAATTTTGCCTTCGAGAACGTGCCCACGGGTGCCCCATTTTGTGGTGGCGGTGCTGCGACGCTGGCTTCGTACCGCAAGCGGCCGATGACCGTGGTCACGGTCGCCGCCGAGCATCCGCCCGAGCCGGTCGAGTTGAAGCTCTGGCCGGCTCCCACGATCGCTGTGCACGTCACGTCCAAGGCCGACGGCACCCCGGTGGCCGGCGCCGAACTCTGGCTGGCCGATACCTGGTGGGACGAACAGGCCGACGCCCAGGGCAACGTCGTGCTGCAAGGGCTGACGCCGGAACTCTGGAGTGTCCGAATCCACGCCGATGGCTTTGCCGCGGCAGACGATTCCCGTGAAACTCGGGGAGTTCAGCGGGCCGAACTGAATTTTGCCCTCGAGCCGGGGGGCAAAATCCACGGCACAGTCAAGGATGCCAGCGGTAAACCGCTGCCGAACTTCGAGATGTGGGCCTTTCATTCGCCACGGGTGGCGCGAGGGTGTACGTGGCTCGAAGGAAAGAAAACCGACGCCGAGGGGCGTTATCACTTCGGCTCCGTGCCGCTCGGCGACGAACTCGATCTGGACGCCCACGGCGAGTCCTACACTTGCACGCATGGAACTGAGCGATGTGACC
>CAWHOU010000029.1:0-317606 GCA_963831055.1 uncultured Acidobacteriaceae bacterium | reverse complement strand
AGCTAAAACCGGTCAGCGATAAAGCGGTCGTTATTTCCCGTAGAGGTCGTCTTCCGCGATGACCGGCGCGGTCGCGTTGGCGCGGGCGGCGCGGTGGGCTGCGGTAAACATAGGCCCACGGGCGGGGACTACCGGGGCGAAAATCATGAAGCCGATTTTGGGCGTGATGTCGTCGTAGATGGCTTCCATGCCGCCGCGCATGGTGTAGGTCTCGTGCCAGAAGCCCGTGCCTCCGGAATCGCGCAGGAAATTGTTCCACCAGATCCGGTGCGGCTCAGAACGAGTCCATGCGAGGAGCATATCCATGTCGCGCCAGTATTGCCGCATCCCGGCGTGGACCGGGAACAGCGAGAAGACGTAGTTTTCGTGGCAAAGAAGTCCGTCGGGCTGGGCGGCCACGGAGTTCGAAATCTGGGGACCGATCCGAAGAGGGTTTTGAGGCCGGTCAGTCGGTTGACACGCATACCGAGGTAGACCACGACGAGGTCGGGATATTGGGAGAGGTCGACGGTGCGGCGATTGACGGATGTGGGCATGGCTGAAGACAGGGTACAGGGTGCAGGGAACAGGGGACAGATCGGACGACCGTCGATATTCGGAGTGGCGGAAAGTGAGTGGGTGAGCCTGGTTTGATTCGAGGCCGACACAATTGGCGGGTGCTTCGTTTGCAGGGGGTCGCGCATCTGGTAATGTGGTACCCGGAAAGGCGAAGGAACAGAGAACGATGGCGAAGGCGGTCTGGAACGGCAAAGTCATTGCGGAGAGTGCGACTTACGAGACGGTTGAGGGAAACCTGTATTTTCCCGAGGGAGCTGTAAACCGGGAATACCTGCGACCCAGCTCGACCACTTCCACCTGCCCGTGGAAAGGGCAGGCGCGGTATTACAGCCTTCTGGTGGACGGGCAGGAGAATCAGGATGCTGCATGGTATTACCCCAATCCCAATCCTGCAGCGCGTAACATCAAGAATCACATCGCGTTCTGGCGCGGGGTCGAGGTCAAAAATAGCTCGGAAAATTAGCGGAGAACCGCCTTTTTTAAGTGATTTTCAAGCTGCCCGGATTTCAGCCGAACGCTTTTTTAGTGACCGGTTTTTAGCTGACCGGTTCTCAACTGGCAGCTTTATCCCTGACCGGCTCAGCGGTATCGCTGCTGATGCCATAGCCAGGCGCTTTCCACGATGGTGTCCAGCGTGGTGTGGTGGGGTTTCCAGCCAAGTTCCCTTCCGATTTTTTCTGAACTTGCAATCAGGACGGCGGGATCCCCCTCACGGCGGGGAACGACCTCGGCTGGGATAGGATGCCCGGTGATGCGGCGGGCGGTGTCGATGACCTCGCGCACGGAAAATCCAGAGCCGTTGCCGAGGTTGTAGATGAGCTGTCCCTTTTGAGAGAGAGCCTCAAAGGCGAGCATATGGGCTCGGGCGAGGTCCTCGACGTGAACGTAATCGCGGATGCAGGTACCGTCGGGGGTTGGGTATTCGTCGCCGTAGATTTTGATTTTTTCGCGGCGGCCGAGGGCCACATCGAGGACGAGCGGGATGAGGTGGGACTCGGGCTCGTGAGCCTCACCGGTTCCCGCAGCCGCGCCCGCCACATTGAAATAGCGCAGGCTGGCATAGGGAAAGCCGTAGATGCGATACATCCAGGTGAGCATTTTTTCCACCAACAGCTTCGATTCCCCGTAGGCATTGGTGGGATGGAGGGGAGCGTCTTCGCGAATGGGAGTCGATTCGGGTTCGCCGTAGACGGCGGCTGTTGAAGAAAAAACCAGGCGGCGCACGTTCGTCGCGAGCATAGCCTCAATCAGAGTGAGGGTGGAGGCGCTGTTGTTCCGGAAGTAGATTTCCGGTTTCTTCATGCTCTCGCCGGCCTCTATCAGTGCGGCAAAATGCATGACTCCATCGAATCCGGATGTGAGCAACTTTTCGAGCGCCAGCCGGTCGGAAAGCTCACCCTCAATGAATTCAACACCTGAGGGAACCATCTTGCGGGCAGCATGGCAGAGGTTGTCGTAGACAACGACAGCATGGCCCTCCTGAGCCAGAATGCGGGCGACTGTCCCACCTACGTACCCAGCGCCGCCAGTGACCAGAATTCTCAACCCGGGCCTCCTCGAATCCTTTATGCTAAATGGGTCTCTGCTGCGTCTGACTTTATAGAATCTATCGAGAAAAGTCCCTCGACAGCCTCCGAGCCTGGTGAGGGCGTCTCATTCCCGGCAGAAAGAAGTCTGAGAAAAGGGAACTCAGGGCAGAAGTTTTCGCAGGACGTGTGCGGAAGTGGACTTGCGCATCGTTGCTGCGAAGCGTACATAGGTGAACGAAGTGTGCTGGAGGCGCGTCGTTCCCACAGGCAAGACCCAAAATGGGCACGTTTCTGCCTCGTTCGTGTGACTGTGGTGGGTAATCCACTGGGGTACGCTCAAGTAACCCTCTTGTGCGGTCAGAAGTACCTGTAAGAAGATCAAATGGTAATCTCACCACGCAAAGCGTTCCGGAAGGAAAAGAGTCCTTCGTTTTGCGCGCATGGTTTGCGATTTGAGCCGAAACTCAAATCTTCCGCCAGTCATCAAAGTGCACTGCATGCAATTCCCTGAAACTGGTTCGCAACTTCTTTTTGCAGGCGATGTTGGAGAGATAGGGCAATGGCAACTGACAATTCAGTAAAGCGCGGAACGTTCGGGCTCCTCCCTGAGCCAGAAGGCCGCATGGGCTCGTTCGGGATGAGCATGGTGATCAACGTAACGATAGCGGCATTGCTGCTGTTGCTGACGATCGCGCAGGTCCACCAGGTGCAGGAACACCGCTACGAAACGACGCAGCTGATTTTCCCGGTTGAGCAGCCCAAGCCGTATGTTCCGCCAGTACCCAGGGTCAAAGATCATTCCTCCGCCGCCGGTCGCGAAACTGGAGCAACCTAAAATCGAGATGCCGAAGCCGCTGCCGCCGCCCCCAAAAGTCGCGGAGATCAAATTGCCGACGCCGATCATGCCGAAGATCGAAGCAGCGCCTCCGAAGAGGTTCACGCCGCCACCACAGCCGAAGGTGGGGCTGTTTAAGAGCGAGGCGCCGACCGCTGTCGCGAACAACATGGCTGCGCCGACGCCGAAAACCGGAGGGTTTGGCGATCCGATGGGCGTGAAGCCGAATCCGAGCGCGACACGCACGGCGACAATTGCCGCAGTGGGAGCTTTTAATGCGGCGCCCGGCGTGGGCGCGACTGGAGCGGGAGCCGCTCGCCAGGGAGGCGTGCACGGTGTGGACTTTGGGTCGGGCGTGGCGAACGGTGTGCCTGGCGGCAAGGACAGAGGAGCGGTTGCCTCGGGAGGGTTCAGCAACGGAGTGATTGGCGGAACCGGCCAGGCGGGCAGCCACGGAACGGTGGCGAAGGGCAGCTTCGGAGATAACCTTTACGGATCGGCGCCGGCGCCGGCGGCGCGGCCGCAGGAACCGGTGGAAACGCCGATCGTGGTGCTGGCCAAGCCCCTGCCGACATACACCTCAGAAGCGCGGCAGCTGAAGATCGAAGGCGATGTGACGCTGCAGGTGCGCTTTTCAGCGTCGGGACAGGTGGAAGTTCTGCGGGTGATCAGCGGCCTGGGGCATGGACTGGATGAGCAGGCGAAGATTGCAGCGGAACGCATTCAGTTCAAGCCGGCTACAAAGGACGGACGGCCGGTTGACCAGGTCAGCATTATTCATGTGACCTTCCAGATGGCATAAGAAGGGCTGGCTGCGAGCCAGAGCGTTTTCTGATTTCGCAGCCACGGCTTACATATTCAGGCATAAGAGAGTCAGGAGTTCATAATGCATCGCAATATTTTGATCCTGTGCATGGCAGTGCTGCTGGGCGTACCGGCGTCCCAGGCAAAGAAAGAACCCAAAGATCTGGCTCCGGCGCCTTTGACTCCGCAGCAGCAGCGTCTGGTGCAGCAGGCTATTGCGCGAGAGAAAGTGATCGTTAAGCAGATTCAGAAGAGCACACCGGTGGTGCAGTCCTACATTCAGGATGTGCGGCCGGATCCCAAGCTGTATCAGGTTCCGGTTTCGGACCAGTACATGATTGGACGCGTGGATTTCGGCAAGGCTTTCACGGCCGACGAATATGCGCAGGCGCAGCGGGGCGAGAAAAAGCACGGATGGCTCGCCGGATCGTTCAGCTTCATGTCCGACCTGACGAAGGCCTTCCATCTGGAAAATTCTCCGACCGGTTTCATGGCGATGATGTTTATCGATCCGACCGGCTTCGATCAGCAGCACTACGAATTCTCGTTTGTGCGGCGTGAGTTCCTGGGAACAGTGCGGACCTGGGTCTTCGACGTACGGCCCAAAGAGAAGGGTACCGGCCGGTTCTTCGGACGCATCTGGGTCGAAGATCAGGACGGGAACGTGGTTCGCTTCAACGGCACCTACATCAGCAACGCGAACGACGAGGCAACACACTACTTCCATTTCGACAGCTGGCGGATGAATGTGCAGCCCGGCGTTTGGGCCCCGGCGGCGGTCTACATCGAAGACACGCTGCGGGATCCGGTGGCGCACGCACAGAGCTTCAAGGGACAGACGACCTACTGGGGCTACTCGCTGAAGCTGCCGACCCGCGAGTCGGACGCCGAATCCATGGAGATCGAGAATGCGCAGGATCAGAGCGACAACTCGACCGACATCAGCCCACTGCAGGCGGAGCGGGAGTGGATTTCGCAGGCTGAGCAGAACGTGCTGGACCGGCTGACGCAGGCCGGACTGGTGGCCCCTCCGAGCGATTTCGATAAAGGTCTCGAGCAGGTAACGACCAACATCATTATTGGAAATAATCTGCAGCTGCCCAGCGATATTCACTGCCGGGTGATTCTGACGACTCCGCTGGAGTCGCTGGCGATCGGCAACACGATCCTGCTGAGCAAAGGCCTGGTGGACACCCTGCCGGACGAGCCCGCGCTGGCCGCTGTGATTTCGTTCCAGCTGGCGCACATTGTGACGGGGCACCATATCGATACACGCTATGCGTTCAACGACCGCCTGCTGTTCCCGGATACAGCGACGTTCCGGCGCATCACGATGAACCACTCGACCCCGGACGATGAGGAAGCTGCGAAAAAGGCGGTGGACTTGTTCAACCACTCCATCTATCACGACAAGGCTTCCAGCGTCGGCCTGTTCTTCCAGCAACTTGAGGCGCGGCAGAAGGCGCTTCCGGCTCTGTTCTCGCCGCGGCTGGGCGATTCGCTGATGCGCGCCGACGGACAACCCTGGCTGGTGACCCTGACCCAGGGAGCACCGAAGCTCGATATGGATAACCTGACCCAGATCGCCGCCTTGCCTCTGAACAGCCGGCTCAAGATCGATCCCTGGGACGACAAGATTTTTTCGCTGAACGTGAAGCCTGCACCCTTGCTGAATGCGCGGGACAAGATGCCCCTGGAGCTGACGCCCGTGTATTACCGGTTGCAGCGTTATCAGGAAGGAGTGCCGGCGGGAACTCCTGCTAGTGCAACTCCACCGGCGAACGCGCCTGCGCCTCCTTCGGCTGATGCCGGAGGCCAGCAGCCATCGACGAGTGCTCAGGCGCAACCACAGGCACCACAGTAACTTGCGCCTTTCTGGGGAATCCGAACGGTTCAAATTATGAGCCGCACGGCGCATCCCTCGTGAGTAAAACGGGTTTTAACGAGTACGCGCTGACAATCGCGGGTCCTCGCAAGTGTTCGACCGGAGATAGAACGTGGTCAAAAAGTTCGGATTTCTCGCTCTCTTACTGTTGCCCCCCGCAATAGTCGCTCAGAGTACACCGGCTGCGACTGGCGGCGAGGCTTCGATCTCGGCTGGGGTCGAGATGTCCATCTTTAACCCGGATTGGGACTGCCCGGGGCCCTCCCCGTTCTGCTCCAACGATCTTATCGGGCCCACCGCCCTCTTTGAGTTCGATCTGCACCGTAAGTACGGAATCGAAGGCGAGGCGCGCTGGCTGAACTTCCGTGGCCAGGGCAACTTTACGGAACAGAATTACCTGGCCGGTCCGCACTATCGCTTCGCCCAGTTCCACCGCTTATCAGGCTGGGTCAAGGTCGACTTCGGCGGCGGCTGGATTCAGACGCCGTATTATCCCGCGGCTGGCAGTCTGAAAGGCAGCTATTTCATCTACGCTCCGGGTGGGACAATCTATTACCGGCTGACCCACAAACTCGCGATCCGCGGCGATTATGAATATCAGATTTGGCCCTCGTTTGCCGGTCCGCCGACCTACAACAGCACCACCGGCCAGGTGAACCCAAATAATAGCGGCCTCACGCCCGACGGCTTCAGCGTCGGTGTGATGTACAGGATTCTGGGACCATAACAACTGGAAACCGCGTTAACGCAGGAAAGGCCGGGCCATTGCCCGGCCTTTCCTGCATTTGTGCTGGCTAGTGTCGTGTTTCTAAAATTCCTTTACATTGTCATCCCAAGCGCCGTGGGGCCCCATCGCAGATGGGGTAGTCGGAGCGAGGGATCTGCTTCTTCTTCACGTCGGCCTGTAAAGAGACTTCAGAAACACCACACTAGAAGTGGTAAGCGATGCCAATGACCGGATCGTAGATGTTGTAGTAGACGTTGGTACGGAAATCGTTGCTCTGATAATTGAAGGTTGGCGTCTTCATCAGCAGTCCCCGATACTCGGCGCGAATATCGAAGCTGGGGCTGATCTCGTAAGCGATGCCGGCGCCGTATAACGCGCCGACATTCGTATTGCGGCTTATGCCGAAGGTGTTAGTTTTGGAATCGTCGATCGGCGAGAAAATGAATCCCGCCGCCCCGCCTTCAATGAATGGATTGAGGTTTTTGAAATTGAAGCTGTAGACGTACGCTCCGGAGATTTCCTGAAAGCGGTCGTGGATATGGTAAGAGCCGCTGGGAATGATAAAGTGCTGCTCGTTCTGGTTGTACTGGTAGTTGAGTTCCAGACCTCCGTGCGGCGTCAGCAAATATCGGTAGCTGATGAGACCGCCATAACCGACGGAGGCATGGAGCTGGACCGCGTTTCCTGAAGCGAATGGCGGAATAATTCCGGAGCCGCTGACGCTGATATCCTGGCGGCTTTCCTGGGCAAAAGCGGATACTGCCGTAAGGGGCAGCAACAACAAAAACGCCAACAACGATTTCTTCATTCGTCGGTCAACCTCTTAACAACGCCGTGCGGGATTTTCGAGCGGGCCGCAAGCGATGACGCCAGAAGCCCAGGCTCTTTGAAACAGCAAACATCGGGGGGATGTCCACCTGGTCATTGTACCTGCCGGATGGCATTTCGACAGCCTGCGCCCGGGGTCATCGCCGGGAGATGCGGGGAGCCCTGGCGGACGGGTGCTCGACGCGAAAGGCGAAGGGATGGCCCTGACCCGCGGCAAGCCCCCTGACAATCTCCACAAAAGCCGTTCCAGCGTGGGACAGTTTGGCGCGCGAACGATGAACAAGCCACAGGCGGCGCGCGATCCTCAGTTCCGGAACCGCAACCTGCACCAGCTCGCCCCGGGCCAGCTCGGGCTGAACCGTCAGGCCGGGCACCAGGGCGACACCGTTACCGCGGGCGACGAAACGCTTGATGGCTTCGAGGCTCGGCAGCTCTACCCCCATATTGAGCGGCGTTTGATAACGGGCAAAGGTATCGATCACCCGCTGGCGGAGCGGCGAAGCCACGGTGTGGGCGATGAAATTCTGCGCGCCGAGCTCGCGGATCGAGACTTTTCTCTGCTTTGCAAGGGGATGCCCCGGGTCGACCACGAAAGTGACGGAGTCGGTATAAACGGCGATAGCGCGAAGCCGGGCGTCGTCCGGACGGAAGGAAAGGATTCCAAACTCGGCCGCGCGTTCCAGCAGCTGCTCGGGAATCTGGCTGGCCAGCGAGCGCTGTACGGTCACGCCAATGTGCGGGTAGTCGCGGCGGAAGGTGTCGAGCACCGGCAGCAGCCACAGGCATGTGTATTCGTTCGCCGCAATGGTGAGGCGGCCGCGCTCGAGCGAGCGCAGTTCCTCAAGGGCGTTGACCGTTTCCCCGCGCAGTCGCAGCAGACGCTCCGCATAAACACGGAGCAGCTCGCCGGCCGCGGTGAGGGCGCCGTCGCGTGAGGCGCGCTCGAACAGAGGCTCGCCGATCTCCTCTTCCAGCTTGCGAACGGCATGGCTGATGGCGGGCTGAGTGCGGCGCATGCGGATCGCGGCCCGGGAGAAGCCCTTTTCTTCGAAAACGGCGAGAAACGTTTCGAGTTGATAGAGGTCCATAAAAACCCCGAAGATTAGCTAGCCGAACAATTATGAATTGTATTTATGGAAATGAAAAGAATTACAAATTTGCTTTATGGAAGCGGCTTTGCGAAACTGGTTTTGTTCAGAGCAGGATTGTTGCAGCGGGCTCCTGGGTATGGCTTGACCCTTCTGGCAAGAGACTAGTTCGATGGCCGAGAACCGGATTCACTTTTTCGACACGACGCTGCGCGATGGCGAGCAGTCGCCGGGCTGCAGCATGACCCATCACGAGAAGCTTGCGCTGGCTCATTCGCTGGCGGATTTGGGCGTCGATATTCTCGAGGCCGGCTTCGCGATCGCCTCGGATGGGGACTTCGCGGCCATCTCCGCCGTGGCGCAGGAAGTGCGTGGGCCTAAGGTCGCTTCTCTCGCGCGCGCCCGCCGCGAGGATATCGAGCGCGCCGCCAAAGCCGTCGAAAAGGCGGAGCGGCCCAGGATTCATGTCTTCCTGGCGAGCTCGGACATTCACCTCGAATATAAGTTGAAGATCACGCGCGACGAGGCCATGGAGCAGGCCGCGACGATGGTTGCTCTGGCGCGGACTTATGCCGACGACGTGGAGTTTTCCCCCGAAGACGCCACGCGGACCGATCCTGATTTTCTCTGCCAGTTTGTGAGAGCAGCGATTGGAGCGGGCGCGACGACCATCAACCTGCCGGACACGGTGGGATATGCGACTCCAGAGGATTATGCCGGGATGTTCCGCATGATCCTCGATCGAGTGCCGGGGGCGGAGCACATAATCCTGTCGACGCACTGCCATGACGATCTGGGGCTGGCGGTCGCAAATACGCTGGCGGCCATTCGCGCCGGAGCGCGGCAAGTGGAGTGCACGATTAACGGCATCGGCGAGCGCGCCGGCAACGCGGCGCTCGAAGAGATTGCGGCTGCCATCAGGGTGCGGGCCGATGTCTACCCGTACGAAAACAATCTGAAGCTGGAGAAGCTGTATCCGGTAAGCCAGCAGCTCGCGGGGACCATTAGCTTTGGAGCGGCGCCCAACAAGGCGGTGGTCGGAGCGAATGCCTTTGCGCACGAGGCCGGGATTCATCAGCACGGTGTACTGTCCAATCCTCTGACCTATGAGATTATGACGCCGGTTTCGGTGGGCGTGCCCGCGAATCGCATGGTGCTGGGCAAGCATTCCGGGCGAACCGCGCTGCGTTCGCGGCTGCACGAGCTCGGCTATCGGCTATCACCATCCGATCTGGACATCGCCTATCGGGCGTTCACAGAGCTGGCCGACCGGAAGAAGGCCATCTACGACCAGGACCTGATCAACCTTGTGGCGCATCATCAGCGGCGCGAGGATCTGATTTCGACGGAAACGACGGCGACTTAGCGAGAACCGTTAAAGTCCGGCCATCTAAGAACCGGCTGGCGCAAGCCCGGTCAGCGACAACCCTGAGAACCTGTAAAGCAGGCGCTGAAGAGATTTCATGACGAAAAAGCTGAAGATTCTGATTGTCGCCGGCGATGGCATCGGACCGGAAGTTACGAGCGAAGCGGTCCGGGTGCTCGAGTCGATTGCGGAACTCGGCGGGTACGATTTTCAGTTTCGCCAGGAACTCATCGGGGGCGTCGCGATCAAAACGCATGGTTCGCCCCTGCCCCAGAAGACGCTGGATGCGGCGCTCGACAGCGACGCTGTGTTGCTCGGCGCGGTGGGGAGCAACGAGTTTAACGCGCTCCCTCCGAACCAGCGTCCAGAAGCGGGCCTGCTCCAGATTCGTGCCGCGCTCGGCGGATTTGCGAATCTGCGGCCTTCGTTCGCCTGGCCGGGGCTGTCGCAGAATTCACCGCTGCGGCCTGAAGTAGTCGAAGGCGCTGACATTTTGTTTGTACGCGAGCTGCTGGGGGGTCTGTATTTTGGCCAGCCGCGAGAATGGGACAAAACGAAGGCCGAAGCCTGGAACACCATGCGCTACACGCGCGACGAAGTGGTGCGCGTGGCGAAGGTGGCGTTTGAGCTGGCATCGAAGCGGCGCAGGAAGGTAACGTCGGTTGACAAAGCTAATGTGCTCGAAGTTTCCCAGCTTTGGCGCGCGACGGTGACGGAGGTTGCGAAAGAATATCCCGGCGTGGCGCTCGAACATCAGTACGTGGACGCCATGGCGATGCACATCATGAACGCGCCGCGCAATTATGACGTGGTCCTCACGGAGAACTTGTTCGGCGACATCTTGTCGGATGAGGCCGGTGTGATGACCGGCTCGCTCGGCATGCTGCCGTCGGCAACCATCGGGGGCAAAGTGAATCTTTATGAGCCAGTACATGGATCGGCGCCGGATATCGCAGGCAAAGGAATTGCGAATCCGCTGGGCGCGATTCTTACGGCGGCCATGCTGCTGCGGTATTCGGCCGGCCTCGACGAAGAGGCTGCGGCGATTGAAGCCGCCGTGAAGCAAGTGGTCGCGGATGGCGTTCGCACGGCGGATTTGGCTCGCGGCGATAAGAGCGTGAAGGTGTCGTCGACCACAGAGGTGGGAAGCAAGGTACGCGAGGTGCTGGTGGGTGCGCGAGCCAGCGCGGCCGCGGCGCGTTGATTTTTAAAAAACAGAGAAGAGCAGAATGGCCGGAAAACCTAAGACACTATTCGAGAAAGTGTGGGAGTCGCACATCGTTGCGGAGCCGGCGAACGAGCCAGTGCTGCTCTACATCGATCTGCACCTGATTCATGAGGTCACATCGCCGCAGGCGTTTGAGGGCCTGCGCCTCGCGGGTCGCAAGGTACGTCGGCCTGATCGCTCGATCGCGACGGTCGATCACAACGTACCGACGACGGCGAACCGGCTGGTTATCGAGGACCCGATTGCGGCGAAACAGATCGAGACGCTGCGAAAGAATTGCGCGGAGTTTGGCATTGAGCTGTATGACGTGGAGTCGCCACGGCAGGGCATTGTGCATGTAATCGGCCCGGAGCTGGGACTAACCAAGCCGGGCATGACCATCGTCTGCGGCGACTCGCACACCTCGACCCACGGCGCTCTCGGCGCGCTGGCTTTTGGCATTGGCACGTCGGAAGTGGAACACGTGCTGGCGACGCAGTGTCTGCCGCAGTCAAAGCCGCAAACGTTCCGCATATCGATTGAGGGCGAGCTGCCGGAGGGCGTGGGCGCGAAGGACATCGTACTCGGCATCATCGGGCGCATTGGTACCGACGGCGCCACGGGCCATGTGATTGAGTACGCAGGTTCCGCCATCCGATCGCTCAGCATGGAAGGCCGGATGACCATCTGCAACATGAGCATCGAGGCCGGTGCGCGCGCCGGCATGATTGCTCCCGACGAGACGACGTTTGCATGGCTGAAGGGCAGGCCCTTCGCCCCGCAGGGCGCGGCGTGGAACGAGGCCGTCGCGGAATGGCGGAAGCTGGCGACCGATCCCGGCGCCACGTTCGATCGCGAGCTGACGATACCAGCGGTCGAAATCGAACCGTATGTCACCTGGGGTACGAATCCCGGCATGGTGGTATCTGTAACAGGTACGGTGCCAGATCCTGCGATGGCGAAGAGCGATGCGGATCGTCGGGCATTCACGCGGGCGCTTGAGTATATGGACCTGAAGCCGGGAACCCCCGTCGAGGAAATCGCCATCGATCGAGTTTTCATTGGGTCGTGTACGAATTCGCGGATTGAGGATTTGCGTGCGGCAGCGAAGGTTGTGGCCGGGCATCATGTGCACAGCACTGTGCGGGCGATGGTGGTGCCAGGATCGCAGCTGGTGAAGGCGCAGGCGGAACGCGAAGGGCTGGATCAGGTTTTCCGCGAGGCGGGATTTGAGTGGCGCGAGCCGGGATGCTCCATGTGCCTCGGGATGAACCCCGACATTCTGCAGCCAGGGGAACGCTGCGCCTCGACGAGCAACCGTAACTTCGAAGGGCGCCAGGGACAGGGCGGACGAACGCACCTGGTCAGTCCGATGATGGCGGCTGCTGCGGCCATCAGGGGCCATTTCACCGATGTGCGGACGTGGGAATTTAAGAACGCAGAGGTGATGGCGTAATGGAGAAGTTTCGGACGCTGACGTCGCCCGTGATGCCGCTCGATCGGGTGAATGTGGACACC
The DNA here is from genome assembly GCA_963831055.1 of uncultured Acidobacteriaceae bacterium. GTDB lineage: Bacteria > Acidobacteriota > Terriglobia > Terriglobales > Acidobacteriaceae > Palsa-343. The sequence continues at coordinate 305,261 of CAWHOU010000029.1, read as the reverse complement.
GATCAGATCATTCCCAAGCAGTTTTTGAAGCGCATTGAGCGGACGGGCTACGAGGACTTTCTGTTCTTCGACTGGCGGAAGGATCCCGCATTCGAACTAAATAACCCGAAGTATAAGGGGGCCAGGATTCTGGTCGCGGCGAAGAATTTTGGCTGCGGGTCGTCGCGCGAGCATGCAGCGTGGGCGCTGAGCGACTACGGATTCCGGTGCGTGATTGCCCCTTCGTTTGCCGATATTTTTCATTCGAACGCGGGAAAAAACGGAATTCTCCTGGTCACGCTCCCGGAAGAGCAGGTCCAAACTCTGCTCGATCGGGCTGGTAGCCGTGACGGTTACAAATTAACCGTATCGCTGGAGGAAAACACGATCGGGGACGGTGACAATTTCAAAACCAGCTTTGCCATCGATCCGTTCCGGCGGGATTGCCTGCTCGAAGGCCTGGACGACATCGGCCTCACGCTGCGGCACGCGGATGATCTGGACGAATTCGAGAGACAGCACGATGCGGCCTTCTGGGTGAAGCCGCGAGCGGAAGAGGGCGCGAACGCATGAGCGGGAACGGTAAGAACGGGGATAATTCGGGCAAGCTTTACTCCATTGCCCTGACGGAAGGCCCAAGCCGCGCGGCGGCGCGGGCGATGCTGCGCGCGGTGGGATTCACGCCCGAGGACCTGCACAAGCCGATCATCGGAATTGCAAACACCTGGACGGAAATTGGCCCGTGCAATTTTCATCTGCGTCAGATCGCCGAAGCGGTCAAACAAGGAATCCGCGAAGCGGGTGGCACGCCGATGGAGTTCAACACCGTAACCATCAGCGACGGCATCACCATGGGCACTGAGGGAATGAAGGCATCGCTGATCAGTCGCGAAGTGATAGCGGATTCCGTCGAGTTGGTCACCCGCGGCAACCAGTTTGACGGGCTCGTCGCCATTGCCGGCTGCGACAAGAATATGCCCGGTACTGTCATGGCCCTCGCCCGCCTCGATATTCCTGGTCTCATGCTGTACGGCGGATCGATTGCCCCGGGCCATCTCAACGGCAAAGACCTGACAGTCCAGGACGTCTTCGAAGCCATAGGCGCGCATGCGGCGGGTAAGATCGACGATGCCGGCCTTGAAGCGGTCGAGGCGAGCGCATGTCCGGGCGCGGGCGCTTGTGGCGGCCAGTTCACGGCGAACACCATGGCAATGGCGTGCGAATTCCTGGGTATATCGCCGATTGGCTTGTCGGGCGTTCCGGCGTTTCTCGCCGAAAAGCTCGAAGCCTCGCGCGAAGCCGGCCGTTTGGTGATGGACCTTGTGCGCAAAGGCGTGAAGCCAAGTCAGATCATTACGCCCAAAGCCATCGAGAATGCGATTGCCAGCGTCGCCGCGAGTGGCGGATCGACCAATGCTGTACTGCATTTTCTGGCGATAGCGCATGAGATGGGGATTCCCCTCACCGTAGATGACTTTGACCGCATCAGCTCGAGGACCCCGCTCCTCTGCGATCTGAAACCGGGCGGCAAATATGTCGCTGCGGATTATCAGGCGGCGGGCGGGAGCCGCTTGCTGGCGAAGCGATTGATCGAAGCGGGGCTGCTCGACAGCGAGTGCCTGAATGTCACCGGCAAAACCCTCGGCGAAGAGGCGTCGGTGGCGAAGGAGACCGCGGGCCAGGATGTGATTCACCCGTTGAACAATCCTCTGAAGACGACGGGCGGCCTAGTGATCCTCAAGGGCAATATCGCGCCGGATGGATGCGTCATCAAGGTCGCGGGACACAAACGCCTGGAGCATCGCGGTCCGGCGCGGGTGTTCGATTCAGAGCACGCGGCGTTTCATGCGGTCGAGGCGGGCCAGATCAAGCCTGGCGATGTGATGGTGATCCGCTACGAAGGTCCAGTGGGCGGTCCGGGCATGCAGGAGATGCTCGCCGTCACCGGCGCCGTCGCCGGCATTCCCGAACTGAGCGATACAGTTGCTCTGCTCACCGACGGGCGATTTTCAGGCGCGACGCGTGGGCTGATGGCGGGCCACGTGGCTCCCGAAGCGGCGGTGGGCGGGCCGATTGCCGCGGTGCGCGAAGGCGACACGATTCACTTCGATATTCCAAACCGCAGGCTGGACGTGGAGATTGCGGAGGCTGAGCTCGCGTCGCGTCTGGCAACCTGGAAAAAGCCGGAGCCGAAATTTAAACGCGGAGTTTTCAAGAAGTATGTGGATACGGTTTCTTCGGCGTCGCAGGGTGCGGTGACGGTCTGAAGAGTTTAGGGATTAGGGATTAGTTGCAGCGCGGGATGGAAAGGGGAACGTCATGGCCTCGAAAAGCAAAGGGACGAATCAGACCACTCCTGCCGGAAACACTACCGCTTCGGGTCGGCCGGGAAACTCAACCAAGCTCACGGGGGCGGAAATCATCTGGGCGACCCTCGAGGGTGAGGGCGTCGATGTCGTCTTCGGATATCCGGGTGGAGCGATTTTGCCGGCGTACGATGCGCTGCGGAAATTTCCGATCCGGCATGTGCTGGTTCGGCATGAGCAGGGCGCGGCCCACATGGCCGATGGCTATGCGCGCGCATCGGGCCGAGTGGGCGTGTGCGTCGCGACGTCTGGTCCGGGCGCGACCAATCTGGTGACCGGCATCGCGACGGCCATGCTCGACTCGGTGCCGATCGTCTGCATCACCGGGCAGGTTTCAAGCAAAGTTTTGGGCACGGATGCCTTCCAGGAAGTGGACATCACGGGCATCACGCTGCCCGTGACCAAGCACAATTATGTGGTCACGAGGGCGGACGATGTTGCGCGGACGATCCGCGAGGCGTTTCTGGTGGCGAAGTCGGGACGGCCTGGGCCCGTCCTGGTGGACATCACGAAGGATGCGCAACAGGCGGCGGTGGAATTCGATTTTGCGGCGGCGGCGCCGAAGCCGCATCGTCCGCACCCCATGCTGAAGACGGAGTCGGCATCGATCGTCGCGGCGGCGGAGCTGATTCGCAATGCAAAGAAGCCTGTCATCCTCGCAGGCCACGGTGTATTGCAGTCGCGGGCGGGCGCCGAGGTGCGAACGCTGGCGGAGCGGATGCGAATTCCGGTGGCGTCGACATTGTTGGGTCTGGGCGGATTTCCGGCATCGCATCCGCTTTCGCTGGGCATGATGGGCATGCATGGCGAGGCCTGGGTGAACGAGGCCATCCAGAAAGCCGATTTGCTGATCGCCTGCGGGATGCGCTTTGACGATCGCGTGACGGGGACGCTGGCGACCTATGCGCCGAATGCGAAGAAGATTCACATCGAAGTCGATCCGGCCGAGATCAACAAAAACGTCAAGGTGGATGTCGCGCTGATCGGGGATCTGAAAGAAGCTCTCGATGCGCTGCTGCCCCACTTAGCTCCTCGCAATGAGAAGACCGAGAGCGCTTGGGTGAAGGAGATTGAGGCAAGCAAAGGTGTGTGCGCTGTGCGGGATATTCGAAATCTGCCGGACAGCGGGCACTTGTATGCGGCGCATGTGATGCATGATTTGTGGCGCGCGACCGAGGGCAAGGCGATTGTCGTCACCGATGTTGGCCAGCACCAAATGTGGGAGGCGCAGTATTACAAGCACGATGAGCCTCGGACGCTGATCACTTCGGGGGGATTGGGGACGATGGGATTTGCGCTCCCAGCCGCGATTGGAGCGAAGATCGCTTGTCCTGACAAGGAAGTTTGGGTGGTGGCGGGCGATGGCGGGTTCCAGATGACGGCAGCGGAGCTGGCAACGGCCGCACAGGAAGAACTGGACCTGAATATCGCAATCGTGAACAACGGGTATTTGGGTATGGTCCGGCAGTGGCAGGAATTTTTCTACGAGAAGAATTACCAGTCGACTCCGTTGCTGAGCCCGGACTTTGTGAAGCTGGCGGACGCGCACGGAATTCGCGGGACTGCCGTGAAGACGCGGGCGGAAGTGCTGCCCGCGGTGGCGGAAGCGCAGAGGCACAAGGGGCCGTTCCTGATTAACTTTTTGGTGGAGAAAGAAGATTCGGTTTATCCGATGATTCCGGCGGGTTCGGCGCTGCATGAGATGATTCGCCGGCCGAATAATCCTTTAGTCGAGATGGCGCACGATTAGTAAGGCAGCCCGTAGCGGGCAGCCCGTAGCGGGTAGCCTGTAGCTGGTAACTGGTAGCCAGAAAGAGTGGGCGAGCGATGCTGCACACATTTGTTGCACTGGTGGAAGACAAACCCGGCGTGCTGACGCGCGTGGCGTCGCTGTTTCGGCGGCTGAACATCAATATTGTTTCGCTGACGGTGGGGCACTCGGAGCGGGTGGGGGTTTCGCGGATGACGATTGTCTGCGATGCCTCGCCGACCGCTGGGCACCGCATCGCGGCGAGTCTCTATAAACTGGAGAATGTGCTCGAGGTGGATGACGTTGGGCAGCTGTCGCACGTGGCGCGGGAACTGGCGCTGATCAAAGTAGCGGCAACTCCAAAGACGCGGTCGATGGTCTTCGAGCTGGTGGAGGTTTTCCGCGCGCGGATCGTCGACCTCGCGCCGGAGTCGATGATGATCGAGATTACCGGCGTCGAGAGCAAGATCGAGGGCTTGATTCAGGTGCTGAACGAGAACGGCGATCGGATTCTCGAGATTTCGCGCACCGGCCGGATGGTGATGCGGCGCGGCCAGCACACCAGCCGAGTGCTCGACGCAATGCGGGTGCCGGGCGTCGAGACGGCCGAGGATAAGATTGGAGACGACGGTGCTGCTCCCAGCGATTTGCTGATGGCGGAAGAGACGGGGCTTTAGGGCAGGCGGAGTCAGGAGTTTAGGGATTAGAGTTTAGGGGCCCGTGGTTCATGTTCGAGCACGCCACACTCGAAGGCAGGCATCGTCGCCACCCCAACAAGAGGCTGGCAGCATTCCTTGAGTGGGTTTCGCGAATCTTGTTTGGAGCCGCAGGGCTTCTGTTTTTCTTTGGGGGAGGACTTCTCCACGCGGTCGCAAACACGGAGCGCTTGCTTGCGGAGATGATCGGGATTGGGCTCGCGTTCGTCTTCGTTGTCGTCGGCGTTATCGCAAAGTCAGGCAGCGAGAACTTCGCTCCTGATCCGGACCAGGAAAATTCAGTTTCGACATAAACATTGAGAGGAAGAGGAAAACGAATGGCGAAGACGTATCACGATCACGACGCGGATTTAGCGCTAATCCAGCAGAAGAAAGTTGCCGTCATTGGCTATGGCTCGCAGGGCCACGCACACGCGCTGAATCTCAAGGACTCGGGCGTCGAAGTGCGGGTGGGGTTGCCCGCAACCAGCAAGTCTGTCGAGAAGGCGAAGAAGGCCGGCTTGCAGGTGTCCTCGGTGAGCGATGCAGCCGCGTGGGCGGACGTGATCATGATCCTGACGCCCGATCACTCGCAGGGCGATACCTACGCGAAAGAGATTGCGCCGCACATGAGAAAGGGCAAGACGATCATGTTCGGCCACGGATTCAACATCCGCTTTGGCGCGATCGTCCCTCCGGCGGAGATTGACGTCTCGATGGTCGCCCCCAAAGGGCCGGGGCATCGCGTGCGCGAGGTGTTCATCGAAGGCGGCGGCGTTCCTTGCCTGATCGCCGTGCATCAGGATGCATCGGGCGGCGCGAAGGCGCTTGCGCTTTCCTATGCCAAAGCGATTGGCGGCACACGCGGCGGCGTTCTTGAAACCACCTTTGCCGAAGAGACCGAGACCGACCTGTTCGGCGAGCAGGCAGTGCTCTGCGGCGGAACCTCGGCCCTTGTTAAGGCTGGCTTCGACACGCTGGTCGAGGCGGGCTATCAGCCGGAGATTGCGTACTTCGAATGCCTGCACGAGCTCAAGCTGATCGTGGACCTGATGTACCGCGGCGGCCTGGCTTACATGCGCTATTCGATCTCCGATACCGCGGAGTATGGCGATTACACCGCGGGGCCGCGCATTGTGTCCGATGCGACGCGCGCCGAGATGAAGAAGCTGCTCACCGAAATTCAGAACGGCACGTTTGCGAAGAAGTGGATCGAAGAAAACAAGACCGGTCGAAAGAATTTTATCGAGATGCGGAAGAACGAAGCCGGTCTCAAGGTTGAAGAGGTAGGCGCGCAGTTGCGGGCAGCAATGCCGTTTCTCGATCCGGTCGTTGTCAAGGATGGCGTGCCGCAGCCGGCGGCCGCTCCAGAGACGGTCGAGGTTTAAATTTTTCTCGAGGGGAAGCGATTTGTTGCATCGCTTCCCTTCATTAACTGGTCAATCGAAACCTGCCGAATGTGACTCCCCCGTGAGCGGGCGACTTTTCCATCTCGTGATTCTGGCATTGGCGCTGGCCGGCAGCCTGCATGCGCAGGCACGTCCCACATGCGCCGTGGTGCCCCGTTCGCTCGCTGCGATGAAAGATTGCTACCGGCCGCTGCTGGTCTTCGCCCCGAACGGAGACGATGCCCGGCTCAAGCGCCAGGTTCAGTTGCTGGACCGGGCTGCGGACGACATGATGGACCGCTTCGTCCTCTTCACGCCCATTGTTCCCGACGGTCGCCGCGTGACGACGCCGGCGGATTCGCCCTATACAGTCCTGGCTCCAAAAGAAATGGCCGCGGTCCGGGAGCAGTTCCGCATCCCACCACAAGATTTTGCAGTTTTGTTGCTGGGCGAGGACGGCACGGTCAAGCTGCGCGCCGCCAATCCCGTGAGCGCCGACCGGCTGAACGAGCTGATTGACAGCATGCCCACCCGCAAGCAGGAAATGCTGCGGCCCCACGCGAATTAACAGGCCGGAAAAGTACTTAACCGCTGATTCATTTAGCATCCTTATAAGGGCACTTACCCCTGCCACTGTGAACCAGGAGGGCTTTATGGAGTCGTCGATCGCAACTGATCTGCCGGTTCAAACCGGAGCCCTCGTCGAGGAAACGCACAAGACTCCACTACCTGAGCTTGTGGATGCGCTGCGGCGCGTGACGTCGCTGCACGGCCTGACCGACACTGAGCTGGAGTGGATCGCGACTCATGGCGAGGAGGGCTCCTACCCGGCGGGCGCGGTGATTTTCCGGGAGGGCGATCCCGCAACGAAGATGTACATTCTGCTGCGGGGCGAGGCGCATGTGCGCCGTTCGCAGGGCGGCCTGGCGCTGTTCATCGGACGCGCGGGGGCGATCACCGGATTACTTCCCTTTTCGCGTATGAAGACCCACGGCGGGCAGGGATTCGCTGCCACGGACCTGTGGGGGATCATGATCGATCGATCGGTTTTTCCGGAGATGCTGGAGGCGATCCCGTCGATGGGTCAGCGATGCGTGACCGTGCTGCTCGACCGCGTCCGCGAGATGACCCGCCTCGAACAGCAAACCGAGAAGCTGAACGCCCTCGGTAAGCTCGCGGGGAATCTGGCGCACGAGCTGAATAATCCAGCGTCGGCGGCACAGCGCGCGGCTTCGGGCATGATCGAAGAATTGCGCGTTTATGGGCACCAGAAGTTTCTTCTGGGGGGGCTCTGTCTCGACGAGGCACATCTGGACGAGATTCGCGCGTGGCGAAGCCGCATGGAGGAACAGCTGCGGGCCCAACCGGCGAACGCGGTGACCCAGGCGCATCGCGAAGACGATCTGGAGCGCTGGCTGCGCAACCATGGCGTGGAGAACAACCGCCAGATCGTGCCGGACCTGGCGGAGCTGGGAATCAATACGAAGAATCTCGATGAGCTGTCGGAACTGCTCAAGGGCGAGCATCTGGAAGTCGTGCTATCGCAGTTCGCCTCATCGGCGCGCACCGAGCGGATGGCGCAGGCGATGCTCGACTCGACCCACCGGATTTTCGAGCTCATCGGCGCGGTAAAAGACTATTCCTGGATGGATCAGGCGCCAATCCAGGAGGTGGACATACCGCAATCGCTGGATACGACACTCACCATGCTGCAGTCGCGGCTGGAGAAGGTGAAAATAGTGAGGCGTTTCGAGGCGAATCTGCCGCGCATTTCAGCCTACGCCAGCGAACTCAACCAGGTGTGGATGGCGCTGCTCGAAAATGCCCTCGACGCTATGCACGACAAGGGCACGCTTACCCTGAGCGTGCAGCTTTCGGGCGAATTTCTCGTCACAGAAATTTGGGATGACGGTCCAGGAATCCCCGAGGAGATTCAGGCTCGGATTTTCGAGCCCTTCTTTACGACCAAGGCTCCGGGGAGTGGGCTGGGACTTGGGCTCGATACGGCGCAGCGTATCATCCGCCAGCATCGGGGGTACATTCACGTGCAGTCCAGGCCGGGGGAAACGTGCTTCCAGATACGCCTGCCGATTGAGCCGCTGCAAGCGTATTGAGGCAGCAGCGGCCAACTCCGCAGTCTGCCCTTCAATCCCTCAGGCTGATTTTCTGAAGCCCAGCCAGGCGACCGCGGCTTCTGACCAGCGGTGATCGGAACCGGGCCAGGCGCCGCGATTGCGGCGGAAGGTCATGGGCTCGGCGGTCCGGGAGAAGCCGCGGCGTTGCGCAAAATCGAAGGCTGCATGAGGACAGCCATTAATGAGTAGCGCGCATTTTTGCCCATCGGCGGACCAGACGATGGACATGGACGATTTCCGGCTGGGCTCGGAGACGCTGGCCGCCTCGTAAACGGGAACGACGTCCAGAACCAGTTCGTCGGCGGTGAGATCGACGGCGTAAAAATACCCCGCTTCGCCGTCGTCGTCGAAAAAAGCGCTGTAGGGGCCGCAGGGCGAGTCGTTCACAACGAAAACGTTTCTGCCGGGCTGAAATGTTTGCGGTGCCATGGGGGCTGGCTCCAGTCTTTCCATCATTGTGGCACTGGGATGTCGCGCAGTCCAGTGCGATAAGGGACCTTAGAGTGAGTTCATGTTGAGGAGGAATTCCGCATTGTTGCGGACCTTCTCGAGGCGGCTCACGAGCAACTCCATCGCTTCCACCGGAGAGAGCGGGTTCAAAACCTTGCGCAGGACCCAGGTGCGAGCCAACTCGTCCTTTGGGATGAGCAATTCTTCTTTACGGGTGCCTGAGCGCTGAATATCGATAGCCGGGAAAACGCGCTTATCGACCAGCTTACGGTCCAGGATAATTTCCATGTTGCCTGTGCCCTTGAATTCCTCGAAGATCACTTCGTCCATGCGCGAGCCGGTATCGACCAGGGCAGTGGCGATGATCGTAAGCGAGCCCCCTTCTTCGATGTTGCGAGCCGCGCCGAAGAAGCGCTTCGGCCGCTGGAGTGCGTTGGAGTCGACACCGCCGGAGAGCACCTTGCCCGAGGGCGGAACGATGGTGTTGTAGGCGCGGGCCAGGCGAGTGATGGAATCGAGCAGAATCACGACGTCGCGTTTGTGCTCAACAAGACGCTTGGCCTTTTCGATGACCATCTCGGCCACCTGCACGTGCCGCGCGGCTGGCTCGTCGAATGTGGAACTGATCACTTCACCCTTCACCGACCGCTGCATGTCCGTGACTTCTTCCGGGCGCTCGTCAATGAGCAGAACGATCAACACAACTTCGGGGTGGTTCGTCGTGACCGAGTTCGCAATGGACTGCAGCAGCATCGTCTTGCCGGTGCGCGGCGGAGCAACAATGAGACCGCGCTGGCCTTTGCCGATAGGAGTCAGCAGATCCATCACCCGGCCGCTGATGTTCTCGCGGACGGTTTCCATCTTGACGCGTTCCTGCGGATAGAGGGGCGTCAGATTGTCGAACAGGATTTTGTTGCGCGTTTCCTCTGGCGACTCGAAGTTGATGGCTTCGATCTTGACCAGGGCAAAATATTTCTCACCTTCATGCGGCGGACGGACATTGCCGCTGATGGTATCGCCGGTCTTGAGGTCGAATTTGCGAATCTGCGAAGGGGAAACGTAAATGTCGTCGGGGCCGGGAAGGTAGTTGTAATCGGGCGAGCGCAGGAAGCCGTAGCCGTCAGGCAGGATTTCGAGGACGCCCTCGGCAAAAATGTGGCCTTCTTTTTCGCTCTGCGCCTGAAGAATCTTGAAGATCAGGTCCTGCTTACGGAGGCCGCTGGATCCGGGGATTTCAAGGGTGCGCGCAATGCGGCTTAGTTCCGTGATGTTCTTTTCTTTTAGTTCTGCGATGGTCATGAATCACCTGGGGTGAACTTTCAAGGAGGGATTTTGAATCAGGAAGGAAATACGGGGTGGGGCGGAGTGCTGCAACAATCTTACCCGGAATGATCGTCGCCGGAACAATCTTAGCCTGGAACCGAAACCAGTGATCGAAAACCGGGAACCGGGAACGGTGCAGGAGGGAGGCCGCGCGCCGAGCTAGGCTGCGCGGCGTTGCGGCTGCTGCGGAATAGAAATCGGCTCGTGGCGGGAAGCGACAGCTGCCGCTGCCGGGGGGGAAACCCGGAAGCGGACGAGCACGTCGTTCATGGTGTCCTGCAGCCGCGTATTGGGCTTATGCAGCTTTCGCGTCGCCTTCGAGGCGAGCTGGCAGAGCTGGTACCGATTGTTGATGTGCGTGAGTGCACCAAAAATCAATTCAGAACGCATGGCAGTGTCTCCTTGCTTTTTGACTAAGATGTCCGACCGCTTACGATCACAGAAAACCGCTGAACCACTTGTCGGCCCGAGGCAGGTGTGGAGGAAGCTCCCGAGAGTCTACAGAAAATTAGACGCACGAACCGGGGATTTCGATCAACCTTTTTCCTCCGGAAAAACCGCGGCGGTGTGGCATCGATTCCTGCAATCTGAGACTCCCGGCGCCACAGGAACCGAGACATTCCCCCAGAGAGGATGCTCTTTCGTGTGTAACCGCATTGCGAAACCAGGACGGCGACAGCCTCAGGGCCAAAATCGACAGACTTGAAAATAACCTCCGACCGGGTGTGGGTCAACCTTTTTTTTCATAGTTGCGTTCCACCGGTTACCGAAAACAGAAACACGACCGTAACCTATTGACTATTGGGTCATTATGGGAAAGTTGGGGTAATCAAAGTGGATACAGGGTCGTCCACGCAGTTTCCAAAAGCCATAGCGACGAGCGCGAAGGTCTGGCGCTGCGGACTTGTGGCCGATAAAGCCATATAAATCAATAACGTGCTTAATTACTTATTCGCTCTTGATAACCCGCTAAAACGATTTAGCCAGCAGAGAAATATCACTCGTACCGGAGGGCTTCGATCGGGTCCAGATTCGCGGCCCGAATCGCCGGAATCATCCCGCTCACGAGACCCACCACGGCCAGAATGACGGTTGCGATGGCCACAGTGGTCGGAGATATCAACAGGCGGATATCCGCATCCTCCGCATGGGCGGCCATGGCGCTGTAAAAAGTGATGCGCCCAACGGCCAGCGAGACGGTATACGCAAGAGCAATACCCAGGACGCCTCCTGCCGCTGCAATAACGAGAGCTTCGGAGAGGAACTGGAAGAGGATGTGCCGGCGGCGCGCGCCGAGAGCCTTCTCGATGCCGATCTCTTTGGTGCGCTGTTGGACGGCGACCAGCATGATATTCATGAGCCCGATTCCGGCAATGCCAAGGGTGAGGGCGCCGATAAAGAGCAGCAGCGCTTCAAGGGCGATCGTGATGATCTGGAACTGTTTCAGTTGGTGCATCAGGTTGGCGACGAAGATCGCGTTGTGGTCCGAGGGCAGGAAATTGTGCATCGCAGCCAGGGTGTTGCGGACGGCCTGTTCCACAACCTGATTGTCGCCATGGTAGGTGAGCCAGATTCCGCCGAGGTATTTTAGATCCCCAAAATCCTGGAAGGTGTTGAAAGGGATGTAGACCTGGCGATTGACATCATCCTCGCCTTCCTGCATTTTTGGCACGAGCACGCCAATGACGGTGAAGCCGATGCCGTTGAGCCGAATGCGCTGGCCGAGAGGATATCGACCACCAAAAAGCTTGGTCTTGGCCTCGGAGCCGATCACGGCCACGTGAGCGCGGTTCTCATCGTCCTGGTCGGTATAGAACCGCCCCTGGTCGATGTCGAGCCGGAGGACATTCGCAATCTCGGGACGGTAGCCATTCACCGTCCACGTGTACATATGCTCGTCGCTGGCGACGTTGACATCCTTAAACATGCCGGGCGAGATGTGCTGGACGCCGGGAACAGTGGCCCAGAGGCGGTCGACGTCCTCCTGGGAGAGGCGCACCTTAACACCGGCTTTCGACCCGCCAACCTGCTCGGAGGTGCGACCGGGGAAGACGCCGATGAGGTATGTGCCCCATTGGGCAAAGATGTTCTGAATGGCCTGACCGAAGCCTGCACCGTATGCCAGCAGCAGAACCACGGTGGCAATGCCCCACGCCATTCCCACCACGGTGATGAAGGTGCGGCGGCGGTTGTAGATCATCGCTTCCCAGGCTTGTCCCCAAATGTCGCCGATCATTGGTTTAGTCTCCCGTCTTCAGTTGCCAGTTTTCAGTTTTCAGTTACCAGTCGCCTATCTTCAGCTCCCCCGCGGCTGCGCTCGTCCGGAGACTGGAAACTGGGGACTGAAAACTCTGCTTAAGTCTCCAGTCTTCAGTTGCCAGTCCCCGAATGCCGGTTGCCGTTTTCCAGTTCCTCCATGACCCCCCACTCGGACTGGGGACTGGAAACGTAGGACTAAAAACTGTCTTCACTCCCGCCGCAGTGCTTCGACAGGCTCCATCTTCGCCGCCTGAGCTGCCGGATAAAGCCCGGAGACAATCCCGCAAACAGCGAGAGCAAAAAAAGCCAGGGCCGCCGACCATGCCTGCAGACGGGGCGGATCGAAGCCCTGCATGTTTTGCCCGAAGGCTTTCTGCAGCAGCCACATGAAAAATGCCGAGCCGAGGATCCCGAGTAGCCCGCTAACCCCCGTCAAAGTTAGCCCCTCCAGAAAGAACTGAATCAGGATGCTGCGGTGCGTGGCCCCGAGGGCCTTCCGCAGACCGATCTCCGGAGTGCGTTCGGTGACGGAGACCAGCATGATGTTGACGATGCCGACCGCACCGAGAGCGAGCGTCACCAGGCCGACCCCGCCGAGGAATATGTCCATCGCGTCGAAGATTTTGCCCACCATCTGCTGTGACTGAATGGAGTCCCACTCGGTGAAGGCCTCGCTGTCATCCGGGCTGAAGCCGTGACGCCGCGCGATGATCTCGTGCACCTCGCGCACAGCGTTCACATGCTGGCTCGCCGTTACCGGCTGGTACTGAATCGAGGCCACCGTATCCTGCGGATTGTTGCCCCAGTTCAGGGGAAACATGTCCATCATGATCGACATCGGAATGTAGACCTGCTGGCTCTGATCGTCATTGTCGCCGTGACCTACTTTGTCGGCGACACCGATCACCGTGAAGCGCGTTCCATTCAGGGTCACCCATTCGCCAAGCGCGGGATGTCCCGGAAAGAGCAGCTGCGCGCTCTTCTGCCCAAGCACGATCACCCGGTTCTTATTCACCAGATCGTCTTTCTCAAGAAAATGCCCCCGCGCCATGGGAACAAATCGAATGGTCTGGAAATTGGGCTCGACCCCCATCACCTTTCCGCCGGCCGTCTCGTAGAGGCTCTGCTGCTTAATGTCACTGCGACTGATGGTGCCCGTTGCGTCGCGCACGTCCGGCGCCTGCGTGCGCACCGCTTGAAGATCGCCCATCGTCAGGTAGTAGGGACGCATCCCCGTGTGCTGGCCGGGAACGGCGGGGATGTTGCCGTTCCACATCATGATGACGTCGTTGCCAAGCTCAGCGAATTCGCGCTTCTGCCCGGACCGGAAGCCCTCGCCCACCGAAATGAGCAGCAGCATCGAGCCCACCCCCCACGCGATTCCAAACATGGTGAGAAACGAGCGCAGCTTATTGGCGCGGATGGCCATAAAAACCTGCCCGAAAGTGTCGCCGAGGTTCTGCATGTTCTGCCCTGAGATACGAAGATAAAGGGGTCCGGGTTCCCAGTGCCCGCTCCCGTGCCAGTTCACACGGATCTTCCGACCCTTAAGCCCCCGTGCCTGGTTGTTAACGGATAGACGGCCAGATGATGGCCGCGCTGCAATCGGAAAAGGCAGTGCCGCCGAAGCCAGGGCTTGTCTGGCGGCATCCCGGCTTCGGAGCGCCCGCTACTTCGTGCTTCCCAGCGCCGCCTGCACTTGCTCTACCCCAGGCTCGGACTGCTTCAGGTAGTCGCTCACGCGCTTGCGTTCGTCAGGAGCGAGAGCGGGAATCAGAGCGATCATGCGGCGCATCGTGGTCGCCACGTCGTCCACCAGGTTCATCACGCGAATGGCTTCGCCGGAAAGGGGCATAGACCTCAGTTGACCTCTGCTAGCCATTTTCGGCTATTGGCGGGTTTCGGTAAAGTGACGCCGGGGGAGGTGCGGGGGGAGGGCCCGCGGTGAGAAGATGCGGGGATGAATTATTTCGACGCGGCGCGGGAATTGCAAAACATCGTTTCAGAGTGCGAGCGGAAGTTTCTGGCCATTCCGGACAAAGACGCGGGCCGTTCGGCCCACCCGGGACAATGGTCGCGAAAAGAGATTCTTGGGCACCTGATCGATTCGGCGACCAACAATCATCAACGTTTCATTCGCATGCAGCTTGCCGAGGAGCTGAAGTTTCCCGGTTATGAGCAGGATGATTGGGTGCGACTGAATCACTACGCGGCTCGGCCGTGGAAAGACCTGGTCATTCTCTGGGCTGCGTACAATCGCCATCTGGCCGATGTGATCGAGCGCATTGCTCCGGAGGCCCTGACCCATGTCTGGGACAAAACCGGGGACCTGAGCGATACGCGATACGATCTGGAATTTGTGGCCACGGATTATGTGGCGCATCTGCGGCGTCACGTGGAGCAGATCGAACGCGGCTGATGCCTTCCGAGAAACGGACGAGATCGGTTTCGTTGCTATTTCTTCAGGCGAGCATCGAAAGGATACTTCAACGCCTGCGTGAGTTCCGTCTATTTCGCGATCTTCATCTCTTCAAGAAAACCGCGAACTTGCGCAGGCCGCGACTCCTCGAGGTAAATCTTGACGTAATCCAGATAATTCCGCGCGTACTGCAGGATCTCCTCGCGATCGTCCGACGTGAGGTCCCGCCGCACCTTCCCCGGCACACCGGCCACCAGCGACCGCGCAGGGACCACCATGCCTTCGGGAATGACCGCGCCGGCTGCGACGATCGACCCTTCCCCGATGCGCGCGCCATTCAGGATGGTCGCGCCGATGCCGATCAGGCAAACGTCTTCCACCACGCAGCCATGCACCGTGGCGTTGTGGCCGATGGTGACCCATTCGCCGACGATGACCGGCCACTTATTGCGCATGCCGTGCAGCACCGCGCAGTCCTGCACGTTCGAATGCGCGCCGATGCGGATCGAATGCACATCGCCGCGGACGACGGCATTCATCCAGATGCTGGCATGCTCGCCCAGCACCACATCGCCGATCACCTGCGCCGAGGGATCGACGTAACAGGTGGCCGGGATGGTTGGCGTGTGGCCCTGGTAGGTGCGGATCATGAATTTAGTCTAGTCTCCGGCATAATGGGGTTGCTGTGCAGAAAACACTGAAATTTGCGGCGATTTTCGAGGTCACGAAAACTGGTTGGAGCGCTTATGCTCCGGATCTTCCTGGGCTTGGGGTGGCTGGAGAAACATTCGAAGAGACCGAACAACTAATACGCGAGGGGATTGAGTTTCATATCGAGGGCTTGCGGGCGGATGGCGAGCCGGTACCGAAGCGACGACGCGCGTCACGGAAATTCCGGTTCCAGCCTGAGCGTGATCAGCGCATTCTGCTTGCCGCAATCGATGTAGAAAGAAGCCCTCGCAAATATTCGAGCTCTTGCGGTTCCAGGCCCATTTTCGGCAGGGGGAAAAAGGCCCTGTTCCTGACAAAGAGGACGATGACCAGGCGACCCTCCCGCCATTTTGTGACCGAGCGCCACGTCAGGATGGCTGCGGGCTCGGCGCCGACCCCACGCTCAAATCGAATTCCGTCTGAAGATACAACTGAATATTTCGGGAGCCGAGCATTCACCCCGAGAAGATCGGCGGCCGTCTTCTTCCGGCGATTTCGGACAGCCCAGGCAGCGACTGCTCCGATCACCAGCCAAACTGCCGCAAGCGCATACCAGCTTCCATCTTTGTCGCCATAAGTTAAGGCCCCTATGGTCGCGACGATCAATCCCGCACCGAGGACCAGCGCTATATGATGCTGCGCCACCACTCCCGGCCAGCGCAGCCATGAACGCGACATGCGCCGGACCTCCGAGTACTCAGCAGCTGTCAATTGGGCTCTGATCCTCAAACAATCCCCGTTCCTGATCCCTCTAGTGTGATTTATCCTCATGACAATCATGCATGAAAGCGAGATACCGGCGCTGAAAGGGTGCGGAGACGTCGAGCTGGATCAGGCTTTCACTCAGGTTGCCGCCGAAGTTGAAAAATCTTCCGCCGCCCTAAGGTCAGCCGAGGACAAAGAGCGCTTTCGCCTCTACTGGCTCGGCCGCAAGCAAGGCCGCCTCAAAGCGATCAGCGACGCATGGCTGAAATCGGCTCCCGATGTGGAGGCGAAGAAGCGCATCGGCCAGCGCTTCAACACGCTGAAGGCGGAGATTGAGCGGCGGCTGGAGCTGGCGGATTCGGGCTCTTCTGGGTCCGAACTCGACGCCCGACTCGACAACCAGGCCATCGACATCACGCTCCCCGGCACACGCCGCAAGCTGGGCGCCGAGCATCCGCTCATCCGGACGTGGAACGAAATCGTCTCGGTCTTTCAGCGCATGGGCTATTCCGTCGGTGTGGGCCCGGAGGTCGAGACCGACTACTACAACTTCGAGTCGCTGAATTTTCCCCCGGGTCATCCGGCGCGCGATACGCAGGACACGCTGGTCATCGCCGGGCAGGAACGCAAGCCTTTGCGCGACCGCCTGCTGATGCGTACGCACACCTCGCCGGTGCAGATTCGCACCATGGAGCAGCAGCCACCGCCGGTGCGCATCGTGATTCCCGGCAAGGTCCATCGCAACGACGCCGCCGATGCGACGCACTACCCCATCTTCCATCAGGTCGAGGGCCTGTGCGTCGACACGAACATCACCTTCGGCGATCTGAAGGGTACGCTCGACTTTGCGATGAAGGCCTTCTTCGGATCGAGCGTGAAGACGCGCTTCTTCCCTTCGTTCTTTCCGTTCACCGAGCCGAGCGCCGACGTGCAGATCAGCTGTCCATTCTGCGGAGGCTCGGGATGCCGGAAATGCAAGCAGTCGGGATGGATCGAGCTGCTGGGCTGCGGGATGGTCGACCCGTCGGTGTTTGGGTTTGTGCAGGGCAAGCAGCCGGGCTACGACCCGAAGAAGGTGAGCGGGTTTGCCTTCGGCATGGGCATCGACCGGATCGCGATGATGAAGTATGGCATCGGCGATATCGGGCTGCTGTATTCGGGCGACCTGCGCTTTTTGGAGCAGTTCGCCTGAGACGGCAAGTTAGCGAGTAAGCGGATTAGCGAGTTAGCGGCGCTGAGAGAGCAGGCGTTTGGTGGCAAGAACAAGGCACTTTTGGGATGTGTTGGTTTGGCAGAAGGCGATGCGGCTGGCACGAGATGTGTATACGGTCAGCGCGGGTTTCCCCAAATCGGAAGTGTTTGGATTGGCTTCGCAAATGCGCCGGGCGGCCGTCTCTGTTCCGAGCAATATCGCCGAAGGACAAGGGCGCCTCTCCGACAAATCGCTGAGAGTCTTCCTGGCGCAGGCTCGTGGCTCTTTGTTTGAGATTGAAACGCAGCTGCAACTGGCGGCGGATCTGAAATATGTCAACGCAGATCGGACCGAAGCTTTGAATCTTGAATGCGACGAGGTGGCCAGGATGATAAACGGGCTGCTGAGCGCGATTGAAAGGTCTTCCCGTGCGGCAGAGGGCTGACTCGCTAACCTGCTGACTCGCTGACTTGCTATGAAAATCCTCTCCAGCTGGCTGCGCGAATACGTTCCCGGAATCACCGTCTCCGACCGTGTCCTGGCGGACGATCTAACCCTCCGCGGCATCGCCGTCGAGGGCGTCTTTGACCTTGGCGCGCATGGATCGCTCTTCGAGATGGACATCACTACCAACCGCGTCGATGCAATGAATCACTACGGCATCGCGCGCGAGGCGGCGACAATTTATGGGCTGGAATTAAAGCCGCTTGATGCGACATTGCCTGCGGCTAAAACAGCGGCCAAGGCGTTTGCGGTTTCTATCGAAGAACCAAAACTTTGCGGCCGCTTCACTGCCCGCGTTCTGCGCGATGTGAACATCATCCCCTCCTCGGGCATCGTCGCCGAGCGCTTTCGCCTGCTTGAACAGAAGCCGATCTTCAACGCTGTCGACGCGAGCAACTATGTGCTTCTCGCCACGGGTCAGCCCACGCATGCTTTCGATCTCGACAAGCTCGAAGGCGGCATCGTTGTGCGACGCGCGCGCAAGGGCGAAAAGCTCCGGACGCTCGATGGCGTCGAGCGGGTGCTCGATCCCGACGATCTCATCGTCGCCGATGAGAAGAAGTCTCTCGGCATCGCAGGAGTGATGGGCGGATGGGACACGATGATCACGCCGGAGACGAAGAACATTCTCGTCGAGGCCGCCTGGTTCGATCCAGCCACCGTGCGGCGTTCTTCGAAGCGCCACCTGCTGCACACTGACGCTTCGCACCGCTTTGAGCGCGGAGCGGATTTCAACGCGCCTCCGGTGGCGTCGGCGCTGGTAAGCCGCATCATTCTCGAGCCCGGGGATACAAAAAGCGGATCGGCCGCTTTCATAGACGGCGAGCTCGTGGATGTGGTCATCCCCGAAGCAGTAGGACGCACGGCGAAGCGTGGCGTAATCAGTTTCAGCTTGGGAGAAGTGGGGCGCATCCTCGGTCCCACCGAGGACGCCGGCCAAATAACGGCAGATATGGCCGAAGCGATCCTGACAAGCCTGGGCTGCGGCCTCGCAAGCGCCAGCCCGGATCAGTGGAGTGTGACCCTGCCGAGCTGGCGGCTCGATCTCGAGCGTGAGATCGATCTGGTAGAAGAGATCGCGCGCGTCTACGGCTACAACCGCTTCCGCAATACGCTGCCGGCCTTCACTGGAACCGTGGTTGAACTGCCGTGGGCGGAGAAGGAAGCCGCAGTGCGGAGGACGCTGCTGGCGCTGGGCTGGAACGAGGCGGTCTCGTCGAGCTTCTGCGGAGCGGACGACGCGGCTCGCTTTGCGCGGGAGCCGCACTCCGCAGTGGCAATCGGAAATCCGCTGAGCGAAGAGGCGGGGATGCTGCGGCCGTCGCTGCTGCCAGGCATGCTGGACATGCTGGTGCTGAACATCAGCCGCGATGTGGAGGGCGCGGCTCTGTTCGAGATGGGGACGGTCTTCAGTGGGGCGCCGGAGCATGTGGACGAGCGGCCGTCGGTAGCTATTGGAGTGACGGGGAGAGCTTTCGGCAAAGAGGAAGCGAGTTTCTACGATGTGAAAGGGACGGTCGAGGAGTTGCTGGGCCGATTCGCCTCGCGATCGGTCTATTTCGATCGCTTCCCGGCTGCTTCGGGGCTGATGCCGCGCTGGCTGCATCCAGGGCGCGGTGCGCGAGCGGTGCTCGATGGCGCGACGGTCGGATGGTTTGGCCAGCTGCACCCTGTTGAGGCCGATCGCCGCAAGCTGAAGCAGACCGTTTGGATCGGCGAACTGTGGCTCGACCGGCTTTACAGCCAGGCTTTGCGCCAGCCATTGGTCGAGGAACTGTCTCGTTTTCAGCCAGTGCGGCGGGATTTCTCCGTGATCCTTCCGGACAGCGTCGTGTATTCGAAGGTCCGTGATGCCCTGGATGGATTGGCAATCCCGGAATTGCAAGGGATCGAGGCAAAAGAAGTGTTGCGGGACGTTAAGGGAATGATGGTTCCCGTTGGACACTATTCGCTGTTGCTCGGTGTGGTATTTCAATCGCACGAGCGGACGCTGCGCGAGGAAGAGCTGCAGAGCTGGTCGCAACAGGTCATTGCGGCTCTCGAAGCAACGGGCGGTAAGCTCCGCGCCTGACTCCTTTCAGGAAAAGCGCGCGCAATCAGCAGGTCAGAGGAAGACAATTCAGAGGACTTCGGCCAGGCGCGGGTAGAGGCCTGAGTGGCTGGTCTGATAAAGGGCCAACAGGCGCTGGCGCATGAGGTAGTACGAAGAAGCGGCTTCGTGCAGGTGAAAGGGGATGAGGTTGGAGGAGCGGCGCAGGATCATATTGAAGGTAAGCGCAAGCTCGATGCGGCGGACGGCGCTGTTGAGACGAATTGCATCGCGGCGCATCCGTTCGGTGACGATGACCCCTTCATCGAAGTTCCATTGTTGCGCGTGGGCAGCGAGGAGCAGCATCAGCCGGGCATTCTCGCGCATACGGCGAAGGCCTTCGCGGCCGCCGAGCATGAGCCACATGTCCGCGGGCTCGAGAGAAATCTGCCCGCCCTGGGGATCAAGATAGTCGCGAGCTACAGAGGTTATCCGCTGAAACTCGATTCGCTTTAGCTGGGACACTAACTCCTGCCAACTGCGCCGGTCGACCCGAAGGGCCGACATCTGACCCTTGATCGCGGCTGCGACGAGGCAAGCCACCACCGCGCCCAGGAAAATGTAAGCCAGCACCGACATGGCCTTTCTTCAGGGAAGCGGATGCTCCCAACCCGGAGCGACACCACTAATGCCGAGCGTCAATTCTCTGAAGATCGTACTCGACTCTTTTGTGGAGCGCAAGGATATATTCCCGTAGGTCCGAAGAAATCGGCTTGCGCTCTGGCTCGTTTCTCGACAGTTCGACGATGATCCAGGCGATCGCAATATCATAGGTAACTCCGATACTGTTCAAAGGGAGATGGAGTAATTGGGTACTATGAGCGCTCTGGAGGGCATCCTTGATGACCATCGTGCAACTCCATAGGGTGAGCCCCTGGCCGATGGCCATCACGTGGCTGCGCCAGGCGAGTCCCACCCGGTTTGCCGCAAGGCTCATGGCGACAAAGAGCTGGCAAATGACCATGCTGGTGAACAGGTTGCTGCGCATCTGCCACGCCTCACGGACGTGGGACGTAGAGGGTTTAATCCACCAGGCAAACAGGGTCGCCACAAGAATGCCCACTACGCTGGCAGTAGTAAAGTAGGCGCGTGCGTCGCTGACCCACGTACCGGTGGGGCGCAGGACGATGCGGGCGATCTCGGCAACGACGCCCATCTGGAGGGCGAAGTCCAGCCCAAAGCCAATTGTCCAGACCAGTGTGTACCAGTAATTCGAGTCTTCCTGATGAGCAGCGAACAGGATGATCGACCGGGCGGTCATGAAGACGATCCAGATCGTGAAGACCGGGAATTGGCGCCAGCGGCCGCGGAGGACAAGCACGAAAGCCAGGGCAAAATTGAGCGAGAACCCCACAGCCCAGAGAAAATTTTCCGACCCGGAAAAGTGCCGCATCCGCCTGCCTCCCCGTTCAGGATACGGCACTCCACGAACTCCCGCGCAATGCGAGAGTTCGCGGCGGCCGCTTCGGCGGATTTATCGCAGAATGTTAGAGGCCCAGATACACGAGTAGTGCGGTGACCGTGCCGGCCGTAGTACCGCTGGCCGCTCCGCCGACGGCAACAGCCTGACTGCCACCTCCATTGCCCGGCGGTGTTGTCGGCGGCGGATCGTTCCCGCCGGGATCAGCAAAAAGGGGAGTTGTGGATACTGCGAGAACACCGGATAGGAGGGCGATCCTCAGGATCTTATTCATGGGGTAATTCCTTTCGGCGCAAGCTTGCGCCCCCCCACGCTAACCTCAAGATCCGGTGGATTTAGCGGTGGATATCTACGACCTTGGTAAGCTGAAAAAGTGCACGAAAGTTAGAGAATTTCGCTTGGCTATAACTACTTATATCGTTATCGTTCATGTTACCTAAGTAGCCAGCTTATGCTACTAACGGGCCATGAGCAGCATCAAAACGAAATTGGGGGCCCGGGCTCGGCCAGCAACGTCAGGATTCGGTCGGCAGCCATGCCAGGCCGATATCGATAGCCCTTGGGCCGGTTTAGGTTCAGCGTTGGATCGTCTGTAACTTAAGGGTTGGTGCGGATTGCCATGCCCTGGTCACGCGCCGTCGATTGCGAGGCGGCCCATGGCTGGACGAGCATATTGGGACCCGGCTCGGGATCGAGCAGAGGATTGAATACTGTTGCGTGCGGATCGGGATGAAAGCGTCCGTCGCTGAAGTAGGCCGCGACCAGCGTTCCAGCGACATAGGGGTGCAGCACGGCCAGCGGCACAACGTACTTCCTGGATTTCACCAGCGATTCGGCGACCCCGTCCACCGGCGTGCTGCGTGGAATGGATCCGGGAACCTGGGGAATAACAAACGTGTACAGATCTGCATCGGGATGATGGCGGCTGTAAGCGACCAGGGACTTCGCAGCCTGCTTGGGGGTCATCATCCCGGCATCGGCGATGAAATTGCGATGAATCGAATGTGGGTAGTAGAAGTTCAGCACCTTTTCCGAGAAATTGGCGCAGTTGTTGAAGAACAGGTTGAAATGAGCGATGTTGCGTCGGGAATTGAATCGCCGGATCAGCGCGTTATCCTGATCGGCCGTGGTCGCGACTTCGAATCCCCAGATGCGGCGGTCGTACGAGGAACCGACGAGCTCGACCCACTCACCCCGCGGGATTTCACGTTTTGGATCGTCGGGCGCAATGGCCTCGAGGTGTTCACGGCGATAAGCGTCGCGCAGTTTTAGTTCAAGCCCGGGCGAGGCTGAATCGGGGATCTGGGATGTCTCGTCCACTGCGTATAGATACGCGAGGAGCGGCATGGCGAGCCAGTCGTAGCCGTCGACTCGGTGATAGCGGCTGAGGACAGCGCCGCCTTCTCCATCGCGGCAGGGGCGAAGGTGGGTGGGTGTATCCGCACAGACACGGTTGACGTAGATGGCGGCGTGGCCGGTGGGGTTCATGGCGCCAAAATGGCCGAAGGGCTCTTCGACCAACAGGGCTGCTTCGGCGCGCGCCGAGGCGGAGGCAAGCATGACGCAGGCGAAGGTCAGCAGCATTTTGAGGGCGCTACGCATAGGATTCTGAGCTCTCAGTCACCCGATGTGAGTCAGACCAGAATGAAATGGGGCCCGTGCGGATGCCTGACAGTAACCCTCCTTCGCGGCAACTGTTGCTGTGTTCGCCGCTATCGTTCGGACGTCGGGCTTTCGAATCCACCAGGCCGTCGGCGTTTCAAATGTCTTGGATGCGGTTTACTCTGCTGATACAGATGAGCGAAACGACACATTTTGCGCCAGGGCAGACGCTGCTGATCGATGCGGATGACACGCTGTGGGAGAACAACATCTATTTTGAGCGCGCGATTGCGGCGTTCATCTCGTATCTCGACCACAAGGAATACACGCGCGAAGAAGTGCGCGAGCGGCTGAACCAGGTCGAGCGCGAAAACGTGCGCCAGCACGGCTATGGGCTGGTGAGCTTTCGCCGGGCGCTCGTGACGTGCTTTGAGAGCCTGTCGACCGGGCCGATCACTCCGGAGAAGCACGAGCGCATCATGAGCTTCGCGCAGTCGATCGCCGACCAGGAGATGGAACTGCTGGAGGGTGTGGCGGAGACCCTGCCGTTCCTGGCCTCGCGGCACCGCCTGATCCTCATGACCAAAGGCAATCCCGTGGAGCAGGCGGACAAGCTGGCCCGGTCCGGGCTGAGCGAGTATTTCACGGCGGTTGAAGTACCACGGGAGAAGGATCCGGATGCGTACCGCGAAGTCTGCGGGAAGTACGAGCTGACGCCGGGGACGACGTGGATGATTGGGAACAGTCCGAAGTCGGATATCAATCCTGCTCTCGCGTGCGGACTGCATGCGGTGTTCATCCACCACCCGCACACCTGGGTGCTGGAGCATGAGGTGCTGGACGCGGCGCCGGCGGGGCAGCGGTTGATTGAGGTGGAGAATTTTGGGGGATTGGTGCGGTGGTTTTGAGGGGGGTAGGGCGGTGACCCTACCGGTCTCCATTCGCCAGCGCAAGCTGCCAGATGTTACCCAAGAGCGTCCGAATGGGAGTTTCTCGTGGTGCTGAGTGCCTGGCCGCAGCTAGTCTGGATTGAATCTGCACCGGGATCGGTGCAAGACGACGTATTTGCCTTTTCTTCGCCTGTGAGCGCACAATGGTCGATCAGAGTTTCTTCGATGAATCTCGACAGCAGTCGCAGATCAAAGCACGCATCGTCGCAAAGTATTTCTGGGCTTGGGCGAAAGTCATCATCCCGACGGTGAAGCGAAGGGGAAATCGGATCGCATACATCGATCTTTTTGCGGGTCCTGGACGATACAGAGACGGCACAGTGTCGACGCCGTTGCGGGTGCTGGAGCAGGCGATTGGCGACGCCGACATGAGGGAGATGCTTGTAACACTGTTCAACGACCGAGATGCAGAAAACACAAACGAGCTTCAGAATGCTATCGATCAGATACCAGGCATCAAACGCCTGAGGCACAAACCGCAGGTAATGAATAGCGAGGTTGGGGCCGAGATTGTCGAAATGTTTGCAAGCATGAGGCTGGTCCCGACGTTCTTTTTCGTCGATCCGTAGGGATACAAAGGGTTGTCGCTTGGATTGATCAATTCGGTCCTGAAGGACTGGGGATGTGATTGTGTTTTCTTCTTCAATTACAACCGAGTGAGCATGGGCCTGCCGAACCAAACCGTGAAGGAACACATGGACGTGCTGTTCGGCGAAGAGCGAGCAGAGCCGATTCGAGCCATGTTGGAACCCCTCAACCCTATGGACCGAGAAGCGTTAATCGTGGAGGAGCTTTCCCAAGCGCTTAAAGAGATGGAGGAAGCTTCGTTCTTCCCTTCACGTTCAGGAACGAAAGAGGTTCGAGAACCACCCACCACCTCATCTTCGTGTCAAAGCACTTCAAGGGGTACGAAATCATGAAGGAATTTATGGCGCAGGAAAGCTCAAAGGCTGTCCAACGCGTCGCCTCATTTGAGTACTCGCCTGCCTCGGAGCGATTTCCGTTGCTGTTTGAGCTAACTCAGCCCTTGGCTGACCTCGAAGAGGACTTGTTACAACGCTTCGCGGGCAAAACTCTGACGATGGAAGCAATCTACATGATGCACAACGTAGGCCGACCGTTCATCCGTCGCAACTACAAGCGAGCCCTTCTTGATTTGGAGTCAGCGGGAAGGGTTAAGGCTGATCCGCCTGCGGCTGAGCGGCCAATTCGTAAAGGTGAACGCACGTTTGCTGAGCGAGTCAAGGTCACGTTCCCAACGGAGGGTGCAAGGTGAGTGTGAATTCGTCAATCGAGTGGACGGACGCCACCTGGAATCCCGTCCGTGGTTGCACGAAGATCAGCCCCGGATGCAAACACTGTTACGCTCACACTTTCGCTGAGCGCTTCCGGGGAGTAAAAGGCCATCCCTATGAGCAGGGCTTCGATATGAGGATGGTCCCGGAGAAGCTCTGGGAACCACTTAAGTGGAAAACTCCGAAGATGATTTTCGTCAACTCAATGAGCGATCTTTTCCAGGATGGGCTACCTGATTCTTTCATCGCAAAAGTCGCCGAGGTGATGACTACAGCGAACTGGCACACCTACCAAGTTCTTACTAAGCGCTCAGAGCGCATGCGAGATCTGCTCGCCAACGTGTTGTCGAGTTCGGCCAGCCAGGATCACATCTGGTGGGGTGTCAGTGTCGAGGACAAAAAGTTTGGCGTTCCTCGAATCCAACACTTGCGGGATGCGCCCGCCCAGGTTCGATTCCTTTCGGTTGAGCCGCTGCTGGAGGACATCGGAGAATTGGACTTGTCAGGCATTCATTGGGTCATTGTTGGAGGGGAGAGCGGTTGCGGTGCAAGACCCCTTGAAAAGAATTGGGTGAGGAGAATCCGCAATCAGTGCAGGGAGCAAGGAATACCATTCTTCTTCAAGCAGTGGGGCGGTGTTCAGAAGGCCAGGGCCGGCCGCTTGCTAGACGGCAGAACCTACGACGAGTTTCCAGAGCAGGCCATTCACAAGAGCGTTCGGAAGCTTCGGGAATCCCGTAATTCCGAGCTCATTCAAATCGCGGTTTGAGTACGGTTACACCGTAGCGGTCTGCAGAGCCAGTTCCTCCAGCAGCGCTCGAACCTCGTTCAGCACTTCTTCCGGCTTAGTCGCCCCCAGCGGAAACCGCAGCACCCCCTGCGGCGTAAACTGCGCCCCGCGTTTTGCGTTCTTCGCGACCAGCTTCATCAGCCGCCCCGGATCGACAGACGCAGTCTCCGTAAACCGAATATGCAGTTGGTCGCGCTTGCGGTCCACCTGCGCCACACCGATCTTCTCGCATTCGATGCGCAGCTGCGCGGCCAGCAGCAGATGCGCCACGCTCACCGGCAGCGGCCCATAGCGATCTTCGAGTTCCGACCGAACTTCTTCGAGAGCCCGGTCGCTGTCCGCGCCCGCGATGCGTTTATACATGCGCAACCGCTGGTTCTCTTCCGATATGTAACTTTCATCGATACGTAATGCGATGCCCAGCGAGAGCTGGACCGACGGGCGCTCGACGCGCTCTTCGCCTTTGAGGCGGCTAACCGCTTCTTCGAGCATGGACGTATACAGCTCGAAGCCCACCGCTTCGATGTGGCCGCTTTGCTCGCCGCCGAGAAGATTGCCCGCGCCGCGGAGCTCAAGGTCGAGAGCGGCGATTTTGAATCCGGCGCCGAGGTCAGAAAATTCCTTGAGCGCGGCAAGGCGGCGGCGCGCCACTTCGGTCAGTTCCTGCTCGGGCGGGATAAGCAGATAAGCATAGGCGCGCCTATTCGATCGCCCAACCCTGCCCCGCAGCTGATACAGCTCAGACAATCCATGACGATCGGCCCGGTTCACGATCATGGTGTTGGCGAGCGGTATGTCAAGCCCGTTTTCGATGATTGTCGTCGCGACGAGAACGTCGTATTCATGATTCATGAACGCGAGCATGACTCGCTCGAGCTCGGTCTCATTCATCTGGCCATGGCCGACAATAACGCGGGCCGCGGGAACCAGCTCCTGAATTTTCGAAGCGATTTCGTAGATGGTCTCCACGCGGTTGTGGACGAAGTAAATCTGGCCGCCGCGCTCAAGCTCGACTTCGATGGCGGAGCGAATGAGCTTCTCGTCAAACTTTGCAACGACAGTCTGGATGGCCATGCGATCTCGCGGCGGGGTCTCGATCACGCTCATGTCGCGCAGGCCGACGAGCGACATGTGCAGGGTGCGCGGGATCGGGCGTTGCGGACATGGCGAGGACGTCGATCTCGCGCCGCATCTGCTTGAGGCGCTCTTTGTGGCGAACGCCGAAGCGCTGCTCTTCGTCAACGACGAGAAGGCCGAGATCGTGGAACTTGATGTCCTTTGAGAGCAGGCGGTGCGTGCCGATGAGAATGTCGACGCGGCCGTTCTCGACCTGTTCGAGGATCAGCTTCTGCTCTTTCGCGGTGCGGAAGCGGGAGATCATCTCGACCGTGATGGGGAATTGGCGGAAGCGGCTCTTGAAGGTTTCGAAGTGCTGGAAGCTGAGGATGGTGGTGGGGGTGAGGACGGCGACCTGGCGGCCATCCTGCACAGACTTGAAGGCGGCGCGCATGGCAACTTCGGTTTTGCCGTAGCCGACGTCGCCCACCAGCAGGCGATCCATGGGCAGAATTGATTCCATGTCACGCTTGATGTCGGCGATGGCGGAAATCTGATCGTCGGTCTCGGTGAAGTCGAAGGCGTCTTCAAACTCGCGCTGGAATTCGTTGTCGGGGGGGAAAGCGTGGCCGCTGGCGGCTTTGCGCTGGGCATAGAGCTTCAGGAGCTCGTCGGCCATATCCTCCATCGCCTTGCGCACGCGGGCTTTTGTCTTCGCCCATTGTTGCGAGCCCAGGCGGTTGAGCACAGGCGCGGGGCCGGATTCGGTGGAGCGGTATTTCTGGATCAGGTCCAGCCGCGTGAGCGGCACGTAAAGCCGCGCCCCCTCCGCAAACTCAAGGATCATGAACTCCAGCGATACCCCGTCCTGCTCGATCTCCCGCAAGCCCTGGTAGCGCGCGATGCCGTGCTCGACGTGGACAACGTAATCGCCAACGGCGAGGTCGCGGAAGTCGGAGACGAAGGCGGCAGTCTTGGATTTCCTGGGCGCTGGGCGTGCGGTCACATCGGCTTCGTCGAAGAAATCCTGCGCGCCGAAGAGGACGATGCGAGCGTCGGGCAGGCTGACGCCGGTGGCCAGCGCGGTCCGCAGGATGACGGGCGTGCGCATGTCTCCGGCGAGGTAGCTGGATTCGTCGTAGATGTTCTCGCTACCGGCGTGCTGGATGCGGCTGCCGAGGCGGTAGGGGAGCTCGTATTCGCGAAGAAGATTGGCGAGGCGCTCGACCTCGCCCTGATTGGGCGCGACCAGCAGAGTGCGGACTTCCTGGACCATCAGGGTGCGAATCTGTTCGATGAGGGCGGGAATGGAGCCATGGAAGCGGAGGGTGGGGCGCGATGTGAATTCGATTTCGCCGAGGGTCTGGTCTTCGTCGAGGACATCGACGACACCGAGCTGATCGATATCGAGGCCCGGATGCGAGGCCAGCTTGGCCTGGAGGATTTCGGGGCGGAGGTAGATGTCTTCGGGAGTAATGAGTGAGCCGATGCTGGAGCGGTCGTGGCGCTGCTCAACTTTGTTCCACCAGCGGTCGATCTGGTTGCGGATCATGGCGGGTTCTTCCACAAACAGGGATGCTCGTGGGAAAAGATCGATCAGCGTGCCGCTCGCGCTGGTCACCCCAGCGAAAAACTCCCACCCGGGAAACACGCTCACGCCACCAGCGGCAACAGCTTCCTCTGCCAGCACCGGATCGTCCGTCGACTCCACGCGTCCGCCGCTCAGCCGAGTGTGAACCGCTGCGAGCAATCGCTCCGAGACTGGAGTCTCAGTCAGAGGCAGCAGTCGCGCTTCGTCGAGGGGCGCGGCAGACCGCTGCGTGTCTGGATCGAACTTACGAATCGATTCGATTTCGTCGCCGAAAAACTCGAAGCGGACCGGGCGATCTGCCTCGGGCGAATAGATATCGAGAATGCCGCCCCTCCGCGTGAACTGGCCGGGCATCTCGACAATGTCGGCGCCCGAATAACCGATGCTCATCAAATGCGCCAGCAGCGTTTCAACGTCGACTTCTTCGCCGCGATGGAGAATCTGCGCCAAACCAGCGTAGAAGGGCGCGGGAAAGAGCTTCATCGCGGCTGCTTCGACGGGCGCGACGACGATCGAGGCCTCGCCGGTTGCGATCTTCCAGAGCGTTTTGGCGCGCTGCTCCTGGATGTCGGGATGCGGAGAGAGATTTTCAAAGGGCAGGACGTCGTGCGCAGGCAGGCGCAGGACGCGGTCGGCGGGAATGGCTCCGGTAAGGTCGCATCCGGCTCGGAGGGCAAGGTGCATGGCGTCGGCGGCCTTGTTATCGGCTACTACAACAACCGTTGGAACCTGCGCGGCGCGCGCGAAGAGGGGAATATAGAGGGCGCGGGCCGTGGAGGTGAGTCCGGAAACACGACGGCGACCACGGGCAAGCGCCAGGTGCCTTCTTGCCTGTTCAAAGGAAGGGGAACGCTCCAGGTCCGCCAACAACTCGCGGACAAAGGGGAGGATCATGCAGGTTGTAGTTTAGCAGCGGTGGTTGAAGTTATAATCAAACAGAAGACGGTGAGCCTGATGACAGAAAACAAATCCTCATTTCGGGCGGCGGACCGAGCCAGCGCATTTGACAGTAAGTACGTCGAGAAGGGCGTGGCCAGCGGAAAAGGTTCGAGTTTCAAGCCTCGAAGCCTGCAAACATCTCGCGACCGCAGAATGTGAAGATGCCGCCTCCTCCAAGGTCGAGTAAGGGCTAAGGATCACCCCCATGCCCTCAAGCATTGAGGCGCTGGGAATTCTGCTGCTGCTATTGCCGGGGTTCAGTTGCGCTTTTCTGGTGCAACGAATTGCTGTCCGGGCGAAACAGACGGAACTGGACAAAATTGTCGAGGCACTGCTGCTAAGCTTTGTCCTTTATCTGATTACGCTTCCCTTTTTCGGATACTCGCTTCCTGTCAGTTGGACCGCGACGCGCGACGGTACTTTTGCGAGCTACATAATTCGCTTCCACTGGAAGCACCTCCTTGCTCTCGGCGGGGGCGCGGCAGCCCTGGCGCTGCTCTATGGAGCGAATATCAATCACGACTGGCTCCTCATGATTCTGCGCAGGTGCAATGTGACAGAACGAACGGCCAGGAGCTCCATCTGGAACGATACATTTCAAGACGTCAAAAACACTTACGTCCTGGTTGGGCTTAAGGATGGAAGAGGTGTCCTGGGGTTTCTGAGGCACTACTCGGACGACTGGGAGGACGCTTCGCTATTCCTGGAGGATGCCGTTATGGGTAGACGAGGATGGGGAGAAACTGTCGATTGACGGGCCGGGGATATTGCTCACCAAAGAGGCCGGCATTGCTTTCGTTTCCTTTCTGAATCCGGAACAGCCCGATATTGAAAGCACGCGAAGCGCATGAGCCGCACAACGCTGAATGAGCCCGCTTTTCGCAATCGGATTGTCCTAGAATCAGGGAATGTCGTACACGTCGGCCCTCGACAGTCTTCATGCGCGGGTGGGTGAGCTGCACACGGCGCCGGGGCAGCTGAGACGCAAGTTCAGACTCGAAGAAATGCGCTCGCTCGTCGAGGCGCTGGGCCATCCGGAGCGGCGATTTCGCTCGGTCCTGATCGCGGGCACCAACGGCAAGGGATCGACGGCGGCGACGCTGTCTGCAATTCTGAAAAGCGCGGGGTATCGGTGCGGGCTCTACACCTCCCCGCACCTGGTACGCGTGAACGAGCGCATCCGCATCGATGGAGAACCAATCAGCGATGAGGACTTCGCGCGGCATTATTTTCGCGTCGACGATTGCGCTCGCAGACTAATGACGGATGGGTGCCTCCCAGCACATCCGAGCTTTTTCGAGGCTCTTACGGCCGTTGCTTTCGAAGCGTTTGCCGATGCACAGGTCGACATGGCAGTGCTCGAAGTCGGCATGGGCGGGCGGCTGGATGCGACGAATGTTGTGGAGCCGCTGATCTCGGTGATCACCGATATTTCACTTGACCACATGGAGTGGCTGGGGGAGACAATTCCGCTGATTGCGCGCGAGAAGGCGGGAATCCTGCGGCGGGGAGGGTTGCTGGTGACGCTGCCGCAGCATCCTGAGGCGAACCAGGCGATTGGCGAAGTGGCCGCCGAGCTCGATGTGCGCGGTGTGAACGCGGCGGAGTACATGCCGAGCGTTCAGCGTTCAGCGATCGGCGTTCAGGAGGACCAACTGCGAAATCGATACTCGCTTCTGATCGGCGGGGAACGGGTCGAGGTCGATTCCCCGCTCGGGGGTGAGCACCAGCGACGCAATATTGCGCTGGCGATTGCCGCTGCTATCGAATTACGTAACCATCACGGTTACACAATAACTCCGGCGCAGATTCAGGAAGGGATTCGCCAGACGCAATGGCCTGGGCGGCTGGAGCGGTTTCAGGTTTCAGGTGAAGCGGATGTGCTGCTGGATGTGGCGCACAATCCGGCGGGAGCCTGGGCGCTGCGGGCGGCGCTGTCTTCGATGGAAACTGCCGGCCGAAGCCACGGCAAGCGTGTGCTGGTCTTCGGGTGCATGAAGGACAAGGCTTACACGGAGATGGCGCAGATTCTTTTTCCTCTGTTCGATCTGGTCGTTGCCACGCCCGTCGACTCTCCCCGCTCAGCCACTGCTGACGAAATCTTGCAGGCGGCGCAGAAGACCGGCGTCCGCGCCGTCGCGGCTAAGGATGGGCGCCAGGCCATGGAGGCGGCGTGGGGTGAGTTTCCGCACGATGGACCGAGGCAGGAGGGATTGGTGGTCGTAGCCGGCTCGGTGTACCTGGTTGGCGAAGTGAGGCCGCGGCTGGAGCGGGCTGCGGCGGGAGCACGATGAAGCCACTAGGGCCGAGACCGGATCCGCTGCCGCTCGGGGGGCGGATCATGAGCTACGGCTTTCGCGCCCCGGTATTTTTTCTGGCGACGGCATTCTTTGGAAGCCTGGCGCTCGCCGTGTCGCTGTTTGAGAAGAGTGGGCGCTGGCAGCATCGGATTGCGCAGGCGTGGGCGCGGGCAGGGGTGCGGTTGAGCGGCGCAAGGGTCACGATCCTGCATGGAGAAAGGCTGACGGGTCAGCCGGCGGTGTACGTTGCCAATCACCTTTCGTACATGGATACGCCGGTGATTTTCAGATCGCTGCCGTTTCAGTTTCGGATCGTGGCTCGCAGCGGACTCTTCAAGCTCCCGTTTATTGGCTGGTGGTTAGGGAGGTCAGGGCAAGTGTCGGTGGATGTGGGGAATCCGCGGGCATCGATAGCCAGCCTTGCGAGCGCGGTCCGAACGCTGAGGAGTGGTATGCCATTATTTATCTTCCCCGAGGGCGGCCGCACCGAAACAGGGCACATCGCGAAATTCATGAATGGGCCGGCTTTCATGGCGATCCGGGCGCAGCTTCCTCTGGTGCCAATCGCTTTGGTCGGGACGCACGAGCTCTTGCCCATGCACGCGAGCGTGGTTCATCCTGTACCGGTGACCCTGGCCGTGGGCGAACCGATAACAACCCTGGGCATGACCATGAGACAGGTGGACGAAGTGACAGCCCGGCTGGAGGAAAAGATCGCCTCGCTGTATTATGAGCACTCCTGGCGGCAACGTCCTGCACAAGGCGCGCCACAGGAGCAGAATGGAATGGACGGCCATCCCGTCGCGCCAGCTAACGGCGTGCCGGGAGCCACCGGAGTCGGAGCGGGCGTTGGGAGCCTGGAAGCGGTATCGATTTCTCGGGACCTGCAAGAACTGACCGAGGAGGCGCGGAGACCATGAAAGCACCACGCATAGCGATTCCTGAACCCAACCTTGCGGACAGCGATTACAGCGCGCGTTCGTGGCCGCAGTACGCGCGCGCGGTGGAGTTCGCCGGCGGAGAGCCGGTAAAGGTTGGCCTGCGCGATTCACCGGCGACAGTGGCTCAGTTGGTCGCTTCATGCGAGGGCGTGCTGTTGCCTGGTAGCCCGGCGGATGTGAATCCGCAAAAGTACGGCGAAGAGGCGGAGCCGGATTGCGAGGCCGCCGACGCGGCACGCGAGGCGGTCGACGAGCTGCTGCTGCAGGATGCTTCGAATTTATATAAGCCACTCCTGGGGATTTGCTACGGCTTTCAGTCGCTGAATGTCTGGCGTGGCGGAACTCTGGTGCAGCATCTGCGGACGAGCATCAACCACACGGCGGGGCGGATGGTCACCGAGGCCCACGCTATCGAGGTCGAAGCACGCTCGCGGCTGCGGCGCATTCTCGGCCTGGGCGCAAAGATGACGCTGATGGTCAACAGCAGTCATCATCAGGCGGTGGGGGTGCTGGGCGACGGGCTGGTTCGCGCGGCGTGGTCGCTCGACGACGGCGTGATCGAAGCCGCGGAGGGTCACGGCGATCAGTTCCTGATGGGCGTGCAGTGGCATCCGGAGCGGGTGCTGGAGGCGAACAAAGCGGCGCAGAGCCTGTTTCAGTCATTTGTCGATGCCGCGGCAGCATGGGAGCCGCGGATGATCAGCGAGTCGGTCGCGGACTAAGGCGGGTACAGGACGCAGGGTACAGGATGGAGAGTCCGGAGCTTTGCTGGCCCCCCCGCTGGGACGTAACTCAATGAAAAACATTGATGAGTATCGACTTAGCCTCGATGTCGCCGGGCTGGAACCGCGGGCCGTCGAGCAGTTCGAGGCGTACCTGGCGCTTGTAGTGAAGTGGAATGCCCGCATCAATCTAACGTCGGTGAGGAAGCCGGAAGAGATTGTCCGACGACACTTCATCGAATCGATTTTTGCGGCGCAGCATGTTCCGAAAAATGTGAAAACGCTGCTCGATTTCGGATCGGGCGCTGGATTTCCTGGGATTCCAATTGCCATCTGCCGCCCGAAGCTCGGCGTAACACTGGCCGAGTCGCAGGGGAAGAAGGCCTCGTTTTTGCGCGAAGCCGTGCGGACGCTGGGGTTGAGGGCGGAAGTTTGGGCGGGGCGCGTTGAGGAGATGGCTCCCGAGCGCGTTTTCGACGCGGTCACTCTGCGGGCTGTAGACAAGATGCCGACAGCCTGCCGGACAGCGGTAGAGCGGCTGGCGGCACGCGGCTGGATCGGCGTGTTTGCGACGCTGAAGACGGAAGCGGCGCTCGAAAAGCTCAAGGGAATTCGCTGGGAGGCATCCGTAGCGATTCCGGGCTCGGAACAGGAGATCCTGAAGACGGGGCGGAGGATTTAGCGCCTGCGGTAGCCCGGTTTAGTTTGGGGAGGGAGGATCGGCGGAGTCGACGACGCATGCGCGCAAAAAATGCCCGGCTGATTGCAACACCGTATTTCTGCGGAAACAGTCGAGCAATAGCGCAGCCTATACTGAAGCCAGAATGAGAGCGGGCGCCCCCACAAGGGGGAGCGGTTGAAGTGACTGAGTGATTCATTCTGCAGGAGGGCTAGCGCATGCATCGTGGATGGCAGGCAGGGCCGGGCTGGCTCATTGTTCTGGCGGTCGCAGGGTTGAACATTGGTTGCGGCACCAACAGCAAATCGGGAGCGAAGCCGGATTTTTCGCTGGCGGCCAGCGCCACGACCCTGACCCTGACTGCGGGCGGTAGCGCTCAGCCCGTCTCAGTCACGGCCACGGCGCTCAGCGGGTTCACCGGAACGGTTCAGGTCGCGGTGAGCGGACTGCCATCGGGAGTGACCGCGACGCCAGCCACCCTGGCCCTGACTCCTGGAACGCCGCAATCCGTGAGCTTCGCGGCTGGGACCACCGCTGCCGCAGGCACGGTCACAGTGCAGTTCGTTGCAACTGCGGCCGGTCTCACTCACACGGCACCTCTCGCACTCACCGTCAACGCGGCGGTGGTGGCCACCGGGTCAACGGTGGACGTTACCACCTATCACTACGACGTGGGGCGGACGGGGCTGAACCCGAACGAAACGGTTCTGACAACGAGCAATGTGACTTCATCGAAGTTCGGCCTTTTGCAGACCCTGCCGGTCGACGGGAGGGTCGATGGTCAGCCGCTATACCTCTCGAATCTGACTGCGGGCGGCCAGCAGCGCAACGTCGTCTATGCGGTGACGGAACACGACAGCGTCTACGCATTTGACGCTGACTCTGGAGCGCAGATCTGGAAAACATCGATACTCGGAGCCAATGAGACGACCAGCGGCGACCACGGGTGCTCGCAAATCACGCCGGAGATCGGCATTACGTCCACGCCGGTGATCGATCGCAAAGCCGGACCCAATGGCACGATCTTCGCAGTCGGCATGTCGCTCGATGCATCGGGCGCCTATCACCAGCGCCTGCATGCGCTTGACGTAACCACCGGCGCAGAGCTGGCGGGCAGCCCGACGGAGATCAAAGCAACCTATCCGGGTACGGGCGCCAACAGCTCCGGCGGCAACGTGGTCTTCGATCCGAGCCAATACGCCGAGCGCGCAGGGCTCCTGCTGATGAACGGAACGATCTACCTTGCCTGGACCTCGCATTGCGATCAGGGCCCCTACACCGGCTGGCTCATGGCTTACAGCGAGTCGACCCTCGCGCAAACCAGCGTGCTCAACTTGACGCCGAATGGCAGCGAAGGCTCCATCTGGATGTCTGGCGCCGGACTGGCTTCCGACGCAAGCGGGAATATCTATTTCCTCGACGCCAATGGA
The DNA here is from genome assembly GCA_963831055.1 of uncultured Acidobacteriaceae bacterium. Classification (GTDB taxonomy): domain Bacteria; phylum Acidobacteriota; class Terriglobia; order Terriglobales; family Acidobacteriaceae; genus Palsa-343. The sequence continues at coordinate 269,581 of CAWHOU010000029.1, read as the reverse complement.
ACCTTTGACACCACCCTAGACGCGAACGGCATGCCCACGAATCACGATTTCGGCAACGGCTTCCTCAAGGTTTCAACAACCGGGGGCGCTCTCGCTGTCGCCGATTACTTCGAAACCGACAACACCATCGCCGAATCGGACGCCGACCAGGACCTCGGTTCCGGAGGAGCGCTCGTCTTACCCGACATTACGGATTCTTCCGGCACGGTTCATCACCTCGCCGTGGGAGCGGGGAAAGATTCGAATATCTATGTGGTGAATCGCGACTCAATGGGCAAGTTCAACGCGCAAACCAATGCCGCGCTCTATCAGGAAATCGATGGTGCGATCGGTGGCGTGTGGTCGATGCCGGCGTACTTCAACAACACGGTGTACTACGGAGCGGTGAGCGACACGCTGAAGGCTTTCCCCATCGCGAACGCAAAGCTGGCAATAACGCCGATTGTGCAGAGCGCGAACACGTTTGCTTATCCCGGAACCACGCCCGCGGTCAGCGCCAGCGGGACGACGAATGGGATCGTATGGGCGGTGGAGAATTCGTCACCCGCTGTCCTCCACGCCTACGACGCCACTACTCTTCAGGAACTGTACAACAGCAACCAGGCGGCGAATGGTCGCGACCAGTTTGGAAGCGGCAACAAGTTCATCACGCCCATGATCGTGAACGGCAAAGTGTATGTAGGGACGCCAAACGCCGTAGCGGTGTTTGGCCTTTTACCCTGAAGAATTGTCTCCTTGCGGTATCAGGGCGCAAACTTGCTCATGCCGCAAAGACGGGGCACGGGATCACAAGCGGCATAGCGGCATCTTCCCTTTTTGTTCGCCCCAGCCATCTGAGCCCATAATAATCAATCGACTCCATTCGGATTCTGCGTGATATTACGGGCATTCGTGACGTTGTCAGGCTCGTCGGCAAAGGTCTTTCCCTGGGCATAGGCGTACTTCTTGTACCAGGAGCCGACCTTGCGGATGCAGTCCTGCCAACCATCGTCCCACGTGACCTGCGCTTCTCCGTTGGCATAAACCCACGTGCCGTGCTCCCCTCCTATGGACCGGCGCGCGGTGCCGTCGTCAAGCAGGGTAATGTAAAAGTTCTCGCCATTCCCCTCGCCCACTTCCCATTTACCGAGCAGGTGTGCTCGCGACGGGCCCGGAGTGCTGATAAGTCCGGCGGGAACGGCCGCCGGGAATTCAAAACGCTCGATTTCGGCGAGGGGAATGCTTTGTCGATGCCCGTCCTTGAAAACGATGACTACGCTTGCCTTACTGGGCGGAGCAGCGTGGGTGGCGGGGATCAGCGCGAAGAGAAAAGCCGTAATGAGAGCGGCATAACTGACGATTCTGTGCATGAGTTTCCTCCTGTGCATCAGCGGCGCGGCGGGGGAGGGTGGACCGCGCCGTTCAGTGATACGAGATGGAGCGATGAGCGGTTCCGTGTGACGGCTTGGTTCGGGCTACCTCGTCTCGGTTTATTTCTTCGAAGGAGGGTTCGCCCTTCAAAACAGCGGTTGTTCAAGCTACGGCGAGCGGAAGCCGATAGGTTCATGCAGATGCGCGCGTGGCCCAGGCATTCCGCAAGCCATCGGCATTGGGAGGGCTCGGCAAATGCCGTTCATCGGCTGGAATGACAGGCTCCTTGTAGGTGTGGCAGAGATCGACGACGACCACAGATGCTTGCTGGACATGCTAAACGATCTTTACGATGCCATTCGTCAGAAGCGCAACAAGGAGATGGTAGGGAAGCTGCTCGAAGATTTGGTTGACTATACCCGCTACCACTTCAGCCGCGAAGAGGGCATGTTTGGGGCTGATTATGCGGAAGCTAACCAACATAGGGCTGAGCATGAGAATTTCGTCGCATGGATTACAGAAATGCGATCGCGATTTATAAAGGGCTCAGCCGCTGCACCCTCGCTCGAAGTCGTCAATTACCTCAGAGACTGGCTTTTTGACCACATCCTCGGCAGCGATCAGCGCCTGGGGGCATATCTGAACGGGGTTGGGGTCGGCCAGCATTGCCATAAGGTTCCAGTCTCCTCACGGAAGTAAGGGCCCCAATCCATCCACAACGTTCCACGTGGAACACTCGGGCTGTCACCTCGCTCGGAGATGTCGAATTATTAAGATCAAAGTAGTCGGGTTTTCCACGCGGGCCTCAACTTCGCCATCATCCCGTAGCATTTCTGGTCACTCCGCATCCCCCACAAATAAAATGCCTTAGCGTTCTCCCCCAGCAGGGCTCTGGCAAACCTTCCACAAATTGCGCCCAATTGTGCACAGGCGTTTTGCGTTGCGGTCCGGCCTCTGTCCCGATACCCTTCCATCATGGGCAAAGTGCTCGCCGTCGTGAACCAAAAAGGCGGGGTAGGCAAGACAACCACCGCTATCAACCTTTCGGCGGCGCTGGCTTTGGAGGGGCTGCAAGTGCTCCTGGTGGATTGCGATCCGCAGGCCAACTCCAGTGGCGGGTTTGGGATCGTCCGCGATGCCGATCGTCGCTCCTCTTACGACGTGCTGATGGGTGAATCCTCAATTGAGGAGGTCGCCCTCCACAGTGAGATCGACACGCTGAAAATCGTTCCCTCGAATAAAAACCTGACCGGCGCAAACGTTGAGCTGATACAGATGGACCGGCGGGCTTACCGCCTGCGCGAGGCCCTGAATAAGGTTCGGGACAAGTATGACTTCATCATCCTCGATTGCCCGCCGGCGCTGGATTTGCTCACCCTCAACGCATTGGTGGCCGCAGATCGGCTTCTGGTCCCCATGCAGGCGGAGTATTTCGCGCTCGAAGGCCTCAGTGAGCTCATGCATACGCTCGAACGCGTGCGGGGCGCATTTAATCCGGGCCTTGAGATCGAAGGCGTGCTCCTGACGATGTACGACGACCGCACGAATCTGGCGCAGCAGGTGACGGAAAACCTGCGGCAATTCTTCAAAGACAAGCTGCTGAAGACCGTGATCCCCAGAAATATACGGTTGGCTGAAGCTCCGAGCTACGGGAAACCGGTGCTGCTCTACGATCCGCGGTCACGGGGATCGGAGAGCTATCGAGAGCTCGCTGACGAATTGTTGTCAAGGAATGGGATTGAAAGTCCGGCTGCAAAAGAGCGAAAGATGGCGACTGGAGCCGCCCAGGGGGAACCCAGCGTGAGGTTCTGGCCATACGGATGACGGTCACTTCGCGCCAGGCGGGGCTTGTTTCGGGAATAACTTTCATTCCACGCTTTGGGCACCAGGTTGTCCTCGGAAACGACAAATGTTCCACGTGGAACACCTTGGGACCCGATTCTATAGATAAGGATTGAGGTTGGAGATGCAGATCGTTACAGATGCTCCAAAAAGACGGGCATTGGGCAAGGGACTCGAGTCGTTGCTACCGCCAGTTCATGCGGCTGCAGAGCACGGATCTACAGAATCCGGAGAAGCGGGCAGGCCGCGCGAGATTCCTCTGGGAGAGATTGAACGAAGCCCATTCCAGACGCGGACTCGCTTCGATGAAGAACAACTGACCGAATTGGCGGACTCCATTGCGGCAACCGGCGTCGTCCAGCCGATCGTTGTTCGACCGCTTCCCCATGGTGGCTTCCAGTTGATCGCCGGGGAACGGCGGTGGCTCGCCTCGCAGCGCGCTGGCAAGGAGACGGTGCCGGCGATCATCCGCCAGGTCTCCGACGAACAGGCGATGGAAATGACCATCGTCGAGAACCTGCAGCGGTCCGATCTGAATCCGATGGAACAAGCGCGCGCTTACGAGCGGCTCGCCCAGGAATTTCATCTGACCCAGGAGCAGATGGCAAAACGGACCGGCAAGGATCGGGCATCCGTCGGGAATTTTCTCCGCCTGCTGAAGTTGCCAGGCGAAGTACAGGCCAAAGTTGAGGAGGGAATTCTCAGCTTTGGGCATGCTCGGGCGCTGTTACCGCTAGAGGATTCGCAGGCCATTTTGAAGGCGGCTCAGAAGGTGACCACGCTGGCCATGTCTGTGCGCCAAACCGAAGGCTACGTCAAGAAGCTGCTTAACCCTGAGGCAAAGCAGCCTGGTGATGGCGAAGACAAAGCGAAACAAGTGGATCCCAACGTGAGAGAAGTCCAGGAATCGCTGCAGCGGGCGCTCGGTCTGAAGGTCCGAATCGAGGATAGGAAGGGACGCGGCCGGGTCATTATCGAGTACGCGCAACTCGAGGAATTTGACCGGTTGCTTGACAGGCTAAGGCGGTAGACCTAAAGGCTTCGATTCAACCACGACCGTCAGACAGCGTGAGATAGTTCCTCAGCCCGGGCATTCTCACGCTCGGGGAAAAAGACGTGGCTAATCATCTCTGCGCCGCTCCGCAGTGTATACCTGCGAAGAAACGCGGGGTAGGCGCGAGCCGCCATCGCTTCGCGCTCGGCGGCGGACATAGTGATCCAGCCTCGCAAAAGGCGTTCAGTGCCCTCCGCAGTGTCGTCGTCGACCAAGCCAACGCCTTCGGCCTGGATTTCGCGCCAGATGTTGATCTGATTGCTCATCAGAACGGGACGTCCCGCGGCGAGCGATTCGACGATAACAATACCGAAGTTCTCCTGATGCGAAGGGAGAACGAAGGCATCGCAGGCGCGAATCGCTCCCCACTTGAGATCGCCGGAAAGCATGCCAGGCCAATGCACGCGGCTGGCGATCCCCTTTTCAGCCGCAATCTTCCGAAGCCTGGCCTCGAGACCTGTCTGATCAGGGCCGGCCATGACGAGATCGAGGTCCGGTGAAGTGGAAGCGACATTGGCAAAGGCGTTAAGGAGGAGATCGCAGCCCTTCTTCTCGTGCAGGCGCGAGAGAAAGAGGAGGAAACGGCGGCCGCGCAGACTGGGAAACCTGGCGTAAAAGGTATCGATCTGAGCACCCGGGTCACCCTCCGGCTCATTGATGCCGTTGGGGAAGACGACTTCATTCCAGGCATTCGGCGAGAAGCTGGTTTTTGCAAGATCCCTTTCGACGGGACTGGTAAAGAAAACCGCGGTGGCATCGCGCAGCACCGGGTATTGGATCGGCCAATAAAGCATCTTCTTGAGATGCTTGAGGGGGTATTTCCTGTTGAACCAAGGATCCAGAGCCCCGTGAGCAAAGACGCAGTAGGGCTTTCCCGCCTCGCGGGCGGTTAGTCGCACTGCGACGCCGGGGAACGTCCAGATGCCCTGCGTCACGACACCGTCAAAGTAGCCAATGTTGGCTCGGAGCCATGTCCAAAGACGGAGCGAGAGGGCATAGCGGCCAAGCCACCGTTGACCCAGCGCGTGGACCGGGCAGGGTATACCTCTCAGGAATGGGGCATCTGGCGAATCGAGGCAGACTACCTCAAGTGAGTCGCCGGTCTCCTGATACACCTTCGCGAGCTGACGAACTACCTCGGGGGGGCCACCGTCGGCAGGGGAGAGACTGCCAATGATATGAAGTATATGCACAGGTCGCTGATGTTCGGACAAGGAAACAGAATGTGGTTGAAACTTATCACTTCCCAGACGTTTGGATCGATCCCCAGGACGCAGTTCCCGCACAAAATACCTCAAGAGAGACTAAAGAAGCCGGAATAAACGGCTGAAGTCACGAGCCGGGGGATGATGCCAGCGTAGAGCGATTGGACGCGGCTTGCAAGTCAATTCTTCGGCAAGAGAAGTGCCCACCTGTAGTTAGGAGCAGACCGTTAACGAAGGAGTTGTCCGAAAATAGAACCAAATTTACGCGTTGGTCTGGAGTTTTCGCCCGCCAAGCCGATCTGGATCCATCTCCGATTCCTCGTCGCTAAAACCTGCGTGGCGCGAAACCGCCAGGAATACGGAAAGGTCCGCCTACTTCCAGGTGACTGTAGGCATGATCTGCGCTTGATCCACGCGATCCTTGTACCGAATCGCGAAATGCATCAGCGAACTCAGCAGAGATTCTGAAAGGCAGTGCGGCTGGAGCCCCAGATCTCGAAGCAAAGTGTTTTTCGCGTTGTAATAATGCTCTTCCTTCTCCACGCGTGGATTCGGAAGATGCTCGACCTCGATTTTCATGCCGGCCTCGCAGCCCACCTTCTGCACCATCATCGCCAGGTCGTAGACGCTGAACTGCTCGGTGAACTGATTGAAGACACGAAACTCGCCGGCGGCGGCGGGATTCGAAATTGCAATCTCAACGCATCGGACAGTATCACGAATATCGAGGAACCCGCGCGTCTGTCCACCTTTTCCGTAAACGGTCAGCGGATGGCCGACCGCGGCCTGGATGCAGAAGCGGTTGAGAGCGGTCCCGAATACCTCGTCGTAATCCAGACGATTCACGAGAACCTCGTCATGCGCCGTCTGATCGGTGAGCACGCCGTAGACCACGCCCTGGTTCAGATCGGTGGCGCGCAGGCCCCAGATGCGGCATGCGAACTGGATGTTATGGCTGTCGTGCACTTTGCTCAGGTGGTAGAACGAGCCCGGCTGCTTCGGATACGGCAGCCGATCCTCGCGGCCGTTGTGCTTGATCGTGATGTAGCCCTCTTCAATATCGATGTTGGGCGTGCCATATTCCCCCATCGTGCCGAGCTTGACAAGGTGAATGTCTTTGTTGAACTCCTTCATCGCGAACAGCAGATTTAGATTCCCGGTTACGTTCATCACCTGGGTCATCACCGCATGCTCGCGATCGATCATCGAGAAGGGCGCCGAGCGCTGCTCGCCAAAGTGCACGATCGACTCCGGTTCGAATTTGCGCATGAAGCTCTGCACGAACGGGTAATCGCAAATGTCGCCGATGAAGAGGTCGATTTTTCGTCCCGTTAATTCGTGCCAGCGATCGACGCGGTGGCGTATCGGCGCGATCGGGGTGAGCGTATCGACGCCGAGGGTCAGATCCCAGTGGCGGCGCACCAGGCTGTCGACAATGCCAACTTCAAACCCGTGTTCCGAAAGGTAAAGGGCAGTCGCCCAACCGCAGTATCCATCACCACCAACGACCAGAACTTTCAATTTGCAACTGCTCCGCACGAAGAATCAGCGAGGGCCATGAAAACCATTCTCGGCCCCGGGACGTACAGTCTTATATCTATCATGCAATCGTGCCTGAATCGGAGCAGGAAACAGCTTGCGTTGAATTGTTCGCTGTGCTGTTTCGCGCCAAGCCCGACAAACAAGTGCCGCGACCATTGTCAGCCGAGGTAGCGCACGTCGAGAACGGTGCAGTCGTCATCGGCGGCAAGCGCCCCGGCGAAGCGCTCCACTCCTGCAAAGATTTCGTCGAGTGTCGCCTTTTCGAATTCAGGCGCCGCCAGGCGGGCTTCGCCATAGAACTCGCCATCCGGAGCCGCCGCTTCTGTAACACCGTCGGTGACAATTAGAATGCGCGCCCCAGGCTGTAGCTGTACGGTTCCCGAGGAGAAGGGAGCCCCCTCAATAAGACCGACCGGCATATTGGAGTCAGGAAGGCGGGACGCGCCTCCCGTATAAAGGAACGGCGGAACGTGCCCACAATTAATGTATTCCAGATGGCCGTTGGGCGAGAGGCGCAGAACCGCCATGGTGGCATATTTCTCGACGTTCTTGCTGCAGATATAGCGGTTGACGATATCGGCGACCGTGGCCAGAGGCTGACGCGCCACGAGCAGCGAATAAATGAGCCCCTGAAGCGTCGCGCCGAGAATAGCCGCGGAGATTCCTTTGCCGGAGATGTCGGCCACGATAACCGCCAGGCATTCCCCGTCTTCGACGATGTCGAAGAAATCGCCTCCCACTTCGCGGCAGGGCACAGACCGAGCCGCGACCGCGGCCCAGGACAGCGTTGGCGGACGAACCGTCATCAGGCCGCGCTGGATATCCGCGGCGATATTCATTTCCTGGCGGTAGACGCGTTCGCGCTCCTCGGAGACAGCAAGCTGCGCATTATCGATGAGCGCGGCGGCATCCGTCGCGATCGTACGCAGAAGATCGTTGTCGACCTGCGTCAGGCTCCCAGGCTTCAGCCGGCTGTCGAGATAGAGGAGCCCGAGCAGGTCGGTGTCACGCACCGGGGCCCCAGGCCGACGCTTCCGCAGCGGAATGCAGATCACCGAGCGGATGCTGTGCGCCACCATGCTGGCCGAGCGTTTTTCGGGGTCGGCGCTCAGGGTATCGGTCACGATAAATTCGTTGGCTGTACTTACCGCCTGGCGCATGGCGCCGTGCGACAGCGTGGCCTCGTCCGTGAGCGCCTCACCTTTGTCGTTGCGGCCAATGGCGAGCTTCATCTCTCCGGCCTCGTCGCGCAGGAACACGTAGCCGCGCTCCACCTGGGTCAGTTGCAACGTAGTTTCCAGCAGCGCGGCCAGAATCTGATCGACGGCGTCGTAGGTCTTCAGCTTCCGTGCCGACTCGAAGAACCAGCGCAACTTGTCCAGTGCGTTGCCGGTGGCGCTGACTTCCGGAATCTGCTCGATGATGTCGCGGATGGTCGAGGAGTCCTCGGTCTCCTCTGCGCTGATGCGGAGACTGGGACCATCGAGCGCGCCGAAGTGGACGGTGTCGCTCTCGTTGAGTGGCTGCCGGCCTGTTGCGGACTTGCCGTTGATGAACGTCCCGTGCCGGCTCCCCTGGTCCACGATGAAGCAGCCGTCCTCGCCCAGAATGATCTCCGCATGCCGCCGGGAAACATACGGATGGGATAGGACCAGATCGTTCTCCGGCAAACGGCCGAGCGTAAACGGCGAATGGGTAATCGTGCCTGTGCGCCGGCTGGTGCCGTCGATAAGAACAAAGCAAACTGGGGCCCCGCTCGCGGTGGACATGGTGCCCAGAATTATAGGACCTGTGATGCCGATTCAGCATGAACGCTCGGCATCGGTCCGGCTTCCCGCTGAAGGCGCCCGAATCAACGGCTCGATATCAGACGGCGGCAAAAAAGCAACGACGCTGCGGAAATCGCCAGCGAGACCGCAAGCCAAAGCACATCGGGCGCCTGGCGAAACATCGGCGCGGAGAATGTTTGCAGGCTGATCGAAAGACCGGCAGCGTGCCTGGCCGGCGCCGACTGCAGCAAGACCACGATGGCCGCAATCAGCACGCCCAGTGCGACGATAGCAGCGACTAACCCGGGCAGAGCGCGCACCCAGGGAAACGCGAGCGGGACCGGCGCGCTGGTCTCATGCGACACCGCGGCCATCACCGAGTCCGCGAAGCCGGACGAGGGAACAATGGCATCGTGATCGGCGGCCAGGGCGCGGTCGAATTCGCCGTCGGTGAGTTCCGGAGTGCTGCATTTCGGGATGGTAAGATTCGGCTTCATCGGCTTTCTGCCTCCCTTGCATTTTGAGCGGCTGGACCTGCGGACCTCGTTTTGCGGCGCGCCCCGGAGAACTTCCTCCGCAGCAGCTCGCGTCCTCGAAACAGCCTTGCCTTAACCGTCCCGTCCGGAATGCGCAGCGTCCGCGCGGCCGCCGGAACATCCTGCTCGTGAAAATAGAAAAGGAGAATAGCGTCGCGGTACTTCTCCGGAAGAGCCAGCACCGCGCGGCGCAGAGACTCGTCGCGGGAAGACTCGTCGAAAGCGAGGCCCGCCACCATCGGATCCTGTGGTTCGGCAATTTCATCGAGCGACAGCATCGTCGCTGGGATCCGCCGAAGCTCCGTCCGGTAAAGGTTCGCTGCCAGCGCGAAGAGCCACGTGGAAAACGCCGACTCGCCGCGAAACTGCCCAAGATTACGCCACGCGCGGAGAAATGCCTCCTGCGCCATCTCTTCCGCGCGCGCCCTGTCCCGGCAGAAACGCCAGGCGAGATTCACCAGAGGCGATTGCCATCGCCGGACAATAGCCTCGAACGCCGCCGTGTCACCGGCCACGACGCGCGCAATGATCGCTTCGTCAGAGCCTGCGCCGACGCCGTGAGCCTCGGGTTCCTTAGCCGTTTTCACTTTGCTCTCTGCCGGTACGACCAGGGATCATGGTGCGCGGTTTCATTATTTCTGTCGAGCCCCGGCCAAAATTTCATTCCGGTATTCCCCCCAAACTTTTTGAAACCGCCAGCTGCCACGACCGGTCGTACCGGTTGAAGCGGCAGAACGTAGCGCCGCACGAGGAGAAAAGACATGGCAAACGAATTCGCAGGGCCGGAGTCGATGGTTTTCGTCTTTCTGGCGGTAGGTGCGGTAGCGCTGTTTTCGATGATCGCGATCGTGAACTGGTCCGACGCTCGGCGCAAGGAACGCGAGGCCTACTACAAAAACGACATGCTGAAGAAAGTGGCGGACTCCCAGGGGCCGGGGGCGAATTCGGCACTCGAGCTGATGCGCGAAGAAGCGCGGATCTCAACCCTGCGCACGAAACAGGGGCTGCAAATCGGCGGCCTGATCACGGGGGCGGCCGGCCTTGGTGTGCTCATTTTCCTGCGTGTGCTGCTGGGGCGCGAGCAGGGAGTTTATCTGTGCGGCCTCATTCCCCTGTTTGTGGGAATGGCTCTCTTCGCAAGCTCATATCTCGTAAAGACCGCGACTGATTAAACCTCGTCGGCCGTGGAGGGGGCCTCTTTGTTCATGTAGTGGCCGATGCCGGCGAGCATGAGGCCCCAGGCGAATAACAGACGCTGCACAGGCGGTGACCAGAACGTCCGGACGATCTTCCACAGGCTCGGCTTTGGGGTGCCGCGCCTCAGGTTGCGATCTCTGAACTCGGGCGGAATCGATCTGCCCACTGCCGCGATGATCTCGGGATCGATTTGCCCAATGATTTTGAATGCGGCGAGCAGGTTGCGCAGAGCACGAATCGATTCCGGCTGAGCCGCCGCTTTCGAGATGTGCCCGATCAGGTCGTCGCTCGGCCCCGACCGCCCCACGAATCGTCGAAAGACACATTCCGCTCGTGCAGCACGTCCAGCAGTTCCAGCAATTCGAGGATCGCCGCGGCATGTTCGGTCGGAGCTTCCGCAAGGCGCATCTGCAACTCCGCTTTATGATCGCGGACCGGGAAATCGACCTGGATCGCCTTCGCCATGCTCCCTACCTCTCTTTCCTGTTTACCTGCTCGGGGCGAGCGGCCGGCTGTATCTGGACGAGGTTTGTGCCAGGCATCCGATAGTCCCCGCGGGCCCACTTGCGCTCCACCTCAACTCCGTTCTGCGGCGTTGCCTTATGAAAGCGATGGTTCGTATGTGGCAGCGGCGAGCGCCCCTTCAACGGCAACGGCTCAATCATGACCGGCGTTTCTTTGTACGCCGGAGTATGCACCACGACATCCACGTTGTTGCTGGTGAGCGTGTTGATGGGCTGCTTCTGCGAATTCAGCGGCGCATACAGCTGATTGCCGCTCACCCGGTCGGTCACCAGAACGCGAATCGTGATCTCCCCGTCGCGCGATTTGACTTTGACCCAGCGCCCGCTCTCAAGCCCCCGCTCTTGAGCTAACTCCGGTGAAACTTCCAGAAACGTGTCGGGCGCCTTCAGGGCTATCCCCGGAACCCGGTAAGTCTGGTTACCCGCCTCGAAGTGCTCCAGCATCCGGCCGTTGTTCAGGTGCAGGTCGTATTCGGAGTCTTCCACCTGGCTGGGCTCGTTCCACTCGATAGGATGAAACTTTGCCTTTCCGTCGGGAAAGTGGAACTTGTCGGTGTAGAGCAGCGGAGTGTCCGTGCCATCCTCTTTCACTGGCCATTGCAGCGAGTTATAGCCCGACAGACGCGCATAAGTGACTCCGGCAAACAGAGGAGCAATCCCGGCACACTCGTCCATAATCTCCGACGGCGACTTGTAACTCCAGTCAGCCCCCAGCCTGTTGGCGATGTCCTGAATGATCTGCCAGTCCGGCCGCGTGCCGGGGAGTGGCCTCATCACCTCATAGAGCCGCTGGATCCGCCGCTCCGTATTGACATACGTGCCTTCCTTCTCGAAGCTCGGCGTCCCTGGCAGGATCACATCGGCATATTGACAAGTGAGAGTAAAGAAGATCTCCTGAACAACAAAAAGCTCCAGCTTCTCAAGACCAGCCGCGAGATAATGCTTATTGGACTCCGAGCTGATCATCTCTTCCCCAATAAGATAGAGCGACCTGATCTTGCCCTCGTGCATTCCATCCACCATCAGGTGGTTATCCATCCCCTCGCTGGTGGGCAGGGTACACTCCCCATGCCTGCTCCCAGTGCTTGCGGATCTTCGCATCGCTGGTATCCATGTAACCTGGGTATTTGTCCGGCATAGAGCCAAAGTCGCTGCACCCCTGCACGTTGTTATGCCCACGCAGCGGGTAACCGCCCGTCCCCGGCTTACCGTAATTACCCGTCAGCAGCAGCAGATTCGAAAGAGCGGTCGAGGTGTCCGACCCATGCATATGCTGGGTTACACCCATTGCCCAGAGAATGCAGACCGTTTTCGCGGTAGCCACTTTCCGGGCAACGTTACGCAGGGTCGCGGCTGGGATGCCCGTGCGCTCCTCAGCAAATTCCAAAGTGAACGGCCTCAGACTTTTCGCGTAAATTTCAAAGTTATTCACGCGCGCCTGGATGAATTCCTCATCGTGCCAGCCATTGTCGAGGATGTGTTTGGCCACCGCGCTCACCCAGATCATGTCCGTTCCAGGATTGGGCCTGAGCCATACATCCGCGCGCTCCGCCATCTCGTTCTTCCGCAGATCGGCCACGATGAGCTTCTGGCCGCGCAGCTTATGGGCGCGCTTCACCCGCGTCGCCAGCACCGGATGATTCTCCGCCGCGTTGGCTCCGACAATCATCACCAGCGCCGCGCGCTCGATATCCGAAATAGAACCCGAGTCTCCTCCGTAGCCCACCGTGCGAGTAAGTCCCTTCGTAGCCGGAGACTGGCAGTAGCGCGAACAGTTATCTACGTTGTTCGTGCCCACCACCGCCCGCGCCAGCTTCTGCATCAGATAGCTCTCCTCGTTCGTGCACTTCGAGGAGGCGATAAATTCGAGCGAATCCGCGCCGTACCGCGCCTTGATGTGCTTCATCTTGTCGGCGATAAAATCGAGCGCTTCGTCCCAGCTGCACTGCCGAAACTTATCGCCATCGCGCAACAGTGGCGTATTAATACGGTCACCGGAATTTACGAAGTTGAATCCGAATTTCCCCTTGACGCACGTCGAAATGCCATTCGCGGGACCACCATGCGGCTCCACTTTCAAAATCTGCCGTCCCCGATGCCAGATATCGAATGAACAACCCACCCCGCAGTAGGTGCAAACCGTCTTCGTCTTCTCCGTGCGAACCGCGCGCATATCGGCTTCCATCTCGGAGAGCTGAAGAATCGGACCGTATCCCAGTTCGGGCTCCACGCCTTTCACCACATCGATCATGTGTTCAAGCGCCTTCGCCGGCAGGCCGGTAAAGTATCCGGCTTCGCCGAGCATCGATTTCTCCATCAGCGCATTGCACGGGCAGACGGTCACGCAGTGACCGCAGGAAACGCAGCTTGACTCCCCAATGGTCGAACCGCCATCCCACAGCACCCGTGGATGTTCGTCCTCCCAGCGGATCGTCAGCGTTTCGTTCACCTGTACGTTCTGGCACGCCTCCACGCAGCGTCCGCACAGGATGCATTGATCGGGATCGTAGCGGTAGAACGGGTTGGTCTCGTCCTTCTCAAACGGCTTTTGCCGGTAGGGGATCGACTGATGCTCTACCTTGAGCAGCGCCGTAGTGTTGTGCACAGTGCAGTTCTGGTTGTTGTTGTCGCATACCGTGCAATAAAGCAGGTGATTCCCAAGAATTCGGTCGAAAGCCTCCCGCTGCGCCGCCTGGGCTCGGTAGCTCTCCGTTTCCACCGTCATGTTCGGTGCAAGCCGCGTCCCGCACGCCCGCACCAGTTTGCCGTCGACCTCAACCATGCATGTGTCGCACGTTTGAACAGGACCCAGCTGCTGCAGATAGCAGACCTGGGCCAGCTCTTTGCCCGTCTCACGGTTGATCGCATCGATCAGAAGCTCGCCATCCAACCCTTGATACGGGCGTCCATCCATCACGAAGTCGATTTTTGAGGGCGGCTGCTGCGGTATGCCTTCCTCGACATTCAGAAAGTGCGGAGAGATCAGATTCTCCAGGCTCATTCCGTCTCAGATGCGGTCAGACCGCCGCCGCGTTTTTCCAAGCCACAGAGCGCAGCGCGGAATGACGCTCCTGCCTTCTTGCGTCAGGCCGCTATGGGCCTTCCTCTCGCTTTTCCTCTTCGGTCTCTACCACGAAGCCCAGCTTCCGCAGCTGCCTTGGCGTGGCATTGAAAGAGCGCCTCTCATCTTCAGCCACCGCGGGAGACATGCCCGCTTCTACCACTTCGGCCTTGAATGCGTCCCGACTCCCGAAGCGCGGCGCGCCGCCCTCAATGCGATAGGGAGGCGTCCTTTTCATGGGCAGCAGCGCGCAGCTGACTTCGAGCCCGCCGTCCATGTCGAAGATGTGGAAGCGAACGGCGGCGGGCTTGTCTTCAGGCTTGGTTTGATGCGGCATTTTCTCCCCCCCTGAAATCTCAACGGCCTCTGCCGCTGTGTGCTTATGGATGCGCACGGCGGGTGAGCCGTTGCGTTCCACAAAGCACCCCTGTCCCTCGCGGACAATTCTGCCGATAACCAGGCAGGAGCCGGTGAACGCCGAATTGTCGGGCCGGTTCCGATGCACATCCACGATGGGAGTATGCCGGGGGAAAGCCTGGATGGCGCGGGCGCCCCGCAAGAGGCGGAATGACGGTGACGGAGCAGTCTGCCGGGGAAAGCTCCCTGAAGGATCTCGAGCGTGAGCTGCGGTCGGTCGTTGCCAACTCTGAGAAGCATATTGGGGCGCTGGTTCAGGACTTCGAAGGCCTGGCGAAGGAGATCAGCCAGATCATCGACAGCGCCGGGATCATCGTCGGCTGCGCGGAGAGCAAGCGCATGCTGTCGATCCTGTCGAGAGTGCAATTGTTGGGGGCAGCGGCAAAGAGCTTCATTGAGGGACGGCTGGCAGCCACGAAGGGAATTCTGGATACGGTGACCGCCGAGGCGGCGCTGCTCGAACGGCTGGCGCAGCAGACGTGCGGCCAGCGCGCCATCGTGCGCGAAACTGAAATGCTGCGCGTACTCACAAATATCGAAGTGGCGCGGCTGGGCGATGTGGGTACCGGCTTCCAGTACCTTGCGCACGAATTGGACGACTTCTCGCGAGAAGTGGCGCGCAGTACGAACGAGCTGTCATCGCAAATGGAGGAACGGCGGAAGGCGATTGAGGAGACGAGGCGCACCCTCACGGTCGAACTGCCGCGAATGCGGGTCGAGTTGGCGCGGATGGTAGCGGACCTCGATACCGATGTGGGCAAGTTGGAGGAGATGCTCGGCCAGCTGGTTCAAACGCCGGTCCGCTTCAGAGCCTGCGTCGAGCGGATCGCCGGCGAAGTTGCCGGCGTGGTCGCCGCAGTCCAGGGACATGACATCACGCGGCAGCAGATCGAGCATGTGGGCGAAACTCTGGCGGCAATGGCGGCTGCCCAGCCGCGAGGTCAGGATGCCGACACGAATCCGGCAGGCTTCCTGCCGGCGGAGTTAGAGGCGGGACTCACAATTCAGAGTTATCAGCTTCGGAATGCTCGAGAGACGGTGCGGACATGGATGACGCAGATCAGGACATGCCTCGACGGCATCGAAGGCATCGCCTCATCGGAGATTCTGGAGCTGGGGCCGCGGATGCTCGAACAGGAGAAAGCGTGTTTCCTCGCAGCTGATGCGCATCGAGAATCTCGAGCAGGAATGCGAAGCGGGCAATGCCAAAGTGCAGGCGTCGTTCGCCGGAATTAACGGCCTGATGGAGCTGGTTGGCGAGCATCTGGCGCGATCGAAGTCGGTCCGGGACCGTCTGCAGTTGCTTATGTTCAACTCCATCGTCGAAGCCAGCCGCCTTGGGACGCGCGCGGATGCAATTCTGGAGATCTCGACCAATATCAAGCGCATCTCGGCTGCGTGGGGCGGGCTCACAGCACAGTCGGAATCGACGGCCCGCGAAATAGGGACGCTGGTAGAGAGAAGCGGGACAGTGTTCAGGGCCTTCTCCCAGGGCGGCAAGGAGAGTCTCCGTCAGGCGCTGGCTGAGACGCATGAGGGCATGGGTATCCTGCGCGAGGCGGCGGAGTGCGCGGATGGCAGAGGGCGGGCGATCCAGACGGCAACCCTGGCGTTGCGGAAAAAGATCGCCGAGATCGGCGGTACTGGCGACCTCCTCGAGGCCTGCTTCGGACAGCTCGAATCCACAGTGGCCGGAATCGAGTCCGCCCGTCTTGAGATTGCCGAGGAGAATTCGCGAGATGAGGGCCGGCGCGACAGCAACTCCCTCGAAAAGCGGTTTGGCTCGATCTACACCACCGAAATCGAGCGCATGGTTCTGCGCGCGGCGCTGGCGGGAGGCCCGCTGCCGATCGTCCAGCAGAACTTTGCCGGCAACAGCGTGGAGCTCTTTTAACTCCTGCATCCGAGAGCGGGAGCGGCGGCGTGGCAGCGGTTGAGACGGGATTCCACGGATGAGCCGCGGGTGGTCGAGCGAAGGGAAAGCGGGGCAACAATGCAGACGGCGGAGAACAGCCCCTCGGGGACAGACATCCTGGAACTCGGGACCGTTTTGGGAAAATCACGCCCGGATGATTTTGACTCTGCAGAAAATGCCTGGTTTCTCCGATGAAAGGAATATAGGGTCGCAATGAAGCAAGTGCTTACGGTCGACGATTCGGCGAGTGTGCGGCAAATGGTCAGCTTCACGCTGCGCAGTGCGGGGTATGAAGTGACCGAGGCAGCCGATGGGCAACTGGGCATCGAAAAGGCGCGCGAGGGAAAGTTCGACCTGATCATCTCGGATCTGAATATGCCGAATATGGACGGAATCCAGATGATCGCGGGCCTTCGCAAGCTCCCGGGCTATTCGTTTACGCCCATCCTGATGCTCACCACCGAATCGCAGCCGGAAAAGAAAGATGCCGGCCGCAAGGTGGGAGCGACGGGCTGGATCGTCAAGCCGTTTCAGCCTGGGCAGCTGATCGCCGTGATTCAGAGGCTGGTTCGATAAGGGCATTGGATTCGGGGAACGTGATCGGGAATTGGAGGAAGAGCAGCCGTGCCAGTGACATTCGATCGAAGCGAAACACCGGGAGTGATCCGGCTCGAGGGAGCCATCGACATCGGCTGCGCCGCCGAACTGAAACAGGCCCTGCTCGAGGCGCTGGCTTCGAAGGGAACGGCGCGCATTTCGTTCGAGAGCGCGACCGGGATGGATGTGACGGCGGTGCAGTTGCTGTGGGCTGCCGAACGCGAGGCCAGGGTCTCAGGGATGGTGCTGGCTCTCGAGGGGCCGATTCCGGAGGAATTGCAGGCAACGCTGCGGGAGGCTGGATTCGATCGATTTCCCCTTGCCCGCGATCCGGACCGTGCTGATGAGGTGCCCGAGTGACGAGTGGGACCGGCGGCAGCGATCAGTTCCGGCTCGCGTTCCGCGAAGAGGCGCGTGAACTGCTGGTCGAGCTCGAGTCGAATCTGCTGGAGATGAACGAGCGTCCGGAAGACGTCGGCCTTGTGGGACATGTGTTTCGTGCGCTCCACACTATCAAGGGCTCAGGCGCCATGTTCGGCTTCGATGACCTGGCCAGCTTCACCCACAACCTCGAAACCGCTTTCGACGAGGTGCGGAAAGGCCAGCTGCCCGTGACCCCGGAGCTGGTGGATCTTACCCTCTCCGCGCTCGATCAGATCCGGGCTATGGTCGAGCAGAATGGCCAGGAGGCAGCACCCGATGCGGCGGCCTGCGGGGAGATTCTGACACGGTTGCACGCTCTGATGGGGATGTCCGAACATGCATCCGCAATTGGCGGGCAGGCGGTCGAGCCAGGCGGCGAGCCCGAGAACGAATCCGGACTCCTGTCATCCGGACCCGGAGCATCCATGCCCAGGCCAGAAAGCGAGCCGGAGCGGGCATGGCGCATTCGCTTCGCTCCAGGCCCCGATCTGATGCGCAACGGCGCCGACCCGCTTTTGTTGCTGCGCGAACTCCGCGGGCTGGGCCAGCTGACGGTCGAGGCCTCGACGGCGGGAATACCACCGATCGAGGAACTGGAGCCCGAGCGCTGTTACGTGAGCTGGACGATGGTGCTGACGATCCCGGCAAGCGAGAATGCCGGCCGGAATATCGGAGAGGACGCGATTCGGGACGTCTTCATCTTTGTCGAGGACACCTGCGATCTCGCGATTGAACCGTCTCTGTCTGCACCCTCCCCCGGCCCCGCGCATGGGTCACAGATCCGATCAAAGCCCGAGAAATCGTCGGCGGACCATCCGGCTTCCGAGGTCCCGTCTTCCGCGGACCTGGTCGCGCGCGGGCTCGAGGAAAAGCGCAGCAGCCCCGGCCGGCGATCAACCGACCAGCCGGACAACGCCAGCAGCATACGGGTACCGGCGGCGCGGCTCGATCAGCTGGTCGATCTGGTCGGAGAGCTGGTCACGGTGCAGGCGCGGCTGAGCGAGTTTGCGGCGGGATCGCAGGAAAACGAAGTCCAGGCCGTCGCCGAGGAGATCGAGAGGCTGACATCGGCGCTGCGCGAGAATTCGATGACCCTGCGGATGCTGCCGATCCGCGCCACCTTCGAGCGCTTCCGGCGGCTCGTGCACGATCTGGCGCGGGATCTCGGAAAGAATGTCGAGCTCACCATCGAAGGCGCGGAGACCGAGCTCGACAAGACGGTCATCGACCAGCTCGGCGATCCGCTGATGCATTTGATCCGGAACAGCATGGACCACGGCATCGAGTTGCCGGAGGATCGCGTGGCCCACGGAAAACGCCCGGAGGCGAGGATTCATCTCTCGGCTCGGCATTCGGGAGCCAGCGTGCTGATCGCGGTCGCAGACGATGGAGCCGGCATCGACGCCGAGGCCGTTCGCGCGCGCGCCATTGAGAGAGGGATGACCAGCCCGGAGGCCAAGCTGACCGAGGCTGAGATTTTTTCCTTCATCTTCCAGGCCGGATTTTCGACCGCGAAACAGGTGACGGACCTTTCCGGCCGCGGGGTGGGAATGGATGTGGTCCGCCAGAGGGTGGAGAGCCTGCGCGGCTCGATCGACGTGACCAGTCAGCGCGGCCGGGGCACCACGGTGACGCTGCGCCTGCCGCTGACGCTTGCCATCATCGACGGGCTGCTGGTGACCGTGGGTGATGCGTTCTTCGTGCTGCCTCTGGCCTCGACGCTCGAATGCATCGAACTCACGCGCCAGGAGGTGGAGCAGGCTCATGGCAGGCACGTCGCCAACGTGCGCGGGGAGATCGTTCCTTACATACGATTGCGGCAGTACTTCGACGTGCGGACGCCCCCGCCCGAGCGGGAACAGATCATGGTCGTCGAGTGCGAGGACGGGCGCTGCGGGCTGGTCGTCGATCAGGTGCTGGGGAACTGCCAGACGGTAATACGGAACCTCGGCCGCTTCTACCGGCACGTGCAGGTGGTCTCGGGCGCAACCATCCTCGGCAACGGCGTGGTTGCGTTGATTCTCGACCCGCAGCGGCTGGTCCAGGAGGCGGTCCGGGCCGGAACACACCAGGGCCGCTCGCGGTCTCCAGGGCCGGCCATCGAGAACGGCTATCCACGGGATGGCAGGCAGGGAATTTGCTTCACGAACAGCGTCGGCGCTGGGGCACTAGCCAGCGCCGCTCAATAACGCGCTCCGGCGCACGAGAGAAAGGATCGGGAACGATGTCGACAGCAGGAATCAGCCAGGGCCGGAAGAGTAACGGCCATAAGGTGAACGGGCAGGCAACGAATGGACATGAAGTTCCGCAGCACGCGAACAGCGGGGCGGAGACAGCCGGGAACGAGGCCATGCTGGTCTCGCAGGAGATCCTGCGCCTCGTGGATGCCTCGAAAGAGGGCCACCTCACGGAGCGCGGCCGGGCGAGCCAGTTTACAGGGATGTACCGCACCATGGTCGAGGGCATCAACGAGATGCTCGATGCCATCCTGCTGCCCATCGGCGAGGGCAACCGCATCCTGGCGCAGATTTCCTCCGGCAAAATCGATGAGCTGATCGCGCAGACCTACAAGGGCGACCACGAGAAGATGAAAGTCGCCGTCAACAACGTCGCCACCGTAACGCAATCCCTGCAAAAAGAACTGGTCCGGCTCACCGAAGCCTCGAAGGAAGGCCAGCTCTCCGAACGCGGCAAGCCGGAGCAGTTCCAGGGCGCCTACGCCGAGATCGTGCGCGGCGTCAACGCCATGCTCGATGCCATCCTGCTGCCCATCGGCGAGGGCAATCGCATCCTCGCGCAGATTTCTTCCGGCAAAATCGACGAGCTCATCGCCCAAACCTACAAGGGCGACCACGAGAAGATGAAAGTCGCCGTCAACAACGTCGCCACCGTGACGCAATCCCTGCAGAAGGAGCTGGCGCGGCTGATCGAAGCCTCGAAGGAAGGCCAGCTCTCCGAACGCGGCAAGCCCGAACAGTTCCAGGGTGCCTACGCGGAGATTGTGCGCGGCGTCAACGCCATGCTCGATGCCATCCTGCTGCCCATCGGCGAGGGCAATCGCATCCTCGCCCAGATCTCCTCGGGCAAAATCGACGAGTTGATCGCGCAGACCTACAAGGGCGACCACGAAAAGATGAAGCTCGCGGTGAACAATGTCGGCCAGGTGGTGCAGGCCCTCCACAAGGAGCTCGATCGCCTGATCGATGCTTCGAAGGCGGGCCAACTCGCGGAGCGTGGCCGGGCCGAGCAGTTCCACGGCGCGTATGGCGAAATTGTCCGTGGCGTCAACGCCATGCTGGACGCGGTCATCGGGCCGCTGAATGTATCGGCGCGGTACGTGGACGAGATCTCGAAGGGGGATATTCCCGCCGAGATCACAGATACGTACAACGGCGACTTCAACAAGATCAAGAACAATCTGAATGTTCTGATCCAGGCGATGAACGAGATTACGGCGGGGGCTGAGCAGATCGCGAAAGGCGACCTGACCGTGACGCTGAAAGAGCGGTCGCCCGAGGACAAGCTGATGCAGGCGCTCTCGTCGATGGTAGCGGGGCTGACCCAAACCGTATCGGAAATTCGCACCATCGCCGGCGAGGTGGCCTCGGCCAGCCAGTCGATCTCGACCGCCTCGGTGCAGGTGTCCAGGGGCGCCAGCGCGCAGGCGGCGGCGGCCGAAGAGGCCTCCTCCTCCATGGAGGAGATGGTTTCCAACATCAGGCAGAACGCCGACAACGCGCAGCAAACCGACAAAATTGCCAACAAGAGCGCGCGCGATGCGCAGGAGAGCGGGAAGAGTGTGGTCGAGGCCGTCGCCGCGATGAAAGAGATCGCCAGCAAGATCTCGATCATCGAGGAAATTGCCCGGCAAACGAACCTGCTGGCGCTCAACGCGGCCATTGAAGCAGCCCGGGCCGGCGAACACGGGAAGGGGTTCGCGGTGGTAGCCGCCGAGGTTCGGAAGCTCGCCGAGCGCAGCCAGAAGGCGGCGGCGGAGATCAACCAGCTCTCGAGCACCACGCTGCGCGTATCGGAAAAATCCGGTGAGCAGCTGGAAAAGCTGGTTCCCGACATTCAGCGCACCGCCGAACTGGTCCAGGAAATCAGCGCGGCCAGCAAGGAACAGGACACCGGCGCCGAGCAGATCAATAAGGCGCTGCAGCAGCTGGAGCAGGTGATCCAGCAGAACGCCTCGGCGGCCGAGGAAATGGCCTCGACCACCGAGGAACTGACCGGCCAGTCCGAACAGCTGGTAAGCGCGCTGGCCTTCTTCCAGACGGGGGACGAAGAGGGCGCCGGAGCGCGGAGAGGCGGCGGCAGGCCAACTCGGCCGGTCCATGCGTCGGCGCAGAACGGGTCCGCGCATGCTGCTCCGGTTCGAGCGCACAAACCGGCGGCGACCAGGACATCGGCCGGGACGGGGGGCGGAACGGGGGCTGGCACGGCGGCTGGCGTCGGAGTGAAGCTGCGCCTGCAGGATAAACGCGACGATCTCGACGGCGAGTTCGAACGCTACTAACCGAAAACGGCACGCGGGCCGTTCTCGCAAGCGGCCCGCACACCCTGTCTTCAGCAACGGGAGAGGAAAGAAACCATGAGCTTGAGCGAAATTACGGAGACCCGCCAGTACCTGACTTTCCGGCTGGGCAACGAAATCTTCGCCACCGATGTGGCGAAAGTGCGTGAGGTGCTCGATCTGACCACAATTACGGCGATCCCTCGCACACCGGAATTCATGAGCGGCGTCATCAACCTGCGCGGCAGCGTGGTACCGGTCGTGGACCTGCGCCTGTGCTTTGAGATGTCGAAGACCGAGAGCACGCGCAACACCTGTATTGTGGTGGTGGAAGTGCTGCTCGATAACGAGCCCACTGTCATTGGCGCGCTGGCCGACTCGGTCGAAGAGGTCATCGATTTTGAGCCCGAGCAGATTCAGCCGGCGCCGCGCATCGGAACCCAGATCCGGACCGACTTCATCCGCGGCATGGGCAAACGAGACGCCCAGTTTGTGATGATCCTCGACATCGACCGCGTCTTCTCCGCCGACGAGCTGTCAGCCATGCGCGGCGGCCCGGACGCGGGCAAGCCCGCCGCCGAAGCAGCCTGAGCCGAGCAAGGGGAACCTATGGGGGCACACGAAGAAGCTCTCTCCAGCCGGGACTTTGCGGCGCTTTCCTCCTTTATTTACAAGGAGGCCGGCATTCGCCTGGGACTGGAGAAGAAGACGATGCTGGAGGGCCGGCTCAAGCGTCGGCTGCGCGATCTGAATCTCGACTCGTTCCGGCAATACTGCGAATATCTGTTCGGAGAGGAGGGGCTCCGGCAGGAAAAGGTCCCTTTTCTCGACGTGGTAACGACCAACAAGACGGACTTCTTTCGCGAGGCCAAACACTTCGATTTTCTGGCGCAGCGGGCGCTGCCCGAACTGGCGCCCAGCTGCGGAGGCAACCCGTTCCTTGTTTGGAGCGCAGGGTGTTCCTCGGGGGAGGAGCCCTACACCCTCGCCATGGTGCTGAGCGAATTTGCGGAGTCGCACCCCGGCTTCCGCTTTCGCATCCTGGCCACGGACATTTCGAGCCGGGTGCTCGAAAAAGCGCGGCTGGGCATCTACACGACCGACGACGTGGAACCCGTGCCCTCTGTGCTGCGGCGCAAATATCTGCTGCGCAGCCGCCAGCCCGGCGCCGACCGGGTCCGTATTGTTCCAGAGCTGCGCAGCATGGTGGAATTCCGCCGGCTGAACTTCATGGACACGAACTACGGTGTCGCCGAGAAGGCGGATGCGATTTTCTGCCGCAACGTGATCATTTATTTCGATCGACCCACTCAGCAAAAGATTCTCGGGAATCTTGTGGGCCACCTGAAACCGGGGGGCTATCTGTTTGTGGGTCACTCCGAGACACTGCACGATATGAACCTTCCCGTCGAGGCAGTAGGACCGGCACTCTACAGGAGGATTCATGGCCGGCCCTGAAGAAGAGTGGCCGGAGGTCTACGTCCAGCCGGGTGAATCCCACCTGGTGCGCGGGCCCCACATCATGAGGACCCTGTTGGGGTCCTGCGTAGGCGTGACCTTCTGGCATAAGGGGCTCGCCATCGGCGCGCTCTGCCATCCCATGCTTCCCTGCCATCCGGGCGAGGCGCGCGGAAAGCTGAGCCGTGCAGCGTCGCGGCGCTACGTGGATTTCGCGATCCAGGACCTCGCCGCGCAATTCGACGCGCTCGGCGCCAGCCGAGCAGACGTCGAAGTCAAGGTGTTCGGCGGCGCGGACGTGCTGGATGTTCGCGAGGGAGAGTTGCGGCCTACCGTGGGCCGACTGAACCGCGAGAAGGCCCTTGAAGTTCTCGAAGGCGCGGGGTTCAGCGTGGCCGCAAAGCGTCTTGGCGGACCATGCGGCTTCCGCATCGACTTCTGTACAGCGACGGGAGAAGTGCGGCTGCGAACGCTCTCGTCGACGAGAGCGCCAGATGGCTGCGCAAGGAGCCACGGGAAGAGGCGACGGATTGGGTAAACCGAAGATACGCGTTTTGGTCGTCGATGACTCGGCGGTGGTACGCCAGACTTTGTCGTACATCCTTGGGTCGGATCCGGAAATTGAAGTGATCGGAGTGGCTGGCGATCCCTACGTGGCAGCCGAGCGCATGGCCGAGCAGGCGCCGGACGTGATCACGCTGGACATTGAAATGCCACGGATGGATGGCCTTACTTTCCTCCGCAAGCTCATGTCCCAGCATCCCATCCCGGTCGTTATCTGTTCGAGCCTCGCCGAAGAGGGTACCCAAAGCGCTCTCGAGGCGCTCGAAAACGGCGCCGTGGATATTGTCACCAAGCCGCGGCTCGGTGTCCGCCAGTTCCTCGAGGAATCGCGAGCCACCTTCTGCGACGCAGTGAAAGCGGCAGCCGGGGCGCGGGTCCGCTCCCAGCGGCCGGCTCGCAGAGTGGAGCCAAAGCTAACGGCGGATGCCGTTCTGGCCCCGGCCGCCTGCGCTATGGCGAAGACGACCGAGAAAGTCGTCGTGATCGGCGCATCCACCGGGGGCACCGAGGCGCTGAAGATACTCCTCGAGGCGCTGCCGGCGGATACGCCCGGTATCGTCATCGTGCAGCACATGCCGGAGCTCTTCACCCGCGCCTTTGCCACCCGCCTCGATGGCTTGTGCGCCATTACCGTCAAAGAAGCCGAAAGCGGCGACACCGTTCTGCGCGGACGGGCTCTGATCGCGCCCGGCAATCACCACCTCCTGCTGCAGCGCAGCGGCGCCCGCTACTATGTCGAGGTTAAAGAGGGGCCGCTGGTCTGCCGTCACCGGCCTTCAGTCGACGTGCTCTTCCGTTCCGCCGCCCGATACGCCGGCCCGAACGCCGTCGGAGTCATCCTCACCGGCATGGGAGACGATGGCGCGCGCGGCATGCTCGAGATGAAGCAGGCCGGCGCCACAACAATCGCCCAGGACGAAGCCACCTGCGTCGTCTTCGGCATGCCAAAAGAGGCGATCAAACTGAACGGCGTCGACAAGGTCGTCCCTCTTGAATCGATTGCCGGGTCGATCCTGCACCATACACGGTGATGAACGGCATCCCGGAACCTCAGCTGACGCTTGCTGCGGCCTCACCGCAGAGCGTTTCAGGCCGTCCCGCCCTCCCGCGGCCCGTTGTGGCAAGGGATCCCACCCGCCCCAAAAGTTGTAGCTCTCAACACCAACCGGGGGACGGGCGCCCGCGGTTTTATTCGCTATAACGGCAGTGCGACGCGGCCGAGAAGGTGGCGCGACATTGCATCACGCCAAGCTTCACACCGCGATCCCCTGCTTTTCTGCAACGCAGGCCCGGCTTCCTGCCGACCCAGGCAATCACCGGGTTGAGCGTTTTTCTGCTTTGAAGGAGTCGCCGGTTTGCCTGAATCCCACAGACGCACCAAACAGCGCCCGACCACGAAGATCGATGCAGCCTTGCCCGAATCTCCGGCGAGGTTTATGTGAAAGAGCTTCTTTGGCAGAGCAGGTCAGAGCCGGCTGGAACAGCGCCACTGCCCGAGAACGGGTTTGCGGAGCCGCAGGAGGCCGAGCCCAGCCAATCGCCCGATTTGCGGGCATTCATCCAGAAGCTCGAAGATGCTGGGCGCCTGTTGCGCGTGAAAGAAACGGTCGACTCGAAACTCGGAATCGGTCGCTGGTCGCGGTCCAGGCATAAGCCTCTGCTGTTTGAAAAGATCATGGGCTACGGCGGCCAGGAGATTTTTACCAACGGTCTCGCGGATCCCACCTGCATCAGGCTGGCGCTCGGCTTTGACGCGCTGACTCCCTGGAAAGAGCTGATCGAAGACACCCGTAAACGGCTTGAGGAAACGGTCCATCCCAGGATGGTGAGAACCGGTCCACTTCTGGACAATGTGATTCCCGCATCTGTAATCGACCTGCTCCAGTTTCCGGTTCCCCAATGGAGCGATTTCGACACCGGCCGATATCTCGGAACCTGGCACCTCAATATCAGCAAGGATCCAGACACAGGACAGCGCACCGCCGGCGTCTACCGCATGCAGCTGCTGGGGGCGAAACGAGCTACCATCAGCGCCGCGAAGGCAAGCGACCTCGCGCGCCATGTCGAGCACGCCGAAGCCAGGGGGATCGAGCTGCCCGTGGCAGTGGCGATCGGCGCGCCCGAAGCCATGGTTATCGCAGCCAGCGCTGTGTGTCCCGCGGAAATGGATGAATTCGATCTGGCCGGCGCGCTGCAGGCAAAGCCGGTCGAACTCCTCCGGTGCGGAGGCCTCGAAGTGCCCGCCAACGCCGAAATCGTTATCGAGGGGTTTATCCATCCCGGTGTTCGCGTGGAGGATGGCCCTTACCTCGATTACAGTGGCAGACCGAATACCAATCCCAAAGCCTTCCTGTTCGAGGCGACGCGTCTGATGCATCGCAGTCATCCGATCTTCCGCGGGTGTGCCAGCGGCAAAGCCGGCGCCGAGGACCATCAGATGTTCGCATTCCTTGCCCAGCTGGGACTCCTCGACTTTCATGGATCGAAGATGAACCAGAGATTTCAGAATTTCTTCTGGAGGCGCCGCGCTTTTCGCACCGCGCAGTGGATCGGAAGAATGGGCAGCGATCCCCAAAAGCGGAAGTAGCGCCCGCCTGATGCTATTCCCCTAAAAGCAGGTCCGCAAACGCGACCGGCTCAGCGCGGACGTGTCAAGATGGTAGTCGGTCGAAGATGCCGGGAGATAACGCGCCAGGCCAATTGTCGGAAAGCGTCGAGAACCAGAACCGGCAGCGATGGATCATCGCGCTCCTGCTGGGCGTGGGCGTCCTCGTCAACTATTTCGACCGCGTCAACCTCTCCGTCTCCCACGACGCCCTCTTCGCCGAGTTCAGGATTTCCGACTTTACCTTCGGACTTCTTCTCGGCGCCTATAACTGGACCTACGCCCTGTGCCAGCTGCCGTCCGGCCTTCTGCTCGATCGCTTCGGCGTACGCCGCGTAGGATGCGTCAGCACTTTCCTCTGGAGCCTCGCCTCGTTTGGCGCAGCGCTCACTCCAGGAATCGGCGGATTTTTTGCCGCTCGCTTCCTGCTCGGCATCGGCGAAGCTCCGTCTTTCCCGGCAAGCGCCAAAGCCGTTGGCTACTGGTTTCCGCCCCGCGAGCGCAGCTTCGCCACCAGCTTCTTCGACGGAGCCGCCAAGTTTGCCTCCGCGATCGGCGTGCCTCTCATCGGATTGTTGCTGCTGCGCATCGGCTGGCGGCTGAGCTTTGCCGCCACCGGACTCATCAGTCTGATCTACTTCCTGTTTTTCTGGCGCATCTATCGCGACCCAGCCCACAAACAGAACGAAGCAGCCCGCCGCATCGAGGCCGCCGAAGGATCTCCGCATCCACATCGACGCGTGCCGCTCACTTATCTGTTAAGCCGAAAAAAGGTTCTTGGCCTAGCACTGGGCTTCGGCTCTTATAACTACGTCTTCTATCTCCTCCTCACGTGGCTGCCCGTCTATCTCGCCCGCTCCCAGCACATCGACCTTGCGCATTCATTCCTGTACACAGGCATCCCCTGGCTATTTGCAACCTTCACTGATCTTTTTATCGGTGGCTGGACTGTCGACAGGCTCATTCATCGCGGATGGGATGCGAGCCAGGTTCGCCGCACGGTCCTGATAACGGGAACCGCCCTGGGCCTTGGGATTTTTGGAGCGGCCAGCGCTCACACCGTCACCCAGGCTGTCCTGTGGATCAGCCTTTCGATCGGCGGCCTCTCCGCCGCCGCACCTGTCGGCTGGTCCATCCCCTCCCTCATCGCTCCCGGCGACAGCGTCGGCTCCGTCGGCGCAATCATGAACATGTCGAACCAGATCTCCGGCATCGCCGCGCCTGCCATCACCGGCTACCTCGTCGGAGTTCGCCACTCCTTCAAGGCCGCCTTCACCGTGGCCGCCGCGTATCTTCTGATCGGCATCGCCAGCTACATTTTTCTGCTGGGAGAAATTCGCCCCATCCCTGAGCCGAATCGTCCGGCAGCTTAGCGAGCACGAATCAACGCGCCAAAGCCAAATTAAGGTTTGGGCGCGACCGTAGCTCGCATCGACCCCGTCGAGATGCCCCCATCGACCAGCAGGGTCTGCCCCGTTACATAGCGGCTCGCCTCCGACGCAAGGAAAACCACCGCCCCGTCAAGATCGTGCGGCTGCCCCGGCCGCTTCACCGGAATGCGGTCGGTGAGATAATCCACCCACTCCTGGTTCTCATACAGCACCTGGTTCTGCTGCGTCCTGAACCATCCCGGAGCAAGACAATTCACGGTCACGCCATGCTTCCCCCAGTCATCGGCCAGGCTCATCGTGAGCTGGCGAATCCCGCCGCGGCTCGCTCCATAAGGCGCAAGCCCCGCGTAGCCGAAAACGCTGGTGACGGACCCAATATTGATGATGCGTCCATAGTCGCGCGCGATCATTCCCCGCGCAATCGCCTGCGCGACGAAAAAGCTGCCCCGCAAATTCGTATCGAGTACCAGATTCCAGTCGTCCCAGGTCACATCCAGAGCGGGTTTGCGCACGTTGCAGCCGGCATTGTTCACCAGGATGTGAATCTGTCCGAATGCGTCTTCGGCTTCCGCAGCCATGCGTTGAATACTGGCCAGATCGCGCACATCGAGCTCAAGCGCGAGAGTGCGGCGTCCCAGCCCACGTATCTCTGCCTCGAATTCCCCGAGCGCCTCACGGCGGCGGCTGGTCAGAATCAGATCGGCCCCGGCTCTCGCGAGCGCGCGCGCAATGTACTGGCCAAGACCGCGGCTGGTCCCGGTCACCAGAGCAACTTGCCCTGATAAATCGAACATGCGATCGCTGCCAGGGTTAGTCATGTCACCACCTTCACAACGTGGCCCCCGGCGTCAGCACAATCTTCATAAGGTTGGGCTCATGTGCGTACAGCCGCTCAAACCACCGCGGCCCATCTTCGAGCGGCGCAACAGCTGTAATGAGCGGCGCAACCTGAATCTTGCCGCTGCTCACCAGTTCGATCGCCTCCGCATATTCGCCCGCCGACGCGGCGCTGCCCTGCAAACGTAGCTGGCGGCTCACCACAACCTGCAGCGGAATCTGCACCTGGGGCGCGATATTCCCGATCAGCGTCACCGTGCCCCCTTTGCGTACAGAATGAATCGCAGCCTGAACAGTCTCGTCGCGCCCCACCGCTTCCAGCGCCACGTCCACGCCAGCGCCCGTCCTCCGCAGAACTTCTCCCGGAAGATCGGCGCCGGCCATATGCAACGTCTCGGTGGCCCCGAGCGATTCGGCCAAACGAAGCCGAGTTGCATCTACGTCCGCAATCATCACCCGCCGGCAGCCCGCTGCACGCGCAGCCTGCAGAGTCAGCAAGCCGATCATCCCCGCCCCGATCACCAGCGCTGTCTCTCCCCCGCGAATCCCGCTCAACTTCACCGCATGCAGCGCAACCGCAACCGGCTCCAGCATCGCCGCTTCCGCAAACGACATAGAATCCGGCAGCCGGTAAACAATACGCTCAGGCACTGTTACGTATTCCGCAAACGCCCCCGACCGCCGGTATTCCCCGCAGGAAACACCGATCACCTCGCGGCGATCGCAGAGGTTGATCTCGCCCCGCAGACAGTAAGGACACTCCCCGCAGTAGACGGTGGAATCGAAGGTGACCCGATCCCCCACCCGGAACGCTGTCACGCCTTCGCCCGCCGCAGCCACCACCCCCGCGGCTTCATGCCCCATTACGATCGGAGGAATGCGTCGTCCCGAAGAGCCATCGTACCCGTGAACATCGCTGCCGCAAATGCCGCACGCAGCCACCTGAATCTGCAACTCACTCGCGGCGGGCGCCGGCTCGGGTACATCCCGTAACTCCAGTTGCTTGTATTCGCGAAGCAGCAGCGCTTTCATTGCATCCAGTGTGCCATGATCGCCGACTCTACTGATTCAGGCGCTCTCCCTATCGACCTTCTCGAAAAGCTCCGGAAGGGAAAGGTAGATCGGCGTTCCTGTGACCGTCAGCCGGTCAGAGCGAACCCAGCTGCCGTCGCTGCAATCCCAGCCCTCGCGGGTCCGCGAATCCACCACCCAGATATGTCGAACGCCGAAATCAATGTAGTTCCTGATTTTGGCCGCGATTCGGGAATGGCGATCCTCCGGGGAAAGAACCTCGACGGCAATAATCGGCGGCCGTGAGAATACTTGTTCGACCGGTGTGGATCGGGAGAACACGCTCACATCCGGGATCCGAACTTTTGTGGCCGCAACACGGGTGCGCTGCTCCTGAATCGAACGGATGCCCCACTCGGTCTCGTGCAGGTAAAACCAGATCAGAATCGCCCGTTGAAGGATGTTGTGGTCGTACTCGCCTACGTTTCGATCCTCAATCTCGCCATCGACGTAATCCACATCGGGCTCGTAGGGCGTGCGTAGATAGGTCTCCAGAGGAATTGGGATTGTAACCGTCGACATGGGATCCTCTCGTGCAAGTTCTGCCGCAAAGGTGATCTCATCTTGCGGCGCGCCGGCCGCCCCGTCAAATCCGCATGGGCATGATGATGTAGCGGTACTTGTACTCGTCCGACCCGTCCTCGGGCCGAATCTGCCCCGCTGACTGCGCGTCCTTGAACTCCAGCCGCACCTCACCCTCGTTGCCGATCGCCTTGAGAAAATCGATCAGATACGACGAGTTGAAGCCAACCACAATGGGATCGAAGCTGTAGGGCGTTTCAATCGTATCTTCCGACTCGCCCGCGTCCGTCGACGAAGAAGAAACCTTCAGCTCGTTCTGCTCGATGCGCATCTTGATCGCGCCCGAGCGCTCGTCCGCGAACTGCGCCACCCGCTGGATCGATGCCGAAAGATCTGTGCTCCGCACGATTACAAATTTGTTGTTGTCGCGCGGCATCACCGCTTCGTAGTTTGGGAACTGCCCGGTCAGCTTGCGGCTGGTGAGCACGCGATGCCCGATGCGGAAGAACAGCGTGCTGTCGTCATCCGCAAAGTCCACAAACTCGGCTTCAGTGTTGCCGAGCAACGATTGCAGCTCCTGCAGAGCCTTGCGCGGTACCAGGGTCTTCTTCTCCGCGCTGATGCCCGGGAATGACTCCGCAGTCTTCTCAATGTGCGCCAGCCGATGCCCGTCGGTGGCGACCATCGCGATCGATTCTGCCTTCAGGATCAGCAGCGCGCCATTGAGCGTGTAACGCGACTCCTCGTTCGAAATGGCAAAGATCGTACGCGCAATCAGATTACGCAGCGACGCCACAGGAATGCGCGTGACACCGCCTTCGGGAAACTCAGGCACCTGCGGAAAGTTAGCGCGTGCCATCCCAACCATGCGCGTGTTCGACCGTCCGGCGCGAATCTGCACCCAGTGGTTTTCGAGCAGCTTGATCGACATATCGCCATCGCCGAGCAGGCGAATGTAGTCGTAAAGCTTGCGCGCCGGTATCGTGCAGGAGCCGGATTTCTTCACCTTCGCCGCACACGACGTCCGGATGCTCTGGTCGAGATCGGTTGCCGTGATCACGATGCGGTCGGCGTCGGCCTCAAGCAAAAAGTTTGAGAGAATTGGAATTGTGGTCTTGCGCTCGACGACGCTTTGCGTGGCAGTGAGCTCCCGCAGAAGATCCTGACGGCTGACGCTGATCTCCATGGTGGCTCCCTGGACGGCCTTTTCCTCTTCGACAGCCGGCATGTTGAACTCCCTCGCTTCGAATCGACTCAAATGCTACACCAGACGGGAGGACGATCCGCAAGGTGGACACATTGGAAATTCCATTCTAGTGTGAACCGGCTTCTGGAAAAACGGTACTTTCTGTGAGAAGCCCTGATGACCAACGGAACGCCGCCGCCCGGGTCGCAGCCTTGCTGTTTCGCCCCGCCGTCCCGTTACGGCTACTACTTGTATTCAATTACTTCTTACTAGTAGCCGTAGTCGTTCTCCTCGGAAAAGTGGAAAGCAACGAGCAAACCGCTCCAGGCAAGGGTTCGGGCCCCGGGCCGGTTTTAGAAAACCCGCCTGTGGGAATGAGAAGAACGCGGAAAACGGGCAGCGAGAACGAGTCAGCGCCACGCGTTCTCCACCGCATCAACAGAGCTCGAAAAAAGAGATGTGGAAAGCCGTCGCCCTGCGTGGAAACAGTAGTTTGCGCCAATAGGCATGAGGGTCCGCCACGAACCAGCGATGCACAGGCACTGGTTTTGGCTGGATTGCACTGGCGCCTTCTGTCGCAAAGCTGGGGGAGGGAACCAAGGCGGAAAGTTGCCAGCTATCCTGTGGACTTCTCGTCCAGCGTGTCTCTCTCAGTCCGCGCTGGTGGAATTATTGTGGCTGATCGTGATGCCGCCGTTGACAGTCTGCGCGTGGATCGTCGGACCCCCGGTGCCAAGGTCAGTGTTCAGCCGATTCTTGATCTCTCCCTGAATAGTGATGGGGAAGTTGACTTCGATGCCACCGTTGACAGTGCCAGTTTCAAGGTGAGCGGAGTAGTTCTCCGGCAAGCGCAGATCGACACCGCCGTTCGTGGTCTCGGCATGCAGGCCCTCCCCCTGCCAACGGTCGCCGGCAAGCGAAATGTTCAGTCCACCGTTCACCGTTGCGCCGCGTACATCGCCTGAAACGCGGTCGAGACTGACGCCGCCGTTGGTGGTTTGGAAGTGCAGCTCTCCATCCAGCCGCGTAAGGTCGATGCCGCCATTCATGGTGTGCAGATCGGCGGCCAGATGACGCGGTACATGCAGGTGGTAATCGATGCTGTACCCGGTGCTGCTAAAGAAGTGCGCGTGTGGGCCGTGGTCGTGGATTTCGCCATTCCCGGTCTCGATGACGATCTCGTTCAGCAGATCGTTCGCGCCGGATCCCGTCGGCGCCCACGCGGTGACCCGCGCATCCAGAGCAACGTCGGAGCGGTCCTCGCCGGTCACATCGATACCGCCATTCGAGGTGTTGACGCTGAGGTGTCCTGAGGGAAGGGTAAAGATGGTGCGGCGCATCTGGCACACATGGGATTCCCCCCAGTGGCGGCTCTCATTGTCGTCGCATTCGCCATTACGCCAGTTACCGGACTGCTGCGCCGCAGCGACGAAACGAGATTCGCGGCGGGCGTGCGGGAGCGCCACGCCGAGAACGACGATGACGCAGAACACCAGGACAAACAAGCCAAATCGACGCATGGCGCGTGCCTCGTTCGATGTGTACGCGGATGGAGACATAACTGTTCCCTTGATTGGATTTTGAGGGACCCGAGGGAACACAAAGCTGCACGCGAAATGCCATCAATGTGTGCTGTTCAACGCAAATAAATCATAAAGTTGCACGTTGTGGGTAGCGCTCGCGGTGTCCGGAAGCCCGATTGAGTGTTCAGCATCGGACAGGGGCCGACAGGAAATACCCAGACCGCGTTACCGCTTCCGCTCCCAAAACTCCTCATGCCGATCGTCCCGAAACCGGATGCCCGTCACCCGCCCCTCCGCGTCGTGTTCGAAGGTAAGCCGCCGCGTTCCGCCAGTTGGGTAAAAGAAAGTCGTCGGATTCTCCGGCAGCAGCTCTGTGACCTGCCCAATGCGATCGCGGGAGAGCAGCTTGTCTCCCTGGCGAAAAACGGTCGCTACGATTTGGTTTTGATCTTCGTATTCGCCGACATAGGAGTTGTACTCGGCAGGATCGACCTTCGCCGGTACAGGATGAACCGGAATCAGGACCTGTTCGGCCACCGCTGTTAGCTTCGGGATAGCGCTGAGACGCTGATCGAGCAACCACCGGGGCAGCTGCGGCTCGGCATAAGCGCGATCCCACACGTTGTGCTTGATCCCCGCGTATTCCCAGAATCGGACGTCGCCGCCCTCGGCCTTCAGCGCCTGAAACATCAGTAGCGACTGGCGCGGGTTGACGAGGGGATCGTCCGAACCGTGAAAAATCCACGTCGGCGTCCGGCCGATGGCGCGCGCGTACTCGCCGGGCAGTGTATTAACCTCGCGCCAACGGTCCGGCTGATACGACCAGAAAACACCGCCGCTGACCGGAACCAGCGCGGCGAAGCGGTGAGGATAGGCCTTCGCAATCTCCCACACCCCGTAACCCCCCAGGGACAGCCCCGTCAGGTACACGCGGTCCGGGTCGCCGTGGAACTCCTTCATCTCAACGTCAAGCGCGGCGATGGCCATCGCCATCATGTCCGGGTCGGTCCAGTGATGGTGGTTGAAGGGCACCTGCGGCATCACCACAACGAACGGCCAGCGTTCGGGGTGCAGCCGGATCGCCTGCGGAAGGCCGATCTGCGTCTCGTCCATCCCCTCGGAGCCCCGCTCGCCCGAGCCGTGGAGAAACAGAATAAAAGGCCATCGCTGGTTGCGATTCCAGTTCTCGGGCAGATAGACCACATAGCGGTGAAGGACGCCGTTCATTTCGATCGAGCGATTGAGAAAACCGGTGTCCTGAAGGCGCGGGGCCGCGTGAGCATACGGCAACAGAAGAAAAGAAAATGAAAAAGCCAGGAAAATGCGGCGAATCATCGCGGGATGAAGACAGGGTATAGGGGTTAGGGTTTCAGGGATAGCGAAAAAGACCGCCAGTGTTGCGATCGCGCCTGCCCGGTGAAACTTGTCCGACAATGGACGATGCCGTTGAATTGCGGACAGACGCAGCCGATAAAAAACCAAAAACAGGCCGCTAAGACCCTCAATTATCACCAAATCACGCAGAACCCCAATGGACCCGAAGCTGCATGGATCGATATGAAATCTCCTGCACCAGGGAGACCTGGGGCCCGGGCGGGCGCAATGCACGAAATTATGAACGATCTTCGAATTGCAACCCGGCGCCTCCGCCATTCGCCAGGATTTGTGCTGGTCGCGGTGCTGTCGCTGACCATGGCCATCGCCGCCAACCTCGTCGTCTTCGGCGTCATGAATGCCGCCATCCTGCGGCCGCTGAACGTCGCCGGTGCCGCCCGGCTGTGGACCATCGAGCACCAGGAGCACGGCTACATCAGCCATTCCTACCCCGACTACCGCGACTTGCGTGCGCAGAACTCGACCTTCAGCGATATGGCGGCGTTTCGCCCCGACCAGGCTGCGCTCAGTACCGGGGGCATGACGAAGATGAGCTGGATTTATGAGGTGACAGGCAGCTACTTCAGCATGCTCGGCGTGCAGCCGCAAGTGGGGCGGCTGTTTTACTCCGGCGATGAACACGGCCCGAATTCGGCGCCTTACATTGTGCTCAGCGACGCTTTTTGGCGGGCCCGCTTCGATGCCGACCCCAGGATCATCGGCACGACGGTCGATCTCAACAAACATCCTTTCACCATCATTGGCGTGGCGCCGCCGGAGTTCCACGGCACCGAGCTTTTCCTCCGCCCCGATTTCTGGGTGCCGATGATCGACGAGCAACAGATCGACGGCTATGACTATCTCACCCGACGTTTCAACCACGGCATCTTCGTCGTCGGTGAAGTAAAGCCAGGAGTGACAATGCAGCAGGCGTCGAGCGACCTGGCCAAAGTTGCAACCCAAATGACGAAGCAGAATCCCGTGGACGACGACCATCTGGGCTTTCGCCTGGTCAAGGCCGGCTTGTTTGGCGATCAGGTCGGCGATGCGGCGCGGAGCTTCCTGGCGGCGCTGCTGGGGCTGGCGCTGCTGGTGCTGGTGGCAGCGTGCGTAAATCTGGCCAGCATATTTGCAGCGCGCGCCGCGGACCGCGGACGCGAGCTGGCCATCCGCGTGGCCATCGGCTCCAGTCGTTGGCGCGTACTGCGCCAGGTGCTCGCTGAAGCTGCATTACTTTCCGCCGGCGGAGGAGTTATCGGAGCAACGGTGTCGGTAGCCCTCATGAAGCTGCTGAGCGAATGGCGGCCGATGCCCTCCCTGCCGATCCAGGTAACGGTGCCAGCTGACGCGCGGGTTTACGGGATCGCCCTCTTGCTGGCTGCGGCCAGCTGCGTGTTGCCCGCCGTCCTAACCGCGCGGCAGATCTGGCAAATCGATGCCATGCAGGTGATGAAGGGCAGCCCCCAGACCTTCTTCCGGCGCATGAACATCCGCGATGTGCTGCTCGGACTGCAGGTGGCGTTGTGCGCGTTGCTCGTAACCTGCGCCCTGGTGGGTCTGCGCGGGATGAATCGACAGCTGCATGCTCCGATCGGCATCCAGCCCGAAGGCGTGGTGATTGCCGAAACGACGATGAAAATGGCCAGCTACTCCGATGCATCGGCGCTGCCGGTACAAAAGCGAATGCTCGAGGAGGCTCGGCAGATTCCCGGCGTCGCGGCGGTCGGCATGATCGACGACATTCCGCTGAATGCGGGAGGCAGCAGCACGCCGGTCTACCGGGAGGGCACGCAGGATTTTCGCAGTTCGAACAGCGTGATGGAAGCGAAGTACTTCACCATCACGCCCGGCTATCTTGCCACTGCGGGGACGCGCCTCGTGGCCGGACGCGACTTTACCTGGCACGACGACGACCACACCTCGCACGTGGCGCTCGTGAATGAGTTATTCGCGCGCACCCTCTTCGGCAGCGCCCAGGCGGCCATCGGCCGGCACTTCGCGCAGCCAGGCCCGAACGCTGGCACGCTCTACGAGGTGGTCGGGGTAGTCGAACAGGGTAAGTACGATTCGCTCACCGAGGCCCCCCAGCCTGCCATGTTCTGGCCGCTCGCCCAGAACAACGAAAACGACACCACCCTCGTCGTGCGCTCCAATCGCCCGCCTGCGGAGATTACAGCGGCGCTGGACACCATGATGAGCAAGATCGACCCAAGCCTGCCGGTCACCATTCAGAGTTGGCCAGAAGCTTTGGCCCTCGTCCTTTTCCCCGCGCGTGTGGCTACGGTGGCGCTCGGCATCCTGGGACTTCTGGCGGGCATGCTGGCGGCGACGGGAATCTTCGGCATGGCCAGTTACTCGGTAGCGCGCCGGCTGCGCGAAATGGGCATCCGCGTGGCCCTTGGCGGGCAGCGAACTCAGGTCCTCCGCGCCGCGCTGGGCCGCACCATGATTCTGCTCGGCATTGGCTCAGTAGCAGGCCTTGCCCTCGGAGTCCTCGGAACTCGTCTGCTCGCCAGCATCGTCTACCAGGCAACGGTTTACGATCCCGTCGTCCTCGCAGGCGCGATCGCCGCCATGATCCTGATTGGAGCCATGGCCGCAGCCGTTCCGGCGCGCAGAGCGATAGCCGTCGAGCCCGCCGCTCTGCTGCGCGAGGAATAGCGCCACCGAAAGATCTACCGCTCGTTCAGCTCGTCTCTACTGTAGCGACGGCCTCCTGAATCCACATATCTCAGACACCTCATCAATACGTCGATCTCAGCGGCTCGAGAGCGTCGTGCCCAGGACCGGATCCGCCACCGAAGGAAAACAACGCTTGCTGTGACGCGCCACCCGTCGGCAATCGCGCCGGCCCGCTCAATCAGATTCCTGATGGTGTGGACGATCCTCATCACCAGGTCAGGTTAATCGAAAAGAGGTTCTACCGGGATTGGCGACAGCAAAAAAGAAGCGAGTAGGATGACCGCATGAGATTTGTCGTCTTCGGCGCCTCAGGCGGCACCGGTCAGGAACTCCTCCGCCAGGGAGTGTCTCAGGGCCATGACGTTACGGCCTTCGTGCGCGATCCTAAAACCGTCACCGGCGGCGATCGGTTGAGCGTCGTCGTCGGTGACGCGCTTGATCCTCGTGCGGTCGCCCTCGCAGTGACCGGGCAGGCCGCTGTCGTGTCGGCGCTGGGCTCGCGTTCGCTCGGCGACGCCACGCTGCTGCCCGAATCGATGGTCCACATCCTCAGCGCAATGCGCCAGCACAGCGTGCGCAGGCTCATCGTCCTCGGAGCCTCGGGCGCCTTTCCTGGAGCGGACAAAAACCTCGCGTTGCCTTCCCGAATCCTCCTGAAGGTGATCAAAGCGACATTCCTCAAAAAGCCTTTCCAGTCACAGCGCGCGATGCAGGAGCTGGTGCGCATGAGCGACACGGACTGGACCGTTGTGGAGCCGCCGCGGCTGCTGACCGTCCCCGCAAAGGGCACGTACAGAGTCGCAGAAGATGCCCTGCCCGCAGGCGGACGGCAAATCGCGCGGGCCGACGTAGCTGCCTTCATGCTCGAGCAGCTCACTTCCGCCCGGTGGGTGCGCAAATCGCCCTTTGTCGCCTGGTGATCTGCCTCGCAGGCCCCGATCACCCGGACCATCGCGCCGAAACTGAAAGCCCCCAGGAGGATTTTCCAGATGAACCTCACCCGCCGCGACTTTTCCCGCCTCAGCGCAATGGCCGCTCTGGCACACGCGCTGCCCACAGTCGAATCGCAAAGCGTCGACGATCCTGGCCGCCAGCTCCGCTGGTGCATCGTCGGCCTCGGCCGCATCTCCATGGACCACTTCATGCCCGCCGTCGAGCTGTCGAAAGCCGGCAAACTAACCGCCCTGGTCAGCGGCCATCGCGAAAAGGCGGAAAAGCAGGCGGCTCAATACAACATACCGTCGCCGTCGATCTACAGCTACGACAACTACGACGAGATTCGCCAGAACAAGGAAATCGACGCAGTCTACATTGCTCTGCCCAACTCCATGCACGCCGAGTACACCATCCGCGCCGCGAAGGCCGGCAAGCATGTCCTCTGCGAGAAGCCCATGGCCACCAGCGTCGCCGATTGCAAAGCGATGATCGAAGCCTGCCGCAAAGCCCGCGTCAAGCTGATGATCGCCTATCGCTGCCAGTACAATCCTCTGCACCTCAAAGCCATCCAGCTCATTCGCTCCGGCGCCCTCGGCCAGGTGCAGATGATCGAGAGCTCCTTCGGCTTCAACATCAGAGCCGGCGAATGGCGTCTCAACCGCAAGCTCGCGGGCGGCGGCCCGCTCATGGATGTCGGCATCTATTCCCTCAACGCCTCCCGCTACCTCACCGGAGAAGAGCCAGGCGACATTAAAGCAAACTCCTCGGTCATCGATCGCGACGGCCGCTTCGAAGAAGTGGAAGAAAACGATTCGTGGACGATGAAGTTTCCCTCCGGCATAGTCGCCAGCTGCAACACCACCTACGGAGCCAACGGCGCAAACTACTTCAAGGTCCACGGCTCGAAAGGATCCATTCAAATGGACCCGGCATTTGGCTATGACGGCATGCACCTGACCGGGCAGCTGGACGGCCAGACCATCGACGAGCCCGAAACAGAGCACGACCCACGCGACTTCACCAGACAGGCCGACTACTTCGCCGATTGCGTCTGGTCCAACCGCGAACCGAAGACGAATGGCGACGAAGGCCTGCGCGACACCATCCTGATGTCCCAGATCTACCAGTCGGCGGGGCTGAGAGGGCTGTAAAGTACATCGGATCGCCTCCCCAGGGCGAGCATCCGATGCCTTGTCAGCGCCGGGAGGTCTAACCCGCTTCGACAATGCCCTTCAGTTTCGAAGCAATCTCCTGCGAGGTAGCAGCCTGCTCCTGTGTCGCCTGGGCAATCTGGACGACGGTATTCCTGATGGTTCCGGCTTCGCTTATCAGGCTGCTCATCGCGCTGCGGGCCCTATCCAGTTGCTTGCCCGTGGCATGGACTTTTTGACGACCCTGTTCCATCGCTTCAGTATTTCCCCGGACTTCCGACTGAATCTCCTGGATCATTCCGCTGATTTCTTCAGTCGATTTCGTGGTTCGCTCTGCAAGCGACCGCACTTCCCCCGCGACGACGGAGAACCCTCGGCCGTGTTCGCCAGCACGGGCGGCTTCAATGGCGGCATTGAGCGCAAGCAAATTCGTTTGATCTGCGATCTCCCTGATGGTGCTGACAATCTTTCCGATCGCCATCGAGCGGCTTCCGAGCGCCGCCATTTTGTCGGAAGTGTGGCTCACCAGCTCCGTCACGGTTTGCATGCTGATGTGCGTCTGTTCAAGGACCGAAACTCCGGTTTCAGTTTGCTGAAGCATGGCGTCGACGGAATTGGAAGCCAGTGAAGTCTCTCTGGCGACCATCTCGGTTGCCGTGCTCATGTCGTTGAGGTCGCGGGAGAGTTCGTTTACCCGGCCCTCCAGCATAAGGCGCCGCTGCTCATGCCCCTCCAGGGCATTGGCGCGAACTTCGGCCGTGACGTCCTGAAAACTTGCCATGAAGCACCGCGGCTGAACCGAGTCTTCATCGCTCCACAGTGCAAATGTTTTGGTCTTCAGTGTGGTCGGTCCAATCCTGATCGGTGCCTCGTGAGATGCGATCCTGCGTGATGCCAGCTCGGCAAGGATGCGACGGATTCGTTCCGGATCCCGGTGAAACTGATGAATGCTGTGCAGATGCGCATTTGCCACGTCCGCGCCACGGCTCATCGTGGCGTTCAGCTGATCGCGCATGCGGGTGAAAAAATCACGGCCCGTCTTATTGATGTAAAAAATTATGTTGTCGTCGGACGTGTCGGCCAACATAACGATGTTGTCGGAACGATCAAGCATCGCCTCCAGCATGGGAAGGTCATATTCCCGTTTCGGATCGCTGCGTCTGGAACGTCTGAGGAAAAACCCCCCAGCGCCGCCCCGACCATTGCTCATCGTGCCGAAGATGCCCATACACAGAAAGCTATCGGCTGGGCAAACGGGGGCGTGAGTCCGGCCCGCCGAATTGCGAGCCTTTTTTGCGCAAGACCGATCTATTCCGCCTGCGACTGAGCGGTATTCTCCAATCCTTCCGAATCAACGACGATTGAGCAGGCCGCCGCATAGCGAAAGCTATGACCATTCCTTCTTTCTTCAGCTGCGACTTGTCATACCGCAAAATACGATAAATTACAGCTATGGCAGGGAAATCCTCCAGCACCAGTGTCAGCTTCCGGGCTCCAAAGCAGCAAATTAAACGTCTCGATCAGCTCGCGAAGCGTCAATGTCGCGATCGCACTCAGTTGATCGGCGAAGCTATCAGTCAGTACCTCGAATTGCAGGATGTGCATCTCTCGCGGATCGCGGAAGGAATCAAAGCTGACGAGCGCGGCGACTATGCATCCGAACAGGAAGTTGAGGCGGAGTTCGCTCGCTGGCGAAAACTGTGAAGCTTCTTTGGACGCGGCCCGCCCTGCGTCATCTGTCGGAAGCTCGTGAATACATCGCCATAGACGACCCAGCTGCCGCAAATCGTCAGATTGAAAAGATACAGCTCACGGTGAATCGGCTGAAGGCGTTCCCGATGATGGGCCGCGCGGGACTATGGCCGGGGACGAGAGAATTCCCGGTGCCCGGAACGCCCTATATTTTGGTATATCGAATCCGGGAGAGCCAGCTCCGGATCATCGCCGTCCTCCATGGAGCGCGGGAAAGGAAGACCGAAGATCCCAACTGAGCCGTGTGGCGCAAATCTGCGGCCTGGCTGCCTACCCGTTCAGCGTCTCCTGCAGCTTATTCAAAGTGCTGTTCAGGTTCTTGTCGTTCCGCCGCTGCTCGTCGATCTTGCCGATCGAGTGCATCACCGTGGTGTGATGCTTCCCCCCGAACTGCCTTCCAATTTCCGGCAGCGAAGCTTCCGTCAGCTGCTTGGCCAGATACATGGCAATCTGGCGCGGCACCACCACCGCGCGCGCGTTGTTCTTCTGCTTCAGCTCGGCAATCCGCATCCCGAACTGCTCCGCCACTGCGCGCTGGATCGACTCAATCGTGATCTTGCGCCCCTGCGTATCGATGAACTGCTTCAGGCACTGCTGCGCCGTCGGGAGCGTGATCTCCAGCCCGTTCAACCCGCACCAGGCAATCAACCGCACCAGCGCCCCCTCCAGCTCGCGAACATTTGTCCGCACGTTCGACGCGATGAACAGCGCCACGTCCATGGGAAGCGGCGCAGGGAGATGCTCGTTCTCGGCCTTCTTCTGCAGAATGGCGACCTTGGTTTCAAGGTCTGGCGGCTGTATGTCCGCGATCAGCCCCCACTCGAAGCGGCTGCGCAGCCGGTCTTCGATCTCTGCCAGCTCGCGCGGCGGCCGATCCGAAGCGATGACGATCTGTTTCATGTTGTCGTGCAGCGCGTTGAAGGTGTGGAAGAACTCCTCCTGCGTACGCTCTTTCTGCGATAGAAACTGAATGTCATCGATCAGCAGCAGATCCACCGTGCGAAAGCGGTCCCTGAAGCTGGTCATCTTGTCGTACCGCACCGAGCTGATCATCTCGTTCGTGAATTTTTCCGCCGAGACATACGAGATGGAGGCCCCAGGCTGGCGCAGCTTCATCTCGTGCCCGATGGCATGCATCAGATGTGTCTTGCCCATCCCCACGCCGCCATAGAGGAAGAGCGGGTTGTAGGCCTTCGAAGGCTGTTCGGCGACCGCCATCGCCGCAGCGCGTGCGAACTGATTGCCGGGTCCACAGACAAACGCGTCGAAAGTGTAGCGAATGTTCAGCTGCGCGGCCGTCGACCAGTCGAACCGCGCCTGCTGCGGTCCCGAGGGAGGCACCGGGCGAGGCCCTCCGTTACGCTGAGGAACCTCCGTTGAGGAAGACGGGGCGAAGCCGCCATCCTCGCGCACCCGCGGCAGAGTTGGATCCTCGTCCGGAGTGATGAAACTCACATCGTCGAATTCCAGATGCAGATTCTCGATCGCCTCCTGGATGAGATCGCCATAGCGATCCCCAACGTGGCGGAACTCGGGAGTAGGGATCCGCACAAAGAGCAGACGCTCCCGGACATAGCTGTACCTCGTGGGTTTAAGCCAGGTATCGAACGACTGGCGGTTCACCTTCTTTTCGAGCGCGGCGAGGATTTGTACCCAGGGATTAAGAGCGACAGGAGACGTAACAGCGAAAGACATGCGCAATCCTCTATGCAAAACGTCCGAGAGTCGGAAGCGACCGACGCCGCGAAACCAGATACGGAAATGCCCGAAGCAAAGCCCCGCAAACAAAAGTGGGGCAGGTTCTGAAGCAGATCGGTACTGGCCGGGAGTGGCTCCGATCTGTCACTGCATCGGAGCATCGGTCACATTCTTCCGACAACCGCAGGGCGTCGAAAAAATCTTAAGTGAACGTTGCCGATAGTAGCACAGTGCGAGGCGGAGAGAACCTACCTGCGTTGAGAAAATTTTCTTTGGCACAAAGTTGCACTGGGCGTGGTGAAAAATGCAGCGGCGTCGCAATTTTTGCGAGTGAATCCGCGTTGCGATATACTCAATACTTGCCGCGATGAGACATGTTCTTAGCCGTTGCGCGGCCGATCAGAACTGTTGCGCGCGCGAATCAGGCAGTGAAACTCGCCAGCGCGCAAGCCGGTTCAATCCGACCAAAATTTCAGGAGTCAGCTTTTACATGCCGAAGCGCACATTTCAGCCCAATCGCCGAAGCCGTTCCAAAACCCACGGCTTCCGCAGCCGCATGAAGACAAAAAGCGGTGCTGCGGTGCTGTCGCGCAGGCGCGCCAAAGGCCGCAAGCGTGTTTCCGTCAGCGCGGGTTACCGCGATTAGTTCTTCCCGTTTCTCCTCCCTCACCCGGGGCGGCTGCAATTTTGACATTTGCTCCCGGTGCTCTCGAGAGTGCGACACAATGAAGGTATGCCGGAGCCAACTTTCGACTGGCGCAGCGCCCGTCTGCGAAAACACGCGGACTACCAGCGCGTCTACCGCCAAAGCCGGCGCTATTCCTCTGCATCCATGAGCTATTTCTTTTGCGCAAGATCGAGCGACGGCGCCTCCGGTTCGCTGCCGCGCGTGGGATTGACGACTGGCCGTGTCCTCGGCGGCGCGGTGGAACGAAATCGCATTCGCAGGCGTATGAGAGAAGCGGTGCGCATGCATCTGGGCGAGTTGCCGCCGCACGTCGATGTCGTTCTCCATCCGCGCAGACTTGTGCTGGAGATGGAGTTTACCCGGCTGGAGCGCGAAGTCTCGCGAGTTTTTTCGAGCGTATCGAGCCATGGGGAGAGAAAGAAGTGAGCGCAAGCGCGACGCACGAGGATGCGGGTGTGAAAGATGCCAGTGTGCGGATGCTGCTGATCGTCTATAAGCGTATTGTGTCTCCGTTGCTGCATGCGGCTGTGGGCGCAGTGGGTGCGTGCCGCTTCCAGCCCACCTGTTCGGAGTATGCGGCCATCGCAATTGCCCAACACGGGATAACGCGCGGCTCAATCATGACCCTCGGCCGGTTGCTGCGCTGTCATCCTCTGCACACCGGCGGATTCGATCCAGTCCCCGCCAGACGCGGCGCTTCCCCAACCAGTATTCGGGTCACACAGATCCCATAAAGTTCCCCACAGCTACAGGAAACGGAAGTCGAAGTCTTGGCAGAAATACAAAATCCCAATCAGCAGGGCGGCAGTGGTGGCGGCGGGCAGGACTCGCGCTCCCTCTACGGCTTCATGATCGTATTTGTGCTCATGATTGTTGCGTTTCAGATCTTCGGGCCGAAGAAGACACCGCCGCCTGAACCGTCACAGCAGAAGACGCAAACCACTCAGACGTCCACTCCCCGGACCTCAATCACGGCCACCACCGCGGCAACGGCGGCTGTTGCATCCGACCTCGCTGCTCCCGCGGGCAATTCTGTACAGGCCTCCAGCGAAACCGAGTCCGTCGTCGAAAACGAGCTCTATCGCATCACCTTCACCAACCGCGGCGCCACGGTGAAGTCCTGGATCCTCAAAAAATACAAAGACGACAGTCAGACTAAACCCCTCGACATTGTCAATCAGGACTGGGCTGGTAAATACGGTCTCCCCTTGTCGCTCTATGCCTACGACGCGGGTCTGCGGACCAGGCTGAACTCCGTCCTCTACGTTCCCTCCGCGACCGGATCCATCACCGCCCCTGGAACCCTGAGCTTCGATTATTCCTACGGCGGCCTCAAGGTTCACAAAACCTTCAACTTCGATTCCAGTTATGTCATCCACGCCGATGTTTCCGTGACGCAGAACGATGCGCCCGTTGCAGCCCTGCTTGCATGGCCCTCGGGGCTGGGCGATCAGAGCACCCTCCAGCAATACGCCGCCTCGTCCATCGAATATTCAGAGAACGGCAAGACGGATCAATTGCCGGCAAAGAAGGTCGTGGGCGGAGATACCCTGCACGGATCCTTCGA
This sequence comes from uncultured Acidobacteriaceae bacterium, assembly GCA_963831055.1. Lineage (GTDB taxonomy): Bacteria > Acidobacteriota > Terriglobia > Terriglobales > Acidobacteriaceae > Palsa-343. The sequence goes on along the minus strand of CAWHOU010000029.1, from coordinate 224,628 downwards.
TGATGTGGGTGTGTCCGATCTTTACTTCGCAGCCATCTTCATTCCCGACACATCCTCCGACACGACTGTGGTCACGCTCCACGACTCCGTGGCCGTGCCTCGCAATCGTGAACACCCCGAACCGAATGCGGTCGAGCAGGAGCCTTTGCTGGGCACGGCAGTGGGCGCGAGCGGTGGCGACTTGCGTACACGCATCTTCGCCGGTCCCAAGCTGCTCGGTCTGCTCGAGTCTATCCACACCGCGAACGGCCAGGATCTTGAGCATGTCGTCAGCTTCGGCTGGTGGGGCTGGATCGCCAAACCCATGCTCCAGGTGCTCCGCTTCTTCGCCAGCCACGGCATCCCCAACTGGGGCTGGGCGATTCTGCTGCTGACACTGATCCTGAATCTGGCAATGCTGCCCACGCGCTTCATGATGATGAAGTCGTCGCTCAAAATGCAGCGCATCCAGCCCCAGATCGAAGCCATCAAGGCCAAATACGCAAAGTACAAAACTACCGACCCTCGCCGCCAGGATATGAACAAGGAGATGTTCGACCTGCAGCGGAAGGAAGGCGTCAACATGTTCGGCGGCTGCCTGCCCATGCTCCTGCAGTATCCGCTGCTCTTCGGCTTCTATCGCATGCTCATGTACGCCATCGAGCTCCGCCAGGCCCATTGGTTGTGGCTCAAAGATCTCTCCGCTCCCGATGTCCTCCACATCCTGCCGGTCTTCGTCATCGTCTCCATGTTCCTCTCGCAGTTCTTTACACCCTCGCCCGGCATGGATCAGAGCCAGCAGCGCATGATGGCCTTCATGATGCCGGCCGTCTTCGGCGTAATGATGTGGAACATCGGCTCCGGTGTGGCGCTCTACTGGGCAGGCAGCAATCTGCTTGGCGTGGCGCAGCAAATGGTCATGAACCGCACCACCATGGGACGCGAGATGCGCGCCATTGCCGCAAAACGAGCAGCCAAACGAGATCGTCGCAAATAGACAGAAAAATGATCGAGGGCCGGAAATATTGGTCAAACGCGCAGGCAAATCGTCAATTCAATCAACGCTCGATTCCGGATTGCCCAATCATCGATTAGTGGCTCACCGCCCTGGTAACATGATCTAATTACATCCGGAAAAGATATTTGCGAGTCCCTTACCCCACGAACGCGATGCCCATCGAAGACTACTCCGTAGCAGCGAACAAGATCGCAGAACTCCTCAAATCCCTCATCCACCTGGGCGGTCTGCGATTGAAGTTCCGCATCACCGCTGGCCCTGGCGCCGCTGATCCAGCCGGACTCGAATCCCGCGAAATCTATGTCGAGCTCGCCGGTCCCGATACCGGCCTCCTCACCCAGCGCGGAGGCGAGCTCCTGCGCGCTCTCGAGCATGTCGCCGCCAAAATGCTGCGCCTCGAAAACGAGGAGCACGACAAGATCTCCTTTGACGCGGAAAACTTCAAAGCGCTGCGAGCCCGTGAACTGAAGCTCGCAGCGGAAACCGCTGCGGAACGCGTGCGCCGCACCGGTCAGCCCTACAGCTTTGCCCCCATGAGCTCGCGCGAGCGCAGAATGCTCCACCTTGCCTTCCGCGGTTATCCCGATCTTGAAACCGCATCTTCAGGCGAAGGCCTGCGCCGCTTTGTAGTCGCCTACCCGAAGGGATACGAACATCGCGACGATCGCGGTTCAAGCCATGAACGCTCCTCCGGTCGCCGCCGCTAGCCGCAATCTCTCCGCATTCGCAAGGGCCGGAGAAGTAAATACCACCCATCGTGCAGCCTCATCCTCAAATCGCGGAACGGGAATCCGTCGCGCAGGAAACCATTGTCGCTATCTCCACGCCCCCCGGTCGCGGTGGCATCGGCATCGTCCGCCTCTCCGGACACCATGCGCTCGATATAGCGCATAGCCTCATCCGCATGCAAGGCGCACAACTTGAGCCTGCCCACGTGCGCCTTGCCGAAATCGTCGATCCGGAATCAGCCCAAAAATTAGACGAGGCCCTTGTTACATATTTCCGCCGCCCCAACTCTTACACCGGCGAAGATCTCGTCGAAATCGCCGCGCATGGCTCGCCGGTCATCCTCGAATTGCTGGTCCGCCTGGCTCTCCGCAAGGGGGCCCGCCTCGCCCGCCCCGGCGAGTTTACAGAACGCGCTTTCCTCGCCGGCCGCCTCGACCTCACCCAGGCCGAAGCCGTTCGCGACCTCATCGAAGCCCAAACCCTCTACCAGGCGCGCGTGGCCGCCGAGCAGATGGGCGGCGCGCTCTCACGCCGCATCCAGCCGGCAAAACAAGAGCTTGTAGAGCTCATTGCGCTGCTCGAAGCGGGCATCGACTTTGCCGAAGATGATGTCGAAGTCACGCCTGACGAAGAAATTGTCACTCGCATTGATACAATTGCCGCCGAGCTCGGCCAGCTCGCGCGTTCCTTCGACCACGGCCGCATGGTCCACGCCGGCCTTCGCCTCGCCATTGTCGGGCGACCCAACGTCGGCAAGTCCTCCCTCTTCAACCGCCTTCTCGAGCGCGAACGCGCGATTGTAACGGCCTCCCCCGGCACCACCCGCGACCTCGTCACCGATCGCCTCTCCCTCGGCGGTATTCCCGTCGAGCTCGTTGACACCGCCGGCCTGCGCGAAGCGAAAGACGAGGCCGAAGCCATCGGCATCCGCAAATCCCGCGAAACCCTTGCCGACGCCGACATCGTCATGCTGGTCCTCGATGCGTCCGTTCCCCTCCGCGACGACGAGCATCAACTCATCGCATCGCTCGCCGGCCGTCGCGCCCTCGTCGTCCGCAACAAGTCCGACCTCAGCGACGCTGCCGAAGTAGCTGCCGATCTGCCCCTTGTCACCGAGACCACCTCCGCCCTCACCGGCGAAGGCATCCACGACCTCCGGGTCGCGCTGACGCATTTAGTCCGCAATCCGGCAGGCGAAAGCGAATCCGGTTTTCTCACCAGCCTTCGCCATTTTGAAGCCGTGACCGGCGCTCTATCCGCCTTGAACGCCGCGAAAGAATCGGTAGCAAATAAGATCCCGCACGAGATGCTCCTGCTCGATCTCTACGCCGCGCTGCGCCAACTCGACAGCCTCACCGGCGAAACCACAGCGGAAGACATCCTCAATCGAATCTTCTCCACCTTCTGCATCGGAAAATAATGGCGACACGTAAGCTCTGCGCGGTCGCGGGTCCGCAATCGCACCAGCGCCAGAATGGCGATAAGGAATCGGCTCGTAAGAGGTGGTAAGCTACTGATGGGTAGTGGTTTAAAACTCATGGGCCTGTAGCTCAACGGTTAGAGCAGGGGACTCATAATCCCTTGGTTGGGGGTTCAAATCCCTCCGGGCCCACCACAAAATAGGCGTTTGAATTGGACAGGATCTGCACGGTCCGCTCGGCCAGCATCGAACCGGCCACGCGTCTTTAGTTGAGTGTTAGCGGCTTCCCACCGGGCCGCTCTCATCGGTCGGCGACGTTTCCCGAGGCCGAACTGCCTGCGGCTCAGGCTGTGCCGGAATGTCGGGCGAAGACGTTTGTGCCGGAAGGATCTGTACCAGACTCGGCGGCCGCGGCTCCGCTTCACCCATCGCGGCTTCGTGTTGCCGGCGAGCGGCAGCGTCAATGTCCACCGGGATGCCGCCCGGGACGATTTGCGCGAAGCCGTATTTGTGCTTCAGGTCGCCCGTGAGCCGGACCATCCAGAAGAGCAGCAGAAATGAGACGAGAACAGCGAAAGCGGAGCCTTCCGGCCCCTGGCCGCCGCCGCTGATCCACGCTGGCCCGGTCGCGTTGGTCACAAGAATGGGCGAGTAGTTCATCGAGCCGGAAATGGGCAGCCCGAAGAGCATGCTCATGGTGGCGATCCAGGCGAAGTGGAATCCCCAGCCAACCCAGAGAGCGCGCGTGCGGAGGACCGCAACCGCGAGGATCAATCCCATAAAAAAGGAAACCAGCACCGAGGCCGTGGTGGTGGGGGCCGTGTGCGTGCGCCAGATGGCATAGACGACCGCCATGAAGAAGGCGCCCAGCGTCGGACCCATCGCATCCACCAAACGCAGGAAGGGATATCCGCGAAACGCAATCTCGATCGCCAGAGTGCCGGCGGCGAGCGCTACGACGTCGAGGATTGCGACGAAATACTGATGCGCGTTGGTGAAGGCCGTAATGACAAGGCCACCGATAAGAGCCGCAGGCAGTACGCAGGCCACAACGCCCGCCCATCCGATCGCAGCGCCCAGAGCAAATTCCCCGAGCCAACCCTTACGGGGCGCGAGTGCCGTGGTTGTGGCCGGATCCATTTTGCGCTGGCCGATGCGGCTCATAGCCCAGTAACCGACGACGAGCAAAAAGAGAAGCAGGATGCGGTAGAGCGGCTCTTCGAGGTCGCCGGAGGTTAGTCCGGATGCCGCGCGCGACGCTGCGAGATCCGAGAACAGAAACCACGCGGCGGCAAGGAGGAACCAGACCAGCGCGCGCAGCCGCTCAAGGAAGGTCACGCCGTTGCTCCGAAGAGGAAAGATGCGCCGCGGGTGGAACTCATCAGGGTGGAATTCATCAGGGCTATTTCGATGCTTGCCCGGTATCAGACGGTGTAGAACTGGGCGATGTTGCGGAACTTGTCGTAGCGGCGGTGCAGAAGCTCGTCGAGGGGCAGCGATTTCAGCTCGTTCAGATGCCAGCGGAGTTTTTCTGCCAGAAGCTGCGCCGCTCCGGCGGGATCGGTATGCGCGCCGCCCGGGGGCTCCGGGACAATGTCGTCGACGCAACCGAGAGCATGGACATCGGGAGCGGAGATGCGCATCGCCTCGGCAGCCTGGCTTTTGTAAGCTGCATCGCGCCACAGAATGGCCGCGCATCCCTCGGGCGGAATCACTGAGTAAATGGCGTCTTCGAGGATCAGCACACGATCGGCAAGGGCCAGGCCCAGCGCGCCTCCGGAGCCGCCCTCACCGGTGATGGCGGCAATGGTAGGAACGCGCAGGCGAGACATTTCCCTCAGGTTGCGGGCAATGGCTTCGGCCTGGCCGCGCTCCTCGGCTCCTACTCCCGGATAGGCCGCCGGCACGTCGATGATCGCGATCACCGGGCGGCTGAATTTCTCTGCCAGCTTCATGCAGCGGAGGGCCTTGCGGTAGCCCTCAGGATTGGGCATGCCGAACCGGCGGTGCACCTTCTCCTTGGTGGAGCGGCCTTTGAGGTTGGCGATCACCATCACTTCCTGACCCTCGAAGCGGGCCATCCCGCAGGCCATCGCCGGATCGTCGCCGAAAAAACGGTCGCCGTGGATCTCGGTGAAGTCGGTAAAGATCCGCTCGATGAAGTCCATCGGATAGGGCCTCTGCGGGTGCCGCGCCAGCTCGGTCTTGGCCCACGCCGGAGTGACCGGCGGCGGAATGGTGTCGGGCTGATCGCTCATAGAGGGAGGTAGTCCGAGTTTGATTGTATGGATGCGGAGTGGGACCGGCAAATGCGCGCATTTGTTTTGGGATTGGATGCATCCGATGAATCAAGGGCAAGACGTTCTCACGGAGCGTGGTGACTGAACAATGGTCCCTTTACCTTCAATTATCCCGATGCTTGCGCATGTAGACTTCGAACTTCTTCGCGGCGCGCCGGCGCTTCCAGCGGTAGTAACGGTTCCGCAGGCCATAAGCCGTTTCGCTGCCCGCGACTGCGAAACCCCTGCGCGGGGAAAACTTGATGTAGAGGTATCCGAACAGCGCTCCACCCAGTTGCGAGAAAGCGAAGACCCTTTGTGAGGAGAACAGCATCGCAAGCGCGATCAGCATATAGACCGCGACCAGATACTTGGCCTTGATGGAGATGGGCAGCGGGAACATCATGAAAGGCATTTCGGCATAAAGAACGCCAAAAGCGATCAGCAGGCCGAAGATGCCGCCGTAGCAGCCGTAAAGAAACACGATGGAACCGGGCATGGCGAGCGCGAGCGCCACCGCTGCCAGTCCCGCGCCGATGACCGACACGAAGAAGATCTCCGCGAGCCAGCGGGAGCCGTGGTTCGATTCGAGAAAGCTGCCGAGGAACCACAGCGAGAGCAGTTCAAAGGCGGTCCCGAGGATGCCCATGTGGATGAAGCAGTAGCTCACCAGCTGCCAGATCCATCCGGCATGGAGTACCTGGTTCGGATCGAGTGCGAAGATGGCAAGGAGCTGACTGGCGAAACCTTTCGCGGCGACACCGAGGATCAGCAGCGCAAAGAAAAAGCCGAGGTTCCAGAGGATGAGGCTGCGCGTGAAGCCGCGGAAATCAGGGAAGCCGAGGACGCTGGTGGAGAAACGAGGCACAGGGGATATTGTCTCACTCACCTCGCAGGTCTCGGGGCCGGGGTTGCTGGCCACGGAACAACAGCGGGACTGCGATGACCGTGGTCATCGACCGCGCGAACGCCGAAGATGACGTTGTCTTTGGAGATGGGGAGCTGCACCGAAAATTGGCCTTCCGGCGTTGATGAAAACTTGCCGTCGGTTACATTAGCGAGCCGCTCCACCGGTATCGACCGCTCCCAGTCGGGCGCGTCGAGCGTCCGCCACACGATTTCATAGCGCGTATCGGCCGGCGCGTCAGGGCCTCCAGTCCACTGGATCGTGGTGTTGTTCAGCGCGTTGCTGAACCCCCTCTCGGCCGGATACTGGACGTCGATGGGCTCAGGCGGGGCGCTGGCAAGTTCCGCCATGGTTGCGGCATTCAGTCGCGCGACTCGTGCCACGTAGTTGAAGTCGACAAATTCGAGCAGATCGCCGTATCGGATTCCGTCCTCGACGCGGACGTTCTGGTGCTGGTGGTTGAAGTCCTCGCGCCACTCAGTGAAGCGGACCGCGGCGAACCCATCCTGGTTGAAGGAGGTATGATCGCCGCCGCGCAGGAAGCGGTCGCGGCGAAACTCGAGCACAGGAACGAGGCTCGCTCCGACTGGACTCGCCGTATAGGTACGAGCCACATCGAAGATGGCGCGGGAGAGCTCACGCGAGGACGAATCGCTCTCGTAGCCGAGCTGAAGGATCCGGCGAATCTCCTCGGGCGGAGCGTTGGATGGAACACTTTCGGAGAAGACGCGGACGCTGTGGGGATCCTGAAATTTGTCGCCCGGAGTACGATTGCCGCCGACAATGTCGTTGTTGAGCACGGCTTCCAAATGCCAGTCCTGCTGTTTGGCCAGGTCGGCAAGGTGCTTGCTCCCAAAGAGCCCCTGTTCCTCGCCGGCAACGGCTACGAAAATGAGGGTGGCGGGAAGTTTGAGTTTCGAGAGAACCCGCGCGCATTCGAGGCTAACCGCAACGCCGCTGGCGTCATCGTTGGCGCCGGGGGCCTCGCTGTGGGTGTCCATCACATCGGTGGCGCGGGAGTCATAGTGTCCGGTGACGAGAATCATTCTCGCAGCCTGCGATGGATCGCTGCCGCGCATCACAGCATAGATGTTGGTGAGAGGCGTAGGCTGGATCACGCGGGCGTTGGGGCCAGTTCCCGCAGGCTGGACGAAGGAATCGCGCCGCACTTCGAGGCAACCGTTGCATGCGGCGGAGATATCTTTGAACTGCGTCTCGATCCAGTCCGCGGCCGCAGTTACGCCGGTACCGGGGGCCAGGTCCTTTTCTTTGCTGGAGACGGTACTACGGTTACGGAACGAGACAAGCGCCGCAATCGTATGCTGAATCTGCATCGGCGAAATTTGGGAGATCGCATGGGCAATCGCAGGATCGGCCGGCATGGGGCGAATGGGTGCGCCGATAGCATCCAGATCGCGATGCGCAGCATCGCCAGAGTGGGTGCGTGACTGGCCGTGGGCGGTAAACAGCAGGGAAACGAGCAAAAGGCAGGCGGACTTCATGTCTCAATCGAGTATGCCCCAGATGGGAATCGAGCGCACGCTTGACGCGCGGGGCAATTCTCCTCAAAACTAGCGGAGGCACCAAGGCGATAAAACCGGGCAGCAGGGATTGTGCGGAGCATCCGAGGAAATACTGCCGCCAACATTTTTCACGCAAGCGACGTCATTGTGATGGACCCAAAAATCATTTCTCCTGCCGGAGGGTTTCATGATTTGCCCTGAATGCGAGAGCGCACTCGACTTCGACGAAGAGGAAGTCGAAGAAGGCGACGTAGTCGTCTGCGATGAGTGCGGGACCGAGTACGAAGTGGTGGCCACCGAACCGCTGGAGCTGAGCAAGGTGGAAGAAGACTACGACGACGACGACGAACCGACAGAAGAGGAAGAAGAATGAGGCGTAACCGGCAATTCTGGCGTTCGGGGCTGCCTGTTTTCGCGATGCGCTCGGCGCCGTATGTGGGTTGTGCCGTGGTTCTGATGCTCATGGTCTGGCTGATGCCTTTGGCGGGCGCTCAGGACTATGGTCTGAAGAATCTGCAGGGCAAAGTTTTCGATGCGAAAGACGCAACGATCCAGGGAGCGATCGTTTACTTGCAGAATTCGCGGAATAACGACGTGAAGACGTTTATTTCCGGGAGCGATGGAAGCTATCGCTTTGCGGCGCTTTCAGCCGACACTGACTATACGATATGGGCCGCCTATAAAGGGAAAAAGAGCCCAACGAAAGAGGTCAGCTCGTTCGATTCGCGCAAGCAGGTGTACCTCGATTTGCATTTCAAGTAGATCTTCGCGGTTATGAAGGGGGTTCCCTGACATCGCATTGCGCGATCCTGAGTGCAGCCTCACCGATTGGGAACAAAAAAGCCACCCGGAGTGGGTGGCTTTTTTGCCGGGTTCTGAGGCTGGGAGGCTTACTTTTCCCGCTTCCAGTGGACCAGATCGCCCAGCGTGGTGGTGGAGCTGGATACCACCGGCTGTTTGTAGGCTTCGACGTCGGCGCGGCTGGCTTCTTCGCCGCTGACGGCGCGAATGCTGAGCGCGACCTTCTTCTCTTCCTGGTTCATGCGGATGATTTTGAATTCATGCTCGCTTCCCTGCTCCAGCTGGATCGGCGCGCCATGGGCGTCGGTCGCTTCGGAGACGTGGCAGAGGCCTTCGACTCCCTCGGCAATTTCGACGAAGGCGCCGAACTGCGCGGTCCGGAGCACCTTGCCCTTGACCACGTCGCCCACGCGATGCTGCGCGAAGAAGGTCTCCCAGATATCGGGCTGCAGCTGCTTGATTCCGAGCGACAGCCGGCGATTCTCAGGCTCGACGCCGAGCACCACTGCGCGGACCTTCTCGCCCTTCTTCAGCACTTCGGAGGGATGCTTGACGCGCTTGGTCCAGCTGAGATTGCTGACGTGGACGAGCCCATCGATGCCATCTTCGATTTCAATGAAGGCGCCGAAGTCGGTGAGGTTGCGAACGCGGCCTTCCACGGTTGCACCGGTCGGGTATTTGTCGCCCAGATGCTCCCACGGATTCTCGAGGAGCTGCTTCATACCGAGCGAGATACGCCGGTCGCCGGGGTTGACCGCGAGAATGACTGTCTCGACGTCGTCGCCTGGCTTGACCAGTTTTGAAGGGTGCTTCATACGCTTCGACCAAGTCATTTCCGAAACGTGGACGAGGCCCTCGATTCCCTGCTCCAGTTCGACGAACGCGCCATAGTCGGTAACGCTGAGAACGCGGCCGTGCACACGCGCGCCGATCGGATAGCGCTCCGCCGCATCGAGCCACGGATCGGGAGTGAGCTGCTTAAAGCCCAGGGAGACACGCTGCTTGTCTTTGTCGAACTTGAGGACCTTGACCTGGATCTCATCGCCCACATTGACGAGGTCGCGCGGATGGGTGAGCCGGCCCCAGGACATGTCGGTGATATGGAGAAGGCCATCGATGCCGCCCAGATCGACGAAAGCACCGTAGTCGGTGAGGTTCTTGACGGTCCCGGTGAGGACCGCGCCCTCTTCGAGGTGCTCGAGGGTGTGGGAGCGGCGCTCGGTCTGCTCTTCCTCGAGGATTTCCTTGCGCGAAACGACGACATTGCCGCGCTTCTTGTTCAGCTTGATGACGCGGACCTGAATAGGCTGGCCGATATACGCGTCAAGATTGCGTACCGGGCGCAGTTCCAGCTGCGAGCCGGGCAGGAACGCCTTGATGCCGATATCCACCGTGAGCCCGCCCTTTACGCGGCCCACCACCGTTCCCGTGACCGGAGTCTTCTCGTTATGCGCCTTCTCGACCGTGTCCCAGACACGGAGCCGCTGGGCCTTCTCATACCCCAGCAGGTAGCCGCCTTCGGGCTCCTCGCGTTCGATCACGACATCGACGCTATCGCCCGCCTTCAGCTTCGGCTGGCCGGTGTGATCGAGGACCTGATCGAGGGGAATCAACCCTTCGGACTTCATGCCCACATCCACGACGACGTGCTTGTCGGTCAGCTTGATGACCGTGCCCGTCACAATCGCGGAGTCGTCGAAGGCCTGCGCAGCGGCTTCCGCCGCCTGCTCGCGGTCGAACGATTCGAGCGCGGAGGCGAAGTCCTCCATGCTGAGGTCGGGCTCGTCGTGATGTGGCTCGGACGATTCTTCGCCAGCCTGCAGTTCAGACAGCGTCGCGGCAGCAGCTTCGTGGTGCGTTGTCTCGAACGAGGCTTCGGGGTTGGAGGTGGTTTCAGCCGACGGCTCGGAGTGCTCCGGCGGGGCTTCCAGCGTTGGGGTTTCCAGTTCGGTGTTCAGAGGGGTGCTCTCGGTTTGTTCAGGATTGAGGACGTGTGCCATAGACAGCTCCGGGATTGTGGCGGCGGCTCCCGGATTCCGCCCCGCAGCGGGAAATCTGGCTGAACAACGTGGCCGGACCTCTCGGTTGCAGCTTTCTTCGCCGTTAGCGGCGGGCGGGTGACCCGAGCGCGGTTCTCGGCGAAGTTCGGGGATCGCCGCAGCTGCGCGTTCCCTTCCAGGCGGAGCAAACCATCGGAGACAGTGCGGGTGGAATCGCAACAGCATCTCCAGGATGAAACATCCGCGAGGCAGGAATGAACAGGAGTGGTGATCGGAAGGTCAGCGCCATGAATCCCGAGCGCGCAAACCCCCTATCAAAACTATAGTGCCGCACTATGGGCATGTCAATCGACGCCACGTGAAGAGAATGGAAATTGAAAGTCACTTTCGTCACGAAAATTTCTTCCGGCGATCTTGACTTTTGGTGAAAAAAAGGAGCGGCTTTGCGCCGCCCCCAAGGTTTGCTTTGCCAGGTCACTATTCTTCCGACGATGGAGGAGCCGGAGCCTGACCTTGCGGAGTCGCTGGCGCCGCGGGCGCTGACCCGTCCGGCGGTGGGCCTTGGCGCTGCCTGCGCCACATATTCTGCCCATCCGGACCGCCTGGCCCTCCAGGACCGCCTCGGGCCGCGACGCCCATCGCGATTCATTTTGCCGGGCCGATGCTCTTCGCGCATCGCCTTCAGCTTCTGCCACTGCTCCGGCGTCAGCGTCTTGCGGATATCGAAGAGCATGCGCGCATTCGCCTTTTCCAGTTCGGCGCGTGCCTGGGCGACAGCGTCGATCTGCGAGAGGATCTTCGCCTCGTCAGGCTGGTCGGCTTCGATCATCGGATGGAGCAGCGTCTCCTGCTTCTCGAGGTTGGCATTCAGATCGATCAGCTTCAGCCGATGCTGCAGAAAGATGTCGTCCATCTGCTTCTTCTGCTGATCGGTGATGCCGAGTTGCTGGGCCATCTGCGGGTCATTCCACCAGCGGCCGAAGTGCCCGTCGTGGAAGGCTCGCTCCATGGGAGGCGCGCCGAAGCCCTGACCCATCCCCTGTCCCATTCCCGGCCCTTGACCCGGCCCCTGTGCGGGATCGGCCCCTGCCGGGACAGGGCCAGGCCCGCCCGGAAGCGGCCCGTCGAAGCCCTGCGCGATTGCGAGTCCCGAAGCTATAAAACAAAACAATGTGACAGCCAAAAGCCTATTCCTGCGTGGCATTTTTCTTCTCCGAAACTGAACTGGTTGTGGTCGTTTGGTCGCTCAGATCGGCGAGCGGACGAAGTGCGTCGGGCACATCTTCGGAAACTTCGCTGTCGATCTGGTTCATCAGCGCGGTGTCGTCCACCGCGGCGTGGGTATCGTTGGGATGCTGCTGCCCATTCGCCACGACAGGCGCTGGCGTTGCGCCATGCTCGTGATGGAAGTGGCCGTACATGGGCACGAGGACTGCGGCGGCCACTGCGGCGGCAAGCGCTGGCGCAAGCAGCAGACTGAAGCGCGATCTGCGCTCCGGCCGACGCTCAGTCATACGCTGTGAGACCCCAGGAGCGAAAGGCCGCGCCGCCTCGCGCTCTGCGATGTGCTGCATCGCCGAGCGATAGAGGCTCAGAGCCTCGGCCATTTCGCGGACTTCTTCCCGCGTCTCGTTAGCCGTGTTGTCAGCAACAGCGTCTTTGCGGAATTTCATTTCGCTCCTCCCATGCGCTCGCGAATAATGGCCAGCGCGCGATACAGATGGGACTTCACCGTGCTCAGGTTCATCCCGATCGTGGTTGCAATCTCATCCAGTTCCAGCTCCTCGACAAAGCGCAGCACGAACACCGTGCGCTGCTGGGCGGACAAACTCTTCACCGCTTCCCAGACCGCCGCGACCCGGTCCCGAGCCACCGCCAGGCTCTCCGGCGTGCCGCGGCCATCGGGCACCCAGTCGCTGATGTCCATCACATCGAGCGACGAGCCGCGCGTCTTCTGCCAGAAGCGCAGGCTGCGGCTGCGCAGATGGTCGCGCATCAGGTTGACGGCGATTCGCGTCAGCCAGGTACTCAGGCTCGAATCGCCACGGAACTGATGCCGCGCACTCCAGGCTTTCATGAAGCATTCCTGGGTCAGCGACTCGGCCGCATCGCGGTCGGTCAGCGACGAAAGCAGAAAGCGCAGAATGCGCGGCCGGTAGACACGCACAACTTCGTCGAAGTCGGCGAGCTCCAGCATGGCCTGCTCCCGTTTTTCAATTGCGAGCTCGCTGCCTGCCCCTGGGCCCCCGGAAAGCATGCTCGCCGGAGTGGTTGCCATTTCTTCCATGCGACCAGATAGACGGGATTTCACGCGGCAAGTTTACAGGGAAGGCGCGAAATTGGCGGAGATTACGTGTGTCAGGGATTCGCGCAGCGGCCCCTATCCGATGTCTGAATCGGAAGATGCAATTCCGGCAATCAACAGAGGCGCGGCCACAAGCCCCTCTGGCCGATTGCCGCGTACGCAATTCTTGCCGGAAAGCTTGGCCTCGGCGAGGGCGCGCTCGGCTTCGCGCAGCACGATGAGCGGAGAGCGGCCCCGGCTGCTCGCCACACCAAAGCTGGCAGTCAGCGTCGTCGCGTCGTGATCGAGCGCGAAGGGGCGGCCGAGGATCGACTCGCGGATACGATCGCCCAGCAGGATTGCGCTGTCGAGGTCGCAACCGGGCAGAGCCAGAAGAAATTCGTCCTCGCCGCAGCGGCCGATCAGGTCGTAGCTGCGAAGATGCCGCCGGAAGCGGTTGGCCAGCTCGATCAGTACGCGGTCGCCGGTTTCGTAGCCGTAGTCGTGATTCACCCGCGAAAAGTCATCGAGGTCGAAGAGCATCAGACTCAGCGGCGTCTTCATCCGCTGGACACGGTCGGTTTCCTGGAAGATGAGGCTGATGAGAGCTTCGCGATTCCAGAGGCCGGTGAGCCCATCGTGAGTAACGTGGTAACGAAGCTCGGCCGACTGCTTTTGAAGGCGGCTGGTAAGAGCCAGAACGCGCTCGGCCACCCGGATCCGCACCCTCAGGTCGGCTGTGTCGGCCGTCACAACCAGGAAATCGTCGCCGCCACAGTCGAGGGCCGCCCGAGCTCGATCAGCCTCGGCTCGATTGGTGAGAGCTCGATCAGTGAGAGCTCGTCCGGTCCCCGCTCGATCCTTGCTGGCATTCCTCGGCTGACTGCTGAACAGGATAATCCACGTGCGTCGCTCTTCGTGGCGCCGGCGCACCTCCCACACGATTTCCACCGCGCTCTGTCCGGGCAAGTCCATGTCCAGCAAGGCGATCGAGGGCGGGTTGGCGCCCTCGATGCGAGCCAGCGCGTCGGTCCCATGGTGAGCTGCTTCGACCTGATAGTGCCAGGATTCCAGGGTCGCTGCCAGGAAGTCAGTTAAGCCGGGGCTGGAGCACCCGATCAGGACGATGGGGCTGGTGCTCACGGTAATTGTCTTCGCAGGCATGAAGTCTCCGGGGCGGTTCTCTCCCGGTTCCTTTTATCGGCTCGAAAATCGCGAGGCTTTAAGAAGCAGCCCTTGTCAAGGACTTCGAGGCAACTCACACGGTGGAAATCGCGTTCCAAGGTGGGAATCTCCCCCAGAACTCAGGGAAGTGCGCCAAAGAGTACAGATAGTGGTCGCCCTTTAGTAATCAAGGTCACTAAAGATTTTCGTGCACGCAGCCCACCCTTGTGTGACGATTACGTGAGATAATGAGAACGAAAGAGCTATACGACACCGTCCAGGGCCCGCACGTCGCGACTCTGTCGAGGAGAGAGCGATGAATCCTTCCGTTAAGACCACGCACGTTATACCAACACAGCTCCCCCCGGTGCGGTTGGCGAGCGTTTCTACCCTTCTGGTTTGCCGTTTCTGCATGACCACCATCGGAGCTTACAAAACTCCGGCGGAGCGGCTGCGCCTGGAGGCGAAACACGTCTGCAGCGATAAGGTAGTTGTCGGTAGGCCTGCGGTCTCGATCCCGTTTAACTAAGACGACGCTTGAATTCGGGGTTACGTCGTGCTGGTGTGGTGTGCCCTGCGCTCGTAGTTGCGGCTCGGCCCGTTCTTGTCCGGAGCCGAGGTCACTGAGGTTCGAAATGAGGGTATCAGCTCGCCTCGGCGCTCATTCAGACTCGCCGTAGTTTTCAAAATCCTCTGGCGTGCTCCCGATAGGTGGAGTTGCATTCTGCGACGAAGCGTCGCTATTCTGCGGACGAACGAATCTGCGCAGGCGTTCAACGATTTCAATCGAGGGCATGAAAATGAAGACCGCGTTTGCATGGATTGCTGCAACCGCTCTCGCTGTCGCAGCCCATGGGCAATCGGCAGGGGGTAGCGAATACTCCGCAGCCCAGGCCGGGCAGACCTCCGCATCGGCAGCGCAGGCGACGGTGGTTTCCGCGGAGCTGTCGAAGAAAATCGATACGAAGGATGCAAAGGTCGGCGATCCGGTGATCGCGAAGACCACGAGCGATGCGCACTTGGCCGATGGCATGAAGCTGCCGAAGGGATCGCGGCTGATCGGCCACGTGACCGATGTACAGGCCAAATCCCGCGACAACAGCGATTCACATATTGCGTTTACTTTTGACCGCGCCGTCCTGAAGGATGGGCATGAGGCGCCGATTCACGCCGTGATGCAGTCGCTCGCGGCGCCGGCGGCGATGGCGGCCAGCAGCTCCAATGACATGATGGCGAGCAGCTCGATGACCCCGGGCGGTGGCGATTCCATGGCGCATGGAGGCGGCAGCGGCCGCGCATCGGTGGGCGGGGTCTCGGGCGCGGTTCCAGGAACGGCCACGGGCTTGGCGGACAACGTAACTTCGGGCGCGGCTCCCAATGGTCCGGGCCATCTGGGAACGACTGGCGCGGCAGTGGATAATACTGTCGGCCTCAACGCCGGACTGTCCGGGCAGGCATCCGGCGAGGCGATGCCGGTCGGGAATCTTTCCGGCGTCACGTTCAACAACGTGAACGCAAGCGCTGGCCTTTCGAATAGCGGCGTTAGCGGGTCGACCGGTTCGTCGACAGCGACACTGCTGACCGGGCATGGCAGAAACTTCAGCCTCGAGAGCGGTTCGCAAATGACTCTGAGCGTCGCTCCTCAATAGTTGAGCCAGCACAACCGCGCTACTTTGAAAATGCTGGGCCCTGTTACGCTGCTGCGGCGCAGGGCTTTTCCGTGGCTCGAAAACTCAAGCGAAGGCCACTCACAATGAATCCAATGGGCTGGAATTCCGGCGAGAAGGTGCGCTTCCCGAAGCTGTATCCCATCCTCGATGCGGACCTGGTTTTCCGGGAGCTCGCGCCGCGCGGAGCAGGCACTAAACCGGGCACCGCATCAAACGACCGCGCGAAACTACTGCGCCACCTGGTACGCGAGTTGGCCCACGCCGGTGTAGAGATTCTGCAGTATCGCAATAAGCGGGACGACGACGACGGGGTCCTCGTTGACGCGCTGGCGATACGGGAAGCGGCGGAGTCGGCTGTCCAACCAGGCCGAAGGCGAGTGCGGCTCATCCTCAACGACCGCGCAGAGCTTGCAGTGGCCGCCGGATGGGATGGTGTCCACGTTGGCCAGGAGGATTTGTCACCGCAACAGGCACGTTTGCTGGCGGGGCCGGGGGCCATCGTAGGACTTTCGACTCACACTGCGGAGCAGGTTGTCACTGCGGACGCCGAACCGGTGGACTATGTCGCCATCGGGCCGGTATTTGCGACAGCCACCAAGCCCGACACTTCGCCGGTGATTGGCCTTGAAGGCGTGCGACGGGCGCGGGCGCTGACCGGCAAACCTCTGGTCGCAATCGGCGGCATCACCCGAGAAAACGCCGCAGCAGTTTATGAGGCGGGCGCGGACTCGGTGGCCGTAATTTCCGCGATCTTCGGAGCGCAATCGAGCGGCGAATCCGTAGCCGACTCCGTCCGCCAATTCCGGCCGCTTTGAAGCGCCCTGTCGACCAAAGAGGCTCGCAGAGAAGAGTCGCACTACCAGGAGACGTTGCCGCGCGGCGTGAGGGCGATGGTTGCGACGGCATCCGTCGTCTGATCGAGACCGACGCGAATGATGATCTGTTCCGGGTCAAATCCGATTTCCGGATACCAGTACATGCGCCAATCGCCCCAGTGCGACTTATGGCGGCAGACGCAATAACCTTTCGCGTCCTTATCAAAGTCGTAATCTCGGGCGCCGGGTATGAATCGGGGGTCTTCTTCGAGGCCGCGCAGGACTGCGCTCATCTCGGTCTCCATTGGAGCAACGAAGAACCGGAAGTTATCCACGAAACTCTGAGCAAGTTCGATCACGTGGGGCATCGGGGATAGGGAACTCTACCATCGCCCGATGCCCGCGATCCATGAATTTTCAGGAACGGCGTGCAGCACCTACGGTTCGGCCACAACTCCAGGCCGGCTGCGCTGTTCCTGGGCGATTTTCTCCCGCAGGCGCGGCGTGATCATCTCGGTTCGCTTGGGGATGACGGTCAGCTGGCCCTGCTGGGCATCAAAATGCCATTCGAAGAAGTCGCCTTCACGGAGGCTATAAAGGTCGCGGACCTCCTGGGGCACGGTGACCTGGAACTTGTTGACGATCCGGCTCACAACCGCGCGAGGCAAATCCTTCGCCTGCTCCTCTACGCTCGCCCGCATTTCCAATGCTGTCGCCATAAATCTCTCCATCATTCTTAGTTTCCGATTATCGGAAAATAGTTGTCAAGTCCTTCACCTGTTTGGTTCATCAAATTACCATGTTGATATCACTAGCGAAGCAGATCGCAGATTTCCATCGCGTGGTACCCGACCAGCAAAGCAAAGCCCAGGGCGAGGGAACTCGCTCCGGCGATCCCGTATTTCCGTGAGCGTTTTTCGGCGATCAAGTCCTGAAAATCCGGCAGCGCGACCACTACATTCATATAGCGCACCGCTTGCAGATTGTTTCTCACCGCAAATCGCGCAATTCCATCAGATCCTCTTCCTGCTTGCGAAACTGGCCGCGCCTGAACAAGTCCACGCCCAATAAGACTGCGCCGGCGAAGTTGAATACTTCTCCTGCAATACCAAGAGAGTGGGCTATGAGCAGTTGCTGCATCGCATTCCTCAAGCTGTTTTAACACGTTATCACATCCGTTGTTCTGATTATCGGAAAATATAGCGGGTGCCGCTATCACGAATTGGTTACGTTGGGAATATCTGCTGCGGTTCCAGCCACCCCACAAATCCAGCCGACCGTTTTGTGTAAACAACGTATTTCTATGGAGATAGGGCCGAGCTTTAGGTCTTCTGCGCAGCACCCACCGTGTACGCTGGTCTCAAAATGGAACAAATCGGAAGTCCTGCGAAATGAACCCTTTGCCCGAAGCCGAGAGGTGATACCAGCCAACCGCCGTGCGTGAACAGGCGAAATGCACAGAAATCCGGAGTCTCGTGGCGCAGCCGGTGGGCGCTATGCTCTGCGCGAAACTCATCGCGGGCCACCGATAAGCCCTGCCGGAAATGAACAGTTGCTGACATTGACCCGAGCTTTCAAGTAGAACTGTAGGACACGTGCGTCCTCAGGCCTCCACTCCCGCTCCGTCTTCCGGAAAATCAGGCTTCGTAGCCAGCCTTGGCCTCTTCAGCGCGACTGCGATCGTCGTCGGGTCCATGATCGGCTCCGGCATCTTTCTCGTTCCCGCCGATATCAGCCGCGGCGTAGGCTCGCCCGCATTGCTGATCGGCGCGTGGCTCGTGACGGCGGTCATGACCATCATCGGCGCTCTCAGCTATGGCGAGCTGGCCGCGATGATGCCCGGAGCTGGCGGCCAGTACATCTATCTGCGCGAGGCGCTCGGGCGCATCTGGGGATTTCTCTTCGGCTGGACGCTGTTTCTCGTCATCCAGACCGGAACCATCGCCGCCGTAGCCGTAGCGTTTGGAAAATTCCTCGGCGTCTTCTTCCCGTCGGTTTCCACCACCCACTGGCTCTGGCACATCGGCCGTGTTCCCGCCTGGAAGGTCGGGCCGATGGTGCTGGGCAACATGGACATCGGCCTGAGTACCGCGAATCTTGCCGGCATCGTCATTATCCTGCTGCTCGCGGTGGTGAACATCTTTGGAGTGAAATTAGGTGCTCTGGTTCAGAACATCTTCACCACGGCTAAGACGGCCGCTCTGCTGGGGCTGGTAATTCTGGGCATCCTCTTCGGGCGGAATGCCACAGCAATCCACGCCAATTTCGGCGCGAATTTCTGGGCAGGCTGGCATAGCATGCACGCAGTGCAGGTCGGTGTGGGCGGCCCTATCGCTATGGTCGGTCTGCTAACGATTCTTGCGGTCGTGCAGACTGGCTCGCTCTTCTCAGCCGATGCCTGGAACAACGTGACCTACACGGCAGGCGAGGTGCGGAATCCCCGGCGCAATCTGCCGCTTTCTCTGGCGATGGGCACAACCCTTGTGCTGGGCCTTTACATCCTGGCCAATTTTGTCTACCTGATGGCGCTGCCTTTGCATGGCGACCCGAACGGGACCACCATCGCGGCGCGCGGCATCCAATATGCGTCGGAAGATCGCGTGGCTACAGCGGCGTTGCAGCAGATTTTTTCCCACGCCGGAGCTTACCTTATGGCGGGCGCGATTCTGATTTCCACCTTCGGCTGCGCCAACGGCCTCACCCTCGCCGGCGCTCGTGTCTACTACGCGATGAGCCGCGATGGCCTGTTCTTCAAGGCAGCCGGCAAGCTCCACCCAAAGTGGCACACGCCGGTAGCCGCCCTGATCGTGCAGGCGCTGTGGACATGCGTGCTCTGCATCTCCGGATCGTACGGCCAGCTCCTCGACTACATCATCTGCACGGAGCTGATTTTCTACATCCTGACCATCATCTGCCTCTTCGTCCTGCGCGCCAAACGCCCCAACGCCGAGCGCCCCTACCGCGCCATCGGCTATCCGGTGCTGCCGGTCGTCTATATTTTGATGGCAGCGTGGATTTGTATCGTATTATTGCGCTACAAACCGCAGTACACATGGCCAGGACTGGTGATCGTGCTGCTGGGCATTCCGGTGTTCGCCGTGTGGTCCCGCAATGCGGTCCCCGAAGCACTGCCGGCCTCGTCGCCCGGACATATTCCTGGAGGAACATCCGAGAATGGCTAAGCTTTTTGCCGTCAAGCCCCTTTCCCTTCTGACCAAGGAAGCCGGTGAAGAAGGCGAGCACACGCTGCGGCGGTCGCTCGGTCCGGTCAACCTGATCACGCTCGGTATCGGCGCGATTATCGGCGCGGGCATCTTCGTGCTCACAGGTCAGGCGGCGGCTCTGCACGCAGGGCCGGCGGTCGCCCTCAGCTTTGTCGTCGCCGGCATCACCTGCGCCTTCGCCGGCCTCTGCTACGCGGAGTTCGCCTCCATCATCCCCATCGCCGGCTCCGCCTACACCTACGGCTACGCCACGCTGGGCGAACTGGTGGCCTGGATCATCGGCTGGGACCTGTGCCTCGAGTACGCCTTTGGCGCGGCCACGGTGGCTTCAGGCTGGTCGGGATATTTCCTCAGCCTGCTGGCGCAACTGGGCTTTACGCCGGGGCCTGGTCTGGCGCGCTTCACGACGACCTACGGCAACAACATCTACCTCTATCACGGAGCCTGGATGCCGGCCATGTCGCTGCCCATGAACGTGGCAACCGCTGGCCTCCCGCACGTCGTCGGCATCTGCAATCTGGTGGCGTTCTTCGCCATCGTCGTGGTCACCGCAGTGCTCGTTCGTGGCATCAAGGAATCCGCCAACCTCAACTCCACGATCGTCTTCGTCAAGCTCGCGGTTGTGGGCATCTTCCTCGTGGTTGGGGTTAACTTCCTCTTCCACCATCCGCACCTCGCGTCGGCCAACTGGCATCCGTTCATTCCGCCCGCTCAGGGGCGCGGCGCCTTCGGCATCAACGGCATCGTCGCGGGCGCATCGTCGGTCTTCTTCGCGTATATCGGATTCGACGCGGTTTCAACCGCCGCTCAGGAAGCGAAGAATCCGCAGCGCGATATGCCCATCGGTATCCTGGGATCGCTGGTCATCTGCACCATCCTCTACATCGCGGTTTCGCTGACGCTGACCGGCCTGGTGAATTATCGCGAGCTCAACGTGGCACAACCCGTGGCGCTGGGTATCGACGCAACCGGCGTGACCTGGGGCAGCCTGCTGGTGAAAATCGGCGCGGTGTTCGGCCTCGGCACTGTGATGCTGGTGATGCTGCTTGGCCAGAGCCGCGTCTTCTTCTCAATGTCGCGCGATGGCCTGCTGTGGAAGTGGGCAAGCGACATTCATCCAAAATTCCGTACCCCGTGGATCTCGAACATCGTGGTAGGAACCATCGTGGCTTTTCTGCCAGCGTTCCTGCCCATCGATAAGCTGAGCGAGCTGGTAAACATGGGCACGTTGCTGGCCTTCGCTATCGTCTCCGCCGGCGTTTGGATTCTGCGCGTGCGCATGCCCGACCTCGAGCGCCCCTTCAAGACGCCGTTGGTGCCTATCGTGCCGATCCTCGGCGTCATCAGCGCGTTTTATCTCATGATCAATTTGCCGCTGCTGACGTGGGAAGTAGTCGGCATCTGGCTCGTAATCGGGCTTGTCATTTATTTCACCTATTCGACAAAACACAGCAAGGTGCAGGCGCTGCAGAATCAAGTGACGCAGCCACGCTAACCAATACGCAACTAAGGCAGGATATACTTCGCCCGTGGATTACCTGTGGACACCATGGCGCTATACCTACGTCACCGAAGGCGACAGGAAGAAGCGCCCCGGCATTCCTGAGGAGCTGGATGCATGGCCGGGCGATACCGGCTGCGTCTTCTGCAACATGATCGCCGCCGCGGATTACGCGACGGAACACGGCATGGACCGTACCGCGGCCGAGCGCGCCGCGGGAATCGTGCTCCGCGCGAATCACAATTACATCTGCGTGAACCGCTTTCCTTATACCTCAGGACACATCATGGTGGTGCCCTACGAGCACCAGGCGTCGCTGGCTGCACTCCCTGACGACGCCGCGCAGGAAATGATGCGCCTGGCGCAGCAAGCCGAGCGCGCCCTGCTGCGGCTCTATCAGCCGGATGGCTTTAACTTCGGGCTCAACCTCGGCAAGTCCGCGGGCGCGGGAGTGGCAAAACACCTGCATCTGCACGCCCTGCCGCGGTGGACCGGTGATACGAATTTCATGACGGTGGTCGGCGAAACACGCGTTCTGCCGGAAGATTTCTCCGTCACGTGGCAGCGCATGCGCCAGGCATTTGCAATGGACGCTCCAGGGTGATTCCGGGGTTTGCTCCGGCAGGAAGGGCGGCCGCAGCAAGGACCGTCAGGGCTCGCGTAAGTAACTCTTTGGTGTTAAATCCGGGCCTTATAAATCCTTTTCCGGTTCCTCCCCAAGGTATCCTGCTCCTGGAGAACCGAAAAATGCTCCCCATCCTCATTCTGCAGATCGCCATTCTCCTCAGCGTCCTCATGCTCATGCTGAGAAAGGATCCATTGGGCCCTCTCTCCGCATTGTGTCAAAAGCTCGGCGAAGCCATAGCCGGGCTTGCCTCGCAATCCAGCCATCTGGAAGCCGACATCCGATCTGGGATTCAGGAGATCCGCCTGGACCTCGCCAATGGAATGGGACAGTCGCGCGAGGATGCTTCCCGTTTCTTCGACCAGGTTCGCAGGGATTCGAGCGATCTGCGGGAGCTCGTGACTCTGAGACTCCAGTGCATCGCCGACGACGCGGGCAAGCGGCACTCTGCGCTCGCTGAAAACGTCGGTGACAAACTGATGGCGATAGGAAAGGCGCTGTCCGCCGGGCAGACCACCCAATCCGGCGCGACCGTCAAAATGAAGGAAACCGTCGAGTCGACCCTCAGTGTTCTTGGGCGCGAACTGCGCGAAAACACCCAACAACTGACCGAGGAAGTAAAGAACCGGCTGAAAGAAGTTGCCGAACAGCTGAACGCTTTGTCCGAGGCCAACGAACGCCGCCAGGAGGGACTGCGCCAGACCGTGGAGGGAAGACTTGAAAAACTCCAGGAGAGCAACGTCTCCAAGCTGGATGAAATGCGCGCGACCGTGGACGAGAAGCTGCATTCGACCCTTGAAAAGCGTCTGACCGAGAGCTTCAGCCTCGTGGCGGACCGGCTTGAGAATGTCCACGCCGGCCTGGGTGAAATGAAGGACCTGGCGGTGGGAGTAGGAGACCTGAAGAGGGTCCTGACCAACGTGAGAGCGCGCGGAAACCTTGGAGAAATTCAATGCGGAGCGCAACTGGATCAGATCCTCTCTCCCGATCAATATCTCAGGAACGCGGTGATCCGGGAGGATAGTCGGGAATGTGTCGAGTTCGCGATCAAGATCCCCAACGGTGACCAGGAAATGTTGCTGCCGATCGATGTGAAGTTTCCCAGAGAGGACTGGGAACGCCTCGAAGATGCGATGGAGCACGGCTCTGCGGAGGACAAGGCTGCGGCTCAAAAGGCCCTGGCAGCAACCATCAGGGCGGAAGCAAAGAAAATCTGCGAGAAATACATCTATCCACCCCGCACCACGGAGTTCGCGCTGATGTACCTTCCAACCGAAGGATTGTTCGCGGAGGTGATGCGAATTCCAGGACTGTTCGACGACCTGCAGAGCCATTTTCATGTGAGCGTGGCCGGCCCCACCAACTTCGTCGCCATTCTCAACAGCCTCCAGATGGGATTTCGCACGGTCGCTATTCAGAAGAAGGGTGCCGAGGTATGGCGCGTGCTCGGAGCGGCCAAACTGGAATTCCAGAAATTTGGCGGGTTGATGGCCAAAGTGGAGACGCAGGTCGGGACGGTGCAGAACACCCTGAAGGAAATCCGGGGTAAGACGAAAACGATTACCAGAGCCCTGCGCAACGTCGAAACTGCCGAGGTTGAGCCGGCCGAGGCCTCAAGGCTCCTGGCGATCGAAGAGCAGGCTTTGCTTCCCCTCGGAACAGGCCGCGTGCTGGAGATGGCCGCAGTCAACGAAAGCGAGAGATCGGACGCTTAGCAGCTCTACCGATGTGACGGATTGCTATGCCGACAACTGCTGCGCAACAGGGCGCTTTTCCGTTGCGGGATCCGGCACTTCGGATGTCGCCCACCTCAGCCGTTCGTTGAGCGAGCGAAGATTTTCAATCTGTGCCTTCAGTTCGGCGCGCCCTTCAATCCCGTCTCGTTCCAGGCTCGCCACCTTCTGCTGAAATTCGTCGAACTTGGCCAGGATCGGGGTCAGAAGATTGGCGATTGCCCTCTCTCTGTAATCCAGATTGCTGGTGGCGAAAGACTGCTGCCTGCCAAGCTCCAGTTGCGCCATGGCCAGAAAGTTTCGGTTATTCTCATGCAGTGCCTTGGCCGCCAGCGAGTCGAAGGTTTCCTTCATCGACCTTTTCGCTTCTTCGATCGCGTCGAGTTCGCTTTGCAAAACCGCTCTGGCGCTTTCGGCGGACTCCTTATCGCGAAGCGCCGCGTCGAGGGCACTTTTGACCCTTGCATTGTCCGAAGCCGCGCGAAAACCGGCGATAAACCACGCGATGGACGCACCAAGAGCTAAACCAGCCAGCAAAGCAACTGCGGGAAGCATCCGAAGACTATAACCCCGAAACGGTCCTGTGAAAGAGGGCATTGGAGGTAACCAAGCTGATTCCCGTTCCGGGCCAGCGTGACACGGAGCGCATTCAGTGCCCCGCGCCCGGAAATCTTGGCGACTCGGGAATCGCCGCGCCATCGGCGCGCGGGTCGGAAGCGCCGTAATTGATCCCGGTTGCGCTGTCGTGGAGTACAGCCTGGCCGCGGCCCATCGCCGTCGTGTATTCCTTGCGAACTTCAAGGACATGGCCCATCTTCGTCAGCGCATCGATGGAGGCCGGTGTAACCCTCGATTCGATAACGATGTTGCAGCCCAGTTTAGCGTTGACCGTGAAGCGCGGCTCTTCCATCGCGGCCTGTATGTTCATGTGGTAGTCAACCAGGTTTGACACGAACTGGGCGTGAGCCAGCGGCTGATTCCATCCGCCCATGATGCCGAAGCCGATGTGCTCGTCCCCGCGCTGCATGAAGCCGGGAATGATGGTATGGAGCGGGCGTTTGCGCCCAGCGAGTGCGTTGGGCGACTGCCGGTTGAGCGAGAACAGCCCGCCGCGGTTCTGCAGCACGAAGCCCATCCCATCGACAGTGATGCCGGAGCCGAAGGAAGAATAATTGCTCTGAATGAAAGAAACGATGTTGCCATCGCTGTCGACGACCGTTAGGTAAGTAGTGTCGCTGCCGCTCAGCGAGCCAGGCGCTACACTGCAGTTGGCGTGCCCCGGATCGATGCTTTTGGCGCGGGTGGCGGCGAATGGCTTCGAGAGCAGCTGCTCCACGGGAATCTTCGAAAACCGCGGATCGCCATCGTAGGCCTTCACGTCGGCATACGCCAGCTTCATGGCTTCGATGCGAGTGTGCAGTTCGCCCGGGCTGTGCGGGCCGCCGGAATCGGGAGGGAACTGCTCCATAATGTTCAGCATTTCGAGTGCGGCCATGCCGTCGCCGTTGGGCGGGATTTCGTAGATGGTCCAGTCGCGGTACGTAGTATGAATCGGCTCAACCCATTCGGCGGAATATTCCGCCAGATCGTCGGCGGTCATTGTCCCGCCCTGCTCGACCGATGTCTTCAGGATGGCCTGAGCGATGACTCCCTTATAAAAAGCGTCTTCGCCGTGGTCCGCAATCAGACGCAGAGTGTTGGCCAGTTCCGGATTGAAGAAGAGCTGCCCGATAGCGGGGACCTGGTCATTAGGAAGAAACACGCGTCGGCTCTCCGCATTCGCGCGGAGCTCCCCATCCATAGGCGCCCAGTAATCGTGGATCATCTCCGGGACCGTGATGCCGTGATCCGCATAGAAAATTGCGGGCTCGAAGAGTTCGTGCCACGGAACCTTGCCCCACCGCCCGTGAAGCTTCGTCCAGCCATCGACCATGCCCGGGACAGTCACGGAGTCGATCCCCTTCTGCGGCATGGAGCTGACGCCCTTCGACTTCAGGTGCTCGATCGTCAGCGCCTGCGGAGCCCAGCCGCTCGCGTTCAGGCCGTAAAGCTTGCCGGTTTTCGCCTCCCAATAGATGGCAAACAGGTCGCCGCCCATGCCGTTCGTCATCGGCTCGGAGACGTTGAGGACCGCGTTGGCGGCGATCGCCGCATCGATAGCCGAGCCGCCCTGCTCGAGGATGCGCGCTCCGGCCTCGGAAGCCTGCACCCACGTGGTGGCCACAATGCCGTAGGGTGTCGAGACCACCGATCGCCCGTAGGAGCGGTCCTGTGCGGGGAGCGAGGCAGCCATAATTGCGCAGAGGAGAGAAACCAGGCCCGGCCTGATGGCAGTCATTTGCTGAGTCCTCCGTTGGCGCACTTCCATGGCGCCGTTGCTGCGGGGATTCTTCACGGTAGCAGTTCTCAGCCTGAGCCGCTTCCGGCAACGGCGCATCATGGCTTGAGCAGCAAACCACCGCGGCTTTCGACCGGCTTTACACTACCAGGAGGCGTCAGTAGACTTGGAATTTCGGAGCTGAGGGCCGGTGCGTTCGCACCGAACCGCAGCCCCTGCGCGCGGAGGGCCTCACATCCCCCCTCCCGAATTTCAGCATCAACATGAACATTTACCACAGGAGAGACGCATGGCATCTGGTGTGGAAGAAAAGGTAAAGCAGATCATTGTCGAGCAACTTCAGGTGGATGAGGCCGAAGTGACCCCCACCGCTTCATTTCAGGAGGATCTGGGCGCGGACTCCCTCGACGTGGTCGAGCTGGTGATGCAGTTTGAGGAAGCCTTCGACCTCGAAATTCCCGACGAGGACGCCGAGAAGATCAAGACCGTCAAAGACGCGATCGATTACATCGAAAAGAACGCGAAAGGCGGCAAGTAAACTTGCAACGACGTGTCGTTGTCACCGGGCTCGGGCTGATTTCCGGCGTAGGCCATACAGCTTCCGAGATCTGGAACAACCTGCTGGCGGCAAAGAGCGGCATCGCCACGATCACAAGCTTCGATACCACCGCTTTCCCCGTCACCTTCGCCGCCGAAGTCAAAAACTTCGACCCCCTGCAATTTGTTGACAAGAAGGAAGCGCGCAAGATGGGCCGCTTTATCCATCTGGCGCTGGCTGCGACCCACGAGGCGATGGAGAACTCCGGGCTGAAGGTCACTCCGGCCAACGCGGAGCGCGTGGGCGTCTTCATTGGATCGGGCATCGGCGGGTTCGACGTCATCGAGCGCGAGCACAACAACATGCTGCAGGGCGGTCCGCGCAAGATTTCCCCGTTCTTCATTCCCGCCGCAATCATCAATCTTGCCGCTGGACAAGTCAGCATCCGTTACGGCGCCAAGGGTCCCAACGAGGCAACGGCGACGGCGTGCACCACCAGTGCCCATGCCATCGGCGATGCCTATCGCATCATCGAGCGTGGCGATGCCGACGTGATGATTGCCGGCGGTTCCGAGGCGGCCATCACGCCCATGGGCGTTGGTGGATTTGCCGCGATGCGCGCGCTCTCAACACGCAACGACGATCCGGCGCACGCCTGCCGGCCTTTCGACAGGGATCGCGACGGATTTGTGGTCGGTGAAGGAGCGGGGATCCTGATCCTCGAAGAGCTGGAACACGCGAAGGCGCGGGGCGCGAAGATTCAGGCGGAGATTATCGGCTACGGGATGAGCGCCGACGCCTACCACATCACCGGCATGCCGGAGGACGGCGATGGCTGCTTCCGCGCGATGGCCAACGCGCTGAAGTCCGCGAGAATCCAGCCCCAGCAGGTCGACTACGTCAATGCCCACGCGACATCAACGACGCTGGGCGACGTGGTCGAGTCCAAGGCGATGCAGCGCATCTTCGGCGAACATGCGACCAGTCACACGCTCAAGATCAGTTCCACCAAATCCATGACCGGACATCTGCTGGGCGGCGCGGGCGGCCTTGAGGCAGGCATCACCATTTTGGCGCTGATCAACCAGACCGCTCCGCCGACAGCGAACCTCGACAACGTCGACCCGGAATGCGTGCTGAACTATGTGCCAAACACGCCACAGAAAGGTCCGATTCACATCGCGCTGTCGAACTCCTTCGGA
The DNA here is from genome assembly GCA_963831055.1 of uncultured Acidobacteriaceae bacterium. Lineage (GTDB taxonomy): Bacteria > Acidobacteriota > Terriglobia > Terriglobales > Acidobacteriaceae > Palsa-343. The sequence continues at coordinate 196,878 of CAWHOU010000029.1, read as the reverse complement.
TTCGGCGGCACCAACGGCTCGCTCATCTTCAGGCGCTGGGAGTAGTACCGACGTCGATCCGTTTACGCTCGTTCTTGCCGCGCCGAATTCCCCTTTTCCTTCCGCGAGACCTTCTTAAAATCGTCGCAGTGAACCGAGGCGATCTGCAGCGCTGGCAAGCACTCGGCATCACGATGCCTACGCCTATAAGATTGCGTAACTCGCTCTGGCCATTTCCCAGGAATTCTCCCCCTCAATTTCCTCCGCCATTTCACCTCGAAAACACTTTGGGCAATGGTAATCTTCCGATTATCCGAGGACGATTCATGCCCGCCACACCCCTCGATGCAGCGAGCGCATTCGTAAAAGCCATTAACCAGGAGGATCTCGCAGCTCTGCGAGACGCGATGACCGAAGACCACACCTTCACCGACGCGCTGGGCAAAAGCTTTTCCGGCGCAGAGAAGATGATCGAGGGATGGCGGCATTTTTTCGACGCTTATCCGCGCTACTGGATACGCGTTGATTCGGCGTTTTTCGATGGAAGCCGCGTGGCCCTGTTTGGCGAGGCCGGCGGCAAGTGGAAGGTGGATGGTTTCGTGCTTCCGCAGAGCTGGACCGTCGCCGCCGCATGGCTGGCCGAAGTGCGCGACGGCAAGGTCAGTCGCTGGGCCGTCTACTGCGATACTGGCTGGGTGAATCCTCCCGGGGCCGCGCCGCCGCCCCAGGAAACATGAACCAGGAACCGTGAAGCAGGAGCTATGAAACAGACCTTCTCCATCGAGCTGATAGGGCGCGGCCCAGGCGGAGCCTGGACCCACATGCCGATCCCCTTCAACGTCGCCCAGGTATTTGGCTCAAAGGGTCGCGTAGCCGTGCGCGGCACCATCAACGGCTTCGCGTATCGAAGCTCGATAATGCCGCGGAGCGGCGGTTCCCATTACATGGCGGTGAACAAAGAGATGCAGCTGGGCGCCGGAGCCGGCGTCGGAGACGTGGTCAAGGTCGTGATGGAGGCGGACACCGCAGAGCGGTCCGTCGCCGTAGCGGCCGATTTGAAAAAGGCCCTCAATGCCGCCCGCCAGGACAAAGTCTTCGCCGCTCTTTCCTACTCGCACCGGAAAGAACTCGTCGACTGGATTGAACAGGCGAAGAAACCAGAGACGCGAACCGCGCGGATCGAAAAGTGCCTCAAGATGCTGTCGGAACGGAAGACTCCCAAGGTTTAAACGGGCCCATTCACGCGCCAATTCACCGCTTTTCCCCGACTCCTCCACCCCAACCCCATTACAAAATTGCAAAATTCTTACCCCCCACCATCGCCAGTGGCGTATTTTGGCGCGTATCATCGGGGAAAGATTGACTAGGAAAGCTACGCCCGGACCGCCAGGTCTGACCCAAGCCATCTTTGACTACAACCTGCGAGACGCTCCAAGAGGCCCCGCCGCACCAGGAAAGGTTAGGCACGATGAGCGTTTTTCTCGTGAACCCCAGCGACAATTCTTTTGGCACGGCCGTGATCACCCCCAGGTGGCTCTTTGTACTCGCGGCTGCCACGCCCACATGCGTGGGAGATCCAATTCTGGTTGACGAGTCGCTGGAGCCGATCATTTCCGATCGCATTCAGGCTGGCGACATCGTCGGCATCAGCGTGCACACCGGCAATGCCCTGCGCGGATACCAGGTAGGCAAAATGGCGCGCGAGCGGGGCGCTTGGGTCGTCTATGGCGGCATTCACGCCACCCTCTATCCCGAAGAAGCGCTGGAGCGGGGCGAAGCCCACGCAGTAGTCAAAGGTGACGGCGATCTCATCTGGAGCAAGGTCGTCATGGATTGCCTCGCCGGCCATCCGGATCGCGTCTATGACGGCGGACGCATCTCCGGCACCGACTTCCTGGCTGCGCGCTGGGACCTGATGCAGCCGGAAAAGTACATGTGGGCTTCCGTGCAGACCATTCGCGGCTGCCCCAAGCACTGCTCGTTTTGCAGTGTCTGGCGCACCGACGGGCAGCAGCCCCGGCAACGGCGCTTTCAGAGCGTGATCGACGAGATTGTGAACCTGCGCCGCCTCGGCTTCAAGTTCATCGCGCTCGCCGATGACAATTTTTATCCCGTAACGAAAACCGATCTCCGCCTGGCGCGGGAGCAGAACAATCTCGCGAAAGTGGAAGAGCTGACCGCCATCCGCACCGAGCGCCTCCAGCTGATGGAAGAGCTGGCCAAGCTCCCCCAGGACATGGTTTTCTTCACCCAGATCACCATGGAAGCCGGCGAAGACGGCGATTATCTTGACGCCATGCGCAAAGCCAACATCAAGGGCGCGCTCGTTGGCGTGGAAGCGGTGACCCCGGAGGGCCTCAAGGCGGTTTACAAGGACTGGAACTACTCCGGCGAGGCGCTGGCCACGCAGCTGCAGAAATTCAAAGAGCACGGCGTGCACGTGCTCGGCTCGTTCATCTTCGGCCTGCCCACCGACAAGCCCGCGACCTTTGATGCGACGGTCGACATGGCGATGAAGGCCGGCGTCACCTTTGCCCAGTTCGTAATGATGACGCCATTCCCCGGCACCGTGGATTTCACGCGCTGGGAAAAACAGCAGTCCGTCGATCCGGCCATGGTCGATGGCGTCCCGATCACGCGCTACTGGCTCATCCCCTGGGAGTCGCGGCCGAAGATGTTTACCCCCCATCCTTCCATGAGCGCGGATGAGATTCGCGACCGAACCCAGAAGGTCTGGGACCGGTTTTACAACTGGCCGGCAATCTGGGAGCGATCCGCCTGCTGCCCGAACATCACCTCGCGCATCGCGTTTATCTTTCTCTCGAAGCTCTACCGCCAGATGTACGCAGGCACCGGTATCTCAAGCGACAGCGCGCGGCGGAAGAAGTCGAGGCAGTGGGCGCGCTGGACGGCAAGGCAATGCAAGCGCCTTTTCCAGGCCAAGCCCATGCCGGAGTTGCGGTCGCCATCATGGGGGCCGAGCTATGTGCGGCCAGGCTTGACGAGTCCCGGATTTCTGGCTGACCACGGACAGACAGACGCCGGACAATTCGCCATGTTCCCGAAGAACTAACAATGAGTCGAGGGTCGTCAATGCGACCCTCGCTTTTGCTCCCAGCTACCGGCTCCCGGCTAGTAGTACAGATACTTCCGCCACTTTGAATCCGAGTGCCCAATCATCCGCATAATGTGCCGGCTCGTATGCAATGTGAAAGGCCGAGGCTCCCGCTGCAGCTTCATGTGCTCCTGCTCGTGGAGCAGGTGATTTCCCTTGCGGCGATTGCAGGAGTGGCACGCCGCAACCAGGTTTTCCCAGGTCGATAAGCCGCCGCGCGAACGCGGAACCACGTGATCCAGCGTCAGTTCCGCCGACGGCAGAATCACTCCACAATACTGGCAGGTGTTGCGATCCCGCAGCAGGATGTTCTTCCGCGAAAGCGCCCGCGTCTGGTGTGGGATGCGGCGGTATTCGAGCAGCCGGATAACGGACGGCATCGCCATGCGCACCCTCGCCGAGTGCAGCTCGAGCCCCTGCTCCTCTTCGGTCCGCGCGACCCCCTTCAGTACCAGAACCAGCGCCCGCCGCGCCCCGCAAATATTAATCGGCTCGTAGGAGGCGTTCAGCACCAGAACCGGCGTCTGCAACACCTGCGCGGTTTTGACTGCGCGCAGGCCCTCACCGCCAACGGCGGCGTGGCCTTCCGCCTTGGCATGGGTTGCGCCCAGGGATTTGCCCAGGCTTTGTCTGCGAGCGTGAACTCCAGCTTTCCCTAACGACATAGTGCCTCCGTCTCAGGTACGCCCGGTTTGCCAGTCCGGGCAGCTATCGTGCAATCCCGCCGGTCGAAACCGGGGGGTCCAGCGCTCCCATCGCGCCGATTTTTGGCGTGATGGGATGGGAAGGGCCTTCCTCCCAGAACGTAAAGTCTTCTTCCATAGGTAGCTCCGGCTCAGCGGCCGCCCGCAAATGCCCGTCTTCTGTTTCCTGCATGAACTCAATCTGCGCCCGTGCCACCGTGGCTACCCAAACCGACGCTGCTCCAGCACGGCGCAGTGCCGTGGAACAAGCGCGTGCCGTCGCCCCGGTCGTGTAAATGTCGTCGACCAGCAGCGCGTTCCGTCCCTTGAGCGTTTCTGGCCGGGGAACAAAAAAAGCGCCACGAACATTGGCGCGGCGCTCATGCGGGTTCAGCCCCGCCTGGCTTTTCGTTTCACGCCGCCTCACCAGCAGCGCCGCAGCGAGCTCGACCTTCAAGTCCGGACGAAGATGGTGCAATGCGGCCACCAGCCCGCGCGCCAGCAGATCGGACTGATTGAAGCCACGATTGCGCCGCTTCTTTCCGAACAGCGGAACCGGGACCACCACCAGGTCCGCCGGAAGATCGGGGATAGCAATCACCTGCTCGGCCAGCATCGCGCCAAGGCGCTTCGCCAGGGGCTCCATGCCGTCGTACTTGAGCAGATGCAGCAGGGTCCTGAGTTTGCCCTGATAAACCCCATGAGCAACGGCCTTCTCGAAATCAGGCGGAGCTACGCGACAGGGACGGCACACAGCTTCTGCGCGAGACCCGGACTCTGCAGTCGGGCCGGATGTCAACGCCTCGCCGCAGCAGGCGCAAAGCGCGCCAGCTTGCACTGGCAAATCGTTCCAGCAGGAGGAGCAAACGGGCAGGAGGGTGAAACCAGCAAGCGGGAGGCCGCAGACGCGGCAATTGGTGGGGAAAAGTACAGAAGAGAGGCTGTCGAGAATCACCGCCCCGGTACTTCGAAGCACGCGAACCACCGCGCGCCAGCTCGATACGTCGGATGGCGGAACTTCGTTCGTCAGGGATAGACTCTGACTGAAGACACACCTCGTTTCGGAGGAGCGGCGGCCCGCCCCTCTTTGGGTGCAGTATACGGGGGAAGTCCGCCAGCGGCAATGACCAAGAAGAAGGCAAAGCGAGAGGGCTCCGGTGCAGGTACTCCGAAAAGACCGCTGAACCCTGTGCGCTCAGCAACATACCGCCCTTCGGCCACATTACGGCTGGTTGCAGTGAAGTGCCGCATGCCCGGTGACCGTCCCGCCGCCCGCCTGTGGAGATTGTTAGCCAGTTGCTTACCGCAGCGCCATTGACGTAAGCCCGTAAAAACGAGACAAAACCAAAACCTCACTGGGTGACTGCAGCTGTTTCCACCGACTAACCGTCGCAGCCTCTGTCGACACCCCTTCCACGGTTAGAATGGGCTTCAGCCCCCGAGGGCTGGCTCTTAAAGCCTGAATCAGAGATTTCCTGATCCTTCCTCAAATCTGTCAAGCCTTTGTGGAAAAAACCAAAGTAATGATCCATCATAACTCACCACTTACACGTCAACCACCCCCAACAAAGTTGGCGTCTTTTCAGCCCGGACATGATATTCTGAACTTATAGAGTAAAGAAAGAAATCTCCTCGAATCGGGCAAAGAAAAAGCCCCCCACGAACCAACCGCGCAACGAACTGAGATTGAAGCACAGAGCCTGACGCCGCCGTTTTCCTCAAGAAACGGCGGCGTTTGCTCTTCCCAGAGCATCGCATTGCGCGATTGGTTCCCCAGGCGGCTTTTCTTCTTGGGAGGAAAAACCGATGGCATTTGCGCGCGCAGTCAGACGAATCCGGGCTACGCTCCCGGCTCCCGGCTACCGGCTACCGGCTACCGCCTACCGGCCACCGGCTACAGGCTACTGGCTACTGGCTCCCGGCTCCTGGCGCCCGCCAATGAACCATTCGCACACGCCACGCATCTGACTTGCTTTCAATTCACAAGCCCTGTCGCAAGTGTTAATAAGTCATTAACCAGTGTGAATGACTCACTCCCGCTCGTGAGCCAACTGCCCGGTTATCAAGCCCCTGCCAGATGTCACCACCGTTACTCCCCGCTCAACCTCTTCAGAATCAATCACCACCCCGCCCAACCACCCCATGGGGTGGCAGTTCGCTATGTTTGGCTGGCCTTTTCCTTCTTCGCCGCTTCCACATCCGCCTGGTGCGCCAGCCGCAGAGTATGCCGCGTCGCCGAGTATTGCGCTCCGGCCAGCAGCAGCAGTCCGGTCAGGAACGCCCAGATCATCAGGCTTACGGAAACCTCAAACGGCCCGTACACCGACTGCAAATCCAGATGCGGCAACACCAGGATGTAGATCAGCCGCCCCACGTCCCACATCAACCCGATAATCACCGCCGTGGGCAGTACCGCCCGGATCGGCAGCCGCCGGTTAGGAAGAAACCAGTACACAACGAAGAACATACCCACGCTCAGGAACCCAACCGCGATCTGCAAAAAGATTTCGTGGATGAATCGATAAACCCCGTTCTGCGTGTGGCCAAAGAACAGAAATGTCAGGATGCCGCTCTGCGCCGTAGCCGCGCCAATCGCCAGCAGGGCCAAAAAACCTATCAGCGACGCGAGCCCCAGCGAGACCAGCTGGTTCATCAGGTATGACCGGTTTTTCTTTACCCCCCACACCTGGTTCAGCGCCACTTCCAGCGGCATAAAAACGCCGGTCGACGAAATGAGCAGCATGATGACCGAGGCCACCTGCACGCTCCCCCGCGGATGCACCAGCAGGCTCATGTTGCGGACCACGAAATCCTGATTCGAGGGCAAAACGTCGCGCAGCAGGCCACCAATTTCCCTGACCATCGCCTGCGAATGGAAGAGCTGCTGGGCAACGGTGAACATCATCACGATGAAGGGGAAGATGGAAAGGATGGTGTTGGCCGCCACACTGAAGGCGTATGTATGGACCTCGGTTTGCGCGAGATAGTGGGCCAAAGCCACCAGCACCGGCCACAATCCGCGGCCACGCGGACGCGCGGGAGGTTGGGGAGCCTGAGGCGGCAGCGCGGATCGGTTCTCAGGCCGTGCGGCTGGCAGTACTTCGACTTTCTCAGCCATAGGTGAACTGGGAAAAGCCTACCAGACGGTTCGGAAGGGCACCGTTTTGTCCCACCACCAGAAACAGAGGGTGTTGGGATCACCGAAAAAGTCGGAGCACTACAGTAACTCGTAAAAAATGCCCGTTTCCCACGCAAAATTTTCCTTGATTTCACATCTGTTTCCTGCCATAACAGGTAGACGAATTCCTTCCCCAGGAATGGAATCACGATTTCAAAGGCCAGTTCCTGATGTACCTGCATGACTGCCTCCGTGCCCGCCGGGTGATCCCTGAGCTGCCCGAACCGCCGAAGACGGCGGTCGAAGGCAGCTTTTGGTGTCTCTGGGTCTGTTACATCAGTAACTGATATGACAACCGAGGCAAAACATTGACGCAAACGATTGAAGGAGTCCCAGTGAAAGAGAATGGCGTAGTGAAATGGTTCAACGGAGCTAAAGGATATGGTTTCATCCAGCGGTCCAGCGGCGAAGATGTCTTTGTGCACTTCTCCGCCATCCAGGATTCGGGATACAGAACGCTGAATGAAGGCGAAGCGGTCGAGTTCGAGTGCCAACAGGGGCCGAAAGGCCTGAGCGCCGCGAACGTCGTACGCAACGGTGCCTGATTCGGCTTGCGCCACGCGTTTCGCGATCCCCTCGCCGACCGCGTGGCTAAGGCCTCTCGGGGAAACCACAGGAGCCAGCGTGTCCTGACACTGGCACTTCTGGACATTCTGCTGGGACGGAAGGCTGGAAACTGGACATCACGCGGTACGCGAGGGGAAAACTGTTGCTGCGGCGGGTGTCGGCGCAGACCTAAGACGTCTGCAGGCACCGGCGCTGCCCTCACCATGGGTTCGAGGGCCCACCGGCTCAACGCACCATCTCCGCAAAGTTCGCGCGAAGAGCCGGCCTACAGTCAGCGGCCACTGGCCCGCAGTTCACAGGCTGCCTTCCATAAAATGGAGTACAGGCAGAGCCTTCAGCCGCTCCGCCGCCGTCTCCGGCGTAATATCCCGCTGCGGCATCCCCAACAACTCAAACCCCACCATGTACTTCCGTACCATGGCCGACCGCAGCAGCGGCGGATAAAAATGCGCATGAAAATGCCATTCCTCGTGCGGCTCTCCATCCGTTGGCGCCTGGTGGAAGCCCATCGTGTAAGGAAAGCTCGTCTCAAACAAATTGTCGTAGCGAGTCGTCACTTGCTTCAGAATGTCCGCCAGCGCATCGCGCTCCCGCTCCTCAAAATCCAGCAGCGACCGCACGTGGCGCTTTGCGATCACCAGCGTCTCAAATGGCCACACCGCCCACCACGGCACCACCGCGATGAATCCGTCGTTTTCCGCGACGACCCGCACGCCCTCACCCGACTCGAGCGCCGCATAGTCGCACAGCAGACAGCTCCCGTGGCTCGCCCGATACGCGGCCTGCGCCTCCGTCTCCGCCTGCGGCTCATCCGGCACATGCTCCGTCGTCCAAATCTGCCCATGCGGGTGCGGATTGCTCGCGCCCATCATCGCCCCGCGATTCTCAAAGATCTGCACGTAGCGAAAATTTGGCTCGGCCCCGAGCGTCCGATACTCTTCCGTCCACGCATCCACGACTTTGCGAATGTCCGCAACCTGCATCCGTGCCAACGTCAAACTGTGGTCAGGATGAAAGCACAAAACGCGGCACCGTCCGCGCTCCCGCTCCGCACGCAAAAGCTCAGGCGCATTCTCTCGATGCGGCTCAGGGGAATCCGGCAATAACGCCGCATAATCGTTATCGAAAACGTAGACGCTCGTATAAACAGGCGTGACCTTCCCGCCCGCCCGCGTATTTCCGGGACACAAATAGCAATGCGGATCGTAATGGACATCCGAGAACCCGGAAGTCTTGTTGACCTCGCCCTGCCACGGCCGATCGGTCCGGTGGGGCGACACCAGCACCCACTGCCGGCGCAGTGGATTGAACCGTCGATGCGGAAACTGCAACGACTCCTTCAAACGCAGCTCCTGTTAGCCCTGCGATGATTGGCACAAACCGTTATACAAGTCGCATCCCGCCCACGTGACTTTCTCCCCGACGGTTTCTGCAACGTGGCAATAATGCCAGGCACAGCTGCGTCACTGGTTTGCACTTTCAAAGCCTTGATAAACTCTGCAATGGTCATCCGATAAGTCCGTGCGTTCTGTTCCCTATTCCCTGTTGCCTATTCCCTACTCCCTGCTCTTCACGCCGTAGGGCGATCCGGCACCGGGGCGGTCGCCAGGTACTCCCGGGCAAACCCCTCGGCGTACTCCTCCAGCAGCGCCCGCACCCGCTCCGGGTCGTCACTCCGCACAATCAATCCCGCATGATGATGCTTCTTCAGCCGCAGCACGATCTCCGGCGCCGTGAACATGGCCGTATCGGGCTCGGCCGTTCGCGCCAGGCACAGCACGCTCCCCGCATACAGACCCTGCGGCTCCGGCACGGTGTACTTCGCGTCGCGCAACGAGGCCACTTCAATCCGCGCCCACTCCCGCCACAGATTCACGCCGGTGGCCGACTCCACGACATCCGAGATAAACGCTCCGCCCACCCGCGCGGCAGCCTCCAGAAAGTAAAACTGGCCGTCCTCGTGACCACGAATATATTCCGCATGGGTCACACCATGCCGCATCCCCAGCGCCGGCATTAGCCGCGCATTGATTTCCACCAGGGATCGGGCCACATCCGACCCGCGCTCCAGAATCCGCGTCGTGAACACCCCACCCTCATGCATCACCTGCATGGGCGGCTTTCCGTATCCGCTCACGCTCGCGAAGACCACCGAGCCCTCGCTCACGATGGAGTCCACATGGAAAATATCGCCCGGCACAAACCGCTCCAGCAAAAAGAAACTCTGCCGATCCCCCAGGTTCTCCAGCGTCCGCCACACATCCTCGGCCGCATGCATCTTCTTAATCCCAATCGCCGAGGCCTCGCTTCTTGGCTTCAGGACCCATGGCGCCGGTACACGATCCATCCAATCGCGGAGCTCCTCATGCACCAGCACGCGCGTGAACTCGGGCACCAGCGCACCCGCCTGCCGCGCTTCCTCCCGCATCGCCAGCTTGTCGCGAAAATGCGAGGTCAGCGTCCGGCCAATCCCGGGAATCCGCATATGCTCCCGCAGCGCCGCCGCCGTCTCCATGTCGAACTCATCGAGAGCCACCAGCCGGTCGAAGCACCGCGTTCGCGCCAAATACGTAACCGTGTTGGTGACTTGTTCGAGGGTCAGCCCTTCCGGCATGGTCACAAACTCGTCCAGAATCTCCCGAGGCCAGTCGCCATTCCTGTGCTTTTCGAGGGTCAGAAGCAGTACGCGGCACCCCAGCGCCGCGCACTCCCGCATAAACGCATGGCCCTTCTCATAGCTCGTCAGGCATAGAATCCGTGGCTGTTGGCTCGTATCCATCGGTCAATGGTGTTCTACCATAACGTCATTCCATGCCTGAAGGTTTCCACCTCTCCACTGTCGAAATTGTCGCCCTCCACGACCGCGCCACCACACTCTGGCATCAGGACCCCGACGCCCAACCCGCTCTCGACCAGGACAGCCAGTCCCTGCCGACCATCCTCGCCCAGCACCGCGCCAACTTCGACCTCTGGCATACCGAAGACCGCGCCCGCACCCCCAACGCCACCGATCGCGACATCGCCCTGGTCAAACGGGCCATCGACGAGATCAACCAGCGCCGCAACGACCTCACAGAGCAATGCGACGTTGTCCTCTACGAATCACTCAAAAAAGCAAACCTTCCCGACCTGTCCGCTACACTCCATTCCGAGAGCCCCGGCCTCATGATCGACCGGCTGTCGATCCTCGCGCTCAAAATCTTCCACACCGAGGAAGAGCTCGACCGCCCCAACGCCCCCAGCGGACACCAGGAACGCAATCGCGACCGCCTGGCCCTCCTTACTGAACAGCGCAATGACCTCGCAGCCTGCCTCGACCAACTCTGGATCGAGGTCCTTGCCGGCAAGCGCCGCTTTAAAATTTACCGCCAGCTCAAGATGTACAACGACCCCACCCTGAACCCCGCCATCTACAGCACGCGATCCGAATAGTTCTCCGCCGGTCGATTCTCCGCTGACCGCTTTTCTGCTGACCGGCTCTTAACTGACCGCCTCTTAGCTGACAGGCTGTACCCTGTCCTTCGTGCCCCTCATCGTCAACGCCGACGACTTCGGCCTCACCCCAGGCGTCAACCGCTCCATCGCCGAACTGCACCGCGCCCACGCACTCTCGTCCGCCACGCTGATGGCCACGGGAGCTTTCTTCGACGATGCCGTCACCACCGCACTCGCCAACCCGCAACTCGAAGTCGGCTGCCACATCCTCCTCGTCGACGGCACCCCAGCGCTGCCGCCCGGCCAAATCCCGACCCTCTGCCCCAACGGCCAAACCTTCCGCCCCAGCCTGATCGCCTTCGTCCGCGACCTCTTCACCTTCCGCATCCGCCCCGTAGAAATCACCGCCGAAGCCACGGCACAAATCCGGCGCCTGCAGAGCGCCGGTCTCCGCGTCTCGCACATCGACACGCACAAGCACACCCACCTTTTCTCCGGAATTCTTCGCCCTCTTCTCGCAGCCGCCCAAGCCTGTCAGATTCCAGCCATCCGCAATCCCTTCGAGCCGGACTGGGCCCTCCGCGCCACGGAGAATTCAGCGACTCGTCTGCGCCGCCTCGCCGTCACCGCCCTTCAGTCCCAACACAGAGCCTTCCAGCGCGCCGTTCGCGCTTCTGGACTAACCACCACCAACGGCACAATCGGCGTCCTCGCCACAGGAACCAACGACGTCAAGACGACCCTGCGCAGCCTACTTGCCGCCATGCCGAGCGACCCCCGGCAAACCTGGGAACTGGTCTGCCATCCCGGCTACCCTGACGAACACCTCGATCAGGTCCGCACTCGGCTTCGTGCCTCCCGCGCAATCGAGCACCAGGCCCTCCTCGAACTCCTGCCTGGCATTCCGTTGGCCTCCTGGCGCGGCCTTAACCAATCGAAATGAGCCCTGCCTCGAATCCCACCAGCCAGGCGTGCAGCCGGATACACTGGAATCGCGACGCGATGAGCATCGACAAGACAATTCGCAGAGCCCCCGACCCCGAGCAGCAGCAGGCAGAAACCGATCGTTATTGGCTAAGCCTGTCCATCGGCGAGCGGCTTAATGCGGTCTGGGAAGCCAGCGCCGCCGCCTACGCTTTCGCCGCCGCCTTCAACGGAGCCCCGGCCCATGATGCCCAGCGATCTAAAAGAACTATTAAGCGCGTTCAACGACCACAACGTTAAGTACCTCGTCGTTGGCGGCTATGCACTCGGCGTGCACGCCGAACCGCGAGCCACAAAGGATCTGGATATCTTCATCCGGTCCGATCGGGAAAACAGCGAGGCTGTGTTTCGCGCGCTCGCGCAGTACGGCGCGCCGCTGGACGGCCTCAGCCCAGCTGACTTCCAGGACGGCACGGTCTTCCAGATCGGCCAGCCCCCTGCACGCATTGACATCCTTCAGCGCATCGACGGAGTCACCTTCGATGAAGCCTGGGAACATCGCATCGAAGGAGAAGTCGACGGCGAAATCTCCGCCATCGTCATCTCGAAGGACGATCTGATCCGAAACAAGCTCGCCTCCGGACGCGAACAGGACCTCCTCGACGTCAAGAAGTTGCGGGGCGCCGGGACGCTCAACGATCCGGGGAACGTTCGAAGCTGATTCGCACTTCGAAGACGACCGCTCTGCAAAAGCCTTCACCACTCGCGCCCACGAGCACCAGGCACTCCTCGAACTCCTCCCCAGCATTCCGTTTGCCTCCTGGCGCGGCCTCGCCTCAAGAACGACGCCACCCTCCGGCGCGTAGACTCTTGCAAAGACTGAGGACACCGGTATGCGCTGGTTCTATGAGCTCTTCTTTCCCGCCGTGTGGGCGGCTTATCTCATCTACTGGCAGATCGCAGCGTCTAAGGTCAAAGCCACCGAACGCCTCGAAGCGGCTTCCTCCCGAATCCTTCGCTCCGTCATGTTCCTCGCCGCAATCGTGCTCCTCTGCGTTCCCAACATCCCCTTCCCGCTGCTTTACCGGCACTTCCTCCCCGAGGGCCTCGCGTCCTTTTACGTGGGAGCCGCAATTACCGTCGCCGGCATCCTTTTCGCCGTCTGGGCCCGTCGCCACATCGGCGCCAACTGGAGCCGCTCCGTCACCATCAAGCAGGATCACGAGCTCATCACCACAGGCCCCTACGCCCTCGTCCGCCACCCCATCTACACCGGCCTGCTGACCGCTTTCCTCGGCACTGCTATCGCTACCACCCAACTCCGCGGACTCATCGCCTTCGCCCTCATCGCCATTTCCCTGCTGTACAAACTCCGCCTCGAAGAACAATGGATGCGCGCCCAATTCGGCGACACCTACGCCGACTACTCCCGCCGCGTCGCCGCCCTCGTGCCCTTCATCCTCTGACCGAACAACGCACTGCTTCGCGCACGATACCCTGAAACACAACCATGTCCATCCGCACATCGGACGCCAACCCCGCTCTCACCCCCCTCGCCCACGGAGCCCTCAACCACTGCTTCGGCTGCGGACTCGAAAACCGTACCGGTCTGCGCCTCAAATTCTTCATCGATGGCGACAAGAACGTCATCTCCCACCTGCGCCTCGCCGCGCGCTTTGCCGGGCCCCCGGGCCACGCCCACGGAGGCATCATCGCCACCCTCCTCGACGAGGCCATGAGCAAAGTCAATCGCGCCCGCGGCGTCCTCGCCATGACCCGCCGCCTAGACGTCGACTACCTCCGTCCCGTCCCCCTGGGAAAGCCGCTCACCCTCACCGCCCGCCACACCGGAACCACCGGCCGCCGCAACCACATCGAAGCCCAACTCGCCGATGCCTCCGGCGAAATCCTCGCTTCGGCAAGGGCTGTGTTCGTCACCATCACTCCCGACCTGCTCGCGAAAGTGAAGTCTAGCCAGGCTCAACAGTGAACCGCATCTGTCTTAAACGCTGAACCCTGGGCATAAAGCTTGTTAAAATAGGGTTTCACGCATCATCTTCCGCTCGTCGCGCCCCGCTTTTTGCGCGGTCCCCAAACATCCGAGCGGACCCAGGGAGATTCACCATGGCAGAAATCCACAACGGCAAGAACGGTCACAACCCAGCCAACTCCACCACTCTCCGCCTTAAGGTCGGCCTCGCCGAGATGCTCAAGGGCGGCGTCATCATGGACGTGATGAATGTGGAGCAGGCGCGCATCGCCGAAGAGGCCGGCGCCGTTTCCGTCATGGCATTGGAGCGGGTGCCCGCCATGATCCGCGCCGAGGGCGGCGTCGCCCGCATGGCCAGCCCAAAACTCATCAAGCAGATCATCGAAGCCGTTTCCATTCCCGTGATGGCCAAGGCGCGCATCGGGCATTTCGCGGAGGCGCAGATCCTTCAGGAACTCGGCGTCGACTTCATCGATGAAAGCGAGGTGCTGACTCCGGCCGACGAGGCGCACCACATCGACAAGCACGCCTTCACCACACCCTTCGTCTGCGGCGCGCGCAACCTCGGTGAGGCTCTCCGCCGCATCGCTGAAGGCGCTGCCATGATCCGCACCAAGGGAGAAGCTGGAACCGGTGACGTCGTGCACGCTGTGCAGCACATGCGTCAGATCGTCCGCGAGATGAAGGCGCTCACCGTTCTTTCCGACCAGGAACTCTTCGCAGCGGCCAAGGAACACCAGGCGCCGTACGAGCTCATCCGCATGGTCGCACAAGCGGGCAAGCTGCCCGTCCCGAACTTCTCTGCAGGTGGCATTGCGACGCCCGCCGACGCAGCCCTGATGATGCAACTGGGCGCGGAGGCCATCTTCGTAGGCTCGGGAATTTTCATGAAGGAACGCGCCACGCCGCTGGACGTGGAGAACTGGGCTGAAGGCGACCTCGAAGTGGGGCTTTGTGGCAAGGAGGACGTTGGCACACCTCGTAATCCGCAGGAGCGCGAAGAAGCCGTCTCCCGCGCGAAGGCGATCGTTGTCGCCACCACGCACTACAACGATCCAAAAATCCTCGCCGAAGTTTCCGCGCAGGTCACAGGCACAATGAAGGGCCTCGCAGCAGCGGCGTTAGAAGAAAGTCAATTGCTCCAAACCCGCGGCTGGTAGCCTTTCGGGCGGACGCAGCTTCGCCTCAAGACTCGCATTCCGCAATCAGGGCAAGACGCAGCACGAGAAAAAAACTCAAATGGACGGAGAACGGGGATCTCTGATGGGCGTGCGCGTGAGTGCAGGCATGCTCCTCGTCTCGGGATTGATCCTCGCGCTCCAGTCGGCCGCGTTTGTTTTTTTCTGATGGGCCTGTTCATGATCAAGCACAGTGCCGTCGGTCATCGAACGCAGACAGCGGCAGCCTTTGCCGCCATCATCTTCGCGGCACTCAGCTGTTTATGCATTCGTGGGGCATCTGCGCTGTATCGCGGTCGCCGATGGGGCGCGTATGTCGGAACCGCGATGGGGTTTTGCCTTCTCGCTCTAAGCGCCCTGCTGGTTTTCGATTACCTCTATCCTGAGCGACACAGTGCAGATGAGTATTTCGCCATCTTTCCCGTCCCGTTCTTCATCGCACTCGGAATGTGGTGGTGCGTTTATCTGAATCTCCCTCACGTGAGAGCCTCTTTTCGGAGCCTTCAGCAAGGTTGAGAGGTCACGGTAATCAGCATATGCATTCTCTTGACAAATTGCCGAAGGCGCCCGCCCATCCGGCCAGGATCGCTATCGGCGTCCTCGCCATCCAGGGCGATTACGAAGCCCACGCCCAGGCCCTCCGTGAAGCCGGCGCCGAGCCCGTTCTCATCCGCAAACCAGAGCAACTCGCCACCATCGACGGCCTCATCATCCCAGGTGGCGAATCCACGACCTTCCTCAAATTTCTCGAGCGCGATGGCTTCCTCTCGGCGCTCCGGGACTTCGTTCAGCACAAACCCACCTTCGGCACCTGCGCCGGATGCATCCTTCTCGCCACCGAAGTCACGCACCCGCTCCAGCAAAGCCTCGGCGTCCTCAACGCCACTGTCGAGCGCAACGCCTACGGCCGCCAGATCGACTCCGCCATCCAGACATCCGAAACCAAACTCCCCGGCGGCCCGCTGGAGATGGTCTACATCCGCGCCCCGCGCATCGTGAAAACCGGCGATGGCGTCGAGGTTCTGGCCGAACGCGACGGCTTCCCGGTTCTCGTCGAGCAGGGGCACATCATGGCCGCCACCTTTCACCCGGAGCTCTCCGCTGACCGTCGCGTTCATCAGCGCTTCGTGGAGCTAGTGCGCGCGTCCACCCACGGTCGTCAATCAGACTGAAGGCGCCGAGGCCGGGCGAAAAACGCGGAAGTCGCGTTAAGCTGAAAGCTCACCGCCAAATTCTTCCGCTAGCCGAATTTCTGCAAACCGTTCTTTCGCTAACAGCCTTTCGCTATACGTTTTTTGCTAGCCGTCTTTTCGCTAACCGCTTCGTTGCTGATCGCTCTTGCTGGCCGTTCCATCGCTCGTATGAATTTCCTTCCGCCCAACGGCGCGCTCCACGGCACCGCACTCGACCATCTCCTGCGCCTGAACCTCGCCATCGTCTTCTGGCTCTTCGTCGCCGCACAGGCTCTCGTCATCCTCGCGCTATTTCGCCGCGCCTCTGCCCGCTCCTCGCAGACCTCCACAATCACCGCGAAGCCCAGCCGCGCCCTTGTCCTCATTGATTCCGCCGCGCTGTTTGCCATCACCGGCCTCTACATCTGGATGCTGGTGAGCGGCCACCGCCTCTGGGCTGCGAGCCGTGAACAGTCTCCGGTCTGCTCCGAACTGAGTGTCGAGGTCACCGGAGTGCAGTTCCAGTGGTACTTCCGCTATCCGGGCGCGGATGGAGTCTACGGCGCGACCCGACCTAACCTGGTCAGCGCGCCCACCGGCAATCCGCTCGGCCTCGATCCCAGCGATCCTCACAGCCACGACGACATCGTCACCGCCATCCTCGTGCTGCCGGCAGGCCGCCCCGTCGATCTGCACCTCCGCGCGCAAGATGTAATTCATGGCTTCTTCGTCCCCGGCATGCGCCTCAAGCAGGACGCCATCCCCGGCATGACCGGCATGCTCCGGTTCACGCCGGTCACTCCGGGCGACTACCCCATCCTCTGCACACAGGTCTGTGGGCTCGGCCACTACCGCATGCAGGCGCGCCTGCGTGTTGTATCTCCGGCGCAATTCGATACATGGCTCGCCGCCCGCGAAACCGCTGCCCTCAAGGCGAATAACGCCGACGCTCCAGGTGGAACTCGATGACCATTCCGCCGCTCACCGCAAAGCCGCGCCGCGTCTTCACCACCGAACCCGTTGCCCTCGCGCGCCTCTATCTCGGACTCGCCTTCATCGCCGTCGTTCTTGGAACCCTGCTCTCGCTCCTCATGCGCCTGCACCGCACGTGGCCCAACCTCGCCCTGCCAATCCACGGAATCATCCGTCCTGAGGACTACCTCGCGCTCGTCACCATGCACGCCACGCTGATGGTCTTCTTCGTCCTCACCATCGTGCCGCAGAACGCCTTCCCCAATCTCGTCTTGCCTGCTCAAATCGGCGCATCCGGCATGGCTTTGCCCCGCCTCAACGCCGCCGCATTCTGGATCGCCACAGCGTCCCTCCTTATTTTGCTCGCGGCCTTCTTCGTTCCCGAGGGCGCGCCCATCGCCGGCTGGACCGCCTATCCGCCCCTCAGCGCCCTCGCCGCCGCTGGCCCCGGACAAGGCCCTGCCACAGACCTCTGGCTCTTCTCCATCGCTCTCTTCTGCCTCGCCGCCGTGGCATCGTCGCTCAATCTCCTCGCCACCATCCTCTTCCGCCGCTGCCCTGGCATGAACTTCACCCGCCTGCCCCTGACCGTCTGGTCCTGGCTGATCAGCTCTTCGCTCACCGTCATCGCCTTCAGCGCTCTCTTCGCCGCCGCCTCCATGCTCCTCGCCGACCGCCACCTCGGCACGAGCTTTTTTCTCCCACCCGGCATCGTCATCAATGGCATTCCGCAGCCTGGCGGCTCCGGCTCTCCCATGCTCTGGCTGCATCTCTTCTGGTTCTTCGGCCATCCCGAGGTCTACATCGTCATCCTGCCTGGCATGGGACTCGCGTCCTCCCTCCTCGCCAACTTCACCCGCCGCCCTGTCCCCGCCTACCGCCTCATGGTTCTCGCGACCCTGCTCATTGGCTTCCTCGGACTCGGCGTCTGGGGCCATCACATGTTCGTCTCCGGCATGAACCCCTACGCCGGCACCGCCTTCGGACTTACCACCATCGCCATCTCCGTTCCCAGCTCCGCCGAAGTCCTCACCTGGCTTGCGATGCTCTTTCGCGGACGCTTACGCCTGACGACGCCCATGCTCTTCACCCTCGGCTTCATCTCCTTCTTCATCGCCGGCGGACTCACCGGGCCCATCCTCGCCCAGCCCGCGCTCGATGCCTATCTGCACAACACCTTCTTCGTCGTCGCCCACTTCCATCTCGTCATGGCCATGGCTGGCGTCTTCTCCCTCTTTGCCGGCATCTACTACTGGTACCCGCTGCTCACGGGCCGCCTGATGAACGAAGCGCTCGGCAAAATGCATTTCTGGATCTCCCTCATCGCCGCCTACGGCGCATTCTTCCCCATGCACTTTGCCGGACTCGCGGGCGAGCCGCGCCACTATGCCCAGCTCACCGGGCCCGTCGAATCCTTTGCGAACCTCATCCACGTCGAACGCGGCATCACCTGGTCGGCTTTCCTGCTCGCCGCAGCCCAGCTGATTTTCCTCTTCAATTTTTTCCGCAGCGCAACCCACGGCTCCTCCGCCGCCCCAAATCCGTGGCAAGCCACCACACTCGAGTGGTCGCCGATCACGCATCCCACAGTCAGCAACGGCCCCTACGCCTATGGACCCGGAACCGAACTCCAGGCCGGATCCGCGCCCCGCCCCCCAGCCCGCCCACAGGAAGATTTCCTGCCGCAGTGGGAGCCCGAAAAACCTTTTTGATCGTGACTCCCGTCCAAGGAGTGTCATTCCAGCCAAACGGGAGTAAGCTTTTAGAACTTAGCCTCGGAGCCGCCCATGCCCGCCACCTTCACCCGCCATACGGTCGAAACCGAACGCAAAGACCCGGGGTTCGGTGGCAAGCCGCCGCTTGACCGCAGGCCGACCGGCGGCGGAGGAGGCGATGAGAACTGGGACTCGAGCAACTCTCGCCGCCGCGGCCCCCGCGAGACGCTCATCCGCTATCGCATGGCCGTCCTCTCGGGGCTCGCTGGCGACTTCGTCTTCTTCGCCGTCCTCGTCAGCGCGTTCTTCGTCCGCCAGAGCGCCGGCCACATCGACCCGAGCGAGAATTACGTCTCCGACTGGCATCCCCTCGCCGCGCCACCGATCCTGTGGATCGACACCGCCATCCTGCTGCTCTCGACTCTGACCATGGAAATCGCTCGCCGCCAGCTCTTCCGCGAAATCGACATCATGGAAGAATGGCTTGGCCTTGGCCGCCCCGCCGTTCGCCGCGCCGCTCCCTGGCTCATCGCCACCATTGTGCTCGGCGGCCTCTTCCTCGCCGGTCAGTGGATCGCCTGGCAGCAACTAGCCCAGCAGGGATTCTTCTTCTCCTCCAATCCCAACAGCCACTTCTTCTACCTCGTCACCGGAACCCACGGCGTTCACCTGGTGATCGGCATCGCCGCTCTCCTCTTCGCGCTGGTCGCGATGTTCCGCTTCAAGCGAGTCCAGCTGCGGCAGATCGCGGTCGACTGTACGGCGTGGTACTGGCACGCCATGGGGCTGTTCTGGATCTTCCTGTTCGTGCTGCTTGTCTACTTCCAGTGAGAGCGCTTAGCCAGGTGCAGGGTGAGCTAAGAAGCCTCGACCGGACACTTGAGCAGAATAAGTACCCACGATAGAGATGTTCCCTGAAATCGGGCGGCGAGCCATACATTCCTGTCTGGATTTGCAAAATTGCCTGCACGGTTTTGGGGCAGTCGCTACCAATCCCATACAGTTCCGTCGAGTTTGCGCAGGGTTGGCAGGTAGGCCCGCTGGTAGGGATATTCTGCGGCGAGTTTCTCGTCCAGATCGACGCCGAGGCCGGGGGCTTCGCCGGGATGCATGGTTCCATTCTCGAAACGGTAGCTGTGGGGGAAGACGGCGTCGGTCTCCGGGGTGTGGGGCATGTGTTCCTGGATGCCGAAGTTGTGGATGGCGAGGTCGAAATGCAGCGCGGCCGCCATGCAGACGGGGGAGAGGTCGGTGGGGCCGTGGCATCCGGTGCGAACGTGATAGAGGGCAGCGAAGTCGGCAATTTTCCTGAGGGCTGTGAATCCGCCGGCGTGGGTAAGGGTGAGGCGGACGTAGTCGATCCATTGGTTGCGGATGAGGTCGTGGACGTCCCAAATGGAGTTGAGGACTTCGCCGGTGGCGATTGGAGTGGTGGTGTGCTGGCGGATGAGGCGAAAGCCTTCCTGGAATTCCGCGGGCACGGGGTCCTCCATCCAGAAGAGATGGAAGGGCTCGAGTTCCTTGCCGAGGCGAGCGGCTTCAATGGGGCTGAGGCGATGATGGCAATCGTGGAGCAGGTGCAGGTCGTCGCCGAACTGCTCGCGAACGCGGGCGAATAATTTGGGTACGTGGTTGAGATATTTTTCAGTGGACCAACGGCTCTCGGATGGGAGGCCGCGCTCGGCCGGCTCGTAGGGCTGAGCGCCTTTGGGAACGCCGTAGGTGGCGTCGAGGCCGGGGATGCCGCTCTGGACGCGGATAGCGCGATAGCCCATTGCGATGTGGCGGGCTACGTCTTCGCAGGCTTCTTCGATATCGGCGCCATGGGCGTGCGCGTAGACGAGGACAGCGTCGCGGCTGCGGCCGCCGAGCAGGTTATAGACGGGGGTATTGAGGGCCTTGCTTTTGATGTCCCAGAGGGCCATGTCGACGGCGGCGATGGCGGACATGGTGACCGAGCCGCGACGCCAGTAGGCGCCGCGATAGAGGTATTGCCAGATGTCTTCGGTCTGGAAGGGGTCGCGGTTCAGGATGCACGGAATGAGGTGGTCGCTGAGATAGCTGGCGACGGCGAGCTCTCGTCCATTAAGGGTTGCGTCGCCGAGGCCGTAGATGCCTTCGTCGGTCTCGATCTTCAAGGTGACGAAATTGCGGCCAGGGGAGCAGATGTTGACGAAGGCGTTGGCGATCTTCATGGCTGGGTTTTGGTCGCAGGGGGGGGAATCGGGCACGATCTCAATGTAGTCGATGGGCGCGGGTTCGCCATCGTCCGGATGACCAACGATGGTGAGTATGTCTCCGGGTTGCAATTTCACGCCGTGCAAAGTGTAGCGTGTGGATGTATCTCCGTTGGGGGCTTGTCCGGGGAGGGTATTGTTCGCGGTCCATGTGGCGATCTGCTTGTGGTGGAGAAGCAGCTGAAATGTGGATGCTCCCTGGCGGTAATCGAAGTACTGTACGGCGATATCGTAGAGTCCCGCGGGACGATCAAGATGCGCTGTCGCCATACAGGCGGAGCGATCTTTGCACACATAGGCTTTGCCACCGGAAGCAGTCTCCCACGGCGCGACATCGACGGGCGTGTAGCCATCGAGCAGCATTTGCGCAGCCGTGATGCGGTTGGGGTCGTGGTCGATGCGATGGCGATCGTCGGGGATGCTGGAGATTTTTGCGAACCAGCGGTTGATGGCGTCGCGCCAGACGACGGCGTGGCCGGCCTGGTATTGGAGCAGGGTGAGCGTCTGTTTGTAGCGGTCGGAGTCGATGAGGCGATGCAGGGTTTGCCATTGTTGGACGAGGCCTGCAGCCGACTGTGCGCCCTGGTAGTGGAGGTCGTAGAGGGTCTGGATGACGGTCTTGCCGGTGTGCAGCCGATACGTGTACGACACGTGATGCATGAAGAGAAGCAGAGAGTCCGGGCAGGTTTTGAGCGAGGTGAACATGGCGGCGACCTGCGGCGGATATTGGCTGATGAAGCCGGTGCCAGTGGCGACGGTGCGATCCATGCCGACGCCGTTGTGGTCGGCGCGTATCCACTGGCCCCAGCCGTTGTTTTCCTGGGACTGCGGGGCGGGACCGTAATGCTGGCCGGTGATGTTGGTGAGTGTCTGGAGGCCGAGCGGGCCGGTGTAGTCCTCATAGATAGACCATGAGGAGAGCAGCATGTGGGTGATGGTGCTGACAACTTTTTCGTCGTTGCCGAAGGTGAGGCGGGTCCAGTCTTCGGCGAGGGTCTCGGCCGAGGTGTTCGGATTCCACGCGATGCCGGCAAATCCGTATAGATTCGCCATGGCGAGCGGGTGGGCGAGCCAGTTGGTGTCGAGGCCGACGTTGGCGACGCCGACGTATCCGCCGAGCGGGCGGTGGAAGGTCTTGCGGTCGACGATGTCTTTTAGCGGAGTCGAGCGATTGTCGGCGCGCAGATCGAAGTCGAGGTAGGTCTTCCACTGGGTTGGCAGGAAGACAAGATGACGCTGCTGGCCCATGTATTCCTGCGTGATCTGAAGCTCGACGGCCTCGTTGGTTTTGCGCAGACCCGCAAACAGCGGCGAGACGGGCTCACGGACCTGAAAGTCGATGGGGCCATTCTTGATCTGGACGATTACGTTGCCGGCAAACTGGCCGTCGAGCGGGTGGAAGATATCGTAAGCGGCGCAGGCGCGATCTGCTTTCGGATCGTTCCAGTCGAGATGGTGGTTGTAGACGAAGGCGCGATACAGGACGACACCGCCATGCGGCTGGAGTGCGCGGGCGAGCAGGTTCGCGGCATCGGCGGGGGTGCGGCCGTAGCGCGATGGGCCAGGCTCGCCTTCAGAATCCGCCTTAACGACGAAGCCTGCGAAGTCGGGAATGGCTACGTAAATCTCGTCGACTTTGGCGCGCCACCACGCGGCGACTTTCGCATCGCCGGGGTCGAATGTGTCGAGGCCGCCGATGGCCTGCGGGCTGTTAATGGCGACGGAGATGGAGAGCCTGACGCCCCAGGGACGGAAGGCATCGGCGATGCGGGCTACAGCGCGAATCATTTCGGGCTGGAGCAGGTGCGGATCGGCGTTGACGTTGTTGATGGTGCACCCGTTGATTCCGACCGATGCCAACAGGCGGGCGTACGCACCGGCGCGGGTGAGGTCGGTGCGGACGGAACCGTTGTCGAAAAAGATGGATCGACCCGCGTAGCCGCGTTCGATGGTCCCGTCGAGGTTGTCCCACTGGTTCATCCAGCGGATGGGCGCCGCGGGCGCGTCGCTGCCGGAAATGTCAGCGAAGGACTCGCCACGAGCGATGCCTGAGAGCGTGCGGAACGAACCGTAGAGAATGCCACGTGCGTCGGCGCCAGCGATGAGCCAGTGGTGGTGGCCGTGTTCGTAGAGAACGGTAAGAGCAAAGCCTTCCGGTCCGAGCGAGGGGGCGCGGTAGTCAGGAAGGGCTTCGCGCAGTTCGTCTTTGGTTCCGAGGATCCATGCGTCTTCGTTGGGGATTTTTACTTCGACGCGGAGGGTTCGGCCGAGCATGGATTGAACGCCACGCCGGATTTCGGCTTCCGCGCTGGCGGCCACGAGGGATGGGTCGAGGGTGACGATGACTGCGGGCATTTCGCGTTGTGCGGCTGCGATTGCGTGGGGGGATGGTGGGGCGTAGCGGAGCCACGCCTGCGAGCCGTCTTCTGCGCGCAGCGTCGCACAGGAAATGAGGGTCAACGTAAGGAGGGAGCGGAATCGGCGGGGGCGCATACCATGCATCCTTATTGATTGACGCCACTGGCGAGGTAGCCTCCATCGACGGCAAGGATTTGGCCGGTGATGAAGGATGCGCTTTCGGAGGCGAGAAAAACCGCGGCGCCGACCAGTTCTTCGAGGCGGCCGTAACGCCCGATCGGAGTGCGCATGAGGACTTCGCGGCCGCGCGGCGTCTTGTCGAGAAGCTCCCGATTGAGAGCGGTTGGGAAAAAGCCGGGGGCGATGGCGTTGACGCAGACGCCGTGACGGGCGAGTTCGACGGCCAGCGATTTAGTGAGCGCGCCGAGGCCCGCTTTGCTGGCTCCGTAAGCTGCGACTTCGTGGAAGGCGACGAACGTGGCCAGCGATGCGATGTTGATGATTCTGCCCCAGCCCTGGCGCACCATGCCGGGCGCGACGATCTGGCAGGCGCGATAGGCGCCGGTGAGGTTCGTTTCGAGAATCCTGCTCCAGTCTTCTTCGGAACATTCGAGGGTGGGTACGCGTTTGGTAGTTCCGGCGGCGTTGACCAGGATGTCGACTTTGCCGAAGGCGGCGATTGTTTGAGAGTGGAGGTTTTCGAGTGAGCTGCGGTCGAGCACATCGGCGCAGGCTTCGATCGAGCGGCGGCCGGTTGCGCGAATCTCCTGGGCAACGGCGGCGACTTCGCTGCCGCGCCGCGAGCTTGCGACGACGTCGGCTCCAGCTTCGGCGAGGCCGAGGGCGATGGCGCGGCCGATGCCGGATGTGCCTCCGATGACGAGGGCCACACGGCCTGTGAGGTCGAACCTGTCGAGGGCTGGGGCTGCCGTCATCGCTTAGGGTTTGGCCGGATTCAGAATCGCCGGAATGTAGAAGTGGAAGAAGCGGTCGGAGTCGGAATCGACGCAGACGTTGGCGTTGGGCGGACCTGCGGTCGGCCTGGTGAATCCTTTGTCGTCGATTTCGATGTGCATCGGCTGCGTGGGGCAAAGGGCGGGGTCGATCGCAGCGGCGACGGCCATCGCGTCGAAGAGCGTCGGCGTCGCGTTGCCGGTCGATGCGCTCCACTCGGCATAAAGCGAGAGCAGAGCGTCAGTGGTGGGCGTGCCCTGCCTGAAGAGGGTGTCCCGCATGACTTCATCGAGCTTGAGCTGCGTGGAGTCGAGTGGCATGACGTAGAGCGGAACGCCTGAGGCGAAGAGCTTTCGCGAGGAGGCGATATCCATCATGATGTTGTATTCGGGTTGCGGCCCGCGGTTGGGCAGGTAGCCGAGGTCGCCGTAACCGCGACGGATGGAGCCGCCCATGAGTACGACTCTCTTCAGCTCGCGGAAAGTGGCGGGATCCTTGTCGATGAGCGCGCCGATGTTGCTGAAAGGCGAAACCGCTACCAGGGTAATCTGGCCGGGGTTGCGTCGGATGGCGTCAAGGGTGAAGCTTGTTGCGTCGGGCCAGCCATTTGCGGGCTCGGCTTCGGCCTGAGCCCAGCGTGCCTGCGAAAACGTCGAGGAGACGTGCGTCTTTGGACCCGCAGTGACTGCAATTTCCGGGTGACCCATCGTCCGAAGCAGACGCGCGCTCAGGCGTGCGCGCAGATCGGTATCGCCCCAGGCTGTGGTTACACCCATCACCTCGAGCTTTGGGCTGGAAACGGCCAGGGCGAGGGCGAAGGCGTCGTCGATGTCGTCGCCGATGTCGGTATCGAAGATGACCTTTTGCTTTTCACCGGGCTCCGCCGGGCTCTGCGAGCTGGCTCCCCGCGCGCTGCCTGCGCTCGCAATCAGGGTGAGGACCAAAAGAAGCAATTGATGATTTCTTGCGAATTTTGCCATCGAGATTTGCATTAGGACCTTTCTTCGGCGCCAGATGACCGCCTAGATCAACAACGGCTGACTTGTCTTACGTTCGCATTTCCAGTTGCACAGTCGATGGCGAGGCTGCCTGTTCCTCAAAGATAACGATCTGGTTGGAGGCGCGCAGCCAGCCTGCGGGCACGTGGTAGTAGCGCTGCGACAGTGCCCCGCTCGGGTCGCTCGCCGCGATGAGCCAGTGGCGTCCGGCCGCGTTGCCGTTTACCCAGATCATGCCTTTGCCCAGGCCCGCGGCGTCAAGGCGAAAGACGGCATTCGCTTTCAGAACGTCGGCGGGAATGCGAATCTCTGTCTTGTACCAGCGCAGGGGACGCGGGTGGTTCAGGAAACTCCAGCGAGTGTCGGGCCGGCCGGCGATGAGGCTCTGTTGCTCGCCGATGAGCCCGGGGCGCATGGTCCAGTTGCGGATTGGTTTGCCGTTCAGCAGCACGCCCTGCCAGATGCCTTTGCGCTCGCAGTTCATCGGGCTGGCGATTTGCCAGTCGCCTTTGATCAAGCCCAGCGCGGTCGAGAGCAGATCGATACGATGCGCGCCCACGGCCAGGTTCGTCGCTGTAAAGCGGTGCTGAAAGCCATGCTCGTGACCCACTTCGCTGGGATTAGCTACAACGCGCGGGTGCATAGGGTCGTCAGGGGTGATGGCGCCGCGATCCTCGCTGAGAGGCAGCCTCGAGGTTGCAGCCAGATGGTCATCGACGAACAGGTAGAAGAAGTCCGCTCCATAGGGGATGACGATTTCCTGAGGGCCTTCCTGATCCACCTCGACCACGGTGCTGTACCAGCAATAGTCGGTGATGTCTTTGGTGAGGGAAAGCTGCTCGACAGGTTCGAGGGAAACGATGCCGGCATCATGACGATCGGCGGGCAATGGCTCTTCCCACGCCAGCCATGCAAGGTTCTGGGTCACGGGCTTCCACGCCGGTACGCTCACCATTCGCGCCACGGCATCGAAGACAGCGTTCGTATCGAAAATCGTTTCGCCTTTCGCGTTCACCAGCCTGGCTTGCGCGTTCCAGTTCATGAAGTCGATGAAGTCCTGGCCGGGCGATGGCTCCCGGACGCCGTTCTGGACAAGGCGCAATTCGTCTTCTCCGAGACGCCAGGTGGTGGTTCGTTGGCTGCCCGCAGTGCTCTCCGAGCGATCGCCTTCAAGCAGCAGGGAGGCGTGCTCGTGGAGCACGGCATGAAGGCGCCCCAGGCAGACTCCGGATGCGGTAATCGCGCCGAACTCATCGAGGGGCGCGGAATAGTCGTATGAGGTGGTCTGCAGATACATCGCGGTGCGGCCGAAGTTGGTGCCGCCGTGCCAGGGATAGTAGTTGAAGCCTGAGCCGCCGCGGCCGATGAAATCCAGAACGCCTCCGGCGATGGAGCGAACGTCGCGGCCCGGAGTATTGCGGCCACCCCACACCCTGTACCAGGAGGGATAAAGCTCGGTCCAGAGGAGGGGCGTTCCCGCGTGGGTTTGACGCACCTTTGCGATGCGCTCGGGGGGAATAATAAAGCCGTTGGAGGTTTCAATCGCGCCTTGGGCGCCGCCCTCGCAGGTGGTCGTCGGCACGCTGGCGTAGCCGAGGCGCTGCGCGAGATCGACGATCCAGCGCAGATACTCCTGGCCGGCGTCGCCATAGCGCTTCGCAACATTGGCGTACTCGTTCTCGACCTGAACCAGGATGATAGGTCCGCCGTTCGATGCCAGGCGCGGCCTGACCACCTCCGCCAGGCGCTCCAGGAATGCCTGCACGCGATCCGCATAGGCGCGGTTCATCGTGCGGATGACGATGCCTGGCTCATCGCGCAGATAGGGTGGGTAGCCGCCGTAGTTCCACTCCGCGCAGATGTAGGGGCCGACGCGCAGGAAGACGGCCAGCCCGTAGTGCTGGCAGAGATCGATGTAGTGGCCGAGATCGCGGTCGCCCGAAAAGTCGTAAACGCCGCGGCTGGTCTCGTGCACGTTCCAGAAAACATAGGTGGCGACGGTGTTCAGTCCCAGAGATTTGCTGCGCTCCAGAAGCGTCGGCCACATCGCGCGCGTGGATCGAGGGTAGTGGATCTCTCCACAGGCGAGGAGCATGCGGCGCCCATTCAGGAGGACGGAACGTTCGTCGAATGAGACCGGGCGTTGGGGCGCAAGCCCGATCTCTTGCGAATACCCTGAGCGGGTCAGACTGCAAAGGGCCGCGGCAGCGCTGGCTTTTATGAAGTCCCGCCTGCGGATCACGAGGTTCGCCTCCAGCCCGACGTTGTTGCGACGCGCGGTCCAGTTTACGCTGCAGAACTGTTTTTCCCGGATGTGTGCTGCCGTTGCGTGTTCGCAGGTCGATCTCTGAACGGAAATAACGTCAAGCAGGCCGGTTCCTCACCCCCCGCGTCTACTTCTTTCCTTTACGCTTCGCCGCCACTCGCGGCCAGTACTGAAACTCATCCGCAAACAACTCCCCATCGAGATCGGCCACCCGCTGTTGCAGCCGAGCCTGCGCCTGAGCAATCGCGCGGTTGTAAATCGCCGGCCCAATCTCCTCCACAAAAAAGTCCAGCAGCAAGCCCGCCCGCAGCTCCCCGATAGGCTCGCGCGCCTCTTCCTCGAAGTACTTTTGAATCGAAGCAATCGCGTCCGCTCGGCTCTCATTCGAAAGCTCAATCGTAATCATCGCCCACCCTCTGTGTGAGCTTAAATGAGACCCAGCCGCAGCCAGAACTTGTCGCTCCGCCGTTCATTACTGGCCTCCAGCCGCGCCGGGGCGCTCCTGAGAGCAACGAGAGGTGCTGCGCTGGAAATTGGGGAGCAAAGTAAGGTGGCCCAGCGCGAGCGGGTGGGGGTGTCACTGCGCAGTGAATTTCGACCGGATGCGGACGGTACGTTGGAGTTCGTCTTCGGCTTCGAGGATTTTGAGGCGGAGGTCGGGGTCGGGGTTGGCGGTGGCGAGGTAGTGGTTGACGACGTCGAGGGAGGCTTGAGATTGCTGGCCGTCGATGAAGGCGTCGAGCCAGGCGACGAGGAAGAAGATTTTGCGGTCGCGCTTGATTTGCGGGAGGGCTTCGAGGGCGGGGTCGATATACGGGGCGGTGAGGCTGGATTGGTTCCAATAATTGAAGGCGCTGAGTGAGGACTGGATCCAGTCCTCACTGATTCTGGGGTTAAGCGCAGGGTCGCGGGTGAAGTCGGCGAAGTAGTGCTGCTTGGTGGCGCCGCCAGGGCGGGCGGCTTGGGCTGCCCATGCGTACTTGAGGCCGTCGCCGGAGGGGTCGCGCTTTTGTTCCGCTTCGAAGACCGCGTCGGCTTCGGGGTCGGTATAGGCGATGAGGGCGGTGATGAGGGACCAGCGGTCCTGCTGGCGGAGTTCGACGCCGGGGATGGTGCGTTTTCCGGCGAGGATATCTTTGAGGACGGCGCGGGCTGGGGGTTGGGCGGCGAATCCTGGGAGGGCGCGGAACCAGACGATGCGGAGGTCGTGGTCTGGGTCGCTGGTCATGCGGTCAGTGGCGAGGGCGGCGGCGAGGGTTAGGAGGCCGGGCTGGCTTGGATCACTTACATAATGATGGATCGCTGATTGGGTGTGGCTGAGGAGGGAGGCTGCGAGGGATTCGTCGCGTTCGAGGGGGAGTGCGTCGAGGGCCAGACGGGTATAGGCGGCTGGATCGAATTCGGCCTGGCGGACGGAGTCCCAGAGAGAGCCCCAGAGGAGAGTGCGGCGGAATAGGTCCTGCGGGGATGGGCTGGAGCCGGAGAGTTGCTGCATGATGGCGGAGCGGGATTTTGGGTCGAGGAGGAAGAGGCCGTAGGCGTGGTCGTTGTTGTTGGCGAAGATCCACGACGGACAAGCGGGTGGTTGCGCGCCTAGCGGGACGGCGGCGGAGTGGGTGTTGAGTTCGGCGCGGAGAGTCTGGGTGGCGCCGTCGGGGTAGCCGAGGGCGACTTCTGTGGCGATGGGCCAGAGTTCGTCGCCACCGAAGAGGGGTTGTTGAGTTAGGCGGAGTTCTTTGAGAGCCGGGCCCTGGCAGGACCAGGAGACGTCGACGCGGGGCATGCCGCGGTGGCGGATCCACATATCAGCCCAGGTGGTTAGGTTGCGGCCGGATGCTGACTCGAAGGCGTGGATCAGATCGCTCCAGGTCGCGTTGCCGTACTTATGCTGGGCGAGGTAGAGCTGGAGGCCGCGCTGAAAGGCTTCGTCGCCGATGACGTAGTTGAGCTGGCGGAGAACGCCTGGGGCTTTGGAGTAGACGATGGCTCCGTAGGCGGATTTGGCTGAGCCGAGGTTGGGGATTTCCTGGTAGATGGGGGTGGTTCCCTGGGTTTCGTCGATGGCGTAGGCGGCGGGTTTGATGGATTGGTAGAAGTGCTGCCAGATGTCGTCGTTGGGGCGGAGTGCGGCGAGGGTCTTGTAGGCCATGTACTGCGCGAAGCCTTCCTTGAGCCAGAGGTCGTCGAACCAGCGCATGGTGACGAAGTCGCCGAACCACTGATGGGTGAGCTCGTGGAGGACGAGGACGTCACGGTTCAGGCGGTTGAGGGCTGTGGGCGCGGTGCGGAAGAGAACGGACTCTTCGCGGAGGAAAGTGCAGCCGGCGTGTTCCATGCCGCCGTAGGCGAAGCCGGGGATGAGGACCATTTCGTATTTGGGGAAGGGGAAGGGCTGGGCAAAGTAGGTGGAGAGGTATTGGATTCCCCGGGCGGCGGTGGTTTGGACGGAGGGGATTTCGGATTCTGCCAATTTGGCTTTGGAGGCGCGGACCCAGACGTTGGGCATGCCGGGTTGGGGATGGACGTTGACGAAGGGTCCGGCGGCGAAGGCGAAGAGGTAGGTGGGGATGGGTTCGGTTTCTGCGAAGGTGATGGTCCGAGTGCCGGCCGGTGCGGGATCGCGAAGCAGCTCACCATTTACGACAGCGGGGAAGGTGTTGGAGATGACGTTCCAGTTCTCAGGCGCCGTGACGGTGAGGCTGAAGCGGGCTTTGAGGTCGGGCTGATCGAAGCAGGGGAAGGCCATGCTGGCGTCCATGGGGACGAAGAGGGTGTAGAGATATTCCTGGCCGTCGTCGTGGTCTTCAAAGCGGGTGATGGCTTTGCCTGCAGGTGCGATGTTGGCGGTGAATTTTGCTACGACGGTGTTGGGGCCGGTGTGGAGGGATTCAGCGGGCAGCACGAGGTGACCGTGGTCGATGGTAGCTGGAATGACCGCCCCGTTGAGTTGTAGCGCGGTCGCCTCGCCATCGCGGAAGTCGAGGAGGAGCGGGGTGGAGGCGTCGCTGAGTTGGAAGCGAATTGTCTCGGTGGCTTCGGTGGTTGGCGCGTGGGGGATGAGGTTGTAGGTGAGCCGGTAGTGGAGATCGGAGACGCGGGCGGCGCGTTGCTGGGCGAGGGAGCGGGGGATTCCGTCGGGGATTTCGGCTGCGTGGGCGGCTGTGGTGGTGAGGGCGGCGATTGCCATTACTGTGGCTCGGAGCGTTCTTTTGGCTTGTGGCGCGGGGCCGGCGATCGAGTTAGGTCGCAGCATTCCCTGAAATATAACCGCTTGCGGTGTCGTCCATCCTGGGGAAAGGCGCGGTTTGGCTTGAGGGACAGCAGCTGGGCGGGCATCCCTGGCAGAGAAGTCAACATCACTGCCAGTTGCACCGATTTTCAGGAGAGCCAGTATGCCATTGTTGTCAGCCGAAGTGCTCCGCGAGGCGCGGAGTACGCAGTCTTTTGGGATTTTTATAAGCAGCGTCTGCGAAAAGCCGATGCTTTTTCTTTTAGCGGTGTTGTTGCTGGTCGTTCCCGCGGCGCGGGCACAGTTCGGGGGTGGACTAAACGGGACGGTCACAGATGCCTCCGGAGCGGTGATTCCCGGGGCGAAGGTCACGCTGACGAATCCCGGCACGCAGGCGACCAAAACAACGACGAGCAATGGTTCCGGGTTCTACAGCTTCACGGAGTTGGCGCCGGCGAACTATACGGTGAAGGTGACGGCGAAGGGTTTCCAGGAAGAGGACTACAACAGCGTAGCGGTGACGGGTGAGGGGCCTCGCGGGCTGGACGTGAAGATGACGGTGGGAGCGGCGGCGCAGACGGTAACGGTGAACGGAAACCAGACGCCGATTCTGAATACGACGAACGCTTCGCTGGCGAGCACGATCAGCTCGGAGGATGTGACGCGGCTGCCGGCGTTCGGGCGCGATCCTTACGAGCTGTTGCGAACCGGGGTGGGGATAACGGGAGACAGCGCGCGGTCAGGGAGCGGGGGCGCGATCGCGCTGCCGAACAACACGAGCCAGAACCAGTCGAACGTGGGGATTTTTCAGACGGAGAACCAGATTCAGATTTCGGCGTCGGGGCAGCGGGTGACGTCGAACACGTATGAGCTTGACGGAGTGACGGTGGACAGCCTGCTGCATGGCGGGTCGACGATTATCACGCCCAGTATTGAATCGGTGGACCAGATTACGATTCTGGCGTCGAATTACGATGCGGCGCTGGGGCGCGATGTGGGCGCGCATATTCTGACGACGACCAAGGCGGGGACGAACGATTTTCATGGAAGCGCGTTTTTCCAGTACGACGAGCCGGGGCTGAATGCCTACCAACCTTACGGCGGGCCGACGAGCACGCCAGGGGTATTTGCGCCGGCGACGCGCGACGATCTGCAGCAGAGGGATTGGGCGGCGAGTTGGGGGGGGCCGATCTGGAAAAACAAGGTTTTCTTTTTCGCGAGCTACGAAGAGGTAAAAAGCACGTTGCAGTCGTTCAGCGAGCAGTATGTTCCGACGCCGCAGTGGTATGCGGCGCTGGCGGCGGCGAGGCCGACAGGATTGGCAGCAGGAACGATTGCGAAGCCGGCGGGACAGGCGGTGGTGCGGGCGGTTTTGCCGGGAGCGTGCAGCGCGATTCAGACGGTGTGCGCGCCGGCGGGAACAGGGTTCGATATCGGGTCATTCGGAGGGACGGACGGGCAGTATTTGCCGAATGTGAACGTGAATGGGACCGCAGCGGCGCCGAATCTTTACACGGGGGCGGGGCTGGACGGGGTCCCAGACCTGGAGTTTGCGCAGATTCAGACGCCGAGCGATTATCGGGGCGTGCAGCTGCATGGGCGCGTGGACTGGATGATCGGGCCGCACGATCAGATTTTTGGCGGGTTCTATACACAGAAGCTGGACCAGGCATCGCTGGACGCGGCGGCGGGTGCGGCTCCGGACACGGCGCTGCCGTTCCGGCCGTTCAACCAGTCGGCTACGCCGGTGTGGATTCACACGTTTGGTCCGACGCTGATCAACGAAGTGCGGGCGAACTATACGCGGTTCGCGGATAACCAGATCAGCGACACGCAGGGGCAGGTGAACTGGGGGGTCCCGGGACTGTATGCGCAGAATTATGGGTTTGGGTCGATCCAGTTCAGTCAACTTGCTTCGCCGACGACTCCTTATATCGCTGCGGAGAATACGTATGAGATCCGCGACCTGGTGACGAAGGAGTTGGGACCACAATCGGTGCGGATGGGAGTGGTAATCCGGAGAGAGCAGGACAACGATAACGATTCCGGACTGGCACGGCCGAACTATGCTTTCCAGGGGATCTGGGATCTGGCCAACGATGCGCCGTTGTACGAGGGGATCGGGGCGAATCCGAACACCGGCGGCGTGGGGAATGTGCAGAGGTATTTCCGGCGCAACTACTATGCTGGTTTTGTGCAGGACGACTGGAAGGTGACGCCGAACATGACGGTGAATCTGGGGCTGCGGTATGAGTATTTCGGCGGGCTGACGAACAAGGGATTTTCGATTAACAACATGGTGCTGTCGAGCACACCGGGCGCGCAGATTATCAATTCGCATTTTGTAACAACGGATACGCTGTATCCGTCGACGGGGGACGCATTGGCGCCGAAGATCGGGTTTGCGTGGCAGCCGATGTTGACGGGCAGGCTGGAGAACAAGATGGTGGTGCACGGCGGGTTCGGCGTGTCGTTCGACAACCTGGACGAGGAGCCAATTTCTCCTGCTTATGAAAATGGGCCTGGCTATTTCGATTACGGATTGTGCTGCGGGGGATTGCAGGCGACGGCGCCGAATGCGACTGGGACTGGGATTGTCTTCGAATATGGGACGAGCGATTCGCCGTTCAGCTATGCGCCGAATCCGAATCTGGCGGTAGGAACGAATCCGACGACGGGAACGCCGAATGCGTTCACACCGCCGGGAGGGACGCCATCAACGCCGCAGGTGGAGACGTACAGCATTTTGCCCGGGATGCGGCAGCCGACGTTATACACGTTCTCGCTGGACAACCAATGGGCGCTGCCGTGGCAGATGGCGTTGACGGTGGGGTATCAGGGATCGACGGGATTCCACTTCCTGCGGCTGGTGGATCAGAACTTTTTGTACCCGCAATCGAATGGGACGTGCGCTGCGGGAGGGGCGTGCATGCCGGGGGTGAATCAGACGCCGTTCTATGCGGCGTATGTGCCGACTTCGGACGTGCACACGAATTACCACGCGCTGAACGGGCATCTGGAGAAACGGTTGCAGCATGGATTGGATTTCAGCGCTGTCTATACCTGGTCGAAGAGCATGGACAATGCTACGGAGGAGGGGCCGGGGTTCCAGAGCAACCAGACCGATCCGGCGAATCCGGCCGCGGAGTACGGGCCTTCGGACTTCGACGTACGGCACCGGTTCAATGCGGCGGGAACGTGGACGCTGCCGAGTCCGGGTGGCAACGGATTGACGAAGAACCTGCTGGGGAACTGGCAGGCGAATGGCGTATTCACGTTCCATACGGGCTATCCATGGACACCGGTGATCGGAGTGCCTTCGGTAGCGCTGGTGAACGGGGCTTCGCAGATTGCGCCGACGAGGCCCACGGGATATGGACCGAGTTCGGGAGCGCCGGCGGGCGCCGATGCGATGAATAGCTGCGCGAATCATGTGTTCGTGCACGGGGGTAATTTTCCGGATGGGGGAGCGAACTACTTTGTGTATGGGACGCCGGGGCCTCCGGGGATTGGGCGGAACGTTTTCAACGGGCCGTGTTACAAGGACCTGGACATGAGCTTTGCGAAGCAGGTGACATTCAGTTTGCGCGATCACCCGGCGCTGTTCCGGTTCCAGGCGAACATCTTCAACATTCTGAATCTTACGAACCTGCAGCCGATCTCATTTGGCTCGACGGAGGCGTTGATCTCGACGGACGCTGCGGCGGGTACGCATGTGAACAATCCGCTGTTCGGATTGTCGCCGGGTGCGGACAGCGGGAGAGTGATCGAGTTTTTTGGGAGAATTCAGTTTTAAGGCAGTCAACAGGCAATCGCGCAACAGCAAAAAGGAGGATGTTCCGGGAGGAGCTTCCTCCTTTTTGTTTGGGCTGTGGGCGGCGCAGAGTTGCGGCGTGTGCGCTGGTTATGGACTTTAAGGAGGCGAGCCGGGATTGCTGTGAAGGGCCGGGATTGGCGGTCACGCGATCGTGTCGCGGCCTACAATGGTGAACACTTCGATGGAATCGCGGAGGTTCGCTGTGGGATCACGTTCCGTCTCCAGACGGAAGTTTCTTTCTCTTGCTGCGGGGACGGCGGCGGCTCGGCCTTTGATGGCGGCAACGCATCCCTGGGAGCTTGTCGAACAGGCTGCGGGGAGCACGGGGGCGGAGTCGCCGGGGCCAGACCCGTCAAAGTCAGGCTGGCGCGATGAGGGCGTGTTAAATCTGGCGCATTCGCCTCAGGCGAAATTACGCAATCTGCCGGTGCGGGCGGTGACGATCCGGGATGGGTTCTGGTCGAAGCGCAGAGCAACGAACGTGGCGTCGAGCATTCCGTCCATGCATGAGGAGTTGCTGGAGCATGGAAGGATGGATAATTTCCTGCGGCTAACGGGGGCTTCGAACACGCCACAGCGTGGGCCGGTGTATTCCGACTCAGACATTTATAAGTGGCTGGAAGCGGTCGCGTTTGTGCTGCAGTCGGAGAACGATGGGGCATTGCGGCAGACGGCGGAGGCGACGATCCGGCAAATTGTGGCGATCCAGGAGCCGGACGGATATATCGACACGTACTACCAGGGAGACCGGAAGAAGCTGCGGATGACGATTCCGGAGCAGGTGCGCGGGCACGAATTGTATTGTCTGGGGCACATGCTGCAGGCGGGGATTGCATACTATCGCGCGACGGGAGATCCGACGCTGATGAATGCGGGAGCGCGATTTGTGGATGGGTATCTGTTGCCGCAGTTCGGGCCTGAGGCGGATAAAAGGCCGATTGTGTCGGGGCACCCTGAGATCGAAATGGCGCTGATCGAGCTATACCGGACGACGGGAGAGCGGAAGTATCTCGAGCTGGCGGGTTACATTTTGCAGGGCGATCCTCGGGCGGAGCTGAGGCCGGACCAGATTGTGTATATGAACTGCGGGGTGCCGTTCACGACGAAGACGAAGCTGCAGGGGCACGCAGTGCGGGCGATGTACGCGTGCTGTGGGGCGACGGATTATTTTCTGGAGACGGGGGACGCGGCGTACTGGAAGACGCTGGAGGTGTTGTGGAAGGACCTGTCGCAGGCGCAGATGTACATTACCGGGGGCGTGGGCGCGAGGAGCGATGGCGAGGCGTTTGGGGACGACTACGAGTTGCCGAATGCGCAGGCGTATGGGGAAAGCTGCGCGGCCATCGGCAACATGATGTGGAACTGGCGGATGCTGGCGGCGACGGGCGAGGGGCGATTCGCGGATGTGATGGAGCGAGCGCTTTATAACGGGATTAACTCGGGTATGTCGCTCGATGGGAGGCTGTACTGCTATCGCAATCCGCTGGCGTTCGATCCGGCAAGCGGGGAAAAGATTCGGAATCCCTGGTACGACACGACGTGCTGTCCGCCGAACATCGAGCGGACGTTAGCGAGTTTGCCAGGGTATTTCTATTCGACGGCCAACGATGGGGTGTATGTGCATCTCTACGACAACTCGGAGATGCACTGGGCGCTGGAAAGCGGCAATGGACTGCACGTAACGCAGGAGACGAACTATGCGTGGGACGGGCGTGTGAGGCTTGCGGTTGCGGTGGATCAGCCGGAGGAATTTACGGTGCATGTGCGGGTACCGGGATGGTCGCGGGCAACTCGCGTGACGGCCGCGGGTGCGGCGATTGCGGGTGCGCGGGCTGGGGAGTATCTGCCGATACGGCGGCGTTGGAGCGGGGAGACGGTGGTGGAGTTGGCGTTCGATATGCGGCCGCAGATGGTGGCAGCGAATCCGGCGGTTGCGGAAGATACGGGGCGGGTGGCGATCGAGCGCGGGCCGCTGGTTTATTGCATGGAGGGGCTGGACCAGGCGCAGACGGAAGCGAAGACGTTTCCGCTGTATCTGGCGAGGCGGGATGGGGCGACGCAGGCGGAGTTTAAGGGCGATTTGCTGGATGGCGTGATGGTGCTGACGCACGCGGGGGCTCGGCGGACGGAGGATGTTGGAGGATTGTATGAGCCGGCTGAATCTGGAACGCATCGGGTTGCGGCGGCGGCATTGAAGTTGATCCCCTATTATGCGTGGGATAACCGGGAAGAGAGCTCGATGCAGGTTTGGGTGCCATTGGGCTGAGAGGCGGGAGAGTCTTCCTTTTAATTGGGTTTTGTTTGGGCTGCGTGGCGCCTGAAGAGCCATGGCGGGGAATGGACGATAATTCTCTTCGGAGATAACGATGCGAATGATTGGAAGACGGGGCGGGGTTGCTGTGACGGCGGCGGTATTGCTGGCTGGAGCATGGGGTCACGGGTTTGCCCAGGCGAGTGCGGGGACGGCACGGACGATTGTGGTGGATGCGAAGGCGGCGGGGACGCCATTTCCGCATTTCTGGGAGCAGATGTTTGGGTCGGGGCGGGCGAACCTGGCGCTGCGGCAGAGTTATCGCGACGATCTGGACCGAGTGCGGAAGGTGACGGAGTTCCGGTACGTGCGGTTCCACGCGATTCTGGACGATGAGAACGGGGTGTACAGCGAGGATGCGCAGGGAAAGCCGGTCTATAACTGGTCGTATGTGGACCAGATTTACGATGGGCTGCTGGCGCATGAGATTCGGCCGTTTGTGGAGATCAGCTTTATGCCGAAGGCGCTGGCGGCAAAAGTGGAATATCACGCGTTCTGGTACAAGCCAATCCCGTCGCCTCCGGCGGATTATGCGAAGTGGGACGCGCTGATCACGGCGTTTGGGAAGCACCTGGTGGAGCGGTACGGGGTCGATGAGGTTTCGCAGTGGTATTTCGAGGTATGGAACGAGCCGAATATCGATTTCTGGATTGGCCGTCCGGCGCAGTCGACTTATTTCGAGTTATACGATCACACGGCGCGGGCGTTGAAGGCGGCGAGCGAGAAGATTCGCGTAGGGGGGCCGGCGACGGCGCAGGCGGCGTGGGTGGGGGACCTGATTGCCCACGTGACGGAAAACCATGTGCCGCTGGATTTTGTTTCGACGCATGTATACGGGAACGACTCGACGCGGGACGTATTTCATAACGACGAGCCGATGGCGCCGCACCAGATGGTATGCGCGGCGGTGAACAAGGTGCACAACGAGATCGCAAAGTCGGCGAAGCCGGACATTCCTCTGATCTGGAGCGAGTTCAACGCAACGTATATGAACGAGCAGCCGATCACCGACTCGATTTACATGGGGCCGTGGCTGGCGGACACGATTTCAAAGTGCGACGGTAAGACGTTGATGATGTCGTACTGGAGTTTTTCGGATGTGTTCGAGGAGCAGGGAGTGGTGAAAACGCCGTTTTATGGCGGATATGGGATTGTGGCGGAGGACGGAATTCCGAAGCCGGCGTACGACGTGTTTATGCTGCTGCACAAGTTGGGCGAGGAGCGGCTGGAGGCTCCCATGGATGCGGCGCTGGTGACACGAAGGAAGGATGGGACGATCGTGCTGGCCGCATGGAATTTGGTGGAGCCGGGGGCCGAGGGCACCGATAAGACGGTGACGTTCGACCTGTACGGCGCCGGAGGTTTGCACACCGAGGTGAAACACAAGGTCGAGGTTGAGATCAAGAACACGAAGGCGGTAATTTGGCGCGTGGACGCGGAGCACGGGGACACCCTGGATGAGTGGAAGAAGATGGGGAGCCCAGCGTTTCCGACCGAGGAGCAGATTGAGGATTTGCGGAAGGTGTCCGAGCTGGGAGCGCCGGAGGAGATGCCGATCCGGGATCATCGGTTGACGGTGACGGTGCCGCCCATGGGGCTGGTGGTGGTTGAAGTGCAGGCAACAGGCAATAGGGAGTAGGGTACAGGCAACAGGGAGTAGGCAACAGGCAACAGGAGGCCGGGTGGGAGTGACCGGCGTCACAGAGCGGCGGTGCGAATTCCTGAAAGCATCGCGGCATGTGTGTACCGCGTGTGTTGCGTCTCCAGAGCTTCCTGCTCGGGCTGGCACTGTGCGCGGTTGCGATTGGACGGGGGCAGGCCGGGAGCGCGCGGGTTTCGGGGCATGCGCTTTGGCCGATCTCGATCGATTATCCCGAAGATGGATCTGTTTTTCCGCCCGGAATCACGCCGCCGACGTTCTGGTGGCGGGACGCGGCGGGGAGTTCGTGGACCATTGACGTTGCGTTCGCGGGGAAAGGCGCGCCGATGCACTTGGTCGCTGGAGGCGAGCGGCTGCGGGTTGGGCCGATTGATCCCGAGTGCGTGGGGAACAAGGACGATCTGCCCCAGCTGACGTCGCGTCAGGCTGCAACGCGGACGTGGACGCCTGACCGGGCGACGTGGGCGGCGATCGAAGCGCGCAGTGTGGGGAAGGCGGCGACGATCACGATCACGGGATACGGGGCAGCTGGCTGGTCGACCGGCTCGCCGATCGGAAGGACTGGCAGAGTTGCGGTGTCGCGGGCGACGGTGACGATGATGACGTCGATGGATGAGGTGGGAGCGGCGATCTTTTATCGCGACGTGCCGCTGATGCCAACCACGAACACCACCGGGAATGTACAGCCGCTGGCGGGCGGGAGCCTGCACCTGATCCGTTGGAGGCTACGGGATATTCGAGACGGGGAGAGCCGGACTGTGCTGGCGAACATGCCGACGTGCGGGAACTGCCATTCTTTTTCCGCCGACGGGAAGACGCTGGGGATGGACATCGACGGACCGGAGAACGACAAGGGACTGTATGCGGTGGTTCCGGTCGAGAAACGGATGACGATCGAGAGCAAGGACCTGGTGCACTGGAATACGGATGGTCGCGTGGGACAGACGCGGGTGGGTTTTATGTCGCAGGTATCGCCGGCTGGGCGGTATCTGTTGAGCACGTTCGCGGGACCGGAGTACAGGCTGCTGGACACGTTTTATGTGACGAACTTCATGGATTACCGGTTTTTGCAGGTGTTTTATCCGACGCGTGGGATTCTGGAGTGGTACGACCGGGAAACGAGGCTGCGACAATCGCTTCCGGGCGCGGACGATGCGAGATTTGTGCAGACGGATGGAGTTTGGAGCCGGGATGGGAAGTGGATTGTGTTTGCGCGGGCGGAGGCGCGGGCGCCACGGGTGAGAGGGCAAGGCCCGGCGATGCGAGCGAACGATGCGAATGAGACGCAGATTCAGTACGACCTGTATCGGATTCCGTTCAACGAAGGGAAGGGCGGAAGGGCGGAGCGGATCGAGGGGGCGTCGGGAAACGGGATGAGCAATACGTTCCCGAGGATTTCACCGGATGGCAAGTGGGTGGTGTTTGTGGAATGCGGGAATGGGCAGCTGATGCGGCCGGACAGCCAGCTGTACATCGTACCGTTCGCGGGTGGCGAGGCGCGGCGGATGCGTGCGAATACGAGCCGGATGAATTCGTGGCACAGCTTTTCGCCGAACGGGCGATGGATGGTGTTTGCGTCGAAGGCGCGGTCGGCCTACACGCAAATGTATCTGACTCACATCGATGCGGAGGGAAACGACAGTCCGGCGATCATCATCGACAATGCGACGGCGGCGAATCGAGCGGTGAATCTGCCGGAGTTTGTGAATATCGGGGTCGATGGGATTGAGTACATCGAGGTGCATGTGGCGGATGCGCCGAAGGCGGCGGGGCAGGCGGGCCGATGAGGCGCTGGGCCGGAGTCGGGGCGTTGGCGATGCTGGCGCTGGGGGCGTGCCGGATGCCGGGGCAGAAATGTGCGACGCCGGATTCGATGAGGGCCAAGCTGGCGGGGCAGCCCAATGCGGATACGCTTGCCGACCTTGGAATTCTGCTGGCGAATGAGAAGCAATATGCGTGCGCCGCGAACGCGTTTT
The DNA here is from genome assembly GCA_963831055.1 of uncultured Acidobacteriaceae bacterium. Classification (GTDB taxonomy): domain Bacteria; phylum Acidobacteriota; class Terriglobia; order Terriglobales; family Acidobacteriaceae; genus Palsa-343. The sequence continues at coordinate 156,164 of CAWHOU010000029.1, read as the reverse complement.
CCGCGTCGCTGAAGCTGAAGCCGGATTCGGAAAATGTGCTGTTTATGTTTGGGACGAGCCTCTTTTTTGCGGGGAATGCGGAGGAGGCGGTGGCGCCGTTGCAGGCAGCGGAGCAGATTGAAGGGCGGAATCTGAAGACGCATTTGCTGCTGGGGGCGGTGCTCGATCAGTTGCACCGATTCGATGAGGCAAAGAGGGAGTGGCAGGCGGCGCTCGATGCGGATCCGGAATCAACGGAGGCGCTGGATGGACTGGCGCAGGATTACGTGCAGGCGCAGGAGTTTGGGGCGGCGATCGCACTGCTGGAGAATCCGCGGGCGGAGCGACAACGGACTGCGACGCAGAGCCTCAGTCTGGGGATGGCGTATGCGGGAACAGGGAAGTTGGATGCGGCGATTGGGGCCTTGCGAGATGGGCTGAATACAACGCCCGAGTCGGCGGCGCTGGTGAATGCGCTGGAGGACATGTTGGTGCAGGCGGGACGGGTCGAGGACGCGAGCGTGGTCTTTGGAGTGGCGCGGGCTCGGCATCCCGAGGACGTGGAGACGGGGCTGCATTTTCTGCGGCTGCTGATGGCGAGCGATCCGGAGAAAGCAAAGCCGGTGGGAGAGGAATTGCTGCAGGCTTTTCCGAAGAGCTGGGAGACGCGGTATTTGAATGGCGTGCTGGCGATGGAGGAGCAGGATTTCGCGCGGGCGCGGCTCTATTTGTCGCAGTCGATTGCACTCAATGCGGAGTTCGCGATGGCTCACAGCGCGCTGGGGGTTGTGCTGGCGCGCCTGAACGACCTGGAAGGGGCAAAGGCGGAGCTGGAGCGGGCGATTGCGCTGGGGGATACCAGCCCAGAGGTGCAGGAGAATCTGGAGCGGGTGACAAGGGCAAACGCCAGGCAATAGGGAAAAGGTTGCAGGTTGCGCCGGGCTGGGACCTGAGTTTCTTTTCGCAGTGCCGCGCCACGCTCTGCTTTCATGGAAGATTTTCGAGGCTAAGCTCGACGGCCCGGTGGGGTACGAGAACAGTTTGACTGAGGGAGCCGCTTTTTTTTCGGTGTGCTGCGAAGGCGGCGTGTTTGCGACGGCTTTGTTGCGGCGCTTTGAGCGCGAACGATAGACTGATTCCCCGCTTGAGATTCTCACAACGCGGTACCGAGAGGGTGTGGCGCCGTGCTGACGCAGACCGGAATGGCTGAACCGCATGCGTAAGCTGGCGCTGCTGGTGCTGTGGCTGATCGTGCCGGTGGCGCTGGCACAGATGGATGCGACGCAATGGCGGCGCGGGTCGCTCGACATCAACCACGGCTGGCGCGAACAGGATGGCGACGATCAAGGATGGTCGGAGCCGAATCTCGACGACAGCGGATGGAGAGAGGTTGAGCTGAATGACCGCGTGGAGCCGGGCTGGCGGTGGTACCGGCTGCGCGTGCGGCTGGCGGATGGACATCCGCACCTGTATTTGCTGGTCGCCGGCGGCGAGGGGACCTACGAGCTCTACATCAATGGGCAGCCGGTGGTGGGACCGCAGCTGCGATCGTCATTCGGAGTGAAACGGCCGACGGAAATGATGTTTCCGCTGCGGGATCGTGACACGGAGCTGACGCTGGCTCTGCGAACGCACACGCCGCGGGGTTATGCCGCGTGGCAGCTGCCGGGGTTCCTGGGGATGGCGGTGGGGACGTACGGCGCGATCGACGACGAGCGGCTGGGGCTCGAGAGCGACCGCTGGTATACGGCGCTGCCCTCGATTGCGATCAACCTCGTGCTGATGCTGGCGGGGCTGGGAGCTTTTGCGCTTTTTCGCAGCCAGCGAAATCGGGCCGAGTACCTGTGGCTGGGCTGGTACCTGTTTCTGCTGGGGACTTCGGATCTTCTGGTGGCGTGCTCGACGACCGGGATCTTGCCGCTGGCGTGGGGTTTGTTGTTCGGGGACGCATTGGTCTATGCCTTCACGATCATGCAGATCCAGTTCACGTTCAGCATAGCGGGGAAGCGCGTGCCGCGGATGTGGCGGACTTACGAAGCGCTGCTGCTGACGCCGCTGGTGTTCTCAGGGGCGACGTGGTTCGGAGGGTTTTCGAGCGGAAAATACATGCTGATTGAGGCCGCGATTATTGCGCCCGCGGCGGTGCTGCTTCCGCTGCGGCTGCTCGTCTGGTTCCTGCGCGGCAATCGGGAGATGGGGCCGCTGGTACTTCCCAGCATGCTGTCGGTGGCGACAACGGCGCTGTACGACGTGGGCACTGCATCCATTTTGCTGGGATGGGGAAGGGCTGATTTTCTGGCCTCGCCGATTCCGGTGGGGCCGATTTCGCTTCAGTGGAACGATGTGGGCAATTTGGTTTTTCTGCTGGCGATCGCAACGCTGATGTTCTTCCGCTTTACGCGGGTGACGCGGGAACAGATGCGGGTGGCCGGTGAGCTGAGCGCGGCGCGGGACATCCAGCGGCGGCTGGTGCCGGAGACTTTGCCTGAAATTGCGGGATATGCGATTGAGGCGGCGTATTTTCCAGCGGAAGAGGTGGGCGGGGATTTCTATCAGGTGCTCGATGCGAAGGGCGGAGCAAAGCTGGTGGTGCTGGGCGATGTGAGCGGGAAGGGTCTGAAGGCGGCGATGACGGGAGCGCTGGCGATGGGCGCGCTGCGGGCACTGGCGACGGAGGGGATGGGGCCGGCCGCGCTGCTGACGCGTCTGAATCGGCAACTGACGGAGACGCGCGATGAGGGGTTTATCACCTGCGTGTGCGCGCAGGTGAAGCCCGAGGGAGATGTGACGATTGCGAACGCGGGGCATCTGCCGCCATATCACAATGGCGAGGAGATGCTGCTGGAGCCAGATTTACCGCTGGGGATTGCGGCCGAAGGGCGGTACGTGGAGCATGGGTTTCGGCTGGAGGCGGGGGATTGGTTGACGCTGCTGTCCGATGGGGTGGTGGAGGCGCGCGATGGGCGCGGGGCATTGTTTGGGTTTGAGCGAACGCGGGCGATCAGCGCGCAGGCGGCTTCGGCGATTGCGGCGGCGGCGCTGGAGTTTGGGCAGGAGGATGACATTACGGTCGTGACGCTGGTGCGGGATTCCGGGGATAAGGAGCGGGTCGTGACGCTGGCGGCGGCGGTGGCTGGGGCGGTGGCTGGGGGTGAAGTCGGTCTAGGATAGGGATGGGCCCGGATGGCGGAATCGGCAGACGCAGCGGACTTAAAATCCGCAGACTCGCAAGGGTTGTGGGGGTTCAAGTCCCCCTCCGGGCACCATAATCACTTCGCTAAGCAGAGGAACTCAATCCGTTTCCTTTCCCCTAATGCGAGATCGCGCCGGGCGCCCCGGAGGAACCATCGGATGGGGATGCTCCGATGGTTCCTTCGGACTGGGTGGCTAGAAGAACCACCTCTGCACTTGCAGATAGGCGTTGACGTTCGCGGTGCCGATGCTCAGGCCGCCAGTGAAGGCCGTGACGTCATAAACGGCATTCAGGGCTGCTGCGGCAGCGGGGTCCAGAGTCACCGGAATTCCGTTCAGGCAGAGGAAGAAGCCGTACTGCGGCTTGAGCGGGGTGATTCCAGAGGGGACGGCCAGGTCGAAGAGGGGAAGACGGCCGACCAGCTTGCCCTGTGCGCTGACCAGTCCGGTGATGACGGGCGCGCTGCCGGTGGTATCGATGATGAAGCTCTGCAACGTCACCGTGATACCGCCAGCTGTGAGAGTAAGGCCGCCGGAATGCAGGATGTTGCCCTCCGCCGTGTCCAGATCGATGGCGCCGCCGACGATGGGGAAGTCCGCCGTGCCGTTGTAAATATGGGTGGGAGAGACGGTTCCGGGCGTGACCTTGAGGGAGGTCAGTGCCCCGACGAAGGTGCTGCTGAGCTGGACGGTGGTTACACCCGCATCCACCGTTTTGGTTTGCTGCGCAAATGCCGACGTGCCGAGCAGGAACAGCGTAATCGCCAGTCCCGCTTTCACTGTTTTTGTTGTCATGGTTTAGCCTCGCTCCTGAAAATCGATGACCCTGAGGTCACCCTGGTGAACATAACGAGGGACAGGGGCAGCCTGGATCTCTTTGGGATCTTGAAAAATCCGAGAAAAAGGCGGTGTGGAGTCAGGGGCCGGGGTTTTGGGTAAGGCGTTTAGGGAGCGAAGAGAACAGGACGCCTCGGGAGCTGGGTCAGGGTCCGACCCGCAGGATTTCTCTGCCGGGATTCGCTGCGATGGCGGAGCCGGATTCGGCGGTGAGCAGGGCTCCGGCCATGGAGCTGAGAGCCGGGCCTGGCGGGACAAAGAGGAGGCCGCCGCCGGAGCGGTCGACCTGGACCTGGCCGACATTGACCGGTTTGCCGGTGCCTTTTTGGTAGAACCACAACTGGAAAGAGCCGTCAGGCTGGAGAGGGGGAAGTTCGCGGGCGACGAGAAGAAGGCCCGAGTCGTCTTTCCAGAAGACACGGGCGGAGGCGTCGGCACCGTGGGCCGGCTTGAGGTCGAGCTGCGATAAAGGCGCCGACTGCAGGAGGGCGATCATCCGGTCGTTGAACGCCGGGCGAGCGGATTTCTCCTTTTCGTACAGAGCAACCTGGAGTTGCGCCTGGCGAAGGCTCGTTTCGAGTGCATGGGTTCGCAGTTGGGCACGGATCAGCTGGTCCTGAGTGGTCTTTAGAGCCTGATCAGCGGAGGCTTTTTCTGCCCGCAGTGCGTCGATTTCGTGCTGGAGCGCGGCGATGCGGCCTTGGTCCGGGGCAGTGAGAGGCGGCTGGCCGTTGGGCATTGCGGATTTTCCGGCACGGATTTGGGCAGCCTGAGACAGGGCTTCCCCGCGGCGTGCCTGGTCGAGCTCGGTTCTTGCGTGCCGAAGCGCGATCGCCAGGCCGAAGGCGATGAACGCGCAGGCTGCTGCCAGGAGCCATGGAGCGAATGCCCAGATTCGCGGCCTGAGCTTCCGGGGCTGGGGACCGGTGGAGATCGGGATGACTGCTGCTTCGCCTTTCAGCCTTCGCCGGAGGCGGTCTTCTGCGCCGGGCGACATCGGTACTTCAGGAGCCAGGGTTGCCATTCCGGCGACGAATGCATGAGCGGATTGCGAGAGCCGAGCGCACACTTCGCAGCCGGAGGCAAGGTGCGCAGCCATGGCGCGCATCTCCGCATCGTCCAGAACACCGAGGGCGAAGAGGTCCCAGTCCTGGTAATGCTGTTCGGCGCGGGGGTTCATTGGTTCACCTGGCCTTCCGATTTCATGGCGGCTCGGAGTTTGTTAAGACCCAGGCGCAGCCGAGTTTTTACGGTGCCCAGCGCTTCATTCAGGGCTTCGGCGATCTCGGCGTGCGTCATGCCTTCAAAGTAGGCCAGTTCGACAACCGTCTTCTGCTCGGGTGGGAGGGATTCGATGGCGCCTCGCATGTTGCGGGCGAGGAACGGATCGGCGAGAGCCAGAAGATCGGGTTGCGTCATTGCCGCCGAGGAAGCGGTCATATCGTTGAAAACGTCTTCGACGGGCCGGCGGTTCTCTTTTCGTTTGCGATCGAGCGCCAGATTGCGGGCAACGGTATACAACCATGCAATGAGGATTCCGCTTTCCGGGCGGAACATCTCGGGATGCTGCCACAGTTTGCAGAAGACATCCTGGACGACTTCTTCGGCAGCGCCGCGATCGGCGAGCAGGCGGAAGGACAGGGAAAACAGGCGCTGACCATAGAGACGGTACAGAGAGGTCAAAGCTTCGGGATCGCGCAGGCGAAGGCGCTCGAGGAGTTCGTTTTCGTGCGGATCCTGGGACAAAGGCGCCTTGCTTCGATGCGTACGGAAGTCCACCTTCACCTGAGAAAGTCACAGGGTGGGGTTACGAAAGGATTGTAAACCGACAGGGCTAAAGGGGTCGTCTACGCCTATGCAGGGGTCAAGTCGCAGCAGATGGAGATTTAGGCCTGTGAGTGCTCTCCGCCTTTGCGCCGCATGAAGCGCCGGGGGATTCATGCGCATCATCTATAGAAAAGCTCAGGGCCGAATCACAGCTGGTTGAAAGCATTGAAGGGTCAGGGTACACTCTGATATAGGACTGCTTTAGTCGTATATTGAGTGCGCGGGCAGGCTGGGTCGAGCCGGTTTGGAGGATCGAATCGGTATGCGATCGGGTGATCGTCCAGACGAGCGAATCGATGAACTGCGGGGGAGATGCATGAGCACTGACATGAATGTCGTCCACGAGATTGCAGCGAAAGACTACGAGTGGGGCTTCGTCACAGAGATTGAAGAAGACCGGATTCCGAAGGGGCTGAGTGAAGACGTGATCCGCCTGATCTCGGCAAAGAAGCAGGAGCCCGAGTTCATGCTGGATTGGCGTCTGAATGCGTATCGCTACTGGGTGAGCCAGGAGAAGGCGGACGCGGAGCCGAAGTGGGCGAATGTGACGTTTCCTCCGATTAACTACCAGGGGATCACGTACTACTCGGCGCCGAAACAGAAGAAGACGCTGAATAGTCTCGACGAAGTGGACCCGGAGATTCTGCGGACTTACGAGAAGCTGGGGATTCCGCTGGCGGAGCAGAAGCTGCTGGCCAACGTCGCGGTGGACGCGGTATTCGACTCGGTGAGCGTGGCGACGACGTTTAAGGCGAAGCTGGCGGAGGCGGGCGTGATCTTTTGCTCGTTTTCAGAAGCGGTGCAGAAGCATCCGGATTTGGTGAAGAGGTACTTGGGCTCGGTTGTGCCGCATACGGATAACTTCTATGCGGCGCTGAATGCGGCGGTGTTCAGCGATGGGTCGTTTGTGTACGTACCGAAGGGCGTCCGCTGCCCGATGGAGCTATCGACGTATTTCCGCATCAATGCGGCTGAGACGGGGCAGTTTGAGCGGACGCTGATTGTGGCCGAGGAAGGCGCGTATGTGAGCTACCTCGAGGGCTGCACGGCTCCGATGCGCGACGAGAACCAGCTGCACGCGGCGGTGGTGGAGCTGGTAGCGCTGGACAACGCGCAAATTCGGTACTCGACGGTGCAGAACTGGTATCCCGGCGATAAAAACGGCAAGGGCGGGATCTACAACTTCGTGACGAAGCGCGGGAAGTGCCTGGGGCGGAATTCGAAGATTTCGTGGACGCAGGTGGAGACGGGATCGGCGATCACCTGGAAGTATCCCAGCTGCATTTTGCAGGGGGATAACTCGGTGGGCGAGTTTTATTCGGTCGCGCTGACGAACAACTATCAGCAGGCCGATACGGGGACGAAGATGATCCACCTCGGCAAGAACACGAAGAGCACGATTGTGTCGAAGGGCATCAGCGCGGGGCATGGCCAGAACACCTACCGCGGCATGGTGAAGATCATGAAGGGCGCGCTGGGTGCGCGCAATTACACGCAGTGCGATTCCCTGCTGATCGGGGACAAGTGCGGCGCGCACACTTTTCCGTACATCGAGGTGAAGAATGCTTCGGCGCGAATGGAGCATGAGGCGGCTACGTCGAAGATCGGCGAGGATCAGCTGTTTTATCTGCAGCAGCGCGGGCTGAAGACCGAAGATGCGGTTTCGATGATCGTGAATGGATTCTGCAAGCAGGTTTTCAAGGAGCTGCCGATGGAGTTCGCGGTCGAGGCGCAGAAGCTGCTGGCTGTGAGTTTGGAAGGCAGCGTTGGTTGATGGCGCTGTGCGCCCTCAGCAGCGAAAAGGCGGTTAGCTGGTGAAGCAGTCATCTGAACGCCGGATCAGCGAAGAGGCGGTTAGCGAAATACATTTAGCGAAGAGCGATTAGCGAGGGGAACGGATGAGTTTGCTGGAAATTAAGAATCTGCATGTGACGGTGGATGGGAACGAGATTCTCAAGGGTATCGATCTGACGGTGAATGCCGGCGAGGTCCACTCGATTATGGGGCCGAATGGGTCGGGCAAGAGCACGCTGGCCCAGGTGCTGGCGCGACGGGATGCGTACGAGGTGACGAAGGGGTCGATCCTGTTTGAGGGCAAAGACCTGCTGGAGATGAAGCCCGAAGAGGCGGCGTGCGAGGGCGTGTTTCTGGCGTTTCAGTATCCGGTGGAGATTCCGGGAATCGGGAACACGTATTTTCTTGCGGTCTGCTCTGAATGCGCAGCGCAAGTACCGCGGCGAAGACGAGATGGACGCGATGGATTTTCTTCCCATGTTCCGGGAGAAGCTGAAGCTGCTCGAGATGGATGACAAACTGATGAACCGGTCGCTGAACGAAGGGTTCTCGGGCGGCGAGAAGAAGCGCAACGAGATTCTGCAGATGGCGGTTCTGGAGCCGAAGCTCGCGATTCTGGACGAGACCGACTCGGGGCTGGACATCGATGCGCTGCGCATCGTGGCAGGCGGCGTGAATTCGCTGCGGAGCCCGGAGCGGGCGATGCTGGTGGTGACGCACTACCAGCGGCTGCTGAACTACATCGTGCCGGACTTTGTGCACGTGCTCGTCGACGGGCGGATTGTGCGTTCGGGCGGCAAGGAGCTGGCCCTCGAGCTGGAGGAGCGAGGCTACAGCTGGACGGAACACGAGCCGGCCGGAGCGCGGGCGTGAGGGAGACGGCATTGGCGACTGCGGCGGATACAGGAAGCTGGCTGGAGAACTGGCTCGAAAATTTCACGGAGTTTGCGAAGGTCGCGCCGGGCAAGAATTCGCCGTGGCTAAAGCGGCTGCGCGAGGACGCGTTTGCGCGATTCTGCGAAGTGGGTTTTCCCACGACGCACGATGAGGATTGGCGATTCACAAACGTGTCGGCGATCGCTCGGACGGAGTTTCGGCCGGCCACGACAACGAAGCTGGCGCCGGGCGACACAACGGCCTGGCGTGTGGATGATGTCGCGGCGAGTCTGGTTTTCGTCAACGGGCGTTTCGACCGGGAGTTGTCGAAGCTGGAGAATCTGCCGAAGGGCGTGACAGTGGCGAGTCTGCGCGATCGCATCGAGTCCCAGCCGGAGGAAGTGGAGAAGCACCTGGGGCGGTACGCAGATACGCAGCGAGATCCATTTGTTGCGCTGAATACGGCTTTCATCGGGGATGGTGCTTACGTGTATGTTGCGCGGGGTGTGGTGCTGGAAGCTCCGATCTATCTGCTGTACCTCTCGACCAGGGAAGTTGCGGCGACAATGACGCATCCGCGGAATCTGGTTGTCGTCGAGGATGAGAGCCAGGTTGCGGTGATCGAGGATTATGCGTCGGTGGGTGGCGAATCGGTGGTGTTCTCGAATGCGGTGACGGAGCTGGTTGCGGGCGAGAGCGCCGTCGCGCAGCATTACCTGATCGAGCGCGAGCATCTGAAGGCTTTCAATGTTTCTACACTGCGCATTCAGCAGGGGCGGAGCGCGAATGTGGCTTCGCATTCGCTCCTGCTGGGCGGCGGGTTGGTGCGGAACAATGTGCATCCGGTGCTGGCGGGCGACGGCGGAGAGTGTCTGATCAATGGGCTGTTTCTCGGGACGGGACGTCAGCATCTGGACAACTACATGCACGTGGAGCACGCGGCGCCGCATTGCGGGAGCCGGCAGTTTTATAACGGCATTCTGGATGGGCAGGCGCACGGAGTCTTTCACGGCCGCATTGTGGTCCACAAGGTTGCGCAAAAAACCGATGCCAAGCAGACGAATCGAAACCTGCTGCTGAGCGACGATGCCCAGATCGATACGAAGCCGCAGCTGGAAATTTACGCGGATGATGTGAAGTGCACGCATGGCGCGACGATTGGGCAGATCGAGGAAAATGCGCTTTTTTATCTTCAGTCCCGCGGCATCAGCGAAGTGGAGGCGCGGAAGCTGCTGCTGATGGCGTTTGCAGAGGAGTGCGTGGAGCGGATGCAATCGACGATGGCTCGTGCGTATATGCAGCGGCTGATCGGCGAACATTTGCTGTTTACGGAAGGCATTGCGCCGCAGAGTGGAACGTTGGGCGCATGACGGAGAGGGCTTGACACACAAGATCGGGGAGGAGGTTGGATGAGCGTCGCTGCCGCTGTGTCGCTTCGCGAGAGGATCGCGAAGCCGCTGGTCGATGTTGGGTTCGATGTGGAGAAGATTCGCGCGGATTTTCCGATTCTACGGACGAAAGTTCATGGGCATCCGCTGGTGTACCTCGACAATGCGGCGACTTCGCAGAAGCCGCAGTCGATGATTGACGCACTGGTGCGGTATTACGAAGGCGAAAACGCGAATATTCATCGCGGCGTGCATTATCTGTCGCAGATCGCCACGGAGGCGTTCGAGAATGCGCGGGAGACCGTGCGGGCGTTTGTAAATGCGGCCGACACGAAGGAGATTATTTTCACGCGCGGGACGACGGAGGCCATCAACCTGGTCGCGCAGACCTATGGCCGCGTGCACGTGGGCGCGGGCGACGAGGTGCTGATCACCGCGATGGAACACCACTCCGATATTGTGCCGTGGCAGATGCTATGCGAGGAGAAAGGCGCGAAGCTGCGGGTTGCTCCGATGAACGACGAAGGCGAACTGCTGCTCGAGGACTTCGAGAAGCTGCTCGGCGCGCGTACGAAGATTGTCGCGGTGAGCCACGTGTCCAACGCCCTGGGCACAATCAATCCGTTGAAACAGATGATTGCTCTCGCGCATGCGAAGGGCATTCCTGTTGTCGTGGATGGGGCGCAGGCGGTTCCGCATCTGAAGGTCGATGTGCAGGATCTGGACGCTGACTTCTATGCTTTCTCCGGGCACAAGATGTACGGGCCGACGGGGATTGGCCTGCTCTACGGAAAGGCCGCGCTGCTGGAGGCCATGCCGCCGTACCAGGGCGGCGGGGACATGATCAGCTCGGTGACATTCGAGAAGACAATTTATAACAAACTCCCGCACAAATTCGAAGCGGGCACGCCGGATATGGCTGGCGTGGCTGGGCTGAAGGCGGCGATCGGGTACATGAACGCTATCGGCATCGCTAAGATTGCCGCGCACGAGCACGATTTGCTGGAGTATGCGACGGAAGTTGTGGGCTCGCTGCCTGGAGTCCGCTTGATTGGCACTGCGCGGGAAAAGGCAAGCGTGCTGTCGTTTGTGCTGGACGAGGTTCATCCGCACGATATTGGGACGATATTGGATCAGGAAGGCATCGCCGTGCGCACGGGCCACCATTGCGCGCAGCCGGTGATGGAGCGTTTTGGAATTCCGGCAACGGTGCGGGCTTCGTTCGCTGTTTACAACACAAGGAGCGAGGTGGATGCGCTGGTGCGCGGAATCCGCAAAGTGCATGAGGTGTTCGCCTGATGCCGGAGCTGAGAGATCTTTATCAGGAAGTGATTCTGGAGCACAGCAAGGCGCCGCGCAATTACAAAGAGCCGGCAGGGACGAATCAAAGGGCCGAGGGATACAACCCGCTGTGCGGCGATCGGTTCACGGTGTATCTCGCAATAGATGGGGACAGGATTCGGGAGATTGGATTTCAGGGCGCGGGGTGCGCGATCTCGAAGGCATCGGCCTCGATGATGACACAGAGTGTGAAGGGCAAGACAAAGGCGGAGGCGCACGCCATCTTCGAGCAGTTTCATGAATTGGTCACCGGGCATTCGCACGCGCATGAGGCTGAGTTGGGGAAGCTGGCGGTATTTTCCGGGGTTTCGGAATTCCCGGTACGGGTGAAATGCGCGACGCTGGCCTGGCACACGCTGGAAGCGGCGCTCGAGGGGAAGCAGGAGAAGGTCTCTACGGAGTAAAGCTACAGGCTACGGGCTGCAGGCTTTCCAATGATCATTACGAACCAAACCGTTCAGCTGAAGCGCGAGTGCGCGGCGATTGTGGTTCCCGCGGGAACCCCGGTGGTGCTGGCTGCGGGAACGACAGTGCGGATTTCGCAGGCTGCGGGGACGAGCTATACCGTTTCGGCAAATGGGATGCTCTACCGCATCGACGAAAAAGACTGCGATGCGCTGGGGCTGAGCGGTCCAGCGTCTGAGGCGCATACGCCTCCCGAGTTCAGCGAGAAGATGGTGTGGGATCAGCTGAAGACCGTTTACGACCCGGAGATTCCGGTGAACATTGTCGATCTGGGGCTGATCTATTCATGTGCGATTGTTCACGATGAGCAGGGCGGGAAAAAGATCGACGTGGCGATGTCTCTGACAGCGCCTGGGTGCGGCATGTCGGATGTTTTGAAGGCGGACGTAGAAAAGAAGCTTGCGCGGCTGCCAGAAGTGAAAGCAGTAAGGGTCGAAGTGGTATTCGATCCGCCGTGGAGCCCGGCTCGGATGTCGGAAGCGGCGAAGCTGCAGCTGGGATTCGATCTGGATTACGACGGCAGTTCGCGCGGGACGTTTCCAATTCTGAGATAGAGTCTGGGCTTAAGTAACCACGACAATTACGAATTGGCTCCGGGCGGAAGGCCTCCCCATTGCCAGAAGCGAACGTTTCCGGCTTGGGCGATCCACGCGGAGAGCTGCGGGTCGGGGAAGCGCTTGACGTACGGGACCGCCCAGCCGATGTCCGCGCCGGAATACCGACCAGGCGTAATGTCCTGCGGGGCGCCTGTGGCTTTCGCGAAGATGTCGGGATTGCGCAGGCCGGCTACGCAGATGTTAACGAGGCGATGGATGGCGCCTTTGTTGTAGCTGTAGAGATCCATACCATTGGCCTGGGCCATCTCGGCGATCATGATGAGGGGCGCGAGGGCGTAGAGGTGATAGTGAAGAGCGCGGCCAGCGCGATTCATCTCAAGCGGCAAAACGCCGTCGGGGCGAATCTGGTCAACGCCCGCTTTGTAAGAGTCCACCCCCCAGAGAAAGTCGCTCTTGTCGTTGTCGGCGATGCCGGCCGCGGCAACCGCCAATCCTGACCAGTAACGGTGGTTGTTCCACGCATCGCTGTCGCGGTTGGGTTTCTTGCTGTCGACGTACTCCGTGACGCGGTTGGCGATAGAGCTGAACCATTTCTGAATCTCTTTCTGCTGATCGGGAGTTCCGGCTCCGCTGTTGCGGACTTTGAGATACGCGACGGCGGCGCCGGCAAGCAGCCATTTCTGTTCATAATGTCCCTGGCCCGTGGGCATTTCGCCGGACCACGCGTGCGCCTTTGCAGCGGCGTCGAGCAGGGAGTAGACGCACGCTGCGGCAGCGCGGCTGCCTTTAGTGAGGTACGCGTCGGCGGCTTCAGTGGACCACTGGCCGAGGTGGGTGGGGGCCGCGGTGGCCTTCTCTTCGGCTTCTTTCTTGGCTGGGTCGATGACGGAGTGGTGCGCGTCAGTGTAATAGCTTTCGGCGTTCAGCGTTTTCTCGAAGGACGGAGGTTGCGGGCAGTCGTAGGGAGCGTCGGTGAGCGTGATGGACTGGGCATCCCATGGCGAGCGGAGCTGCGCCTCGACCGCGAGAGGCGAGAGCAGAGTAGCGGAGACGCAAAGCGCGACGGCGATGCTGAGTGGGTGAGTCGGGAACTGAATCCTCAAGTGAGAATTAAAATCGGGTCTCATTCTGATCTGGTCTCAGGCTGCGATCGGATCTGTGCCGCGGCCCATCACGACTCCGTCGGCTCGACGTAGAACATTTCATTCGTCGGGCGAAAGCCGCTTGATTCGTAGAGGCGGCGGCCTTCCTCCGTGGAGTGGAGAGCGACGACGCGAATGCCGCGGCGGCGGGCTTCGGCGAGCGCAAGGTCGATGAGGTCGCTGGCTAGGCGGCGGCGGCGGTGAACCGGCTCGACGTAGACATTGAGAAGATAGGCGCGCGCTGTCGAACTCGGGTCAAGCGGATGCGGAGGCCAATCGAGGATGAGCAGTCCGGCGCCCGCAACGACCGCGCCGTCATCTTCGGTGAGCCAGCCGAGGTAGCGGCCATCGGTGATAGCCTGCGCGACCCACGGCTCGTGGGCCTGGGACATGAGCTGGAGCACCTGATCGTCGCGGCGGCCGGCATCGACAAACATGCGGCGACGATGGCGGGTAATGAGGTGCGCGTCGGCGGCGGTGGCGAGCCTCGTCTTCAGCATCATGAGCAGTATAGAACTTAGGATGTGAAGGTGACACCCGGGTTGAAGATCGATCGGAAACAGCTTCGCGCGGGCATGCGCGTGGCGGTAGCTGTGTCTGGCGGTGCGGATTCGGTAGGGCTGCTGCGAGCGCTGGTGGATTGTGCGGCGGAGATCGGATTGGTGCTGGCCGTGGCGCATGTGCATCACGGGATTCGCGGCGCTGACGCGGATAAGGACGCGCAGTTTGTCGCGAAACTGGCGAAAGGATTGGGCCTGGAATTCTATTTGCACCGAGTCGATACGCCGGCAGCTGCGCGGAAAGAGAAGCAGACGCTTGAAGAGGCGGGCCGGCATCTGCGCTACGCGTGGTTTGGCCAGCTGCTGGCGGAGGGAAAAGCGGACGCGGTAGCAACCGCGCATACGCTGGATGACCAGGCAGAGACGGTGCTGCACAGGCTGCTGCGGGGCTCGTGGACGGAGGGGCTGGGTGGGATTCATCCGGTGGTGGTGAGCGGGCGTGGAGTGATTCTTCGCCCAATCCTGCAGGCGAGACGAGCGGAGATTCGGTTGTGGCTCGGACAAATTGGGCAGGCGTGGCGTGAGGATGCGTCGAACCAGGATACGGCCCAAACGCGGAACCGGATTCGGCATCGATTGTTGCCGCAGCTGGCTGAGTTTAATCCGCGCATTGCGGAGCAGCTTGCGCACCTGGCGACGATTGCGCGCGACGAGGAGAGCTGGTGGGAGGCGGAGTTGGCAAGTGTGCTGCCATCTCTTGTGTTGCCGGGGCGAGCGGTACGCGGGGGAGGACGAGCGGTTTCGACAAGACCGGGCGAAGGCAGCGTGGGGCTGGAGCTGGAGCGATTGCGGGGGCTGGCTCCTGCGATGCGGAGACGCGCTCTGCGAGCGGCGGCTGAGCAGTTGGGGTGTGGGCTGAATTTCGAGCAGACCGAGCGATTGATGCGGATGTGCGCACCGGATCGAGAACCAGGCGCGGCGCGGAAGGAGCAGCTGGCCGCCGAACTGTGGGCGGAGCGAACGGCACGGGAGTTACGGCTGATGCGTGCGGTGGCGCATGCGGAGGATGCCGCGCCGGAGCCGGTCGCAGTGAGCATTCCCGGCGAGGGGCGTGGACTGGGTGTGGGGTTGCGCCTGGTGCTCGTGGCAGGCGGCGAGCCCCAGCAGGCTCCCGCGATTTTGCGGGCTCCGCGTGCAGGCGATCGCGTGCGGCTGCGCTATTCGCGTGGGGCGAAGCCACTGAAGGAGATTTTCTCGCGCATGAATATCAACGCTGATGCTCGAAGATCCTGGCCGGTGCTGGAATGGGAGGGGCAGATTGTATGGATGAATGGCGTCGACGTGGATGCGGAGATTCCATTTGCAATTGAGGTGCTGAGGGATGAGAGCGGCGAGCTGTAAGGTCAGCGCGCGGCGGGCAGCGGCCACTCGTCCACCACAACGCCGAGGTCATTGAGTATCTGCATGGTGGCTTCTATATTGCCGCGAATCTGGGCGCGATTGACGCGCGGGGCGAGAGGGTCTTCTTCGACGGCAATGACGCGGCCGAATGGCCAGGTGTTTTCTGGAAGAGCGGCGAGGGCTTCGGGCAAATCGGAAAGGCGAAGGTCGAGGACGCGGCGGCGGGCGGCGGCGGGGTGGAGGAGCTCGGCGCCGGGCATGTTCGCCTGCCCATTTGTGAGAGCGACGTCTGGAACCATGATGGTGAGATTCACGGTGGAGGCGCCGACAATGAGGAAAGGATTGGTCCAGCTCTGTCGCGTGTGGATGGCCAGGTAGACGTTCTTCGAGGGCAGGGGAATATTGGCCAGCTGCTGGCGGTCCCGCTCGCGATCGGCTGCAGCGGCGCGGGCTTTCTGCAAAGCCTGTGCCCTGGCGGCGGCAGCGGCTTCTATAGAGGATGCTGGCTGCCGGGCGGAACGGGAGCAGCCGGTCGGCAGCACGGCCAGCAGCAGCGTGGCGGCGGGAACGACGAACGATTTCATCGAGCGGTTCAGTTGCAAGAGAGAGCGCTTCCACCTTGAGAATATCAAGCGAAGCTGCGATTGTGCCCTTGTCGATTCGCGAGTTGCAACGCCGTCATCATCTTGGCCGGACGGCGGGGTCGTCGAAAATATTTCTCGGGGATGGGCTGAGGCTGTGGTTTCATATCATTCACACCAACCTGCACTTTCCCGGAGAACATGCGCGACCGACTGGAACGGTATTTCGATTTTGCCGGGCTGAAGACTACCTGGAGGACGGAGATTTTTGCCGGCCTCACGACTTTTGTCACGATGGCTTACATCATCGTGGTGAATCCCTCGATTCTGGGTAAAGCAGGATTGCCGGTGCCAGCCGTGACGGCTGCTACGTGTATCGCCGCGGCATTCGGCAGCATTTTGATGGGCGTTATTGCGCGCTATCCTCTGGCGCTGGCGCCGGGCATGGGGCTGAATGCGTACTTCAGCTACATGGTCGTTATCAAAATGCACGTGCCATGGCAAACGGCGCTGGGCGCGGTATTTCTTTCGGGTGCGATTTTTCTGCTCCTTACTGCGACCGGGCTGCGGCAAGCGATTCTGCAGAGCATCCCGCATGAGCTGTACTCTTCGGTGGCCGGTGGGATTGGGCTGTTTATCGCGTTTATCGGATTTAAGAATGCAGGCATCGTGGCGTCCGATCCCGCAACGATGGTGACGCTGGGCAATCTGCGGCAGCCGCAGACATTTCTGGCTTTGCTGGGTGTGCTGCTGATGGCGGCCTTGCTGGCGTGGCGGGTGAAGGGAGCAATTCTGATTGGAGTGCTGACGATTACGCTGGGGGGGATTCCGTTTGGGCTGGTTCACTGGAATCCGGCGCCTTACAGCATTGCGGCGATAACGCAGACCGCGTTTCGCCTGAATATTCCCGCTGCGTTGCACATCGGGCTGGTGGAGATTGTGTTTGTTTTCCTGTTTGTCGATTTGTTCGACAACCTCGGAACGCTGGTGGCTGTGACCAAGCATGCTGGGCTGCTGGGGCCGAACAATGAGATTCCGCGTCTGAGCCAGATTCTGTTCGCCGATGCTACAGCGACGGTGGCGGGCTCTCTGGTCGGCACTTCCACCGTGACGAGCTATATCGAGTCCGCGGCGGGCGTGGCGGCGGGCGGGCGGACCGGCGTGACGGCGATTGTTACGGGGCTCTTATTTCTCTGCTCGCTGGTGGTGGCGCCCTATGTGAGCATGGTGCCGACGGCCGCGACAGCCCCCGCGCTGATTGTGGTGGGCAGCTTGATGCTGCACACGCTCGGCGAGATCGAGTGGAAGGAGCCGCTGATCGCATTCCCGGCGTTTCTGACGCTGGTGCTGATTCCGCTCACGACTTCGATTGCGAACGGGCTGGGCTTCGGGATCATCGCGTACGCCGCGCTGCATCTGGCGATGGGGCGGTTTAATCGCAAGGACTGGCTGCTATACACGCTTTCGCTGCTTTTTCTGGCGCGCTTCATCTACGTAGCCGGTTCCTAAAACCCCATCGGCTTTTGGGGTCCCGGCTCTGCGTCTGGCCCACTTTAACCTGTGCCCTCTACCCCTGTAACCTGTAGTTGTGAAGACGAGTCTTTTCGATCTGTACAAGGTCGGGATTGGACCTTCCAGCTCGCATACGATGGGGCCTATGCGGGCCGCTCGCCGATTCGCAGTGGAACTGGAAACGGCGGGCGTGCTGGCGCGCGTCGACGCAGTGCGGGTTGAGCTCTATGGATCGCTGGCGCTGACCGGGCTGGGCCATGGGACGGATCGGGCGGTGCTGCTGGGGCTCAGCGGGGACGATGCCGCGACGATCGATCCGGGAACGATTGAGCCAAAGATCGAGGAGATTCGGCGCTCGGGACAGCTTTTTCTGTTGGGAGCGCAGTCGATTCCGTTTCGCGAAGCTGAGGACTTGATTTTCCACCGCGATCAGATGATTCCGCCGGGGGCTGTGACGCAGCATCCGAACGGGGTGCGGTTTAGGGCGTTCGACGCGGCGAGAAAGGTGCTGATGACCGGCACTTTTTTCTCAATTGGAGG
Source organism: uncultured Acidobacteriaceae bacterium (assembly GCA_963831055.1). Classification (GTDB taxonomy): domain Bacteria; phylum Acidobacteriota; class Terriglobia; order Terriglobales; family Acidobacteriaceae; genus Palsa-343. Next base: position 138,232 of record CAWHOU010000029.1, on the reverse strand, counting down.
GGGATTCATCATCGCCGATGGGGAAGAGGCTCTCCCAAAGTCGACTACAGATGCGATTCTCCCGTATCCCTTTGCGAGCGCGGCGGAATTGCTGGCGATGGCGGCCGAGCATGGGCTGGCGATTTGGGAGCTGATGCTCGAAAACGAATGCGCACTGCGGAGCCGCGAAGAAGTACGTAACGGTACCCTGCACATTTGGAGCGTAATGCTGGCTTGCATCGAGCGCGGTATGACGACGGAGGGGATTTTGCCGGGTGGGCTCGGCGTGCGACGGCGTGCCATGCGGCTGGCGGGGCGGTTGCGGCAGAAGGGCTCGATTGATCCGTTGGCGCCGCTGGACTGGCTGACGGTTTTTGCGATGGCTGTGAATGAGGAGAATGCTGCGGGTGGTCGCGTGGTGACTGCGCCTACGAACGGGGCGGCGGGGGTGATTCCAGCGGTTGGCCGCTACTATCGCGATTTCATTCCGGGGGCGGATGAGGAAGGTATTCTGCGGTACTTTCTGACTTCGGCGGCGATCGGGGTTCTCTACAAGGAGAATGCGTCGATCAGCGGAGCGGAAGTTGGGTGCCAGGGCGAGGTGGGGGTTGCTTGTTCAATGGCTGCGGGTGGGTTGGCGTCGGCGCTGGGCGGGTCGAACGATGAGGTGGAGCACGCGGCGGAGATTGGGATGGAGCACAACCTGGGGATGACGTGCGACCCGATTGGCGGGCTGGTCCAGATTCCATGCATCGAGCGCAACGCGATGGGCGCGGTGAAGGCGGTGCAGGCGTGTCGCATCGCGATGAACGAAACGGAGGGCCACAAGGTGTCGCTCGATCAGGTGATTCGGACGATGTACCTGACGGGGCTCGATATGCAGTCGCGGTACAAGGAAACGAGTTTGGCGGGGCTGGCGTTGAACGTGATTGAATGCTGAGGTCGCGCCGATAATCTACTCCCGCGCGATGCACATGGCTATAGAATTGCCTCCGCCCAGGCATAGGGCGGCGAGACCCCGGTGCGCGTTCCGGCGAATCAGCTCGTGCATCATGGTGACGAGGACGCGCGCGCCGCTGGCGCCGATGGCGTGGCCGATGGCAACCGAGCCGCCGTTGACGTTGACCTTCTCTTGCGGGGCTCCGAGCTCGCGCGTGACGGCGAGGGCCTGGGCGGCGAAGGCTTCGTTGAACTCAAACAGATCGATGTCGGAAATGGACCACCCGGCGCGGTCGAGAGCTTTGCGCGCGCCGTTGACGGGGGCCATCATCACCCATTTGGGATCGATGCCGCTGGTGGCGTGCGAGACGATGCGGGCGAGCGGTTTCAGTCCGAGGTCGCGCGCTTTGGCCGCGGTCATGACAACGACAGCGGCGGCCGCGTCGTTGACGCCCGGGGCGTTGCCTGCGGTAACCGTGCCGTCCTTCTTGAAGGCAGGTTTGAGGGCGCGGAGAGATTCGATGGTCGAGTCTTCGCGGATGGACTCGTCGTAAGTGAAGAGGGTCGGCGGCTGGCCTTTTTTCCTTGCGGGGATTTCGACGGGGACAATTTCGTCGGCAAAGCGGCCTTCGCGCCACGCAGCCGCGGCCTTCTTGTGCGACAACAACGCAAAGCAATCCTGGTCCTCGCGGGTGATGCCGTACTTTTCAGCAACGAGCTCCGCGGTCTGACCCATGTGGAAGTCGTTGTAGACGTCCCATAGGCCATCCTGGACCATGGAATCGACGGCTACATTGTTGCCCATGCGGAAGCCGCTGCGCGCCTGCGGCAGCAGGTAGGGGGCATTCGTCATCGATTCCATACCGCCCGCAACAACGATGTCCGCGTTGCCGGTCTGGATGGATTGCGCGGCGAGCGCGATGGTGCGAAGACCGGAGCCGCAGACCATGTTGACGGTCACAGCGCTGACTTCAGGGGGAAGGCCACCGAAGATCGCGGCCTGGCGGGCCGGGTTCTGTCCGAGGCCGGCGGAGACGACGTTGCCCATAATGCACTCGTCGATTTGGCTGGGCTCGATCTGCGCTCGCTGGACGGCCTCGCGGACGACGATTGCGCCGAGGCGCGTCGCCGGAACGTCGGAGAGCGAGCCCTGGAATTTGCCGACCGGTGTGCGGACGCCTGAGACGATAACGATCTGATCCATTGATTTCCCTTTTACCGGACTGCTCTTTCTTGGATTTCCCGTTTACTAATTCGATGCGCGAAGCAGCCTTTAGAATCCAGAGGAAGATAACAGAGAGCGAGGACGCGATGCACGAAATTCCCGTGGAGGCGGCTTCATCAGAAGGCAGCGGCCTGAACGGACTCTGTAACGCAGGAGCCGTGGCTCCGCGGTGGCATGCGGGAGTGATTGCCGTGCTACTGGTGGGTTTGTCGGTGCTGAGCGGGCGGCAGGCGCATAGCAATTCCCTGGGCGCACACCATGCCGGGCGGTACCTGTTCGGGATCGGCTCGGAGTGGGTGCTTCTGCTGTTTACCTGGTGGGGACTGCGATTGAAGCGCGTTCGCTTCACGGAGCTGCTGGGATTCCGGCGCGGGTTGCAGGCTTTTGCTGAAGATGCCGAAGTGGCCGCGATTTTCTGGATTGTCGCGCTGGTGATTCTGGCGACGATCGGATTGTTGCTGCGAGCGGCGCGTCTGCCTGCTCCGGACAAGACGCTGATGACGATTGCGCCGCGCACATGGCTCGAGATGTTCCTTTGGATTGCACTCAGCCTGTCGGCGGGATTTTGCGAAGAATTCGTCTTTCGCGGATATTTCTTTCGGCAGTTTACGTCGCTGGGCGCCGGGATATGGGTTGGGGTTCTGTGCTCGTCTCTGCTGTTTGGCGTGAGCCACGGATACGAAGGCGCGGCTGGAATGATCGCCATCACCGCATTTGGCGCGATGTTCCGCGCACTCGCGATTGCGCGCCGCAGTCTTCGTCCTGGAATGATGGCGCATGCATGGCACGATATTTTCAGCGGAGCGATGCTGGCGTTGCTGCGGCATTTTCATCCGCTGTGAGTCGATGGCTCGCGCATGTGTGACGCTCGCGAACGTCACTGGCGAAAAGTTGTAGCGAAATTTTGTATTTTTTTCTTGACACTGTATGCGCGGAACTCTATACATTCGTTAACTGCAACATTTCATGTTGCAGACTTCGATGTAGACATCGAAAAGGGAGAATAGAAAACCATGGCAGCAAAAAAGGCAGCAAAAAAGGCAACGAAAAAGGCAGCCAAGAAGTCCTCAAAGAAAAAGTAAGAGGACCTCGGCAACACATCGGGGGGGCGCGATGAGCGTCCCCCCGATGCTTTTTGGGCGAAAGAATTCTGCTTTGAACCCAATGAGAACACGCGGGCTCCGCATCACGACCGCGGAATCGCGGTAGGCTTGTTGGGTGACGCGACGCCGATGGATCGCCGACACCTGGGATGAAGCCACTGCTTCGATCGCGGGGAATCAGGCTGAGCACCTGATTCGCGTGCTGCGTGCGCAGCCAGGGATGGAGTTCGATATCGTGGCGGGCGGGCGCGTATGGCACAGCGTGATCGCGGGGATCGACGGCGATTCGGTTCGGTTCAATCTGATTGCGGAGATGGTGGCCGATCCGGCTCTGCCGGTGACGCTGCTGCTTTCAGTTTTCAAGTTCGATCGCATGGAATGGGCGATTGAGAAGGTTACCGAGCTGGGGGCTGAGCGCATCGTGCCGATGATTGCGCGGCGCAGTGAGAAACATCTGGCGCAGGCTGCGGCTGCGCGAACAGATCGCTGGCGGCGAGTCGCAATGGAAGCATCGAAACAGGCGCGGCGGTCCGACGTAATGCAGGTTGACGATCCGTTGCCGCTGAAGGCCGCGCTGGGCGGCGGCGATTCGCGGACCCTGCGGCTGGTGCTTGCCGAGCAGGAGCGGTCGACGACACTGCGTCATGCGCTGAGTGAAGCGCTGGCTGCGAACGGTGATGAAGCGCCAGCGATCCGGATGGCGGTGGGACCCGAAGGCGGGTGGACGCCGGAAGAAGAGGCGCTGTTCGATGCCGAGAGCTGGAAGCCTGTAAGCCTGGGTCCCCGTATCCTGCGGGTCGAGACTGCGGCGATCTCGGCGATAGCTATCGCCGCCGCGTTACTGGAGTAAGGCGAACAGATGCGCAGACAACCGCGCCAGGTCCTAAGAGAACATCTCTTTTACTTTTTCCAGAAGGCTGCGGGCGGTTGGGGTGTTCTCTACGGTGACAGTTTGGCCCAGCTCGCGCAGCAGTTCCTTCTGGGCCTTGTTGAGCTTCGTCGGCGTGCGCACGATAATCTGGGCCACCAGGTCGCCGCGCCCATATTCATTGAGGTGGGGAACGCCCTTGCCGCGAATGCGAAAGTCCTGGCCGCTCTGCGTGCCCTCTGGAATTTTGAGCTTGACCTCGCCATCGAGGGTGGTAAGTGTGATTTCGGCGCCGAGCGCAGCCTGAGGAAACGAGACGGGAATAAGGCAATGCAGGTCGTTGCCGTCGCGTTCAAAAAACTTGTGCGGGCGAACGCGCAGCACAATGTAGAGATCGCCGCCGGGTCCGCCGAAGCGGCCCGAATCGCCTTCGCCCTGGTAGCGGATGCGTGTGCCGTCTTCGACGCCAGCCGGGATGCTGACGTTGATTTCGTGCTGGCGCTCCACGCGTCCTTCGCCACGGCAGGCCGTGCAGGGATCGCTGATCACCGTGCCAGTCCCGCCGCAACCACTGCAGGTGCGGGCGATCGAGAAGAATCCCTGCTGGTAACGGACTTGGCCGCGGCCCTGGCAGTGGGGACAGGTGGAAGGGCCGCGACCGGTGTTGGTTCCGGCACCGCGGCAGTCCTTGCAGGCTTCCATGCGGCGAATCGTAACCTTTGTTTCTTTGCCAAAGACGGCTTCCTCGAATTCGATCGTGAGGTCGTGGCGGACGTCGCGCCCCTTCTGCACGCGCGAGGGGCGACGATTGCCGCCGCCCATGTTGAACATCTCGCCGAAGAGGTCGCCAAAGATATCGCCGATGTCCTGGCCGCCGAAGGGATTCCCGTCGAAGCCGGCTGCCCCGAGTCCGGCATGCCCGTAGCGATCATAGGCGGCGCGCTTTTGCGGATCGCTGAGGATCTGGTAGGCCTCGCTGCAGGACTTGAAGCGCTCCTCGGCCTCGGCATTGCCTGGATTGCGGTCGGGATGATGCTGCAGGGCGAGCTTGCGGTAGGCCGCCTTCAGCTCCTGGTCGGAGGCCGTGCGGGTTACACCAAGGACTTCGTAGTAGTCGGCTTTGATCACGTTTTCGGTTCTGCTCATGCTTCCTTCTGGTGGGAGTTACTGGCGACGCGGACGAGGGCGGGGCGCAGCAGGCGATCGCGGATACGATAGCCGCGGCGCACTTCCTCGAACACCTGATGATCGGGCAGGTCGCTGCGCTCGACCATTTCGATGGCTTCGTGGACGCGGGGATCGAAGGTGGCGCCCACGGTCTCGACCGCCTGGATGTTGAGCGAGCGCAGGGCCTCTTCCATCTGCTTTACGATTAGCTCCACGCCGGCCCGCAGCTGTTCGGGTGAGCCGGTCGACTTGAGGGCGAGCTGAAAGTTATCGAGTACGGGCAGAAACTGCTCAACGGTATTGGACACGGCATAGTCGCGGAACTCCGTGCGTTCGCGCGCCTCGCGCTTGCGGGTGTTGTCGAACTCGGCCTGAAGCCGCGCCAGACGGTCAAAGAGGAGATCGCGCTCTGCCTTCAGGCGATCGTATTCCTCCTGAGGGACGGTCGCGGTTTCGATGGGAACGAGTTGCTCCCTGGGCTCATCGGAGTCTGCGGCCACGGAATCTCCGGCGCTGCTCCCGGAATCCGCGGCCGGGGCCGCATGAATCCTGTCTGCATGTTTTGCTTCTACCATAATGCGACGCATACCACTCACTCGATTCTGAAGCGCAGACGGTTTGATTGGGGACGCCTGCGTCTGTGCTTTGGGTTCCAGCCCGCTACTGCGGCGGCTGGAAGATTCTGCCGGAAAGCTGTGCGATATAGGACACTGCGTTGATGGTTTCCTGGTAATGAATGCGGGTTGGACCGATGACCGCGACCGTGCCGAGATTCTCCGATCCCAGGCGGGCGGTCGTGCCGATCAAAACAAAATCCTTCAGCTCGGGAATCGCATCCTCGAGGCCGACCACGACACGAACAGTACGCTCGCGGGCATCGACATAGGCGTTGAGCAACTCGATGAGCCGCTCTTTTGCTTCGAGGGCCTGCATCATGGTGCGCAGATGCTCACGATCGGTCTCGCCCGAAAGCAAATTGGCCACGCCTTCGATGAAGATGACGGGAGCCGCGTCTTCACCGGCCAGAGCCCCCTTGCGGTACAGTTCTTCGACGGAGCGCATGAGGCGGGTGTACTCGTCGCGCTCGGTTTCAATGCGCTGCGCCAGCTCGGCGCGGATGCGTTCCATGGACCAGCCGTAGAAGTTCTCATTCAGGAAGCGGGCGGCGGTTTCGAGTTCCGCAGAGGTGAGATCGTGATCGAGAGACAGAACACGATCCAGAACGGTGCCGGCTTTTGTGATGACGACAGCGAGCACGCGACCCCCGGTCAGGCGTGAAAAATGAATGTGCTCCAGAGTGTGGAACTCCTGGGTGCTGGCCAGCGCGACGCCGAGGCCGCTCGAAATGAGGGCGAGCACGTGCGAGGTGCGTTCCAGGTACTGCTGGCTGGTTCCAATGCCGGCAAAGCTCTCTTCGATTTGCTCCATGCGCTCCGGCGCGAGGATGGCGAGTTGCGCCCCGCCGAGTTGCTCGACGTAAAAGCGAAAAGCGCGCGCTGTGGGAATGCGGCCAGCGGACGTGTGGGGCTGATCGAGCAGGCCGGCGTCGCCGAGAGACGCCATCACGTTGCGGATGGTCGCAGAGCTCATTCCGTCTTTGTTGCCGAAGTGGCGCGCGAGGGCTTGAGAGGCGACCGGCTCGCCTGTGGCGATGTAGGTCTCGACTGTCGCCGTCAAAACGGCGCGTTCGCGAGGACTCAGACGCGGCTCAGAACCCATGCAATCCCACCGGAACATCCGGAAAAAAGGTGAATGTCTCCTGAATAGATTGTAGGTTTGCAAAAAAGGCGGGTCAAGGATGGACGCGGGTAAGCGGGTGACACGAAAGCAGCGTCTGCGGCGGAGTGCGATGTGTTCGAGCGCGCTTTCGTTCAATACTCGCCGGTGACGACGTTTTCGAGCGCCTCGCCGCGCAGGTAGCGGCCAATCTGAGCGGCAGCGAATTCCATTGCGCGCACCATGAACATGGGCGTGGAGCTGGCGATGTGGGGGGTGATGAGCAGATTGGGTGCGCTCCATAGCGGGTGCGCGTCGGGGAGAGGCTCTGGGTCGGTGACGTCAACGGCTGCGCGAATATGGCCACTGTGGAGGGCCTGGAGCAGCGCGGCGGTATCGACAACGGGACCACGGGCGGCGTTGACGAGAAGCGCGCCCTGTTTCATGAGGGCCAGCTCCCTTTGGGCGATGAGGCCGGTGGTTTCGCTGGTGAAGGGGACGATGAGGACAACGATGTCGGCGGCGGGCAGGAGTTCATGCAGACTGCCGATGCCGTAGACGCCATCGCGCGCGGTGCGGGCGACGCGGACGAAATCGACGCCGAACGAGCGCAGGCGGTCTTCAATGGCGCGGCCGATGGCGCCATAGCCGATGATGAGGACGCGCTGCCTGTGCAGCTCCTCGCAGAGGATGTGGGGGTAGGGCCGCTTCGCGGGCGGGTGCAGAGCGTAGTAATGGTCTTCGGCCTCTTTGCGGCGAGACCAGAGACCGGCGCGCTGCACATCGCCGAAGAAGGGAAAATATTTGAGCGAAGCCAGGATGGCGGTAATGGTCCACTCGGCGGTGGAGATGTTATGCACGCCGCGCGCGTCGCACAGCACGACGTTGGGAGGGATGAACTTCAGCAGGCCGTCGACGCCCGCGACGGCGGCCTGGACCACGCGAAGCCCGCGAAGAAACGGGAGCATACGCTCCGCCTGGCCGGTCCATGGGGGCGCGATCCAGAACTCAACTTCGACGGCGGTCGTGGGGTTCAAGGGAATGGTCCCGAGACAGATGCCGTCGGGCAGCAGATGGTGCAGGTCGGGATCGACGGCCTCGGGCACGCCAACTTTGAGCATGGAACGCTGCTCCGTTTTCGGGATGACTCGATGCTACCGCGTCACGGCCGCGCTTCGGCAACCGGAGACGCGGGCGGTCCCGCAGAGGGCTAATCGTGTATGACCGATCGGTGTCGATCAGTACTGTGAATCAGTTCTTCTGATGGAAGAATCGGCTATTGATGTCAGGCCAGAATTCCTGGAAGACGTAGGTTGCGCCGTCGAGACCGACGTTCAAAACCCAGCGCTGGCCGGTCTTGGTCCAGCTACGCTCCTCTGAAGGATAGTAAAGGTCCGAGATCCCCGCGGCGGCACCGGCTCCGAGAACTTCCGAAGCGTTGAAGGCTTCGTTGCCATGATCGGTGCGCGTGATGGCGAGGCGGCTGAATGCGTAAATGGCTCGCCTGCCAAACCCGCCGCGGCCGAGAGTGTAAAACCGCGGATCCTGGTGGAAGACAATGGGGAAGATGGTTTCCGTCTCATAATCTTCGTCCACCTGATCGGCCAGAGCGTGCCAGTAATAGCGACCGTAGCCGACCGCTCCCTGATGAAACTCAGGGTACGAGTTCTCCGCCTGTCCTATGCCCGCGAGGATTGCCACGAAAACGAAGTCGGAATAGTCGAAGGCATCCTGTGTGCCCTCAAGGAACTTCTGCTTCGGGGATTGCGGCGGCAACTTTACGTCGACAGAAACGGAGCGAAAGTTGGGAACGATGCCGAGGATGCGCTTGGTCTGTTTTCCCTCGAGGCTTGTGCTCTGCGGCGCAGGCTGCTGGGACTGTGAAGCGGCTCCCGGGGGCGAGGCGGTGTTCTGAGCAATAACCACGGCGCTGGGGTCATCGGGCAGAGAGCTGCTTGCCTCAGTCTGGGCCGACGCGAAAGACGGCGCGCCAAGCGTCGCAAAGATGAATAGCGCAAGCCAGCGCATTGAGGGGAAACATGACAATACTTTCATAGATGCAGACTGTTGGGTCAGTGGCACAACCAAAGCAGTCATTGGACGCATAAAGCAGGCTCACGGATACAAAAATGCGATTTTTCGTCGTGAGTTAAGAGCGGGAGGGGTCGCGGCGCCGTTAGGCGAGCATCTTGCGCAGGGCTTCGAGACCATCATGAATCGTTTCGGGCGAAACCGCATAGCTGAAACGCAAGTGTCCTTCGCCCTGTGCTCCGAAAACAACCCCGGGAATAGTGGCGACGTGCGCCTGCTCCAGAAACTGGGTGGCAACTCGCCGGCTGTCTTTGTTAATTTTTCTCACGCTCGGGAAAGCGTAAAAGGCGCCGGCGGGAAGCTCACAATCGAGGCCCAGTTTATTCAGGCCTTTCACGAGGAGATCGCGGCGCTGGTTGTAGTCCTCGCGGCGAGCTGCGATTGCGCTCTCCGGGGTAGCCATGGCTTCAAGAGCCGCCCATTGCGTTGGAGTCGAAACGCCATTGGTGGAGTAGAGCACGAGCTTGCGCAGCCCGGTCATGAAAGGCTCTTTTGCCACGGCGTAACCCGCGCGCCAACCGGTCATGGCGTAGGTCTTCGAGAAGGTGTAAGCCGTGATGGTTCTTTCTGCCATTCCGGGAAGCGATGCGATGGAGACGTGCTCTCCTTCGTAGACAAGGTCTTCGTAGGCCTCGTCAGCGATGACGACGAGATTATGTTTGATGGCGAATGCTGCGACCTCTTGTGCTTCCTCACGGGAGAAAACGATGCCAGAGGGATTCTGCGGCGTGTTGTAGTAGATGGCCCGGGTGGTGGGTGTCGAGAAATGTTCGAGTGCGGCGGTGAGGCCGTTGCGACGCGCCGTCGACGTGGGCACCATAACCGGTCTGGCCTGGGCCAAAGTGATCATGTCGCGTATGGGAGTCCAGTAAGGAGCAAAGAGCAGAACGTCGTCGCCTGGGTCGAGGACGGCCTGAAAGGCAACGAAGAGCGCGTGTGCCCCACCTACCGTGACGATGACGTCTTCCACCCCGGCGTCAATGTGGTTTTTGGTTTGCAGCTTGCCGGCGATGGCGGCGCGCAGCGGGTCGATGCCGGAGGAGGGCGCGTACCTCGTCCGGTTCTCAACCAGGGCGCGCATAGAAGCGTACTTGATGGCGTCGGCAGTTTCGAAGAATGGCTCTCCGCCGTGAAAGGCGTGGACCGGTTTGCCTGCCGCGCGCAGTTCGAGGACCTTGTTGCGAATCTGCACGATGTCGGAGAAGCCGACTTCGTCGAGGCGCCTGGCGAGATGGATCGATTTTGCTTTTGTAGTCATGTCTATGGTCGCCTTGATCCCGGACGTTACAGCTTAGAGCATTTCGCAGTGAGGAGCATTGAAATCGCCTGAATTTCGCTCTCAGATGACCAGAATGCCCGAGTACACAGCCATTCCAACGACGGCATCGACACCCATCGCGTGGAGAGCCTCAATTTCTGCCTGGCTGCGAATGCCACCCGCGACGATGAGCTGGCGCCTCGTCAGCGGGCGCAGTGCCTGGGCTTCTTCGAGCGGAAACCCTCGCATGGTTCCCTCGGTATCGATATGGGTGTAGAGAAAGGCGCCGCAATACGGCTCAAGTGCCGCGATGGCCTGCGCAGGCGTGAGGTTGACCTGCTCGCGCCATCCGCGAACAGCGATCTTGCCGGCTTTTGTATCGATACTTGCTACAAATTGCTCCGAAGTGATGGCCGCGGAGACCGCAGATGCCATTTCGAAGTCCACTCCATCTTTCTGGAAGAGAGCTGAGCCGAAGATGACGCGGCGTGTTCCTGCGTCAAGGAGAGCCCGGGCCTGGGCTGTAGTTCGGATTCCGCCCCCGACCTGCACGGGGAGGCGCTTCGCGATCTGCTCGATCAGGGTGCGGTTGTCCCCCTCGCGTTTGGCGGCATCGAGGTCGATGAGCTGGACCATGGGATAGCGAGAGAAGCGTTCGATCCAGCATTCAAAGTCATCGAAAGCGAGGCGCAGCTCTTCGCCCCGCTCAAGCTGCACGATGCGCCCGCCCATCAGGTCGATGGAGGGGATCAGCATGGCAGCCTCACGGGAATGCCCTCGCGTTGTAGCTCTTCTTTGAGAGCGCGTACATCCGCGATACCAAAATGGAAGATGCTTGCCGCAAGGGCGGCGTCGGCCTTACCTTCGCGGAAGACTTCGGTAAAGTGCTGCGCGTTGCCCGCGCCGCCGGAGGCGATCACAGGAATCTGCACGGCTCCGCTGACTGCCGCGGTAAGACCACAATCGAAGCCGGCGCGCGTGCCGTCGGCGTCCATCGAAGTAAGGAGGATTTCTCCCGCGCCGCGGTCTTCGGCTTCCCGCGCCCATTCGACGGCCCGGCGGCCTGTGGCGGTGCGGCCCCCTGCGACGAAGACTTCGGCCTTCTCGGGTTCCCGGCCGGTGCGACGGGCATCAATGGCGACGATGACCGCCTGAGCGCCGAATTTCGCACCGATTTCGCCGATCAGCTCGGGACGGGCCAGTGCGGCGGAGTTGATGCTGATCTTGTCGGCGCCGGCGTCGAAGACGGCTGCAGCGTCGTCCAGGGTGCGGATGCCACCGCCGACAGTGAATGGTACAAATAGCCGCTGCGCCGTGCGCTTCACGGTTTCGATCAGCGTGCCGCGGGCCTCATGGGTTGCGGTGATGTCGAGGAAGACGATTTCATCGGCTCCGGCAGCAGCGTGGCGTGCAGCGACTTCCGCGGGATCCCCCGCGTCGACGAGGTCGACGAATTGCACGCCTTTGACGACGCGACCGGCATTGACGTCGAGGCAGGCGATCATGCGCTTCGTCAACACGGCTTCCACTCCAGAAAATTGCGCAGGATCTGCAAACCGGCCTCGCCGGATTTTTCGGGGTGGAACTGGACGCCCATGATGTTGTCGTGTTCTATGCCCGCGGTGAAAGGTCCCCCGTAATCTGTCACCGCGGTGGTGGCATTTGCGATCGGTGCACGGTAAGAATGGGTGAAATAGACATAGCTGTTGTTACTTATTCCCGAGAACAGGCGCGAATCGGTGCGGACGGCGATGGAATTCCAGCCGACGTGCGGGACCTTTCTGCCTGGACCGAAGCGATCGCAAATTTCCGGGAAAGCCGCCAGGCCGGAAATGCCGGGCGCTTCGGTGCTGCCCGCGAAGAGCCATTGCAGGCCGACGCAAATGCCGAGGAAGGGCACACCGGCGGCGATGCGTTCCCGAATGGCAGCTTTCAAGCCGCTGGTTTCAAGGAAGTGGGTGGCGGCGAAGTGGCCTACTCCCGGAAGGATAATCTTGTCGGCGCGCGACACGGCGGCGGGGTCGCTTGTAAGCTGGGGATCGGCACCGAGGGCCTGCAGAGCCTTCATGACGGAGGTGAGGTTTCCGGCTTTGTAGTCGACGACGGCGATCACAGCAATCCCTTCGTGCTGGGCAGCATTTCTTTGAGCTGCGGATCGCGCGAGCAGGCGAATCGCAGGGCGCGGGCGAATGCCTTGAAGAGTGCCTCGATTTTGTGATGGCTGGAGCGGCCGTACATCGTCTTGACGTGAACGTTGGCGCGGGCGCCGCGCGCGAAACCTTCGAAGAAGTCTTCGACGAGTTCGGACTGCAGGTCGCCTACCAGGCGCGTGCGGACTTTGGTGTCGACGACGTGGGAGGTGCGGCCGCTCAGGTCGACGGCTGCGAGGCCGAGGGTTTCGTCCATGGTCATGAGGAAGTAGCCGGCACGCAGGATGCCGCGCTTGTCGCCAAGAGCTTTGTCGAAGGCTTCGCCGAGCGCGATGCCCACGTCTTCGACGCTGTGATGCTGGTCGACGTCGAGATCGCCCTCACAGCGAAGATCGAGGTCAAAGGCTCCGTGTCGGGTGAAGAGCTCGAGCATGTGGTCGAAGAAGCGGATGCCGGTGAAGATGTTGTAGCGGCCTGAACCCTCGATGGTGAGCCTGATGTGAATCTCAGTTTCAGCTGTTTTGCGGTTGATATGCGCAGTACGTTTCTTGTTCATCGGGTCCACCCCGTATCGGACAGGGACTCTTTGAGGGCCGCGATTCCCTTCTGCGCCTGTTCGCGCGTACCGATTGTGATGCGGACACAGCCATCGCAGCCAGGATCTGTGGACCTGTCGCGGACGAGGACGCCTCTTGTGCGCATGGCTGTTACGAATTCGCGATGCATGGGACCAATATTCACCAGCACGAAATTGGCAGAGGATGGCCAGTACGGAACGCCAAGACCCCGCATGGTCGATTCGAAGAGAGGTCGCGAGGCCAGGACTTCGCCGGTGTACCAGCGGAGGTAGTCTTCGTCTTCAATAGCGGCGGTGAGACATGCCAGGGCTACGGAGTTCACACTGTAGGGGGAGATCGCCCGCCGAATCCAGCGCATTTGGTCCTGGTGGGCGGCAATAACCCCGAGGCGCAGGCCGGCGAGCCCGTAGGCTTTCGAAAATGTGCGTGCGACAATCACGTTTTGCGCCTGCCCGATGAGATCGATCACGGTTTCGCCGTGGAAATGGAAGTATGCCTCGTCTACCAGAACTGCGGCATGAGGAGCGGCCTCGATGATGCGGATCAGATCTTCACGGCAAGCTGCCTGGCCGGTGGGACTATTGGGATTGGCGATGGCGATGAGCCGAGTGGCCGGCGTGATGGCGCGGAGCAACGGCTCGAGCGGAAAGCGAAACCCGTCTTCTGCTCGGACCCTGATGACCGTCGCCGGAGTTCCCGATGCATAGACCTCGTACATGGAGTAGGTCGGGACGGGTAGCAGGACTTCGGTTCCCGCCTCAAGGTAGGTCTGGCACAGCAGGTGGATCGCCTCATCGACGCCGTTGGTTAGTAACACCTCCTGTGACTTGAGGCCCAAGTAGTCGGCGACGCGTCGCTCGACGGGCTCGCGTTCGGGGTATCGGGTCAGGTCTCTGCCGGATACTCGGGCGATGGCGTCGAGCACGCGCGGCGAGCAGGCGAAGGTGTTCTCGTTGAAGTCGAGGCGGAGACCGCTGCGATCGCCGAGTGGCGGGTGATACTCTTTGATGCGGCGGACCGCGGCGGAGGGCGTTGGCCCGCTAACCTTGGGGTCAGTCATGAACGCCTCGCATGCGGATGGCTTCGGCGTGGGCCGCAAGGCCTTCAGCCTTGGCAAGGCGAAGGGCGGCCGGGCCAAGCTGGTGTACGCCTTCTTCGGAATATTCCTGGATGGTAATGAGCTTGACGAAGTCGAGGACACTAAGTCCGCCCCGAGTGCGGGCAAGGCCGCCGGTGGGCAGGGTGTGATTGGGCCCGGATACGTAGTCGCCGAGGGGTTGGGCCGACCAGCGTCCGATGAAGACCGAGCCGGCGTTGCGGACCCAGGCGAGGTCTGCAGCGCTGTCGACGGTGAGGTGTTCGGGGGCGATGCGGTTGGTCAGGTCGCGTGCCTCCTTCTGCGATCGGGCGACAATGGCCACGCCATTATTTGTAATCGACGCTGTGGCAATTGGGTTGTTTCGGATTGCTTGTGTAACTGCAACGGCTACAGATTTGGCGAGATTTGCCTGGGTTGTGATGAATATCGGCAGGGCGTCAGGATCGTGTTCGGCCTGGGCAACCAGGTCGGCTGCGATCAATGCAGGATCGCCGGTTTCGCTGGTGATGACCGCTTCCGTGGGGCCGGCGAGCACGTCGATGGCGCAATCGAAGGCGACGAGTTTCTTCGCGGCCGTGACCCAGGCGTTCCCGGGACCCGCGATTTTTTCGACTCGCGGAATGCTTTCGGTCCCGAAGGCCAGCGCGGCGATGGCGTGTGCCCCACCCATGCGGTAAAACTCAGTGATGCCGAGGAGAAATGCGGCAGCGAGAGTTTCCTTCGCGGGATTGGGAGAGACCGCGACGATGCGCTCTACGCCAGCGACCTGCGCGGGAATCACGGTCATCAGCAATGTGGAAGGCAGCGGATAACGGCCGCTGGGGACATAACATCCCGCCGAGGAAAGCGGGATGACCCGCTGGCCGGTGGTGACGCCTGGCGCGGGCTTGAGGTTGAAATCTTTTGGGCGCTGACGGGCCGCGAAGGCGCGGATGTTGCCGGCTGCAGTTTTGAAGGCCTTGCGGAGGGGCTCCGGGGTGGATTCCCAGGCCAGTTGTAATTCGGCCTCCGGAATTCGTAACGGTGATTGTGGCGAAATATTGTCGAGCCTGGCTCGGAGCCTTAACAGAGCTGTATCACCGCCTCGACGGACGGATTCGATGATGCGGCGGGCTTGTGGAAGGACGCGTTCGTAAGGAGCGCGGCGACGCTCAGTGAGTGTGGCGATGGCTTCCGACGCCGCCTTCGCGCCACGTCCCGAGGTGCGCACGATCTTCACTGGAAAGACCTCACAGGACTACCTTATTCAGCGGATATTCGACGATGCCGGTAGCTTTGGCGCCCTTTAGTTTCGGGATAACCTCGCGGACTGTGCTCTCTTCAAGGATAGTGTTCACGGCGACCCAATTGCCGTTGCTCAATTCGGAAATAGTCGGCGAGTTCAGGGCGGGAAGCACGTTCAGAACTGCCGGTAGGTTCACTCTTTCGACGTTGAGCATAAGCCCGACCTGACCCTGGGCGTCGATTGCGCCGCGCAGCATCAGCGCCAGGCTGTCGATTTTTTGCTTTTTCCAGGGATCGCCGCAGGCCGCCCGGTTGGCGATGAGGTGCGTTTCGCTTTCCATAACGGTGTCGATGATGCGCAGCCGATTGGCACGAAGCGAACTGCCGGTCTCAGTGACTTCAACAATCGCATCGGCGAGCTTGGGGGGTTTGACTTCCGTTGCTCCCCAGCTGAATTCGACTTTGACCGGGACATTCTTTGCTGCGAAGTAACGCTTCGTGACCTCAACGAGTTCGGTAGCAATGATTTTTCCAGAGAGATCTTCGGCACGCTGCCATGGGGAATCTTCGGGAACGGCCAGGACCCAACGGACGCGGCGCCGGCTCTGCTTCGCATAGATGAGGCTGGTGATGCTTTCGACGTTGAGGCCGCTTTCGACGACCCAGTCGATGCCGGTTAGGCCGGCGTCGAGCACACCGTGGTCGACGTAGCGAGCCATCTCCTGGGCGCGGATGAGCATGCACTCGATTTCTGCGTCGTCGATGTTAGGAAAATAGGACCGGCCGTCGGCGTAGATATTCCACCCGGCTCGCTTGAAGAGCGCGATGGTGGCGTCCTGCAGGCTGCCTTTGGGGATCCCAAGGCGGAGTTTGTTGGTCATACGCGCACCTCGGCGGCAGCGGCGAGCAGGCGGGTGAAACAGCTTACCGTGCCTTCGTGGCAGACAAGACCGTCGCCTTCCACTTCGACGCGAAACAGGAGCGCATCCTGGTCGCAGTCGGTGGAGATGTCGACGATACGCAGGCGATTGCCGCTGGTTTCGCCCTTCATCCAGAGTTTCCGGCGGGTGCGGCTCCAGAATGTAACAAAGCCTGTCTCTTTTGTTTTGCGCCAGCTCTCTTCGTTGAGAAATCCGAGCATCAGAACCTGGCCCGAGCGCGCGTCCTGGACGATACCCGGAGCGAGGCCGTCCATCTTGGCAAAATCGATCGTTGGTTCGGTCATTCTGGTTTCCTTTAAGTATTTTGGCTGGAAAACGAAAAGCCCGTCAGCGCTGTCTGCGCCGGCGGGCTTCTCGAATCCTGGTGTTGATTCTTTATCCTGGGACGCGGAAGTTCGCCGGCACGCTCGTCACGTGATGATGATGGTGATGACGATGGTGGAGGCGAACGGACATCTCAGTCACAACCTTAGGATGTGGGAACGCCGCGTGTCAAATAGGCGAGTTTAGAGATCAAAAGAGAGGCACCAGTCCCAGCGCCCCAAAAGATTTGCTCCAGCCGTATGAAATAGAGGTCTTTCGGCCCAACTCAAGAGCTTTTGGAAAGAGCAGGCAGAGTTAAACGCCGTGCTTTTCAGAGGGGGTAAAGACATTACTTTTGGAGTTGACCTGGAATGACGTTGTATGGACGTTTCCATGTGAAGCAGCGGCTTTTGGCGGGCAGCATGAGCACCGCCCCGGTGGCGGGTCTCACATCCCGTATTTCGGTCGGTTGAGGCTCATGGATCAAGGCCTCATGCCTCGATGAGAAGAGACATGAGGGCGGGAAAATTACTTTGCGGCAGGAGGCGTTGCGGCGGTTGCGCCGGGGGCTGTGGTCAGGTAGGCCGCGCCGGGAGCCGGGAGCGGGTGCTCGGTAAAGAATTTGTAACAGCCGTCGTTCACTTCGTCGTAGACGTTGCCGTAGCTGCCGGGGCTGTTGGGAATAATCTTGAGATCGAAGGGAAAGCCGGCCTTGGTGAAGGCATCGTGCTCGAGGGCGAGGACGCGGAGGGGGTGGTCGGCGTCGTTGTCGCCGACCCAGACCTCAAAGGGCTCTTTGTACTGAGCGTGCTTGAAGAGGGCGTAGTTGGAGGTGTCGATAATGGAGGCGCGGGCGCAGGTGGCGGCCCAATTCTGGGAGTCGACGATGCCGATCTCAATGCCGTAGATGCCGCCGGAATCGTCGCCGAAAAGATAGACGCGGGTGGGATCGATGGGGTGCTTTTTGGCAACATCGAGGAGGATGGCATGGAGGTACTCGGGGCCATCGACGGTGGAATCCCACATGGTGTTGACCATGGATTCGGGGGCGACGACGATGAAGCCCTCATGAGAAGCGAAGTTGTGCCAGAGACCTATTACGTCGCTGGCCCAGCCGCCCTGGGAGTGGAGGAGCATGACGAGGGGGAGGGGCTTGGCGGGATCGGGGGCGGTGGGAATCTGGACGCTATAGGTGCGCTGCTTGCCTTTGAAGGTGAAATTGACGTGGTCGACTTTGTCTTTTGGCTTGGCGGATGCGGGAAGAACGGCGAGAAGTGACACAAGCAGGGCGAGAGCGAACGATGGGTGTTTCATTTTTTCCTGACTCCAGGTGGCGGCTTAGTGACTCGAACGCCTCATATTAGAACTCGTCTCAATCGGAACGCAACGGTTTTGGCGGGTAGTATGAGCCCTTGTTTCGATGGCAGCTCTCACCAGCCGCATTTCAGTGACATGAGGTTGAATAGGTTGCTGAGGTCCACAGGAATGGTTTTGGGGTACGGCTGACGGGACTGCAATTACAATCCAGACGAGGGCTAAGGCTGGAATGGTGAGTTTTTTCGGCAGGAAGCGGGACGATGAGGGGCGAAGGCCGACGTTGTTGACGGGACCGCGGATACCGCGGCATTCGAGTGGGTGGGAGGCGCTCCTGAAGCATCTGCGTGCGGAGAACGGGTTGCGGGTGCTGGACATTGGACCGACGTCGCCGCAGAACATCAATTTTCTGACCGAAATGGGGCACAGCGTTTACATGGCGGACGTGGTGCACGACGCGCTGCAGGGCGGGTATGTGATGCCGCCGGAGGACGAAGGCGAGGAGCCGGGGTTCAACGTGGAGGGGTTCTTCGAGCAGAACCTGAATTTTCACGGGCGGCAGTTCGATGTGGTGCTGCTGTGGGCCACGCTGGATTACATACCGGAGGGCTTGATCCCGGCGCTGGTGGGGCGACTGAAGGACGCAACGCTGAAGGACGGGAAGGTGTTGGCGATTTTTCACACCAAGCCGACGGGGCCGTATACGGCGTACTGCCGGTATCACCTTACAGGAACGTCGGAGATCGAGATGCAGGAGTCGGAGCCGTACCAGGTGCAGCGGGTGTATACGAACCGGAAGATCGAGCAGTATTTCAAGGGGTGGTCGGGGATTAAGTTTTTCCTGGCCAAGGATAACTTGTACGAGGTAATTGTGACCCGGTGATAGCCTGGGGCGAGTGACCTGGGATTGGCACTGTAGATACGATCAAGTGCGCCACCTCTGCCCGATGGGCTTAGCGTGGCGCACTCGATCGGAGACTGTCTCAGCGCGCTAGTGCGGGGGCGCCTACAGCTGCATGCCGGATCACGGATGCTACCGCCTCCGGATGCGAGACATAAATGGCATGACTGCCCGGAGCTTCCACCACCTCAGCGCCCGCCCGGGCGGCCATGGCTCTCTGGGCGTCGGGTGGAATCATCTTGTCGTCCTTTGCGACGAGATACCAGGCAGGCTTTGAGCGCCACGCCGGTTCACTTACAACTCCCTGAAGCGCTTCCACAGCCCACGGGACCTGCGAATCGGCCATGAACGAAGCCAGGCTTGGCTGAACATCGGCGGCGAAAGAGGCGGGAAACTTCCCCCGGTCCAGAAACAGGTAGCCGTCTACGGGCTCCAGTATCGGCGGCACAGGGGCGCCGGGCACCGGATTTGCGAGCAGTGACGAGACCGATTCACCTTTGTCCAAAGCAAAGGCAGTGACATAAACCAGTGAGGTGACCTTCGGATCGTTGCCTGCCTCCGTTATGACAGCGCCGCCGTAAGAGTGGCCAACAAGAGTCACGTCACTTTTGGCTGTTGCGATGGCGCGTCTCGTTACAGCAACGTCATCGGGAAGCGAGTTGGTCGGGTTTTGGACGACGATCACCTCGAATCCGTCCTTTTTGAGAATTTGATAGATTGGCTCCCAGCCAGAGCCATCTACGAAGCCGCCGTGCACGAGAACAATCGAATTGGGATTGGACATTCTTTCTCCTTTATTTGGGGAATCTGAGTACCGCCGGCGCGCCATGACGGCCGGATTACCTTCAGGGTAGGAGCGTTGTCATCTGGACAACCACCCTGAAAACAACAGATATCGTCCTGCATTTTTCTCCAGTTGCGCCACGCGCAGAGCCGAAATGCGCGTTTTTCCGGAGACCCAATCGCCAATGCCCTGGCCCGCGTTGAAAAAGAACGGGCAGCGCGGCTATCGGGGACGTCTGAAGCTGCTGTCGCAAGCTCCGTGAGGAAGGCCCGCAGGGGGGCGGAGAACTATCTGTTGGAACGGGGAATGTTCCGGTCGCTGCGGATTGGCGAAATCATTGACAATCGGTGGCTGCGTTTTGCGTATCCAACGTTCTGGCACTACGACGTGCTGCGGGGCTGGATTATCTGCCCGATGCGGGGGTCAAGCCGGACGGCCGGCTGAGGGAAGCGATCGAAGAGGTGATGGAGCGGCGCCACCAGAACGGGCGCTGGCCTTGAACCTTCTTCATCCGGAACCCTTCTTCATCCGGAACGAATTCCACTGGAGAGAGACCGAGGTTGGACGGGCGAGCCGGTGGAACACTTTGCGGGCTCTGAGGGTTCTGCGGTGCCACGAGAAGCGGTAGCCAGCTGCCCCTGAAGTTCAGCGAATAGTGGCTTTGCTCAGGATTTAGGCGGATTCGGCTTCCGGGCTAGGGCGAAAATGACGACGCCTAATGTGGTGAGGATGGAGACGCCGAGGGCTCCGTAGACAGTGCAGTGTTCATTGGTGGTGTGGTAGACGATGTGGGGGTTGCCGGGGCGGTGGTCGCAGAAGTAGTAGATGTGGCCGGAGGGCGCGTCGTAGACGGGGGGACAGACCCTGTCTAAATGGAGGATGAGGGCCACGCTGCCGCCCCAGAGGAGGAGAACGAGGACAACCAGGCTGGAGAAGAGGGCGACGGGGTGGGACGGGGGGTCGGGATCCTGCGGCGGACCGAGAGGGCCGAGACGTTCGCGAAGCTCCGAATCAGACAGCATTAATCGTTGCCATGATCATAACAACGGCCTGGGGTGTTTGGGGCAATTTATCGCTGTTGAGCTATTGGTCGAGGGGCTGGGAGGGTGCGGCGTAGTAGCCGGGGCGATAGCGAAGGGTATAGCCGCGGTTGGCGGTTGATTTGAGGGTGACCTGGATGCGGCGAAAGTCGGTCTGGCTGCGGCGCTGAGCGGGGTAATAGCCGATGAGGTATTGCGTTCGGAGGTCCTCGGAGATTTTTCGGAAGGCTTTGGCGATGTCTCCGAACTCGGCGTAATAATACTTGCCGCCGGTTTCCTGGGAGAGGGTGATAAGGGCGTGTTCGCCCCCGGTGTCGCGGCCCGCGTCGTTGAGGATGGGGAGATCGATGAGGCTGTAGACCATGACCTCGTCGCGGATGGCCTGATCGAGGGCCTGGGTGTAATCGACGCCTTTAACGGTATTGCCGCCATCGGAGACGATGACGAGGACTTTGCGGCCGGAGCGCGAGGCGAGGTTCTGT
This sequence comes from uncultured Acidobacteriaceae bacterium, assembly GCA_963831055.1. Classification (GTDB taxonomy): domain Bacteria; phylum Acidobacteriota; class Terriglobia; order Terriglobales; family Acidobacteriaceae; genus Palsa-343. Next base: position 117,070 of record CAWHOU010000029.1, on the reverse strand, counting down.
GAGGAGAGGTAGATGGCGTCGTAGAGTGCGGTGGCGGGGCCGAAGTCGAGGTTGTCGAGGCCGGTATCGAGGCGGTGGAGGTCTGCGGTAAAGGGGACGACCTCGCGGACGCTGGAATTGAAGTCGATGAGGTCGAGGCGGTCGCTGGGGCGAAGCAGGGTGTGTAGGAAGTCGCGGGCGGCATGGACTTCGATGTCCAGATCTTTGCGAACGGAGCCGCTGGTATCGATGGCGAGAACGAGGGACAGGGGCATGTCGGTCTGGCGCTCGAAGTAGGAGATTTTCTGGGGGACGCCGTCTTCGGTAAGGGTGAAGTCGTCCTGTGTAAGGCCGCCGATGGGGTAGCCAAAGGAGTCGGTGACGTTGACGAAGACGTTGACGAGACGGACTTTGACGTGGAAGGTTGGCGGGGAACTGGAGTCCTGCACGTCTGCAGAAATCCCTTCCGTGGACCATGGGACCTGGGCGTTGACTGATGCGGCGACGGGCAAATAAGCCGCCCATGTGAACGAAATGCTGAGAAGGAGCCAACGCATAGTCAACGTGTACGCTCCCGCCCGCGGGCCCTGTCGATTTTGCCTTGAGGAGTGGTCTTTCTTGCGGGTTTTTGGCGGTCAGATTGTGAGGCGAGGGCGGTGAGTTCGGCGGGGAACGGATCGCCCTGGGCCCAGACGGCGCCGTCTTCGAAGAATTCTTTTTTCCAGATGGGGACGGTTTTCTTGAGGGTGTCGATGAGCCAGCGGCAGGCGTCGAATCCGGCGGCGCGATGGGCCGAGAAGACGGCAATGAGCACGCTCGACTCGCCGATATCGATGCGGCCGAGGCGGTGGACGACGGCGACGTCGCGGATGGAATAATCGGCGAGGGCCTTGGCGGCCAGCCGCTCCATTTGGGCGACGGCCATGTCTTCGTACGCCTCGTACTCCAGGTAGCGGGTCTTCCGTCCCCGCGAATTGTCGCGAACGATTCCGTCAAAGATCACGACGGCTCCGTCTTCCGCCCGCTCGAGGGGAGGAACGATGTCGTGGGGAACAATTCTCTGGTGGACGAGCCGGATGAAGGGCGTTGGTTGGGCGTTGCCGCCGCTGACGGGCGGAAGGAGGGCAACTTCGTCGCCGTCGGCGAGGGGATGGGTGGCGGGGACGTATTCGCGATTGACGGCCACGGCAATCGAGGACCACGGGGCCGATTGTTCCGGGACGAGCGCGCGGCAGCGATTCAGGAGATCGCGGACGGTGGAGCCGCTGGGGAGATCGAGAGGCCCAGGGGCTTTACCGAGGAAATCGCGAAGGACGCCGAAGGCGAGGAGGTTAATGCGCATGCGCTCTTAATTATCTGCGAACCCAGGAGGTTGGACGGATGGAGGAGCGATCAGAGATCAGCGGGCAGCCTTCAGAAAAAGCCGGGAGCTGGTGGCGGAAAACCCGAGGCGACTGTGCCGGGACGGGAGACTGCCGGGGTCCCTCACTGCGCTCGGGATGACTCTCACACGCAGATGTGGGACACTTCCTGGGGACGAGCAATGCGCCAGCGGCGGGCTTTCGGGCGCGGCGACCAGGATGAGGAGGCACATTGAGCTATATCGATAAGACGCTGGTTCCCGGCGAGAAGGTCGTGTATACAACACGGCTGCACTGGATTGTGATGCTGGGCCATGTTTTTGGAGCGTGGTTGCTGTGGGTCATCGGCGGTTATCTGTTGTATTACGCATACGCGCATCCGGAGATGGAGCTGACCAACCGGCACATCGCGGAGTACGGCGGGGGCGCGCTGCTGGTTTGCGGGTTCATCGTAATATTTGCGGGCAGCATCCGGCGGAATGCGACAGAGATGGCGGTGACGACGCGGCGGGTGGTGATCAAGACTGGCTTGGCGAGCCGGAAAACCATCGAGATGCTCCTGAATAAGGTGGAGACGATCGAGGTGAACGAACCGGGGATGGGGCGCGTTCTTGGGTACGGGTCGATCACGATGATCGGTACGGGGGGAACTTCGGAGGCTTTTCACAAGATGGCGCGGCCGCTGGAGTTTCGGAGCGCGGCGCAACAGCAGATTGAGAAGCTGGGAGTGGGGATGCCGGTGGATCTTTCGCGCGCGGGAAAAGCGGATAGCGTGTAGCTGGAAGCTGGGGAAGGGGAGGCCAAAGCGCTGCCAGGCGTTCTGCGTTCGAGGCTCGGAAGGAAATAACGTGCTGCGCCGTATCCCAGGTTCGACCCCAGGGATGCGCGGCGCCCGGGTTTGTGACCGGGTCATGTGAGCGACAATAGAGAGTGATGGAATTTGTCGACTTACATTTGCAGTATCGGCACATTCAGGCGCGGGTCGATGCGCGGATGCGCGCTGTGCTAGCGCATCAGCGATTTATTCTGGGGCCGGAGGTCGCGGAGCTGGAGGAGCGGCTTGCGGCTCGGGTCGCGACGCGCCACTGTATTACGTGCGCCAGCGGGACCGATGCTCTGTTGCTGGCCTTGATGGCGCTCGGTGTTGGTCGCCGTCAGGACGGACAACCGGATGAGGTGATCACCAGCCCGTTTACGTTTTTTGCGACCGGGGAGATGATCACGCTGGCCGGGGCTCGGCCGGTATTCGTCGATATTGAGCCTGTCGGATACAACATCGATCCATCGAAGATTGAAGCCGCGATTACTCGGCGGACGAAGGCGATTCTGCCGGTGAGTCTCTATGGGCAGGCGGCGGAGATGGATGCCATTGACAAGATTGCAGCGCGGCATGGGTTGGCGGTGATCGAAGATGCGGCGCAGAGTTTTGGGGCAGTGTACAAAGGCCGCCACTCGGGGAATCTGAGCACGATTGGATGCACGAGCTTCTTTCCATCGAAGCCTCTGGGATGTTACGGCGACGGCGGGGCGTGCTTCACGAACGACGATGCGCTTGCCGGGGCGATGCAAGAGCTGCGTAACCACGGACAGGAGGGGCGGTACCGTCACACGCGAGTCGGGTTCAACGGAAGGCTGGACACACTCCAGGCGGCGGTTCTGCTGGCGAAGCTCGATGTTTTCGACGAGGAGCTGACCGCGCGGGGGGAGATTGCGAATCGGTACACAGCACTGTTACACAATGCGGTGAAGACGCCGCGAGTGCTGCCGGACAGGACCAGCGTGTGGGCGCAGTACACGATTGAGGTTGAAGACCGGCCTGCGGTGGAAAGCTCGCTCACGGGCGAGGGGATTCCGACGGCGGTGCATTACCCGACGCCTCTGCATTTGCAGCCTGTATATGTTTCGCTCGCGAAAGACAGGGGCTGGACGCGCGGGAGTTTTCCGGTGGCGGAGCGGGCGGCGGACCGGGTGCTGAGTTTGCCCATGCATCCGTATCTGACACCGTTACAAACTGAGACGGTTGCGGAGGCCGTACAGGCGGCGGTGCGTGGACCCGTGGGAGCTGGAGCGCGGAAGTCGATTCGATGAATGAGCGATGACACGTTGGTGATCGCGCTCGGGTGACGCCGGTGGGGGATGAGGGCGACGAATCTGGTGAGATAACCCGACCCGAAAGTGGGCATTGACATGGCGGGGCCTGGCCGTGAGAATGGCGTCAATTGACGGGCTGCCAGGAATCGGGGGGGGTGCATCGTACCGAGTCAAGGCGAGCCATGGGACGCCGCCTGTGATGCCCGAGCGAGAATCGAGCACGAGAAGGCCGCCGCGAGAATCGCGGCAGAAGCGGCGCGAGCCGGAGAAGGCGCATTTTGAGAGCGCGCTTTCGGGTGCAGCGCGATATTTCCGAACGGACTTTCCGAACAAGCAGGGTCTAAAGAAGCAGGAGTTTCCTGCTAGGGCGGGATTTTGCCGCAGCGAGCGAGAGGAGGCCAGCCAGAAACAAGCGCGCGATGAGAGCAAGACCGCCAGCAGTCCAGACAACGCCGTAGCCAGGCCGCTGACTGGATCATAATCACGGTCGAAGCACCGAGCACGACACAGGAGGAACGTATGCAGGAAGATCTTCAGATGCTGGACGAGTGGATACCGGAACAGATGGAACCAGGAACGCTCTTTGTGCTGGAGAATGCGGCGGCGATGGGCGATGCGCGCAATCCTTTTGTGGCGGTGCTGGCGTGCCCGAAATGCGGGGCGCTGGGGCTGATAACGCGAGCGCAGTTTGGGGGACTGGAGTCGATGATCTGCGGAGCCGATGTTTGCTCGGCGGAATATTATTTGCGTGGAGATGAGATCGAGTACCGGAAGCCGCACTAAAGCAGAGAGCAGGCAACAGGGAACAGGAAAAACCGAAAACGGGATTAAGGAAAAGCGTGCCGTGATGGCACGCTTTTTCACTGTCGGCATGAGGGTCTATCTGTGAATTAGCATGGGTTGCACAATGACTGCTGTGCGTGCCATGCTTCTTTGCGCTGGTGCGATTTTGTTCATCGGCGGGAATCTGGCGCGGGTGGCCGCGCAGGAAACCCCTCCCGTTCCTGCGCCGAATCCCTCGGCGCTACCCGTGGCGATCGACGTGGATCTGGGGCAGAAGATCGGAGCGTGGCGGCCGATTTACGCGTGGTTCGGCTACGACGAAGGCAATTACACGAACACAACGGCCGGTGTAAAGCTGTTGCGGGAGCTACACGATCTCAGTCCAGCGCCGGTGTATGTCCGCTTCCATCATCTCCTCACCAGTGGCGATGGGACGCCGGAGCTGAAGTGGAGCTCGACGGGCGTGTACCACGAAGATGCGAACGGTAAGGCGATCTATAACTTCGTCATTCTGGATGGAATCTTCGACGCGCTCGTGAAAGCCGGCGTCCGGCCGTTTGTGGAGCTGGGCTTTATGCCGCAGGACCTGGCGGCGTCCCTGCCGAATCGGCACGAGCCGTACCAGGTGCATTTTCCTGGCAGCACGACGGCGGGGGCCTCTAACAATCCGCCGAAGGATTATGCGAAGTGGGGCGAACTGGTGCGGGTGGTCGCGGCGCATTTGGTGGAGCGCTACGGGCGACGCGCCGTGCTCACGTGGTATTTCGAAGTATGGAACGAGCCGGACATCGATTACTGGCACGCGTCGCCAGAAGATTACTGGAAGCTTTATGACTACGCGGTTGCGAGCGTGCGTGCGGCGCTTCCGGGCGCGCGCGTGGGTGGACCTGCAACGACCGGGCCGGGCGGTGCGAAGGCCGCGGCGTTTCTGGAGGGCTTTCTTCAGCATGTGAGCTCAGGCCGAAGCGCAGTCAACGGGAAGCCAGTTCCGCTGGATTTCATCTCCTTTCATGCGAAAGGACAACTGGCGCTGGAGGATGGACAGGTGCGGATGGGCCTGGATCACGAGCTGACGGATGCTGATCGTGGGTTTGCCATCGTCGCGAAATTCCGGCAGCTCCGCCATCTGCCGGTGATTCTGAGCGAGGCGGATCCGGAAGGCTGCGCAGCGTGCTCGAGCAGGCAAAACCCGGCGAACAATTATCGGAACGGAGCCCAGTATCCGGCCTACACGGCGGCGGCTTACAAAGCTCTGATCGATCTCGGAAACCGTCGCGGCGTGGATCTGGCCGCGATGCTGACGTGGGCATTCGAATTCGAGGGCAGAGACTATTTTCAAGGTTTTCGTTCGCTCTCAACGAATGGCATAGACAAGGCGATCCTTAATTTCTTTCGGATGGCAGGATTGATGAACGGTGAGCGAGTGAGAGCCACCAGCAGCGGCGCGATGACCCTCGACGGGCTGGTGAGCGGCCATGCCGCGAATAACAGGGATGTGGATGTTCTGGCGACTAAGTCCGCCGATGGCGCGGCGGCGTTGTTATGGAATTATGCGGCGACTGAAAGGGCCGGATCCCCATCGGTAGTATCGCTGCGAATGCGGCATGTGCCGCTGGGGATGGGGCGCGTGCTTGTTAGCCAATATCGCATCGACGCAATGAACAGCAATGCGTACTCGGTTTGGAAGGCGATGGGGTCGCCGCAACATCCGGCAGCAGAACAGCTGGCGGAGTTGCAGGATCGAGACGGACTGGAACTGATGGGACCGCCGCGGTGGGTGGAAGTGGAGGGCGGCTCGGTGACGCTGCAGACAGAATTGCCGGCTGAGTCGGTGGCGCTGGTCACGTTGCGCTGGGAACGGTGAGTGGATTTCGACGGTTCGGCGCGCGGATAGACATCAGCGGCGGGTTTTTTCGGTGGGCACGATGACGGGTCGGCGGAGGGGAACCATCGCTGCGCCGGGCTGGCCGGCGGCGTGCTGCATGCGGGAGAGCATCTCGGTGCGGACGTAGTCGACGAAGTCCTGCATCTGATGGTTCATGGTCTCCATGCGCTCGCGCATCTGGAGGATGATGGCGATGCCGGCGATGTTGACGCCCAGGTCGCGGGCGAGGTTGAGGATGAACTCGAGGCGCTCCAAATCTTCATCGGTGTAAAGGCGCGTGTTGCCCTCGGTGCGCGAGGGCTTGAGCAGTCCTTCGCGCTCATAGAGGCGAAGGGTCTGGGGATGGATGTCGTACATCTCGGCTACAGCCGAGATCATGTATGCGCCTTTGGATTTGCGTTTCGTGGGCATATCCGATTCACATTATGCACTGCGGATGCGCGCGCGGATATGACAATCGTGGGGGGGCGGTCGCCGGTCTCCAAGTTTCGAGTTTCCAGTCTCCAGTGGCCGGTCGCCAGTCAACAGTCGCCAGTCAACAGTCGCCAGTCTCCACCTACGCGTGCTTTTCAGGGAGAATCGGGAAGATGCCTGCGGGGATTTCTTCGGCGATGGTTTGGCCCAGTGCGATACGGCGTGGGAGGAGATTGCGGAGTTGGCCTCCGAACATCTTGTAGGGGACGGTAACGTGGAGGGCGTGGCCGCTTTCCTGCTCGATGGTGAGGATGATGGCGTCGGTGAAGTTCTCCTCGGAGGGCCGGGTGAGGGTGACGTTGGCACAGAGGGCGACGGCCTGGATGGCGCCCTGGCGGATGCGTTTGGCGATGTGCTCGGCGAGAAGCTTCCAGAGGCGTTCGGGGTCGCGGGGGAGGCGGGGGACGTCGAGCGTTTCGCGAAAGACCTGGCCTTCGCGGTCGATGGAGAAGGCGAAGGGTGCGAGCTCGCCGTAACGTCGGAGGATGAGGCGTGCATAGGACATCGATGCGTTGAGGAGCTGGGTGGCGTGGCGATGGGCTCGGTCTTCGTTATTGTCGTGGACCGGAGTCGGTAGTGGGTTGCGGTGCGGGGCGCGCTTCATTGGGCGACGTCCTCGGCGGCTGAGTACTTGGTAGAGCCTTCGCGGTCGAGGCTGTAGACGCAGTGATCGTAGCCGCACCAGAAGACGGTGCGGTGGAGGGTGAGGCCGTTTTTCTCGGCGATGCGGCGGCTGGGGAGATTTTCCGGGCGGATCATGGAAATCACATGATCGCAGGCCAGGGTCGTGAAGGCATAGTCGCGAACGGCGCGTGCGGCTTCGGTGGCATAGCCGCGGTTTTGGTAGTCACGATGGACGTGGTAGCCGATTTCAAGTTCTGGCGGGCCGTCGATCGTTTGCCAGACGGCGCCGCAGTCGCCGATCAGGGTGTTTGAGTCCTTCAGGACGATGCCGAGCAGGCCAGTGCCTGTCGGGTAGCGAGCCGCTTGGCGTGCAATCCAGTCATCGACTTCCGTCGGGGTTAGGGCACGCGGGTAGAAGCGCATTGTTTCTTCGTCGCCGAGAACTGCATGGAGGGCGGGCGCGTCTTCGGGGGTCATGGGGCGGAGGTTGAGGCGGGCGGTGGTGAGGAGCACGGGTCATGCCTTCTTCGGCTTCTTTTTCGAGATGATGATGCGAATTCCTCGGGCTAACATTTCCGCATAGCGGCCTCGCTGGCCGCCTCGAAAATCAATCTCGCGCGGCATGTCAGGATGGTCGCGGGTCTTTTTGGTGCGCGCCACTGTTACTAAACCTTCGTCCAGATCGCTTCACGGGGGTCTTCGGGGTTGAGTTTGGCGAATTCGCGGAGGATTTCACGGGAGCGCTCGTCGCGGAGCTGGGGAACTGCAACCTCGACGGTTACAATTTCGTCTCCGCGCGCGCCTTCTTTCGTGGCCGAGGGGACGCCCCGATCGCGCATGCGGAGTTTTTGTCCGCTCTGGGTGCCCGGCGGGATGCGGAGCTGGGCGCGCCCGTCGATCGTGGGGACTTCGATGCGGCTGCCGAGCGCGGCTTCCGAGACGGTCACGGGAAGGGTGATATGGATGTCGTCGGCGGTGCGGGTAAAGACGGGGTGCGTGCCGCTGCGGATGATGAGGTAGAGGTCGCCGGGCGAGCCCCCGTTGAGTCCGGCGTTGCCTTTGCCGGCGAGGCGGATGCGCTGGCCGTCGCGGGTTCCGGGCTTGATGCGGAATTCGAGGGGCTCGGTGCGGTAAACGGTGCCTTCACCATGGCAAGTGGGGCAGGCGTTTTGCACCTTGCCGCTGCCGCCGCAGCGCGGGCACTGGATGTTGAACTTCATGCGGCCGCCCATCTGCGTAACCTGGCCCTGGCCGTGGCATTCGGGGCAGGTCTGCGAGCCGCCCGTAGAAGCCTTGCCGTGACAGCTCGGGCAGAGTTCCTGGCGCTGGATTTCGAGGCGTGCGACGCCGCCGCGGATAGCGGTCCAGAAATCGACGTTGACCTGGTATTCGAGGTCGGTGCCGGGCTGCGGGCCCTGGGCCTCGCGCTCACGGTTAAACATGCCGGAGAAGATGTCGCGGAAGCCGCCCCATCCTGCACCCGCGCCGCCAGCTGCGCCGGGCGCTTCTTCGGAGAAGTCGAAGCCGGAGAAGTCGAAGGGGACGCCCTGCTGCTGTCCGCTTGGGCCCTGGGCGTATCCTGACTGGCCGGCGCGGGCCGCGGCTTCGGCTGTGGCGGGATCGATCTGATCGGAGTAAAAGCCGAACTGATCGTAAATTTTGCGTTTCTTGTCGTCGGAGAGGATGTCGTTGGCTTCGGAGATTTCTTTGAATTTCTCTTCGGATTTTTTGTCGTTGGGATTGACGTCGGGGTGGTATTTGCGGGCGAGTTTGCGGAAGGCCTTGCGGATGTCGTCCGCGGAGGCGGTTTTCTTGATGCCGAGGAGGGCGTAATAGTCTTTGTGCTGGGTTGGTGGCATTCGATTTTTCGTCTCAGGCGATGGACGCGGGTTTCAGTTCTCCTGTTTTGGGGTTGCGGGGCGCGGGGCGGACTTCTCGGCGTATGGTCGAAGCGGACTCATCCTCGGCCATGTCCAGATCGTATTGCGTTTGCAGCCGCAGCCAGAAGTTGGGCGACATGCGGAAATAGCGGGAGAGACGCAGGGCGGTATCGGCGGTGATGCTGCGGCGCTCGTTGATGATTTCGGAGATGCGCGTAACGGGTACGCGGAGTGCCAGCGCGAGCGCATTTGCCGAAAGCCCGAGGGGCTTCATGAATTCTTCGCGGAGCATCTCGCCTGGATGCAGGGGTGACATCCTGAGCGTGCTGGGCTTAGTGGTAGTCGACAATTTCGACTTGCCAGGCATCTTCGTTCCTCCATTCAAAGCAGATACGCCACTGGTCGTTGATACGGATGCTCCATTGGCCCTCACGGTCGCCGCGCAGCTTTTCGAGCCTGTTGCCGGGCGGTTCTGCAAGTTCTTCAACCCGGTCGACGCTGGCTATCTGGCGAAGCTTGCGAAAGGCAATCCGTTCGATTGATCGAAACCGCCGGGTGCGGATACGGTTGGACAGCCGCTCGGTTTCCTTATCCGCAAAGGACCGGATCACCTGTTTAGCGTAGCACGTTTAACGTTCAACGTTAAGGGCGTTTTAGTTCCAGACCATCTGGGCGTCGACGGGTTCGATGCGCCAGAAGATGTCGGGTTCGACGTGGCGCATCTGGCGGACGAACTGGCTGGCTTGTTGCTCGTTGTCGAACATGACCTGGTTGGTGATTTGCCCTGCGCGCAGCTGTTCGCATTTCCAGAGTGTGCTTGTCATCGGGGACCTTTTCATCAAGTGGAACCACATCTCCTTACGGTTTGAACGTTTGGGGCGTTCCATTTGGAACGCCCCTTCGAAATCGAATCCGCACGCTGAATTCGTGCCCACTCAAACCAACACCGGGCTCGAATGAGTCACCCCCGGAGTTACTTATTCGGCTCGACGTCCACGTATTCGGCGTCGATCACTCCTTCGTCCTTCTTCTGGTCGCCGTTGGTTCCGGCGGCTGCCGATGTTCCGTCGGTGGGTGGTACGCCTGAGCCTGCTGTACTGGCGTTGGCCTTGTACATAGCCTCGGCGAGCTTGTGCGAGGCGGCGGTTAGTTTTTCGCGCGCCGCGTTCAGCTCGGCCGGGCTGGGCTGGCCTTCGAGGGTCTTCTTCGCGTCGGCCAGTGCGGTTTCAACATCGGCCTTCTCGGAGCCCGAGACTTTATCGCCGTTCTCCTTCAGCATCTTCTCGATGTTGTAGACGAGACCGTCGAGCTGGTTACGGGCTTCGATCTCTTCGCGCTTCTGCTTGTCCTCCGCGGAGTGGGCCTCGGCTTCCTTCGCCATGCGGTCCACTTCTTCCTTGCTGAGACCGGAGGACGACGTGATCTGAATCTTCTGGTCCTTGCCGGTGGCCGTGTCTTTGGCGGTCACGTTAAGGATGCCGTTGGCGTCGATGTCGAAGGTCACCTCGATCTGCGGGACTCCACGAGGAGCCGGCGGAATGCCGCTGAGCTTGAATTTGCCCAGGGTGCGGTTCTGCGCGGCCATGGGGCGCTCGCCCTGGAGGACGTGGACTTCGACTTCGGTCTGACTGTCGGCCGCGGTCGAGAAGGTCTCCGTCTTCTTAGTGGGGATCGTCGTGTTGCGCGGGATCATCGGCGTCGCTACGCCACCCAGGGTTTCAATGGCCAGGGTGAGCGGCGTAACGTCGAGGAGGAGCAGATCCTTCACTTCGCCGGCGAGTACGCCGGCCTGAACGGCTGCCCCGATCGCAACGACTTCATCAGGATTGACGCCCTTGTGGCCTTCTTTGCCGAAGAGGTCTTTGACGAGTTGCTGGATGCGCGGCATGCGGGTCTGGCCGCCGACGAGCACTACTTCGTCGATCTTGCTGGCATCGATGCCAGCATCGGCGAGGGCCTTCTTTGAAGGCTCGACCGAGCGCTGGATGATGTCCTCGACAAGCTGCTCGAGCTTGGCGCGGGTCAGCTTTTTGACGAGGTGCTTGGGACCGGTCGCATCCGCTGTAATGAAGGGCAGATTGATCTCGGTCTCGAGCGCCGTGGAGAGCTCGATTTTGGCGCGCTCTGCTGCGTCGCGAAGGCGCTGGAGGGCCATCTCGTTGCCCTTGGCGCGGAGGTCAAGGCTTTCCTCTTTCTTGAATTCATCGATGAGCCAGTCGACGATGCGCTGGTCGATATTGTCGCCGCCAAGGTGCGTGTCACCGTTGGTGGATTTCACCTCGATGACGCCCTCGCCGACTTCGAGGATCGAAATATCGAAGGTGCCGCCGCCAAAGTCGTAGACGGCGATGGTTTCGTCCTTCTTTTTGTCGAGGCCGTAGGCGAGCGCAGCCGCCGTGGGCTCGTTGACGATGCGCTTCACGTCGAGACCCGCAATTTTGCCCGCGTCCTTGGTGGCCTGGCGTTGCGCGTCGTTGAAGTATGCCGGAACGGTGATCACGGCTTCGGTGACAGTGGTTCCGAGGTGGTCTTCGGCGGCCTTCTTCAGCTTCTGCAGGATAAGGGCTGAAATTTCGGGGGGCGTATAAAGCTTCCCCTGAGCCTCGACGGCGACGTGATCGCCCTGCTGGACTACCTTATAGGGAACCATCTTCAGCTCGTCGCTGACTTCATTGAACCGGCGGCCCATGAAGCGCTTTATGGAATAAACGGTGTTGGCCGGGTTGGTGATGGCCTGGCGCTTGGCGACCTGGCCGACGAGGCGCTCGCCGGATTTGGTGAAGGCGACGACGGAAGGGGTGGTCCGGCCGCCCTCTTCGTTGGCGATGACTTTGGGTTCGCCACCCTCCATGACGGCAACGACGGAATTGGTCGTGCCGAGATCGATACCGATAATCTTTGCCATTGGTGTTGATGCTCCTGAGAAGTGCCTCGTTCCATGGCTAGGATGGCACTTGAGTGAGTTGTTGTCAATCTATCTGATGCGGACGGCAGCGATCAGGATGCAGAATGGGAAATGGCTCAAAATGGGGAATTTAGGAGTAGAATTTGCCGCAAAGTGTTGAATTCCACCGCCGCAGCTGCATCCCCGGCGGCCTCTGACGTATCCAAAACGAGGCACAGGACTTCCGGGCCTCCGCAAGCGTTCTCCCCACACTTTTCTTCCTTATTGGCAGGCATATGGCGGGCGAAAGCAGTCAGCAGGCGCAAAATTTTGGTGTGAATCCCTGGCTCATCGCGGTTTCCGTGATGTTGGCCACCTTTATGGAGGTGCTGGACACGGCCATTGCGTCGGTAGCGCTGCCCTATATTGCCGGGTCGCTCTCAGCGTCGAACGATGAAGCGACCTGGGTGCTGACCAGCTATCTGGTGGCGAATGCGGTGATTCTGCCGGCGAGCAACTGGTTCTCGCTGAAGTTTGGGCGGAAGCGGTTCCTGCTCACTTGCGTGGTTATCTTCACTATCGCCTCATTTTTCTGCGGGGCGGCTCCGACGCTGGGTTTTATGTTGCTCGCGCGCGTAATCCAGGGCGCAGGCGGCGGCGCGCTGCAGCCGCTGTCGCAGTCGATTTTGCTCGAGAGCTTTCCGCCGGAGAAACGCGGCGCGGCGATGGCGCTGTTCGCCTTCGGGGTGGTGGTGGCTCCGGTGCTGGGGCCGACCCTGGGTGGGTGGCTGACGGACACCTACAGCTGGAGGTATGCGTTCTACATCAATATTCCGGTGGGCGCGCTGGCAGTGTTCATGATTGGCCGGTACGTGAAGGATCCGGATTACATAACAAAAGGGCACGCGAGCCGGTTTGACGGGCTGGGGTTTGGACTGCTGGCGGTATGGACGGGATGCTTGCAGGTGATCCTGGACAAGGGGCAGGAGGACGACTGGTTTGGAGCGACGTGGATCCGCTGGGCGGCGTTTTTCCTGATCGTGTCGTTCACGTGGTTCGTGGTGCATTCGTGGCGGAGCAAAACGCCGCTGGTAAATCTGAAGACCCTGAAGGACTGGAATTTTGGGATCGGCTGCGCGATGATCGCGATGTTTGGCCTTTGTATCTACTCGATGATCACAGTGCTGCCGCTGTTTTACCAGGAGCTGCTGGGCTACACGGCTTTCACGGCCGGCTTGGTGGTGGGGCCCCGCGGGATCGGATCGATCCTCGGGATGCCGATCATCGGATATTTGGGGAACAAGGTTGACCCCCGGTATTTGTTGACCTTTGGGTTTGTGGGATTCGGGATCATGTCGCTGATGCTTGGGAATCTGACCCTGGGCATCAGCCCATGGACGCTGCTGGTGCCCATCGTGGCCACGGGGTTTGCGCTGAGTTTTGTCTTTGTACCGATCACCACCCAGGCCTACAGCACGCTCAGGAACGATCAGATCGGAAACGCGAGCGGAATTTTCAATTTGTTGCGGAACGTGGGCGGCTCGATTGGGATATCGATTGCGCAGACGCTGCTGGTGCGGCGGAGCGCGGCGCACCAGCAGCAGATTACCGGCTCGGTATCGACAACGCAGTACTGGTTTGAGCAGCAGCTGAGCGCGCTCACGGGGTATTTGTCGCGACGCACGGCGGCTCCGAACGCGGGGCATGCGGCGGCGGGGTTGCTGTATCAACAGGTGGGACAGCAGTCGCTGTTGTGGGCGTTTGTGGATGTTTTCAGGTGGATGAGCCTGATTTGTTTTGCCTGCGTGATTTTGGTTTGGTTCTTCAAGAAGGTGCGGCCGGGGGCGAAAGCGCCGGTCGGGGCGCATTAGGATCCGGAGTCTCTGCCCTGGCCGCTCGCTTTATTTTCTGCCACTTCTTCGAGGCGTATGAAGCTGCGGATGTTCTGGTCCCACGTTTCGATGGCTCCGCAGAGGATGTCGTAATACCAGCCGTGGACTTCAAGGGAGTTGTGGGCGATCGCACGCGCAACTGCGGCATGCGTCTTCAGGTTTTCGAGCTGCGCGATGACGTTGGCGTGGATGAGCGCGGTATGCAGCGTTGGGATGTCGGAGCGGTCGATGCCGGGAGGAAGGAACTTCCAGGCCGGCTCGACGTAACCGAGCCATCGGGCGGTGAGCGGCAGGCGTGCGAGGTCACGGGGGAAGCCGGGGTTGGTGGGTTCGGGCAGGACGGCCTTGATGGCGCCGCAATCCGAGTGGCCGCAAACGATGATGTGGTTGACGTGGAGGACTTCGACGGCGTACTCGATGGTCGCGGAGACGCCGCCGGGCATGGCGCCATGGGGAGGGACGATGTTGCCAGCGGTGCGGCACAGGAACATGTCGCCGGGTTCGGTCTGGAAGATGAGGGCGGGAACGACGCGGGAATCGGCGCAGGTGATGAAGAGGACATCGGGCTTCTGCATGTCGGCCAGAAGGTGGAACTGGTCCTTCATGCCGGGGAACACTTCGCGGCGGAAGCGGGCGTAGCCGTCGAGGAGACGCTGCATTATAGGTTACAGGTTACAGGTTTGAGAGTGGAGGGTGCGACGGTGCGGCTCGTAGGAACACGGCCAGAGCGAGCCCAGATGGTTCCGTATCACCGGAAAGCCACTGCGACACGGCCTGCCTGCTAACCCCGAAAGACTTCCCAATCGTGAAGAGCCGCATCCGTTTCTTAACAGGTTGAGCTTTGGTAGGGGATCGGCTGCGATCAGAGTGGCCTCGGAAAGATCAGGCCGGGTGAGACCTTGAAGTTCAGGAAATGGCCTGGCTGGACTGAATCTGGATATATGGTTGTGTCCTGCAGGATGTCGTACGTGGCGTAAGGTGAATGTCGCGATCTGCTGTCTTACCTTCAATTCTTTGCAGACTTTTTCAGTTTTGCCCACCGTGCTCTCTGTCCGGCTGCGATCCGTGCGCGGGCTTCTGCGCTCATGCTGTGTTTTTTCCGTTTTGGCATCTTTCCGGCAGCCCACCGTGCTTTTGTAGCGGCACCGATCCGCGCGCGGGCTTCGGCGCTCATCACAGAGCGCTTTCTCCTGGCGGGCTCGGCTATGCGCCCATCCTGGCCGGCCAGAAGCGCGCGGGCTTGCTCAAGACGGGTAATTTCAGAATTAATAGTGGAAAGTAGTTCGGTTAGGTTCATGGCGATCAGTGTAGCTCAACAGCACAGTTATCCAGGGGGTTGTAAATGGGGCGGCAGGATGGCGGATGGCAAGAAGACGAGTGAGAGAACTGGCCTGGGTTGGAATCATCCCTAGGCTGTGAGTTGGGAGATACTCCTTAAGAAGGATATGGCTCGGCTTTCCGGGCGGAGGATACGCCCGTACTTTTGCCGATCACGAACCTTTTGGAAAGCTTCAAACCCCACCGTAGCAAAGTGTGTGCTTGGCTGCCCTGGTGGCGAAGGTCGCTGACGGCCGGGTGTGGGAAGGATGGTGCGCCCGGAGAGATTCGAACTCCCGACCTGATGCTCCGGAGGCATCCGCTCTATCCAGCTGAGCTACGGGCGCGTTGTTTCAGGATACTACGACGAGGACGCAGAAATCGCGGTGCGCGCGGCCTCGGCGACGGCGCCGATGTGGGCGGGACCAGTGCGGCAGCAGCCTCCGACGGCTTGGGCGCCAGCGGCGTACCACGCGCGGGCCAGCTCGCCGAAGTGGGCGACTGCGGATTCGCCGTGCCAGGCGTCGCCGGGTATGGAACCTGGATGCCAGGAATCGAAATTCCGGGAATCGAAATGCCAGGTGCGCGAGGCGGCGTCCCAGATTTCGCCGGAGTTCGGATAGACGATGACCGGCAGTGTTTTATGCTTGCTGGCTTGTTTCTGGGCCTCATTACAGCCTTCCGATCCGGCGCGGGTTTCCGCGATGAGCGCGGCGACCAGATGAGGCGCTGTGCAATTGATGCCGATGGCGGCGATTTGCGGCGATCGGGTGAGCGCCTCGGCGCAGGCGCGCAGCCGCTCGCCATGGGCGACGTGGGCGGCGTCGCTGCAGGTAAAGGAGATCCAGGCGGAAAGCGCGGGGGTCTGCTCAAGGGCGCGCAGAATGGCTAGGGCTTCTTCGAGCGACGGGATGGTTTCGAAGGCGACGAAATCGACGCTGGTATCGGCGAGAACGGCAAGGCGCTCGGAGTGGAAGACGACCAGGTCGTCGAAGCCGATCGCGTAGAGGCCGTGGTATTCCGCTCCGTTGTGGAGGGCCGCGCCGTAGGGGCCGAGCGAGGCTGCGATCCAGACGCGGCGGGGACATTCGAGGGCATAGAGGGCGCGGGTCTGCTCGGCGATCTCGACAGAGTGAAGGAGGGCGGTGGCGGCTCGACGGGCGGGGTCAATTGGTTCGGCAGCAGGCGGCTGGGCGAGTTCGCGGTAGCCGAGCGCGGAGATCTGGTAGCTTGCGGTCGAAATGCAGTCGGCTCCGGCGCGGAGATAGTCAAGATGAACGGCGGCAATGGTTGAGGGCGCATGGTCCAGCACATGCGCAGACCACAGCGGGCCGGAGATGTCCGCGCCGCGGTGTTCGAGCTCGGTGGCGAGGCCGCCGTCGAGGACGCGGATCTTCGAAAAGGCGAGGGAGTTAAGCGGAGTCACGAAGATGCATCACGCAGAGAAAAGGACCGGGACGAGGCTCGGCCCTGTGGTTCATTCTCTATTGTGACGCAGGGAGAAGGGAAATCTGCGCGACGGAAGGAATCAGAGAGTGTTGCCGACGGTGTTAAAGAAGGTGGAAATCCTTGTGGCAAGAGTATTCATGGATGCGACGAGCGCGAGAGCCATGACGGCAACGATCATGGCGTACTCGATCAGGTCCTGGCCGGATTCGTCCCTGATGAAGTCGATGGATCTCTGTGATGCGACGATCATTGCAGTCTCCTAAGGGCTGTGAGCGGCGGCGGGTCAAGGCCAGGCGACGCTGGGCGGCGATAGTGAGAGTGGACTACGGCGGTGACGGAACGACAATAGCTAAGCGGTGCTATTACTTCAGTCATGGCGAAATGGTGGAAGGGTCCGGCGCGCGAGAGACTCATTTACGGCGCCGGAGTCAAGTTGGTTTGCCGGGTACGCATGAGTGGGATAAACTGAAGAAACGTCGGGGCTAAACCCACGTGTCGGGGAGTGGCTCAGCCTGGTAGAGCACCTGGTTCGGGACCAGGGGGTCGGAGGTTCAAATCCTCTCTCCCCGACCATTTCTGGAATCAACGAGTTACTCTCTCACCGACCATTTATTTGTTCATCTCTCACGAACCTCTCCAGTGTCTGCTTAAGTCGGGACTGTCCTTTCGAGCGACGGATTCTATTGCAAACATCTGAGCTTCAGTTTTTGGGCAGAGATGCCTGCTCGGGCCGGCTAGCTCTTTCGCGCCCCTCCCCTTGACGAGGGTCTGGAATCGCCAGCGTCCAGTCGCCGGCGCCATCCGCGATTCATCGCGGGCTGGCCTCCCGGCTGGACATATAATCGGTTCCCAGAACCGGCAGTCTGAAGCATCCCCATTTGCCGTTAACATTGCAGGGCCGCGCTGCTTTTGGCGGGCTCGGTTTTTCCCCCAGTCATCCTCACGTGGAGTGACTGCTATGTCTGCACCGCGAATGGACGAGGACCCGACTGTTTCGCTGAGCGACAGCGACAGTGGGCGGGGTCCGGTTGAAGTGCCGCCGGCCAGCAAGGCGTGGGGCGACTTTCGTCTGGTGGAGCGCGTGGGGCACGGCGGGTTCGGCGAGGTGTATCGCGCATGGGATCCCCGGCTGGAGCGCGAAGTTGCGCTGAAGCTGCTGCTTCCAGGCTCGGTGAGCGGCGACGAGGAGTATCGGGCGCTGCTGCGTGAGGCGAGGGCGCTCGCTTCTCTGCAACACCCCAACATCGTGCATGTTTACGGCATCGATCGGCACGATGGGCGGGTGGGGTTCTGGACGGATTTCGTGCATGGCAAGACGCTCTCGGCGCTGATTCGGGCACAGGGGGCGTTTGGATATCGCGAGGCTGCGCTGATCGGCCTCGATGTGGCGCGGGCGCTGAGCGCGGTGCACCGTGCTGGGCTTCTGCATCGGGATATCAAAGCCGATAACGTGATGCGGGAAGAGGGCGGCCGCATTCTGCTGATGGATTTTGGGCTGAGCACGTTGCCGCAGCGGCAGCAGGACATTTCGGGTTCACCGAATTACATGGCTCCGGAGTTGTTCCAGGGGAAGCCGGCCAGCGTCGCGTCAGACATTTATGCGATGGGGGTGCTGCTCTACTTCCTGGTGACGGGGGAGCATCCGGTGAAGGTGAGCAAACGCCCGTTTGCGGAGGCGGTTGCCGCTATCAGCGAGCGGCGTTCGCTGATCGATCTGCGGCCGGATTTGCCGGAGTCGTTTCTGCGGACCGTGAATGTGGCGACGGAGATCGATCCGGCGAAGCGGTTTGCGAGCGCGGGGCAGTTGGCATCGGCGCTGGCGGAGTCGCTGGGAGCTTCGGTGCCTGCGGAGGTGTCGGGGGCGCCGTTACGAAGACGCGGCAAGCGGTGGGTTTGGGCAGCAGCGATTGCTGCGGCCGTGCTGGTGGTCGCGGTCGGTTTTGGATTGTGGACGGGGAAGGTCCAACGGTGGATGCATCCGGAAGCGGCGGGGGTACCGGCGGGAACTCCGGCCAATGCTTATGACGATTATCAGAAGGCTGCGGATTTGATGCAGCATTCGTATAAGGCGGCAAATATCGATGCGGCGGCGGCGGGTTTTCAAAAGGTGCTCGCGGAGGATCCCACGTTCGCGCTGGCAGCGGCGGGTTTAGGGAATGCGTGGTTCCTGCAATACCGCAACAATAAGGATGCGAAGTTGCTGGACCAGGCGCGGGCGGAGGAGATGAAGGCGCTGCAGATGGATGCGAACCTTGCACCGCCGTACGTGACGCTGGCGCGGATCTCGGCGACGGAGGGTCAGACTGCGCTTGCGCGGCAGCAGGTGCAGAAGGCAATCGCGATCGATCCGCACAATGCGGAGGCGTACGGCTCCGCACTGGCGGAGATCGATCAGACGGATGGGCGGACGCAGGACGCGATTGCCGCGATGCAGAAAGCCATCGATCTGGATCCGAGTGATTCGCGCTGGCCTGTGCGATTAGGGGCGATTTACTTCAACAGCGGAAAAATGGAAGAGGCCGCGGCGGAATGGCAGAAGGGGGCGGAACTCGACCCACAGAACAGTAACGCATTTTTCAATCTCGGCATCGCCCGGATGCAGCTCGGCCAGTTCGATGAGGCACGGAAAGACTTTGATAAGGTTCTGTCGATCCAGCAAGACCCGGATGCCTACACACAACTGGGAGCGTTGTCTGAGCTGCAGGGCGATTATGGCCAGGCCGTGAGCATGGATCAAAAATCTATCGCACTGCGACCGGGCGATTATCAGGAATGGGGCAATCTGGGCAGCGCATATCTGTGGGGTGGTCAGCGTGAGAAAGCGGTGCAGGCCTATCGCAAAGCCATCGAGTTCGCGGAAGCGCAAAACGCGAAAACGCCCGGCGAACCGCTTCTCCTCGTTCAGCTTGGCGATTACTATGCGTCCTCTGGGCAGCCGGGGCGGAGTGAGGTGCTTTTACGCAAGGCGCTGGCGCTTTCTTCCGATGACCCTAATATCGAATACCGCGCCGGCGAGACGTACGAAATCCTCGGACAACGCGCGAAGGCGATTCCGCTGATCGCGGAGGCTCTTGCGCAGGGCTATCACTCGGCGGAATTCCAGCGGAGTCCGGAGCTCAAGTCCTTACGCGCCGATCCAGCTTTCCAGACGGCGCTGAGCCAGGCGAAGACAGAAAGTGCGTTGGACAAATCCAAACAATTGCAGTAACGTGGCGGCCATGGCCAACACGGATATCACAATATCGAAGCAAGATGGCGTGCTCGTCCCGAGTCAGCATTCGGTTCCGGTCGTCCAGGGGGACACGGTTACGTTCTCCACGAAGAGTGACAGCGCGACTCTGTTTTTTTCACCCGACGCGATTTCCATTTTGTCGCCAGCGCCCTCGTCGCCGGTGACGATTGCCGCGGGCGGAAAGACGGCCTTCACTTTTACAGCTGCGAAGACAGGGGCTTATAGCGTCTTCTTTGAGCCGAATGCTTCGTCGCCACCGCCAGGCTTCCCCGTTCGCCCATCGAACCTCCTGCTGCTAGAGATCGACCCGAGCCACGTGAACTTTGGCGGACCAGGCGGCGGTCCCCAGACGAGCGGTTAACCAAGCAGTCTGCATTAGCTACTGCAGATCCTTAATCCGCAGACGCGCCGCGGGATCGCCGAGCACAATATAGTTGCGCGCGTCGTTGCGGGCGATGGTCAACGCTGTGCGGGCTGCGTCGTTCAGAGGCTGGGGCGCGTTCGGATCGGTCGATGCCGTGCGCGCTTCGGATTCGGCCAGATAGGCGCAGAGGTGGCTCCAGCGGTCGCTGAGACAGTCGACGGCGTAACCGGCGCGACGGCCCATCATGAGATACGTCAGCGGATCGCGCACAGCCTGGACCTGCGGCGAGCCGGTTACATCCTGAAAAGCGTAAGGAAAAGCCAGGTCGATGTGCGCGATGACGGCCAGCGTGCCGTGGGCGAGCAGCGCCTGGGGAAGAGCCGCGATGAGCGGGGCAGGCGCGACAGGAATCTGCGCACCGTTGGGTCCGAAGTAGTAGTTGTTATCGGCCGGACAGCCCCCGCTGTAACACGCAAACAGGAATGCCATGGTCCCCTGCAGCCTGGCGTCGGCGGGGATATCTTCCGCGGACATCAGATTATTGGTGTTGGCGGGGGTGCCCTGCGTCCACTCCTGGGTAAAGAGCGAGCCCTGCATGCGGCGCTGGAGCGCGGGGTCGGTGATCGAATATTCGGCGCCGTGTGAGCCGGTGAAGAAGACGGCTGGCGGGCCGCCGGTCAGGTTGCCGCGCAGCATGTCGATGAATTGCTGTTTGGTAGCCTGTTTGGGGCTCGAAGTGGTGAAGGCGTCGAGGGTGAACTTTGCGTTGCCGCAACCGAGCGGGTGCTTCGCGTCGAGGAAATTGGGAACGAGCGCGTCGGAGAGCATGCCGGTGGCGATGTCTCCGTCGTTGTGGGTGATCCAGACGGCGGCGTTTTTGCGCTGGACGGGATGAAATGTGGGGCTCTCATATTCGACGACGGCCCGGGCGTAGCGGCCGTAGTCCTCGATATTGTCGAAAGCGAGGCGCCCGACGGCCCACTGCATCTTGAGCAGGTTCTGGAAGTCGAAGGGGATGCGGTCGGGTCTTCCGACGATGAGCACGTAGTAGGGCACGCCGGCAGTGGGATCGACCTGCGCGGTGAGCGAGACGCCGCGGTACTGGGCCCAGTTGTCAGCGGTCTGGCCTGGGCGAACGCCTGAGTCTTCGCCTTCGAAAATTTTGAAGAGGTTGTCGTCGGCCACCTGAGCGTGGCGCAGGTCGATGAGCGGCTGCAGCTGCGCTTTGATGGCGGGGTCGGCGTCCGACGCAAATAGAATCGACCAGCCGGTCTGGGTGAGGTCGTCAGGGTCGCCGACGCTCGAATCGGTGGAGAGATGTGTGGAGTTGATACTGCGCTGCGCGGCGCCAGGCAAGTCGGGCGCGATTTGGGGAAGGCTCTCCGGTGGAAGCACGGGCGCGGACGCGCCGGTCTCGGCTGAAACGAGAAGCGGAATGGGCACGGCGGATTGGGTGGACTGCGGGTTCGTACTCATGTCGACCTCTTTCGCCTGGCGGACGCAGGAACCACTGTGGTAGTGCGGGGCGGGGCGGCAATTTGTGCCTCCTATGGTAGCGTTTCACCATGCCGGTTTACCGCAAGATAGCTGTGGTCGAACTGGAGCTGCCCAGCGGAGCGATGCAGACGAGCCTGCCGCTGGCCTGCGAGCGGGAATTCGGGGTTCTGCTGACGATTGAGGGCAGGACGTATCCGGCCCAGGCCTTCCAGTCGCCGATCAACGATGAGCAGTGGCGGGAGTTCATCCGGCAGCTGCGGGACTGCAATGTAAATCGCGATGTGAAGACGGGATACCGCGGGGCGACGGCGATCCGGGCACTGGGCCGCCTTTTGTATCAGTCGCTGGCACAATTAAGCCCGGCGCTGCGCGCATTTCTGGATCAGGCGGGAACCGCGCGGCGGCTGGTGATCCAGACCACGCGGCCGGAGCTGCATCTGCTGCCGTGGGCGGGGATGTATGACGAGGCCGGCCACCTGCTGGCGGCCGGTGATCTGTCTGTTGTGCATGCGTGGGATGACTTCAATGCGCTGCCGCTGGCGACGCAGGGTCAGTTACAGCTGGCGAAGGTGCTTGGGCAGGATACGAATCAGCGCACTGCAGCTGCGCTGGAGGGCCTGCAGCGGACTCCGGAGATTGTGCAGCAGGATGCAACGGATGCCTTCGAGGCAGGCCGGGCGGTGGATGCGGTGGACCTGCTGCATCTGGAAAAACACGGGAACGCGGTGTTGGGAGAGACAGGACAGGTAGCTTCCGAGGCGCTGGGAGCGATGTTCGCGCAGGCGAAGATCGCGCTGCTGTGGAGCTGCTATTCGGGCGCCGCGAATTCGTGGGGCGAGTCGCCGGCGCTGGCGCTGCACCGCAACGGCGCGGGGCTGGTGCTGTCGTTTTTGGCCGAGTTGCACAACGAGGATGCCGGATCGATTGCCGAGGCTTTTTACGCGGATGTGTTTGGGCCGTCGGCGAGCCGGGACCCAGAGTCGGCGCTGTTGCGCATCCGGTGTGCGAAGGCGGCCACCGAGTTCGCGTTCGCGAACTGGGCTTCGATGACGGTGTACCTGCGCAGTCCGCTGGATATGAGCGCGCTGCCGCTGAATGGGCCGCGCGTACCGGCGGCTGAATGGCTGACTGAAGCGGGGGCGGCCGAGGCGGCTGCGGCTGAGGATGCCTCCGGCGCGTTCTGGCAATCAATAGCCACGCAGGTGCGCGATTTGCAGCCCGGAGCGATCGGCGAGATCAACGCGGCCGCCGTGTCGTTTACGCAGGTTCCAACGCCGGCTTTCCATGACTGGCGCGGCAATGTCATCCGGCTGGATGAGTCGATGGGTGCGATGCCCGACGACGCCACGCTGCGCGAACTGGGCCTTGCGCCGGAGCATGCGCCCACCACGGACGCGGCGGATAGGCTGGTGTGGTTTTTCAGGCAAATCGAGCGGTTCGGCTCTCCCCTTCTGGTTTGGACGCACGCCGCGGCGCGGCATCTGGAGTTTCTGGAAACTGCGCAACCGAGCCCCACGCTCACGTTCCTGTTGCTGTACGGCCCAAAGCCCGAGCAGCCAGGCCTGGTCGAGCTGATGAACGACAACCGGCTGGAGGAAGCGCTGGCTGCATGCGCGAACCTGCCGCAGGGGTGCGGAGACGAGCAGCTTTTTGCGGCCTTCTTCGCAGCCGTCCGAAGCGAGCAGCCGGAGCGAGCGCTCGAATTTATCGCGCGCGTCGGTAGCCGGCAGGAGCGGTTGTTGCTGATGGGCAATTACCTGAGCCGCAATCCCGGGACGACGTTCGACGACGGCCTCCTGGCTTCAGTGGGGCCATTTGGCCAGGGTCCGGCCCCTCGCACCGCCGAGGATTTCTACTGGCTTGCGATCCATGTACCGCAGGGCGAGGCGACTCTGCGGGAGACGGGCCGAGCCATCCACGAAATGGCCTATGCTCACCAGGGTCGCGGCCAGACCGAGAAAGCCGAGGCGATGATGCGCAGGGCACTCGCGGACATTGAGGCTAGTGGCCAGGACATCAGCGTGCAGCGGGATGTGCGATGGTACACCGGGCTGGCTACGACGTTGCGGGACTGGGCCGATCTGCTGGCGGGCGAGCCGGAACGGCGGCCGGAGGCTTTCGAACTGCTCGAAAGGGCAAAGACGATCCAGGCTTTCCATGGCATGCGGGTGGCGCTGGCGTATTCGACGAACACTGCAGCGCGACTGGCATTGGCCGAATCGCGCTATAGAGAAGCGATCGACCTGGCAGTGGAAGCGGCGAACCGCTTCGTGAGGTGCAACAACTGGCGCGGATGGTTTGAGGCACATCGCATCCTGTTCGACGGCCTCGCGGAAACCCGCGAAACCACGCGCATGCTCAGCATAGCGAAACTCGCCAACGAGAAACTCCAGCTTTCCAACCTTCCGGAGCCGAGGCGCGAAGAGCATCGGGAGGAACTCGCCTTTCAGCGTGCGCGGGCCCACTGGATTGCAGGCGAGTTAGCTGAGGCACGTGAGGAACTTGAGATGTTGCGGGAGGAGCTGGCCGCGAAGGAGAAGAAGCCGGATCCCAATGTGGAAAGGCTTTACGACTATCTGAACTTATCGCCCGCCGCCCACGGGAGCAGGAACTGAGGCCTGCGGCGCGGGAATTTCCTGGGAGTTTGTCGAAGTTTTAGTGGGTGCTCTGCAGCGCCTCTTGCGAAGCGGCGTAGATACCCTTCAGGTCAGCGCGATCAAGAACCTTGGAGGAGTTATCCTCCTTGCTGATTCCGTCCAGAATGCGAACTACACCACGGTAGTTGATGGTGGCTTCGCTCGCCTTGCCGCTCTTTGCCAGCAGCGAGGCCTGAAGATATTGGGTCTGGGCCTGCAGCACGCGTAAGCCGAGATTTTCCGCCCTGGCCAGAGTAAGTCCCAGTTCCTGCTGAGCTGCGGCGTTGTTCTTAGCGGCAAGTTCCGCCTGTGCAAGATAAACAGAGCACTGAACGGAGAGTGCTTTCAGGCCAAGCTCGTCCGCATCCTCGGCCAACTTCTTCAATACGGGGATCACGGCCGGCGCATGTCCCGCGGCCAGATCGCTCTTCGCGCGATTGACCTTCGAGAGCAGGATCACTTCCTTGTCGGATGTCTTCGAGGCGGTATCGAGAGCGCGATCGTATTGCTGGCGGGCGTTGTTATAGTCGCCCTGGTAAAAATAGATGTCGCCAATCCAGTTCGTCGCGAGCGCGGCAGCCCAGTCGTTCTTAATCTGATGGGCGGTATTCAGAGCTTCGTCCAGGCTCGCCCGGCCTTCCTGGCCGCGGCCCACCTGTGCCAGAAGATCGCCCCAGCCACCCACAACTTCCACGTTGAGCGAGGTGGTCTGTTTGCTTTGACGGATTATCGTCAGCGCGTCCTTCATGGAACTGAGCGCGGCGCCGTAGCGCCCCTGCGCCGCAAAAATCTTTGCCATGCCGTTCGATTCCTCGGCAACATCGATCTGATCGTTGATGCCGCGGAAGGTCTCAATTGCCTTCAGATAGTCGGCGAGCGCTGTATCGAATTGCCCCAGCTTGGTATTGACTTCAGCCAGATTATGCAGCGACTCGCCAAGATCGGCGGGAACATTGAGCTTCTGGCGTAAGTCATAAGCCTGCTCAAGGTAAGTGAGGGAATCCTGGTAGGCTCCCTGATCCATCTTGATGCTGCCGATGTTATTCAGGCAAAGAGCTTGTCTGGATTGGTCGCCTGACTGGCGTTCGATCTGCAAAGCTTTGGTGAAATAATCGAGAGCTTCGGCGGACTTGCCGTGATCGTGGTAGAAAGAGCCCGTGTCGATGAGCGAGCTGCCAATGCCGGCCTGATCGCCAATCTCGGTTCTGACCGCCAGCGCTTGCTTATAAGTGGCGATCGCCGCTTCGGCCTTTCCCTGGCTGTCCTCGATGGCGGCTATCTCGTTCAGGCTGGCAGCCTCGCCCCGCTTATCCGGAATCTGCTGCTTAATCGCCAGGGAGTCCTGAAAATTGCGCAGCGCGTCGTCGGGGCGGTTCAGGGATAGGTAGGCGATGCCCGTGGCCTGCAGAATATCGGCTTTTTCCTGCTGGTTATCGAGCTCGGTGGCAAGCGGCAGAGCGCGGCCGAGGAAGTCGAGGCCGCCGTGTGGATCGCCGCTTTTGATAGCTACCCGGCCGCTGGCCAGCAGAGCGGCGACATTCTTGGGGTCGCTCGCCAGCACGGCGGCCAGGCGTTGCTTCGCTGCGGGATAGTCGCTGTTCTGCTCGTACAACCGCGCCAGGGCAAACTGCACTTCGCTATCGGACGGATCGGCCGCCGCCAGCTGTTGATATGCGTTGATCGCCTTCTGCGTATTGTTGTTGATTTCGGCGTTTTCGGCTTCGATGAGATAGCGTTCCTGCGCCGGCAGAGATTCGCTCAGCTCCATCGCGGTGCGGGAATTGGTCTGAGCCAGATCGTCGTGACCGAGGTTCTTCAGCGTTTCCGCCAGCTTCGCGAAAGCCAGAGCGAAGTTCGGATCGGCCGTGGTAGCCGCCTGAAACTTCTGTTCCGCATCGCTGTTCTTGTCGGCCCGCTCCAGCGCCAGCCCTTCCTCATACTCGTGCAGCGCATCGACCGAGGTAGTGGACGGGCGCTCGGAATGAGCCTTCAGCTCCTTGAGCACTTTTGGATCGGCCGTCAGTTTCTCCCGCAGCTGACCGGCCAGCTTGTCCACACCCGCCAGCAGATCCCTGTCCTGCGAGACGTCCGTCGTCACCGTGGAGCGCGTGTCGTGGGCGAGATCGAGAAGGGTGGTGTTGATACGAATCTGGCTGCCGGCCTTGATGTATTGTCCAAAGACCACGGTCTGCGCGTTGGTGAATTCGGCGACGCGGCGCAACGTGGGCACATCCACCTGGGAGTTGGCGGAGACGTGCAGATCGCCAAGCACCTGCTGCATGCGATCCTGCGAGACCATCCGCACCGCGGCCGACTGGCCGATGTCGGTGCCCAGCATCTCCGCGAGGCTCGATCCCAGCCAGTCAAGAGACGGATCGAGTGAGGCATTGTAGAACGGCATGATGGCGAGCGAGGTAGCTGGGGCGGTCGCGACTGGCGTTTCCGCATAAGTCCCCGAAAAATGCCGGATGGCAACAGGGATCGCGGCTGCCAGCGCGATTACGATTACCCCGCCGCCGATAGCTGTGAGCCAGCGGCCACTAAGACCGCTGGACGGCACGTCCGCCGGGAACTGCAGGCTGGCCGCGGCGGCCTTGCCGCGCCATGCTTCGAGATCGTGCAGAACTTCGCCAACGTTCTCGTACCGGAGCTCGACGTCGGTTTCGAGGCATTTCGCAATAATGTCGCTCAGCGCGCCGGGGATGGTCTCATCCAGTTTCACCAGTGGTTCGGCGCGGTCGCGAGTCCGCTTCAGCAGGCTGGCGATAGCGCTCTCGGCGCGAAACGGCATAACGCCGGTGAGCATCTCGTAGCCGATCAGGCCGAGGGCGAATATGTCGGAACGCTGATCGAGATCCTTACCGAGCGCCTGCTCGGGCGACATATATTCCATTGTCCCGACCAAAGCGCCGGATTGCGTCATGCCATCGCCTTCCATGGTGCGGGCAAGGCCGAAGTCCATCACCACCACGCGGCCGGAGTTCTCTCGCATCACGTTTTGCGGCTTCAGGTCGCGGTGCAGAATCCCGACGCTGTGCGCGGCTTCCAGCGCAAAACAAATCTGCTGCAATATCTCCACCGTCTCGTCCGAAGGCATCTTGCCGCGCTCCTCCATGATGGATCGCAGGTCTCGGCCTTCGACCATCTCCATGGTGACAAAGCGCAGGCCGGAGTCCTCTGCAAGGTCGTACATACGGACCACGTTGCGGTGGGTGACTTTGACGGAGAGGCGGAGTTCCTGCTTGAAGCGATCGACAATGGCGGTGTTGCGAGCCAGTTCCGGCCGGATGACCTTAAGCGCAACCAGGCGATCCAGCTCGCGATCCTGCGCTTTGTAGACCGAGCCCATGCCACCGGTGCCGAGCACGGTGAGAATCTCGTAGCGCGCGGCGAGAATGGTTCCGGGCTCGAGTTCGGGTCCGCCTTCGGTCCAGGCTCCCGCCGAAATGCGACTGGCGGGCCGGCTCTGCGCGGGCGGCGCGCTCTC
The DNA here is from genome assembly GCA_963831055.1 of uncultured Acidobacteriaceae bacterium. Classification (GTDB taxonomy): domain Bacteria; phylum Acidobacteriota; class Terriglobia; order Terriglobales; family Acidobacteriaceae; genus Palsa-343. Next base: position 89,235 of record CAWHOU010000029.1, on the reverse strand, counting down.
GACGCCGGCCATGGTTGGCGCGCCGGGCGCCGGTGCGCCGGTGCGCGAGGGCGGCACCAGGGTTTGGGCATCCTGATCCTGCGAACCCCTGGACTGATTCCCAGGGGCCTGGACCGGACGCGGATCATCGCTCGAGCTGCTGAACGTGGCTGTGCCAATCTGCGTAGGCATGTCGCTTGCCGGTCGATTGGGTTGGTTTTTCATGCCAGTGCGATCTGGAGCGCACACACCGGGAAAGAGGGAGAAAAAGCCCCGGGATCGTGCTTGTCAAGAATATAACGTGTCCGCGCCGTGTGCTTTTCCGAAAATGGGCTGGTGGGTGGGACACACCTCCCGCTCGGCAGCGGTGTTCGCGCAGTTACTCAATACTGAATGACTGCGATGGAGCCGGCTCGATCAGGCCAGATGCGGTGGGTGACCGTTACAGAAACGGGAGGTGAGGTGACGGCGACACCTGAAGAGTCGATGCCATTGGTCACAAGCGTAAATGTGTGATCGTAGCCGATCGGTATGCCGCCGGAGGGTGTGTATGTGAAGGTCGCGGCGTTGGGCGCAATGGCGGAGTTGATCGCCGTACCCGCTGTGACGTCAGTCAGAGTAAATCCCGATATGCAGCGTTTTGTGACAGTCGCGTTGCAATCCGGGACCAGGGAGTTCAGGGAGTTATTCCACGTAAACAGTATTCTCTTGCCAGGCCGGGCGAGATAAGCACCGAGCAGCACCAGGGCCACGACGACTCCGATGATTGCGATCAGGATTCGTTTCATTTCACATCAGTGTATAGCAGGCTGGCCAATGTAGGTACCGGAATTCCTGCTCACGGAAAACTCCGCCGGCATTGGGCAATGCGACAGGGCGATCTTACGGACAGGCGGTTTGCCCAACGTAAGTTATGCAATAGCACTGCGGTAATGATAACCAGTCTCTTGCCTAAGATATCGGCAAGTACCACAAATTGATGGTCAAATGCTCACGTTCCGTGTCACGAATGCCTCCCAGCTTTGCTTCGAGGCCGGGAGCGTGAGGTCTGGCGTGCCTGGAGATTGTCGTTTTCAGATCCGGTAATCAGGCGGCCAACGGGAGCTACTCGGGGTTATGCCATGTGCAACCTGGTGCAAGAATCGAGTTAGCTTCTTTCGGGCCCCAGGTGTTCCGTCGATAGGGACGAACCCGATGGTGATGAGTAAGGATTGGATCCACAACAGCCCACGCGGCCTCAACCGCATCCTCGCGTGTGAAAAGCGCCCCGTCGCCACGCATGGCATCGCCCAGCAACCGTTCATAGGGAGTCTCCTCGCCGGGCTGTTCTTCGCAGAGAAACAGCTCCTTTTGTTGTCCCACAAACTCCTTGCCTGCGAGCTTGACGCGAGCCGCAAGTGCAACCGCCGAGTTAGGGGAAAGGGCAAACCGCAGGTAGTTGGAACGGCCGTGCCCAGGCGCCGCGTCGGCAAACAAATCCTGCGGTGGAGCTTTCAGCTCCACCAGAACTTCCGTTGCGGTTGTGGGTAGAAACTTGCCTGAGCGCAGGTACCACGGCACCCCCTGCCAACGCCACGAGTCGATGAACAGGCGCAGCGCGCAGAAAGTTTCGACATCGGAATTCCTCGCGACATCCGGCTCCTTGCGATAGCCGGCATACTGTCCGCGTACCACGTCATCGGGCGCGAGAGCGCGCATGGCCTTAAAGATCTTCGCTTTCTCGTTCTGCACCTCTCCGAAGTCACGGCCGGCAGGCGGCTCCATGGCCAGCAACGCAATAATCTGAAAAAGATGGTTCTCGATCACGTCGCGCAGGCAGCCCGCAGTTTCATAGAATCCTCCGCGGCTCCCGATACCGAAGCTCTCAGCCATCGTGATCTGGACGTTCGATATATAGTTGCGGTTCCAGATCGGCTCCAGAAAGGAGTTAGCAAAGCGAAAGTAAAGAATATTCATGATCGCCTCCTTCCCAAGGAAGTGATCGATGCGGAAAATCGAGTCTTCAGGAAAGACGGAACGCGCAACCCGATTCAGTTCGCATGCTGAGGCAAGATCGCGCCCAAAGGGTTTCTCAACAATGACGCGCGCATGATCGGACAGTTTCGCTGCGCCCAGCGCCTGAATCACTGTTTCGAAGAGCGAAGGTGGGATGGCCAGGTAGTGCGCTGGCCGGCGGGCGCTGCCCAGTGCCTTTTTGATCGCCGCGAACGTTGCGGGGTCTTTGTAATCGCCGCTTACATATTGGAGCAGGGACAAGAGCCGATCGAGGGCGCGCTTGTCGTCGATGCCTCCCGCCCGCCTGATGCTGTCGGTCACGCGCCGATGCAGCTGCTCCAGCGTCAATTTGGGAAACGCAACGCCGATGACCGGCACGCTGAGCTCATCCCGCTTCACCATGGCATAGAGCGCGGGGAAGATCATCTTGTGGGCGAGATCCCCGGTTACTCCATAGAGAACCAGTGCGTCCGAGCGGGAAGCAGTCATCTACACCTCCTCTCCTATGATGCAGCTTTGCTTTGCGGTCCGCAAAACCGGCTCCCTGTCGTTCCTTAAATTGTCTGATTGTCGGCGCCGGCCATTACTGTATCTTTGGCCGCGCGGCTCAGCAGAATGCGCAGATCCGTCACTTTATCCAGATGGAACGCCGGAATGCCAGCGGGTGCGGTCACAGCTATGAAGTCCGCACGGTTGACATCGGTCAGGAAGAAACTGGGGCGCGGATCGGGTGAAGCCGCTGCGATCTCCACGTGACTTACCTCGATGTTGCGAACATGCCGAAGATAAAAACCCTGAGAAGGCATAGGACCAAACATTCCAGGATCGGGATACTTGCTCTCAAACTCCGGTGGGCGAATCGCGAGCGCGTCCTGGGATTCTCCACCCATGGAATGTTGGTAGATATTCGAGAGCTTGACATCTTCAATCGCGTAGTCAGGAATGCCGCTCAGGATGGAGCAAAGCCTGGATTGAGCGTTGTAACTCGTCAGATTGTTGATGAGGATGTGGCGCATCTCCCCCACCTTGGTGCTCTCTTTGGGTCCGCGGAGCCGAGAGCCGAGGCGAATGAAGAGGGGGCCGGTGAAGATGTCGCGCATGGTGATGTTGGAAATCGCGATGTCCTCGCATAACGCGCCGTCTTCGCTTTCGAGCGCGATTCCATTGCAGCCGTCGAAGACACAGTTGGAAATCGCGATGTTTTTGAAGCCGCCATTCGACTCCGTTCCGCATTTGATGCGGCCGGTCCTCGGAATGTGTTCGTCCGGAGAGAATTTCTTAAACGTACCATCGAGAACCGTACCGAGTTCATAGTTGCCTGTCAGGTAGCAGTTAGCGATAGTAACATTCTCTGTTGCGCGAGCATAGCCCAGGGCATAACTGCTTTTCGGACAAATTCCGTCGTCCCAGGGTGAATTGACCGTGCAGTTGGACACATGAACATTACGGCAACAGTCGATATCCATGCCGTCGCGATCGGTATCGATGGTCAGATTATCGACGGTGAGATTGTCGACCCCCGTGAGCAGCAACCCAAAGTGGCCGCCCTTGAGGATGGAAAAGTCGCGCAGCAGGATGTTATGGCAGTTCTTCAGGGCGATGCTCTTGTTGCCTACACCGGCCTGCTCAGCGACAAAGATGGGATAGCTGCCGCGAGCCACTCGATTGGCCCCAAAACTAAGACCCTTGCCGTAGATGACGCCGGGGCCGGTGATGCTGAAGTCGCTGATGCCTTCGCCCCAGATCAGGGAATTGTGCCAGTGATTGTGACCATAATCCTGGTAAGGGTCCCATGCGGTAACCGGCTCTGCCGCGTCGTAGGTGCCGCCGTTGTAGCCGGTGGTTGCTCCGGGGAGGGGCGAATCGGCGGCGACGATAGTTGCGCCCTGAGAGAGATAGAGCCCCACGTGACTCTTCAGGCGAATTGAGAAACTCAGCCAGTTACCCGCCGGGAAAACGACGGTTCCTCCGCCTGCGGACGCTGCCGCCTCAATCGCCTTATTGATAGCAGGCGAATCGACAGCTTTGCCGTCGCCGATCGCGCCATAATTCCGGATGTCGAAGAGCCCAGCACTTGAAGCCGGGGCCGCGCCGTGGGGAGAGGCATGAGCTTCGGGCAGAGCGGAGCCGACGGCTGCTCCCAGCCCCAGCGCGCCGATGCGAAGAAGTTCTCGGCGGTCGGATCGGAAGGAATTCATAAGGCACGATCCTCGCAGAGATAATGTCCCGGTTGCAACCCCGACGCACCGCAGGGCGATACCGCGTCTGTGCGTCCCATGCATTGATGAGCGGAAGGAATCCGTCCTGTCCGGCTCGGACCGAGGTGCGATTTGCCCAAAGCAGGCGGGTGTCAATAGAGAATTCTTTTTCATCGGGCAAGTCCGGCGAGCGTTAGGATGGACCGCTATCAGGAGTTTTCCGGTTACCATGAACGGTTTTGAAAAGACGATGGTCTGCGCGACGGTGGTCAGCCTGGCGCTGGCTTCAAGTCTTCTCGCGCAACAGACTTCTTTCGCGTCCGGCTCCTGGCCCACGCAAGAGTCGCTTGCGACACTGCGGCGCGCTTTCTCCACGCCACCAACCGATGCCAGGCCGATGATGCGCTGGTGGTGGTTTGGTGCGGCCGTCAACCGCGAAGACCTGGCTCGCGACCTGCGGACGATGAAAGCCGGAGGGATTGGCGGCGTGGAAATCCAGCCGGTGTACCCACTGGAGCTGGACGACCCGCAGACGGGATTTCACAACCTGCCGTTTCTCTCGCCCGAATTTCTCAGGATGGTCGGCTTCGCGGCGAACACCGGCCACGATCTGGGAATGCGGGTGAGCATCACGCTGGGCAGCGGATGGCCGTACGGCGGAGCATGGGTTCCGGTGACGGAATCCGCCGGACGGTTGCGCGTGGTCGCGACTCCGGCGGGTCAGGACGAGGGCTCGGTTCCGGCACCGTCCATCGGCGATGGCGAAAAGTTGCTGGCGGCATTTGTCACACCGGGCACGACGGAACACTACGACCCGAAAAATGCGCAGCGTGTCGATGAGATCAGGAATGGGCGACTGATGCTGCCCCGGGGCCTCGCCGGATCGCAAGTCGCGCTGTTTTTCATATCGAGCCGCACCGGGCAACAGGTGAAGCGGCCCGCTGTGGGCGCCGACGGTTTTGTGATCGACCACTTCAGCGCCGAAGCGGTGCAGGATCACCTGAAGAACGTGGCGGAGCCGCTGGTGCGGGCGTTCGGCGAGCATCCGCCGTACTCGGTTTTCAGCGACAGCCTCGAAGTGTACGAGTCAGACTGGACCCCGGAGCTGCTGACAGAGTTTCGTAACCGCCGTGGTTACGATTTAACGCCGCATCTGCCGGAGATGGTGGCCGGAACCGGACCGGAGTCTGTCGACCTGCGCTACGACTGGGGGCGCACCCTGGCCGAGCTGATCGACGAGAACTATCTTGCGACGATCAATGCCTGGGCACGCGCGCACCACACCGAGTTTCGATCGCAAAGCTATGGTATTCCCGCGGTCACGCTGTCCAGCAACGCCCGCGTCGATTTGCCCGAGGGAGAAGGCTCGCAGTGGCAAGGGCCGTTCTCGTACACGCGGTGGGCCACTTCGGCGAGCCACCTCTATGGGCGCCCGGTGACATCGTCAGAGACATGGACGTGGCTGCACTCACCGCCGTTCCGGTCGACACCGCTCGATATGAAGGCTGAGGCTGACACGTTTTTTCTGCAGGGCGTTAACCAGTTGATGGGGCATGGGTGGCCCTGCTCGCCGGCCTCTGCGGGTGAGCCGGGCTGGTCATTCTACGCAGCGGCGGTGTTCAACAACCACAATCCCTGGTGGATGGTGATGCCGGACGTAACCGGCTATCTGACGCGAATGAGCTGGCTGCTGCGGCAGGGGAAACCCGCCAACGACATTGCTGTGCTGCTGCCGGAGGAAGACGCGCAGGGGCGATTCAAACTGGGCGAGGCAACGGTGAGCGATCAGATGGGGAAGCTGCTGGGCCCCGACCTGGTTTCGGCGATTCTCGACGCGGGTTACAACTTCGACTTCATCGATGCGGAGGCAATCGATCGGGTGGGCATCCATTATCCGATTCTGGTGATACCGCACGTCGAGCGGCTGCCCCTCACGACCTACAGGAAAATCGCGGAGTACGCGCACAGCGGTGGAGTGGTCCTGGCCACTGAGAGTTTGCCTTCACGCGCTCCTGGATTTGTGGAAGGTCCTCGGGACTCGGCTGCGGTTCAGCAAATCTCGGAGATGCTGTTTGCGGCGGATGCGAAGAACGCGAGGCTCATCGAGAAAACGGCGGGGCTCGGCGAGGCAATCCGGCCCTTTTTGAAACCAGATGTGGGGCTTGAACCAGCGGCTCCGCAGGTGGGCTTCATCCATCGCAAGCTGACCGATGCGGACATTTATTTCATCGCGAATACCGATAATCGCCCGCACAGTTTCACGGCGACGTTCCGAACGGAGAAGCCCGGCGCAGAGTGGTGGGATCCGCTCAGCGGACAAATCTCCGGCGCGGGCAGCGGAGGGGCGTTAAAAATGACGCTTGCTCCCTATGAATCGCGTGTTGTGGTTTTTTCCTCTCAAGCCACTCGACAAAATGCAACGACGACTAATACGAGTTTCGATCCCATCGACCTGAGCCACGACTGGGAAGTCACACTGGACAAAACTGGTTTTAACGAAACGATGCAGACGCTGCATTCCTGGGCTGACGATACAGCGGGCAAGTATTACTCGGGGACTGCGACCTACGTTCGGACCTTCGAAATTCCGGAGAACGTCGCGCATGCCGGGGCCGCGCTGCTGGATTTCGGTGAGGGCGCGCCGGTGGAGCGCGGGACCATGAACTTTCCGGGGATGCGCACGTGGTTCGACCCGCCCCTGCGCGACGCGGCGATGGTTTATGTCAACGGCAAGCTGGCCGGATCGGTGTGGCATCCGCCGTTCACGCTGGATATCGGGCCGTTTCTCCGTGCGGGCGCCAACGAGTTGAAGATCGTGGTGGCGAACACGGCGATCAATGAGCTTGCGGGGCGCGCGGCTCCCGACTACCGGCTGCTTTGGCTGCGCTACGGCAAGCGTTTCGCGCCGCAAGATATGGACCATCTCGAGCCGTTGCCTTCGGGGATTCTGGCCCCGTTGCGGATTGTGCCGGAAAGTAACGACGCGACTCAGGCGCAGAAATAGACGGCGGCCCAGAAGTAGAATCCGCCGCGGGAGCGATCAGTCGAGGTGGAAGACTTCTTCGAGCGGCGTCATGCTCGTGTCCGCCGCCCCCTGTTCGAGCGATTCGAAGAACGGAGCCATTTCCGCCTGCCAGCGCGCATTCACCGGGTGGTCCTGCATGCGGGCGCGCGCTTGTTCGAAGTCCGGCGTCTCGAGGTAGCCGACCAGCAACCCGTCGGGGCGCAGAAAGAGCGAGTAATTATGCCAGCCGGTAGCGCGCAGGGCGTCAAGCATCTCCGGCCATACCTGTTGGTGACGACGCCGGTACTCGTCCAGCTTTTCTGTACGAACCTTCAGCAGAAAGCAAACTCGCGTCATTTCGATGCTCCTCGTCTGCCGCACCGCATCAGCTCCGGCCCGCGGCCAGACTGGCCGCAACCCCATCGCGAACCATGGCCGAGGTCACCAGCTTATGCTCAACGTAGTTGTAGGGGGGAACGGTGAGTCCGCGCAGAATCGAGAGCCCGAGCTGAATCAGGCGTGGCCCATAGGTTCCGGCCTCGTGCGAAACCGAGCCGATCCAGGGCGTATTCGGACGCTTCATCTCCTCGATGGCTTCGGGAATGCAGTCCTGGCCAACGATCGCGACGTGCTTCTCGCGCTTCAGCTGCCGCACGGCTTCGAGCGCCCCGAGGGCGCTTGAGTCTGTCGCGGCGGCGATCAGGATGCGCCGTTCATTGGGATGCCGCTTAAGGAACTCCACGATGACGCGCTGACTGGGGTCGCGCATACCGCGGCCATCGATGCGCACAAATTTTTCGACGGGCACATCGGGCACCTGTTTGCGAATGCCCTGAAAGACGCCAGTGATGCGGCTCTGCACCAGGGGCCCGGCATTTTCAAGGTCGAGGCCCAGCACCCAATCCACCTTGCCGCCCCAGTTCTGGACTACGTAGTCGGCGAGCAGGGCGCCTGCCTCCACACCCACGCGGTAATTGTCCACGCCGAAAAACGTGGCATGGGGGTGCGGAATATCAACGGCGATCAGCGGAATGCCGGCCACCGCGATCTTGTCGGCGATGATGGGCGCGGCTTCCTGATCGATCTGGAATTCGATGACCAGGTCCACGCGGCTGCGGACAAACTCTTCCGCCACCTGGATGGCGGTCGCGCCATCGTATCGGTTATCGAGCACAAGCAGATCCACACCCACCTGAGTTGCCGCATCGCGCAGGCTGGCCGTTACCTCTTCAGAAAAGGGCATCTCTCCGGATTGCTTGCCGAAGCCGAAGCGCACCTTGCGCGGCCGCGCCGCGAGCCGGTACAGACCATCCTGTGACTGGGCGAGGTAGCCGCGATGGACAAACGTTTTAAGGATGCGGTAGACGGTGGTCTTGGAGATGTGCGTGTGCCGGTAGATGGCTTCAAGCGACATGGGCCGCTCGTTCTTCTGCAGAACTTCGAGAACGTCAAGCGCTTTAGAGAGGATGGGGATGAAGTACAGGCGTTTGGTCGACGATTTCGGCAAGGATCGTCCTCGATGAGGATTTTGCCCGTTATATCACCTGTGTTTCAATCCCGGAACAGCATGACTCAATTTGAAACATGCCGGCCGTTATGCATACGTGGCCACCGAACGCGCATTGCGGGCTCCGCGCTCGCTGCGGATCCGCTCGACATATCCACTGGCGCGCAGCGCCGCGAGCGGGTCCTCGGCAAGTCCGCGAGAGGAACGCCATTCGCGAACCAGCGGGCGCACGTCGTACCAGAACGCCTCTCGCAGGCATTCCTCCGCCTCAACCAAACGGCATTCGTCCTGCAGGATCGCCAGTTGTTCGCGATTGACAAGCGCAGCCTTCGCGAAAATTTCCTGGGCCGCGCATACCGTTTGCACCATCGCCTCCATCTTGCCCTTCATGTTGTGGCTCTGGTCGATCATGAAGGCAGTCGTCTCCATGGCGCCGGGATCGGAAAGAAGTTCGTGGAAGATTCGGAAAATCTGGTACGGATCGATGGACCCGAGGGTCAGGTCGTCATCGGCATAGCGGCGGTCGTTGAAGTGAAAACCGCCCAGCATCTTCTCCCGGAGAAGCCACGTGACAATCTGCTCGATGTTCTGGCTTGCGTAGTGGTGGCCAGTATCGACCAGCACGCAGGCGCGAGGGCCGGCTTCACGAGCGATCAGCAGCGACATGCCCCAATCGGCAAGATCCGTGTGGTAGAAGGCCGGCTCGAAGGGCTTATATTCCACCAGCAGCCGCTGCTCGTCGCCGAGTGCTTCGTGCAGCTCCGCCAGCGCCGCCGCCATCCAGTCGATGCGCCGGCGAATGCTCTGGGTCCCGGGATAATTCGAACCGTCCGCGAGCCACAGCGAAACGTCGCGCGAGCGCAGGGCTTTGGCGATGGCCACCGATTCGTGCAGATGATCGAGCGCCAACTTTCTTATGGCAGCGTCGGGGTTGCAGATGGAACCATATTTGTATTCCTGAGCTTCGAAGAGATTGGGATTGATCGAACCAGCGCGAACGCCATGCTGCGCTTGGAGCTCGATGATCTTACTCGCGTCGCGAAGACCCCCAGGCAAATCCCAGCTGACGTGCAGCGCGAGCGTGGGCGTTGCGCCCGTCAGCGCATGAACCTGCGCGGCGTCAGCAAACTTCTCGTCGATGGTGGCTGCGGCTTCAGGCTGGAGAAATTTACCGAAGCGTGTTCCGGTATTCGCGAATCCCCAGGAGGGCAGCTCGATTTGAAGGGAATTCAGCGCCTTGTTTACGCGTTCCGCGTGCGGGTTCACGTGCAGGTCTCCCGATTGAAACAAAGTCCCTATTAAAATACGGCAAAATGTCATGCTACTGCCCGCCATTGGACACGTCAAAGGGACAATTTCATCCTCGCGGTGCGCGCCGGACGGTTGGAGGCGGCCAGACCGGGGCTTTCTGGGCGCTGGCGGACAGGGCGATTCCGCGAACGGGCGAAACTTCAGGGTCGCCCGTGGTTCGGAAACAGCCGCGCCAAATTCCGGCGAGACCGTGAACTCACGACTTTCCGGCGTGATCTCCGTATTCCCAGTCATAAGGCACGCCGGTGTCGCCGAGAATATAGCCGACCAGTTCGGCAAAACCTGCCTCGGCGCGAACATCGTTTGAGAGGATTAGGACACAACGCTGACTGGCCTTGATGCAGACCATGGTGTTGGCGGTCTGTCCGTCGTGGCCGCCTTTATAGAAGCCGTGACCCTGCGGGCCGTCGAAGACGACAACACCCAAGCCCGCGTATAGATCTTTACGTTGCTCACTTACTGGTAAGTCGGGTAGGAATAGCGGAAACTGATGGGCGACGGTGATATGCAGCTGTGGCTTCGTCATCTCTGCACTTGAGGCCGCACTCAGCCCCTCGCCGGTCACCAGGGCCGCCGTAAACTTCGAAAGGTCGGAGATGGTTGTATTCATTGAACCTGCCACACGCACTTTGCTGCGCTTCTCATGTGGCTGAGGCTGGCCCTGATCATTCCATCCATCCGCCACGTTGGGGTCCTGACCGTCACGCCAAGTCATGCTTGTGCGGGTCATCCCCATACGGGCGAAGTTGGCATTGGTAAGATCGCCGACATCGAGGCCCAGGCCTTGCGCCTTGCGCCCGTGTTCGATGACAAACTGCAGCAGGATCAATCCTTCGCCCGAATAACTGAAACGCGTGCCCGGTTCAAAATGGATGTGAAGCTTTTGATCGGGTTCTGTAAACCAGAAGTTACTGAAACCCGTGGAATGAGTCAGGCACATACGCGGCGTGATCTTTTCCCAGCGCGGATCATCGACTAGATCCTTGTACGGTCCATATTTGTCGGGAAAAACCGGATCGGGGCCATAGGTCGGCAAAGGCTTGTCGAGATCGTCCTTAATAGGAGTGTCCAGTTTGAGCTTGCCCTGATCGACCAACTGCATTACCGTGTACGCGAACACCGTCTTGGTAAGCGAGGCGCCGTACATGACGGTGTCAGTAGCCAGCGGATCTCCCTTGGCGTTACGGATACCGTAGGCTTGCACATAGCCAACCTTGCCATGATCGACGATTGCAACGGCCATGCCCTTGGCATGGTTTTGAATCATGAGCTTGCTAACTTCCACGTCGATCGCGGGGCCACTCGGTATCGTTTGCGCCACAACCGCCAACGGAAGGCGAAAGAGAGCGTAAAGCATCGCTACCAGTAGACGAAGATTTTTCGATGCTTTCATGTTGAGACGTCCATTCAGAGCTTGAGATTGAGCAATGAGCTGATCACGCGTGTATACATCAGTCGATGCCGGTTACGGGGGCTGGTACGGGCTGGACCCAGGAAAAGTTCAATCGTCTCGCTGGTTTCGCGAGACTACGCGGTTCTAAAAGAGGATTCCATATTTTCCGGGATGGACGGCTGATGTTCCTTCGCCCCAGGGGTGATAATGCCATCGGGCGCCGGAACGAAAGCGGTCGACTAAGATTGGAAACAATTGCCCTATTGGTATTTGGTGTGGCATTATTTGGGACGGTGATTCGATGAAAACTATAACCGCGCTGCGTTATTTGCAGGATCTTTGGGATGAAAAGACTGCCGCGGCTCTGGATGAGCCGGAGTTGCTGCGCTACCGCTCCAACCTGCTGGGAGCCGATCTGCGCATCACCAACTTCGCCGGCGGCAACACGAGCTCCAAGGTCGTGCAGCGAGATCCGCTGACCGGACAGGAGGTCGAGGTGCTTTGGGTCAAGGGCAGCGGCGGTGATCTTGGCAGCATCAAGCGGAGCGGCTTCGCAACACTCTATCTTGACAAGCTGCTGGCCATCGAATCGAGCTACCGGGGCGTGGCGGAAGAAGACGCGGTGGTGGAGTTGTACCCGCTCTGCACCTTTGGGGTGAATCCGACCGCGGCTTCGATCGATACACCTCTGCACGGGTTTTTGCCTTTCCGCCATGTGGATCATCTGCATCCCGACTGGGCGATCGCACTGGCCGCATCGGCAAACGGCAAAGAGAAAATGGCGGAGTTCAATCGCGAATTCGAGCACCGCCTGGTGTGGGTGCCCTGGCAGCGCCCAGGTTTTGAGCTGGCCATGATGATGCGCCAGACTGTCAGGGAAAATCCCGGCTGCGACGGCATCGTGCTCGGCGGCCACGGGCTTTTCACGTGGGGCGAGACGCAGCGCGAATGCTATCTGAACACGCTGACGATGATCGACCACCTGGGGCAGTTTGTGCAGGAGCACATCGAGCGGAAGGGCGCGGCCCTCTTTGGCGGAGCAGCGCTCCAGCCCCGCGACGACCGCAAAGAAATTGCGCTGGAGCTGCTGCCCTTCGTGCGCGGGAGGGTCTCAGAGCAGAAGCGATTCATCGGAAGCTGGTCGGATAGTGGGGATGTTCTCCGCTTCGTGAATTCGAAGGACGGCGCTGCTCTTGCTCATCTGGGCACCAGTTGCCCCGATCACTTTATCCGCACCAAGATTCGGCCGCTGTTTGTTCCGGCTGGCGCGGCCGACGATGTCGCCGCGATTCAAAAGAAGGTCGAGGAGTCGCTCAGGACTTATCGCGCCGAGTATGCCGCGTATTACCAGAAGCATCGGGAGCCGCCTTCGCCCGCGCTGCGCGATCCAAACCCCACAGTCGTCCTGATTCCCGGCATCGGCATGTTTTCTTTCGGCAAGAGCAAACAGGAATCGCGGGTGGTCGGCGAGTTCTACACCAACGCCATTCATGTAATGGAAGGCGCGACCGCGATGGGGGGCAAGACGCCCGTGAAAGACGTGCCGCAGGCTGGACCCGCCGCTCCCTGCGAAGCCTTCGAGGTCTATACCAATTACGTGGCGCTGCCGGCTCGCGAGGCCTTCCGCATCGAATACTGGCTGCTGGAGGAGGCGAAGATTCGCCGGCAGCCGCCGGAGAAAGAGCTGAGCCGCCGGATCGTGCTGATTGTTGGAGGGGCGAGCGGCATTGGACGCGCAGCGGCGCTGCTGGCGGCCGAACGTGGCGCGCACATCATGATTGCCGATCGCGATCTCCCAGGTGCCGAAGCTGCCGCGCAGGAGGCTCGTACGATTGCCGGCAAGGAAGCCATTGCCGCGACCGCGGTCGATATTCGCGATCGCGGCTCTATTGCCTCGGCGATGCGAGCCACGGTGGCGCAGTTCGGCGGCCTCGACATCCTTATCAATACGGCGGCGATTTTTCCCTCGTCGCCGCGGGGCACGATCGGCGACGCGATGTGGGCGACCACGCTGGACCTTAATGTGACCGCGAATTATCTGCTGGCCGAAGAAGCGGCGAAGCTATTTGAGGCGGAGCAACTCGATGGCAGCGTGGTACTCACGAGCTCGGCCAACGCGGTGGTTCCCAAGCGCGGCAGCGAGGCCTACGACGTGAGCAAAGCGGCGCTCAGTCATCTGGTGCGCGAACTGGCGGTCTCGCTTGCGCCGCGGGTACGCGTGAACGGCATCAGCCCCGCAACCGTGGTGAAGGGATCGACCATGTTTCCGCGCGACCGTGTGATCGCGTCGCTGACGAAATATGGGATCGCCTTCGATGCATCGGCGACCGACGACCAGCTGCGCGATCTGCTGGCTGGCTTCTATGCGCAGCGCACGCTGACGCATCAGCCCATTGAACCGGACGATTGCGCGCGGGCGTTGCTTTTCCTCGCCGGGCCGCACACGCGATGCACGACGGGGCATCTGATTCCCGTGGACGGTGGGCTGCCTGAGGCGTTTCTGCGGTGAGCCGCGGGTCGGAGCCAGAAATGCCGGCCCTTCAACCAGCCCTCGTCGCCATCGATCTCGGTGCTGAGAGTTGCCGGGTTTCTCTGCTGCGATGGAACGGCGAGCAACCTCGCATCACGATGGTCCGTAGATTTGCGAATGCGCCCGAGGATCGCGGCGCCGCTGGATGGCACTGGGACCTCGATCGCATTTGCGGGGAACTGGAAGCGGGGCTCCGGTCCTGTGCCGAACTCGCCCCCGAAGGCATTGCGAGCATCGGCGTGACCGGCTGGGCCGTCGATTATGTGCGCCTCGACCGCGAAGGCCGGCCGTTGGCGGCACCGTTCTGCTACCGCGACGAGCGAACCCAGGCCGCGATGGATGCGGTCCACAAACTTCTTCCGGAGAAGCGGCTGTACGCTCTCACTGGCGTCCAGATTCAACCCGTCAACACGCTGTACCAGCTCTACGCCGATCGCCAGGCCGGCATTGCGAACTCCGCGCCGTGGGTGAATCTGCCGGAATACATCCTGCACTGGCTTGGCGGCCAGCGTGTCGCGGAGTACACGAATGCCACGCACACCGGCCTCGTCGATCCCGAAACGCGGCAGTGGTCGGAGCAGATTTTCAGCACTGCGGGTCTGGACCTTGCGGCCGCCCCGGAGATCGTTGCCCCGGGATCGGCGCTTGGCTCTCTGCGCAGCGATCTGCGACGGCTGCCGGCATACACCAATACGCAACTCGTCGCGCCAGCTTGTCACGACACAGCTTCGGCGATCGCCGGAATCCCTGAACGCGAGGGTAAGTGGGCTTACATCAGCTCGGGTACATGGTCACTGGTCGGCGTTCCTCTGGCCAGGACCATGCGAACGCCGGAGGCTTTCGTCCTCGGATTCACCAACCTCGGCGCCGCAGACAGCGGCGTACTCTTCCATCGCGGCATACCGGGAATGTGGCTGTTGCGGCAATGCATGAACACCTGGGATGAGCAGCGCGCCTGGTCGATGCCTGAACTGATCGCCGAAGCGCAACGAGTCTCTGCGCCCGATCAGTTGCTCGATCTCGACGACCCCGCGCTGTTGCCTCCCGGCGATATGACCAGGCGCATCAACGATCAGCGCAAACAGCGGGGCCTGGCTTCCCTGCCTCCTGGATGCGCCGCCGCTCCGCACTACGCCAATCTCATCTTTCGCAGCCTCGCGGGCCGCTACGGAACGCTACTCGCGAAAATCGAACAGATGACGAGCGCGCGCCCCGAACGCATCTGCGTGGTGGGTGGCGGCAGCCGCAATGAATACCTGAACGCGTTGACTTCCGCGGCCACTGGCCTTCCGGTCGTGCGCTGTTCCGCTGAAAGCTCCACGCTGGGTAATTTCGCCATACAATGGGCGCGGGTCGAGCAGCCTTCCGGCTCCATCCATCCCCAGGCGATCGCCGGCAAAGTCGCGGCGCTGGCGGAGGTCGAGATCGTTTAGTTCCGCGCACGACGAAAGAGCAACAGGAGAGGGGCCTGAATGTCTGCTGCCATTCTTGGTGGGATCGGCTGGCACATGGTTGGCGCGGCCTCTGCTGCCTCGTTCTATGCGCCCATCGAAAAAGTAAAGAAGTGGTCGTGGGAGACAACCTGGGCTGTGGCCGGTGTTTTTTCCTGGGTGCTCCTGCCGTGGATCGTCAGCCTCATCCTGCTTCCGGATTTCCACGGTTTCTACGCTGGCATCGCGCCGGGTGTGCTGGCGCGGACATTTCTCTTCGGCTGCATGTGGGGCATCGGCAACGTGAATTACGGCCTCACCATGCGTTATCTCGGGATGTCACTTGGCATCGGCGTGGCTATCGGCGTCACGCTGGTGGTAGGCACGCTGGTCCCCCCCATCATTCACGGGCAACTCGCGTACCTCTTTACCACCCGCAGCGGTTTGTTCACGATGTCCGGCGTGCTTCTGGCGTTGATCGGTATCGCCATTGTTTCCTGGGCGGGGCATCAGAAGGAGCAGCGGCTGGGCAAACGGGCGGAGGAATTCAACCTCACCAGGGGCCTGCTGCTCGCCGTGATGTGCGGCATTTTCTCTTCCGGAATGTCGTTCGCCATCGACGCCGCGAGGCCCATCGCGGCAGCCGCGCAGCAGGTGGGCGTAAAGCCGCTCTACGCCGCGCTGCCCAGCTACGTCATCATCATGGGGGGCGGCGCGCTGGTGAATTTCGCCTACTGTTTCACTCGTCTCGCCGTCCGCAAAAACATTTCGTTCCGCGAGGACTGGTCGCAGACTCGCCGGACCCTTCTGGTGAACAGCTGCATGGCGGCCTCGGGCGGCATCCTGTGGTACATGCAGTTTTTCTTTTACGCGTGGGGAGCAGCCAATATTCCTGTGCATCTCAGCTACGTGAACTGGATGCTTCACATGAGCTGCTATGTGCTCTTCGGCGGCATCGTCGGTTTGGCGCTTGGCGAGTGGCGTGGCGCTCAGGGCAGGCCAGTACGCCTGCTGTGGACGGGCATGGCGGTCATCATCGCCGCCGCTAATCTGGTAGGACTCGGTATGGCGTCTTAACAGCCAATCCAGGCACACGCCAAAGAGCGTTTCGACGCTGTGGGTCCATCTCTCCTCGTCAACGCAACGCGCGTTTCTGCATCTGAATATTCGCATCATTCATTCCCGGAACGAGAGACGAAAATTCATGCGCAGAACTTTGTTGCCCGGAAAGCCCTATCCTCTGGGCGCTACGCCGACGTCAAAAGGAACCAACTTTTCCCTGTTTTCTGAAAACGCCACCGGAGTCTCGGTTTGCTTCTTCGACGAGGCAGGCAACCAGATCGACTGCGTGGCGCTGCGAGAGCGCACGGCGTTCGTGTGGCATGGCATGATTCGCGACATCAAGCCGGGCCAGCGATACGGCTATCGCGTCGAGGGGCCATGGCAGCCGGAGGCCGGCCTTCGCTTCAATTCCAACAAGCTGCTGATCGATCCTTACGCGAAGGCACTCACCGGCGAGGTGGACTGGAAAGCGCCCATCTTTCCTTACGACGTGGCGACCGGCAACGATCTGATCCGCGACGACCAGGACTCGGCGGCCGGCGTGCCGAAGGCGATCGTGATCGATGAGCGCTTTGACTGGGAGGACGATTGTCCGCCGGAGACGCCGCTCGCGGATTCGATCATTTATGAGGTCCATGTCCGTGGCTTTTCCAAACTCAACGAAGCCGTTCCGGAAACACTGCGCGGCACCTACGCCGGCCTGGCCTGCGAATCGGGCATCGAGTATTTGAAGAAGCTCGGCATCACCGCTGTCGAGCTTCTTCCCGTGCATCACTTCATCGACGAGGGCCACCTGGTGGATCGCGGCCTGCGCGACTACTGGGGCTACAACACGCTCAGCTACTTCGCCCCCATGTCGCGCTACAGCTCTTCAGGCGACACAGGCCAGCAGGTGACCGAGTTCAAGGAAATGGTGAAGACTCTGCACAAGGCGGGCATCGAAGTCATTCTCGACGTGGTCTACAACCACACCTGCGAAGGCAATCGCCTGGGCCCGATGCTTTCGATGAAAGGCATCGACAACACCACTTACTACCGCCAGGTGCCCGATGACCCGCGTTACTACATGGATTTCACCGGCACCGGCAACACGCTGAACGTGATGAACCCCCAGGTGCTGAAACTGGTGATGGACTCGTTGCGCTACTGGGTGACCGAGATGCACGTCGATGGCTTCCGCTTCGATCTGGCCAGTACGCTGGCCCGCGAGCTGCACGCTGTCTCCAGGCTCTCCAGCTTCTTCGACACCATCCACCAGGATCCGACTCTCGCCGATGTGAAGCTGATCGCGGAACCCTGGGACGTAGGCGATGGCGGCTATCAGGTGGGCAATTTTCCAGTGCTGTGGGCGGAGTGGAACGGGAAATATCGCGATACGGTCCGCCGCTTCTGGAAAGGCGACAGCGGCCTGCTGTCCGATTTTGCCTATCGCCTCACTGGATCGTCCGACCTGTATCAGATGGATGGGCGCAGTCCGTACGCCTCAATCAACTTCGTCACAGCGCATGATGGATTCACGCTGTGCGACCTGGTGAGCTACAACGAAAAGCACAACGAGGCGAACGGCGATAACAATACCGATGGCGCCAACAACAACGATTCCTGGAACATGGGCGTCGAAGGACCTACGGACGATCCTGCCATTAACAACATGCGCGAGCGGCAGATGCGCAATTTTCTGGCGACCCTGATTCTCTCCCAGGGCGTGCCCATGCTGTGCGGCGGAGACGAATTCGCGCGCTCGCAGCACGGCAATAACAACGGCTACTGCCAGGACAACGAGCTGACCTGGTTCAACTGGAAGCTGAGCCCGGCGAGCGAGCGGCTGCTGGAATTCACCGCGAAGCTCATCCATCTTCGCCGCGACCACCCCAATCTCCACCGGCGTAAATTTTTCCAGGACCGCGTGATTCGCGGCTCGGTGGTGCGCGACATCGCCTGGTACAACACCGGCGGAGGCGAGCTGGACGAAGCCGCCTGGACCACAGACTGGAATCGCTCGCTGGCCCTGATGCTGAACGGCAAGACTCTCGCCATCACCGACGAGGACGGCTGCCCCATCGTCGATGACAGCTTCCTCATCCTGGTGAACGCGTCGGCCGAGGGCGTCGAGTTCACGCTGCCGGAGCCACCCGCGGCCTCGCCATGGACGCAGGTGCTGGACACAGAGAACCTCGACGATCCGTTCGCGGCGGCGGAAATTGGCGACAAGGTCATCGTGGGCGGGCGAGCGGTGCGCGTTTTCGGCGACAGCAAGCCGTCGTGATGCTGGGACTGAAGTCAGCCTTCGGCGTATCGTCCCCGGGCCCGCGCGTGCCGCCCCACCCGCGGCACCCCTCGGTCATGTTGCCACGCCAGCCGTAACCACCACAGCCGTGCATGCGTCCGCCCCAACGCTGCGGTAGGAGTGCTTCTGGATCGAATCAAAGTAGATCGCGTCGCCACTGCTGAGCCGATGAACCTCGGTTCCGATAGAGATTTCCAACTCGCCCTCGATCAGATACAGCAGTTCCACCCCGGGGTGAAAGTGGGGCGACAGTTTTTCCTCTGGCACCCGATGAAAATGCGCAAGGTAGCCGTTGAGTTTCCTCTCGTTGGCGCGGAAATCGAGGCTCTCGAAATGCCAGGGCACATGGCTTTCCTTCGGATCCGCCGGGAATTTTCGCCGCTCATTTTTTCTCGATATTGCCACGATGTGCCGCTTACGCTGGTCGGTGAAGAAATAGTCGAGCCCAACGTTAAAAACCAGCGCAATGCGCACCAGAGTGGGCAACGTCGGCACCAGCCTGGCATTTTCCAGCTTGGAAAGCATAGCCGCCGACAGACCGGTATGATCCGCCAGCTGCGCCAGTCCCATGCTTTTGCGCAGCCTTAGCCCGCGCAGCTTTTCCGCGATGGCGTATGGCCTGATGGATTCATTGATCGCATCGATGGGCGCCGGGCGCTCGCCGGCTTTCCTGTGCTTCAAGTTCGCCGCCGATTTTTTCGCATTTTTCAAGCGATTCGATCTCCACAGGAGCGTTTAACTGAAAATCAACTATTTTTGCCCTACTGTCAATAGTGGAAACCGGCAATAAGCGGTTTTTCCGGAGGAATGAAACATGAAGAAGCTCATCGGCGTTCTCGGTCTCGCCCTGCTCGCAGGCGTAGCCACCGCGGCGCCACCGCAGGACATTGTGGATACTGCTGTCGCAGCTGGATCGTTTAACACCCTGGTCGCAGCCGTCAAGGCCGCCGATCTGGTCGACACGCTGAAGGGGCCTGGACCATTCACGGTATTTGCGCCCAACGACCAGGCATTCGCGAAATTGCCGGAGGGAACCGTCGATTCCCTGTTGAAACCCGAAAACAAAGAGAAGCTCCGCGCCATCCTCACCTACCACGTTGTGGCTGGAAAGCTGACTTCGAAACAGATCGCCCACATGAAATCGGCAAAGACCGTAGAAGGCAGCCGGATCAATTTCAAGACGATGAATGGCGAAGTGATGGTGGACGGAGCCAAAGTCATCCATGCCGATATACCGGCGTCGAATGGGGTCATCCACGTGATCGACACGGTGCTGATGCCTCCCGGCAAGTAGGCACCGCCCGGGGAACGGTTTACGGGTGCGCGCAGGCAGGCGCAGCATTCGGTCACAGGGGCTGAAGTCTAATCAGCCTACCTATCCTGCCGGGAGAGCCCTCGACCTCTCCGGGGGAGGCGTAGTCCCTCCCCAAATCTGCGTGTTCAAGGGGCGTCACACGTTGACGCCCCGCCCTTTTTGGCGGCGTATCGCATGGCTCCCGTAAGATCGAATCTGCCAGGCTATGCTTCCGTCTGCTCACCCGCCTCGTGTCCGTTTCGCGCCGTCGCCCACGGGTTTCCTCCACGTAGGCAACGCGCGCACTGCGCTCTACAACTGGCTCTTCGCCCGCCACACCGGCGGGGCGTTTCTGCTGCGCATCGAGGACACCGACCTCGACCGCAGCGAGATGCGCCACGAAACCCAGTTGATGGAAGACCTGCTCTGGCTCGGTCTCGACTGGGATGAAGGCCCCGGAGTCGAAGGCCCGCATGCGCCCTACCGCCAGTCGGAGCGGCTGGGCATCTATCGCGAGCACACGAATCGTCTGCTGGCCGAGGGCAAGGCTTATCGCTGTTTCTGCGCTGCCGAGCAACTGGAAGCAGAACGCCAGGAAGCGGCCGCCGCTCATAAGCCCCAGGTCTATTCCGGCCGTTGCCGCGCCATTCCGGAAAGTGATTCAGCCGCTCGCGCCGCTGCCGGCGAGCCGTTCGCGGTACGCCTGCGCATCCCTGATCACCCGCTGCGCTTCCACGACATGGTCCGGGGCGAAGTAGAGTTCCCAAACGAAACGGTCAGCGATCTGATTTTGGTCCGGTCCTCGGGAATGCCGGTCTACAACTATGTTGTAACGCTCGACGACGCGCTTATGGAAATCACCCATGTCATCCGGGGAGACGATCACATCTCGAACACCCCAAAACAGGTCGCGATCTACGAAGCCTTCGGATGGAAACCGCCGCAGTTCGCGCATCTGTCGACGATTCTCGGCAGCGATCGCGAGCGCCTCTCCAAGCGTCACGGCGCGACCTCGGTCGCCAGCTTTCGCGCGATGGGGATTCTTCCAGAAGCGCTGGTGAATTACCTCGCGCTGCTCGGCTGGGGAGCGGAAGGAGGCACGCGCGAGCTGTTTTCGCTCGATGAACTGGTAAAGGAATTCCGCCTGGAGCGCGTCACGCCCTCGCCAGCGGTTTTCGACTGGGAGAAGCTGCACTGGCTCAACCGGCACTACCTCAGGGCCGCCGACCCTGAACGCGTCGCTGAGCTTGCATGGTCGCACTTCGCGGGCGCTGGCCTTCTGCCCCCGCACAATGGCGTCTGGCAGGTCACCACGGCGGCGGTCGAGGCGTGGTTCGGCAAATTGCTGACCCTGTTTCTGCCCGCGGTGAATCAGCTCGACGAATTGCCGGTGAAAGCGGGGTTTCTCTTTCGCTTCAATCCTGGCGCTGCGCGCATGAACGACGAGAATGCCGCGATCCTGGCGACTGACGCGGCGCAGAAGGTCCTTGCCGCCTTTGCCGCTTGCGTCGACCCTCACTCCGGCCCCGTTACGCCGGAGCAGTTCAAAACCTGGATGAACGAGATCAAGACTGAGACTGGAGCAAAGGGCAAGGATCTGTTCCATCCCGTGCGCATCGCGCTCACCGGCTCGCACTCTGGCCCTGAGTTCGACAAACTGATCCCGATCGTCGAGGAGGGCAGCCGTCTCAGTCTGCCGCTCCACGTCCTCAGTATCCGTGAGCGAATTGAACAGTTCATGGGCGGCATGCGATGAGGAATGTCCTCTGGATCGAGGAAGCCCAACCCTCCCGCCTCGCATTTCTGCTGCGGCCACGCGGTGGTGAATGGCTGCAGGCCGACCTCGAGATTGCGCGCAACGAGGGAATCGACGTTCTCGTCTCGCTTCTAACGCCTGACGACAACGAGGAGCTCGGCCTTACCGAAGAAGGCAGGATCGCCCGGCAACTGGGAATGACCTTCGTCTCCTATCCCATTCCAGACCGATGCACGCCGTCCGACCTGGCCTCATTCCGGGCGCTCGTCGCGGACCTGCGCGACAAAGTGCGGGCCGGCAGGTCGGTTGCCGCGCACTGCCGCGGCTGCATCGGCCGTGCCACCGTTCTCCTTGCCTCCGTGATGATCGCTCTCGGCTGGGACGCAACCGCCGCCCTCCGCCTGATCGAACGCGCCCGCGGCTTTACCATTCCCGACACGCCCGAGCAGCTGGAATGGATTCTGAACTTCCAACTCGACGAATGACGCTCGCTTCGCCGCTGTCCTTTCCGCGTTCCTGGGAAGCGGAAATTCTCCCCAGGCGGCCGCTCATACTGCCTCCCCGTGCATTTACTTACCCTCACGATGCGGAAGAGGTGGAGCGCGGCGCCCTGGAAGTAATGGTCCGGCCCGAGCATTCTTCGCCGTTCCTCGCAACCTTTGCGCTTGGGTTTGCCGATCCCTCCACGCCGACCGGCGTCTGGAGCTGCCCCGCCCCAAACGAGATCTGCGCTGTCGCCGGCGGCTACGCGTACATCGTCAACACCATCGAGGCCGCCCAGTTCACGCACATCGCCTTTCGCCCGGTGCTCGAAGTCCTTCCAGTACCGGAACACAGACTGCTGCTCTTCGCCGGCCATCACGCTCTGCTGGCGTGGGGTATTGACGGCCAGGCATGGCAGACGCCGAGGCTTTCCTCAGAGGGTCTGCGCATCGCAGAAATTCGTAACAACCACCTGCACGGATTCGGCTGGGACCAGATCACTGACCGTGAGCTCCCCTTCATCGTGGACCTGCGCACGGGACAGAGCTCCGATCCTCACTCGGATTCTGTCCGGTAGAAGCTCAGCGCCGCGTCGCCCTGCTTCAGAACCCGCTGCCGGAGCAGCTTCCCGTAGCTCTTCTCCAGCTCCCGGCGCTTTTCGTGTTCCGCAATCACCAGAGCATCCGGCGCCAATAAGCGGCCGCACTCCCCGCCCAGCAGCTCAAGAGAACTCGCATACTCCTCCTCGTCAGCGTAGGGCGGATCGAGAAACACCAGGTCCACCGCGCGCTCCGCCTCTGCCAACCGCCGCAGAGCAGAGACCACGCTCCGTGCCTCGATAGCATAGTTCCCATGAATGGCCAATGCCGCCAGATTGCTGCGGATCGCGCGTAACGGAGCATCTGCCCGCTCCACAAAAATCGCCTCGCGAGCGCCGCGGCTGAGCGCCTCAATTCCCACAGCGCCCGATCCGGCGTATAGGTCCAGAAACAGCGCGCCTTCGATCTGCGGCGCCAGCACGTTGAACAGAGTCTCCCGCAGCCGGTCGCTGGTCGGGCGCGTATCCTGACCTCTCGGAGCATGCAGCACCCGCGACCGATACTTCCCGGCAATCACCCGCATCGTTTCTTCCTGGCAAAATCCTTCGACCCTCTACAATAACTTCCAGGAAGGGAGATTGAGATGCGCGCCTGGTCTTTGCCGCTCGGACGGTGGTTTGGAGTCCACTTGCGCATCCACTATTTCTTCATCCTGCTCCTTCTGTTTTGCGTGCTGACGACAAATTTCTCCGGCCTGTCGCCATGGCGTGGTGTCATGCTCTGGTTCCTTCTGTTTGGCGCAGTCGTAGGCCGCGAAGCTACGCGCGCGCTCACTGCCGCCTATCACGGCCTCACTGTACGCAGCATTTTGCTGCTGCCCATCGGAGGCCTGTTTTCGTATTCCAGCCCTGATATGGCTGAGCGCGCCGTGGAGGGCTCGGCGCAATGGGCGCTCACCCTCGCCGGTCCCCTCTCCAACCTCGCCTTTGCCGGAGTCGTTGCCGCGCTCATCGCAGGCGCCACCTCCCAGGTCCCCATCGCCGCGTTGCCCATCGTCACGCCCGCGCACCTGATGCGCTCCACAGTATGGCTCAATGTGGCTCTCGCGCTCATCAACTTTATCCCGGCCTATCCCCTCGACGCCGGCCGCCTGATGCGTAGCGGCTTTTCGCGCAGCCGCGGCGTAGCCCAGGCCACGCGCACCGCCTCCGGCATGGGACAGATGCTGGGCATCGGCTCAGTCGTGGCTGGCCTCGCCCTGCTGGCCATTCCGAACACGCATCTCGCAGCCGCCATCAGCCCGTGGCTCATCATGGGCGGATTTTTCGTCTTCATCGGCGCGCAGCTGGAAGACCAGGGCGTCCTCTTTCAATCCGTCGTCGAAACGGTGCGCATGCGCGACGTTATGCTCGTCGACTTCGACACGCTCTCGCCGTCCGACACGCTCTCAGACGCCCTCTACAAAGCCATCCACAGCCTCCAGGACGACTTCCCCGTTGTGCGCGGCGCCTCGCTCGTCGGCGTCGTTTCGCGCCAGGGCATCATCCAGGCGCTGCGCCACGGTGGCAACGGCTACATCCAGGCAATCATGTCGCGCGCCTTCCAGGTCGCACAGCCCGACGATTCCCTCGGCGCGCTCATCCGCCGCATCGGCAGCGGCCGGCTCTCCCTGATTCCCGTCGCCGAAAGCGGCCGCATCGTCGGCATCGTCACCTGGCAGAATCTGAGCAGCAGCATGGGCCTGCTGGCAGAATATCGCCGCCTCGAACGCACCGACAATGACCGCGACTGACGAGCCCCTGGCCCCTGGCCTCTACCTCGTCGCAACCCCTATCGGCAACCTTGAAGACATCACGCTGCGTGCCCTGCGCGTGCTGCGGTCCTGCGATCGCATCGCCTGCGAAGATACCCGCCAGACACGCAAGCTGCTCGACCGCTATCAGATCGCACCCCCCACCATCAGCAGCCACGAACACAATGAAGCCGAGCGCAGCCGCCAGCTGGTTGAAGCGCTCAGGAATGGCGCCCGCATCGCCGTCGTTTCCGATGCGGGAACACCGGGCATCTCCGATCCGGGCATGGTGCTCGCGGCGGCGGCCATCGCTGAAGGAATTCCGGTTTACCCCATTCCAGGCGCCAGCGCTGTTCTCAGCGCGCTCGTCGCGTCGGGACTGAACACCGAGCAATTTTCTTTTGTCGGATTCCTGCCCCCGAAGGCTGGCGCGCGCCGCACCGCGCTTGAAGATCTGGCGGCCGGATTGTCGCACCCCACAACGCTGGTGCTCTATGAGGCGCCGCATCGCATCGTCGAATCCCTGGCCGACATCGAAGCTGTCTGGGGTTCGCCCTGTCGCGTGGTCCTCGCCCGCGAGCTGACCAAGCTGCACGAAGAATTCCTGCGCGGAACGGTGCGGGAAGTTCGCGATCAGCTGGCGGCGCGAGACCGCATCCGCGGTGAGATGGTGCTGCTGATCGACGCGCATCCGCTCTCTGCTGAGAAAACAACCGGCGCGAGTCTGCTGGAGCGGCTGGCGGAGTTGGAGAAGTCCGAAGGTCTGGCGGAGAAAGACGCGCTCAAGCGAATCGCCCGCGAACGCGGCGTCTCCAAAAGCGAAATCTGGCGCGAACTCCAGCGTGAGCGCGCCAAAGCCAAATGACGAGCTACGCCCCCGGCGTCGTCACGCCCGAGCGCCGAACCCACTGTCCGCCATGCTTCTCCAGATACACCCAGCTCCCTGAGGCGCACAGATGCGCGCACCAGTCGTTCATGTAAACCAGCGCCGCCTGGTGTTTGCTGTCGAAGTAGACCTCGCTGAAATAGGTCACGCCGGGATAGCCCGCCCACTGCGACTGCGTCTCCGAGCTCACCTCAGCCGCTGTCTTTGAGGCGCGCAGCGCGGCCACGTCTTCAGGCCGCAACAAAGAAAATGCATGGTTGATCCGAAAAGAATCCCTGGCGAGCTCCACGCGCACATCGCGGTTCCTCGTGTAATCCTGCACGGCTTCCTGGAAGCCCCGTGGATTCTCAGGCGGCGGTTTCAGCTGCCCCTGGGGCGGCACAGCGGGGTTTCGATCCGTCTCGTTGATGGTGATCGCGGCAATCGCCCACTGCGCGTTCTGCTCCTGTGACATGCTCGCGAACACCTCGCCCGGCATCAGCCGCGAGTAGATCGCATACGAATCGTCGGAGCGGTCCGCGGGCATGAGGATTGCGCCTTCTTCACCGTAATGTGCGGGAGGCGTGGCCGGCTTGCGATTATTGGCGGTTTGCGGCGGCCCCATCCACGCGAGCGTCCAGCTCGCACCCAGCAATCCAAATCCGAGAAACGGCAGGCAGTGCAGACGAAATCGCATGCTTGCATAGACGCTTCCCAGGGCGCAGGCGTTCCGATTTCTTTTCAGAATCGGCCTTTATGGCCGCTTCCAGGCCGGTACAGGCCGCTCGCCCTCCGGCAGATCGCGCCCCTTCACCCGGTCGTAGAGGTAAGCGTCGCTTACCGTGCCCAGCGCCTCGTTATAGAGGGTCACCGAGCCGGTGACCTCCTTCAGCTCTTCAACAAAGCGATGCAGCGTCTGCAGCCGATCCGCGGTCGCGGGAAATTCGGCCTTGCTGGTGCGGAAGAATTTCTGAAAGCCGCGATCCACGAGGTCCGCAATTTCCCCGTTGATCACCAGCCCCGGACGCACCACCATCCGCAATCCCGCCTCGTTTTGCGCCTTTTCCAGCACAATCGCGCAACCGCCTTTCGATACGCGCACCTGTCCCGGAACCCCGGCGACATCCTGAACATCGAATTGACGGCGGCGCAGTTCGCTGAGAGTCTCTTCCCACGTGCGCGGTCGCGGCTTCTTAAGCATGGTGTTCCCCGAGGAATCGGCCAGCCGCTACACTAGGAAGTAGCGGCGGCCTTCCCTGTTCAGGGTCGCACATGCACGCGCGCACTGCAATTGACTGCCCCCTAACAGTATTGGTTTTTATCAGCGATGGCGACACTGGCCGCAACTAAAACCCGTCAGTCCGGAGCCACGCTCGGGCATGGGCTGCTCGAACGCATCGGCAACACGCCTCTGGTGCCTCTTGAACGCGTCGCAGCAGACCTGCCTGGCGTGCAAATCCTTGGCAAAGCCGAGTGGCAGAATCCCGGCGGTTCCGTGAAAGACCGCGCCGCCGCTAACATTGTCCTCGAAGCTCTGCGCAACGAGCAGCTCTGCCCCGGGATGCGCCTGCTTGACGCCACCAGCGGCAACACCGGCATCGCCTATGCCATGCTCGGCGCGGCTCTCAATTTCCCTGTTACGCTCTGCATGCCATCGAATGTCTCCCCCGAGCGCAAACGCATTCTGAAAGCCTACGGCGCCGAAGTCGTCTGGACCGACCCCGCCGAAAGCTCCGACGGCGCCATTCGCAAGGCGCGCGAGCTCGCCGCCGATGAACAGTATTTTTACGCCGACCAATACGGCAACGACGCCAACTGGCGGGCCCACTACAACGGCACTGCGAACGAAATCCTCGATCAGACCGGCGGCCGCGTCACCCACTTCGTCGCCGGACTCGGCACCAGCGGCACATTCATGGGCGTCACGCGGCGCCTGAAAGAGGTGAACCCGCAAGTCGAATGCATCTCGATGCAGCCCGATTCGCCCTTCCATGGCCTTGAAGGGCTGAAGTACATGGCCGCGGCCATCGTTCCGGCCATTTACGATCCCAGCCTCGCCGACCGCAACATCGAAGTTGAAACTGAAGCCGCCTATGCGATGGCTAAACGCCTGGCCCGCACCGAGGGTCTGCTGGTCGGCATCTCCGCCGCCGCAGCCGTGGCAGCATCGCTGCGCATCGCCGAAGAGCAGTCCGCCCTCGGAAAAGAAGCAGTCATTGTTACAGTTCTATGCGACGCGGCGGACAAATACCTCAGCGAACGGTTCTGGGAGGAGTGAGCATTGCTCCGCCTGAGCCAGCAGGTTTACGATGCGCTTCGCGAGCATGGCGAAGAGACTTACCCCCACGAATGCTGCGGCGTTCTCCTCGGCCGCTTCACGTCCGAAGACGGCAACTCCGTCAACGAGGTCGAAGACGCCATCCGCGCCGGCAACACACGCACTGACTCCGCCCACAACCGCTACAGCATCGCTCCGCAGGAGCTGGTGAAGATTCAGCGCACCGGCCGCGAGCGCGGCCTGGACATCGTCGGCTTCTACCACTCGCACCCCGACCATCCCGCGCAGTGGTCGAGCACAGACTTCGCCGAGGCCCACTGGATCGGCTGCAGCTACGTCATCACCGCCGTTGAAAAAGGCGCGGCCCGGCAAACGAATTCGTTCCTGCTCACCGGAACCACTGAAGACGACAAAGCCTTCCGCAACGAAATCATCGAAGTCACCGGCCAGCTCGACCCCGGCCTCGAGCCAGAGGCGCGGCCAGACCGTTCAGCGCAAGACATAGCCTGACCTTTTGCTGCACAATAGAGAAGTCCCATGGCTCCTGCATCCCCAGCCACTCCGCACCACGCGCCCTGTACAGGACTCTGTACCATGGCACGACCCTCGTCGTGCCGCTAGCGCCGCTTCGTCCCCACTGAAACAAATCTTCCGCAGCCTCCACGAGGACCAGCAAGCCATGACCATCGAGATCCCCACGCCTCTGCGTGTCTACACCGCCAACCAATCTGCCATTGCGGTGGACGCCAACACCGTCACAGAAGCAGTCTCCGCGCTCCTCGCCCAATACCCCGAATTCAAGAAACACCTCTACACGCCTGACGGCAAACTGCGCTCCTTCGTCAATCTCTATCTCAATGACGAAGACGTCCGCTATCTGCCGGATCGCGAGGAAACTGCCGTCCAGAATTCCGACACGCTCTCCATCATTCCCTCCATCGCGGGCGGGCTCCCGGCGGGAGGGGCGGAAGCGCCTTCGGCGCAAAGGCGCTTCGGTAGCGACTAAGACGGGCCGCTTGCACCTGGTAGCTCCGAAGCCGCATCCTTAAGGAAGACCAATGGCCACCACCGTCGAACCCATCACCCTGCCGCAGCTCTCGAACGACGAGATCGCCCGCTACTCGCGCCACCTCATCCTTCCGGAAGTCGGCATGGAGGGCCAGCAGAAGCTAAAGGCCTCCAAAGTTCTCTGCGTCGGCACGGGTGGACTCGGCTCGCCGCTCGCGCTTTATCTCGCCGCCGCAGGCATTGGCACGCTTGGCCTGGTCGACTTCGATACCGTCGATTCAAGCAACCTGCAGCGCCAGATCATCCACAGCACCAAAGACGTGGGCCGGCCGAAAATCGACTCCGCCACAGAAAAGCTCGTCGCGCTTAACCCATTTCTCAATGTCGTCAAGCACGAGACGATGCTCACCAGCAAAAATGCCATCGAAATCATTCGCGACTACGACGTGGTCGCCGACGGCACCGACAACTTCCCCACGCGCTACCTGGTCAACGACGCCTGCGTGCTCACCGGCAAGCCCAACGCCTACGGTTCCATCTTCCGCTTCGAGGGCCAGGCCAGCGTCTTCGCTACCGAGCACGGCCCCTGCTATCGATGCCTCTATCCGGAACCGCCGCCGCCCGGGCTCGTCCCCTCCTGCGCGGAAGGCGGCGTGCTCGGCATTTTGCCCGGACTGGTCGGCGTAATCCAGGCGACCGAAGTCATCAAGCTGATCCTTGGCAAAGGCGAGCCGCTCATCGGCCGCCTGCTCCTGGTGAACGCGCTCGACATGCGCTTCCGCGAGCTGAAGCTGCGCAAGAATCCCGACTGCCCCGTCTGCGGCACCCACCCAACGGTGACCCAGCTCATCGACTACGAACAATTCTGCGGCATTATTCCGGAGGCAAAAGTGGCGCCTGTACAAAACGGCATTCCCCAGATGAGCGTGAAAGAACTCAAGCAGCGCCTCGATCAGGGCGACAACCTCCACATCCTCGATGTGCGCGAGCCCTTCGAATATCAGATCGCCCGCATCGAGGGCCAGGGCGAACGCAAGGCGGGCGGCCATCTGATTCCGCTCGGCGATCTGCCGAAGCGCGTAAGCGAGTTGAATACGGACCAGGAAATCGTGGTGCAGTGCAAATCCGGTGGCCGCAGCCAGCGCGCCGCCGAATTCCTAGCGAAGAACGGTTTCGCCAAGGTGCACAACCTCGCCGGTGGCATCACCGCCTGGTCGAACGAAATCGATCCCAAAGTCCCGAAGTACTGAATCGCCAGTCGACCGGGTGTAAGGTACGGCCCCCGCGCCTCCAGGCCATTCGCCGGCCTCGCCAAAGAGTCTGATTTCCGCATGGCGGGGCAAGTCTGTCAATAGTCTTTTCGTTCGACTTTCTATGAAAATTGTGGACTACTTCCACACCCCGGCCCCTGCGTATACTCCAGTTGCTCAGCGGTGTTGACGGATTCTTTACCCCCTCTTAATCCTTTTTGATCGCTGGCGCAAAGTGCCGGTCTTTTTATGGATTTATTCGCTCTGCGTTTGCTCTTCATCCTGATTTTCTCGGTTTCCTGCTGGTTTTTTCGCCCCTTCGGTCTCAATCCGTGGGCGGCGGGCGGCATCGGCGCCGTCATATCCGGATTCATCATCCTCTTCGAGCTGCGCGTCCGCGCCCTCACGCTGCGGCGCCTCTTCGGCGCGGTTATCGGCAGCCTCTTCGGTATCGTTGGTGCCTTTCTCTTCTGTCTCGTGCTGCGCGACAGCCTTCCCGATGGCCGCCCCCGCAGCCTGCTGCAGATCATCGTTCTCCTGCTCATGACCTACATCGGCCTCGTAGTGGGCGCCAACAAAGGCGACATGCTGAACCTCGCCGCCCTCGGCGGAGTCTTCTCCCCGGAGCGAACCAGCAAACCCAACACCAAGATTCTCGATACCAGCGCCATCATTGACGGCCGTATCGGCGACATTGCCGAAACCGGATTCCTCGAAGGCACACTCATCGTCCCTGAGTTCATCCTGCGCGAATTGCAAATGGTCGCCGACTCTTCGGACTCCTCCAAACGACAGCGCGGCCGCCGCGGCCTCGACATCCTCCAGCGCATGCGAGGCAACGCGCAGATCACCGTCCAGATCATCGACGAAGACTATCCGCACATTAAAGAAGTGGACCTCAAGCTCATCGAGCTGGCGAAGAAAATGGAGTCGAAGATCGTCACCAACGACTTCAACCTCAACAAAGTCGCCCAGGTTCGCGGCGTCCCCGTACTCAACATCAACGACCTTGCCAACTCCCTGCGGCCCGTCGTCCTGCCCGGCGAAAAAATGCGCGTCGTCATCATGAAGGAAGGCAAGGAGTACGACCAGGGTGTCGGCTATCTCGACGATGGAACCATGGTGGTTGTCGATCACGCCCGCCGCCTGATCGGTCGCTCCGTAGACATCGCCGTCACCTCGGTTCTGCAGACTACCTCCGGCAAGATGATCTTTGGCCGTCCCGATGAAGGCTCGCGGCCGGAAGCCGTCCGCGCCTCGGTCGAGGTTTCGAACTAAATCAGCCGCCAGGCTGCATGCGGGATTACGCAACTCTTACATTCGCCAGATCTCGCTGCCTTTAAGGTGAACACTGGAGCACTGTTTCAATGTCCACCTTCGCCGAGATTCCCACCGATACTGTTCGCGCCGATTCCGAGGCGCTCGAGCAGACGCGCTCCACAAAACTGAACGTCATCTTCGCCGTCACCCTGACCATCTTTCACATCGGCGCCATCGCCGCCCTCTTCTTCTTCAGCTGGAGCGCCCTCGCTGTCTTCCTCGTGCTTTGGGTGCTCGGCCAAAACGTCGGCATCGCCATGAGCTACCACCGCCTGCTCACGCATCGCGGCTACATCACGCCCAAATGGGTGGAATACGCAATGGCGTTCTGCGCCACCCTCGCCCTCCAGGGAGGTCCCATCTACTGGGTTGCCGTGCACCGCATGCATCACCAGCTCACCGACCGCCCTGGCGATCCGCACTCGCCGCGCGACGGCAAATGGTGGTCGCACATGGGCTGGATTCTGCACGGTTCGCTGCACAACCGCGACCCTCTCCTTACCCGCTACGTTCCTGACCTCGCCAGTGACCCCTTTTACGTGTGGCTCAGCCGCTGGCACTGGGTTCCGGCAACCGTGATCGGCATCGCGTTGTTTTTCATCGGCGGATGGTCGTGGCTGCTGTGGGGTATTTTCCTCCGTATCACCCTCGGCCTGCACGCCACCTGGCTGGTGAACTCCGCCACGCACATGTGGGGCGCACGCCGCTTTGCCACCCGCGACGACTCGCGCAACAACTGGTGGGTCGCCCTCATCACCGGTGGCGAAGGCTGGCACAACAACCACCACGCCCATCCCGTCTCCGCCAGTCACGGAATGGCCTGGTACGAGCTCGACTTCAACTACTGGGGCATCCGCATCCTCGGGTTTCTGGGCCTCGCGAAGAAGATCAAAGTTCTCGGCCCCGCCGGAGGCCCAGCCCGCATCCTGCACCCCTAAGCTTGATGATGGCATGACGAAGAGGCCCGGGGTTCTCACTCTGATGGCAATCTTGCTCTCGGCCGCCACCGTGATAGCTGCGGTCACCGGCATGTCATTCGTTGTTCCTGGCACATTTCTGGAACGGATATGGACTCTCAACCGCGCAGCCCACGCAGCCTTCGCGGCCCACTCGCGAGTTTCCGGTGCGCTCCTGCTTCTGGTTGGATTTGCCGCCGGCGCTGCCGCGATCGGTCTGTGGCGAGGTCAGCGCTGGGCGTGGTATCTGGCCATCGGAATTTTTGCCGTCAACGCCGTCGGCGATCTGGTAAGTCTGCTGATCACGCGAGACTGGCTCAAGGGCGGAGCCGGTATTCTGATCGACGCGCTCTTCCTCTTCCTTCTGCTGCGGCCCAACATAAGGGCGTTCTTCTCGAGGCCCGCTTAACCTACTGCGTATCCGCCCACGCCTCCAGCCCTTGCGCATCCCCCATCTCGCCGGCAATCATCCGCTCGATCATCGAGTGCATAGCCAGCAGTGGAATGGGCCGGGCGACATCCGCGGGCGCCGTTTCCCCAGGAAAACGCACAATCAGCGTCGGCCTGAGATCGAAATGCCCATGCTCCGACGCCAACTCATCCTCCTTCGTCCAGCCAAAGCCGTTTCTCCAGATGTCCACACGCCAGCTGTGGTCTGAAGAGACGATCAGCGTAGTCTCATCCGCGGATTGCGTTGTGCCGAGCGCCTGCAGAAGATCGCCGAGCGAGCGGTCCGCCAGCGCCAGGTTATCGATATAGCTGCCGCCGATTGCAACCTTGCCCGTTTTCCGATCGTAAAACCCAGGCGGATGAGGGAGATAAAGGTGTAAAAACGCAAAATCGACTTTCTCGTCGGTGACCAGCCGCTGGGCCGACGACAGCATGCCTGCAAAAATCTCCGCTTCGCTCGGCGCAGGCTCATAGCGCTCGCGGAGCGCACGCGCCCACATCGCGTGCATTGGCGCCGTGAAATTGCCCCACGTCGACTTATCCCGCGACAGATGATCTCCAAAAACAATCAGCCGCTGCGAACAGAAATCCAGTTGATCCTTGAGCATCCGGCAGTACGGGTTGTAGTCGCCGGAAATGCCTGTCGTCCAGCCCGCGTGCTGCGCGTCCGCAAACAGCGACGCATTGCCATCGAACTCATTCCAGTGCCCGCCCTTCACAGATCGGTAGAGCAACGCTCCAGCCTCCGTGCTGCGCACATTGACGAACGGCTTTCCCATGAAGAGCGAAGGAATAATCTGCTCCGTGAAATAGCCATCCGGCTGCATGCCCGAGAAGGTTACGCTCTCTGCGCGCAGCCGATCCAGGTTCGGCAGCTCAAGCCCCTGCCAGCGATGCACAAATACCTGGTCGTACGACATCTCATCGAAGAGCAGCCACACGATGCGCTGGTGCGGCGTAGCCTTCGCCGGCAACGGCTTTTGAAATTCGATCTGGTCGTACTGCTGGTGGGCGAACCCCGCCACCAACAGCGTGGGCAGCGCCCAAAATATCGAGAAGCCCAGCAGCAGAACCGCAGCCCGCAGGCCCTGAACCGCGACAGCATACCAGCGCGGCGCAATCAGCCAGATTGCGAGCAGCATTCCGGCCACCACCGCAAACGCCCGTCCCCCTGACAATTCCTGCCACGACAGTACCTGCGCGACGATCAGCCCGGTGATCGCCCTCGCCGCCAGCACCCCAAACCACAACACCCATACCAGAACCACAAACCGGCGGCGGTAGAGCGGCCACGGCCTGCCTACGTCGCCGTCTGCTCTCTCCAGCAGCCGCACGGCGAAAGTAGCGAACAATGTCAGCACCGCAACATCGATTGCCAGCGCCCGCACCACAGCCGTAATGGGTAACAGACGGTGGTACAAATCAAGATGCGTTGAGGAAAGCTGGTTCCAGATCGGCCCCGGCGCCAGAAGCAGCGCCGCACCGGCGCCCTCCAGCCAGCAGCGCGCCCAGGAACTTCGTCTTGTTCTCGGAGAATCTGCCTGCACTCGCCGCTACCTGGCCTGCAGAAGAAACAGGACCCGGCCATTCGGTAATGCTTCCCGCAACACAACGGTGAAACAGACTTCCGCGGCCCGCAGGAAGGCCGCTTCATCCAGATGTCCATACAACTCGTCCCGCCCGCGCACCAGATCCACAAAGCGCGGATCGCTCGCCGGCACCCACTCCACAATTGCCCAATTGGTAGTCAGCTCGCGCACCAGCGAGGCAATCTCCGCCAGCGGAATCTGCTCCGCAATCAGCAGGTGATGAATCAGCCCCAGCATCATCACACAATCGAACCGACCTTGCGCGCGATCGAGCAATGCCGGATTCTCAGCATTCCGCCACCCCACCGCCGGCGTTGGCCGTGCAGGGTTCGCGATCAGCGGCGCGATGTTCAGGTTCAGCCGCAGCGTCTCGCGCCAGTTCTCCTCCGTCGCCTGCAAATCCGTATCCCACGCGACGACGTCCGCTCCGTACTCCGCGGCAATCCGCGAATAAACCCCGCTGTTCGCCCCAAGATCGAGGACGTGTCTCGCCGCCGCAGCCCTCAGAGCATCGTGCACAAACTGCCGCTTCCGCTTCTGATCGTCCGTGCTGTAGTGATCGGCCGTTTGAGCGTACCCGCTCCACCGGGACGCGCGCCGTCCCGACCCCGGCCCCCGCTCCAGACGCCGCAAATGCCGCCGCAGAGCACCAAGATTCCGCCGCACCACCGCCATCGCCACTCCAGGGCTCTGATGCACCCGAGTATTTTGCGCGCTCCTTCCACCGCTCGTTTCAAGCATCAACGGCAGCGTCACCAGCGAGCGGAAAGGCTCCATCCAGCGCTGCCGGAAGCTCAGGTAAGGCGCCAGATCGGCCGGCTCGTACCCGTCGCGCTTCTCGATCGACGCGCCCAGCGGCCAGCCCAGGTAAAGATGAGCTGCCAGCGGCAGCAGAAAAGTCCGCACAAACTGTCCATACGCCAGCCACAGCGGACTCGCCGGATTCCGTTCCTCGATCGACAGTACATCCACAAAAACCGGCTGAACTCCGCGAAAAAGAACATTCAGCGGCGTCGCGTCTTTGAGGATCAGCCCCTGGTCAAGCAGCCCCTCGCAAAGGTCCAGTGTCAGTTCGGCTGCCGCAATCCATGCGGGTGGAGTCCACTCCCACGGATAAGAAGGAAAGAAAACCCGCGGGTGCTCCAGGGTCAGGCAGCTATCTTCTCTTTCAACGAAGCGAGTCTCGATCAGCTTTCCCTGATCAACCCAATCCCGAGCCGCCGACGACTGCAGAAATCGAAGCGCCGCCTCAGCCTTCTCGGGACGCACTTCGCGCAGAACGCGATCTCCGGAGATACGAACCGAGCCGGCGGGATCGCGAAAGGTCTCAAGCCTCAGCTCGGCTGTCGCCATTTACTCGCTCGCTTGCTGTCGACCGCTCTTTTCAGCCTCGAGTTTCTCTCCACTCGAAGTGGTGCGGAAAAGACTCCGGATCTTGGAACGCAGGATAAACAAACCTCCGGCCAACATCGATCCACCCACCTGAACAGCCAGCAAACCCGACCCCGGATCCACGTAGCCATATGCGGGCTTGGTTAATGCTGCAAGCAATACCACCAATTCAACCGATGCAAGCGCCAGGAGTGTGGTGCGACGAACAATCTGCACAGTAACCCTGCCTCCCTTTTTGTGATGGAACAGGCCCGATTTTCACTAGACGGCTATTGGCCCAAAAAGTTGCGGCTGGGACCGGCGGCTCCTGCGATCCGGCACTCAGCGATCCCTGCAGAATACAAACTTGCATCGAATTTCGCGCTACTACTCTTGTGGCATATCCTTGAGCCCCGTGCCCAATCCGTTAACGACGCGCATGGTTTCGCTCCTCACTCTCCAGCCGATACAATGTCTCGAAGAAAACCATGACCGCTCATCTCGAATCAAGCCTCGCCGCGAATATCCAGACCGCTGCCCAGCAAGCAGGCCTCACCGTCCTCTCCATCGACGCGGGTTCCGATTTCAACGGCCACCCCACTACGCGCTTTCGCCTCGCCGCCAGCGCCGAAACCCCGGAAGAGCGAGCCCTGTTGCTAGAGCTGAGCGAGGCTTTTGACTTCCACAAGCCCGAATTGCTGCCCGAGATGACCACCCACCTCCGCGAGGCCGCAAACCGCCTGCGCAACCCGCGCCCCGATGCCTACGTCACCCTCGCCGGACTCCCCGTCAGCTTCAGCCACTTTGGCTGGCCCTTCCATCGCTCCACATCGGGCGCGGACACCTATATCGTTCATGGCACGCTGCACCTCGAAGATGGAACTCAATCGCCGCTGCACGCGCTCGTCTCCGCCAGCATGACCGTCACCTTCGCCGAAATTGTCCCCGCGCCCGAGCAGCCCTACGCCGAAACCTTTATCTACAACGCGGTCCGCAAGACCATCGACCGCGGCCAGCTTGAGCTGCTCAAGAGCGGCAATCGCCAACCCGTCCCTGTGACCACGCGCTACTACAGCCGCTGGCAGAAAAAGTTCTTCTTCACAGACACCGACGACCAGAGCCGCATGGACTACCTCGCCCTCAAGGCTTATTGGCTCTCCGGCGTCCTCGGCGCTGGCAAGCCGGTCTGGATCGCCGATCCCCGCGACGCCCAGTACCTCAACACCACTGCCGCCGAACTCTCCCGCATGGCCGCCGATCTCGCCGCTCAGGGCACGCTCACCCTCGACGGTGAATACGCCTCCGCCACGCCGAAGTTGCTCGCCCGCGCGGAGGAGTATCAGGCAAAGCGCGATGCAGCCCTCGCCGTCACCCGCCCCACATTCAACGAGGAAATGCGCGCCGGCCATACAAATATGTGATCGGCCCAGCCCCTCGATCCATGGCGCTCTCCTGGCCGGCGACGAAGACGCATCTGCCCGTGACTGCCATCACTGACAAATCGCGCTTTCAGCGCCAAGCATGAGGTGTCCCGCCGCGCCCGCTCTGCAGATCGGAGGCGCCATGCCCGAGACCCTTCAGGTACAAACCACCCCGACAGAATCGAAGTTCCGTAAATCCAGTATCAACAGGCTTCTCCAGAGCCTGGGCTTCATGGTGTTCTGGGTCTTCCTGCTGTTTGGTTCAGCCGGAACCGTGCACTGGCTGCGCGGCTGGATATGCGCAGTCTCCTACCTCCTGACAATGGGCACGCTTGGCATCGTCATCTGGCGCGTGAATCCCGAGCTGTTCGCAGCCCGCGCCAACTGGAGACACAGCGACACCAGGGGCTTCGACAAGATCGTCCTCCCCCTCTATCTTCCGCTCATGATTACGCAGCCTGCGATTGCCGCGCTCGATGCCGTTCGCTACCGCTGGTCCTCCATGCCGTTCTCGACGGTCTACACCGGGCTCGCCCTCTTTGCTCCCGCGATCTTCTTCATCGCCTCGACAATGGCCGCCAATCCGTGGGCCGAAGCGACGGTTCGGATTCAGACGGACCGCGGCCAGCAGGTCGTCCGCACGGGCCCCTATCGCTTCGTGCGCCATCCCATGTACGTTGGCATGATCCTGATGGGCTTCTCGATCGCATTGATGTTGGGTTCGATGTGGGCGCTTGCCATGGGAGCCGTCATGACCGCGCTTATGGTCATCCGCACCGCACTCGAAGATCGCGCCCTGCGCCGCGAACTTCCCGGGTACGAGGACTATGCCACCACGGTCACCCGCTGGCGTCTGCTGCCCGGCATCTGGTGATCGAACCATCTCGGAATTGGGGGCCCGGCAGAGTAAGCCGAAGTAAGTCATGCTTGTCAGACGAGCGCGCACAAGAGCCGGCCCGACCTGCCCTGCCCCGTCGCATCTTCGTCGAGCCAGCGCGCGCGAACCTCTCCACCGCTCCGATCTTCAATCTCGCTGAAACCCATCGTCCGCAGTTCCGTCTCCAGCTGCGCCGGATCGAAGAACAACCGGAACGGCTCACCCGCCCGCGCTACCCGCTCCGCCAGCGCGTCGAATGCGCGGCGTTCTATTTCATTCATCAGCTCCCGCGGGATCGCGTAGTCGAAGACCACGCCGCTGCCGCGCGGCATCCCGGCGATGAATCGCAGCGTCGCGAACGCGGCATCGCGCGTCAGATAGGGAACCACACCGAGCCACGAAAAGAATGCCGGCTCATCGCGGTGAAATCCAACAGCCTCCAGACCATGGGCGAGCGTGTCGCGCTCGAAATCCACTGGCGCAAAGCGCATCGACTCCGGAATCGCGATCCCCCCGTGCCGCAGCCGTTCGCGCTTCCACGCCTGCGTGTCCGGGTGATCCACCTCAAACACCCGCAGCTCCGCAAAAGGATTTCGATAGGCAAACGTGTCCAGTCCCGCGCCCAGCACCACGTACTGCCGCACGCCGCGCTCGAAAGCCCTCGCCAGCTCTTCTTCAGCAAGGCGGCTGCGCGTCGCCATGAAGAGCCGAAATCCGCGCGCCCAGGCCGCCTGTTCCTCTTGAGCCTCGCCACGTACCCGTGCCGCCGCCTCCTCGCTCAGGATGCGCAGCGCGAATGGATCCTCGAAGATCAGCGGTGTGTCATAAAGCTGATGCGCCGCGCGACGCATCGCCACCCGCTCCGCCGTGCCGCTGCGCCGGCCCTTGATCATGAAGCCATGCTAATTGAGTGGTCATGTAGCCCCGGAATCGCACCGCCGCCTCCCTGTACCCTGCGCCCTGTACCCTGTAACCTGTTCTTATGGCTGCCGCCGTCAACCTTGCGCCCGAAATCCGCGCGAAGTATGAACCCGTCATCGGCCTCGAAGTCCACGTCCAGCTCCTTACCGAAACCAAGGCCTTTTGCGGATGCGCGAACAAGTTCGGCGCGCCCCCCAACACCAACGTCTGCCCCGTCTGCCTCGGCCTTCCTGGAGCGCTCCCCGTCCTCAACCGCCGCGCGGTCGAGTTCGCCACCCTCGCCTCCCTCGCCCTCAACTGCCAGCTCCGCGAACGCTCCATCTTCGCCCGCAAAAACTACTTCTACCCCGACCTTCCCAAGGGATATCAAATCTCCCAGTTCGACAAGCCTCTCGCCGAGCACGGCTTCATCGAAATCCCCACGCCGAACGGCACAAAGCGCATCGGCATCACCCGCCTCCACATGGAGGAGGACGCCGGCAAAAGCCTCCATGACGGCTTCCCCGACTCGGCCACACGCACTTACGTCGACCTGAACCGCTGTGGCACGCCCCTGATTGAAATCGTCAGCGAGCCCGACATGCGCACCCCCGATGAAGCGTACGAATACCTCACGCGCCTCAAGGAGATCATCGTCTACACGGGCGTGAGCGACGGCAATATGGAAGAAGGCTCGCTGCGCTGCGACGCCAACGTCAGCGTGCGCCCCCGCGGCCAGGAGAAGTTCGGCACTAAAGCCGAAGTCAAAAACGTCAACAGCTTCCGCTTCATCCGCGCCGCGCTCGAATACGAGATCGAGCGTCAGATCGAGATCGTCGAGGGCGGCGGCCGCGTCATCCAGGAGACTCGCCTGTGGAACGCGAACGAAGGCCGCACCTACTCCATGCGCTCGAAGGAGCAGGCGCACGATTACCGCTACTTCCCCGAGCCCGACCTTCCGCCGCTCGTCGTCTCCGAGGCATGGAAGGCGCAAATCGCCTCGCACATGCCCGAGCTGCCGGAAGCCCGCCGTGCCCGCATGATCGCCGAGTACGGCATCACGGAACAGGACGCGCACACCCTTACCGCCACCCGCGCCTTCGCCGATCAGTTTGAAGCCGCGGCCCGCGCCGCAAAGAATCCGCGCCGCGTCGCCAATCTCGTCCAGAGCGAGCTTACGATGCGCCTCAAAGCCTCCAGCCTCGAGCTGGCCCAGTCGCCCATTTCGATGCGGGGCGTCGCCCAGGCCGCCGACCTTGCGGAAGAAAACAAGCTCTCGAGCAAGCAGCTCAAGCAGCTCTTCGACCTCTGCTTCGAGCGCAATGAAGACTTCGGTCCCGTCTACGAACGCGAAAAGCCGCAGCAGATCAGCGACGCCTCGGCGCTTGAAAAGATGATCGACGACGTCATCGCCGCCAATCCCGCCCAGGTTGAGCAGTATCGCAAGGGCAAGAAGACCGTTGCGGCCTTCTTCGTCGGCCAGGTGATGAAGGCCTCCAAAGGCCAGGCCAATCCCGCGCTCCTCAACGAGCTGGTCACGAAGAAACTCGACAGCTAGCTGCTCCCACTCAGGTTCGTCTTTCGCCCGACTCAGACGCCAGCTCCCAATTTGGCGCCTTGACTCCGCAACTTGTCTGAGGAAACCCCCGAACCTGCCGATAAGGAAGACTGGCGAAGAAGAATCCGGTGGGAGAGCTCAGCAATCCAGTCGCCCGATGAGACGGTCCTGAGCAGGAGCAGAGAAATATGGCGGCAGTTGGGAATGGAGCGGAGATCGCTCAACTCGAACAGCGTCTGGATCAGGCAATGGGGGAAGTTTTCGGGACGATGATCGGCCTCAGCTGTTCCCGCACCGAAAGTGCCGCGCCGATGGAAGGGCAGACCATCGCGGCCCTGATCGGATTAGCAGGCGCGATGACCGGGACGCTGGTGCTGCAGAGCGAAAGCTCGGCCGCAATGCACGTCTCTGATCTGATGACCGGGATGGCGACCACCGAAGTGGACGCGACCGTGCGGGATGCGATGGGGGAGATGGCCAACATGGTGGCGGGCGCGTGGAAAGGCTACGATCCGGCGCTGTCCTCAAGCTGCCTCTTGTCAACGCCCACGGTAGTGGTGGGAAACCGCTACGAACTCTTCAGCCGCCGGGCCACAGTTCGGATCGATCGCGCCTATGGGGTCGAGGGTTCTGTCTTCTCGGTCGCTGTGGCTTGCGAGCGAGCGGAACAGTGACGGGCTGCAGCCCATAGGGCGCAGCGACGAGATCAGGGTAGGTGGGCGTGAAGGCCAAGGGTAATCGCTATGTTTCGCAGAGCTCGGTCATGCGACCACAGCTTAATCCCGGGCGTCATGAGGCAAGAGGCGATCAGGTGTGCATCCGTAAGACCGATGCCCCTTGAATAGAGGGAATGAGCCTCGATCATGCGCCGAACCTCGAACCGCGAGGCGACAATAACGCCTGCGAGCTTGTCCATTACAGCAAGCGTGTTGATCCGATCATGCAGAGATCCCAGGGCCAGCTCCGCGATGACGTATGGGTGGATCGCAATCTGGCCGCTTTCCATTAGTGCTCGCATCTGCGGATTGCGACCGCGATAATAATCGATCCAGATTGCAGTGTCGGCCAGGATCACAGCCGATCCGCCCTCGTCCGCGGAATGTCTTCGAGGTCCGGCATTGTTCCCTCCAGCGCTGCGAGCCTGCGCGACGCCTCAAGGTGAATCAATGCTTTGAGTCCCTCCCGCAAAAGGGCCGACCTCTCTGTGATCCCTGAATACTCCTTCGCAGTGCGGACCAATTCATCGTCGAGTGACACGGTGGCTCTCACAAGTGGCCTCCATGGCACCCATGGTATCACCATATGGTGACGATTTTGGTGCTATATCAGCTCCAATAGCTACGATCCAGCGTCCGGTACTGAATCGCCTCCGCTATATGCGGGACCGCAAGGCTCTCCATCCCCTCAAGGTCCGCGATTGTCCGCGCCACCTTAAGAATGCGGTCATGAGCGCGAGCCGTCAGTCCCTGCTGCAGCATGGCCCGCTCCAGCAGCTTCTCCGCATCGGCCGAAAGCTCGCAGTGGGTCCGAATCTGGCGAGTACCCATTTGCGCATTCGAAAAAATCTTCTCCTTTGCCGAAGCAAAGCGCTGGCGCTGCCGATCCCGCGCCGCCAGCACCCGTGCACGAATGTTCGCCGAGCTCTCCGCCGCCGCTCCACCGCGAAGCTCTTTGTACTGCACGGCCGGAACTTCAATATGAATGTCGATGCGATCGATAAGCGGCCCGGAGATTTTCGCAACATATCTCTGGATCAGGGGCGGCGTGCAGTGGCACTCGCGAGAGCGATCGTTGAAATAGCCGCACGGGCATGGATTCATCGCGGCCGCGAGCATGAAGGCCGCGGGAAACGTCAGCGACATCGAAGCCCGGGCAATCGTCACGTGGCGATCTTCGAGAGGCTGGCGCATCACCTCAAGCACGTTGCGCGGGAATTCAGGCAGCTCGTCGAGAAACAGCACGCCGTTATGGGCGAGCGAGACCTCCCCAGGCCGCGGAATGACACCCCCACCAATCAGGCCGGCGTCGGAAATGGTGTGGTGCGGTGCGCGAAACGGACGCTGCGTGACCAGTCCCGCTTCGGCGTCCAGCACCCCGGCTACCGAGTGAATCTTCGTCGTCTCGAGCGCCTCGTCAAAGGTGAGCGGGGGCAGAATGGAAGGGAAGCGCCGCGCCAGCATGGTTTTGCCCGAACCCGGAGGGCCGATCATCAAAATGTTGTGCCCGCCGGCCGCGGCGATCTCGAGAGCCCGCTTGGCCGTCTGCTGTCCGCGAACATCCGCGAAGTCCAGAGCGAAATGCTGCAGCTCGCTCAGCACCTGCGTGGCTTCCACTTTGAAAGCCGGCGTGTGAACGCCCCCATTGCCCGCCTGGTTGAGCAAATCGCGAACCTGCAGGAGTGTCTCGACGGGATAGACGTCGACGCCATCCACGACGGCCGCTTCTCGTGCGTTGGCTTTGGGAATGATCAGGTTTTTGATCCCGCGCTCGCGGGCGGCAACCGCAACCGGCAACATTCCAGGCACAGGCCGCAGTGCCCCATCGAGACCCAGCTCGCCAATCAGGAGAAAGTCGGCGAGGTCGCGCAGTTGCAGCGCTCCGTAAGCACCGAGGATGCCCACCGCCATCGGCAGATCGAACCCCGAACCTTCTTTCTTAATGTCCGCGGGGGCAAGGTTGATGGTGATATGGGTCGTCGGCAGATCGAATCCGGAATTGCGGATCGCGGCGCGCACGCGATCCCGGCTCTCGCGGACGGCGGCATCGGGCAGGCCAACGGTATTGAAGTGCTCCTGCTCGGTCTTGATCGCTGAGAAGTCGACTTCCACGTCGATGATGCTGGCGTCGATGCCGTACACCGCGGCGCTGAGTGCCTTGAAAAGCATGGTCTTGAATTGAAATGCCGGATTCTGCGGGCAGTGTAGCAGCGGATAGCAAGGATTTTCGGTGATGCGCGCCGTCAGCGAGG
Source organism: uncultured Acidobacteriaceae bacterium (assembly GCA_963831055.1). Taxonomy (GTDB): domain Bacteria; phylum Acidobacteriota; class Terriglobia; order Terriglobales; family Acidobacteriaceae; genus Palsa-343. Next base: position 45,864 of record CAWHOU010000029.1, on the reverse strand, counting down.
CGTTGGGGGGACCATTAGTAATGCGAGGCCGGGCAATTCGTGGGCGGCGCACCCTCGTGTTTTTCTGTTCTGCGCGGTGCGCACCCGTTACCCTATCTTATGGAGCACAGCGATGACGATTCATGTTGAACTCAACCCGGAGATGGAAACCCAGCTTGCCGCGGAAGCTGAGTCCCACGGTATGGCCTTGGAACAGTACGCGTTGAGGCTTCTTCGGGAGGCAATGGCGTCCAAAACCGCAGGACATTCCCGAGCCAGCCAGCAAGAATTTCGCGATTTTCTGGATGCTCTTGCCCGAAAGCCACCGAACGTCCCACATTTGCGATCTGAAACATTCTCCCGGGAAACGATTTACCGTGAGCACAACTGATGACTGATTCCTCCTGGCTGGTGGACACCAACGTGCTCCTGCGACTGGTGCAGCCAGACAGCGATGAATACGGAGCGATCCGGCGGTGTACTGATCTCTTGTGGACACGCGGCGCAGACCTCTTCTATACATTCCAGAATTTGGCTGAGTTCTGGAATGTTTGTACACGTCCCCCCGAGCGCAACGGAGTTGGCTTCTCTATCGCGGAAATCGATCGGCGTGCAAGCCTGATCGAATCCAAATTCACCCTCGCCCCTGACAGCCCCGCGTGCTACCGGGAGTGGCGGAAAATCGTCGTCGCTGCAGAAGTCTCAGGGGTTCAGGTACATGACGCGCGGTTGGTGGCTGCAATGCATGTCCATAAAATCAGGAATTTATTAACGTTGAACGCCGGTGATTTTCTTCGATACGACGAAGTGACTGCCGTATCCCCGCAAGACCTGCTCATTAAGATCAGCTAAGGGCGAATCCAATCTGTCGCTGGGCAGCGAGCGGAAGCAAAAGCCTCATCGAAGGATCATAATCAGAACAGCGCGACCTCGGCGCTACTTCCCCCGGAGACTTCGATGAATCCCAAAAAGGCAGTTCTGATTTCCGGCGCCGCCCTGGCAGGCGCTGGCCTCGTGTGCGCCGGTACGACAGCGGCAGCCCTCTATCGCTGGATGGGCCGGAGGACAGCCCGCCGCCTGCAGGGGCTGAACGGCAAAGCAGTGCTCATCACAGGCTCGTCCCGCGGCCTCGGCCTCGCCATGGCCGAGGAGTTCGGCCGCCGAGGAGCGAAGCTCGCTTTAGCCGCGCGCGATCCCTGGGAGTTGGAGCGTGCCCGCCAATCCCTGGTGGAGCGCAAAGCCGTCACGGATGCAGGCCAGGTCCTCGTAATCCCCGCCGATCTGCGTCAGGCGGACGAGGCGCAGCATCTGGTCGAACGTGCCACGGAGCATTTCGGCCACATCGACATCCTCGTCAACAATGCAGGCGTGATCACGGTGGGTCCGGTGGAGAACCAGACAGTCGCCGATTTTCACGAAGTCATGGAGTCGAATTTCTTCTCTGCCGTCCATTGCGCCCTGGCAGCCGTGCCCCAGATGCTCGCCCGCAGAAGCGGGACCATCGTCAACATCGCATCCATCGGCGGAAAGGTGGCAGTCCCCCACATGCTGCCCTACACGGCAAGCAAATTCGCCGAGGTGGGCTTTTCTGAAGGCCTTCATGCGGAGCTGCGCTCGAAGGGCGTTCACGTGCTCACTGTCTGCCCGGGTTTAATGCGCACTGGATCGCCGGTGAACGCGAGGTTCTCTGGCGACGCGCCGCGGGAGTACCGCTGGTTCACCCTCGCCGCAACTCTGCCTCTCGTTTCCACCAGCGCCGCCGCCGCTGCCCGAAAGATCGTGCGCGCCGTGGTGGCGGGCGAGACTGAAATCGCCATTACTCCGCAAGCGGTCGTAGCCGCGCGGCTGGGGAACCTCGCTCCCGAATTGGTAAGTCTCGTGATGGGAGGAGTGAATCGGCTGCTGCCCAGCGCGGTCGCGGGAAAACCGCTGGCGCAGCGTGGCGCGGAGATCCGCAACCTCGAAAGGATCCCGGTAGCCACAGCCAGAGACACTGCCGGGCAACGCTACAACCAGACGGCGTGATGCGTCTAAAGAGAACGGCACCCGCCCAATGACCGCGATATATGCAGGCAATAATCTGGCGCTTGAATTCGTCGAAGTCCGGATCAGAGTTTAGTCCCCCCCGGCGAAACGGAGCGGGCGCCCTCTTTTGTGACTGCTCTTCGCCCGATGAAGGCGAAAATCAGAAGCAGCGCCGCGGTGATCCAACCGCCAGGGCTGAAAGCGGACGGCATATAGACGCCAAGCATCAGCCCACAGCCGATAAGCAGCGCGGCTAAAACACCGAATTGGCGCATCCCGTAAAGGAAGATGAATGGAAGGTAGTGCGCGCCCACGACGATCATGAACGCCGGATAGAACCAGTCCGTTCGATGCAGCGTCGCAGCTCCGATCAGAGGCAGCATCAGGGGCACGATGAAGGCGACCTCGATCGCCAGCCCGTTCATGGGGTGGCCTTTGGGCAGCGATGCAGGCCGCGACATAGCTCGAAGGAGCAGCTGCGTGAGCGGGAAGATAAGCATGCCTCCGAACACCAGAGCGAGTATCCCGGCTCGGTGCGAATCCCATGTCGCAAGAGCAGCTGAGGCAAACCAGACCAAGCTCGCTACGAGCTGGCCGGGGAATCCTCCGAGGAAAGTGGAGCGGACGGCGCGTTGGGCGTCGGCGATGGTCATAGGTTCGATGATCGCATGGGAGGCGGAACGGCAGGAGTGGGGTTCGTCAGGCAGGAAAGGTGACAAATGTCATTCTCGTTCAAATCAAAAGGCGCCTGAATAAGTCCGCCCTCGATCTTTGCAGCGATATTTTTAGCTGCCTTTGTTGCTTATTTCGTGATAGCTTCCAGCGTCCCATCCGCCCGGTTCAACGCATCGGTGAGCACCGTCATCTGTGCCTGTGCCCGTGACAAATCCTTCGCGTCGATCGCCTCGTTGACCCCGGGAATCACCACAGCGGCGTAGCCGGTGTATTCGCCCGGCGCATAAATCGTGTGCTTGAACCAGGAGCGGTTCGGAAGGCCAGGCGCAGAGATGAAGTCGCCTTCCACCGCACGTAACTGCGCATTCAGGCCGGCGCGCGCCTGCGGAGAATCGCCGGCTGCGCTCTCCTGTTTCTGCTTCACCTGCTCGGCCAGCACTGTGAACTTTTCCGCCGCCGCTTTCGCCGCGGCAAAGTCGATCCCGCTGAGGCCGGCTTCCTCCGCCTTCTTCTGCACGGTGTCGAGGTATGCCGATAGCTCCTTGCCATACGTCACGTAGTCGTAAGGCAGAACATCGGTGTCCGCCATATGCAGGACCTCAAGCCCGAAGACCCGCGCCATCTCCTGCTCATAGACGAATGTCGGATCGGCGTTCATTACGAACCACGCATAGTTGTCGAACACCGAGTGATAAACCCCGTACGGACCACCCGAGCCAATGTCCGTCGACGGCACGCCGATGTGCTGGATGAAAGGCGTGAAATCGGAACCGCTGCCCAGGTCGCCAACGTTGACGTCGTTGTCCACATGCGCATTTCCGCGCGCCCCGTGCTCTTCAACCCCACTGCCGTTCCGCCGGTGAGCCTGCTCCTCCTGCGACTTTTTCCATTGATCGTAAACAGTCCCGCCTTTGGGGCTGGGCACAGCCTTCGTCACGTCGCGCACAAATTCCTTGAGCGACGGCACGGCCGACGATTCGAAGTTGGGCCCGGAGACTCCCACGTCGGTATTGAAGTACGCGACCGCGTGCGCCAGCTGGCTGGCGTGGTCCTCCACCCATTCGGTCGATCCGATCAGCCCCTCCTCCTCCGCGTCCCAGCTGCAGAAGACGATGCGCCGCTTCGGCTTCCATCCCTGCTGCAGAAGAACGCCGATGCCATGCACTGCTTCCAGCATCGCCGCTGTCCCGCTGTTAGGATCGACCGCGCCATACACCCAGGCATCGCGATGGTTGCCGGCCACCACCCACTCATCCGGAAACTCCGTGCCCGCAATCGTGCCGATCACGTCCCAGATGGTGCGGTACTGATAATCCATTTTGAGGACCATGTGCACCTTGACGCCGGGCCCAACGTGATACGTAAAGGGCAGCGCGCCCTGCCACTCGCGCGGCGCATCGGGGCCACCCAGATGCTCGAGAATCGGAGCTGCGTCGTGGTAAGAAAGCGGCTCGGAAGGAATCTTCGGCAGATTCCCCGCCTCCTCCGGCTTCAGCAACTGCGAGGCCGGCAGGTCCGGCCGCGACGCAATCCCCGGCGTGAGCGCGTCGCCCGGATACTTGAACAGATACTGAACCGACCCGCGCTGCACCGACGTCGCTGGGCCGTACGCGCCGTGCGGATACATGTCGCCACGGTAGTACCCAGTGTCGGCGGGATCGGAGTAGATCAGCACTCCCGCCGCCCCCGCCTGCTGCGCGATGTAGACTTTCACCCCGCGGAAGTTGCCCCCGTAGCGCACCAAAACGATCTTGCCCTTGAGGTCGATGCCAAGGTCTTTCAGCCTCTGAAAATCCTCAGGCCGGCCGTAATTGGCATAAACTACCTCGCCCGTCACGTCGCCCGAGGGCGATGAACCGTTGAACGCAGGCGTGACCCGGGGGTCGTCCTGAAAGGGATCCTTGCCATCGACGTGTTCGGGCACCGGCCCGGTCATCAGCAGCTTGCCGTCGGAGTCGTACGCCTGAACCTTGACCTCGTGTGGCATGTTCAGCCACGCCTTGTACGGGACGATGTTTGTTTCGAGACCGGCCTGTTTGAATTTGGCGGCGACGTACTGCGCGGTTTTCAGGTCCTCGGGCGAGGCGGCAATATGCGGCTCGGCGGTCAGCGTCTTCAGCTCTTCGCCGGCCAGCTTCGCGTCTGGAACCGCCAGAAACGCCTGGTCGGTCCTGGCCTCCTCAGTGGCAAAATCTTTGTAGCCGAAGACGCCCGAAGCCTGCGACGCCGCGGACGAAGGAGCGATTTGCGCCCCGATGATGGCGAGAGCCGAAAGAAGAAACGAGGCGAAGAGAACGGGGACGCGCGACGGCATCAATGAAATGCTCCTTCAACTTGCGCGGAATCGGGAAGAAGAAAGCTTACCAGCCCAAATATAGGGTTGAGAGCCCCGGGGGAGGGCCCGTTCAGGCAGCGCTTGGAACAGGCGAGACCGGTTGTGCGCAGTGGGAGCATCTCTTCGCGCCAAGCGGAATATCCGAAAGGCATTCCGGGCAAGGCCGGGTGACGGGCGGAGCAGCCTCCGCCGGGCGGAATTTCTTCATCAGCGCGTTGATAGGCAGCACGAAGACGAAGTAGACCACTGCGGCGATCAGCAGGAAGGAGATGATGGCATTCATAAAGTCGCCATACTTGATCTTCCCGCCATTGATGTCCAGAATCAGCGCGGAGAAGTCCGGCTTGTGGACGATTGCGGCGATGAGCGGATTCACAATATCCGTCACCAATGCGTTGACGATGGCAGTAAACGCGGCTCCAATGACGACCGCAACCGCCAGATCGATCACATTTCCGCGCAGAATGAAGTCGCGAAAACCCTTTAGCATTTGGTTCCCCCATGTAATTTTAGAATTGTGCGAATTATAGACGGCAATTCCAGCTTGAACACCCGGCATTGGCGAAAAAGCCGGCGGAGGGGGACCGCGCAACGTAACCAGAATTTAACACGGCGGCCTTCCCCTCAGCCGCTACTATGGCACGTATTCCCCCCGAAAAGGAGATTGCATGGCTATCGCGCAGGAGCCTGCCTTTCACTACGAAGTGGAAGAGTCGGCAGACGCAACGGGTTGGATAACCACCAGAATCAAGTGTCACGGCCGCCTGGTGAACCAGAGCACTACCCAGGTCAAGGAACTGGTGAAGCCGCTGATCGCGCGTGGCGGCCGGATCGTCATCGACCTTGCCGATCTCAACTATATGGATAGCTCCGGCCTCGGAGCCCTGGTCGGTCTCAAAGTTTCCGCCCTCCATCAGGGACTCTGCAAGCTGGAACTCGAGAATCTGACGCCCCGCATCAAGGACCTGCTCAGCATGGCAAACCTGACGCAGCTCTTCTCGAGCTAAGCAGCCGGCTCTTAGGGCAGATCGCCTTCCGCGCCTGTCAGCAGGGCGTCGTCATCGCGCAGAATTGTGCCCACCCGCGGCCCCTCCGCAGTGTGGATTCCCCACGCCATCCGCGGCGTGTTGTGCGCCAGGCCGTAGCGCCCATCGGTCCCAAGCAGGATGATCCCCCCATGCCCGCCGAGACGCCGCAGTAAGTAGGCCATCGCTTCGGGCGCCACTTGTTCCGGAGAGCGGCCTGCCATCACCCTGTCCGTCGCCCATTTGCCGAGGACCAGCTTCATAATCGGTTCTCCCCATCCGGTCAGCGAGACAGCCGCGCTCGCATTGTCCGCATAGCAGCCGCAGCCGATGAGCGACGAGTCCCCCACCCGCCCAGGTTCCTTGTTCAGAGTGCCTCCGGTTGACGTACCCGCGGCTAGCCGGCCCTCGAGATCGAGAGCGACGGCTCCCACCGTGTCATGCGATTCCCGAAAAGATTCCGGATCCCGTTGCCCTGAAAAAGTCCGGTCCGGGCCGCCCGCCCGCTCCCGTGCCTGCGCTTCGGCCAGCCGCTTCCGTTCGCGGTCGAGCACCAGTTCCGCGTTGTCGATCAGCGTTATGCCGTTCGCCCGAGCGAACTCCTCTGCCCCTGGCCCGACAAAGTACACGTGCGGGCTCTTATCGAGAATCAGCCGCGCCGCCTGGATCGGGTTGCGGATTCGCTCGACGCACGCTACCCCGCCGGCTCGCATCGTAGCCCCATCCATGATCAGCGCGTCCAGCTGCACGCGCCCGTCGCGGGTCAGAAAGCTGCCCCGGCCCGCGTCAAACGCTGGGTCGTTTTCGAGGGAAACCACAGCGGTTTCCACAGCGTCAAGGGCCGAGCCGCCACGCTCAAGAATCCGCCAACCCTCCTGAAGAGCATCGAAGACGCCCTGTTCGTGGGCATCGAGTTGGTCGGCCGGTATATCCCACGCACCGCCGTGAACCAGAAGAATCGGGGATCGCGCCATAGGGGAACGGGAAAAGGGGATTGTACCCTTTTGGGCCGGGGACGGGTTGCCGCCGGCTTTTGTCCCATTCAAGGTCATGTCCGCCCTTGCCGCGCCGATAAAGGGAGCATTATGGCAAACGGATCAAGTGTCACACGTTGGGAAGCGCCTGACAGCCGCCCGCTGTCATCGGACAGCAAGGAAGCCCCGCGGCGGGGAACAGCCAGCGATGCGGAGATCGTGTTGCCCGGGCGCGGTCTCCAATATCCAGGCCAGATTGCCGCCCTGAGCGGCGAAGGCTGTTTGATCCAGACCAAATGCCGCCTTGAGCCAGGAACAGCGGTCGAGGTCTGGATGCGCACCGAAGGCATGCCCTTGCGCGTTGCCGCCAGGCTGGTGGAAAGGCAGGAGCGTGGCGTCGAGTTCAAGTTCATGTCCCTGCCCGACCGCAAGCTCCAGCAGATCCAGAACCTGCAATCCGAGCTCGCCGCGGAGACCGGTACCCCGTAATCCTCTGCCCGTCCTTTCCACGAATCTTCGGGAATCTGTCCGCCCCACCAGGGCATAATGGCGTGGTCTCGCCGAAGCGCCGAACCACGCAGCCTCGCGCGAGCCGGGGTCCGCCACGTTCGTTCCCACCACCTTTCACGCCGCTCTCCTCATGACCGCCCTCAGCACCCTCTGCTGGGGCTCATTCGCCAATACCTTTAAGCTCACCCGCAATTACCGCTTCGAACTCTATTACTGGGATTACGGTCTCGGCATCTTCCTCATCTCCCTCGTTCTCGCCTTCACTATGGGTAGTTACGCCGGCGGTCCCACGGCTTTCCTTGCCAACCTCCACTCCGCCGACCCCATCAACCTCTTCTACGCCGCGCTCGGCGGCTTCATCTTCAATATCGCGAACACCCTGCTCGTTGCCGGAATCGAAATTGTCGGCCTCGCCATCGCCTTTCCCGTCTCCATCGGCATTGCTCTCGTCGAAGGCGTGGTGCTCAGCTATGCGCTTCAGCCACGCGGCAATCCGGCACTGCTCACCATGGGAATTTTGATGGCCCTGGTCGCGCTGGTGCTCGTCGGCAAAGCCTATGGCGCATTACGGACGGGCAGCGCCGCCGTCTCCCGCCGCGGCGTCGTGGTTTGCGTCATCTCCGGCTTGCTCATGGGCATCTTTGCGCCCTTCGTTACTCGCGCCATGACGCGCGGAGCGACCCTCACCCCCTACACAACCGCGGTGTTTCTCACCCTGGGCGCATTCATCTGCTGCTTTTTCTTCAATACCATCCTCATGCGCAAGCCCATCACCGGAACGCCAGTAGCAGCGGCGGAGTATTTCCGCGCCCCTGCTTCGTATCATGCTCTCGGGCTGCTCGGCGGAGCCATCTGGGGCTGCGGCACCGTCTTCAACTTTGTCGCCGCCTCGCTGGTGGGCGTCGCCATCTCCTACGCCATCGGCCAGGCCTCACCCCTGGTCGCGTGCCTCTGGGGCGTCTTCGCGTGGAAGGAATTTCGCGGCGCCAACACCAGCGCCAAAATCTACCTCGGGGCCATGGTCGCCGCCTACCTGCTCGCCCTGGTGCTGCTCGCGCGGGCCTATGCGGGATAATTGTGCTCGCCGCTGTGACGTTTGCCGCCAGCGGCGCATAAAAAGGATCCGATGACCGCCAAATTTGTAACCGTGATGGGTAGTTATGTCACCGACCTCGCCTTCCGCACCGAAAAACTGCCCGCGTGGGGCGAGACCTACATGGGAAAAGAATTCCGCCTCGGCCCGGGCGGCAAGGGCTCGAACCAGGCCGTCGCCGCGGCCCGCGCCGGAGCCAGAGTAAGCTTCATCTCTAAGCTCGGCCGCGATGCGCTCGGCGAGATGGCGCGCGACCTGTACCGAGCCGAAGGTATCGACACACGGCATCTGCTCAAAACCGAATCGCCCACCGGAGCGGCCGCGATCATTCTCGACGCATCCTCCGGCGAGAACGCCATCATCGTCGTCCCCGGCGCCTGCTATGAGCTGACTGCCGAAGAGGTCGCGCAGGCAAAGGATCTGATTGCCGCGTCCGCGGTCTTCCTCGCTCAACTCGAGCTGGCCCTGCCCACAGTCGAATATGGCCTTGAACTGGCCCATTCCCTCGGCGTTCCCACGATTCTCAATCCCGCACCCGGCTGCAGCCTTCCCGCTTCGATCTATCCCAACTGCGATTTCCTCACTCCCAACGAAAGCGAAGCCGAGGTTCTAACCGGCATCCGCGTCAGTTCGCTCGAACAAGCGGAGCAGGCCGCCGATGCGCTGCTCGCCCGCGGAGTCGGCGCCGTGGTCGTCACCCTGGGAGCGCAGGGCGCGTTGGTGAAAAATGCAAAGCTGCGGCAGCACGTTCCCGCCATCGACGCCGGCCCGGTCCTCGAAACAACCGGCGCGGGCGACGCCTTCAACGGTGGCTTTGCGGTCGCGCTCTCCGAAGGCCAGGAGATCGTCGACGCGGTTCGCTTTGGATGCGCGGTTGCAGGCATCTCTGTGACGCGAGCTGGTACCGCGCCCTCCATGCCATATCGCAGTGAGATCGATGCGCTCCTCAGCAGGACCAGGTAAGCACACGCAACTGCCGCTATGCGCTCGAGGATTCATCCGCAGACGCAGGCCCCGAATCCGCTCTTCTGCGCGCCGGCAGGAACGGATGAATCAGCAGCTGGTAAGCTCCTCCGCCCACCGCACCCCCAATCAACGGCCCAACAATCGGCACCCACCAGTAGCTCAGCGGCGATGGAAACGCCGACCCGCCCCATCCCGTGAAAAAGCAAAATATCCGCGGCCCCAGATCGCGAGCCGGGTTGATCGCCCACGCCTCGAGATACCCCATCGAGGCCCCGATCAGCGCCACCAGAAATCCAATGATCAGCGCTCCGAAATTCGCACCCGGAGCCATCTCGTTGTATTGCTCCGTGATGGCAAAAATTCCGAAAATCAAAAACGCGGTCAAAATAATTTCATCGCTGAAAGCATGCGAGACAGCGATGCCCGCCGCAGGATGCGTGAAGAAAACACCAGCCGCCCCGCCCCCAACGCGGCTCAGATGATTCGTCAGGTTGAACTGATCGATCACCGGATTGAAAAGCGCGTAGACAATGCACGCGCCCAGCAGCGCTCCCACAGTTTGCGCAAGGCAATACGGCAACACCTTTTTCCAGGAGAATTTGCGATAAAGCGCCAGCGCCAGCGTCACCGCCGGATTCGCATGACAACCGCTGATGGAGCCCGTCGTGTAAATTGCAATCGCAACCGCCAGCCCCCACGCGATGCAAACGCCCCAGTAAGCCTGCTTATAAGGGCTCGGATCGTAGAGCGAATACATCGCCGCCACCGAGTCGCCAAAGGCGATGATGATCAGCATCGCCATCGCCTCCGAAATTAGCTCACCCGCAAACTGCCTCTTCATCCGGGCCTCAGGTTCCAGTCCTCTCACGTGCCAGACCTCTCAAGTTTCAGTTCCTGCAAATTTCCATTCACTTCTGCCCAGCCTGAAGCTGCTCCAGCTTCCGCTTCAGATTTTCAAGCTTCTGCCCGGCTTCCGCCAGCTTCCCCTCTGCCGTCAGCCGCTGATAATCCGCCAGGTCCTGCGCCGCTCCTGCAATCAGCGGACTCCGTCCCGCCGCATTCCCACTCACCGGACTCGGCGCCGTCGTCTGTCCAGCCTCCGGCGCAGGAGCGCCGGCCACTGCGGTGATCGAAGACGCCTGGCCTCCGAACAGCGCCGCCATTGCCGTCTCGAACGTTGGCCCATAAGCAAGCCGGTCCTGCAACGCCAGAACCACCAGCCGCAGCTCCGGCATCGGACTCCGCTCCGCCTGCAGATAGATCGGCTCCGCGTACAGCAGCGCTTTTCCGCATGGAATCACCAACAGCGTCCCCCGCCGCACATGCGATCCCTGCTGGTTCCACAGCGTCAATTGCCCGGAGAGCTGCGCGTTCTGATCGATCCGCGCCTCGATCTGCATCGGACCATCGATCAGCTTCGTCTTCGGAAAATCGTAGACAATCGAAGTGCCGTAGTTAGCCCCGTCGCTCCGTCCCGCAATCCACCCGATTAGGTTATTTCGGTTCGCCGGCGTGAATGGCAGAATCTCCACAAACTCCGCAGCCGCTTCCCCGGGGAGTTTCATCAATACGAAGTTCGGCTCCATCGCCTGCGTCTGTTGCTCGCCCGCATCGCCCATCCCCAGCTCCGATGCGACCGTCCACAAGTCCTCGCGGTTATAGAACACCTCGGGATCGCTCATGTGGTAAAGCCCGTACACCGCCGCCTGCTCCTCCAGCAGTAACTGCGGATAGCGCACATGCCGCCGCAGATCGGCAGGCATTGCTGCCGCATCCCGGAAAAGCGAAGGGAAAATACGCCGCCACGCCGCTAAGATCGGATCCTGCGTATCGAACACATAGAACGTCGTTGTTCCGTTGTAAGCGTCAATGACCACCTTCACGCTGTTGCGCATGTAATTGATCGTCGCGTCGCCCAACGGATAGTGACTCGAATAGGGATAACTATCCGAAGTCGTGAACGCATCCAGCATCCAGAACAACCGGCCATCGTCCCCGATCACAACATAAGGATCGGCATCCCAGGTCAGAAACGGCGCCAGCGTCTGCACTCGCTCGCGGATATTCCGCCGCATCAGCAGCCGGCTCTGTGGAGTAATGTCGTCGCTGAACGGCAGCTTCCACAAATCTCCGCGATCCGCCGCAATTAAGGCCCGCCGCGCCATCCCTCCCAGAACAATCCCGCCCGTCCCCTCGTACGAAGTCAGGTTGTTCGTCTGCCCCTGCGGATAATTGAACTCCTGCGCCCGCGTCTTCACATACACGTCGCTGTTCGTCATCTGGCCGAAGTAAATCTCCGGCCGATTAATCGCCAGCCCCGGCACCGTGCTCTGCACAGGCATGTTACTCAGCATCAGCGTTGGCAGCCCTTCCGGCGTGAACCCATTCACCGGATTCATCGTGATCCCGTACCCATGCGTGTAAATCAGCTTCTCGTTGATCCAGTTACGGCTGCTCTCCGGCAATTTATCGAGACTTAGTTCCCGCGCTGCCAGCATTACCTCGCGCGACCTGCCCCCGATGTTGTAGCGATCGATGTCGATGTCCGGAAAATCGTAGTAAGTCCGAATCTCCTGGATTTGCCGCAGCGTATCCTGCAACGCTCGCCAGTCCCACAGCCGAATATTCTCAAGCGTCGCCTGGTTATTCGCCGGATCGGCCGCCTCCGGCGACGTCTCCGCCGGAAACTCCTGCTGCGATACCCGATCCAGATCCCACGCCCGCCGCGTCCCCTCGATATTCCACGCGATGTAAGGCCGCTCGCGCTCCAGCTGGTTCGGCTTCACGATAAAGCTGCTCACATACCAGCCCACGATGTGAACAACCAAATAACACGCCACCGCCGGAAACACCGCCGCCGCCAGCCAGCTCGCGCGCGGCCCTCTTACCGCATTCACAGCCGCGATCACCGCGCCAAGGATCAGCGCCAGCGCCACCAGCAACGTACCGGTAATCAGGATGTGCGCATCGGTATAGTTCACGCCGCCGAAGATCGTATGCGCATCCAGTAAGGTGCCGAATCGATCGATATATACCTGCGCCCCAAGAACCAGCAGAAAAAACGCGAACGCCATCGAAAATCCGCGCCATGGCAGCGGCATCGTTCGTCCGCGGTCCTTCGCGAATGCTCGGCTGCCGCTCGCCAGCAGCAGGAACCCGGCAGCGCCCACGCACTCGACAACCGCCACCACCATCAGCCAGCCGCAAATCAGCTGCCACGCCGGAAGCGTGAACAGATAGAAGCTCACCGGCTTCCCAAATACCGGATCGGCCGCGCCACCCACTCCCCGCGCCGCGTTCCAGTAAAGCGCAAACGTCGGCCATTCTCCTGCCATGGCGCCGCCTGCAATCGCCGCGATCCCCAGCGAGGCAATGATCCCAATCCATCGCAGCCCGCCCCGCAGCGGCAGATTCAGTTCCTGCCGGCCGATGAAAAACGCGCGGTCATGCGGCAGGTCCGGCTGATGCATCCGCCACAAAACCAGGAACCATCCATAAAGCAGGGCGAACGTCGCCGCGAAGAATACTGCGAACACGCACCATTCCAGCCCCCAGCTCTTCCAGAAAACTTCCCCATACCCCAAAGAGCCGAACCACAGCGAGTCGACCCACCACGACAATGCCGTGCTGCTGCCAATCAACACCACCACAACCACGGCAAGAAAAAAGAAAATCAGGCGCCTGGGCCGCCTAGTCCCCCTTGGAACTTCAAGAATTGGCTGCAAAATATGTCCCTCTCTCACTCACGAATCCGCACGAGTGAGGCCGCCCGTATTCTACGCCGAGCACATCCTCCAGGCGCCCAGCACGCGTCGATGGAGCCCATACAGAGATCGCCGCTCACCAGATACTGACGCGGCCCCCCGTTGGAAACGCCCTGCCGGGTCGCTGCCGTCAGCTCATCGCAAATTGTTGGTTTTTGATGGTGCGCCCTGAGAGATTCGAACTCCCGGCCTACTGATTCGTAGTCAGTCGCTCTATCCAGCTGAGCTAAGGGCGCACTCGAAGCGGTGCTGCGGACTGCCCTCAGGATAGCAGTTCAACGCGCTTCGATCAATCGAGACGAGGCGCCTCGCAAGACCCGAAAACCGATCCAGCCGCGCGTCCTTTTGCCATGCCTCCGGCCGGCTTTTCCTCCCAGCTCAGCACCAGTCCGCAGTGCGTCGTTGCAACGTGGCCGGCTCTTCCGCCTCAACCGGCTCCGCCCCCGCCCGGGCGGCGGGCTGCTCGCCAGCGGCTTCCAGTTCCTCTTCTGTCAGAATGAAACGCCGGATGTATCGCAGCGGCTCTTCCCACACCGCCATCTGCTCCAGGTGGTATTGCCAAACCGTGTTCGATGTGGAGCGCGACGAGCGGCGCGTGAACGACTTCCGCTTGATCGTCACGACTTTCCCGTTCGCGTCCAGGCGCGTGTACTCCTGCGATGGCAAAAGGAACGTGATCTGCGTTCCCTTCTTCCAGAAGTGACGCGCGAATTCGTGGCAAAAAAGCAGCGCGTAATAACGCCTCCCAGAGGCGAGGATCGCCAATGCCTGATCGAACCCTGGCCATTCCTGTTCGATGTTCCCCTGGTACCATTGCCGGAATTCGAATCCATGGACACGAGCGCGAAGGACAGCGATGCGAAGCAGTTCTGTGCGGGTCATGGAGATTTGCCTGGAGAGGGGTGGAAGGGGTACGGGGCGGGCCGCTCTCGATCGCCCCAACGGTAATCGAAGTCCGCTTTCAAATCAAGAAAAAACATCGTTACCTGTTGCTCAATCGGGTGCAGAGACCGGCGAGGCAAAACCTCCAGTGGAACGGTGATCACAGTAACGCATCGATTAACTCCAGATTGACGACAAATCCTGATCCACTAAGCCCATGATCCTGCGCGGTTTAATGTTATAGCGCTGAGTGCAAAGGAGATAGCTGGCCCCCCGTGAAGCGCTCGAAAATCGCACCATAGCCTGTGACTCAACGCTGCCACTCTCTGATTCGCATCAGGTTGAGCAACTCGGTCATTGAGTCGGGTCTTTTTACACGTCCTGAGAAATGCGTCGGCCCGCGCCAGAGAGCGATCGGAAAACCTCCGCCAGATGACCTTCCAGGCTACTTTGGTATATCGAATCGATACTTCAATCTATGCCAATAGCTGGGCCAAAGCGACAACCGAACGGCAACCCCAAAAATCCCTGCTCAGCGAACAAACGGAACATAAGCGCGTGTCCGTGAGCGATAATCCCGGAAAGAGTCCCCGAAGCGTGCCGCCAGCAGACGATCCTCCGCGCGGATTCGAATCTCCGTTCCGGCCAGGAAGAAGATGATCCCGGCCAGAAACATCGGCCACCACGTCCAGCAAAATCCCGTTGCCAGCAGCATCCCCAGCATCGACGCGTAGATCGGGTGCCGCAGCCATCGGTAAGGCCCCGTTTGGATCAGTTCATGATCTTCGCGCAGTGCGGCAGCATAGCGCCATTGCTTGCCCAGATTGCGCGCCGCCCCCCACGCGAGCGCCACCGACGGAGGCCCCAGCGCCATCGACGACACGAGAGCGGCCACCGATTTATGGAATCCCACCGGGCGAACGTAAGCCCACACCAGCGCGAAGCCGACCATCACCAGCAGAATGCCCCATTTAGAAGAGGACGCTCGCGCCACTTCTGTCCGATCGGCGGCCTGCTGCCTGGGCCTGATGAAGCCCATCGACCACAGAATCCAGCAGACGATCAATTCCGCGAACGCGACGTACCAGAGCATGCGCCGCATTATGGGTGCTCGATTCCTCTGAATCACGCGCCGGGCCGGTTTGCGCCGACTCTGGTACCGATGGAAGTCGCGCCGTCGGATTGAGACCGAAGCCCCCAGGGCTCCGTCTACAATCCCTGAAGACATGTCGCGCTCTGCATCTTCTGGCTGCATTTCTGCCGCAATATTCGCGTTGTTGGTGATGCCGGCTGCGGTGTGCGCAGGCGCCGATACGGTCGATACGAATCCACTGAACCGCCAGCCCGAAGTCCAGGAAGCCTTCCAGCACTTCTACAGCATGGATTACGACGACGCCTTGGCCCGCTTCGAAAAAATCCAGTCCGAACATCCCAACGATCCCATTGCCACGGGCTACGTGCTCGACGCCGTCCTCTTCCGCGAGCTCAACCGTCTCGATCTTCTCGACACCACCTTCTACGCCAACGACGGCTTTCTCACCGGCAAGCACACGGTCGTCGAGGATCCAAGGACCAGGGAGCGCATTCAATCCCTCGCCAACCAGGCCATCAGCCAGGCCAACGCCATCCTCAAAAACAATCCCAACGACGTTAACGCTCTCTTTGCGCGCGGCTGGGTTAAGAGCCTTGCGGCCACCTACTCCGGCATTGTCGAGCGCGGCTATACCGCGGGTCTCAAGCAGGCGCTGGGCGCGCGCAGCGATTGCGACCGCGTCCTTAATCTGGATCCGAATTACGTTGACGCAAAGCTGGTCGTGGGTGTCTATGAATACGTGGTCGGCGCGCTGCCTCTCGCCTTCAAATTGCTCATCGGTTTCGTCGGCATTCACGGATCGAAGAGCGAAGGCATGGCTCTGCTGCGCGATGCAGCCGATCACGGTGTCATCACCCACGTTGAAGCCAGCGTCTCGATGATGCTGTTTCTCCGCCGCGAAGCCAGGTATCGCGAAGCGGTTCGAATTGCCCAGGGCATGGCGGACGAGTATCCCCACGACTTCCTGTTTCGCCTCGAAGTGGCCAACCTCCAGAAGGACGCCGGCGACGGCATGGCCGCGATCGCTTCCTATCGGCGGCTGATCGATGCAGCCCGGCAGCCGGGGTTTTTCTTCAATGCGCATCTTGAGCTCGCGTATTTTGGCCTCGGCGATTCCCTGCGCGGCCAGACACAGTACAGCGAAGCGGTCGAAGCCTATCGTGATGGCGCTGACCAGTCCCAGACGAGCCCGGAGCTAAAACGCCGCTGTCTGCTCGAGGCCGGCAAGACCTACGACCTCATGCGGGAGCACGATAAGGCCATTCAGCAATATGAGGCTGTGCTGAACGCCGGTAGCGATACCGCTCAGGGCGATCAGGCGCGCAGATATATGAAGAGCGCCTACACCGGAAAACAGTAATTACGGGCGAGCTGGATGGCGATGGATTGCCCGGCATCGTGTTCGGATGCTCCGTGCTTTGTCATATTCAATCGGCCTGAGAAGTGAGCGCGGGCGCTGGTGGAACTCTGCGGATTCGGTTGTCGTACGGTTGAGCATGGATTGCGCTTACAACTGGGGGTGGGTGGAGGCGGAGGTTGCGCGGACCATCGAAGTTTGGAATGCGTGCGCGGGGCGCTCGGCGTCCGAGGGGCGGCGGTATTCGCTAAAGGAGCAGCGGGAGAAGGAAAAGGCTTACGACGAGGGGCTGAAGGCGGTGGAGCGGGAGGCCCGGCGGGCTCGCGGGGTTACGGCGCGAAGTAACGCCGGTCGCGATGAGATTTATGACAGGGTTGTGGCGGCGTTTGCGCGGTTTTCGGCTACGGCTCTGGATCTGGGGGACGATGCGATTGAGTTGCTGACGGACGATTTTTTGCCGGTGGGGACGCAGCTGGGTCGGTGGGCGCGGCAATTCGATCCGACGCTGAGCAAGGCGGATATTATTCAGGCGAGCCGGAATGCCTGGACGGCGTGTGGATTGCAACCGCTGCTGGGAGAGCCGGTGAAACTGACGCCGGCGATTCTGGGGTACAGCCTGCTTTATCCGTATAGCGACAATTATCTGGACGGCGAGGGGGTTTCGCGCGAGACGAAGCTGCGGTTTAGTCGGCGATTTCGTGAGCGGCTGCGGGGCGCAACGGAAGCGGCCGGCAATCATCGGGAGGCCGCGGTTTGGGCGCTGGTGGAACTGGTTGAGGAGCAGTATCCCCGGGCGGTTTATCCGCAGGTATTTGATTGTCTGCTGGCGATTCATCGAGCGCAGGAGGACAGCCTGGCGCAGGTCCGGAGCGCGTGCTCGGTGGAGGAGCTGCTGCGGCTGAGCTGCGCGAAGGGCGGGAGCTCGGTTGTAGCGGATGCTTGCCTGGCGCAGCCGTGGCTGAGTGACGAGGAGAGCGGTTTCGCGTTCGATTGGGGCGTGTTGCTGCAGCTGGGAGACGATGTTCAGGACATCAGGGAGGATTTGCAGCGTGGGTCTGTGACGCTATTTTCGGGCGCGGCGGCGCGGGGCGAGCGGTTGGATGATTTGGTGAGGCAGCTGCTGAATCTGAGCGAGCAGGTGAGCGAGAGGATGGAGCGTATGCCGAATGGCTGCCCGATGCTGAAAGGTTTGCTGCGGATGAGCTGGCGGTCGCTGATATTGATGGCGGTGGCAGAGTCACATGCGTTTTTCTCGGCGGGGTTTTTGGCGGAGGCGGAGGGGTGGTCACCGTTTCGGTTTGGGTTCCTGAGGGAGCGGCGGGATCGGTTGGCGGGGCGGCAGGGTTTGTTTGCGGTTCTGTTCGATATTTTTCTGGATGGGACTGATCGTCCAGGCGGACCCGTCGCACGGCAAAGCCTTCATGACTATTCGTCCGCGCCCAACTACGGGGCAGCGGATTAACGGGCGCTCCGCGCACGAATGAGTGGGGTCAACGACATTTGCCGGACCGCCGGGCAGATATAGTGCGCGCTAGGCCAGGGAAGGATCGCCGACATAGCTCACGCAAACCGTTACAATCACCGCCATGAACGGCCGCCCGCAGCCCAACGAAGCCACCTCGTACTATTTCACCTACATCGACCAGGTCGTCGGTGACAATCCGCTCCACATTATCGAGAGTCAGCTGCATGAATTCCTGCCTGTACTCTCGGCAGTATCGGAAGAAGAATCCCTCGAACGGTATGCCCCGGGAAAATGGAGCATCCGCCAGCTCCTCAATCACGTTACCGACTCCGAACGCGCTTTCGGTTTCCGAGCTCTCTGGTTTGCCCGGAGCTTCGACGCTCCTCTGCCCGGTTACGATCCTGATATCGCAGCCGCCGGCGCGCAGGCTGACGCGCTCCCCTGGGCAGCGCACATCGAAGAATTCAGACGCGTCCGTCTTGCGACCCTCTCGTTTTTTCAAAATCTCCCTGATGAGGGGTGGATGCGCGCCGGGATAGCCAGCGGCAATCCGTTCACCGTTCGCGCGCTCGCGTTCATTATCCCCGGCCATGTGGCGCATCATGTCAGGATCCTGCGGGAGAGATACTTCAAGGGTCGGTCCGGATAGCCGGCTGCCGCTCAATGCCCTCCGCTCAACGCGACAATAATTTTCCAGAAGCCGGTAAGTGCGAGGATGCGGGACTGCCGCTCTCAGCCGCTAGCTGCTCACGGAGGCGGGCGTTATCCCGTTCGAGGGCGTCGAGGCGTTGGCGCATGGGCTCGAGCATCTCGGTTATTTCTTCCTGGGTGTAGCGGGGCGTAATGTGCTGTGGGCAATTCCAGTCAAACGCTTCGATATGGATGAGCACCGCCCGTTCGGCTGGGGATTTCTCGCCGGGAACGCGCAGGCGATCGAGCCATTCCTCGGCTTTTGGAGTGTCTTCGAGGATTTCCGCGTGGCCCAGAATCTTGAGGCGGGTTTGCGCCGGGTAATCCATGAGAAAGAGGGCCACGCGGTCGTCGTGAATCAGGTTGCCAGTGCTGATGTACTGCATGTTGCCGCGCAGGTCGGCGAAGGCGATGGTGCGGTCGTCGACGACGTGGAGGAAGCCTTTGGGACCGCCGCGAAACTGAACGTAAGGCCAGCCGGATTCGCTGACCGAGGCCATGTAGAAGCCGTCGCGTTGCAGGACGAAGGATTGCTCGCTGGGGCCGAGGGCGGCGCCGGGATTGCCGGAGGTCTCGACGCGGTGGTACTGGGATCGGCTGCCATGGCGGGTTTGCTGGTCTTTCACGATGGGGGTGAAGGCGAGTTCGGCGAAGCGGCGGCCCATGGCGTCCTCGGTGGATGGATTCGGGACGGGGTATCGGGGATTCAGGCCTGGGCTGGTTTTCTGGGTGGCAGGTGCTGGGATGGCTGGCTAGTTGCCTGTCGCAGTGAATTCGTTAGTGTGGTGTTTCTGACGTTCCTCGCACGTTTGCCCCTCCCCTTTCGTTGTCATCCCGAGCGGAGCGTTTTGGGGCCCCGTCGTGCCGACAGGCACAGATGGGGTCGGCGGAGCGGGGGGCCTGCTTTTTCCCCAACTGCTAACGTTTTCGTTGCGACAGGTCACTAGGTGGCGCACCCGCTTGCGTCAAAGGCGGGCGCAACCGGGATTGGGTCACGCAGGATCGGTCAACCTCGCAGAGAGGCCTGGAGATGGGCCTCGAGGCGGTCGAGGAAGGCTTCCTGGCCGCGGAAGATTTTTTCACGGGCGGTAGGGAGGTCGAACCATTGGCCGCGGTCGGCTTCGGGAATTTCGATCTGGCGGCCGGAGCGTGGGGGCCATTCGACGAGGCAGGTGTTCGAGACGAGGGCGGCGGGGTCGAAGTCGCCTTCAATGGCCCAGGCGGTGACTTGTTTGCCGGCGGGCTGGGTGATGACGCCGAGGGGGAGAAAGTCGGCGTCAGGACGGTCGATGGCGAGGGGGGAGCCGGTTTCTTCCTGGAACTCGCGGCGGGCGGCTTCGAGGGGCGGTTCGCCGTCGTGGTATTCGCCTTTGGGGATCGACCACGCGTCTTTTTTCGACCAGAAGGGGCCGCCGGGATGGATGAGGAAGACTTCGAGGCCGGTGGGAGAGCGGCGATAGAGGAGGAGGCCGGCGGAGGTTTTGGTCATGGGAGGGCTTTCGCATCCATTATCGGGGTTCTGGCGGTGGATTCCGCCTTTTGAACGGCTCTTATGTTGAAATGGCGACGGAGGAAATATGAGGGCTTTGACTTCACTCAAGGTAACGGCCGGAGTGGTTTTGATGGGGGTTATGGCAGGTCCGGCGGGGTTTGCCAAGGATAAGACGGCGAATCAGGAACCGGTGCCGTGGGGGATGCAGTCGGGGAACCAGGGCTGCGTGATTTTTGGCGAGACGGTGACGGTATCGTCGGAGCCCGATGGCAACAACGGCTTCACGACCCATACGCTGCGGGAGATGGAAGTGATCGAAGCGCAGCATGCGACGCTGCCGAAGAAGAAGTACGGTGAGACCAAAGAGGATCTGGACGCGCTGCAGACGCTCTCGATGCAGGATCACCTGAAATACGTGCGGATTCCGAAGAAGTACACGCCCGAGCAGATGGAGAAGGCGCGGGCGATGTGCGGGATCACCCCGCAATAGTTTAGTTCACGGGCCGGCCGAAGCACAGCACATATCCGCTGTTGTCGACGATCTCGAACGCTCTCAGTCCATCGCTGTTGTTCGCCAGTTCGCGATGGATGGGGACCTTGGCGGCAAGGAATTCCTGATAAAGAGAGTCGGGATCGCTCGCGTTGATGTAGGCGTCCCAGGCGGCCCATGCGTGACGCGAATGGTTCGGCTGCGGGTGGATGTCCGGCGTGATGGCCTTGAACATGAGCATCACCTGATCTCGTCCGACGATGCCCCAGAAATCTTCGGAGGGTTGGTCGCCGCCGCCCTTGTGCAGGAGGGTGAAGCCGAGCCTGGATCGGTAGAAGTCCAGGGTCTTGGCCAGGTCGTCAACGATGAAGAAGGGCATGACGGTGTTGAGCATCACGGGAGTCTCCGGAAGTCGAGTATAAGCGTTTGTTATTCCGCGTTCCAAATTCATGGGCCCGTCGACGCGCACTCGCTTCGCTCAGAGCTTGCTCAGGGCGGGGTTACGGGGCGGCAGCACCCGAACCGAGCGCACCCTTGGACATGCCCCACAATGGTTACGTTGGCGTGGCACAGAAGGGTTGCCGGGGGATGGTTTGGGGGCCTATACTCGGACCGTTTGGCCCTGGAACGGGTTTATTGCTCAGCGAACCGTTTTTATGCCGGGGTCATCAAGAACAGCAGGATAAGGTAGCGGAGATTCCCCGATGGCAACGATAACTCTTGAGCAGGAAATTAACCCCTGGGAAGCCCAGGCGGCACGATTCGATTATGCAGCGCGCAAACTGAACCTGGACGATGGCCTGTGGCGGGTGCTGCGCTATCCCTCGCGGGAGATCATCGTCCATTTTCCGGTGTCGATGGATGATGGGCGGATTGAGGTATTCACCGGCTATCGGGTCCAGCACTCACAGGCGAGGGGTCCGGGCAAGGGCGGGATTCGCTATTCGCCGGATGTGACGCTGGACGAAGTGCGCGCACTGGCAAGCTGGATGACGTGGAAGTGCGCGGTGGTGAATATTCCGTTTGGCGGCGCGAAGGGCGGAGTGATCTGCGATCCGAAGAACATGTCGCAGGGCGAGCTGGAGCGGATGACGCGGCGCTACACGGCGGAGATTATCGAATTTCTGGGACCCGAGAAGGATGTGCCGGCGCCCGATGTGAACACCAACGAGCAGACCATGGCGTGGATCATGGACACCTACTCCATGCACATGCGCCAGACCGTGACGGCGGTGGTAACAGGCAAGCCGCTGACGATCGGCGGATCGCGCGGACGCAAGGAAGCGACGGGACGCGGCATCATGGTGGTGTGCGAAGAGGCGCTGAAGTACCTGCACATTCCGCGCGAGGGGTGCAGGGTCATCATTCAGGGATTCGGAAACGTGGGCTCGAACGCGGCACGGCTGATGCAGGATCGCGGGTACAAGATCATCGGGATCGGCGAGTACGATGGCGGGCTCTTCAATCCCAATGGCATCGATATTTGTGCGCTTGAGGAGCACAAGCTGCGGAACGGAACGATCCTCGGGTTCCGGGGCGCGGAGGGAACTCCGACCGCGGAACTGCTGACGACGGAGTGCGAGATTCTGATTCCGGCGGCGACCGAGAATGTGATCACGAGCCGGAATGCGGAGCGGATCAAAGCGCGCATTGTGTGCGAGGGCGCGAACGGGCCGACCACCGCGGTGGCCGATGAGATACTGGCCGACAAGAAGGTGTTCATTATCCCGGACATTCTGGCGAATGCGGGCGGCGTGACCGCGTCGTATTTCGAGTGGGTGCAGGACCGGTCGGGCTACTTCTGGAAAGAGTCGGAGGTGAACGAGCGGCTGGGGGCAATTCTGGCGGAGAGCTTCGACGACGTGACGCGCTATGCGGAGGCGCACGATGTGAACAACCGGATCGCGGCGTACATGCTGGCGATTGACCGGGTGGCGTTCACGATCAAGCAGCGGGGAATTTATGCCTAAAGGCAGGCAGTAGCCAATAGGGAACAGGGAATAGAAAAGTGCCTGGCGCATAACGTGGCTTCCAGGTGATGAAGTCCTGTTGGCGTGCGACTTCTTTCGGTATGATTCAGCCACTCGGCTCGTACGTGGAACTCCAGACACAGCTTACGATTGCGGTGAGGCTGGGCTTCCTGGAACCATACGATCGCGAGAAGGTGGAAATGCTCGCCTCTGAGGTCGGCAAGATGCTCTCGGCGATTCTGAATAAGCTTCGTTCGCCATCTAACCTAATCCCTAAACTCTAATCCCTAAACTCTAATCCCTAACCCCTGGGCGTGGATCCGCTGGCGCCTGTTTGCCCATTAAAGTGGCAACAACACCGGCCAGGACCAGCGCGGCTCCCGCGAATTGCAGGGGCGCGAGGCGTTCGCCTGCGAGAGTCGCTCCCAGGATCAAAGCGAAAACTGGATTGACATAGGCGTAGCTGGAGACGCGCGTGGGGGAGTCGTGCGTGATGATCCAGACATAGGCGGTATAGGCGACGATCGAGGCCGCCAGGACCAGGTACGCCATGCTGACGACGACGGGGGTACTGAGCAGAAGGGGCCTGGCGGGAAAGCGGCGGAACTCGCCGGCTGCGGCGGAGAGGAGTAGAAGCAGGAAGCCGCCCGAGAACATCTGCCAACCGGCATTGGCTTTCTGCGGGCGCGGGAGCGTGAGGCGGCGGGAGAGAAGGGTTCCGCATGACCAGCAAATTGTGCCCGCTACGGTTACTAATACGGCGAGGGTGGAAGTGTGGGTTCGTTCGGCCGCGTGCGGCGCGGCGCCCGGGGAGTTGAGGGCGAGGAGGGCGACTCCTGCAAAGCCAAGGAGGATGCCGCCGAGGGAGAGAGCTGTGGCGCGCTGAGTCCGGAGCAGGAAGACTTCTCCGGCGAAGATCCAGACCGGGATCATGGCGGAGACCACGGCGGCGATGCCGGAGGCGATGCGAATTTCAGCCCAGAAGAGTCCTGCGTAGAGGCAGGTGAACATAATGAGGCCGAGGATGGAGGCGCCGGCGATCTGGCGCGGGCCGAGTTCGACGGGGCCGGTGAGGCGGCTCCAGAGAAGAAGAACGAGGCCGGCGAGTGTGAAGCGAAAGCCTGCGGCAAAAAACGGAGGGACGACGGCGACAATCTCGCGGATGGCCAGGAAGGATCCGCCCCACAATATATAGATAGCCGCGTAGGCGAGAAGTTTGCGGACCCGCATACGTTAGGGTACAGGTTGCAAGGTGCAGGGTGGATCATGGAGACCGTCCATGCGATTCATGGCTGCACACGCGGTGGCTTTGGTTCGTCCGGTTTCACAGGTTCAGGTTCCCGCACTTCTCTTCAGTACTGAAGCGCTGAAGTTGAGCCCAATATCTTTCCAGTTGCTTTGGTACACTCAGGCTTCCCCGAAAACCGTCGGAGGGATTCTTTTGGCGACAACGCATAATCCACAGAGTTTTCAGCCTTTTGTTCCGGCCACGGAGACGCGGCCGGAGCTTACTTTGCGCGCCATTGTCCTGGGGTGCATTTTCGGCCTTATTTTTGGCGCGGTCACGGTCTATGTTGGGCTGCGCGCGGGACTCACAGTAGCGGCGTCGATTCCTATCGCGGTCCTGTCCATCAGCGTGCTGCGGGCGCTGGGGCGGGCTTCGATTCTTGAGAACAACATCGTTCAGACGACAGGGAACGCGGGCCAGTCGATTGCGGCCGGCGTGATCTTCACGCTCCCGGCGCTGATCTTTCTGGGATTCGATCTCGAATACTTCAGGATTTTTGTGTTGGCCCTGCTCGGTGGATGGATCGGCGTCCTGTTCATGATCCCGCTGCGCCGCCAGCTGATTGTCGAGGAACATGGGAACCTGATGTATCCCGAAGGCACGGCGTGCGCGGACGTGCTGCTGGCGGGGGAGCGCGGCGGTTCGTTTGCCAGCCGCGTGTTTCTCGGGCTGGGGCTGGGTGGTCTGTACACGCTGTTTCAGAACGGCAATATGTTCGGCGCATGGCCCGAGACGCCGAACTACGCTCCGGACCTCGGAAAACAGCACATCCTGAGGGGCGGGGCGATCCGTCTGGAAGCGGTGCCGGAATATCTTGGCGTGGGCTACATCATCGGCGCGCGCGTGGCCGGAACGATGTTTGCCGGCGGCGTGTTTTCGTGGCTGGTGCTGATGCCGGCGATTTACTTTTTCGGATCGCATCTGCCGGGGGCGCTCTATCCGGCGACGAAGCCGATTGCGCAGATGTCGCCGAGCGAGCTGTGGAGCTCATATGTGCGGCCGATGGGTGCGGGTGCAGTGGCGGCCTCGGGGCTGATTACGCTGCTCAGGACCTTGCCAACGATCATCGGGGCGTTGAAGGCGGGGCTGGGGAATCTGCAGAAAAGCAAAGACACCCTGGCCAGCGAAGAGAGGACGGACCGCGATCTGCCGATGACGGTGGTGGTGGGCGGCAGCATCGTGCTGATGGCGCTGATGTGGATCTTCCTGACGTTTCACCCGGTGCCGGGGGCGCAGACAGGGATGCTGGCCAATCTGGCGGCTTCTCTGCTGATTGTGGTTTTTGGATTTCTATTTGTAACCGTCTCGTCGCGGATTGTGGGGTTGATCGGCAGCTCGGCCAATCCGATTTCCGGGATGACGATCGCGACGTTGATGGCGACGGCGGCGGTATTTCTGGTGAAGGGATGGACGGCTCCGGCCTATGGGGCGCTCGCGATCACGGTCGGCGGTGTGGTTTGCATTGCGTCGGCGAATGCGGGCGATACTTCGCAGGATTTGAAGACGGGCTTCATTGTCGGATCGACGCCGTGGAAGCAACAAGTGGCGCTGATGATCGGTGTGTGCATCTCGACCTTTGCGATTGGCCTGACGCTGAATGGGATGAATCGGGCGCTTGAGGAGTTTCACTCCATGGCGAAGCCGTGGGACATCGGCGCGTCGCACGACGGGGTGCAGAACCAGGGTGCGTTCACGCGGAAGGAGATTCGCGTAACAGTGACGGGTGGAGTTTCTGCGCAGCAGACAGCGGGGCAAACGCTGCCGGGGAATCAGTTCATTCTGCTGAACGCGCTCGGATCGCATGAGCTGGCGGATGGAAAGTATCTCTACAATCCGCAGACGAAGGCGATTGAGGTGCAGTGGGTGCAGGGGATCGGGAGCGAGAAGGCGGCGGCTCCGCAGGCGCGCCTGATGGCGACGGTGATCAACGGCATTTTGCGGCAACAGTTGCCGTGGGGGTTGGTGCTACTGGGCGTGTTTCTGGTGATCGCGGTTGAGCTGCTGGGGATCCGGTCGCTGAGCTTCGCCGTCGGGTCGTATCTGTCGATCGGAACGACGCTGGCGATTTTTGCGGGGGGCGTGGTCCGGTGGATGGTGGACAGCGCGGCGGCAAAGGCCGGCGAAACCACAGCAGAAAGCGAAATCAGTCCCGGATCGCTCTACGCGAGCGGCTTGATTGCGGCTGGCGGCATTGTGGGATTGATGGGCGTGGGGCTGAAGCTGCTGGAATCCGTGCTGGGGCGGGAGAACCTGGTGACTTTGCCGCAGACGTTTTTGTACCGGGACTGGGTTTCGGTGCTGATGTTTGTGTTGCTGGCAGGGTCGTTGTTTTACTTTGCTCGGAAGCCGCTGCGGAAGTAGGGCCGGCCCGGCCTGGCTGCAGAGCACGTCCCAAGACCTGGTTCGCTCCAATCGGCGCGGCAATCCTGCAGCGTTATCCTGATCGCGTGCGCTCTCAGCGAATTCAGAAATTTCGCGGCCTTCTCGAGCCCGATGGGACCAGCCTGAAGTGGACGGTCATGCGGGTGCCGTTCGATCCGACGACGGTGTGGCCGCAACGCAAAAGGCTCCGGGTGCGCGGAACGATCAACGGCTTTGCGTTTCGCACCTCGCTGTTCAAGGCGCGAGATGGCAGCTACATTCTGCTGGTCAACAAGAAGATGCAGAAGGAGGGCCGCGTCCGGCAGGGCGGCGTGGCTGAAGTCCTTCTGGAGCCGGACCTCGAGGAGCGGGAGGTTGGCACTCCGCCGGAGCTGGAGAAGCTGCTGCGCGAAGATCGCGGGCTGAGGAAGTGGTACGGCGAGCTCAGCGATTCCTACCGCAAAGCGTTTGCGAACCGGGTAACGCAGATCAAGAGCCCGGAGGCGAAAAAGGCGCGAGCGGAGCAACTCGCTGAGATCATGCTCCTGGCGATGGAGGGGGAGCAAATCCTGCCGCCGATTCTGGAAGCTGCGTTCTTGCGGCAGCCAAAAGCGCGGGAAGGTTGGCGGGCGATGACGCGGGTGCAACGGCGGGGGCATTTGCTGGGCATCTTCTATTACCAGAGCCCAGAGTCGAGGCAGAAGCGCGCACAGAAGGCCGTCGACGAGGCGCTGCGGGCTGCTGTGAAGAAGCCTCGGCCAGGCTGAACGGGAGCAGCTTGGGTTTTACTCAGGTTGAAGCGGGCGCGGCAGGGTGTGCTCAGGGCGGGCTTACCAAAAAATAACCGCATAGTACCTTGTGGATCTGATTAACAGCTTTTGGGGAGGCGGTGGCTGGTTGGTCAATGAGCGGGGAAGGATCAGTGTTTGCGAGCCTGGTGGATTTTCGCGGATATAAGACAGGCGACTGGGGCGGAGCCCCCGTGGAAACAGCGGCGGCCTGAGGCGATATCAGGTCTGGAACAGCTTTGTTTTGAGGCGATTCGTTGGAAAATGGCGGCTTTCCGCAGCGGATAGGCCCCCGCCGAGAAGTGGCGAAAGCTGCGGGGCCGAGCGCTGATCGGAGAGCCAGATGTTGAATACTTAGATAATACCGACAAGGGCTAACAGAACGGCAGATTAGCAGATATAGTCCCAGCTGTGGGAAGAAGTATCTACAACCACAGGGTTATACGAGTACAACTTTTGTTGTGGAGTACAACAGTCATGAAAACCGCCATTAAGTCACTTGTTCTCGGAATGTGTATCGCTGGCGCAACAGCTTCGTTTGCGACATCGCATGCCCGCTTCTCCGCAATGCCGATCCCGACCTGCGATCCAGGCAAGATTTGCCCGCCGATGGCGATGCCGATCCCAACCTGTGACCCCGGGAAGATCTGCCCTCCTGCGGCGATGCCAATTCCGACCTGCGATCCAGGAAAGATCTGCCCGCCTGTCGCGAGCAGATAACGGGCGCAGGATACATTTAGTACTACGGTAACGAGCGCTACCACAAAAGTGGCAGCGCTGGGGCTCGTTTGGCTGAGGATTTTCCTTGAGCCGGTAATGCTCGTTCGTTATCCTCGTAACTCTGAGAGGACAGCGATGGAGCATCTGCAGGAAATACTCATAAGGCTTGAGCCGGTCCTGGTAACGCTGGCTGCCTTTTCTTTTTTCAAGTCCAGATCGGCGCAGCGGTTGCCGGCAATGGCGACCTATCTTGTTGTGCGCCTCGTTTGGCTTGCCTACCTCGAGGTTACTTACAACTTCGGCGGCGCTATCACGTCCACAACTTCTCCGCGCTATGAAGCCTACTTTTTTGGCTACTGGATCGGTTACGTCGCGATTACCATCTCGATTTTCTTCGTGGTGCAGGAAGTCTTCAAGCGCGTAATGGAGCCAATTCCGGGCCTCCGCCGCCTGGGACTGATGGCATTCCGCTGGATCAGCGTGGTCTCCATCGTGGTCGCCGTGGGCGGCGTCGCCCTGCCGAACGCACTGGCATCCCACAGCACCAGCACCAGCAAGATCGGCCCAATCTGCGTACAGACAATGCGATGCGTGAGCGTCATGGAATTGTGCCTGCTCGCATTTCTCGCTCTCTCCATCCACTCCCTCGGACGCTCGTTCCGCAGCCGGCTGTTTGGCATCGGACTGGGGTTTGGTGTGCAGGCGGCTACCGAACTCATCTTCTCAGCCATTCCTGCGAGCTGCCCGGGGCTGACTTCCCTGTCCAACATCTCGCAACAAATCGTTACCTCGGTCGTTCTGGTTACGTGGGTCGCGTACTTCCTGCTTCGCGAGCCGGAAGCGGATCGCAATATGATCGTCCTGCCGCCCAGCTCCATGCTGGCGCGGTGGAACGCTCTGGCCAAAGGGCTGGGGCAGATGCCCGAGCCTGTCGTGGCTGGAGCGCCGACCGGCTTTTTCCTTCAGGATATCGAAGGCGTGGTCGATCGGGTCCTGGCCAAGAATCCTGTGGTTGTTCCTCGTTAGACTTTCCAACAAGCTGTCCCTCCCCCCTGCACCACCGAAAGCCCCGGGAACTCTCTCCCGGGGCTTTCGTTTCGTGGTGTTGGAGGCAATTTTGAACCGCAAAATGGTAAGGGCCGAACTCGCTCGCAGTTCGGCCCTTGCAGTTTGCGAACGACCTGGGCCTATTCGGCCGTGACCGCTTCGACGGCGACAAAGCGGCCGGTGCGGCCACGGTCGATGAACTTCACACGCCCATCGATCTTTGCGAACAACGTGTCGTCTGAGCCGCGGCCGACATTGAGGCCAGGCTTGATCTTCGTGCCGCGCTGCCGGACGATGATCGAGCCGCCGGTCACCACTTGCCCGGCGAACAGCTTTACGCCGAGCCGTTGCGCGTTGGAATCGCGGCCGTTTTTGGAGCTCCCTAAACCCTTTTTATGTGCCATATCCTGATCCTTAAAGTCCGCTCGCGGCGGATTGATTGAATGCACCGCTACGCGGTATAGCTGTTCCCATCGATCTGAATCTCGCTGATGCGAACCTGAGTATAGCCCTGGCGGTGCCCCTGGAGCTTCTTGTACTGCTTCTTACGCTTGAAGTGGAAGACGAGGATCTTGTTATCGCGGCCTTCGCGGACCACGGTGCCCAGCACCTTCGCCGATTCCGGCTTCACCAGCGATCCTGCTTCACCGGAGAAGCCGAGCACGTCGGCGAATTCGACGTTCCCGTCTTCGGTGGCGGTGAGGCTTTCGACGTTGACCAGATCGCCGGGGGAGACCCGGTACTGCTTACCACCCGTGCGGATGACCGCGTACATAATTCCTCCAGCGCCCGCGAAAATTCCCCAACCACTGGCGAGCGCAAATCAATTTCTGAGCTGGGCGGATACCTTGCTCCGGCAAGTTTCGCAATCAGGAAACAGCCGGAGGGCCCCGTAGACATGCGGGACGGGCAGATGCACCAACTCTGCCAGTTTATCGGGATTGGCGGGGATGGTCAATAACGGTCCGGGCCGAAACCCGCGAGGACCCGTTAGCCGGCTTGGACCCGCAGCTGCTCCAGCCCTACCGAATTTGCCTCCCTGCCCGGTGATAGACGGTTTCAACAAATCTCCTGGGCCAGGTGAGCCGATTGTAAGTTGCGCCTCTGCGCTCCACGCTCACAAACTTACCATCCTCTGCTGTATTGGTAAGGCGGTACAGGATTCCAAGGCCGTCGTCCCCCAGCAATTGAAAAAATGCATATTCACCCTGGTGTTCATCCATAAAGTCTTCGATCGCCTTTAGTACGCCGTTGCGTGGCCCACCCTCGTGCGGAGATTTTGCCACCCCTCGGGAGAATCCGTTGCGATCCGATAATTCGCCGTGGCCCTGAACAACACCATTCAGACTAATTGGTTGCCTGTATTCCACAGGTATCGTCTCGGGCTGGTAATACATATCCCTGCGGCCCCAGGGCCAATCGACATCATGCAGAAAAATGATCCCGCCCGGACAGAGGAGTTTGCGGTCCGCGATTTCTTTCAACTCATGATAAACGGTGTACCAATTATGATCGCCATCGATCAAAATACAATCGAATTCTTCATGTAACCGGGGCAAGACGTCCAGACTGAGGCCTCTCCTGACCTTCACTTGCGGGGTGTCATCGAACTTCTTTTCAAGGTCGCAGTCCAGGCATGGGTCTATTACCGTCACCGAGACTAAGGGCAGCGTAGCCAGCAGCTCCGTACTTCTTCCGAAGCTGGCCCCAATCTCACATACACGAGTTGCCTTCCATTCTTTCAACAGCGGCACGATGAACTTTTTGACGAAACTATCCACGAAACTTCTTCCTCCGAAATCGCCTTGCGCCGTTCAACCAGCCCCTTGGTAACTCACGCCACCTTCCGTTCCAGCGGCCCGCGATGAGGTTAACTCATGAACGCATCGAAAGATATCGCTGCTTTATGCGATGCGTCCCATCTTCACAACGATGACGAAAACCGGCGCCGCAGCGACTCCTGCCACAATTCCATCCGGCGCTCCCGAGAATAGGCCAGCCGCCGCCAAAAATAGCGCGCGCTGATTTTGACATAGGCGAAACTCCCTCCCGTCCTCCAGAATTTGTACAAAGCCCGGTAGGAGAAGCGCAGCAGGAGAGCCAACCCTGCGACGCCGCCCATGCATTCGTCCCAAAAGGCGGACTCGGCTCCGAGAATGTCTTCGTACCTTTCGTAACTCACCCGATTCTTCATATCCATCACGGATAACTCATGCTGTACGCGAATATTGCCGGCAACGAAGAGGCGAAAGCCGTTCTTCTGAAGCCGTGAGAACATAACCGCGTCGCTGTAATCGAGCGGGAACCGTGGATCATAGCCGCCAATCGACTTGAGAGCGCTCACGCGCACAGCGGCGGCCGAATTGACCGCCGAAATCGTCGGGTCCAGTGCGATCCCCACGAATTCTTCCGCAATGAACTTGGGAAGCATCCTCAGTCTCAGCACCATCGGCGATATCAGCCGCTGGCGGTCGCGAATCTGCGGAACGACCGCGCCGACCGTCGGGAGCGTAAGAGCGTAACTGGTGGCTACACTCAGCTGCGTCACGAAGTCGAGCGGCAGGCTGGTGTCCTGGTCGAGGGTGAGCAGCCAGTCGTAGCCCTCTTCCAGTGCGATCGCCAGCGCACGATTGTAGGCAGTGGCCAGGCCGCTGTTCTTGGCGTGCGATTCGCAACTCGTTCCCTCGGGAATCTTCGCCTCCGGCTGGCCGCCCGGTGTGTTGTCATAGAAAAACATTTTGACCAGCGACGGATCGGGGGATTCCTCAATGGACGCCCGCAGAGTCCGGAAGCTGGCCGAGTCGCCTGGCGCGGTTTTGTACAGCACGATCACCGCAAGAATGCGCCCCCGCGCTTGCTGGATTGGATCAGGCATGCTCTCGTTCCTCATATCGTGACCGCGTCGGCCAACCCATTCCTCGCCAAAGCCCTGTCGCGCTCCGGTGCGATTTGCGCGGCCTGCAGGCACAGCAGCACATAAACGAAATAGAAGTATCGGGCTGCACTGCCAGGGCCTGCGCAACCATAACCGCACCGATGCCGGCAAAATAGATCAGGTCATTGCGAAGCTTCAGCGAACGCCTGACCAGCAGAACGAGCAACACGATCGCTGTCGCAAAGTTATTGAAGAAATTAATGAGCAGCCAGCTCGTTGAAGCGGTCCACACTCCCGGATTGAAAAGGAATCCGAAAAAGTTGTCCGCGATCTTCGGAAGAACCACCAGAACGTACATGTAATGGAGTTGCATCTCGTCCAGGGCTCGCACCACCCCTGCATACTGGGCTTCCTCAAATCGGAGCGCGAGGTTCTTGGCGCCCCATACAGGCATGACGAAATTGAGGGCCAGAGTCAATGATAACAATGTCGCTAGCCGGTGCTTTCTCAACGGATTGAGATGGCTCTCCGCCAGCACGATAATTCCCATCACAACGCACAACTCATACCGGTTAAACAGCGCGAGGAGCATGGCTGCTAAAAGGAATTTCCTGCGGCGGGTCTTTTGCCAGCTGAGGAATAGTGCCAACTCAAAGAAGTCCACAATCTCCTTGTTCACGCAGAGAATGCTCGTCGTGGTGGTCGGATTGAGGAGAAGGAGGGGAATGAAAACAGTAAGCGCTATGGGGGACGATCGTCGATAGATAGCGAGCGACACCGCGAAAAGCCCATAGTTGAACAGCATGATCAGGAGCGGGCTCTTCAGAACGAGTGAGATGAACGTGGGTACCCAGAGCGTATTCGGGAAGGATGCCAGAGATTCCAACACCCAGGGATCAGGCCGGCCCTCCCGAATCGTATCGGCGAAGTATGTGTAGACGGTGGAATCGACTGCAAACACTTCGCTCGTTGAGTTATCGTTAAAGGTCGGGATGACTAACTGGAAGAAGATGATGAATGTTGTTGCGATATAGGCAACGAGGAAGACGCCCAGGACCGCGTACTTGAAGTTCGTCGCCGTCAGCCGCAGCGGCTGAGGGCCGTATATCTCTCGGTTCAACGGAATTCCTGACGGATTGATTGGCATGCCTCAGATCCGCTCTCCAGGCCTGAATAGAGGAGCGCCCGGAAGAATGAGGACAATCAATCCGTTGTGGATTGCGTCGACCTCGATGAGTCCCGCGCCATAGACCGTGAGGGCAAGTGCCCACATAGCTGAGAAGACGAATGGCGGATAGAGGACCGACCGGCTGAGTCGATAGTTTGCCATGGCTATTCCTGCCAGTGCAGCGATGGCTAAACCCAGGGCCATGCCTCAGGCTATCATTCCGGCAACACCGTTCGCTGCATGCTGGACCAGCCACGATAGTGGTCAGCTTGAAAAGCTTTCCTGCCCTCTAAATCGCCTCGAAATCGTCTCTGTTTCGAGTAGTGTTGGGACTCCTTTCAATCGCGCGGAGCTTTCGCCGCGCGGAGTTTCCAGAGGAGCTGTCGCAGAAGCCCGAGCCATTCGCGGAGATCCGGGGCAGTAAGCGCCAGGGGGCGCACGAGGCGGCGTACCTTCTCTTCCATCTGGGCCCTGGTGGAGCGGTGCGGGTAACCGTGAATGGCGAGCGCCTCCAGCAGAAGCGAAATGAGGCGTTCTTTTTCACCGGCCGTGGCCAGTTGTTTAGGGCTCTCCGCGTCCCGGACTTCTTTCGCTGCCACCGCCTGACCGGGATCGCGCGCAGCCAATTCGTATAAGACGACCGCGACCGCCTGCCCAAGGTTCATGGAAGGCTGTTCAGTGCGGGTCGGGATGCGCAGCAGAAGCTGACAATGGCTCAGGTCGTGATTCGACAGGCCGACCTTCTCCGATCCGAACAGCACAGCAACTCTGCAACCGGAGCGGAGATGAGCTCGCACAACCGCAGCGGCGGCTTCGAGCGTCGACGGCGGCTCAATAAGATTGCGCCGCGTGCCGGCCGTCGTGCCGACGACAAACGAGCAGTCGGCGACAGCGTCCGATAGCTGTTCATACTGCTGCGCGGCTCGCAGGACCAACTGAGCGTTCACGGCGGACTTCGCCTCCTGAAATGCCACAGCGTAAGGATGAACAACGCTCAGGTGGGCAAATCCAAAGTTGGAAATGGCGCGGGCAGCCGCCCCAATATTGAGCGGATTGCGGCTGTTGACGAGGACCACGCGCAGGCGGTCTTGTTCCGCGGGGGTTAGCACCGAATGCTCAGTCTACGGCAGTCCTTAGGCAAGTCCCTCGAGGCCAGGGTCGATCAGGCCGGGTCCTCCGGTGGTGTCCATCAAAGCAGCTTGACGAACGTTGAGCGTCTCGATTCCTGACACGCCAAAGGACAGGACGGCTGAGGGCGATCTCTCGGCCTCCACCCTTCGAAAATGAGAAACTTCATCCCGGCCCACTGAATCTCAACAGTAAGACAGCCCGTTTCGCGCCATCGCATCGCGTGCGACCAATCCCCCCAAACAAGCGAGAACTCGGCGATAACACGGAACCACCACATGCCCATCATCCAAAACTGCCCCTCCTGCGGAAAACCGAATCGCATCCCCGCCAAACACCTCTCTGATACCGGCAAATGCGGCGCCTGCAAATCGCCCCTCCCGCCCGCAGCCGATCCCCTCGCCGTTACCCCCGACGAGTTCGACGAGATCCTTCGCGACAGCAAAGTTCCCGTCTTCGTCGATTTCTGGGCCGCCTGGTGCGGCCCCTGCCGCATGGCCGCGCCCCACGTCGCCCAGATCGCCCGCGACCTCGCCGGCCGCACCGTTGTCCTCAAAGTCGATACCGAGCAGTTCCCCCAGCTCGCCGCCCGTTACAACGTCCAGGGAATCCCCAACTTCGCCGTCTTCTCGCAAGGCCAGCTGCAGTTCCAACAGGCGGGCCTCGTCGACGCCAACAGCATGAAATCCTGGCTCGAACGGGTCTCATAAACCTCACACTCCGACGGCTGTAGCAAGTCCATAATTCTCGCCACAGGACTGAGCAATATTGATCAGCATTGAGGACCGCGCCCGCCCGATAGTCGGTTCACTGTCCCGAATTCACTCGGACCCCCAGAGGTGATCTCCATGGGCGAGAGCCATCGAATTTTAGTTGGGGACGACGAACCGGTCATTCGTGATGGCATCGCCATGCTCCTCGACGCCCAAGGGTACAGCGTCAGCACCGCCGGACACGGATTCGACGCTCTTCTCCAGCTCCGGAGCGCGAATCCGGAGCTCATCATCTCCGATCTCAACATGCCCCAGATGTCCGGTTTCGAGCTTCTCTCTGTCCTGCGCCGCCGCTTTCCCGAGATTCTCGTCATAGCCATGAGCGGCGCCTACGAATCCGGCGATCATGTCCCCGGCGGCGTCATTGCCGACGCCTTCTATGCCAAGGGCCTTCAACATCCTCAGTACCTGCTCCACACCGTCGCCGACCTGATCCGTAACAAAACCGAGCGCGCGATGAACCATCACCGTCAGTCCGACCCGGTCTGGATACCGCGCAACGGTAAGGATTCCAGGGGCGTGCCCTTTATCGTCCTCACCTGCACGGAATGCCTGCGCTCCTTCCCCTTGAGCGTCCTGCGCGAAGACCTCCAGGAAATCCAGGAAACCTCATGCCTGTTTTGCCGAACGCCGGTCCGTTACATCATCGACTTTTCACTCGCCGTTGCCTCTCCCGTCGCGGGTGCTGCTTAGCATGCCGATCCTCCTCAGCCCCTGGCTGTCGAGTGCAGAGCGCCAGGCGAAACCTGCCACCGAATCGGCTCGAAAAAAAAGTTTATAATCCTTGCAGGTGGCCTGCTCCTGGAGGAAAGTCGGGATTCGCAGCCTGGGGCCATAAGCTGCGTTCCGAGACAGGACCATTCCATTGGCTGAGCTAAAGAGGATAGCCTTCGACACCGTCGACTTCCTGGCGAAAGCCGGGCTGGGGCGAAGAATCGTCGAATTGAACCCTCGCGAGGTCTTCTTTTCACAGGGCCACCCCGCCGACTCCATTTTCTATCTCCAGAAGGGCCGCGCCAGACTTACCGTCGTTTCCAGTAACGGGAAAGAGGCCACGATCTCCCTTCTCACGGTCGGCGATTTCGTTGGAGAGGAATCGCTCGCCAGCGTCGGCGGCCTTCGCATGTCCACTGCTACGGCCATTACCGCATGCTCGGCCCTCAAAATCGAGCGCGAGGAGATGGTTCGCGTCATGCACGAGGAACATACCTTCTCCGACCTCTTCATGAAGTTTCTGCTCGCCCGCAGCATGCGCACCCAGGCCGATTTGGTCGATCAGCTGTTCAACTCCAGCGAGAAGCGTCTGGCGAGAATCCTTCTGCTCATGGCCGAATTCGGCAAGCCGGGCGAGCGAGAGTCTCTGATTCCGAAGATTTCGCAGGAAACGCTGGCGGAGATGGTCGGCACCACCCGCTCTCGCGTCAGCTTCTTTATGAATCGTTTTCGCAAGCTCGGATTTATCGAATACAACGGCGGCATCCACGTGAACAAGTCGCTGCTGAATGTGGTTCTGCACGACCAATTGCCCGAGCACAATGCGGAAAAGCCTCCGATCGGCGACACTCCGTTGACCCGATCAAGGCCCAACAGACACCTCTGATGCGAACAATACCCGATCCGGCGTGAGGCGGACCGCCTCACGCGAGCGGTCCAAGCTTCGTGCAACCAGCACTTCGAGCAGCGTGGCGGTCTGCCGAACGTTTCCCGAAATCGTGATCAGTGCATCTGAGACGACGGGGTGATCATCCGCCGGTGCGCTGATAAGGTCAAGCCTTGTCGGTGCTGCTGTTCCGCCACAAGATGTCGCTGTTCCCATCCCCGTCGAAATCGCCAACGCCCTGAATGACCCAGTCAGACGAGGGCGTGACGGTGCCGGGAACTCCCTGGCTCGCAATCGCGATCGCATCCATCAGCCAGGTGTAGACCTCTTCCGAGCCGCTGTTCCGCCACGGAATGTCGCTCCTGCAGTCGCCGTTGAAGTCCCCAGGATCAGCCAACGACGCCGGATTCGGATTCGGATTCGTCGTCGGGATTGGTGCACGATCCAATCGGCTCATACACCGTAACCGTGGCCGAGCCAGTCGCACCGGTATAGTTCGATGAACTGGAAATAGGTCGCATACCCTCTACTTTAGTTCCGCCACGCCGCCAATCAACCCCCGCAAGTACCCCAAACGCAAAAAACCAACGGGGCATCCCTCGTTATCCCCTGTTCCCTATCCCCTGCCTTCTTGTCAACTTTCCACCACTTCCCCAAAGTAACGACCGTTGATAAACGGAGACTTCCACGCCACCAAATTTGGCAGTTTTATTCTCCCAACCTGCCATTCTGAACTTATAGAGTTAAAAAAGAAAAAATTATTAAACGTTGATCGCCAGCCCTTCGACACTGCCGAAGCCATCCAGCATGGCTTCCGCCAGCGTGGGGTGAGCATGGATGGTGAACATCATCTCCTCCACCGTCGCTTCCAGTTCCATCGCCGTCACCGCTTCGGCGACGAGCTCGGTTGCCTGGGGACCGATGATGTGGACGCCGAGAATCTCGCCGTATTGTGAGTCGGCAACGACTTTGACAAAGCCCTCGTGCGAGTTGACGATCGAGGCCTTCGAGTTCGCAGAGAACGGAAACTTCCCGACCTTCACCGTGTAGCCCCTCTCTTTGGCCTGCGCTTCTGTCAGACCGACGCTGCCGATCTGCGGCTCGGTATAGGTGCACGCTGGAATGCGCTCGCGCCGCACGGGCCGCGCATATTTGCCGGCGATCTTTGCCGCCACCACCATGCCTGCCATCGCTCCCACGTGGGCCAGTTGCGGCAGTCCAGCCACAATGTCGCCAATCGCGTAGATGCCCGGTTCCTCGGTCTGCATCCATTCGTTGACTTTGATAAAGCCGCGCTCCGGCTTGATCTTCGTGGTTTCGAGGCCGATGTTCTCGGTGCGCGGGGCGCGGCCCACCGCGACAAGCACCTTCTCGGCTTCCTTCACGACCTGCTTGCCGTCGGACGCGGTGAAGGTGACCTTCGCTCCGGTTTTGGTCTTCTCGACCTTTTCGACTTTCGCGCCCACATTAATATCGATGCCGCGCTTCTTGAACGATCTTGCCAGTTCCTTGCTGACTTCTTCGTCTTCGTTCGGCACTACGCGCGGCAGGAACTCGATGATGCCGATCTCCGAGCCGAAGCTGCGAAAGATCGAGCCAAACTCCACACCCACCGCGCCGGCGCCGATAATCGCCAGCGATTTTGGGATTTGCTGGATGGAGAGGATCTCAATATTGGTCAGGATGGTTTCGTCGGCCGTCAATCCCGGCAACATTTTCGCGTCGGACCCGGTCGCGAGGATCAGGTTTTTCGCCTGAACAGTCGTCGCGGCCTTGCCTTCAACGGCGATCGTCAGCACGCCGTTCTTCGCCGGGCCGGTCAGCTTGCCGTATCCGCTCACAACCGCGACCTTGTTCTTGCGCATCAGGAAGTCGAGACCCTTCACGTGTTTCGTGATGATCTGGTTCTTACGGTCAAGTACAGCCTGCCAATTCACCTTGCCCTCGCCCAAGCCGTCGATACCGTATTCCTTTGCATGTTTCAGGTAGTCGTAGACCTCGGCATTGAACAGCAGCGACTTGGTCGGAATACAGCCCCAGTGCAGGCAGGTGCCGCCCAGCTTGTCTGCCTTCTCGATCAGCGCGACCTTCAGCCCATATTGCCCCGCGCGGATCGCGGCGGTGTAGCCGGCGGGTCCGCCGCCGAGAATTGCAACGTCGTAAATCGTCTCTGCCAAGGAATGCTCCGTTCAGATAGTTGAGGCCCTCGTGTAGTTGGGTCCATGGTGCAGCTAACGAGAGAACCTGTCGCCTCTCAAACTCTTTATTGTACGTGGCACATTCATCGTGGAAGATGCATCGACGACCTGTCAGGATTCTGCGCGGCGTTATTTCCTCTTTCGGTCTCGGGGTGTCTGGGCGATGCTACAGGCATGAGCACCGTTTCTCAGCCCGTGCGAATCGCGGTGGAAGAATACCTTGCCACCAGCTACCGTCCTGACTGCGACTACGTGGATGGCGCGATTGAGGAGAGAAACTCGGGCGAGTTCGATCATTCTTTCCTGCAGGGGCTGCTTTTCCGGCTCTTCTATGAAAAATCGAGAAGCCTGGAAAACCCGCGTTTCGCCCGAACAGCGGATTCGGCTCGGTCCGCGCAAGGTTCGCGTTCCGGATATCTGCGTGATGCGCAGCGATACTCCCAAAGAGCAGGTGATCACGCATCCGCCGCTGATCTGCATTGAAATCCTTTCGCCGAAAGACACGCTTCGCAAGATGCGCATGAAGGCAGACGATTATCTCGACTTCAAAACCGAGCACGTTTGGATCATCGATCCGGGATTACGCAAAGGGTGCGTTTGCTCAAGAACGGGTCTTCAGGAACCGGAGAACGGTGTTTTGCTGGTTCAGGGCACGCCGATCCGTGTCGTGTTAAGCGAGTTGTTTGAAGAGCTGGATCGGGCTTAACTGCTGGCTTACCCCAGCACCTTCGCAGCTTCCAGCGCGAAGTAACTCACGATAAACCCCGCGCCAGCCCGCCGGATCGACAGCAGCGACTCCATCATGGCCCGCTGCGGTTCCAGCCAGCCACGCGCAAACGCCGCCTGCAGCATCGAATACTCCCCTGACACCTGGTACGCCCCGATCGGTACATCGAACCGCTCCCGCGCCGCGCGGATCACATCGAGATACGGCATAGCCGGCTTCATCAGGATCATGTCCGCGCCCTCGCCCAAATCCAGATCGATTTCGCGCATCGCCTCACGGATATTGGCGCCATCCATCTGGTAGCTGCGGCGGTCGCCAAATTGTGGAGCCGAGTCCGCCGCCTCGCGGAAGGGTCCGTAGAATGCCGAGGCGAATTTCGCAGCATACGAGAGGATGGGCGTCTGGTCGAATCCCTCGTCGTCCAGCGCATCGCGGATCGCCGCCACGCGGCCATCCATCATGTCGCTGGGCGCCACCACATCGGCTCCGGCGCGCGCCAGGGAGACGCCGGCTTTTGCCAGCAACTCCAGACTAGAATCGTTCTCGATTTCGTAGTCGTCGCCGGTCCTTTTCACAATGCCGCAGTGGCCATGCGAGGTGTACTCGCACAGGCAGACATCGGCCATCAAGACCAGCTTTTTGGCCGCGGCGGATTGTTTGAGGGCTCGCAGCCCGCGCTGCACAATTCCGTTTTCGTCCCACGCTCCGGTTGCCTGCTCGTCCTTGGTCTCCGGAAGACCGAAGAGGAGCAACCCTCCGATGCCGAGCGATGCTGACGCTTCGGCTTCCTTCACTGCCTCGTCGACGGAAAGATTGAAGACTCCCGGCATGGAGCCAATCTCTCGCCGCACGCCTTCGCCCGCGCAGAGAAACAGCGGCAGAATCAGCGCGCTGGGCTCGAGCCTTGTTTCCCGCACCAGCGATCGCAGCGGTTCGTTGCGGCGCAGGCGGCGCAGGCGGGTGATGGGGAATTCCATAGGAGCCATTGTAAGCGGCGGAACTCGGCCAACTCATTTGCCACTGGTTCAGGGCGTCGCGATCTGGTCGTACTCCTGCCCGGATGCGCTCGGCAACAAAACCCACAACGTATAGATGGCCAGGGCAGTGCCTGTGAACGGCCGGATCAACGTCAGAAACGCAGTGACGAGGGCCAGCGGGCGCGCCCAGGATGCACGGCGCAGCAGAGCGATACCGGTGACCACGCACAATATGGCGCGAGCCAGCAGGATGGTCGTGACTACGGGAATAAACCAGGCCATGTGCGAGAAAGGGAATCCGTAGAATCCATCGAGGCCGTGACCGAAGGAGAATTCCCAGTCGTGGGAGATTCCGGAGAGGATGCCGACCGCGATGACCCAGTGCAGCATCGTCCAGCCAGCGTAGGCGATCCAGAGGATGCCCAGGGTGTGGACGTGGCGATGCACGCGGTTCCATATCCAGGGAGGCGGCGTTGCGGTGGCAATCGGCATCACCTGACGGCCGCACCTTGGGCAAACAGGTTGATAAGGATCCATGGGCTGACCACATGCGCTGCAGAACATGGTTCGCACCTCCCTGGGGACACTGGTTAGTTACGCAATCGGACGGCGTCCGGTTCCGGACATTCGTTCGGCCTCTCTCTGGCCCTGATAATCTGTTGTCCTGCGGGTCCAACTGGAGAGTGCATGTCCTGGTTCAGACGGGAAGACAACAGGATTGAGTCGGGGGCGAACCGGGTGCGGACCGAGGGCCTTTGGACGAAGTGCGAGGGATGCGGCCAGGCGCTGTGGAAGGCGGATCTGGAAGCGAACCTGCAGGTTTGTCCAAAGTGCGGCGAACACGGACGGATCAGCGCCCAGGCGCGCATCAACAGTCTGCTGGAGCCGGGATATGAGTGGATCGACGGGAACCTGAAGTCGACCGATCCGTTGCAATTCTCCGATCTTCGGTCTTACAAGGACCGTTTGAAAAAGGCGCGATCGGAAACCGGGCTTTACGACGCTATCGTCAACGTGCAGGGATTTCTCGGGCCGCATCGGGTGATTCTAAGCGTGATCGAGTACAGCTTCATTGGCGGCAGCATGGGCGCTGTGGTGGGCGAGACGATCGCTCGGGCTATCGACCGGGCGCACGACACGCGGCAGCCGCTGATCACGGTGGCCGCTTCGGGCGGGGCGCGCATGATGGAGGGGATTGTGAGCCTGATGCAGCTGGCCAAGGTTTCGACGGCGCTGGCGCGGCTGGATGAGGCGCGGGTTCCTTTCATTTCGGTACTAACCGATCCGACGACGGGCGGGGTGACGGCGAGCTTTGCGATGCTGGGCGACTTAAACATTGCCGAGCCGGGGGCGCTGATCGGGTTTGCCGGGCCGCGGGTGATCGAGCAGACGATTCGGCAGAAGCTGCCGGAGGGTTTCCAGCGGTCGGAGTTTCTGCTGGCGCATGGGTTTCTGGACGCCATTGTTGCGCGGCACGAGCTGAAGCCGTACCTGGTGCGGGCGCTCGATTTTATGGGTGTCCCGAAGGCGGCTTGAGCGAATAAGTACCTAACCCCCCCTCGCATCCCTGTGAGGTTGAGAACAAGATATGTATTTGATTCGGCAGGGCTGACGATTTTCGTGTGAAGAGTAAGCATTTGAAACCGGGGTGCTTGCGGGGATCTATTGTGGAGTCATATTGCTACTCGCCATTCACATTTGGGTGGCGCATATGTATGTGACTCCGGGGTCGCGACTATCATTGCATCTTGTTTTCTGATACTTAACAAAGTCAGCGTTCGGCTGGGTCGCTTCGAACCTAACTCGGCGGACGCGTTGCAATGTGGCAGTCCGTTCAGGGCCAGGGCCAAAGCAGAGAGACCCCGCCGAAGCGAGGCTTTTTTTCTTTTCTATCCTAAGTTCAGAATAACAGGTTCGGAAGGTAAAACTGCCAACTTTGGTGGCTTGTAAGTACCCGGTTTATGAAGGGTTGTTACTTTGGGTAAGTGGTGGAAGATTGACAAACAGGAGCGAAAGAGCGGTTGGCGAAAAACGTTTAGCTGGGGGCGGCGAGCGAAAGGCATTTAGCAAAAGACGGTTAGCGGAAAGCGTTTAGCCAGGGACGTTTAGCAAAAGATGTTTGGCCGGATACGTTTAGCGAAGGGCGTTTAGCGGCAGCAAGCCGACGGGGGGCCCTTGGTTAGCACGGGGCTTCGGAACCGGCAATGTGGGGCGTTTCGCGAGACTCGGGCCGTGCTGTGGTGGGAGTCGATTATCACCTCACGCAGACCAGCACCTGTACGACGGTCGAAGTCGCCACCCAGCGTGGTGACACGC
This sequence comes from uncultured Acidobacteriaceae bacterium, assembly GCA_963831055.1. GTDB lineage: Bacteria > Acidobacteriota > Terriglobia > Terriglobales > Acidobacteriaceae > Palsa-343. Next base: position 3,113 of record CAWHOU010000029.1, on the reverse strand, counting down.
GACGAGCCCGCGCAGTTGGGCGGCATCAGACGGGATGAACCGCAGGTGAGGTTCCTTTGCCACCTCTTACCGCTGGCCTACACGCTGAACGGACTTCCCACGCATAGCCGCTCTTGCCCTGACAACTCGCTTCGATGCTACCCTGTTGATACCGTGGTCGTTCTTGGTCTTCATCCCGCAACCTTTCAAGAGTCGGGAAATGATGCCATTATATTCCAATGGGTAATACTGAGGTTGAAGAAATCGGCAGCCACGCACTAACTTGATTGTTTTCAACGTGGCCCCGTAGCTCAGGTGGATAGAGCAGCAGTTTCCTAAACTGCGGATGGAGGGTTCGGTGCGGCGGGGGGTTGAGCCCTGGGTGGGGCGGTACTCGTGCTGGGTTCGATCTTCACCACAGAGTTTCACAGAGCGCACAGAGAGGGACCCGGGCCGGGCGTTCTCAGGAGGCGGCGGGTGACTGCAGGTTCTCGCGGTTGAGGCGGAGGGGCTCAGCGAATGCCGCGCTTCTTCGCGGTGACTTTCCTTTATTGTTTCTATCGTGACGCGCGCACATGGGCCGACGATATCGCACGAGATGGATCGGCCTTGAGGGCGTCGATGACGGGAGCCACCTTTTCGCGCAGCGAATCGTAGAGTGCAACTGTGGGTGAGTTTGTCCGGCAAAGTCCGCAGCGGGTTTATGGCTCAATGGACTGGTACTCATAGGGCTTGTCCCCGTAAAAATCCGGGGCAAAACTATGGACGAATCCGTTCCGCGCCAAGTTCGCCCGCGCCTTCGCATACATGTCCTGGGCCTCTTCAAATGGCACGCCCTCCTGAGCCGTGTCAATGGTCGTGACTTGGTGAATGAACGTTTTTGTGCTGTCGTCCCACCATCCGTGGTCCTCCCTGAAAGCGTAGACACGCGGGCCGGTCCCCGGCAGGGCCTTGACAGAAAGCTCATAGCACTCGGATTTTCCCACTTCCGGGGTGTGCGTTTTGTACAGTGTCTCAAGCATGGCGCAATGCTACGCCCATCTCCACGGACGGTCACAGCCGGGGAGTAGACTCTCCAACGAACGCGAGATAGGCGCAGGGGCGCCACGGGCTACGCTGCGCGGTTAGCGGCGGGGTGATTTTGGAAATGGGTTTCTTTTTCTTGCTGCTGGACGCGGCGGCTTGTACGGGTAGTGGAGAGTCGGATGCAACCGCCCTCCCCTTGGCCCGTCCATGTGGGGCTTCTGAACGGCCCCAACGCGAGCGCCGCATTCGCACCATAAATCCTCCAGCGTTTCCAGAGTGCCGTCTTGTTCCGCTTGCTGCGCCCGCGTTTGGCTTTCCGGCTTCAGCGGCTTTGAGCAGTGGTCCATCCGTGCCAGTGTAACCCTGTAAGGCAGCGGAGCGGGCGGCCATCTGGCCAACGCAAGCGCCACGAACGGTGCCCTTTCGTGGCAGCGCCGTCGCATCCTAGCCCGTGGTTATCGTCCCGCCGTGCTTTTTCGCTATGTCCGTGAGGATTGTAACGAGCGAGACGCGCACAACGTCTTCCCCTGCCAATGCGAGCAAATTTACATGAGTCATGGCCCATTCCAACATGCAAGTGTGAAGGACTCCAGGCTGCTTTTGAGAACGTGGTTCGATAAACTTCACATCATTGGGAAATTCGACTCTCAAGTACGGCTGCAAGCAGAAACCATTTGGGTGCGAACGCTCGCTGAGATAGCTGTATTCGTCATCCACGTTCTCTGCCCCAAATTCTTGAGCGCGGTGTTCTTTGTAAGCCTTCACAGAATGCTTGAGACGAATTGAGCCTTCCACGTCTTCGGAAGGAAACTCAGGCACATACTTTGTGCCGTGATCTTTCACCCAATTGTTGCCCCCACTCACGCGGAGGAAGAATTTCCACGCGGCCTCAAGGTCAGCAGCGTCTAAGGCTGTCTTGAATTTCGAGTACACATAGCGCGTCTGCATGTTCCATTCATAAAGATGACGGCACAGCACAATTACTGCCGGTTCAATTCCGGCATCTGCCAGAAGCAGTGTGCCTCTTAATATCGTGCGCATGTGTGCAAGCTGCGCATACGCAAACTTGGCTATGCCCCACTCCACTAGTTGTTTTGTCGTGGGTGCATCGGGCGGGATTGGAGGGCGGGACAAACCAGGAAGCTGGATGTTGTCGAGGGCTTCACTAATCAGCCTTGCCGGAGATACAGAATTGTCCTGCATGGCCAGAGGATACCGTGGATTTATCGCGGGTGAGCAGCGGATAAACAGCGCAATCCAGCTAGGAGTTGGTGTAGCGGGTGGAGTGCTCCAACGTGGGCAAGTGCGCTTGCCGGTAGAGGGCGCAAATGTCCATGAACTTAGGGTCCGCCCTGGTCGCTCCAATCTCCGCGTTGACTTGGGAGACGGTCAGCTCCATGGCTTTCCGCACATCCTTTTTCGTGGTGTACTCAGCAGCGTCAAACGTCAACGTGCGCTGATGCCGCTTGCCGCCCTTCCATTCAGAGAAGTGGACCTCCCAAGCGTGCCCCGTCGCTCTCGGCACTTTCCTGATGCTACCCTGTTAATACCGTGCTCGTTTCGCTTTCAGGTTCGTCCTCACTCGGCTCCCCGGATTGGGTTGTCAGCCCCGTGTTCATTCTACGTCCGGTGAGTGAAAGTGAGTGCGTGATGAGCGTCACTGCTGTAAGTTGCTCATTATAAACGTGGCCCCGTAGCTCAGGTGGATAGAGCAGCAGTTTCCTAAACTGCGTGTCGGAAGTTCGAGTCTTCCCGGGGTCACCAGCCCGTCGCTGGCGGTGCTGTGATGAGATCCTTCGCTTTGCTCAGGATTTCGGCTGCGGGCTGCCGCCCGCAAAGCGCCTCAAGTTCGAGTCTTCCCGGGGTCACCAGACCATGCTGACCGTGCTGCGATGAGATCCTTCGCTTTGCTCAGGATTTCGGCTGCGGGCTGCCGCCCGCATGGCGCCTCAAGTTCGAGTCTTCCCGGGGTCACCAGACCATGCTGACCGTGCTGCGATGAGATCCTTCGCTCTGCTCAGGATTTCGGCTGCGGGCTGCGGGCTGCAAAGCGGCTCAAGTTCGATAGGCGGAAATAAGCGGAGATCCTTCGCGCTAGTGCCCGCTGT
>CAWHOU010000028.1:0-8954 GCA_963831055.1 uncultured Acidobacteriaceae bacterium | reverse complement strand
GATCGCGGCCGGGCTCATTCGCTGGTGCCAGGGGTATTCCGAGCCCAACGCCGGATCGGACCTGGCCTCGCTGCAGACCCGCGCCGAAAGCGACGGCGACGACTTTATTATCAACGGGCAGAAATCTGGACGTCTTACGCCAACTACGCCGACTGGATTTTCTGCCTGGTGCGGACCGATGCCAGCGCGAAAAAGCACGACGGCATCAGTTTTATTCTGTTCGACATGGCCTCGAAGGGCGTCTCGACCAAGCCGATCCTGCTGATCTCCGGCCGCTCGCCGTTCTGCGAGACCTTCTTCGACAATGTGCGGGTGCCGAAATCGCACGTGGTCGGCACCGTCAACCGCGGCTGGGACGTCGCCAAATATCTGCTGCAGCACGAGCGCGCGATGATCTCGGGCATGGGCGAGCGCGGCGTCGGCCGGCCGCTCGGCCAGGTCGCCGCCGAATCCGTCGGCATCGACGAGCAGGGCCGGCTGGAGGATCCGATGCTGCGCGGCCAGATCGCGACCTTCGAGATCGACGAGGCGGCGCTGGCGGCCGCTGCCGAACGCGCGGTCGATCTGGCAAAAGCCGGCCAGTCGCATCCGGCGTTTTCCTCCGCGATGAAATATTACGGCACCGAACTCAACAAGCGCCGCTACGAGGTACTATGTCGGCGGCGGCATCGACGCGCTGGAATGGGAACAATGGGCAGGACCCGTCCTCTGGAGAATCACCGAAGCCTTAGTCCGCCTCGTCGCGCCGATCCTCACCTTCACGGCGGATGAAGTCTGGCAATATCTGCCCAACGTTGAAGGCCGACCCGCCAGCGTCCACCTTGCACTTTTCCCGAAGGCGGATGATCTCAGCACCAGAGACGAAGCGTTGCTGGCGGATTGGAAAAACTTACTCCTGCTACGAGACGAGGTGATGATCGCGCTCGAGGCTCAACGTAAAGCCGGGAAAATTGGAAAGGCACTTGACTCAAAAGTCCGGATCGAGGCTCAACCAGCGGGCGAAGCTTGGCGGCTTCTGAAGAAATACGAAGGCAGCCTAAAAGAACTGCTGAACGTATCCCAGGTAGAAATTGACGATAAGGCTGGTCTTCGAGCCGGTGCCATACCGGTCGAGAATTACAGCCTGCTAAACGAAAAGCTTATTAATCCCCTGGTCGAACCAGCCGAAGGCCACAAGTGCGACCGCTGCTGGAACTACTACGCCGACGACGGCCCCCAGGCGGTCCGACAATTCGGCCCCTGGCCTAACGTCTGCGGCCGCTGCGCCGACGCCCTCACGCAAATGGGCTTCTCCAGCGGGGAAGCAAAGTGAAAGACCGCCGTCCCTGGCTGCTCGCCCTCTCCGCCGTCATCCTCCTCCTCGACCGCCTCACCAAGCTCTGGGTCGTCCGCCACATCCCCGAGGGCGACGCGATCGTCGTCATCCGCCACGTTTTTCGCATCACCCACGTGCTCAATCCCGGCGCGGCCTTCTCCATGTTTACTGACTCGCCTCGCCCCACGCTTACGCACTGGATTCTGACCATCTTCTCGTTGATTGCCGCAGCGGTCATCGTCTTCGTCATCGTCCGCTATGGCCGCCGCCTCACCCCCACCATGGTGGCCCTCGCCCTCATCCTCGGCGGCACCATCGGCAATGTCTGGGACCGCCTCCGCTTCGGCGTGGTCACCGACTTCCTCGAAGTCCATATCGTTCACTACCACTGGCCCGACTTCAACGTCGCCGACTCCGCCATCGTCATCGGCGGCATCCTACTCGTCCTCGATGCCCTGCGCACTTCGCACCACGAACAGTCCGCTAAGACTTCCTGATGAAGAACCTCCCGGAAAACACCATGATCTCAGAGACTTTCACTCTCGCCGGTCAGCATATTCGTCTCGAACCCCTCGACCCGCGCCACATCGAAGGACTAGTCGCCGCCTCTTCGAATGACGAAGGCTTGTACCGCTGGAGCGCCGTTCCCCAGGGTCTCGAAGCGACGAAGCTCTATGTGAACACCGCTCTCAGTTGGCGCAAAGCCGGCACCGCCGTTCCCTTTGCCACCGTGCGCCAATCCGATGGCGTGGTCGTCGGTTCCACGCGTTTTTTCGACATCGAGCGCTGGGCCTGGCCCCAGGGCCACCGCCGCCATGGCCACCTTCATCCAGATGTCTGTGAGATTGGTTATACCTGGCTCGCACCTTCATCGATTCGCACCGGCGCCAATACCGAAGCCAAACTGCTCATGCTCACGCATGCCTTCGAGGTCTGGCAGGTGCTACGGGTGTGCCTGCATACCGACGAGCGCAACCAGCGCTCGCGGACAGCCATCGCGCGCATCGGTGGCAAATTCGAGGGCATTCTTCGCGCCCATCGCCTGGCGGCTGACAACACTCCGCGCAACTCCGCCCGCTATTCCATCGTCGCCTCGGAATGGCCGGGAGTAAAGCAACGGCTCACAGCTCTTCTCGATCCCCGCTGATCTTCCGCAGCACGCGCCCACCGCCCCTATGAATGTCACATCTTGACAATCATATAGAGAGCCTGCTAGCGTGATCTCCCATGACCGACTTGAACACCGACGTCATCCAGGGCACGCTGGATATGCTGATCCTCAAAACCCTCAGTCTCGAGCCGCTGCATGGGTTCGGCATCGGCCGCCGCGTCGAACAAATCTCGCGCGGCGTGTTCAAGGTGAATCCGGGATCGCTGCTCACCGCTCTGCAGCGCCTGGAGCGCGCCGGATGGCTCGACTCCGAGTGGCGGCAAACGGAAAATGCCCGCCGCGCGAAGTTCTACCGGCTCACCCGCAGCGGAAAAAAGCAGCTTGAAATCGAAACCGCGGACTGGACCCGTCGCGCCACCGCCATTCAGCGCCTCCTCCGGCAGGAGGGTTAATCCATGTCCCTTTGGCGTCAATTCAGCTACGGCCTCCGCAGCCTCATTCATCGATCCATAAAGGACAACGACGCCGACGACGAGGTCCGCCAATACTTCGAAGAGACTGTCGCAGCCTGGCAAGCGCGCGGCCTGAGCGCAGAGGACGCGAAGCGCGCAGCTCGCCTCGAACTCGGCAACCCGACCGTTGTTCGCGAGCAGGTGCGCTCTTATGGATGGGAAAACGCACTCCGAACCTTCGCCTCCGATCTCGGCTACGCCGCCCGCCAATTGCGCAGCCATCCGGGATTCACCATCGTCAGTGCGCTGACGCTGGCCCTCGGCATCGGCGCCAGCACCGCGATCTTCAGCGCGGTCGATCCCATCCTCTTCCGGCCGCTGCCCTACCCGCATGCCGGCCACATCCTGACCATCTGGAATACCTATCAGGGCGCTCGCTCCGAATTATCCTTCGGCACGTATCTCGAGCTGGCCCAGCGGAGCCGCTCTTTTGAATCGATGACTATTTTTGAGCCATGGCAGCCGGCGCTCACCGGCGGCGAGCAGCCCGAACGGCTCGAAGGCCAGAGCGTGAGCGCCGGCTTCTTTCATGTTCTCGGCGTCGCCCCTGCTCTGGGCCGTGATTTTCTGCCGTCCGAAGACGTTTTCAACGGACCCAGAGTTGTCATCCTCAGCGATCGACTGTGGCGGCGTTTGTTTCGCGGCGATCCCGACATTCTCGGCCGCCCGATTAAGCTTGACGGCGACAGCTTCACCGTCGTGGGAGTCATGCCGCGCTCCTTTGAGGACGTGCTATCCTCATCGGCCAACCTGTGGACTCCCGCGCAATATGACACACGGCAAATCACCAAGGACTTTACCGGCGCCACATGGGGCAATCATCTGCGCATGGTCGGCCGTCTCCGGCCAGGCGTCTCGCGCACGCAAGCCATTCAGGAGCTCGACTGGATCGCAAGCACGCCGTGGCCCGATTTCCCCCGCCCACGCTGGGCTTCCCTAAAAGGAGGCCTTATAGTCGACTCTCTGCAGGATGACATTGCCCATACCGTCAGGCCCGCGCTGCTCGCGGTGCTGGGCGCAGTCCTGCTCGTCCTCGCTATCGCCTGCGTCAACGTCATCAACCTGCTGCTCGCCCGCAGCGCGCAACGCCGCGGAGAATTTGCGGTTCGTGCCGCGCTCGGCGCATCGAGGCGGCGCATCGTTCGGCAACTTATTACCGAAAGCCTGCTGTTGGCTGCGCTCGGCGGTGCAATTGGCCTGGGAGTGGCCTTCGCAGGGGTACGAGCGCTCATCGCGCTGAGTCCTCCCAGACTTCCGCGCGTCGACGCCATCAACGTCGACGCCATAGCGTTCGCGTTCGCCTTCGCTGTCACTACTATCATCGGCGTGGTCGCCGGCCTCGTTCCGGCTCTTCACGTCTCGCGCGAAGAGGTGCGCCCCCGGCTTGAGCAGAGCTCGCGCCGCGCGGCGGGCGGCCATGCGTTCACCCGTCGCGCCCTCGTCGTCACTGAAGTCGCGTTGGCTTTGGTCCTGCTGGTTGCCGCTGGCCTGCTGCTGCACAGCATGCGCCGCCTGCTCGCCGTCGATCCCGGCTTCGATCCCTCCCACCTGCTCACCATGCAGGTTCAGACCTCAGGCCATCAGTTCGACGAACTGCCCTCTGCGCCTGGAACAGGCGACAACGCGCACCGCCGCTTCTTCCGGCAGGCCCTGGACGCCGTGCGCCAGGTTCCCGGAGTCGAACAGGCCGCCTTCACCAGCTTGTTGCCGCTCAGCGACGATCCCTCCTGGGTGAGCACCTATGGTTCGCACTTCGAGAATGACGAGCCGCAGGGTGGCCACAATGTCTTTCGCTATGCCATCAGCCCCGGCTACTGTGCCGCCATGAGTATTCCTGTGCTCAGCGGCCGCTGCATCGATGAACACGACACGGCCACCTCGCCCCCCGCCGCCCTGCTCAGCGAATCGCTGGCCAGGAGTCAGTTTCCCGGCCAGAATCCCATTGGCAAGCGTCTGCACGTCGGCCCCACCGACCGCCCCTGGTTTACCGTCGTCGGTGTCGTCGGCGACGTGAAGCAAACATCCCTGGCCCTCAACGAGCCCAACGACGTCTATCTCTCCACCGAGCAGACCTGGTTTGCCGATCAAACCCTCTCCTTCGTCATCCGCACCCGAGGGGATGCGGCGGCACTGGCGCCCGCTGTCAAAAATGCGATCTGGTCCGTCGACAGGAATCAGCCCATCGTCCGCGTCGCCACCATGAACGCCCTTGTAGCCGTCACCGAAGCGCAGCGCAATTTCGTGCTGATCCTCTTCGAAGCCTTCGGCCTCGCTGCACTGGCTCTCGCCGCCGTCGGTATGTACGGAGTGCTGGCGGGCAGCGTTGCCGAGCGCACCCGCGAAATCGGCGTGCGCGCGGCCCTCGGCGCGTCACGCGGCAACATCCTGGCCCTGATCCTGCGCGACGGCCTGCGCCTCACCGCGCTCGGGATCATTATCGGTTCCTGCGCCGCCGTCTTCGCGAGCCACGCCCTGGTCACCCTGCTCTACGGGATCTCTCGCCTCGACTGGATGACTTATTTCGGCGTCATCGCTCTGCTCACCGTCATTGCCGCCATTGCCTGTTGGACCCCGGCATGGCGCGCCGCACGCGTCGACCCCTCAATTACCCTCCGCGCCGAGTAGGTAATTGGTCCTCTCCGATGAGCAACACCTCGCCCCTCACTGCGGGAGCCCAGTGCTCCGAACGGCCAATCTTTGGCCCAAAGCGGCTCGCACCGCGGCCCGCGTGTGCTCCAGTTCGTCCCCAGCCACCTCCAGCCGCGGAGGACGAACCCGCGCGCATCCGGTTCCCGTCTCCTGCTGCACCTGCTTGATCAGTTGCACGAACTTCGGCACCGTATCCATGCGCAGCAGAGGCAGAAACCATCGATATTGCGCGAATGCCTTCTCCGCATCGCCGCTCACCGCGTAGTTGAACAGCTCCACAGACTCGGCGGGAAAGGCATTCACCAGGCCCGCGACCCATCCTACCGCCCCCGCCGCAATGCCCTCGACGATCGCATCGTCAACCCCGACAAAAATCTGCAGCCGGTCTCCCGTCAGCGCACGAATCGCCGTGATCCGCCGCACGTCGGTGCTCGATTCCTTTACGGCGGCCAGGTTTTCGAACTCACCCGCCAGCTCCGCGATTTGCTCCGGAATAAAGTCGGTTCCATACGAAACCGGATTGTTGTACAGCATGCAGGATAGCTTCGTCGCGCGAATAATCGCCGCGACGTGCGCCTTCATCTCGCGCCAGTCGCCGACATAAACATAAGGCGGCAACACCATCAGTCCCGAACAACCCACCTCTTCGGCGGCCCGGGCCAGCACAACCGCCTCCGCTGTCGAAAGAGCTGAAATCGCCGCTACGACCGGTGCGCCGTTCGCACCCGCAACCAGGTTGCGCAGGATCGCTTCCTTCTCGGCAAACGTCAGCGTCGCTGCCTCGCCCAACGATCCAAGCGCGACGATGCCCGTGCACCCATTCGCGAGCATCCATCGCGCATGGCGAGCCATAAAACCGTGATCCACCTGCAACCGCTCGTCAAAGCAAGTCGTCATCGCAGGCATGACCCCGCTCCACTTCATCGACCCTCCATGAGCTTTTCAGCCTCTTGCCCGGCCCCGGCAAACAACCGCTCCGGCCAGTAAGGCTCTGCGGGAATCTCCGTCTTCGCACCCATCACATGATCCGCAATCAGCCGCGCTGTCCCGAGCGACGTCGTGATTCCCAATCCCTCGTGACCCGTCGCCAGCAGCACCGATTCATCGGCAGGCCACGGTCCGATCAGTGGTAGCTTATCCGGTGTCGCCGCGCGAATCCCCGTCCATGTGCGAACCATAGAACACTCCGCAAGCGCGGGGAGGAACAGCTTCGCCCGCTCCAGCATCGCTGACATGATGGTCGGGTTCACCGCGAATCCCTCATCTCCAAATTGACGCGACGACCCAACAATAATTTCCCCGGACCTGCGTGGCTGCACGTTAAACGCAACCGAGTCGGCTGTCATTGTATGCGCCGTCTTCAGATAGCCAAGCTCCACCAATTGGCGCCGAACCAATCCCGGCTGTCGATCCGTGACCGTCAGGTGCCCCTTGCGCTTCCGAATCGGAAGCCCAGGAACGAGCATTGCAGACTCCGCACCGCACGCAATCACGATATGCCCTGTGTGCAATTCGCTCCCATCCTCCAGTCGCACCCGCCCCGCCCCCGCCGACACAACTTTGCGCGGAGCATCAAGCGCCGCCCCGGCTCGAACCGCTTCCTCGATCAACCAGGCCGCCGCGCGGGAAGGATCGACCACGACATCTGAGGCGACCAGCAAAGCCCCCGCCATTGGCCGCCGCAGATGCGGCTCCGCATCCGCAAGCGCATCGCTGTCCAGAATTTCCGTAGACACACCAGCCGCCGCAAAAGCCTCGTGCTTGCGGCGAACTTCCTCCATCTCCTCCTCATCCGCGGCGATCCACAGCGTTCCGCGCTGCTCGAATTCCACATCCTCCGGCAAACGCTCCGCCAGCGTTCGCCACAGATTCTGCGAATAATGCGTGAGCGCGAACTGCGACGGTGAATCGTTCATCAACACAACGTGGCCCATTGCCGCCCCGGTCGCCCCGCTCCCCACGCCGCTGCTTTCGACGATCGCCGTACGCAACCCCCGAGTTGCGCATTCCCGCGCGCAAGCCGCGCCCACAATGCCCGCGCCCACCACCACCACATCCCAGCTCATGATCGAGCCAACGCCCCGGGCGCCCGAATTCCCATCTGAAACGGATCGCCCTCTGCAAGAATCAGCCTGCATTCCGCAGTGATATACGCTGAGCCACTGATACTCGGAATCACGCTACTCGGAATGACGCTACTCGGCACTACGCTACCTGGCATTACGCTGCCCAGCATCACCCGTCCCTCCCCCCCGTCCACAACCCGATAGCTGCCCTCGAACACCGTCCCCAGAATTCCCTCCTGCCGCCACACCTCTCCCGGCGCCAGCTTGCCATCGGCCGCAAGGCAGGCAAGCTTTGCGCTGGTTCCTGTTCCGCACGGCGACCGATCATAAGCATTACCCGGGCAGAGCACAAAATTTCTGCTGTTCACTCCCGCCGTCGCCGACCCGGAGAACACCTCGACATGATCGACCTCCTCACCCCCCGCCCCGGTGATCCCAGCCTCACCCAGCGCCCTCTTCACCTCCATCGCAAAACTCATCAGCGTCTCTCTGTTTTCGAACGTCAACGGTACCGGCGAATCCTCCGTCAGGAAAAACCAGTTCCCGCCCCATGCGACATCCCCCATCACCCGGCCAAAGCCCGCAACCTCCATCGCCACGCCCTTCTTCGCGCGATAGCTCACGACATTCTCGACCGTCACGCGACCGTCCGCACCAAGCAACGCCCTCACCTCTCCCACCGGCGTCTCGATCCTGTGTTCGCCCGGGGCAATCCGGCCCAGGTGCGCCAGCGTGGCCACTACGCCGATCGTCCCGTGGCCGCACATCCCCAGATATCCAACGTTGTTGAAGAAAATCACCCCCGCCGCACACCCCGCATCCACCGGCTCAACCAGCAAAGCGCCCACCATCACATCGGAGCCCCTGGGCTCGTTCACCACCGCCGACCGAAAATCGTCGTGCTCCGCGGCAAAGCGTCGCACACGCTCCGCAAGCCCGTCTCGCCCCAGTTCAGGCCCTCCGTCGACTACCACGCGCGTCGGTTCGCCCGCCGTATGAGAGTCGATCGTTCGAATTTCAGACGCCCGGGCCACACTCGTATAAGTCATACTCGTCTACTCGATGCCAAGTTTACCCTCGACCCCTGCAGCCGCTCAGCTTCCGGAGAGCCTTCGAAATCCGCCGCACGCCACAAAACGGCGCCTCACCGGCATCCCGTCAACGGCGCTTCGAACCCAGCAATCCAATCGAGACCGGCGATGGTTCGCGCCCGCGCAAAATAAGCGCACGGCAGGGGTCGGCTTGCAGGAGTACCTGAGTCATTCGTTGGATCCGGAAGATATCACTGGACCTGAACAGCC
>CAWHOU010000027.1:0-275137 GCA_963831055.1 uncultured Acidobacteriaceae bacterium | reverse complement strand
CGTCTGCCATAATTCCATCTCCACTCTTATATAGGATAAGCCGGGGCGTTTGGCGTCCCGGCAGTCTTGAATTCTTGTTGAAGCACACCGATCTTGACTGGTCTGCAATGCTCAGGGAACACGATGCAGGTTGGATCTGGAAGAGCTTCCCTACGGGTTGATCGTAGCCGCATCGAGCCCGACCGCGCCTCCACCGAAAGGTGGAAATACAACCGAGTAACCCGCACAAGGAGCCAACTATGAGCGATGTTTTGAACGAGCTACTGAGCGCGAACCGCCAACCAATTTCCCGGTGAAATACCAGCTATTCACCGATTTGTGCGGCCCCGCTCGCCGCATCAACGGCTGACGGAAGCACGGTTGCTCGGGGTCTGACCCGGCTGATCCATTTCTCAACCCCGGCCATCATCGGCTGAACTCACCAACGTGGCAATTCCGCAGCGTAAATATTGGCTGTCGACAAGCGCGCACTCACCAGCGGAACATCCCCCGGGGCGAGTCCCGCAAACCGGTAATCGACTACATTGGCGGAGCGGAGATCGTGCAGGTCCGCGACCCGTTCCACTTTCCCGGTTTTCAGAGTCACTTTATAGATAGGTTGATCGGCCTGCGCGAAATCGTGAAAAAAGATTGCGCTGTCATCGTGCGACCAGTTTGGATCCGCGATGTTTCCGTCGGCGACGACGCGCCACCGCCTCGCCGCTACATCGAAGAGCACCAGCTTCTTCTGGTCAATGGAGAGCGCGGCAATGTATTTGCCGTCTGCGGACCAGCGCGGGCTGAAAAGGCCATCGGAGCCCGGCAGCTTCGTCATGGCTTTCGCTGCCAGATCCAACAGATAGATCGCTTTGAACTGCAAGGCTTCGGCCATCAAATCGGGCAGACGACCGAAGACCAGCGTCCGGCCATCCGGCGACCAGTCCGGATCGGCCTCGCTGCGCCCTTCATCCAGCACCTCCTGCAAGTGTCCGCCTTCGGCGTCCATGGTGTAGACCTTCCAGGGTTTGCCGGGCTGCCGCCCCATCAGGACAAGCTGGCGGCCGTCCGGAGACCAGTGCATCATGAAAACCTGCATGGGCCTCCCGGTGAGCTGGAGCCTCTCCGATCCATCGCTGCGGCTGCGCCACAGAGAGTCGTCATCCTGGCGAATCCACGCCACCCATTGTCCATCACGGGAATACTCCACACGCCGGGCACTGCTGAGCCCTGTGCCCGAGGGTACAAAGATGCTGGAGCTTCGATCGTAGCGGAGCAGCTCCGATTGCGTGTTCAGCCCGATGAAAAAGGTTCGCCGCCCGCCGCGCTCAATGATCGGTGCGCGGTAGTCCAGCGGACCATTGGTGATTTTGACCGGCTCCTGCCGTTCCCCAAAAAGGCCGCCGCGCTCAGAAATCGCCAGGATATCGCTGTTGCCTTCGCGCGACGATTGAAAGACGTAATAGCTGCCGTCTTCGGTCCAGCTGCCGCAGCATTCCGCGGCCGGAAGGCTGTTCCATTTGTCGAGGAGCAGGTGCGCATCGCTGCCGTCGCCATTCACCTGCCACAGATTCGAGGTATGGGTTTCACTGTTGAGCAAGGTCAGCCGCAGGCGCTTGCCATCCGGCGACCACCGCAGCCAGAAGGCGCGGCCCGGCAGGGTTGCGAGCTTGCGGCTGTCGGCTCCATTGTCGCGCGCTATATAAAGGTCGTCGCCACTTGCGTACAGGATGCGCTGGCCGTCGGGCATCCACGTCGCGTCGTGCGCCAGAATGCCGGGTATCTGCCGCGCCGTGCCGCCAATCGTCGATACGATCCACAGCGACTGCTCGGCCGCCGTCGCAAGATGATTGCGCAGCAGCAGCTTTGATCCATCCGGCGCTATATCGCCCAGCGAAGGCGCCGCAAGCTCATCCGGCAACGGGAGCGTGCTGGTTTCGCCATCCGCGATCAGCGCCTGGGCCAGCACACCGCGTCCGTTTTCAATTTGCTGGAAATAAATGCGCGATCCATCTGTGGCCGTCCCAGGGAGGCTCTCGAACAGCGGATCGCCTGGTGAGACGCGGCCCGAGAACGTCACCTGACGGATCAGCGGTGGTCCCGTCCACCTGCTGCGCATTCGAAACCCCGCGAGAAAGCTGCCACCCACCACCAAAACGGCGGCGATCGTCGTTGCCACCATGCGCAGATGCTCGCTTCGCGAATCCCGCTCCGGCAAGGAAGCAGGCCGCGTTCCTTGCGCAACCTTTTCGTAAGTGCTCGACTGGATCGGGTGAATGCCGGCGACCGCATTGTGTGCAGGGCTGGATATCTCATCGTGCCCGCTGCCGGCCACCGCCACCGGAGCGATGAACCGGTAACCGCGGCGGGCCAGGGTTTCGATGAAACGCGGATTCTCGGCCGAGTCTCCCAGCGCCTCCCGCAATTTGTTAATCGCGGTACCCAGTCCATGGTCGAAATCGACCACGGTGTCAGTCCCCCAAAGACGTTGCTGAATCTCCTCCCTGCTCACGACTTCGCCCGGATGCTCCAGCAGACAAATCAGTACTTGAAAGGGCTGGGCCTGCAACCGCACGCGGAGGCCCGACTTTCGCAGTTCTCCGGATTCAGCGTCGGCCTCAAACAGGCCGAAGAAAAATCTGCCTGCCGCATTTTCCTGTGGCTCAACGGTGGCCCGCATAGGAGGTCCCACCTGGCGGGGACATTACTTTGTACCTCCGATGATACACACCGGTCAACGCAGGCAGCACCTTTGCCGACGGATGAAACACCGCCGTATCCTCCTGAAAATCGACCGTTTGGCTGGTGATGCAGATTTGATCGAAAAAAGGCTTGCTGTGCATTGCGAGTCGATCGAGCGAGCGAGTGTAGTTCACGCTGGTACCCGGACTGTTTTGCAATTCGATATGTACTCATCCGGGCTGGCATTAAAGTTTTGGGGAGGCAAACCAATGATCTCGATATGCAACAGAGGCCGGATGTCCATCGGCCGGTGGTTCGCACTCGTCGCGCTGGTCGTTGTTCCGGGATTCTTCGCCGCAAATCTGAGCGCGCAATCCGATACCGCCCAGATCCAGGGCACGGTCGCCGATTCCTCCGGCGCTGTCATATCCGGCGCAACCATCACCCTGACCAACAAGGGGACCGCAGCCGTACTTACCACCACCAGCGATAGTTCCGGCAACTTCGGCTTCAACGCGCTGGAACGCGGGCAGTACGCGGCGAAGGTCACGGCCAACGGCTTCGAAACCGAGGTGCAGGACCTCACCCTGGATGTCTCGCAGGTTCAGGCCCTCAACTTCAAACTGAAAGCCGGCTCGGCCAGCACCACCGTCGAGGTCACCGGAGCGGCTCCGCTGGTTCAAACCGCCGACTCGTCCCTGTCGACGGTCATCAATGACCGGCAGCTCGTCGACCTGCCGCTGAACGGCCGCAACTTCAGCCAGCTCGCGCTGCTGGCTCCCGGAGTCACGCGTGGCGCCTATGGCGGCATCCTCCAGGGAACCGGCGGTAACGCCGAACAGCTTCGTTACGGCGATACCGGCGGGATTGCTTTATCGGCGAACGGCATTCGCCCGCAGGCCAACAACTATCTCCTCGATGGAGTAGACGACAACGAATCGCTCGCCAACGGTATTAACGTCTGGCCGGCCATCGAGGCCACATCGGAGTTTCGCGCCATTGTGGGACTTGCGCCCGCCGAATTCGGGCGCGCCGGCGGCACCATCATCGAAACCTCCACCAAATCCGGCACGAACACCATCCACGGCTCAGCTTTCGCCTTCTATCGCGACAGCGTGTGGGGCGCCAATCCCAACTACTTTGGCGGAACTCCGACCAACTCTCACCGCGATCAGTTCGGCTTTACCCTCGGTGGTCCCATCATCAAAGACAAGCTGTTCATCTTCGGCGACTATCAGGGTCTGCGCCAGGCTCTGCCGCTTGACTTTTACGTGTCCACTGTTCCGACGGCCAAGATGCGCACCGGCGACTTCTCCGACTTACTCGGTGAAGGATTGACGGTCGTGCCCACTGTCTCCGGAGGTAGCGCTTACAGCCCCACCGGGTGCGCGGCTTTCCTTGGATTTCACGGTAGCTACACCACCACCGCGCAGCTCGATGCGAGTCTGGACAGTGGCGCGATTTTTGATCCGACCACCTGCGCGCAATTTGGGCTAAGTGCGGGGGGAGCGGTTATCGGCTCTCCTAACGTTATTCCGGCTGCCCGGCTGAATAAAGCCGCCGTCAATTATCTCAACGCTTTTCCAGCCGCCAATCACACCAGCACCAACGTGCTGAATAACTATGGCCGCGAGCAGTTCGATACCAAGCGTTACAACGACTTCGACATCCGCCTGGACTGGAACGCCAGCGCGAAGGATTTGCTCTTCGCTCGTTACAGCTACCAGATGGACAACGATACGAAAGACACTCGCTATGCCGGTCTGCCCTCCGGATTCGGCTCTGGCGACAACAATACCCACCCGCGCGGCGTGGCCGGGGGCTGGACCCATATTTTTGGCGCGAATGCCGTTAACGACTTTCGCTTCGGCTACCAGCGCCCCTTCTATAGCTACATCAATCCTTATGAAGGAGTTCCGTTCTCTGCAAATTTGGGCATCCAGAACGCCAATCGCAATTCCCTGCTGGGCGGCGGAGCGCTCATCGGTGGTAATGACGGCGAAATCGGCTACACCGGTGATGGCGGTCCGTACGAGGTTCCCCAACACGCGTTCCAATGGCTCGACACAGTGAGTTGGACGCACGGCAAGCACAACTTTAAGTACGGCGCGAATATTATCTTCCGCGAAGTGGATTTCTTTCAGGGCGACTACCGTTCGAAGGGATTCTTCAACATCGCGGGTAACGGCGCCGACTATACCGGCTACGAGGTCTCCGAATTACTCGCGGCCTTCGTCGACAACTACTCGATTGCCAATCCTCTGGGCTACTATCACACGCGAAATTTCGAAAACGGATTCTTCGGCGAAGACGACTGGAAGGTCACTCCCCGCCTGACTCTGAATCTGGGACTTCGCTACGACGTGATTACATGGCCCTATGAAGAAGACAACCGGCAGTCCAACTTCGACATAGGTTCGGGGAGATTGCTGGTCGCCGGAGTGGGAGGAAACTCGCGCAGCCTTATCAATACTAACTGGGGAGACGTGGGTCCGCGTTTAGGCTTCGCCTACGACATTTTCGGTGATGGAAAGACAGCCCTCCGTGGCGGGTATGGAATCTTCTACTTCCATGACCGCGGCGGCGTCGGTAACCAGCTCTCTGATAACCCTGATTTCAACGGCGCATCCTCGTACCCCAGCAATCAGGGCTATCGGGTTACGTTCACTGGGCAGAACACGATCAAGACTCCACCGGACAATCTGAATACCGATGCGACGAATCCTCTGCCGTCGGCGAACTTCACGGTTAACGAAGCCGATCCCACGAATGTCGCGGCAATCTCCTACCCCAAAGACAACAAAAACTCCATGTTGCAGGAGTATTCGATCAGCATCCAGCGGCAACTCGATAAGCAAACGGTCCTGACCGTGGCGGGGATGGGCACCAAGCAGGACCATCTCTTCAATAGCGTCAATTACACCGCTCCGCAACTTGGGACTGGCTTCCAGTTCTTCGATAGCGGAACGGGTGTCACCACCAATCGCGGGCTCGGCGTCACTTTGAACGAAGATAACGGCACCGGCCATTACTACGGCTTGCAGACCAAAGTGGAGCGCCGCATGTCCAATGGCCTGCAGTTGATTGCGACCTACACCTGGTCTCATGCAACCGATGACTCGACCGGACCCTTTTCGCCAACCGGTGGCACCGGTAGCATCTATACCGACGCAACCGGGCCGCGCTTCGATCTCAACCGCGGCAACACGGGTGACGACCAGCGCCACGCCGGTACCTTCGCCGGCATCTGGGACCTGCCCTTTGGTCGCGGACGCCAGTTCGGCACCAACATGAACCGCGCCCTCGATGAAGCCGTCGGAGGCTGGGAACTTGATCCGTTCATCTATCTCGGAACCGGCACGCCAGTGGATCTCACCGTCAATGATTCGGCCGGCGGCGTCTTCAGCCGCCCCGATCTGGTGGGAGACCCGCACTTTGGAACAACGAAGAAAGACGGCCAGGTATACCTGTTTAACGCGGCCGCGTTCGCTCTACCTCCTACAAACTCAGCCGGCATCTATTTCCGTCCCGGAACCGTTTCCCGCAATGAGTTCTACGGCCCAGGTTACGACTCAGTCGATCTGGCCCTGCACAAGGTCTTTTCCATCGGGGATCGCGTAAAGCCCGATTTCCGTGCGCAGGCCTATAACCTCTTCAATCATCCGCAGTTCCAGGGAGCGAACGATACCAACATCAGCGACTATCTGGTGAGCGGTACGCCAACGGGCCTGGGTAAGATCGGGCAAAGTCTCCGCCAGGCCAGCGAGCGCGAGCTTGAGCTAGCCCTGCGCATCACTTTCTAAACCCATTGATCCACCACGCCACGGCTGTCCTCCAGCCGTGGCGCCGACTTACCGGCATCATTGCGAAACCTAACCCGTACCATCGAAAGGTAACTCCATGATCGGCTCCGGGGGGCTGCTGGCTCTTGTTGCGCTTTTGCTCGCCTGCGCTGGATCGGCAACAGCGGCAACCGTCCCCGGCGCTGCTGGTGCGCTCCCCGCTTGCATCGAGACACAGGTTACAGCGCCTCCCTGCGTCGACAAAGTCGATCCGCCGAACTGGTGGGTCGACTTACCGTCACCCATGCTCCTTCTCCATGGCGCCGGTCTCAGTGAAGCGAAGTTCGCCATCGCCGGCCACGCCGTATCGGTCACCCGATCGGATATTTCGGCCAATGGCCACTATGCCTTTGTCTGGCTCGCGGTCAAAAACTTGGCGCCGCAGTCCATCCGCATTCGCATCACCACCCCAGGCGGTGCCGTATTCGTGCCATTTCGTTTGGCTCGCCGCGCCCCCGCGCCGCACGCAGGCTTTTCCGCTACAGACGTTATGTATCTCATTATGACCGACCGCTTTGCCGATGGCGATCCGGCGAATGATCCGCAGCCTTCTGAAAGAGACCTGCCGCGGGGCTGGCATGGCGGGGACTTTCGCGGCATCGAGCAGCACCTGGACTACCTGCAGCAACTCGGCATTACCACGCTGTGGACCACGCCGGTTTACGACAACGACGGAGCCACCCAGGCTTATCACGGTTACAGCGCCACCGACCTCTACCGGACCGATCCGCACTTCGGCTCCCTCGCCGACCTGCAGCAATTGTCGGCCTCATTACATCGTCGGCAAATGAAGTTAGTCCTCGATACTGTTCCCAATCACCTTGGCGCGGCTCATCCATGGGCCGCCGATCCGCCCATGCCCGACTGGTTTCACGGCACCCGCGCGGATCACCGTATCGCCAGCGACAGATTCCAGGCGGTCATCGATCCGCACTCCACCTGGGAGCAGTGGCGCGATGTCACGGAGGGCTGGTTCGCCAATGTTCTGCCCGATCTCAATCAGGAAAACCCTCGCGTCCAGCAGTACCTTATTCAGAATGTGATCTGGTGGATCGAGACCACCGGCGCCGATGGCCTTCGGTACGATACTTTCCCTTATGTCGGCCGCGCGTTCTGGCAGGCTCTTAATGAGGAGTTACAAGGGCTCTACCCGAAGCTAACTACAGTTGGCGAAATCTTCAATCCCAATCCCGTCACGACCTCCTTTTTCGCCGGAGGGGCGGTACGCGAGGGCATCGACACCGGCCTTTCAACCCCGTTCGACTTTCCGACGTACTTCGCATTGCGCAGGGCGCTCTCGCCTCAGGGGGGAACTGCGGCGACCAAGGGGCAAGACGGCCTGGCGGGCCTTGAGGATATCCTGCGCGATGACTGGCTTTATCCGCATCCCGAACGGCTGGTTATTTTTCTCGGTAACCACGACACGGTCCGCTTTCTCAGTCAGCCTGGCGTGAGCCTGTCCGACCTCAAGCTTGGCTTCGCGCTTCTCGCAACCCTGCGCGGGATGCCGCAGATTTATTCCGGCGACGAAATCGCGATGCGGGGCGGCGAAGATCCTGACAACCGGCACGACTTTCCCGGTGGCTTTCCGGGAGACAAGGAGGACGCCTTCACCGCCTCCGCCCGAACGCCGGAACAGGCGGAGGTTCACGACTGGCTCGCGTCGCTGCTGCAGTTCCGGCTGCATCATCCGGCCCTTGCAACGGGTCAGCAGCAGGATCTCTCCTATGATGACACCGCCTTCGTCTTTGTTCGCACCTCCGATCTGCAAAAGGGATGCATAGCGGGCGGGGGCGAGCATTACCTGGTTGCCGTCAATGCGGCGGACCAGCCTCGGGAGGTGCGGGTCGATCTTCATCGCACCGCCCTCGAGGGTTGCACCGCCTTCACGGCCGCTGTCGGCGGGTCGGGCGAAGTGCGGGCAGACGGGTCGAAACTGACGCTATCGCTGGGCGCGAAGCAGGCGGAAATCCTGACGGCCCGGTAAAAGGAGAGCCGTCAGTCCTTCTCCCGGCAGTAGGTCCGCCGCACCTTGAACTATGTCATACATGTCTCGAGATGTTAGAGAAAGATCGCGCAGGCGATGCTGAATTACAGGGTGTCATTCGCCAGGACCGGCGATCCGGGCACGAGCAACACACCGGTCTGGCCAAGGTACACGACCGCAACCAGCATGCTGATGGATTTCGTCGAAAACGGTCGAGTAGCCGAGAAGGATCCACTGAAAACGAGGCTCGATGTTACGGCGGCATGCGTAACAAGCAGTTGCCGTTGTTGAGCAGTTGGTTTCAGCCAGGGCGTGCGGAAGTGCCACTCGGCTCTGAGTACCTCCTTGGAATTGCCTCCCAGGAGGGTCCACGTCCGCTTGTTGCTGAGGTCCGCGGAACTCTCGACTATAACGAACTCCCCAGGTGCCCCAGCAACACATATAAATCGCTTAATTCCAGAGTTGCGCCGCTCCTGAGCATGCGAAAGTTGCCGGCCATGGGATCGTTACCGCTAAACTTTCGATTAGGCTTGCTGAAACTCACTTTGAAGAGGAAGTAAAGTATGAGAACTCGCGTGACAAGAATCATCGAATGCATTGCCGCCTGCAGCGGAGCACTCCTGTTTGCCATAGCGCCACACACTTCAGTTGCTCAGGAAGCCACAAATCTTCCTTACCTGAATCCGCAGCTATCCCCCGAGCAGCGGGCCACCGACCTGGTCGATCGCATGACGCTCGCCGAAAAAGCGACGCAGATGCAAAACAACTCGGCCGCCGTTCCCCGGCTCAACGTTCCCGCTTATCAGTGGTGGAGTGAGGCTCTGCATGGCGTCATCAACCAGGGCGTGACGGAATATCCCGAGCCGGTCGGCCTGGCAGCGACTTTCGATGCACCCGGCATCCATACCATGGCCGGGCAAATCGGCATCGAAGGCCGTATCAAGCACGTGCAGAACCAACGCGAAGGACACACCGGCATCATGGGTGGCCTCGACTTCTGGTCGCCCAACCTCAATATCTTCCGCGATCCGCGATGGGGCCGCGGGCAGGAGACATACGGCGAGGACCCGTTCCTCACCGGCCGCATGGGCGTCGCCTACGTCACCGGCCTCCAGGGCGATGACCCCCGGTACTACCTCGCAATCGCCACGCCCAAGCACTTCGCCGTGCACAGTGGACCTGAGCCAACCCGTCATTTCGCAGATGTCGACGTGAGCAGGCACGACGAAGTGGACACCTACGAGCCCGCCTTCCGCGCCGCCGTGGTCGACGGCAAGGCGGGATCCGTAATGTGCGCTTACAACGCCATTAACGGCGAGCCTGCCTGCGCCAACCAGTACCTGCTTCAGGATCAGCTTCGCGGAAAATGGGGCTTCCAGGGCTACGTTGTCTCCGATTGCGACGCGGTTCGCGACGTTGCGGCCAATCATCGCTATCGCCCTACGCAGGCCCAGGGCGCCGCAATCTCCGTCATGCGCGGCATGGATAACGAGTGCGTCACCTTCACTTCTCGTTTCGGAGAACCAGTAGAAAAGGCCTACACCGACGCCGTGCAGCAGGGATACCTCCCGGAGCACGTGCTCGACACCGCGCTCATCCGCCTCTTCACCGCGCGCATCAAGCTCGGCATGTTCGATCCCGCTGACATGGTTCCGTACGCGAAGATCGATGAGAAGGAGCTCGATAGCGACGCACACCGCGCCCATGCACGCAAGCTGGCCAACGAGTCCATGGTGCTGCTCAAAAATGACGGAATCCTCCCGCTCAAACCCGAGATCAGGAAGATTGCGGTCGTCGGTCCACTGGCAGATCAGACGCGGCCCCTGATCGGCAACTACGCCGGCCAGCCAACGCACATCGTCTCCGTTCTCGACGGCCTGCATGCTGAGTTTCCCAATGCAACCATCACTTATGTTCCAGGAACGCAGTTTCTGCGCACGGATGGAAAACCGGTGCCCGACGCGCTGTTAACCACTCCCGACGGCAGACCCGGCCTCAAAGCTGAATACAGCGAAGGCCGCATGTCTCCCGGTTCGAAGACCGCGCCGATCCTAACGCGCACTGAAACGAACGTGAACCTGACCGAGAGCAATCTGCCCACGGAAGTTGCCGGGAAGAAGGCATACGGCGTGCAATGGACGGGCACGCTGACTCCCGCTGAATCCGGTGAATATCAACTCGGCGTTCGCTGCCGTGGGTTCTGCCGGCTCACCGTGGATGACAAGCAGGTGGCAGCGGCATTCGGCGGGGGCGAAGCGATGTCCTCCGGCGTGGGCCGCGTTCACCTGGAGAAGGGCCGCAAAGCGACCATCAACATGACCTATGGCACACAGAACAGCAAGCCGCACGCGGAGCTGATCTGGAACAAGGTGCAGGCCGGTGTCTCGTCCGAGGCGATCGCAGCAGCCAGGTCCGCCGATGCCGTTATCGCGGTTGTGGGCATCACCAGCCAGCTCGAAGGCGAGGAGATGCCCGTCAGCGAACCGGGCTTCCTCGGCGGAGACCGCACCAGCATCGACCTGCCGCAGCCTGAAGAAGATCTGGTGGAAGCAGTGGCGGCTACGGGCAAGCCGCTGGCAGTTGTCTTGGTGAACGGCAGCGCCCTGGCCGTGAACTGGATCAACCAGCATGCCAACGCCATCGTGGAGGCCTGGTACCCCGGCGAAGAGGGCGGAGCCGCCGTTGCCGAGACGCTGAGCGGCAAAAACAATCCTGCGGGCAGGCTGCCGGTCACGTTCTACACAGGCGTGGATCAGTTACCGAACTTCGAGGATTACGGCATGGCGAATCGTACCTATCGCTACTTTACGGGTAAGCCGCTTTACCCGTTTGGGTACGGACTGAGCTATACGACGTTCAGTTACAGCGATCTTAGTGTTCCGACCCAGGCCGTTGCTGCCGGACAGCCCGTCACTGCGGATGTAACCGTGACAAACACCGGCAAGCTGGCCGGCGACGAGGTCGTTCAGCTCTATTTGAAGTTCCCGGATGTCAAGGGAGCGCCGCGGATCGCGCTTCGCGGATTCGAGCGCGTGCATCTCGACGCCGGCGCCAGTCAGAAGGTGCACTTCGACCTGAAGCCCCGCGACATGGAGATGGTGACCGAGGATGGGAATCCGATCATCGCACAAGGAGATTACACGATCAGCATTGGCGGCGGGCAGCCAGATACGGCAGCGCCGGTTGCCACGGGCAAGTTCCATGTTGATGGCCAGTACGCGCTGCCGGAATAACTTCTTCCGGTCAACAATTCTTACGGAGCTAAGGTGGCTATCTGCCAGGGAGAGGAAGCGGTACCCGGACTCCCCTGGCCGGTAATCGTGAGCCCATTCATCTCCCACACGTAGACCTCGCCGCTGCTGTTCTGCCACAGGACATCGGCTTTCCCATCCCCGTTGTAATCGCCTGTACCCTTAATGCTCCAGGCGGACGACACGGTGCCAGGAGTGCCTTGGCTCGTAACAGTGGTCCCGCTCATCAGCCAGATGTAAACTTCCCCGCTGGTGCTGTTCCGCCACAGTATGTCACTCATGCCGTTCCCGTCGAAATCGCCCGTGCCCTGGATGACCCATCCAGACGAGGGCGAGACGGTGCCGGGGCTTCCCTGGCTCGCGATCGTGGTCCCGCTCATCAGCCAGAGATACACCTCCCCGCTGGTGCTGTTCTGCCAAAGGATGTCGGCCTTGCCGTCCCCGTTGAAATCGCCAACCCCCACAATATTCCAACCGGACGAGGGGGACACGACGCCCACGTCCCCCTGACTCGCAATCGTGGTCCCATTCATCAGCCAGAGATAGACGTCCCCGGTGGTGCTGTTGCGCCACAAAACGTCGGCCTTACCATCCCCATCGAAATCGCCGACGCCCGCGATCACCCACCCTGACGACGGCGTAACGGTTCCCGGAGTTCCCTGGCTCGCAATGGTCGTCCCATTCATCACCCAGACGTAGACCTCGCCCGAGCCGCTGTTTTGCCACAGAATGTCACTCTTGCCGTCGCCGTTGAAATCGCCAGCGCCCTCAATCACCCACGCGGAGGAAGGCCCGCCAGGACTCCCCTGGCTCAGCACTGAGGTCCCGTTCATCAGCCATTCGTAGACCTCCTCCGAGCTGCCGTTGCGCCACAGAATGTCACTCTTGCAATCGCCGTTGAAGTCGCCCGGGTTGGCAAACGACGCCGGATTTGGATTGGGATTCGGGTTCGGATTCGCACACGGCAAGGTCGAGTTCACGACCGTCACAGGAGCCGAGCCGGTGGCACTGTTGTAGGTCATGGAGCTTCCCGAGTCAGGGGTGTAGGTGGCCGTTAGCGTGTCGCTGCCCACGGCTAATTGTCCCGCTGGTATGTTGATATTCGCCGAGCCGGCGCTCAGCGTTTTGGCGGACGAGGTGTAGCCGCCGCCGCTCAGCACGACTGAGCCGGTTGGGGTTGGATTACCGTTGCCGCCGCTCACGGTCACCGTGACCGAGAGCGCCTCCGAGGTGGTGATCTTCGAGGAGGCCGGCGAGACCGTGACCGCCGGCGTGATCAGCGCAGCCAGCCCGGTGCCACTCAGCCCAATGCTCTGCATGGCATTCGCAACGTTCAGACTGTTATCCGTGTAAGTCGCCGATCCGGAGATCGACCCGGTGCTCCTGGGAATAAAGTCCACGGCCAGGCCGCAACTGGCTCCCGAGGCGAGCGTGCCGGCAGAACCCGAGCTCAGAACCTCAGGGCAGGTCGTCGCTGGGTCCAGGGTGAAGCTGGCGGAGACGCTGGGATTCTCGCCGGTGCCCGGAACCGGGAAGACGAGTGACTGGTTGCCGATGTTGCGCAGCGTCACCGTCTTTGGGCTGTCGCTGCTTTGCGTGCCCATGTTGGCATTGGCAAAGCTCAGGCTGGGCGGAATGGCGAGGGGCAGCTCCTTCACCGCGTTGTGGAGGAAATCGCCGACATAGACGTTGCCGCTCGAGTCCAGGGCCACACCGCTGGGACCGCTAAAGCCGCTGCCCAGCGTCGTGACGCAACTGGCGGAAGGACAGCCCGCCGGCATCTCCTTCACCAGGCTGTTGCCGTAATCGCCGACATAGACGTTGCCGCTGCCGTCCACCGCCACTCCCGAGGGCTGGCTGAATCCGCCGCCCAGCGTCGTCACGCAGCTGGAGGTAGCACAGCCGGGGGGCATCTCCTTCACCAGGCTGTTGTCGTAATCGCCGACATAGACGTTGCCGCTGCCGTCCACCGCCACTCCCGAGGGCTGGCTGAATCCGCCGCCCAGCGTCGTCACGCAGCTGGAGATAGCACAGCCGGGGGGCATCTCTTTCACCGCGTTGTTGTTCGTATCAGCGACATAGACGTTGCCGCTCCCGTCCACCGCTACCGCCTGCGGACCGGCGAATCCGCCGCCCAGCGTCGTCACGCAGCTGGAGGTAGCACAGGCAGGAGGCATCTCCTTCACCTTGCTGTCGAAGGTGTCCGCGACGTAGATGTTGCCGGCACCGTCGACGGCAACCCCATAGGGATAGCTGAAGCCGCCGCCCAGCGTCGTCACGCAGCTGGAGGTAGCACAGCCCGCGGGCATCTCTTTCACCGCGGAGGTGTCCGCGACGTAGATGTTGCCGGCACCGTCGACGGCAACCCCAAAGGGATAGCTGAAGCCGCCGCCCAGTGGCGCGATAGTCGGATTGCTCGGGAACTGGATCTGCGGCCCCAGGCCGGTGCCGTAAATGAGTGCGGTCGCGATCACGCTCCGCGAGCCATTCAAGAGCTGCACCGCCCCGTAGCGCGGGCCGGCATACTTCGGCGTCAAGGTGACCTTCACCGAGCAGGTGTCGCCTATGCTGTACGTATGTCCTGTCCCGTTGGTATCGCAGGTTCCGGTTCCCGCATCGGCGAAGTCCAGACCGCTGGCGCCCTGCGTGACCACGGTCGCGCTGATGCCGCTGCCGCCGGCCGTGAAGTAGAAGGAGACCGGCACTGCCGGCCCGGTGGACCGTACCGCGACGGCGTGGAGCCTGAGGCTCTGCGGGAAGAACTCATCCACCGTGTTGTTGCCGGCATTGGAGACATACAGGATGCCGCTGGCGCTCACCGCCACGCCAACAACATCGGCGAACAGCGTGATGACACACGTGGACGCGGCACAGCCCGAAGGCATCTCCTTCATCACGTAGTTTCCGGTATCGCCGACGTAGATGTTGCCGCTCCCGTCCACCGCAACGCCAAAGGGCGAGTTGAAGCCGCCACCCAGCATGGTCACGCAACTGGAGGAAGTGCAGTCCGGGGTCATTTCCTTCACCGCGCCGTTGTTTTGCCCGTCAGTAACATAGACGTTGTCACTCGCGTCCACCGCCACCTCTGCGGGAGAGACGAAGCCGGCACCCAGTGGGGTGACGCAGGAGGACGAGGTACAGTTCGGCGTCATTTCCTTCACCGCATTGTTGCCGTAATCGGCGACGTAGACGTTGCCGCTGGAGTCCACGGCCACGCCCTGGGGATTCACGAAGCCGCCGCCCAGCGGCTTGACGCAGGAGGACGTGGCGCAGCCCGGGGTCATTTCCTTCACCGCGCTGTTGCCGTAATCGGCGACGTAGACGTTGCCGCTGGAGTCCACGGCCACGCTGGTGGGAAAAAGGAAGCCGGCGCCCAGCGTCGTCACGCAGGTGGATGTGGCGCAGCCTGGGGGCATCTCCTTGACCGCGCTGCCTTGTTCGTCCGCGACATAAACGTTGCCGCTCGCGTCCACGGCCACGCC
Source organism: uncultured Acidobacteriaceae bacterium (assembly GCA_963831055.1). Lineage (GTDB taxonomy): Bacteria > Acidobacteriota > Terriglobia > Terriglobales > Acidobacteriaceae > Palsa-343. The sequence goes on along the minus strand of CAWHOU010000027.1, from coordinate 259,917 downwards.
GTAGGGCAATTGGAAGCCGCCGCCCAGAGGCACGGTATTCCCAACGGTGGCCGTCTGGGCGTGGAGGGGCGAGACTGCCAGGAGGCCCAGAAGGAGCGTGCCCAGCCCGTACCATGCGATGCGCCTCGCGCTTGTCCCTGCTGTCGTCACGGGCCGGGGCGCGGGTTCCGGGCTCAGCGAGCGGTTGGCGGCTGCATGCTGGGCAAAAGCCGACTGCGGAAGGGCACAGAGGAAAGGCACAACGGGGGCGCAGTCCATGGAGAAAACTCCTGGTGACGAAGTCCGCTCGAAATGGGGATTCAGGAGCGGTGTGGGACCCAACGACTTAGGCCGCCGCGCCGGGGATGGCGGCGACAAGACCGGACCTGGAGAAGGAGCGCCCGGGTTTGAAGACCTTTGAGGCCGGTACCGGCCTGCGCCCGTATCATGACATTCAGAAGAGCTGAATACAAGGACCAGGGGGTAAAAACAGCGGAAAAGTCAAATTCATGACATCGAGGCAAATCTTCCCCCTCTTCCTGGTGAGTGTACCGGGACATGCGTTACGCTGTGGACCTGAGACATCCGTTACAAGCCCCTCTTCGTGGAACGGCCCCTTCTTGCTTCGTCGTGTCTTGGCAGTATCGCGAAGGCCGCGTTGGGGATTCCACAGCGCACCCATCAGGCTTCTGAATCGGGATTCGATCCTAAGACTCAAGGTGTCGAGAAGGCAGTCCAGATTGAGTTGCGTACAGAGACCCAAATCTCTGAACCTACCCAAGAGACGTTGCCATTGGTTCATGCTCCAGCCAATCAAATTAAAGAACAGCAGAACAACTTGAATCATTTAATGGCGCTGGTCGATTTTGGGGGGCAATAAGATATGGCCACTCTTCTGGATTTGGAAAACGCTATTGACGCTTTGCTCAATCATCCTTTGGGCGTTGGCCAGTATCAACTCGTTCGCCGGGTGGAGGAGAAAGCATACGAGGCCTATATCTTTGGTCTCTGCCTTCGCGCTGTCCGAGAGCTAGGCGTTGTCCCGATACTTCGCGGCATCAGCGGATTGGCAAATCCATTTGTCTTTCGGGGTGCTCCAGGCCAAATACATTCTTCGGCCAGGAACTATGGCTATGGGCAGTTCCGGCTTAACAATCAAGATTTCGAGATACATGCTGGCGTCGAATTCAGAGGTTCGAGCGGAATGACCCACGAACTCGACGTGTGCATCATGCGCGGCGACGAGGCCGAGAAGTGTCGACGGCAGCCGGATGATCCCTCTGCAGCGAGTCTGATCGCCGGCTGGGAATGCAAATTCTACGCTGGCAACTTGCAGAAGGGACTTGGGAGAGCATTTGTTGGACTCGTTGATGATCTGGGGACTAATCTACGCGTGAGTGGCTTGTGCTCTAATTCATTTCATCCACAGCTGCGCGATTACTTCCGGCCCCAACGACGTCCTTATCCTAATTTTCGGCTCACGCATTTGGAGCCATCAAACGAGAATATTTTCGTTAATCAGATCAAGGCGGAACTGAAGAAGCTCACAGCTTCATAAACGGAGACCGGCGGCGCTAGCCGCTCGTGTCTTTCAGAAATGCGAGAGTCGATACGCCTTCATAACTCAATCTTCCAATAGTCCAGCGCCGCCCTCACCTTCTCGCGCGGATAGAATGGGCCTGCGTTCGCGAGATCGTTGCGAATACAGGCCGGCCGCTTTTCGGCCTCGGCCCGGATTGCCGGCGATAATTCGACGACGCCGGGTGGCCGCTTTTCGTCGAGCGCGCGCGGCCAGCTCTCAGGATACGCATCCCATGTGTCCCATTTTTCGAGCAGTTCGTTCGGCGCTGCCAAATCGTCATGATCGCACTGCCACCCGTAGAGATTCCGCGCGCAGATCCGCAGCATTTTCTTCACGCTGGGCATAGTGTCAGTGAATGCTTTGAGCGGAGTTGGCAGCAATACCATGTTGCCCACGCATGAGAAGAAGCGATGGTCCTGCACCACCGCGTTTGATAGCTGATAGCTAGCGTCATCGATGCCCCAGATATGGCAACAGGACCAATTTGCACGTCGCTTCTTCCGCAAGCCAAGAGCGAGCGTTAGAGCCTGGTTTGCATGGGTGTTTCCCTCGGTCTTGTGAACCGAGTGACCCGTCGCGCGGCTTTTGTTCATTTGGGGCTCCGACCAATTGCCCTTGTAGAAAAGACCGCGCCGCGCGTGTTCCGGAAACCAAACCGGTAAGAGCCGAAACGTCTCGGGAGCGACCCAGCGCGCCGTGCGCTCGATCAGCGATACGACCTCGCGCAATGTCAAAACGCCGAGCAGCACCTCAATTCCGTCATCGCCTGCGCCTATCATCATTTGCCCCGCCCCCCGCCTTTGCATAGCTTCATTTTGGGCGCAGCACCTTCATTTGACCTTCGTAAGCGAATACGACGTGCTTCGCCCTCCGGCCGTATCTTTCACCAGTACCTTCTTCTGGATCAGATCCTCGATGTCGCGCAGGGCCGTATCCTGCGAGCATTTGGCAAGTTTCGCCCATTTCGAAGATGTCAGCTTGCCTTCGAAACCGTTGAGTAGCTGATTGACGATCTGCCTCTGGCGCTCGTTGAATTCAACCGCGCCGAAACGTTCCCAAAAGCGCGCTTTGTTAAGGACCGCTGCCAGGATCGTCTCCGCTCGGTCAAAAGCGCGGCTCAAGCATGCAAGAAACCATTCGAGCCAGTGCGTGACGTCGAGATCGCCCTCCTGCGTGGCTTCAAGGATGTCGTAATAGGCTTTGCGCTCCTGCCGGATCTGAGCAGACATGCTGTAAAAGCGCTGCGGGCTTCGCTCCGAACGGGCAAGAACCATATCCGCAATCGCCCGCGCGATACGCCCGTTGCCGTCGTCGAACGGATGGATGGTGACGAACCACAGATGCGCAACGCCTGATTTGACGACAAGATCGGTCGAATTGTCCTTTTCGAACCAGTCGAGGAATTTCTTCATCTCCGGGCGAACCTGTTCTGCAGCGGGCGCTTCATAGTGGACGCGCTCCTTGCCGATCGGACCTGACACCACCTGCATCGGGCCGGTTTTGTCGTCGCGCCAGGCCCCGACTTTGATCTTCACCATCCCGCTACGGCCGGTAGGGAACAAAGCAGCGTGCCAGTCGAACAGCCGCCGCCAGGTCAAGGGTTGATCGTAGTGCTGCGTAGCATCGAGCATCATTTCGACGACGCCCTCGACATCGCGGTCGGCGGGCAGAAGCCCGCCGATGTTCATTCCGAGCCGCCGGGCAATCGACGAGCGCACCTGGTCCCTATCAAGCTTCTCGCCTTCGATTTCGCTCGACTTAAGGACCTCTTCGGTGAGGCTATGCAGCACGGCTTCGGCGCGAAGCTGGAAACCGAGGCCCTCCATGCGCCCGATCAAACGCCCCTGCCGGTGCCGCACATCGACGAGAAGCGCAGAGACGCGCTCATGGTCCCAGCGAAAGCCGGGCCACCCCGCCCGCTCGTGAATGTAGATCTTGCCTCTTATTCTCCGCACCATGTGCATCGAATCTAGACCTTATCCGCCGCAAAGGCAAGAATAATCGACGCATTATATGCGGTGAATATAAGCCGTAATCACCGCAAATCTGACTGTGAGGCTACGAGCAATCCAAGGTCGAAAAGCGTATCGCCGTTCCCCACGAAGGCCGTGCCATTCCCCATGCTCACTTTGCGCAGCCATCTGATATTACGTAATTTGCATGCTGGCATTGTGCTCTCCGATTAAGAAAAAATAGACTACGTTTTCTTAACGATGACATGCCTTATCTCTTTCTAGGAACACTGTTTCACTACCAATTTCTCGCGGAAAGGGGAGGAAGTATCCTCCCTGTCTCCGGCCCTCCCGGTCCTCCGCCACCCTCCTCAGCGGGGTCGGGTAAGGGAACGGCATTGCTGCCGCTCCCTCCCCTAAGAACCGGACGTGACAGTTTCCCGTCATCCGGCTCAAGCCGTGTGTAAGCCCCGCGTGAGCGGAGCCGGTAGAACACATCACCCAAGGAGTCAGCGACGTGGGTGGGCTCCCCTGAATCTCTTGCGAGACTCGAAGTAGCCACGCCACAGTGGGTCGAACGGGTTGGCGTCCGACTTCACCTTCACGTAGCGCCGGATGGCGATATCGGTGGGGTCAACCAACCGAACGACATACGGACGCGACCTTTGCGCGTGAGAACTAGCCAGTGCAGCAAAGTACCACTTGCGTTGCCCGAAACAGTCCCAGTACCGATGTAGTATCCAGCTAGAAGACTTGTTCGGGTGTCTCCGCGTTGCCCATCGCCAGAGCGAGTACCAGAGCGCCATTCTCACTTTCCGATACGCCGAGTCTGCCCCGATATGGCGGTGATAGGATGCCCAACCACGGATGATCGGGTTGAGCAGCCTGATCATATTCTCCTGTTTAGCGGCGCGATTCGAGCGAATCGTGTCACGTGCCTTCTTCAAGAAGGCGTGCATGTTCTTCTTGGAAGGCGTAATCAGGAGCTTGCCGCCGAACTTACGCAGGTTCTGCCCCAGGAAGTCGAAGCCCTGTTCGATATGCGTGATGCAGGTTTTCTCCGGTGAGAGCTGCAAGCCTCGTTCGGACATGAACTGTTCGACCAAGGGCTTGACCTCATCCTCCAGTAGCTCTTTCGAGCAGCCAGTGATGATGAAGTCATCGGCATAGCGTACGAAGTTTACTTTCGGCCTGTAGCACTGTCCTCGGATTATCTTCTTGCGGAAGGTCTCCTTGAGCAGTCGCTCCAATCCATCCAGCGTCAGGTTCGCCAGCGTGGGCGAGATGATTCCGCCCTGCGGTGTGCCTGCCTCCGTAGGAAACAGCGTTCGATTTTCCATGAAGCCCGCCTTCAACCATTTCCTCAGTACCTCTTTGTCGGTGGGGATATGAGTGAGCATCCATGCGTGACTGATGTTGTCAAAGCAGCCACGGATATCGCCTTCAAGTACCCACTGAGGACCGATTTTTCGAGCCAGCACAGTGAAGCACTGCTCGATGGCATCGGCGGTCGAACGTTTCGGTCGAAAGCCATAGGAGTTGGGATCGGCGGTGGTCTCCGCGACCGGGAGCAGCGCCAACAGGTAGAGTGCCTGCATGGCGCGATCCTTCATCGTGGGGATTCCCAGCGGCCTCAGCTTCCCATTGGCCTTCGGGATATAGACACGCCGCAGCGGTTGCGGCTGATAGCCGCGCCGTCGCAGTGTGTCGATGGCCTTGTATCTGGACGCCGGAGTGCTCCAGATTGCTCCGTCCACTCCCGGCGTGTTTTTGCCCTGATTGAGTGTCACCCGCTTTACGGCCAACGCTCGACCGCAGAACGAATGGGTCAGCAGCCATTGCAGGGCTTTCACCTTGCCATAGCGGCCGTCCTGTGTTGCCTTGACGATACGCTCTTGCAGTCTCCTGACCTTGAGTTCACACTGAGACCAGTCGATCCGTTCCCATTGCGCCTCCGGGCTGGAGGCTGCACACATAGATTGCTCCACGTTCATTTGCAATTTCCTCCTGCGAAGATTCTGAAGTTCTCTCGTCAACCACGACCAACTGGAAGTCTGCCTGCTTTCGCAGCGGAGTGATGTCGCAACTCCTATCCGCTCCATTACAGAGCGGCATTCGCTTTCTCCAGCATCCTTTACCCGCTACCCCAGCAGCGTGCCTTGCGGCAACACCTGCCTCCGAAGAGGCGAGGCATCGGGCTTACTTTGTTCCATTTGAATGACACGAGTGACGTAGTCCCCGCCTCTACACCGGCAGCCTTTGTGTCCGTGTGCCCCAAACAGGCGTTGGAGCATCCGGCTGCGTGCCTTTTGGCTAGAGCCTGTCAGCGTCTTTGGCTCTTTGGCAGTGACGGCGCCTTCGGCGGTTCACTTGTGTTGGACCTATCACTCAGCCTGGCCCTCCCACCACCTTGACGCTGGCAGTGACAGAGATCGCCTCACGGCATTCTCCATTGTCATAAGACAGAGGTACGTTGTCTCGACAGCTTTCGACCCAGCCGTTACCAGCTACGCCGATGTCGATAGGCTACTGCGCACGGAAGCGCAGGTTCAGCTCACTCCTTTCGTGTTGAACAATCATCCAAACAGCTTCAAGTCGCACGCCTGTTCCTGCCCGCAACGCCGACCCTGATTTCTTGAAAGGCAAAAGCAAACACAAAAGCTGCTAAGTACGCTCACTGGCCTGTCCCCCATCAGGCACACAATTCCGGAACGAAGCTAATTCGCAACCAACACGAAAGTTGCTATTGCAATCCGGCCAGAGGCTCGAAGTGCCGCGCTTAACCTCGCTACCCTGTATTCACGCTGCGCTCAACTCTGCGCCAATAACCTGGCCGCTGAACGCCGTACCCTGAGCGCTGTACCCTGAACCCCGCACCCTGTTCTTGTCAAGTTTCCACCGCTTCCCCAAAGTAACGACCGTTGATAAATGGCGACTTATGAGCCAACAAATTTGGCAGTTTTCTCCCCCGAGCCTGATATTCTGAACTTATAGGGTAAAGAAGAAAATCTCAGCGCATTGACCAAACAAAAAGCTGCCATCGGGCAGCTTTTTCAGCTTTGAAAGAGAGGAGGTGAGAAGCCATGCTACACCGAGTTATGTCACACCAGGCTCATGGAGCGAACACAAGCCCTATCCGGCCAGGCCACCCGCCAGGGTCCAATCGCGCGCAGCAACCCAGGCTCCGCGAAGACTCGCGCTTTGCCCTCAGCCTTGTGCTATGCCATCTGACACATGCGAATGATTCATTCGCACTCGCGAGCCAACTGACCTGTTTTCATTGGCCGCCAGGTACCCAAAGAAAAAGGTTACTGCAGAACTTCAACAAAACAAACCACATCCCGAACCACCCCCCCCCAGGGGTGTACAACCCAGGTGGCAGCCGCCGGCGGCATCTCGCGCGAGTGCGTTTATTATATCGACGCGCGATCAAAGCGCCTCTCGCGGAGCCCGCCGCGAATCGCGAACCTGCCCCGCGGCCACAGCCGGCGCTCCAATAGATGAAGGAGCAAGATTGATTCTCTATCGAATGGTGGATGGCTGGATCGTTGAGCACAACGATAAAGCAATTAGCCTCGAAGTATCGCTGGACAAGCTCCTCACCCACCCTGATCTGCACACATTTCTCCACCACCGCATACGCGCCGCATCCGCATCGGTCCCTCTCGACCACTCGAAGCTTCGCGCCCCCATTGAAAGCCAGGAAGTCTGGGCAGCAGGCGTCACCTACTTCCGCAGCCGCGTCGCCCGCATGGAGGAGTCCGAGCAGGCCGGCAGCTTCTACGACCGCGTCTACAGCGCCCAACGCCCCGAGCTCTTCTTCAAATGCATGCCCGCGAAAGTCGTGGGTCCGAATGCCCCGGTAGCCATTCGAAGCGACGCGACGTGGTCCGTCCCCGAACCCGAACTCGTCCTCGTCATCGATCCCAAGGGAAAAATCGTCGGCTACACCATCGGCAACGATATGAGCTCCCGCGACATAGAAGGCGAAAACCCGCTCTACCTCCCGCAAGCCAAAATCTACGACCGCAGCTGCGCCATTGGGCCCGGCATTCTCGTCCAGGACGGGCCACTGCCGCCAGGCACCCGCATCACCCTCAACATCGTGCGCGGCCAGACGACCGTGTTCTCCGGAGATACCACTCTCGACCAAATGAAACGCCAGCCCGAAGAGCTGGTCGCCTACCTCTACTGCGACCAGACTTTCAGCGCTGGCTGCTTCCTCTTCACCGGCACCGGCATCGTTCCCCCAGATTCCTTTACGCTGAAGACAGGGGACAACATTCGCATCACAATCGACGGAATTGGTACTCTGCCGAATCCCGTCGGCTGAACCCGGACGGTTCGAGAAGGAGAGACATGACGAACGAACTACGCGTACTGATCGACGGCCAGTGGCGCGAAGCTGATGCCGCGTCCGTCTTTCAGGCCGAGGATCCCTCCACCGGCAACAGGATCGATCGCGTCGTCCCGGTCAGCCGGTGGAGCGACTGCGACGCCGCTCTAAGCGCCGCCACCAAAGCCGCCCATGAGTTAGAACAGGTCCCATCTGAGAAAATCGCGGACTTCCTCGACGGCTACGCCGCCTCCATCGACCTCAACTGGAAAGCCCCCGTCTACCTTGCCCACGAGGAAACAGGCCTGCCCTCCAAACCGCGCCTCGCCGAAGTGGAATTGCCGCGAACAAGCGATCAGCTGCGCCAGGCCGCCGCAGCCGCCCGCGAGCGGTCGTGGCGCAGAGTAACCGTCGACCGCCAACGCAACCTGCGTTCGTGCCTCGGTCCCATTGGCCCGGTTGTCATCTTCGGCCCCAACAATTTTCCCTTCGCCTACAACGCCGTCTGCGGCGGAGATTTCGCCGCCGCCATCGCCGCGGCCAATCCCGTCATCGCCAAAGCGCATCCTCTCCACCCCGGCACCTCTCTCATGCTTGCGACGATGGCGCTGCCTGTGATCAAAAAGCTGAATTTGCCCCCCGCGATGGTCCAGATGATCTACCACCTCGAACCGGAAACAGGCTTGAGGCTGGTGAGCGATCCACGTGTCGGTGCAGTCGCCTTCACTGGGAGCAAAGCCGCCGGCCTTGCTCTGAAGGAAGCGGCGGACAAGGCCGGCCGCCCCATCTATCTCGAAATGTCCAGCCTCAATCCAGTCGTATTTCTCCCCGAGGGCATGAAAGAGAACACACAGAAGTGGGCCACTGAGCTCGCCGACAGCTGCACCGCAGGATCGGGCCAGTTCTGCACTCGCCCCAACCTCGTTTTCATGATCGCCGGGCCCGCCTCCGAGCCTTTCCTCGGCCAACTGGCCGCTGCATTCAAAACACGCGAGCCTCACACCATGCTCGCCCGTTTGGTACGCGATCATCTCAACCACTCCATCGCCGCGCTGCACAAGGCCGGCGCAGAAATCGTCACTGGAGGAAAAAATATCGACGGCCCCGGCTATCGTCACGAAAATACGCTGCTGCGCGTTACAGGGAAAACCTTCCTCTCCGCCCCCGGCGAGTTTCAGCGCGAAGCCTTCGGCAACGAAGTCCTCGCCGTCACCGTCGCGAACGATCAGGAACTGCTCGAGGTCCTCAACCACCTCGAAGGAAATCTCACCGCCAGCATCTATTCGTCCACCACCGGCGCCGACGAAGAACTGTACAACCGCCTCGCTCCGCTGCTGCGCCGAAAATCCGGCCGCCTCCTCAACGACAAAATGCCTACCGGCGTAGCCGTCAGCCCCGCCATGAACCATGGCGGCCCCTATCCCTCCACCGGCCATCCAGGCTGGACGGCGGTCGGCATTCCCGCGGCCATCACCCGCTTCACCGCCCTGCAGTGTTACGACAATGTTCGTGAAGAGCGGCTGCCGCCGTGCCTCCGAGAAGCGTGAGACACGCCGGAGATGTAATATGTAACCGTAGTTGTTACGGAACCAGCCGTCCTTTGCCTTCTTCCAGCACCCAGAATTGCTCCGCATCCTGGCGCCCCTGCAACGCCGCCCCCAGCCGCGCCACAGGCTCGGTTTCGCCGTCGTCGGCAAGCGCAAACGTCCCGAAGTGGATGCCGATCGCAACGGATGCTCCCAGGATCGTTCGCGCCTCAACGGCCTGCTCCGGCGTCATGTGAATCGGCCCCATAAACCACTCCGGATCGTAGGCGCCGATCGGCAGCAGCGCCAGGCGCATCGTGAAGAACCGCTCCCGCAGAGCCGCGAAAAAATCGCCAAAGCCCGTGTCGCCCGCGAAATAAATGTTGCCATGCCGCGTCTCCAGCACCCACCCGCACCACAACGTCTTATTGCGGTCGAATGGCGTGCGAGCCGAAAAGTGCTGCGCCTCCGTGCAGTGCACACGCATCTGATTCCAGCGCTGCGACTGTCCCCAGTCCATCTCCACCACATCCCGGAACCCCAGTCCTTGAAGCCGCTTTCGCAGCCCCAGCGGGCAGAAGACCGCCGGGCTGTGCGCGCTGGCCAGCCGCCTCAACGTCGAAACATCGAAATGGTCATAGTGATTGTGACTAATCAGCAGGCAATCGATCGCCGGAAGATCCTCAAATCGAACTCCCGGATCGCGATGACGAGCCGGCCCCGCAAAGCCAACCGGACTCGCCCGAAACGACCATATCGGATCGGTCAGAAAATTAAGGCCGTCGGTCTGCAACAGCACCGTTGCGTGATTGACGAAGGTCACGCGCAGCTCCGCTCCTTTCACTCGCGCTGGTGGCTTCGGTCCTGGCGTCGAAGGAATCCACTTGCGCCACGCTCCGGGCTTGCGGTTCGTCACCCACTTTCGAAACTCCGCAAAGCCGTGCTCCGCCACTCCAGGATTGAAAAATCGCCCGTCGCGATAATGCTCCACCACAGGCACGCTTTCGATAGCTCCCGTTTCCACGACCGCCGATTCAGGCATGCTTAAAAGATGCTGGCCCGCGCCGAAAGGCGCAGTCGGATCTCAAAAGCCCGTAGCCCCGCCTCGATCGAATCCCGCAAAAGAAATCTTCGCCCGCCTCGACCCCGGCTCTGCGAATCAGGATCGATACGCTATAGTGTTTCAATCGCACAATCTGTTTTATCCCCCGCAGCCTGCTCACCGCCCCTTTTGAGGTTCCACCCTATGCGCCTGCCTGTCGCTGCTGTTTGCCTTTTTGCTCTTGCCGCTCACGCCGTCGACGCCGGTCATCCGCTGCGTGGCTATACCGCCGAGGACTCGGCAACTGAAGTCAGCTGGGAGCAGAAATTCCGCGACCTGCCCGATCGCGACCATATTCGCGAAAACATGCGCCGCCTCTCCGCACGTCCGCACCACGTGGGCTCGCCCTACGACAAAGACAACGCCGAATGGCTCCTCGCTCAGTTACAGTCCTATGGACTGGACGCAAAGATCGAAACCTTCTCGGCTCTCTTCCCAACGCCAAAGTCGCGAAAGCTGGAGCTGCTTGGCCCTATCCCATTCACTGCGACACTGCAGGAGCCTGCCCTCAGCATCGATCCCACATCCAACCAGACCAGCGAGCAACTCCCCACTTACAACGCCTACTCCCGCGATGGCGATGTAACTGCCCCGCTCGTCTACGTGAATTATGGCCGCCCGGAAGACTACGACGTCCTCGACCGCATGGGTATCTCCGTCAAAGGAGCCATTGTTATTGCCCGTTACGGCGCCAGTTGGCGCGGCATTAAGCCCAAAGTCGCTGCCGAGCATGGCGCGGTCGGCTGCCTCATTTACTCCGATCCGCGTGAAGACGGCTACTTCCAGGGCGATAGTTATCCTGAGGGCCCAATGCGGCCGCCGGAAGGCGCGCAGCGCGGCAGCGTGATGGACATGCCCATTTACCCAGGCGACCCCCAAACTCCTGGAGTGGGCGCGCTCGAGGGCGTGAAGCTCATCCCTATCGACCAGGTGCAGACCATCACAAAGATTCCGGTCCTGCCCATCTCTTATGCGGACGCCACGCCTTTCCTCAAGGCGCTCGGCGGTGAAACCGTTCCTCCGGAGTGGCGCGGCGGCTTACCTTTCACTTATCACGTGGGACCTAGCACGGCAAAGGCCCACTTAGCTGTGAGCTTCAACTGGGACCGCAAACCTCTCAATGACGTCGTTGCCCGCATTCCCGGCGCGAAATATCCTGACCAGTGGGTCATTCGCGGGAACCACCATGACGCCTGGGTCAATGGCGCTGAAGATCCCCTCTCCGGCGCCAGTCCCGAGTTAGAAGAAGCGCGGGCCCTCGGCACTTTGCTCAAGCAGGGTTGGAAGCCCTCGCGCGCCATCATCTACTGCTTCTGGGATGGTGAAGAGCCTGCCCTGCTGGGGTCGACGGAGTGGGTGGAGACCCATGCCGACGAACTCAAGCAGCATGCCGTCGCTTACTTCAACTCCGATGGTAACGGCCGCGGTTACTTATTTGTCGAAGGTTCCCACTCCCTCGAGAATTTCGTCAACGACGTCGCGAAAGATATCCAGGATCCCGAAACGAAGATGACCGTCTGGAAACGGGACCACCTCTTCCAGATCTCGCGCGCCAACGCCCAAGCCCGCACTGAGATTCGCTCCCGGTCCGATTCTCGAATTCCCGCCCTCGGCTCTGGCTCCGACTACACGGCTTTCATCGACCATCTCGGCGTGGCCAGCGTCAATTTGGGCTATGGCGGCGAAGACGAAGGCGGCCAGTATCACTCTATCTACGACGACTTCTACTACTACACCCACTTCCTCGATACCGATTTCAGCTATGGACGCGCCCTCGCGCAGACCGCCGGCACCATGGTCATGCGCATGGCCGACGCCGATATTCTGCCTTACCAGTTCACCGACCTTGCCGATACTGTTCACCTCTACATTACTCAGCTCAAAACCCTCGCCACCGACAAACGCGACGAGACAAAGGAGCGCAACCTCGAGATATCCGACGGTGTCTATAAGGCCCTCTACGACCCCAAAAAGCACATGGTGCCTCCGCCCGTCGAACCTGTTCCTCCCTATCTCAATTTCGCTCCTCTCGATCAGGCATCCGACGACCTGACCGATGCCGCCAAATCTTTCGACCAGGCCTTCACCGCTGCCGGCGGCACGGCTCCGCCGGAGCTCAATCCCGACCTGATCACCAGCGAACGCCTGCTCACCGACGAGCGAGGATTGCCCAATCGGCCATGGTTCCAGCATCTTCTCTACGCTCCAGGCTTCTATACAGGCTATGGCGTCAAAACCATGCCCGGAGTCCGCGAAGCTATCGAGCAGAAGAAGTGGTCTGAGGCTGACGAGCAGATTACCCGCGTTGCCGCCGCACTCGAGCGCGAAGCCAGCCTCCTGAAACAGGCAACAAAGTTATTGCCGGCGAAAACAACCGAGTAGCTAAAACGCAGCCTTGTTGTGGAAATAGGAGGAGTTACTCATGGCCCCGATCCTTCATCCTGGTCGAATGGCCGTCCTGCTTGCTTTTGCACCGCTTGCAACGGCCTGGGCGCAGGAGGCCTCTGTCGCCGCTACGCCAGCTCCCCTCACCGTGATTCACTGCCCAAAACTCTTCGACAGCGCGGCCGGCAAAATGTTAGGTCCCTCCTCGGTCTTCATCGTTGCCGATAAGTTCGACAAGGTCGAGTCAGGCACGCAAAGTCCCGCGGGCGCCACCGTCATCGACTTAGCCGGTGCAACCTGTCTGCCTGGCCTGATCGACGACCACGTCCATCTCGACGACCAGTTCGGTAAGAACACTTACGCGGAAGCCGCCCACACCAACTTTGCCGATGAGGTGCTGAAATCCACCCTCTACGCGCGGCGCACGCTCATGGCCGGCTTCACCACCGTGCGCAATGTGGGCGACACGGACTACGATACCGTTGCCCTCCGTAAAGCTGTAGCCGCCGGCACCGTCATCGGCCCGCGCATCTTTACCGCCGGCCCTGCCATCAGCACCACCGGCGGCCACGCCGACCATACGAATGGCCTCAGCATGGATCTCCAGGGCGACCCCGGCCCGCTCCAATCCATCTTCAACGGCCCCGATGAAGCGCGGAAGGTCGTCCGCCTCCATTACAAGGAAGGCGCGGACCTTATCAAAGCCATGCCCTCCGGCGGCGTCATGGACCTCGGAACCAATGGCGCCGGCCCGCAGATGACCGAAGATGAAATTCGCGCCATCGTCGAGACCGCCCACGACTACGGCATGAAAGTAGCCGTGCACGCCCATGGTGCCGAGGCCATCCGGCGCTCGGTCGTTGCCGGCGTCGACTCCGTCGAGCACGGTACCTTCATGGACGACGCCGATATCCAGCTGATGAAAGAGCACGGCACCTTCTATTGCCCCACCGTCTACACCGGCCAGTTTGTCGCCGAGCAGGCGAAGAAGGGCGCCTATCCTCCTACCGTTGCTAAGAAAGCTCTCGAAGTAGGTCCGCAAATCATGAAAACCGTCACCCGCGCCTACAAGGGCGGTGTGAAATTTGCCTACGGCACCGACGCCGGCGTCTACCCTCACGGCCAGAACTGGGAAGACTTCATCTATCTCGTCAAGGCCGGCCTGCCCCCTGCTTATACCCTGCAGATGGCCACCATCAATGCCGCCCAGTTACTCGGCCACGAGGACGAACTCGGCACAGTAGCCACGGGTAAGTACGCCGACCTTGTCGCCGTACCCGGCGATCCGCTCGATGACATCACCGTTATGAGCAAAGTCAACTTTGTAATGAAAGCGGGCGTGATCTACAAGCGAGACGGCCAGGAGCTGGTGATTGAGTCACCACAACCCTGATCGCTTCGGGTGGCTGCCGGAGGTGGAGATCGAGGGGTAACGAAGTTCTTATCACGACTCTGCTTGGACGAGGGTGAAGCAACGCCCAGCAATCGTCCGCATGTTGACCAGCGCATCGTCGACTATCAGCCAGCCTCGCCTTACAATATCGAGTGTATTCCGGGCCGAGTCGGAGGCCCGGCTCGAATCCTCCGAGACATGTTGCAAACCCTCGGCCATTCGCGTGCATCGAGTCGCGTTGTTCGCGATCTCCCAGCCGCGTTCACTCGTCGCCACAAATTGCGAAGCGTGGAAGGGCGCTTTCACGGCAGCAACCCGTTGGCAAACTCGCCTGGATCCGCATTTCCGATCGTGGACTGGCGGACGATCAGCTTCGGGGCCAGCAGGATATTGCGCGGCTTGTCCAGCTTCTTCGCGACAAGATCAAGGGCCAGCTGCGCTGCGGTTTCGCCAAGTTGCGAGGTACGCTGATCGACAGAAGTAAGCGGGATCGGGAGATACTTCGAGTAACGCACATTATCGAAGCCGACGAAGGCGATGTCGCGCGGGATAGAGAGGCCGGCGTCCAGAGTTGCTTTCATGGCTCCGATAGCGATAACGTCGTTGTGGCAGAAGACGCCGTTGGGCCGGGAGCGGAGCCTCAGCAGCTTTCGCATCATCTCGTAGCCCGCGGCATCGGCGGCTTCCTCGATCGCAGGGCCTGGAACGATGAGGTCTTCACGGAGCTCGACTTCGCGATCGCGGAGCGCATTGCGGAAGCCGCGGAAGCGGTCGGCGGCGGGGCCGAGATCGGGGCTGCCGATGTACGCGAGGCGTTTGCGCCCGAGAACGAGCAGATGCTCGGTGGCCAGCCTGCCGCCGGCGCAGTCGTCGCTCCCGACAAAGTTGGCACGCAGATGCGGGAAGGGCCGATCGAGGAGAACGAACGGTGTGTCCTGGTGGTGAAAACTGTAAAAGCCCTGCAGCAAAGGCTGGCAGGAAGCCAGTAAGAGCGCATCGACTCCGCGGGCCAGCATCATGCGTATTTCCGACTGCTCAACGTCCGCGTTCTCCTCAGAAGACGCGACGATCAAGCCATACGATTGCTGACGCAGAGTGCCTGCGAGCGATTTTGCCAGCTCTGCCATGAAGGGATTGAGCAGGTCGGGTACGATCAGTCCAAGAATGAACGACTGGCCAGTTGCGAGACTGCGGGCCATCATATTCGGCTGATAGTCCAGTTCTTTCATTCGCCGAAGGACGCGCTGGCGAGTGGCGTCGCTGATATCGGTGTTGCCGCGCAGGGCCTTGGAGACAGTGATGACCGAGACATTCAGGTCGCGCGCAATGTCTTTGAGTCGTATCGCCAATTCAATCCCACCCACCGAGCACTCCGGAAGCACCCCCGACGCGATTCCGTTTGCACTCCTGAGCATACATCAGCGGGACTCGGCAACGGTAACGCTAACCAAAACCACTTCTCGATTGCGAAGGGTATCTTCTATCGCCACGCATAAAGTGTGACTGCAAAAACTCTGGATGCAGGGGGGCGCGTGGTAGAGTTAGCGCTAACGCCAATTCCGGAAGAGAGGTGAATGTCCGCGTGCCCGATCGGATGGAAGTCCCGGCCAAGGTTGGATTCTGGGGCGCCACTTCGGCCAACGTGCTGAATATGATTGGTGTTGGACCTTTCCTCACGATCCCGCTAGCGCTGGCGGCGATGGGAGGGCCGCAAGCGATGCTGGGCTGGATCCTCGGTGCGTTCATTTCCTTATGCGACGGGATGGTGTGGTCGGAACTGGGCTCCGCGATGCCCTGTTCCGGAGGGCCGTACGAGTACCTGCTTCAGGCGTTTGGCCCGCACAGCTTCGGACGCTTATTTAGTTTCCTGTTTTTATGGCAGGCCATTGTGCTGGGGCCGATCTCCATTGCCAGCGGCGCAGTCGGTTTTACCCAGTACGCTGGCTACCTGCTGCCGAGCATTCATCACGCGGGATTGGTGGCCATGGCCGCGGCCGTATGTCTCATCAACACCTGGCTCCTCTATCGCGACATCCGGTCTATTTCTCACATCTCGATCGGGATTGCTGTAATCGTGATGGCATCGACGGCGTGGATTATTGGAACTGGTGTCACGCATTTCCATTCCGCCAGGGTCTTCGACTTTCCGCGCGGAGCGTTTCACCTGGACCATGGGTTCTTCGCGGGTCTGGGGGCCTCGACGCTGATCGCGCTCTACGACTACGGCGGCTACTACAACGTGTGCCTGATCGGCGATGAGGTCGTAGCGCCGCGGAGGACGATCCCGCGATCGATTCTGTTTTCGATCGTCGTGGTGGCAGGTATTTATCTGGTAATGAATATCTCCATCCTGGGTGTTCTGCCGTGGCGCGAAGCCATGCATTCTCAGGCTATCGTGGCGGACTTCATGGTTCACGTTTACGGCAGGGCGGGCGGGACATGGATTGCCGTCCTCATATTGATAGCCTCCTTCGGCTCAGTGTTCGCAATCCTGCTGGGATACTCGCGCATTCCCTATGCCGCCGCGCTCGAGGGGCAGTTCTTTTCCGTGTTCGGAAGGCTGCATGCGAAGGGGCGATTCCCGTACGTCTCGGTACTGGGGATGGGAATCTGTTCCGCGGCAGCCTGCCTCTTCAGCCTGCAGAGCCTGATCACCGCGCTCATCGTCACTCAGACCCTGCTGCAGTTTGCCGCGCAATGCGTAGCCGTGATCCTGTTGCGCAGGCAGAAGCGGGAGCCAGCGGACTCCTGGCGGATGCCCCTGTTTCCCATGCCTGCGCTTATCGCATTGTCAGGATGGGTCTACATAGTTTGCGTGAGTGGCGCGCGTTACATCGTGGTAGCAGGCATGTTCCTGCTCGCCGGTGTAACCATCTTTCTGTTACGGGCGCGCCAGCGAGCCGACTGGCCGTTTGCACGGGTGGCTGCATGAAAAAACGCTGGGACGCGATGACGGCAGGTGAGATTTATATTGACCACGTATTTTCCGGCCTTACTAACTGGCCGTCGCCTGGGGAAGAGATTTTCACGCGCAACTATCTTCGCGAAATGGGCGGGGGAGCAGCGATTACCGCCTGTGGCCTGGGGCGGCTCGGCCGGACCACCGCGGTCCTGGGTGTTGTGGGCGATGTGGAGTGTGCCTGGATGAAGCAGCGCTTCCAGGATTTTGGCGTAACGAGTAACTGGCTCAAGCACGAGGAAGGGAGTTCTGGAGTGACCGTCAGCGTCTCGGTGAGAGACGAGCGATCTCTTTACAGCTATGCCGGCAGCAACGAAAGGCTGAGTGAGTACCTCGCTGCTCCGGCCCTGCTGGAGCAGTTACAAAATGCCGCGCATGTGCACTTCGCTCTGCCGATCCAGAGACAGGTTGCGCGCGCGGTTCTGCCCCGGCTGAGAGGTGCGGGTTGTACGGTATCGCTCGACGTGGGATGGCAGCCACAGTGGTATCTGGAACCGGAAAACCTTCAAACTTGCCGGGAGATCGACTACTTCCTCCCTAACCGCAAAGAGGCGGAGTACCTGACTGGCAGAAAGCATCCCGAGGAAGTGTTGCTGGGCCTCGAAGAGCTTGGCTTTACGCATGTGGTGGTGAAGCTGGGGGCGGATGGCGCGGCCATGCACATAGACGGGAAAATGCTGCGCGTAGCCCCGCCGAAAGTGGAAGTAGTGGACACGACCGGGGCCGGGGATGCATTTGACGCGGGTCTGATCGATGCACTGCTCGACGGAACGAGTCCGCTGGAGGCGTTGCGCAGGGCAGCTATTTGCGGGGCGCTCGCAACCCGGTCAGCCGGGGCGCTGAACAGCCTCGCACACCGTGCGGAACTGGAGGCGGCTTATGCCCAACCGTAAAGTGGCGCTGATTGGCGGCGGCGGCGTAAGAACGCCGCTCGTCGCTTTCGGTGTTAATGAATCGCGCCGACAACTCGGAATCGAGGAGATGGTCCTTTATGACCCGGACGCGGGACGCGCGGAGCTGATGTGCAGGCTGGGAAATGCCATCATCGCGCGAGATGGTGGGGATTTGAAGTTGCGGGTCGCCACCTGCGCGGAGGACGCCATCGATGGCGCTTCATTTGTTCTGACCGCATTTCGCGTGGGAGGCATGCCCGCTCGCGAAATAGACGAGCGGATTGCCATTAAGAACGGCTATCCGGGACAGGAGACAACCGGCCCCGGCGGCTTCGCTATGGGGCTGCGCAATGCGGCCGTGGCGATCGAGTACGGAAGAATGGTCGAGCGCCTCAGCCCCGGCGCGTGGATGATCAACTTTACCAACCCGGCGGGAATGATTACGCAGGCTGTTACTCATCACACGCAGGCGCGGGTGATCGGAATCTGCGATACGCCGACGGAACTCTTCCACCGCATTGTCCTCGCGTTGGGTGCGCCGCCCGAACAGGTTCATTGTGACTACCTTGGCTTGAATCATCTGGGCTGGGTGCGTCGCGTCTTGCTGCGCGGCGAAGATGTGACATCGAGGTTGCTGGCCGACGATGTTGCGCTACGAAGCCTGTATCAGGCCGATCTGTTCGATCCGGAGCTGTTGCGGAGCCTGAGGCTGATTCCGACTGAGTATCTCTATTTCTATTACAGCCGCAGACGGGCCCTCGCGAATCAGCTGGCGGCTCAAACGACCAGGGGCGCGGAGCTGAGATTGCTCAACGAAGAGCTCTACCGCACGCTTATCCTCGCTCTTGCCGCTGACGGTGAGACGCGCGCCCTTGGAATTTATGCCGATTATCTGAACCAGCGCTCCGGTTCCTACATGCAGCTGGAGACGCGCGCCGGCACTGCCTTCGACAAATCGACCTCGCTTACGGAAGATCCGTTTCGGGCTGCGACCGGATACCATCGAATCGCTCTCGACGTGATGAACGCGCTATCGAGCGAACAACCGCGCAGAGTGGTTGTGAATGTTCGTAACCACGGGGCTATTTCCGATCTGGATTATGAAGATGTGGTCGAAACACCTTGCGCAATTTCCCGGGACGGTGTCGTTCCGGAGAATTGCGGATGCCTTCCCGAAGAGGTCCGCGGGTTGGTGATGGCCGTCAAGGCCTATGAGAGAGCGGCAATCGATGCCGCGACGACAGGTTCAGTCGAGGCTGCCCGCAAGGCCTTGCTACTCTATCCCGCAGTTGGGGAATGGGAGCCCTCAGCAAGGATGTTGCAGGACTTCGTCGCCAGCGGTTACGGATTCCCGACTCCGGCCTGATTGTCGCGATTGCTGGGCAACGCGGCGTTAGCGGTGCCGGTCCCTTGTTGATGCGGGCAACTCTAGGGAGATGGGCCGCCCGGATTGCTTCAAATAAACCGAAAAAAACAGTCACTTAAAAATTTTCCTCAAAAAACCTCTTGCGCGTGGCGTTACCGCTAACGTACATTGGTGCGCAATCGGGCACCCGAGGGCTCGAGCCGGTAGTTTTCTACCTCCCGCCTGGTGGTGATTCTGTCGGATTGGCTCCCGGCGCCGAGGAAGCCGTTAGCGGAAGTGATGAACAAAGATCGAGGAGGCGTTTCGTGAGAACAATCGCAGGCTTACTGTCCCGTGATATCAAGCTGTCACTAAGAGTCGTCGCGGTGGGCGCATCAATCTGCCTTACTCTGATGAATTCGACGCTCGGCAGGTCGCAATCGGCGACCAGCGCCAGGTTGTCTGGCTCCGTCACAGATCCAAGCGGAGCCGTGGTGCCGGGAGTCAAGGTGACGGCGCAAAACCTCGCAACCGATCTCACGGTCACGGTGGAAAGCGACAGCGCCGGCGATTACGCCTTTAACTCCCTGCCTGTCGGACACTACAAAATAACCGCTCTCAGCGCCGGATTTTCTCTTCTGGTAACGACTGGAGTGGAACTGACCGTCGGTCAATCCGCAACCCTCAACCTCGCACTGAAGCCGGGCGGGGCCTCGGACACTGTCACGGTGACTGGCGGAGCCGAACTCATTAACACCACGACCGCCGAACTCAGCCAGGTAGTCGACGAGGCGACGATTAAAGATCTGCCGCTCAATGGGCGCGACCCCGGAACCCTGGTCTTCCTCTCCGCGGGGGTGACTAATGAGCTCAACAGCCAGGCTTCGACACTGCAAGCGACCAACTCTTTCCCCAATGAGTCCGGCGCGTCGGCCGGCGGCCAGCGCCAGGGCAGTACCTGGTACCTGTTAGACGGCGTTTCTAATATGGACACCTATACGCTTCTGTCTCTACCTTTTCCAAATCCAGACGCGACCCAGGAATTCAGGGTGATCTCTAACAACTTCGATGCCCGCAACGGTTTTGCTCCATCGGCGGTGGTGAGCGTGCAAACCAAGTCCGGCAGCAATGAATTTCATGGCGGGGTTTTCGAGTTCATCCGCAACGACATTTTTAATGCCAAAAATCCCTTCAGCGGGCTAAAGGATCCTCTCAAGCGGAATCAATTCGGGGGTTTTGTTGGAGGTCCTGTCCTGAAGGACAAGCTATTTTTCTTCGCGAATTACCAGGGAACACGGCAAAGCCTCACGTCCGAAACGAATACTACTTACACTCCGACCCAGGCCGAGAGGAACGGAGACTTCTCGGCGCTGCTTTCCGTTACAGACCAGAATGGCAACCCCGCACCGATCGTCCTGCCCCCACCCTTTGTCAACAATAAGATCGATCCATCGCTCTACAGCCCCGGAGCCGAGGGTCTGCTCAAGTATCTGCCTCTGGGCCAGAATCCTCAGACGGGACTGACAAACTTTGCTCTGCCCACTCAACCCACCTTCTATAACGAGTTGACGGCCCGGGTGGACTATACGGTGAACGATAAGCAGCGCATGTTTGTTCGCAGTTTTCAGAATGATTACAACCAGCCGAGCGAGACCCTGCCCAATAACATTCTGGCGGCGATTCTGGGGGCGAACGGCGTATACCTGAACGAGGTTGTGAACCATACCTGGGCAATCAACGCCAAGACCCTAAATACCTTCGCTTTAGGTTATATTAGCTACGATTTCCACACAGGCACGGCCATTCCTAACTCGAGCGGAAAACCGCTGTGCCTGTCGCAATTCATCAACGTCGCCGATCCTCCCAACGCGTGCTATATCGAGGACCTCAATGTCGTTGCGGGCGGAGCCACCAGCCCTTACCTACCGCCTACCGGATTTGTTTCCTTCTCCAGCAATCCGGATAACACCAAGCGCCGCGACTTCAGCGGGACGGAAACCTTTACCGAGACGGTGGGACCGCACACCATTTCCGCCGGAGTGGACTTGTTCCATCGGCACCATACTGAAGCGTCGCTGTTCGAGGAAAGCCCAGTCATCGGATTCAACGGGGAATATGACAACGGAGTGCCCTTCGCCGACTTTCTGCTGGGAAAGGCGGATAGCCTCTTCCAGGGAGCTGGTGAAGCCGGAGCTACATCGCAATGGATGTTTGGCGCCTACGCGCAGGATCAGTACAAGATCCGGCCGAAGTTGACGGCAACCCTCGGCGTCCGCTGGGATCCGAATAGTCCGGCGCACGTTGCCGGTGGACGTGGGGCCGACTATATTCCGGGGCAACAGAGCACCCGCTTCCCCAATGCACCGCTGGGCCTGGTCTTTCCCGGCGATACCGGCATCACCGATACCCTCTACGATGCAAGCTATACATACTTCGAGCCACGTATAGGTGTCTCATGGTCTATCCGTCCTGCTACAGTGGTGCGGTCGGCCTTCGGGGTGTTCACGACTCCTATGGAAGATGCGTTCTATCAGAGGGTGTGGGATGTAGCACCGTTCTCCCCCGGATACAGCCCTAATTCGAGCACTACTCTCTATGTGCCTTTTGACAATCCATGGGCTAACTTTGGCGGGGGCCCGGACCTGACGCCGGGTAAGAGCCCTTTTCCGCCGTTTGCGGGGCCGCAACAGGATCCACCGGCTAGTTCAACCTTCGGCAACGGTACAGGTGTTCCCGCTACTTTCATTCCGAATTTGAAACTAGGAGTGACGCAGAGCTGGAACCTGTCGCTGGAACAACAATTCACTAGAGCGCTGGCGCTTCATCTGGCCTACGTCGGCAGTGAGTCTTACCATCAGGCGACGACTGTGGATCGCAATCCGGGCAACCCCGGTACTCCTGGGCAGCCCGATCCTAACCGCGGGTTACGTTTCAATCCTGCATTCGGTGGAATCATTCAGGTGCAGGACGGGGGAACCGCCAGCTATAGTGCGCTCCAGGCCGGTGTGGAACACAAGTTTTCGCATGGAATTCAATTCCAGTCGAACTTTACGTGGTCCAAAACGACGGATGTGGGGGGCTCCGGCGATCCGGATTTCGAATCCAGCGTCAGCGATCCGTTTGATATCGGACACGACAAAGGGCCGTCCAGCCTGAACGTTCCGTTTGTTTGGGTAAGCTACGGCCTTTATCAGGCGCCCACATTTGCAGGGCGCGGTGCTTTCACGAAGAACGTTCTGGGCGGGTGGGAAATCAGTGCGATTTATACCGCAGAGTCGGGCGAGCCGTTCACCATCAACGGCGGCAACGGTAATAATAATTCCGGTTATGACGAGGGCCAGGACCGGGCCGACCTGGTCCCCGGTCAGTCGTACAAGATTCGCAGTGGTGGCAAAAGTAACTGGATCAACAACTACTTTAACCAGGCGGCGTTCACCCAGAATGAGATAGGCACTCCAGGAAACTCACCGAAGTTCTTCATTCAGTCGCCTCCGGCTCGAGACATGGATCTCTCCTTCATTAAGAATTTCAGTTTTCGGGAAGTCTATAGAACTCAGTTCCGCTGGGAAATGTTCAACGCCACCAATACTCCGAGCTACGGCTCTCCGGACAATAATCCCACGGACGGAAATTTTGGACAAATCACCGGTATCGGACCCTACGCGCCACGGGTGATGCAGGCGGCATTGAAGATCACGTTCTAACGTATGCGTCGTGCAGATAGCCGATCATTAAGCAGGCAGCATGCTGGGCTAGCCATGAAGAGGGGTGGCGCGCATGGATTGAAGCCGTGTTGTATCGCGAGCTTCAAGATCTTCAACCGTCCGTACTTCGCCGAGAAGCAGGATGCGATCTTCGGGTTATATGAATTGGCTGGAACACGCGCTGGTCGTGTCTTTCGGATGGAAAAGAGCCAGACAGGCGCTGGAAGCACGCTGGATGGCCCGACGAAAGAAGGGTAGCGGCGTAAGGCATGTCTACAATCGCAATTGCACAACGACGCCGTTAGCCGGTCCGGGATTCACCTCAACGAGCGAACGCCGCGTTTGGCGGGAACCTCGACGAGGCTGCGGAGTACCTCCTCGGGCTCGGGGCGGACGCGGAAGTCGGCGTGCGCCTCGGCGTAGAGGACCTTGCCGTCAGGCGCAAGGACATAGGTCGCGGGCAGGGGGAGCTTCCACGTTTCTTCGCCGTTAATGAAGGGGATGTTGAGGAGGATGCCGCGATAGTAGCGGCGGAGATAGTCGGGGAGTGTCCAGGCGAGGCCGAATTGTTCGGCGACAGCGCAGCCCGCGTCGACCAGGAGCGGGAAGGGGATGGCGTGCTGGCCCGCGGTGAAGTCACTCTGGCGCTGGTTCTGGGGCGAGATGCCGACGACCAGTGCTCCGCGTTCGCGGAGGGCGGGGTAGAGGTCGCGCCACGCTTCGAGCTCGGTAACGCAGTAGGGGCACCAGCGGCCGCGGAAGAAATTAATGACGAGCGGGCCGAGGGCCACCAAGTCGGCGGAACGGACGATTTTGCCGGAGAAGTCCGGCAGGGCAAAGGCGGGTGCCTTGGCGCCGATGGGGAGCAGGCGATCTTCGATACCGGAGCGGAAGAGCTCTTCAATGGCGCGCTCGCCGATGGCGAGGCGCTCGGGCTGGACGAGGGTGCGGGTCTGGGTGGTGATCTCGTCGAGCTGGTCCTGAAGGTGGGGCATGATGACTACAGTTTAGATGGAATGCGGCTTATGGGGAGTGGAGATTTCCGGGCCGGGGATTACGATGGAGGTCAAAAGAGGTGCCTACATGGCGATGCGGAGATTTGGAAGTCTGAAGCGAATGGGGCTGGCGGCTTTGCTGTGCGCGACCGGGGCGGTGTGGGGGCAGGCTTCAGGGTACACACCGGTGACGGTTATGGTGACAGATTCGTCGGGCGCGGTGATTCCCGGGGCAGAGATTCGAGTAACACCGGGGAGTCCTGCGGGGGATCAGCTGATAGCCGATGAGCATGGGCGTGCGCAGCTGGGGATAACGGCCGGAAAGTACCAGCTGCACGTAACTGCGAAGGGATTTTCGACGACGGAGCAGACGATCACAGTGGCCGACAAGCCTCAGACGGTGACGGTGACGCTTGTGCCGGGCCCAACGAGCGGACCGGTGCGGGTGATTCCCGGAACTGCTCCGATTCAGCCGTCTGCGGTGCCGCTGGAAAGCACGGTGGAGAAACCGCACGCTGAGGGCGCGGGCGAAGCGGCGGCCGCCAGGGCGGATACGCTTACGATTGTTGGGGCAGGTGGGCTGCGGGGGGTATTCACGGCGGCGACCCTGAAGGAATATCCGCAGACGACCGTGACAATTTTCGATCATCATACGAATGCCAATGAGACGTACTCGGGGGTGCCGCTGGTGGATCTGCTGGCGCATCTGGGAGTGCCGCGCGGAAAAGACCTGATGGGAAAAGTGATGGCGGATTACGTGGTGGCGACGGGTGCGGACGGGTATGTGAGCGTGGTGGCGCTGGGGGAGATCGATCCGGAGTTTCATCCGGGAATGGTGCTGGTGGCGGACGCGATGGATGGGAAGCCGCTGGATAAAGCAGGGCCGTTTCGGCTGGTGGTGACGGAGGACAAACGACCGGCGCGGAGCGTGCGAAATTTGGTGAGGCTGGAGTTGCGGACGGCGGAGTGAGCCGCCGATCGCTGGGAGCCGGCGACTGATGCGCATTGGCGTCATTTCCGACACGCACGGTTTGCTGCGGGCGGAAGCTCGAGCGGCGCTGGCTGGGTCGGAGCACATTTTGCACGCGGGCGATGTGGGCGACGCGGCCATTCTGGACCGGCTGCGAGAGATTGCGCCGGTGACGGCGATTCGTGGGCACTCCCGCATGAGGTGGATTATCTCCGCTTCAATCCCCGCCTCACGGTGCCGCATAGCGAATATCCCACGGTGCGAAGGGCGTTTAGCCGCGTGGCTAGTCCTGGAGGCTGAGCCTTTTCCAGAGCGCGTCGATGCGGGATTTTGTCGCAGCGTCCATTACGATTTCTTTGGGCCAGGGGCGGTGGAAGCCTTCGGCGGGCCATTTACGGGTGGCGTCGATGCCCATCTTGCTGCCGTAGTTGGGCAGGCGCGAGGCGTGATCCAGAGAATCGATGGGCCCGAGAGTGAACTGGATGTCGCGTTCGGGGTCGATGTTGTTGGCGACGCGGAGGGTGACTTGGGCCAGGTTCTGGACGTCGCAGTCCTCGTCCACAACGACGATGCACTTGGTGAACATGGCCTGGCCCATGGCCCAGATGCCGTTCATGACCTTGCGCGCGTGTCCCGCGTAGCTTTTGCGAATCGACACGATCATCAGGTTGTGGAAGACGGCTTCGATGGGCAGGTTGATGTCCACGATCTCCGGCAGCGTGAGGCGGAAGAGCGGAAGGAAGATGCGCTCGACGGCCTTGCCCATCCATGCGTCCTCCTGGGGCGGCTTGCCGACGATGGTCGCGGAGTAGATGGGGTCGTGGCGATGCGTGATGCAGGTGAGGTGGAAGACGGGGTAGTCCTCGGCGGCGGTGTAGAAGCCGGTGTGGTCGCCGAAGGGGCCCTCGGGGCGGAGTTCGTCGAGCGCGACGTAGCCTTCGAGGATGATTTCAGAGTGGGCGGGGACTTCGAGGTCGACGGTTTCGCACTTGACCAGCTCGACCGGCTCTTCGCGAAGGAAGCCGGCGATGAGGAACTCTTCGACCTCCGGCGGCGCGGGCACGATGGCGGAGAAAGTGGTTGCCGGATCGGTGCCGATGGCTACGGCTACTTCGAGGCGGTTGTTGGCGGGATCGAGGTTGGTGGGGGCGAAGTTCGCCGTGCCTCCGGCGGTTTCAGCCATCGCTGAGACGCGGGCAGCGGCATCTGGCGCGGTGGCGCGGAGGCGATCGCGGAGATGCTCGGCGGCATTTTTCTGGCGCTGCCAGTGCATGCCGGTGGTTTGGCCGTCATAAACCTGCATGCGGTACATGCCCATGTTGCGCTTGCCGGTTTTGGGGTCGCGGGTGATGACGCAGGGCAAGGTGATGAAGCGGCCTCCATCGAGGGGCCAGCACTGGAGGACGGGGAACTGGTCGAGCGAGAAGTTTTCGCGGAGGATGACTTCCTTGCAGGGGGCGTCTTTTGGCGAGATGGTTTTAGGGAAGATATTGCCGATGGCCGCCAGTTGGGGGAGCATTTTTAGTTTTTCGAGAAGGCCTTCGGGCGATTTGATTTCGAGGAGGGCGCGAATGCGGCCGGCGATTGCGTCAAGGGAGCCGCGGTCGGGATCGAGGCCGAGGGCGAGCTTCATGCGGCGTTCGGAGCCGAACTGATTGATGAGGATGCGGGCGCCGGGGTGGTTTTTGATGTTTTCGAAGAGGAGGGCTGCGCCGCCGGGCTTCGTTTTGGAGCTGCGGTCGAAGCCGGATTTGCTGACGCGGTCGGTGATCTCGGCGATTTCGAGGTGGGGCGAGACTTCTTCGCGGATGCGTTTGAGCTCGCCGTGTTTGTCGAGGAGCTTGATCCAGTCTCTGAGGTCGTCGCAGGGCAGGGCGTGTCTCCGGGGTAGACTTCCAAAATCCACTATAAAACCTCGGAGCTCATTGTGATTGTGAAACCGGTCGAGATTGCCGGCTGAGCAGCATTCCGGGAAAATTTCTCGCGAAAAAACTGAAGTTGACTTGTTTTGTATGAGTTGCGTGGTGCGGTACTTCTGTGACCTCGCTTATCTGATACGGAAGGAGTCATTTCGTAGCCGAGCGCTCTTGATTCACTGACGCATTTGAATAAGTCATTGGTGCTTGCGACGGGGCCAGTTGATTGATAGCAAGGCAGAAGGGTTGCGCGTGCGAATGACGCATTGCCGTTTGCGAATGATGTGTTGGCGCCTATCATTGATTCACTCGTGGGTTCGGATGAGTCATTGGCTGAGTTTATAACTGGTCTCATATACAGCGCAGTGGCTTCGGCGGACTGCATGAGCCCCGCTTCGATGGCGGGTCCCACCCGCTACATTTCGGTGGTTGGAGGTTTATGAGACCAGTTCCAGGGCTTAGGGTTAAGAGTTTGGGAGTTTATAAAATCCGGGTGCAAGTGGCGCCATCCTTTGGGTGGAGGAAAGTATTTCTCCCCCTATTATCAGAATACCAAGTTCGCAGAATAAACCTGCCAACTTTCTTCGCGTAAGTTGGCGTGCAACCAGCGTGGAATGTTAGGTCATTACTTTGGATTATGAGTCGCGCTCTTGACAGATTTTCCACATTTGAGGTGTTGCCGGGTGTCGCGAGGTCTGAGAGAGGTGTCGGCTTCTGCGGTGCAGGCGTTCCTGCGGGACGCCGGGGGGCAGCGCGGCGGTCACATAGATGGCGCTTTGGCTTCGGTTGGGACCGTTAGCCCCGCTTCGGTGGGGGGGGCAGAGGTACCCCTTACTATCCGTCTGAGGTTTATGAGACCGGCTTTAGTCAAGTGCGTAGACGGAGCCGTCTGCGCTGGCGACATACACGACGCCATTCGAGACTGATGGGCTGGATAGAATTCCGCCTAAGTGAAGGAGACGATCAATCGAAACCACATTGGCGTCGATCGTATTATTCGGCTTTCCGTCAGGACCGTTGGGGCCGAAGATCACGCCGGTGTTGAGATGGCCATCCGGGGTGAGCAGAATCGGAAAGCGGCGGCCATCCTGAACCTGGAACTGGCTGGCGATCTTGTGTGACGAGAGGTCGATGTCGTAAAACCTGCCATCGAAGGAGCCGAAGTAGGCGTGGCCGGAGGCGATTGCGGGGGACGAAAAACTGTAGGCGAGGAAAGGTACATCGAAGCGCGGGTTTCCGGTTTGGAGGTCGAGGGCGCGAAAGAGCATCGAGTCCGAAGTGGTGATATAGACGACATTGTCGCGGATGGCAGGAGAGGCGATGACCCACGAGTTGTGATTGGATTGGCGCCAGAGTTGTTTGCCGGAGCGGCTGTCGAGGGCGTAGATAAAGTTGTCGCGGCTGCCGAAGACGACGATGCCAGAGGCGACGGCGGGCGAACCAGGGATCCCCTGCATGAAGCGGGTAGGGTCGGCGCCTGAGACAAACTTCCAAAGGAGCTGGCCGGTGTGGGCGTTGAGGGCGTAGAGGAGGCCATCCCAGCAACCGATGTAGAGGGTACCGTCGGCGATGGCGGGAGAGGAGTGGACAACGTCGCCGGCGAGGAACTTCCAGCGGAGCCGGCCGGTGAGCGCATCGACAGCGTAGACGTGATGGTCACCGCTGCCGAAATAGACGGTTCCGTTGTCAACGGCGGGTGAGGAGAGGAAGAAGTCCCAAACATCGGGCATGACCTCAAGGGCGGGCTGCATTTCGTAGAGGCCAGGAGCGCTCATGCGGCTTTCGCCGCCGGTCGCGAATTTCCACTGTAGCTTGCCGGAGCGGGCATCGAGTGCGTAGAGGTTGCCATCGAGGCTGAGAACGAATACCGAGCCGCCAGCGACGGCAGGAGTGCTGCGGACGGCGGCGTCGGTGCCGAACTTCCACTCAGCGGTCCCTTTCAGCGCATCGATGGCGTAGACGAAGTGATCGTCGCTGCCGATGTAGACCATGCCATTCGCCGCGACGGGCGAGGAGACAACGTGGCCGAAGGTCTTGAATTGCCAAACCACGTGATCGATGGATTTGGGCGCGGGGCCTGGGTAGACACCGGAGTGGGCGAGATCGCCACGGAACATTGAATCGGAGGGCGAGGTTGCCTGGGCTGGGGCGAGACTGGAGCAGAACGTGAGGACCGCGGCTGCGGTTATGCGGGCGAGCATTTGCGGCAGTTTACACCGGAGCAACTGGCGCCGCGAACGTTGAAAATCCTGCCGCGTGGAAAGAAGCCGGAGCTGATAAGAAGAGAGGCCTCTCGATCGTCACCACGACACCCGATCCGCAATGAGCCGGACCGTTCCCTGAAGGTTACCGATAAAGGAACTTTCGGCGGCAGTATCAGATCTGTCTGTTTAGCGGAGTTTTTCTTCGGTCATGAGCTGGTTGAATTCGGGGGTCGCGCGGAGGGAGGCGAGGGTCTGGTCGCCGAGGATTTTTTTGCGATCCGGGAAGCCTTCATTGAGGGCCTTGCGGAGATACTCAATTGCTTCGTCATTCTTGCCTGACTGGGCGAAGAGCTTGGCGAGGCAGTAATCCTGCTGGGCTCGGTCGTGCGCGGGGAGAGCTTCATTGACGAGCAGAGCGGAGCTCGATTCGAAGATGTGGGGATCGAAGGCGAAGGCATTGCGGTAGGCGTCGATGCCTTGAGCAACCTTGCCGCGAGCGAAATAAGCGGTACCGAGATTGCTGTAAACGGCCGCGGATTTGGGATCGAACTGGAGGGCTTTGGTGTAGTAGCTGATGGCCTTTCCGTAGTTCTTTTTGGCGTAGTAGATGGCGCCAAGGTTATTCAGGGCCTCGGGGTAGTCGGGGCGGAGCCGGAGGGCTTGCTGGTAGTCGCGGCGGGCCTGGTCGACGGCGAAGAGGTGGTGCCAGGCGATGCCCATCTTGTTCCAGATGACGGCGGATTTGGCAGGTGTCTGGTTATAGGCGTCGATGGCGGCGAGGTATTGCTGACGGGCCATGGCCAGGTCGCCGCGCATTTCCGGAGGCATCGTTGGCGACGCCGGGGGTTGGTCGGACGAAAGCTGCGGGATCTGGGCGAAGGCGCGGGTCCCGTATGGGGCGGCGATGAGCGCGACGAGGATGAGCGTGGTCGCGCCGGCGAAATAGCGCTTCATAAGCGCCTCCCTGAACCGTCTCCTTGAGGAAAAAAAAGGGAGACGATCCTGTCCAGAGAGCTGGAACGGTCCTAATGATTACTCCGAAAACAAGAGAAAGGGAAGGGCGGAGTAAAAGGAATTGCGCGATGGTAATGAGAAGGAGCACTTCCCCGTTTGGGGGATCAGGACACAACGGGGGAATTGGGCGCTGCCGCTCAGGCAGGCGGCAGCACGCGCGGAGCCATTCATATAATGAGGCGCATGACGACGATTCGTGTGGCGGGAGTCGACGATGCTGCGCTAATCCTGGCTTTTATACGTGAGCTGGCTGAATATGAGCGCGAGCCCGATGCGGTGAAGCTGACGGAGGCGGAGTTGGTACGGGATGGGTATCCCGGTGCGGGCGGGGAGCGTTATTTCGAGTGCCTGATTGCGGAAGAAGACGGCGAGGCACCTCGTTCGCCGGCCTGGGGCGAAGAGGAACCGCGGGTTGAGGCGGCCGGGATGGCGCTGTTTTTCCCCGTGTACTCGACGTGGAGAGGGCGGGCGATGCATCTGGAGGACTTGTTTGTGCGGCCGCAGTTTCGCGGGCGGGGGATCGGGAAGGCGCTGCTGAAGAAGGTGGCAGAGGTGGCAGTGGAGCGGGGTTGCGTGCTGCTTTATTGGCATGTGCTGGACTGGAATACTCCGGCAATTGAGTTTTACAAGACGTTGGGAGCGGAGCCGCTGGAGGAGTGGAGGCGTATGCGGGTGGGGGATGAGGCACTGAGGGCGCTGGCTGGCGAAACTGGAGCGATTGCAGGCGGTCGAAGAGCCGCAGGCAGCATGGGCGGGAGTTGAAGCACGGGCGATCAGAAGTGAAGCGCAATACCGGCAGCGAAGATGCCGTGGTTCCTGCCGGCGACCTCGCCCAGACCGACGTAGGAGACAAAGTCGCGCGCGTCGGCGCGCAGGCTGAGCAGATGGGTGAGCCGAAGGTCGACGCCGCCGCCATAGTCGAAGACGGGGGAATTCTGCCGGTTTCCGGGAATCACCGTGGAGGGCGGAGCGATGGTGGGAGTGGCGCCGAAGGAGGCGAATCCGCCGCCCGCCACGGCATACAGGGCGAGTCGGGATGCGGGCATGATTCGCGCGCGGAGGCCAGGTGTGAAGAAGACGTCTGGATCGGAGCTGCCCGCGGTAGCGGTGCCGCTGGAAGTGGTTACGGTCTGGCCACTGACACGGATTGCGATGACGAGGGGAAGCTCAACCGCCAGGTCGACGGGGCCGTGGAAGAAGCGCCGGGCATAATTCAACTGAAAGCCCGGGCTGACGTTTCCGGACGAAGTTGCGGAGCCAGGAGCGGTGGTCGTGGCGCCGTGCGGGCCGGAGATTCCGGCGAGCAGGGCGAGGTCGGCTCGCTGGGCGAGCGCAGAACTGCCGAACAACGAGAGGCAGCCTATCCACACGAGTTTTCTGCGCATTAGCGTCTCCATACAATGACTGGGTCCGTTGCAAGGATGATTGCATATCGACCGCAAGCGGGTAAAACAAAGATCGGGATGAGAATTCGGATTATTGGCGGGGGATTGGCGGGACCAGAGGCGGCTCTCATCGCGGCGCGGATGGGCGCGGACGTGGACCTCTACGAGATGCGGCCGGTGCGGATGACTCCGGCGCATGAGACGGGGGATTTTGGCGAGCTGGTCTGTTCGAATTCGCTGAAGTCGGAGGGCGAGAACACGGCGCCCTGGCTGCTGAAGCAGGAGATGCGGCGGGCAGGGTCGCCGCTGCTGGCGTGTGCGGATGCGAGCGCGGTGCCGGCCGGGCACGCACTGGCGGTGGATCGCGTGGAGTTCTCTCGGCTGATTGGAGAGAAGATTGCAGCGGAACCGCGGATTACGGTGCATCGGGAGGAGGTAACCGGGATCGGGGCGGGGAGCGGATTTGGAGACGGGATCACGATTGTGGCTTCGGGGCCTCTGACTTCGCATGCGCTGTCGGAGGAGATTGCGCGGCTGACGGGGACGGAGCATTTGGCGTTTTATGACTCGATCAGCCCGATCGTCGAGGCGGATTCGATTGATCGGGAGCGGGTGTATCTGGCGGCGCGGTACAACAAGGGGACGGCGGACTACATTAATTGTCCGATGAACCAGGCGGAGTATGAGGTGTTCGTCGATGCGCTGCTGACGGCGGAGAGCGTTGAGGCGAAGGAATGGGAGAAGCTCGAATATTTCGAGGGGTGTTTGCCGCTGGAGGAGCTGGCGCGGCGCGGGCGGGATACGCTGCGGTTTGGGCCGATGAAGCCGGTGGGGCTGATCGATCCGCGGACGGGGAAGATGCCGTGGGCGGTGGTGCAGCTGCGGGTGGAGAATCTGCGGGCGGATTCGTATAACCTGGTCGGGTTTCAGAACCACATGAAGTTTGGGGAACAGGCGCGGATCTTTCGGATGATTCCCGGGCTCGAGAACGCGAAGTTTTTGCGGTATGGGCAGATTCATCGGAACACCTATATCAATGCGCCGCGAGTGCTGACGCGGTTGCTGAATATGCGGGAGCATCCGGAGATTTTCTTTGCGGGGCAGATTGCGGGGGTGGAGGGGTACACGGAGTCGATTGCGACGGGAATGCTGGCGGGGATGTATGCAGCGAGTGTTGTGCAGGGAGGCGTACCGGATCCTGTGCCACGGGGGACGGCGCTGGGGTCGCTGGTGCGGTATATCACCGAGGCCGATGCGAAGAGGTTTCAGCCGGCGAATATTACGTTCGATCTGCTGGAGCCGCTGGACGAGGAGACGCGGCGGCGAGTGAGGGATAAGCGGGAGCGGCATCGGATACAGTGCGAACGGGCGTTTGAGGCGATGGATGCATGGTGGAGCCTTTTCGTTCAAGAGCGGTCCCGAGCGTTCTGAGCGCCATGACGAATCCAGAAGATGACCTGCTAACCTTAAGTTGGCGATGAAGGCGGGAAGGAAGCGATGAAATTCGGCGTACTGGTTTTTCCTGGGTCGAATTGCGACCACGACACCTATAACGTCGTGGCCGAGATCGCGCATCAGCCGGTAGTTTATCTGTGGCACGATTCGCCGAGTCTGGAGAATTGCGACGCGATTCTGATTCCAGGCGGGTTTGCGTATGGAGACTATCTGCGGACCGGGGCAATTGCGCGGTTTTCTCCGGTGATGCAGTCGGTGCGGAAATTCGCAGCGGATGGCGGGCTGGTGCTGGGGATTTGCAATGGATTTCAGATACTGTGCGAGGCGGGGCTGCTGCCGGGTGCGCTGATGCGGAACGCGGGCCTACAGTACATCTGCAAACAGGTTTATCTGCGGACGGAGACGACGGATTCGCCTTTTACCAGGACAGTGAGCAAAGGCCAGGTGCTGAAGATGCCGATTGGGCATATGGAAGGGAATTACTTCTGCGATGAGGCGACGTTGAGCGAACTGAAGCGCGGTGAGCGCATCGTATTCCGGTATGCGACGCCGGAGGGTGAAGTGACGGCGGGAGCCAATCCCAACGGGTCGCTCGATAATATTGCAGGAATCCTGAACGAGGGCCGAAATGTGCTGGGGATGATGCCGCACCCGGATCGTTCGAGTGAGGCGCTGCTGGGATCGGCGGATGGGTTTAGAATCTTCGAGTCGCTGCCGGGGGCGCTGGCACAGCAAGCATGATCGACATTCATCACCACCTGCTGTATGACACGGACGACGGGCCGAAAGATATCGAGAGCTCCGTGGCACAGGCTGAAGCCGCAGCTGCGGACGGAATCACGCACATCGCGTGCACGCCGCACGCGAACGATACGTGGGACTTCGATCCGGAGACGAACCGGGAGAAGCTGGAAGCGATTCATGAGCGGGTGGGCGACCTGGTGACACTGGGGCTGGGGTGCGACTTCCATCTGTCTTACGAAAATATCGAAGACGCGCTGAAGCACCCGGCGAAGTACACGATTAATCAGGGTAAGTATCTGCTGGTGGAGTTCGCGGAGTTCATGATTCCGCAGAGCATCGGCGACACGTTTTATGAATTTACGGTGAAGGGAATTCGGCCGATTATTACGCATCCGGAGCGGAACCCGATTCTGCAGAAGGATCACGTGCGGATGGCGGAGTGGATGCGATCAGGGTGCCTGGTACAGATCACGGCGTCGTCGCTGGGCGGTCGGTTCGGCAAGCGGGCGCAGAGCCTCGGGTGGGAGCTGCTCGAGAAGAACTGGGTGCATTTCATCGCGACGGATGCTCACAATCTGGAGGGCCGCCGGCCGTCGATGCGGTCGGCCTACGAGGGGATCGCGCGCAGATTTGGGGAGGGGACGGCAGAGCGGCTGTGCGTGGAGAATCCGCGGGCTGCATTTGAAAACAGGCCGTTGCCAACGCAGCCGGAGCCGGAGGGAGTTTATGTGTATGAAGACGAAGGCGGCCGGCGGCCGGGGCTGATGTCCCGATTGTTTGGGAAGTAGCGGCGGTTGCCGAGTAAGGTGCGATGCGGGCAATTATCAACAGGCTGAGGTTGACATTTCGCCGGGTCTGAAGCACAGTTAGTTGGCTTTCCTTAGTCCCAATTCACAAAACCAAAGGCGAAGAACCCCATGCGGAATTTTTCTGTTTGCCGGGCCCTGGTTATCCTTACGGCTGCGAGCAGTTTCGCAGCAGCCCAGAGTACGGCCAAAGCACCACGGCAGCCGATCGCGGTGACGAGCGGCTACTTCGCCGCTCTGAACGCCGCGCCAAAACATACAGCCAGCAACAAACTGTCAGAGGCGACGAACGCAGCCACCCAGGCGCAGGATCCGCGGATCGTATCGGTGCCGAATTTTACGGGCTCGTTCAGTTTTGGGGGAAGCACTTATTCGTACACGATGATAGGGCGACAGCCGCGGGCGAAGCAGACAACGACAGTGCCCACGACTTATGTCCCGCTGTCGTTTTATTTCGACGAATTTGTGGATGCGAACGGCAACAACATAACGATCGATGCAACGGTCGATACGGACGAAATCAAGAATTCGCCCTTGTTCGAGAACGCGGAGTACGCAACCGGCAACACGCAGTTTGTGGATGCTCAGATGCGCGCGGAGTTCTGGCCGCTCTTCAATAAGGACGGAGACAATGACGGCGACGACAATTTTCACGTTTTGCTGTCGAAGCCGCAGACGCTGATCCCGGTAACGATTGAAGTGCCGGTGGGTTCTTCAGAGGTGTATGTATTGCAGGACGGAACCTACTTTGCGCTGATCGATATCAATTTCATTGTGTCGCAACTGAACACGCTGGTGCAGACGGAGCCGATCACGGTGAAGGCGATTCCGATCTTTCTGACACGCAATGCGGTTTATGGAGGCTTTTCGGCCGATGCGCCGGTGAGCTGCTGCGTCGGCGGCTTCCATACAGCGTTTGAGGCGAACCAGACGGCGACTAAGATTTTTGTGCAGACGCTGGTGTTTGCGACCTCGCTCGATCCAGACGTGTCGAACGGAATTTTTGGCGACCCAGCGGTATTTTCCGATGTGAATGCGTTGTCACATGAAATAGCAGAGACGATGAACGATCCGTTCGCGAACAACATCGTGCCGAGTTATCAGATTCCGGGGGCGGCGGCCGGGACTTGCCAGAATAGTCTTGAGGTTGGGGATATCGTGGAGAATTTGGCACCGGATTACACAGACGTTACGCTGCATGGGTACACGTATCATCCGCAGACGCTGGGCTTGCTGCAATGGTTTGAAGGGAAGACGCCTTCGGATGCGGTCAATGGGGATTATAGTTTTCCTGATTCGACGAAGCTGACCGGGCCGTTTACGGCGTGTCCGGCAGCAAGCTCGACAACAAACGCGGCAACAAGCGCGGCACCGACGACGCCATAGTTCGAAGGCAGGTGAGACAGAGGCGCTCCTGAGGGAGCGCCTTTTGCTGTGTCCGAGAGACGGTGGCGACCAGCGTATGAGTCCCGCCATCGAAACGGGGCTCAGGCGATCCGCCAAGGTCGCTGCGCCATCTGTGAGACCGGTTCTAAAGGCCGAGGCCGCCGTCGACGGAGAGAACCTGGCCGGTAATGAAGTGGGGGGCGGTAGCGAAGAACAGGACGGCTTGGGCGACATCGTGGGCGGAGCCGTTGCGCTTCATGGGTGTGCGCCGCGCGAATTGCTCGAACTCCGGGTCGACTTCGCCGTTGACGATCATGCCGGGGGCGACGCAGTTGACGCTGATTTCCGGAGCCCAGGCTTTGGACATGGTGCGGGTGAGCATGTGGAGGGCGGCTTTCGAGGTGCAGTAGTGGGCATGGGTGGGCCAGGGATGGAGGCCGCCGAGCGAGCCGATGTTGACGATGCGTCCGTGAGCGGCTTTGAGGTGCGGGTACGCGGCCTGGGCGACGAGGAAAGGGGCGCGGGTATTGGTTTCAAACATCCTGTCCCACTGCTCGACGGTGATGCTTTCGAGGGCGGCGGTTTCGAAGTGGCCGGCGTTGTTGACGAGGATGTCGAGACGGCCGAAGTGAGCGGCGGAGGCTTCGACGGCGGTACGAATCTGGGCGGGGTCGCGTAGTTCGGCACGGTAGGCGGCGGCCTGGACGCCGAGGGCTTCGAGGTCAGCGACGGTACGGGCGGCTTCGATTTCCGAGTCGCGCCAGGTGATGGCAACGGCGGCGCCGGTTTCGGCGAGGGATAAGGCGACGGCTCGCCCGATGCGCTTTGCTGCGCCGGTGACAAGGGCAACTCTTCCCGCTAATGGCCGGGGGTCCATGCAAGGGATTTTAAATGGCGGAGCCAGGCGGTCCTCTTCAGAGGCAACCTTTCGCGGAGAGGATGCAACGACGCGGGGGCAAGGAACATCCTACAATATAAGCGAGGATCCCTCTCATGCTGAGTCGTTCCCTGTTCGTGGCCTTCGCCGTGGGCTGTGTGGTGGTGTGCGCCGGCTGCGCGGGTACGGGCCCGGGGGGCAAGGCGAACGTGGCTGCGCAGGGGATCGCGCCGGACGATGCGGCTCTGCATCCCAACCGGAACATGCCGTTTATGCTGCCGGGGGAGACGCCGCGCCTGATTCCGAGGGCTACGGCGCTCGATGCCGAGAATGCGGGGCCATGCGATCCGGATGTGCTTTCGGTGGAGGAGATCTCGGGTGACGCGAACGGGAATTTCCGGTCAGTGAAGCTGGCGTTTATGAATCGCGGGGCCATGCCGTGCAGGCTGGGCGGGTATCCGAGTATTGCTCTGGTGAGCGCAGAGGGCGAGAACATCGGGAGTGTCTCGATGGAAAAGGTTAGCTCGGCGCAGGTGGTGGCGGAGTTCGGGACGACCCATGCTGTTGCGACAGGGCCGGCCCCGATGGTGACGTTGATGCCGCATTCGGTGGCGGCGTTTGAAGTGGTGTGGACCAGCGGCGCGGAGTGTGTGCGGGCGGCGAGGATTCAGGTGACCGCTCCGGGAACGAAGCGGACCTTTGCGATTCCACAACCGTTGAGGGTTTGCTCGGGGCGGATTCAGGTGACGGAGCTGCGGCTGGATGAGGGGGATGTTTGATACCGGCGATCAAAGATCGCCGGTATCAGGGAATAGGCAGTAGGGAGTAGGGAGGGAGCAGGGAGTAGGCAGTAGGGAGTAGCTTTCAGGCCTGATGCGGATAGGACCTCGATGGTTCTGCGCGGCGGGTTACGGCCACTCCGGCTAAGGCGATGAGGGGCGGGAAGCACTCGAGCGTATAGCGGGGCTCGGGGGCTTCTAACGTAGCGAGAAGGGCGCAACGCAGCAGCACAAAGGCCAGGATGGCGCCGGAGAGGCGCGGGCGTTTCAGGAATCCGATCAGCGCGGCAGCCAGATAGGCGAGGTTGAGGGCCGCGTATCCAATTGCAAATTCTGTTTCGCTGTGATGGCGGCTGAACTGCCACCAGCGGAGCTCGATCCAGAGCGTCTCGGTGCGAGGGCGGAGCCACATGTCGGCGAGGCGCGCCAGGGGGAGCTCAACGTAATAGCGAAAAGGATGGGCGCGGATGCGCTGGGCGGCGAGGGCAGCGAAGCCCGCGTCGAGTTCTGGCGTGAGCGTGGTGGTGCGGTTGTAGGCGGCGATGAGGTCTTGGGTCTGCTGGAATTGCCGGGGAGAATCGAAGGCGCGCGAGGGCAGGTCTTCGATGTGGATGACGTCCGTGTCAGCGTTCCAATACACGTCCGAGGTGCAGGCGAAATCGACGCAGACGGTTTTGGTCCAGCGATTGAAGCCAGGGTTGGTGCTCTCACCGGGATCGGCGGCGTAACGGGGCGCGAGGGGCTGGAAGACGTGAAAGGTGCGGTGGTTGCGGAGGGTCCACGGGATGAAGGGCAGGATGGCGATGAGGGCGCATAGGATGGCCCAGCGCAGCATGCGGGCCACGCCCCAGCGGCAGTGGCCATAAAAGACGATGGCCGGGCAGAGAGCGACGGCAAGAAGGGCGCCGTCGGGGCGAAGGAGGGTGGCGTAGCTCCACGCGGCGGCTATGGTGAGCGCCCAGGTCCAGCGTGGCGTCTGAAGAAAGCGATCAAGGGAGTAGAAGGCGAGGGCGGTGGAGAAGAGCTCCAGGGTTTCCGTCAGGGGGACGGCGGCGTAATTGGCAGTGAAAGGGCAGAGAGCGGCGAGCCAGAGGGCCCACCAGCCGGCGCGGGGGCTCCAGATGCGGCGCGCGAGCGCGGCGATGAGGAGGCAAGTGGCGAGATCGATTGCGACTTGGACGAACATGACCGCGTGGTAGCGCTCCATGCCGAAGAGGTGGAAGCAGAGGATGAGGAAGAGCGGATAGCCGGGGAGGCGTATCAGGGTGGGTTCGATGTGGGTGCCGCTGGACATGCCGTAGACGCCATGGAGCATCCAGTTCTTCGCGATGTCGCCGTAGATGAGGGGGTCGCCTTCGACCTCGGGGTAGGCGTGGATGAACCAGAGGCGCAGGGAGGCACCGGCAGCGAGGGCGAGGACAAGGAGCCACCATTTTTTGGGAGGCGCGGACACTGTGAGTATTAGAACAGCCAGTAGCCAGTAGCCAGTAGCTAGTAGCCAGTAACCAGCAGCCAGGGGCCAGGAGCGGGAGTGACCGAGTGGGCAATATCGTAGGATGGGAACAGGTGATCGAGCCACGATGAAGCAGGTTTTTTATGATCCGCGGCAGCGGCGGCGGAAGATTTTGCGGCGTTTGACCGATGTTTCGATCATCGTGCTGACGGTAGTGGCGGCGGTATTTGTATTCAGCGTGCTGTCGAAGCAGACCCTGCCGGAGCTTCTGCTGCCAACACAGAAGCGCAATGTGAAAGCGCTGAAGGAGCGGCAGCCGGAACTGGCGAAGAAGACGTCGGCGCGGCCGGCGCGGCGGAAGACCCATCTGCGGCCTTCGGAGGTGGTGCTGAACCAGGACGAGGGTTTGCGCGCGGCGTTTTACGAGAACGACGAGGCCAGTTACTCGATCCTGAAGTCCCACATCCACCAGATCGACATGCTGTTTCCGGACTGGCTGCACGTGGTTTCGGCGGATGGAAACCTGGTGGGAGCGACGCCGCTGTTTCCTGTGCATTTCTACAACGTGGTGGATGCGGCCGGGGTGCACGGGGTCGATCCTGAGAACCGGGTGAAGACGACGATCGAAGCGGCGAAGGAAGACACCGATGTTTTTCCGATGCTGAACGACTACAACACGCTGGTCGGGGCGTGGAACGGCGATGTGATCGGGAAGATGCTGCATGATCCAGCGGCGCGGGAGCGATTGCATGTTGAGCTGGACAAGTTTTTGTTTGCGAACCCTGGGTACCGGGGGATTTGTCTCGACTTCGAGATGGTTCCGGACGAAGACCAGAAGCTGTACGCGGAATGGATCGGAGAATTGCACAGCGATTTTCGCGCGAAGAACCTGAGAATTTATGTGAACGTGCAGGCAGGCGCGGACGACGGGACGATGGGGGAACTGGCGCAGGCGAGCGACGGCATCATCCTGATGAACTACGACGAGCACGAGGAGACGAGCGATCCGGGGCCGGTGGCCAGTGAGCCATGGTTCGAGGCGAACCTGAAGCGCGTGCTCAAGCTGGTGCCGAAGGAAAAAATCATCTGCGGCATCGGCAACTACGGCTTCGACTGGGCGGCACCGTTGCCGGAAAAAGGGAAGAAGGCTTCGACACGGGTGGTGGATGTCGATGACCTTTCGGTGCAGGATGCGTGGCAGAGGGCGGAAGACGCGGGCGCGGATGTGCATCTTGAAGGCGACGAGCTGAATCCACACTTTGCTTACGACGATGAGGACGCGCACCTGCGGCACCAGGTGTGGTTTCTGGATGGGGTGACGGCGCTGAACGAGCTGCGGGCGGGGCGGCAGATGGGGCTGAAAACGTTTGCGCTGTGGCGGCTGGGAGAGGAGGATCCATCGCTGTGGCAGATATGGGACCACCCAAATGCCAGGGACGCGCCCGATCAACTGAAAAAGGTGCTGCCGGGCGAGGATGTGGACGATGAGGGCGAAGGCGACATTCTGCGCGTAGTTGCGCGGCCGCAGACGGGCGAGCGAACGATCCAGATGGATGCGGATAACTTCACGGTGACCGACGAGAGCATGGTCCGG
This sequence comes from uncultured Acidobacteriaceae bacterium, assembly GCA_963831055.1. Taxonomy (GTDB): domain Bacteria; phylum Acidobacteriota; class Terriglobia; order Terriglobales; family Acidobacteriaceae; genus Palsa-343. The sequence goes on along the minus strand of CAWHOU010000027.1, from coordinate 219,183 downwards.
CTGCCGCACTCGTACACGATCGAGCAATACGGGTACGATCCGCACAAGCTGGCGCTGAGCTTCGACGATGGGCCCGACCCGGTGTGGACGCCGAAGATCCTCGACATCCTGAAGCAGTACAACGTGAAGGGTGCGTTCATGGTGATCGGGGAGGAGGCGCAGAACAATGTTGGATTGCTGAAGCGGTATGTGCGCGAGGGTCACGAGATCGGCAATCACACGTTCACGCATCCGGACATCAGCGAAATTTCGCCGCGGCAGCTGGAGCTGGAGCTGAACTGGACGGAGCGGCTGTTTGCGGCAGAGGTGGGGATTCAGCCGCTGTATTTCCGGCCGCCGTACTCGATCGACCAGGAGCCGGATACGAACGACGAAGCGGCGCCGGCGTACCGGATTCAGCAGATGGGCTACACGATCATCGGCGACAAGATCGATACCGACGACTGGAACGAGCATCCGCGCAAGTCTCCACAAGAGATTACGGACAGCGTAATGCAGCAGCTGGATGAGATGAAGACGCACCCGTGGATGCGGGGCAGCATCATCCTGCTGCACGACGGGGGCGGAAACCGCCAGGCGACGGTGGATGCGCTGCCGGTGCTGATCACGACACTGCGGGCGAAGGGATACGAATTTGTGCCGGTGTCGGAGCTGATGGGAAAGACGACGGCGGAGGTGATGCCGCCGATTTCGCCGAAAATGCGCTGGCAGGCGCGGATTGACTGGGTGGCATTTTTCTTCTTTGCGTTTTTCGCGCATTTTGTGGTGGACGTTTTTTTCATTGGCGACGTGCTGATGAGCGCGCGGCTGGTGGTGATCGGGGTTTTTGCGACGATCGAGCGGTTCCGCAAGCGGCGGATTCCGCCGGGTGTTTATGAGCCGCGGGTAGCGGTGCTGATTCCGGCTTATAACGAAGAGAAGGTGATCGTGCGGACGATTCGGTCTGTGCTGCGGTCGGAATATGGGAACCTGCGGGCGATCGTCATCGACGACGGATCGATGGATCGGACGTTCGATGTGGCGCGGGAGGCTTACCCGAAAGAGATCGAGGAGGGCCGGCTGCTGGTGTTGACGAAGCCGAACGGCGGCAAGGCGGAGGCTCTGAACTTCGGGCTGGAGCATGTGGAGGAGGAGGTCTACGTCGGGATCGACGCGGACACGGTGATCGCGCGGGATGCTGTGTCGAAGCTGGTGCGGCACTTTGCCGATGAGCGGGTGGGGGCGGTGGCTGGGAATGCGAAGGTGGGGAACCGCATCAACCTGTGGACGCGCTGGCAGGCTCTCGAGTACATCACGAGCCAGAATTTCGAGCGCCGGGCGATGGATCTGTTCAACGTGGTGACGGTGGTGCCGGGAGCGATCGGCGCATGGCGCACACGTGCGGTGAAAGATGCGGGCGGGTATCCATTAAACACGGTGGCCGAGGATGCCGATCTGACGATGAATCTGCTGGAGCATCGCTTCAAGGTGATTTACGACGACCATGCGCTGGCGTTCACGGAGGCGCCGGCGACGGCGCGCAGCCTGATGCGGCAGCGGTTCCGCTGGTCGTTCGGGATTCTCCAGGCGGTGTTCAAGCATCGGGCGGGGGCGAGGACGAATCCAGCGATGGGATTCTTCGCGCTGCCGAATATTCTGGTGTTTCAGATTTTGCTGCCGCTGGTTTCGCCCTTCATCGACATTATGTTCGCGGCGGGCGTGATCCATTACGTAATCGATCTGCACTATCACCCGGAAACGGCGAGCGCGGCGAGCTTCGAAAAGCTGGTGGCATATTTTCTGATCTTCATGATCATTGACTTCGTGACGTCGGTGCTGGCGTTCAGTCTGGAGCCGCGACATCCGGCCAACAAAGGCGATGGTTGGCTGTTGTTCCACATCTGGCTGCAGCGCTTCAGCTACCGGCAGCTGTTCTCGATCGTGCTGTTCAGGACGCTCAAGAGGGCGGTGGAGGGTCGTCCGTTCAACTGGGAGAAGGTGGAGCGGACAGCGCGGATGTCCCGGGCTACGGAGAAAATCGCAGCGGGAGACTGAAAAGCAGGGTACAGGGTACAGGGTACAGGGAACCGGTAGCAGGTCAGGTTACAGGTTGCAGGTTACAGTTTTCGTGCCTGTGGTTTGCTGCAATGAGGCGACAGTCGATGGCGGGTGCGGGTCTGCGCGATCGAGAGCGGTGGGCTGTTGCGGCCGTTCTTTTGGCGGGATTCGCTTACCGGATGTGTTTCCTGCTGCTGCCGCTTTCGCGCGACGATGATACGGACGTTTACGCGGAGCTGGCGCGCAACTGGTTTCAACATGGGGTTTACGGATTCTTCAAAGGCTCCGCGATCGATCCCACGCTCGTGCGGCTGCCTGGTTACCCGCTGTTTCTGGGATCGATTTTCTCCATTTTCGGATCACAGCCGATGCGAGCTGTGCTGGTGATACAGGCGCTGGCCGATGTGGCCGCGTGCTGTTTGCTATTGGACTTCGCCCGGAGGGAAGTCTCGCCGAGGGCGGCTTGGGCGGTGCTGCTGCTGTCTCTCTTCTGTCCATTTACAGCGGTGTACGCGGTGACGGGCATGACGGAGAGCCTGTCGATTTTCTGCGTGGCGCTGGCGATGTGGGCTCTGGCGCGCTCGGTTCGGGCGGTGCGTTCGGGTCGCAGCGTGGTGGGTTCCCTGGTTGCGCTGGCCGCGGCGATGGGGTGGGCTATGCTGCTGCGGCCGGATGGGGTTCTGCTGACGGTGGCGTTCTGCGCGGGACTGTGGTGGTACAGCAGAGGGTCATTGGGTGGGGCGAAGGCAGCGCGGCTGGCTGCGCTGGCCGCAGTGGTGGCGGGGCTGCCGTTGGTTCCGTGGACGATTAGAAATTACCGGACCTTTCATTTGATCCAACCGCTGGCGCCGCGCTACGTCAATAATCCTGGCGAATTTGTGCCGGCGGGATTTTTTCGCTGGATGCGGACGTGGTCGGTGAACTTTGTGGATGCGGGGACGGTATTCTGGAATCTCAACGACCAGATCGATCCCGAAGATGTCCCGGCTCGGGCTTGTTCGACGGCGGCGGAGTGCCGGTTGACCCAGGAGCTTGTTGCCGAACATAACGTTGACCGGGGGGTTCCGCCGGAACTGGACGCAAAGTTCGCGGCGCTGGCGGCGGAGCGGATTCGGGAAAAGCCCCTTGAGTACTACGTCGTTATGCCGGTGTGGCGGGTGGCGGATATGTGGCTGTGGCCGCGCACGGAGCGCTTTCCGGTGAATATCTGGTGGTGGGTCGTGAGCGATCATCCTGGGCAGAGCATGATCGCGATTGGCCTGGGTCTGGTGAACTTGGTTTATCTGGCGCTGGCGATGGTGGGGTTTGCGCAGCGGAGGGTGCCTCTGGAGGCAGCGCTGCTGCTGTACATCGCGCTGCGGTGCATTTTGCTGACGACCATGGAGAATCCCGAACAACGGTACACGATGGTGATGTTCCCCATGGTGTTTCTGGCTGGCGGTTGTGCGCTGGCGGGAGATAGACGAAGATCGGAGGGGCGTGAAGGCGCGCCGGCGACGATCGCGGGCCGTTGACGTAGGGTGATGGAGCGGTGTCGTGCCGTATCAAGACGGCTAGACTCTAAACATGCTTTTCATGGTGATTGAGATTTTCAGAAGTGGGCCTGAACCCGTGGGGGAGCGGTTCCGGCTGCGCGGCCGGATGATGTCGAATGAAGTTACGTACCATGCGAGCTGGGTGGATGCGGAGGGGAAGCGGTGCTTTCAGATTATGGAGGTGGCCAGCGAGGCTCCGCTGCGGGAGTGGATGGCGAACTGGAGCGATCTCGTGGAGTTTGAGCTGATACCGGTGATGACGTCGTCCCAATTCTGGTCGAGTTTCGAAAGGGGACCGGCGCAGTAACTGAGTCGCGGCAGCGATGGTCGCGAAGATGCGCCGACGCCAGCCTGCCGGTAGAATCGTGAAAGCCGCTGATCGAAAAACATGCAGGTGTCCACGTTGACCGCGTCGAGTAAGTCTGTTGGGGCGAAGGCTCTGACATTTCAGGAACTGCTGCTGCGCCTCCAGAGCTTTTGGGCGGAGCGAGGCTGCGTGCTGGCGCAGCCGTATGACGTGGAGGTAGGTGCGGGTACGATGTCGCCGGACACCTTTCTGCGGGTGCTGGGGCCGGATCCGATTGCGATCGCGTACACGCAGCCTTCGCGACGGCCGGCGGACGGGCGATACGGGGAGAATCCGAACCGGCTGTACAAGCACACGCAGTTGCAGGTGATTCTGAAGCCGCCTCCGCCGGACATACAGGATATTTATCTGCAATCGCTCGAGGCGATCGGGATTCGGCTGCGAGAGCACGACATCAAGTTCGAGGAAGACAACTGGGAGTGGCCAGTGGGTGGCGCCTGGGGGGTGGGCTGGCAGGTGATGCTGGACGGCCTCGAGATCACGCAGTTCACCTACTTCCAGCAGTGCGGCGGGATGGATCTCGACCCAATTTCGGGGGAGATTACGTATGGCCTCGAGCGTATTGCGGGGTTTCTGCAGGATGTGAATTCGATCTACGACATTGTGTGGGCGGTCGATGCGAAGACGGGCCGGGCTGTGACGTACGGAGAGGTTCGGCTGGAGGAGGAGCTGCAGCTTTCGGTCTATAACTTTGAGGCGGCGGATGTGAGCAAGCTGTGGGAGCATCTGCGGCTGTATGAAGCCGAATGCCAGGCGTTGCTCGACGAATTTCACCAAAAGTTCAAGGGAGAGAAATCGGCAGAGCGGCACGAGAAGATTCACGACCGCGTGGTGCATGACGGAGGGGCGCCGCTGCCGGAAGAAGATGTGCGCGTGGCGTTGCGGCGCTTTCCGATTCTGGGCGCGTACGAGCTGTGCCTGAAATGTTCCCACCTGTTCAACCTGCTCGACGCGCGAGGGGCGATCTCGGTGACGGAGCGGGTTGCGGTGATGGCGCGAATCCGCAATATGGTTGTGGGAGTGGCGAAGGCGTATGCCGCGCAACGGCAGAAAGCCGGGGGGCGATAGATGGCGGACCTGCTGTTCGAAGCGGGACTGGAAGAGATTCCGGCGCGGATGATTGCGGCCGCCGAGACGGAACTGACCGAGCGGGTGGTGGAGTTGCTGCGCCGGGAGCGGCTGCTCGGCGAGGAGCATGAGGTTCACAGCTATTCGACGCCGCGGCGTTTGGCTGTCCAGGTGAATGGAGTGTTGAAGCGGCAACCCGATGTGAAGCGGGAGATGACGGGCCCGGCGTGGGGCGTTGCGTTTAAGGATGGGCAGGCGACAGCCGCCGGGCAGGCGTTTGCGCGCAAGGCGGGGGTTGAGGTTGGGGCGCTGGAGAGGGTGAGCACTCCCAAAGGGGATTACGTCGCGGCGAACGTTCTGCAGCATGGCCGGGAAGCTGCGGCGGTGCTGGGCGATCTGCTGGCTGCGGAGTTGGCAGCGCTCTACTGGCCGAAGAACATGTACTGGAGAGCGCTGAAGCCGGAGCGCTTTGTGCGGCCGGTTCGCTGGCTGGTGGCGCTGCTGGATCACGCAATCCTGCCGGTGGAGTTTGCGGGCGTGCGCGCGGGGAACCTGACGCGGGGGCACCGCATTCTGCATGGCGACGCGGCGGTGACGATCGATCATCCGGACGATTATGTAGGTTTGCTGGAAGCGGCGCAGGTGACGGCGGATGTGGCGTTGCGCCGGCACCGCATTCGCAAGGCGCTCGATCTGGAGACGCGCAGCGTGCCGGGTGGCCGCTGGCGCGAGGATGCCGCGCTGGTGGAGACAGTAACGAACCTCACGGAATGTCCCTCAGTGGCGCTGGGGAACTTCGATCCCGAATATCTGGAGTTGCCGGAAGAGGTGCTGGTGACGGTGATGCGGGACCACCAGAAATACTTTGCGGTGGAGGATGCCGCGGGAAAGCTGCAGCCGTATTTTCTGGCGGTGCTGAATACTCGCCCGGAGGAAACGGGGATTGAGACGATCCGGCACGGGCATGAGCGGGTGCTGCGGGCGCGGTTCAGCGACGCCCGATTCTTCTGGACGGTGGACCAGAAGATTTCGCTCGAAGACCGGGTTGAGATGCTGAAGTCGGTGACCTTCCACAAGGAGCTGGGGAGTTATTGGGATAAGACGCAGGCGAATCTGCGGATCGCGGAAAAGCTGGCGGCCTTACTGGAGGAGCGAGGAACGGCGGTTGACAGAACCGCGCTGGCGAAGGCCGTGGAGCTGGCGAAGACCGACCTGACGACGGAGCTGGTGAAGGAGTTCACGGAACTGCAGGGGATTGTGGGCGGGCTCTACGCCCGCGCGCAGGGCCTCGGCGAAAAGGTGGCGCAGGCGATCTACTGGCAGTATTCTCCGGCGTCCGTGGAGGACGCGATTCCGCCGACGGTGGAAGGGCAGGTGCTGGGGATTGCGGATCGCATCCAGACGATTGTGGCGATGTTCGGGATTGGTCTGGAGCCGACCGGTTCGAAGGATCCGTTCGGGCTGCGGCGAGCGGCGAACGCGATCGTGAAGATTCTGGCGGAGACGGGAGTGCCGCTGCTGCGATCCGACCTGTTCACGGCGGTGCCGGAAGGTCTCGATGCCGGAGTCCGGCAGAAGCTGGAGGATTTCTTTAGAGAGCGGCTGGAGTTCTGGCTGCGTGATATTCGCGGCTTTGCTTACGATGTTGTGAATGCGGTTGTTGCCGTGCGTTCCGACAGTATGCGGGACGCGATTGCGCGGGCCGACGCGTTGACTGCCGTGCGGGGTTCGGAGGATCTGGCCGCGATTGCGGCGGCGTTCAAACGGATCAAGAATATTCTGCGGCAGGCTGGGGAAAAGGGGATTCTAAATCCGGGGCAGGATGCGGGGGCTACGAGCCCGGATTTGCTGCGCGATCCGGCGGAGAAGACGCTCTACGAGGAGGCCATGAAGCTGGCTCCCGTAGTGGAGAAGCTGCGGGGACAGCAGGAATACAGGCAGGCTTTGGAGAAGATCGCGATGTTGCGTCCGCACGTCGATCTGTTTTTCGACAAGGTCATGGTGATGGCGGAGGACCCCGCTGTGCGGAGCAATCGGCTGGCGTTGATCGCAGAGGTTCTGGGCGGGTTTTCAAGGATTGCGGATTTTTCGGAGATGGTGGCGGGATGATCTTCTTTCGATGATTGGCTAATTCCGCGGGAGGAAACGTGTCTCAGGAGTTGTGGACCGCGGTCGATTCGTATGTTGAGGGCCTACTGATTGGGCCGGATGCGGCGCTCGACGCGGCGCTGGCAACCAGCGTCGCGGCCGGGTTGCCGGAGATCGCGGTGACACCGAGCCAGGGAAAGCTGCTGTTTTTGCTGGCGAGGATGGTGGGGGCTCGGAGAATTCTGGAGATTGGGACTCTGGGCGGGTACAGCACCATCTGGCTGGCTCGGGCGCTGCCCGCGGACGGCGGCGTGGTGACGCTCGAGGCGGATCCAAAACATTTTGAAGTGGCGCGGAAGAATATTGCCCGGGCTGGTCTGGCGAAGGTAGTGGATCAGCGGCTGGGATTGGCGCTGGAGACGTTGGCGGAGCTGGTAGAGGAAGGCGCCGGGCCGTTCGACTTCGTTTTTATCGACGCGGACAAGGAGAATACCGCCGAGTATTTTGGGTGGGCGGTGCACTTGTCGCGGCCAGGCACGGCGATCCTGGTGGACAACGTGGTCCGCGAAGGCGAGTTGGCCGACGCCGCAACCACAGATCCGCAGGTTCTGGCGATGCGGCGGTTTCATGACGCGTTGGCGGCCGACATAAGAGTGAGCGCCACGACGATCCAGACGGTGGGCGGCAAAGGGTACGACGGTTTCACGCTGGCCGTGGTTGGCGGCTGAGGGATGGGTCAGGGAATGACGACGGCGGCGCCGTCGATGGCGTCGTTGGCGACGGCCAGCAACGCATCGTTGACGGTTTCGAGGCGAAATGTGGTGGTGCGGGGGCGGATTCCGATTTTTGTGGCGAGGGCAACGAAGTCGCGCCCGTCCTGGCGGGTCATGTTGGTGACGCTGCGGAGCTGGCGCTCGCCCCAGAGCAGCGAGTCGTAATCGAACTGCGGGATGCGGTCGAGGTGGATGGCGTTGATGGCGACGATGCCGCCTTTGCGCAACGAGACGAGCGCGGCGATCACCACGTCGCCACTCGGCGCGAAGGTGACTGCGCAGTCGAGGGGGACCGGCGGCCGTTCGGTTTCGCTGCCGACCCACGTTGCGCCCAGTGTGCGGGCGAGCTGCTGGTGCGATGCGCCGCGCGTTGAGACGTAGACTTCGCAATTCCAGAATTTGAGGACTTCGATGGCGAGGTGCGCCGAGGCTCCGAAGCCGAAGAGTCCGACGCGATCGCCGGGCCCCGCCTCAGCGACGCGCAGGCTGCGGAAGCCGATGATGCCGGCGCAGAGGAGCGGGGCGAGATGCAGGGCGTCGGGCCCTTCGGGGAGCGAGATGAGGAAGTCGGCGCGTGCGACGGCGTATTCGGCGTAGCCGCCGTTGACGGAGTAGCCCGTGTAAGTCGGGTGGTCGCAGAGGTTCTCGCGGTTCTTGCGGCAGAGGGGGCAGGTGCCGTCGGTTCCACCGAGCCAGGAGACGCCGGCGCGATGGCCGACTTGAATCGAGCTGACATCGGCGCCGAGTTTTTCGACGCGGCCGACGATCTGATGGCCGGGCGTTATTGAGTCGCGCAGCGGCGGAAGCTCTCCGGCCGTGATGTGGAGATCGGTGCGGCAGACGCCGCAGGCTTCGACTTTGAGCAGGACCTGTCCGACGCCGGGTTCGGGGATGGGCAGATCTTCGAGGCGCAGCGGGTGGCTGGCGATCGGAGCGGGGTGGTGGAGGACAGCGGCGCGCATCGTGTGTTTTAGATTAGCGCTGAGAGACGAGCGTCCGCCTGAGCTGCCCCCTTCGTTTAGTCCGGGTTGGCGAGAGCACTCGGGTTTGAGTTTAGCTGCAAATTGAGTTCGCAGCCGTAGTCGAGGCTGTGCGAATGTGGGAAGCGTTTGTTGCTTTCCACATTTGCATAGCCTGTGGCGAATTCCTCGGGAGTCAGGTAGCCCAACGCGCTGTGTGGGCGGACCTGGTTGTAATCGATGCGCCAGGATTCGATGGTCTCTCGGGCATCGTCCAGGGTTAGAAACCAGTGCTCGTTCAGGCACTCCTCGCGGAACTTGCCGTGGAAGCTCTCGATGTAGCCGTTCTCCATGGGCCGGCCCGGCGTGATGAAGTGCAGCGTGACCTTGTTCTCGTAGGCCCACTGATCGAGCGCCTTGGAGGTGAACTCGGTGCCGTTGTCGATCACGATCCGCTCCGGCAGGCCACGTTCGAGGCGAAGCTTCTCCAGCACACGGATCACGCGCAGCGCGGGCAGTGAGGTGTCTACCTCGATGGCCAGCATCTCCCGCGTGTATGCATCCTCGATCGACAAGGTACGCAGCTTGCGGCCGTTGGCCAGCGCATCCTGCAGAAAATCCATCGTCCAGGTCTCGTTGGGTCGGGTGGGCGCAGCCAGCAGCACCCGCGCCTGAGCGCAGATCCGCCGCCTGCGCTTGCGCCGGCGCACGATCAGCTTTTCCTCGACATAGATCCGGTAGACCCGCTTGCTGTTCACCTCCCACCCCTCCCGCTTCAGCAGAACATGCAGCCTTCGATAGCCCCAGCGGCGACGATCTTCGGCCAACTCCCGCAACCGCACACGCAGCCGTTGGTTGGCTTCGGCCGCTTTCAGGATTCGCGCAGGGTTCGACTTTTCATTGCGCGGTGCTCTTCGCTCACGCCCCGGACACGGTTGGAACAGCGTTCGATCTTACTCTTTCTCGCCGGGAAACGGCCCATATTGCGCGTCAGTGCAAGGGAAGGTGTCGGGCCTCGGCGCAGCACCGCTGGACTCATAGACGCCGCTCCTGGCCCGCCGCTGTCGCGCTCCTCATGTGGAACATGAGAAGAAGACATTCTTCTCATAGCTGAAAAACACCCGCAGCGGAGGCATCAGTCAAGGCCGCGTCAGCGCCGCGCAGCGGTCGGAACGCAGAGCAGAGCCTTTACGGATGCCGGAGCGGAGGGTACGCCGCCACCGATGCCCGGCCCTGTGTTTTCAACACGTTCACGTACAGCAACCGCCGCGTTTACGCGGAACCCACCTCTCAACGCCGATTTTCCTTCTTAGCCGCCTGCTTTCAGCAAGTTCACCCACAGCAACCTGTAAACACCAGTGTTTTCGCGGTCATCGGCTGTAGGGGCACTAATATACCTGACTGAAGTGGTCACCATGTGGTAGAAGCGGAGGAGGGGAGTGATGAAGATCAAAGAAAAGGAATTAAATCCACAGCCACAGTCTAGTTCGTGTTCTTCAGAAGTTTTCTGCGCATCTCTTGCAGCACTTGTGCAGAGGATGAGGGAGAGCCAGTTGCAGCAGTACGCCAGAGCTTTTCATATCCCTCCAGAAGGTCTGGACGAACTGTACCTAGAACTTTTTCAAGAGCCTCGGCCTTCTTCTCAATCACGTTGATGCTGGTCGCGATAGTTTCAATTGTGGTGAGCAGGATTCTTCTTTCTTCGTCGGTCACGTTCTTCTCCCGGAATTGCAATTTAAGAAAAGATGCCTTTTTGCCGTCTTATGATCGATCTTCTACAGATGAATTCCAGTCTGGCAGCTCTGCGCGCCTCCTCGGATGGACCTCACTGCGTTCGATCTGCTCCTGAATTCTGCCTATTTGCTTTTTGATTTCTTCCGCATCGGCTAGCACACGGTTAATCTTGCCCAAAGTATCCTTGATATATATCCATGCTTCACAGAGCACCGCCGATACGACCAGGAATACAAACAGGAATGAAATCTCATCCTGAGATGCAAGGTGTCCTGTTGTTATCAGAGAGATCGTCTCCTTAATTCCAATCACAAGAACGATGAGGAAGGCGAAACCCCAGACTCTCATGGTCTCTGCGTGGATCGATATTGCGCGCAAAGTGTTCGGTAAACCGAACAGTCCAGACCACAATACTCGTGACGATGGGGAATGGCAATTTCTTTTCCCGTTCGGCTGGGTCGCCGTATCAGCGGTTTGCGGGAGAAGCGCGGTCTGTCACAAACTCAACTGGCGGACATGGCGCAGATTGGGAGAGCGCACCTGTCCCAGATTGAGAATGGAGCGGTAGCGGCGCGAGTCGATACCCTCTACGCGCTGGCAAAAGCGTTAGAGATGCCGCTTGAAGAACTGTTTCGAGGTTTCTAGTAGATTCAGGAATGACAGGAGGAATCAATGACAACAGACGCGGAAAGTTGGAAAGAAAGCATGAAGTTCAATCCCGATCCTGAGATTGAAAAGGAACTGGCCTCGCTACGATCTATGGTTTGCCTGGGAAATGCGTTTCCTGAAGAGTACCGCACGCGATACCACGAGGCAGGTCTTCGCAAGGCCATCACGCGTCGCGCTTCTTCGGCCTTCGGGCTTCTTTGAGTTTGTCTTTGAACTCTTGGATTTGCTTGTCTTCCGGACCTAAATATGTTTTCTTTATCCAATCCTCTATGCCTTGGCGGTTGAGGGACTGGAAAAGGCACCATTTCTTGTCATCCTGTTTGGCGTACGCCGCCCAATTTTCTTGCGCCAGGGGATGAATAGAGTGCTTTAGCCTCGCCCTGCGTCCCTGCTGATAACAGGTCCATGCGAACAAATCTGCTGCCTGAAGAGCAGGGACATCTTTTCGACGGCGAAAAGAATAGTGCCCAGCAAAGTGCCCTGGGTATATTCCCTCGGAGTATTCCATCGCATCGCTTATCTCTCTCTTTACGGCCTTGTCAGCTTCGTCCAGCACGTACTCCATCGGGACGGAACGTTTTACGGACCAATCGTAGGTAAGCCCCAGTACGCTGGAAAGAGCCCAGGTATAGTAGGAACCCACACGCTTTCGCATATCCTCAGGCATTACTTCGTCATAATCAGTTTTGTAGATTCCAATGCCGAATGCCTTTACGGAGTACTTGAAAGTGATTTGGCGAACGCGGGCAAAAACGCGCTGGACCCGAGATTCATCCCACTGAGCGAAATCAGAGTGCTGGTTCCGTGCCAGGCATTCGGAACTGTGAAATTCTGAAATCCCTTCTTTTGCCAGGAACGTGTTCCATTCCCCCTCAAGGCGTTCCATCTGCAACGCTGGAAATATAATTCCAGAAGCAACCGCCCATTTATGCTCTGGAGAACTGCCACTGTCGTCGATGAAAATGGTAAACATTGCGAGGTATCTGTTATTCCACCTGGGCCCATAGGCACTCAGCAGAAAATGCTTCGTCAGCGAGTATTGTTGACTTTTGGCACACATCCCCAGTACGCTCCCATCTAGGAGCGTCTGTGCCGACGAAGCCGAAACCTTCCGCCAAGAATGAATCCGGCGACTTCGACAAATTCTCCGATTTTGTACGACGGCTTGTCGCTGTACCCAACAGCGAAGTCAAAGCCGCCATGGAAGCCGAAAAGAAGCAGAAGAAATCCTCTTCTGCTTCCCCCGCCCCTGACGCCGATCCCAGGGATTCCTAGAAGACTTCGGTCCCTGACACCTTGCCAGTCAGGTCTGCGTACGTCAGGCGCTTGCCTGCGATTTGCGACACTGCCAGCATAAACCGGTCTGAGTCTTCCAGCGGATTATCTTTCGTCGCCCGATTGTTGTAGCGGAAAGCCTGCTCATCCACGTACTTCGACAGGTGGAAGGGTTCCACGGCTACATAGGTTCCATTCAAGCCACGTTTAAGCAGTGACCAGAAGTTTTCGATGCCGTTTGTGTGGACCTGCCCACAGACGTATTCCTGCATATGGTTCACCGTGTCATGAACGAATTCCTGAGTCTTCAGGCGGTCATAGCCAGTGTGGTTGTCCGTGTAGATCGTTGAACCTTTTTCCACCTGGAGCAGGATTTCCTTCTGCAACTCCTCACGGGTGACTTCACCCAGAAGCCGAGTGCGAACCTGCCGCGTCTCACGGTCCAGCATTCCCATAACAGCAATTTTGTTATCGCCATAGACTCCGAGTTTAAGTTTGTTGCGACGGGTTGCGTGCATGTTCTTGAGTTTGCCGCCAACATAGCACTCATCAACTTCTACAGGGCCTCCCTGCGGCCCGCCCATCTTCACAAAGGATTGAGTCCTCATCGCCCACCGGATGCGGTGCAACATAAACCAGGCGCTTTTCTGCGTTACTCCCAGCGCCCGATGAAGTTCATAGGAACTGATCCCATTTTTGCAGTTGGACAGCATCCACATGGCTGGAAACCATTTGTCCAGACCGATTGGGGAATCTTCGAGGATGGTGCCAACCTTGAGCGAGAATTTCTGTTTTGGGTGCTTTGCAGAACAGTAGTAAACCCTCGCCTTTTCGAGCCAGGCGGAACCTTCTTTACCGCAAGTGGGGCAGCGCACGATTCCGTCCGGCCAGCGCATCGCAATCATAAAGCGACGGCAGTTTTCGAAATCGCTAAAGTACTGAATTGCCTCAAGTAAGGTCTTAGGCTCTTTCATAATGACCAAAGAATAGCAAAGAACCGTACTTCAGTCAAGTATATTGTTGCCGCTGTAGGCCCCTCATTCCACACACGTTCACCATTGGGAACCGCAGGTTCCTCCACAGCTCCCATTCGGGGGTGACGTGTCCCTATCCAGCCGATGCGTAGCAGCGTCGCTCTTTCTTCGGGGGCGGCACGAAGGCTAGAGGATGGCTACTTACCCCGCTCTTCCACCTACTCATGACCGCCATGCTGACGAAGTAGGTCTGCGACACCTGGGTTGCCCGTTCGTATTGCCCATGCGAGAGGCGTCCCTCTGTCGTCTGCGGCATTGACATCGGCTCCACGCATCAGCAACAGTTCTGCCACCTGCTTATAGCCCTTTGATGCTGCCAGGATCAGCGGAGTGTGACCCGCCTTGTTGTCTTTGACATTCGGATTCGCTCCGTGATTCAGCAGCACCCTAGCCATGTCCGGGTTGTCGGCTAACAACGCGTAGTGCAGAGGCGTCAACCCCTGTTTGTCCGCTGCGTTCACATCGGCCTTATGCGCTAAGAGCAGCTCCACGATGTCCCCGTGCTCACCTTCAGCTGCTGCCGCTTGATGCATGGGAGTGCTTCCAGCGTCGTCCTTCGCGTTCACATCGGCCTTGGCCCCCAGCAGGAACTCGACCATGCTTTTATAGCCATTTGCCGCCGCTAAGTGAAGTGGAGTAAAGCCGTTCTCATCCCTGCTGGACACGAGACTCGGGTCGTTTTTGAGAAGTTGCCGGACCTCGGGGAGGTTATTGTCTTTGACGGCTTTGTTGATCTGCTGGCACATAGCGGATGCGCTCCACATCGTGAGCGTTAGGGCAAGGAGAGCACCGAGCATCTTCTTCACGACGTTACGAGCCTCAGCCAGCGATTCGGGAACACTTGGCCGGTGGGGGAGGTTTCACACCTAGTCGAATGAGTGCGTACCTGATCCCGCTAGCTGATGTGATCGCTCCGTTGATGCAGTCCGCCTTCGGCAACATTTCTTCGAGCTTGGGGACGGCTGCTTTCGCAGCAGGCCCGAGGTTCCCCAAGGCTCTCGCCACCCAGTAGCGCACTGAGTCATCGGGAGAAGCGAGAAGTGAGATTAAATCACTGACAAGCGCGTCGGTGACTTCTTTGCTGCTGAAGCTCTGTGTGAGACTTGCGAGATGTTCCGCCGCTTCGGTTCTGGCATCCACAGTCTTATCGCATCGAACCTTTGCCATTGTCACTTTGATCTGTTCCATGCGTGCAGGCCCTCCGCTTGCATGAGCTATCCCAGCCATTGCCGATAGTACACAGCAAAGAACCACCGAGAACGATTTGGAAAACCACTTTTTCATGTGTCCTCATTTCTCCGTGATTCAGGGGATTCCCCACCAACGGACATTTGGGGCCGTGGCGTTATCTGTCGGAAGGTTGGGATTTGTGGTCGTTGAGCGCAAGATGCCCGCCGGAAAACCTGGCGGATGCACCGTGAACGAATCAGGGAGATTCAGGCCTTCATAGAAGCGGGCGCTTCCGTGGATGTGGCTCCCAGCTGGCCCCGAGAACATATCGCTATAGAGGTTTCCGTTTCCGTCCACACCTTGGATCGAAGGAGTGTGCGTACCAGGAGCAACTGGCCATGCTTCGTAGTAATCGAAATGTCCCGCATCTCCAAAGTCAGCAACGATGTGCTGAACGATGAATCCGCCCTTCTTTGAGTTGTGCTTCAGGCTCCAATTAATTTCCCATGGGCCTTGCTTCTGACCACCTGTAACGGTTTTGTATTTCAGCGAATTATCTATGCCTTGTTGCCCATTCTGTTGTTGGGCCGCTTCCTGAGCTTTTTGGGCTGCACCAAGCCAAGCGTTATAGGAAGTCTCCTGCATGTTGGGTGTGCAGTGTTCGCCTCCTTCCGTGTCGCATCCCATCTCCGGCCCCATCCCGGTGCTCCCGCTCGCGAACGGATCAGTACCCACTCCGCACTGCCCGCCGTTAGGGCCATTGGAGCACATCATTTGTTCGCCATACGAACTGTGCCCGTCCGGGTCGGCATCAGACAGCGGATTATTGCCGACGAACGCGTACAGATTCAGCGTCTGAGGGCTGCCATAGCTCGCATACGGCACGGCTTCCGCCGAAGCCGCCCAGTCCGGGCTCAACCAGTGGCCGATACTCGATGCATAATACCTTGCGCCGAAATCGTCATTGCCGCTCGAGTAGCCGGTCTCGGAGTCGCGCACCTTACCGGTGTAGTGGTGTTCTGAGGCATCCACACAGTTGCCAGCCTGCGTAAGATCGTTCCCGAACGGCAGGCTGCTCCAGCTTCCCAGGCATCCCCCTGCGCTTGTTTCCCCGCGCTTGGTGCCCTGCCAGTCGGTGAGAGCGTAAATGGTGTCTGCACCGGAATACGTTGCGAGCAGGCCCCCTCCCCCGAAAACGTTGGTGTGCGACCAGGCATTGTTCGCCTGCAGTTCCGTTAACTGCTCCCCGCCCAGGCCGATCACATACTGGACGTTGAGCGAGAACCCATTCCCTGAAGTCGGCGCCTGGCAAGCGGTCGGCCAGCTTGACAATGTTCCCTTGGCCACACGATTCCCTTCGCCGTCATAGATGTACTGCGTCATGACGCCGGAGTTCAGGTTCTTCACCGCGCAGATGCGGCCTGCGCCATCGTAGAGGTACGCATTTTGCCCGTCGGCCGTGATGTCTCCGGCTGCGTCGTAGGTGTATCCGGCGGTCATCAGTCCGGTTCCCGTCACCTGGTTGCTGGTATTGTAGTGCGCCCAGTATGTCGGCGTCGGGGAATTGTTGCAGGCGATGGTCGAGGGGATGGACTCCATCGTCCGATCCCCGAAGCCGTCGTAGGTCCAGCAACCATAATTTCCGACATACGTACCGCTCGATGCAGTCGCCGTGGAAAGCCGGTTCAGAGTGTCGTAGGTGTAGTTCCACGTCCCCATAGCCGAATCGATCACCGTCCTGACGTTGTTGGCGGCATCATACCCCCCTGAGGGAATTTTGTAGCTGTAGGCCATGACCGAACCGATCCCGGCGTTCGTTCCCCCACTCATGCCGCTGGCCGCCGCCGAGAAGAATGCGGAGGGGTAACTGGAGTTCGTGTTGGTGACTATAACCGAGACGGGCCAGTTGGTCGAAGAGCCTGTGCTGAGACTGGTGAGGCTTACGGTACTGCCGCTTACGCTGGTTGTAAGGCTTGAACTGCATTGACTGGCAATGGAAGCCTTGAGGCCGCTCGCAACGGTAGAGGCGGTGTCCGTCGCACCCCAGCTGTAACTGCCCGTGCAGCCGTTGATGGTTGCCGAAACAGTCCCTGTATCGCCGCTGGAGCCTCCGGTGAGGCTTGACCCCGAGGTGTTGGCTGTGAAGGAGGGCCCACTGAAATACGCCGGGTTACTGGTGGCGGAGGTTGCCGAAAGGGAATAATTTGTAGAGGAGCCCGTTGTCTTTGCGGTGAGAATGATCTCGGTTCCGTTCGTCGTGGCATTGACCAGAGAGCCGCCGCTGATAGTAGAGGCCAGGTTGCTTGCCAGCGCGGACGAAGTCATGCCCTCACCGTAGCCGGTCATGTACTTGGTGCCATTAATCGTAACCGTGACCGTACCGGAATCGTAGATTGTCGTGGGGCAGGAGCTGTGAGGCTCGCAGGGGTTGATCACGGTGCTCTGCTCCGTTCCGGAAATGGTGACGGAGCCGTTGCCCGCGTGTGCTGTGGAGCTGTCGCTGCCGTTAAAGGGCGTGATGGTAATGACTCCCGTGCTTTTTGTGGCCGCCGTGCTGTTGACGGCGGAAGCGTTGTAGACGTCATTGGTGATTCGCCCGCGATTGTCGTACCCCCGGGTCTGGGTCACCTCAGCCGTCTGCGAGCCACTGGGAATTCCGAGTTGCGCGTAAAGGAGTCCAACGGGTCCATAGGACGTATTACCGCTGGTGGTCGAATTCGCCTCGAAGAGGGTAGCCGGATGATCGGCGCCCGACCAGTTGCTGGTCAGACTCTGAAGACGCACGGCGCTATCGTAGGTGTGACCTGACCCCCTGAAACCGTCCAGATCGGAATACGATCTGGACGAAGGAAAGGGGAAGAAGGGATGAGTCGAAGCAGGCACACGGAGGCGCAGATGATCGCTGCGCTGAAGCAGGTAGAGGCAGGCCGCACGACGGAAGATGTGGCTCGGGAGCAGGGCGTCAGCAAGCACACGATCTATGCCTGGAAGGCGAGGTATGGCGGCATGGAGGTGAGTGAGGCTGAGGAAGTGAAGCACCTCCGCGATGAGAACGGGCGGTTGAAGAAGCTGGTCGCCGAGCTGAGTCTGGACAAGGACATGCTGCAGTCGGTGATCCGAAAAAACTCCCTCGGCTCGTAGAGCGGAGGACAGAGGTGCGGCGCTTGCTGGAGGAGTTCAGGGCCAGCGAGCGCCACGTCTGCGAGCTGATGGCGGTACCGAGATCGAGCGGACGATATCGGAGCCGGAGAGATGACAGCCGGATTCAGGAGCGGCTGCGGGAACTGGCGCGAGAGCATCCGCGCTTCGGCTACCGACGGCTGCATTTGTATCTGCACAGGGAGACGGGAGTGAACCATAAGAAGGTGCAGCGCGTGTATCGCGAACTGGGGCTGAGCGTGAAGCGCACGCGGCGCAGGCATCTGCGGCGGGCCCTGCAGCCGCGGCCTGTGCTGACGGCGCCCAACCAGGAGTGGGCTCTGGACTTCGCCAGCGATGTAACGGCTGCCGGACAACGATTCCGAGTGCTGGGCGTGATCGACAGCTTCACCCGGCAGTGCCTGGTGCTGGAAGCCGCCACGAGCTTCCCCAGCCGGCGGGTTACGCGTGAACTCGAACGGGCCATCGCCGAGCATGGCAAGCCGCAGTCGATTCGTTGTGACAACGGGCCGGAACTGACTTCGCGGCGCTTCCTCGCCTGGGCTATCGAGTGGAAGATCGATCTGGTCCACATCCAGCCAGGCAAACCCACCCAGAACGGAGGTATGGAAAGCTTCAACGGAAAGCTGCGCGACGAGTGCCTGAACGTGAGTTGGTTCTGGAATCTGTTCGACGCGCGGCGGAAGATCTCAGCGTGGAAACTGGAATATAACTCCCGCCGCCCGCATAGCTCGCTGGGCTATCTCGCCCCGGACGAATTTGCGCGGCGGTGGCGGCAACAGGGCCGTGGAAAAGACGCGGGCTGCGCCCGCTTGGAAAACGCCGTTGGCGTTTCCCACTTTCCCGCCGCCCCGACGGCGACTATGAATCTCGTATAGTCAAATGGACGGAAAACGGGGCCAGGTCAGGTGTAACCGAAAATGACAGGCTGCAGGGTTGATCCGTTGGTCTGGATAACAACATCGCCCGCACGATCGTAAGTTGCGTTTACCTTAACGTCATAATTGCAGTCGCCTGGGATGCATTCCGCCTTCATCGCGGGCCGCCCCATGACATCATACGAGTACTCTGACGCAGCGCTGGCCGTTTCGTTTGCTGATTTGGTGAGGCGGCCCTTAACGTTACTGAGACTGGAAATCGCAGTCCCGTTTTGATCGTACCCGTCGTAACCGAATCCTTCGGTCGGGGTTAAGCCATCACTGTAGGTCTTCTTCACTTCCCGGTTCAAATTGTCGCAGTAATAGCTGGCCGAAATATTGCGATTATCCGTCTTTGTCGTAAGGTTCCCATTCAGATCATAGGCATAGCAGGTTGTCCACGGCCCGGCGACTCCCGAGCAGGTAAGGCTGGGAGGAGCAGTGCTTCCCACAGTCGGTGAGTTGACCGACCCCGCCGTTTCAGGATTTTTCGCCGCAACCAGCCGCCCGAAGCTGTCATATGCAAAGGATCGGCCGCGGTTCCCGCTGCCGTCGCCCTTTTGTACGACGGTCAACAGGTCGTTGAATCCGTTATACGTGTAATCCGTCTCCATCGAGGGCGTCTGACTTGATCCGCTCGGTTCCATCGCTTCGGTCAGATTCCCAAAAGAGTCGCTTGTTCTCTGCCACTCGTTCCCGAGCTCGTCCGTCGAATCGACCCATGACCCGCTTGTGACGCTTCCCAAATGCGAATTGCATACGGCGGCCACTCCGTTCGGCATGGTAGAGGCAACCCCGTTGTAGCAGGATTGCAGAACGCTGCCGTCGGCTTGTTGTTGTACCACGGTTCTTCCCAGTGCGTCGTAATAGAAAGTCGAGGTTCCGTCACTGGGTTGCGAAGATGTCCAATGAGGGTTGGATTTTGTATAGACTCGTCCTTCCCCATCGTAGCCGGTATCAACATAATCGATATAGTTCGGAGCATCCGGGTCCGTGGTCATTTCGCTGTGGACTGTGTGTCCCATCCCGTCCATGATGGTTGTGCTGGATGTCCAGGTGCCTGCTGGCGCGCCGGATATCGGGCAGGCCATTCCCGACGCAGGGCGTCCTGCACGGAAAGGTCAATGCGAGGGCAATTTCAAATTACGATTTGATGGTCCAGTTGCAGGAACTTCGCGGGGATATTGCTGGCGATCTCACATTTAGACGGTTCGCGCTGGTTCCCCATGACAAGACAGACCTCTACGACAAACGTGTGTCCGCATGGGGGGCGGTGTGGAAGCATTTTCCGAAGGCCGAAAGCGACACAAGGGAAGCAATCGACTCTTACGTCCTGGGGCTGAATACGGCAACTGTTTTTCACGCGATGCGCATAGCGGAGATCGGGCTTCGCGCTTTAGCGCGTCGCTTGCGGGTAACGCTTACACATAAACAGCAACCGATGCCCATTGATCTTGCGGATTGGGAGAAGATTATCACTCAGTGCCGCAACAAGATCGCGGCCCTCCGCGCGATGGCGAAGGGCCATAAGAACGCGAATCGTCTGCAGCTATATTCTGAGGCCGCAGAGCATTGCGGGTTTATGAAGGATATCTTCAGGAACGACGTGTCTCATGGTCGCAAAGCTTATAACGCTGGCGAGGCTTTGGGTTGTCTGAATCGCGTTCACGATTTCATGCAGTTTCTTGCGACTGCAATGGGGAAGCTATGAAGCACAGCCACGAATACACGGCGTTTAATAAAGCCATGAAAACGATTCTCCGTGCCGATCCTGCGGCAGTAAAAGAAGCGATAGAGCGGGAACAACGCGCAAAGGCAGCCGAGCGCGAAGCCAAAGGCGAACGTAAGCGCGGGCGCAAACCGAAGTCAGCCGAACACGGTGCGTAGGTCTGTCACCTCGCACCACTGAGGAAGCCTCTTATGCAGAGAATAGAACCGCGCAGCACGGCCCTTCGTCCACGTCGCCAGCAGTATGCCACACGCGCCGTGACGGCGGGCAACGATGCGAAGCCTCGCCGAGTCTTCCGCCGTTGGCTTCGCTGCGGCCCCTCCCTTCACCTGAATCAGAACGATTTGGAACGCATCGCCCCGCTTGGTTCCGGTGACGGGCATGGCGTGATCTTTTCGCACCGCAATGAGATCAACTACGCCGCGCGATTCCCCACCGCCCTTCCCATCAAACGTTACGAAATGCCAGCGCGGATAGGATTTGTCTGCGATGGCTTGACGAATGCGCACCTGCGTCATGGTGACTGCCCATCTGGCAGTCAGTCGGGCGAGACGGAATCGTCTGCGGTACTCGGGATCTCCTTCGGAGGATGCCTGTGACATCGCAGACAAAATACTACATCGAAGTATCGGACATTGTAGCGCTCCGCTTTGAATGCAGAACGTGCCGAGCCGTATTAACATTGCCGCTCGTCGCTGATATAGGTAAGTCTGTGTTGAGGTGCCCAAAATGCAAGAACGGCTGGACGCAGATGGAACACGCTTCTCACGAACCGCTTATAGAAGAGTTTGTGCGTCAGGTAGATACGCTGGCGCACATTGTCCCGGGGTTGGGATTCAGCTTTTCATTGGAACTTTCTTCGGACCCCGCTGCTTTCGCCAGGGATGATTAGAACGGCCTCGCATCGCCCTTGCCGGTGAGTTCGGCATAAGTGAGGCGCTTGCCTACAATCTGCATCAGGACGGCGGAGAAGCGGTCGGCATCGGTCAGATGGTTGTCTTTGGTAGCGCGGTTGTTTAAATCGAAACATCTGTTCGTCAAGGTACCGGTCAAGATGGAAAGGTTCCACAGCAACGTAAGTGCCGCGAAGGGTTCGCTTCAGGAGCGACCAGAAGTTCTCGATGCCCTGAGTGTGGACCTGTCCGCGCACATACTCTTCCACGTGATTCACGGTTTCGTGAACGAACTGCTGCGCAGCGAGTCCGTCATAGCCAACCCATCCATCGGTGTAAACAGTCGATCCGCCCTCAACCTGATTCAAAATGGCGTTCTGAAGAGTCTCACGTTTCACGTTCGGGACAACACGGGCACGAACCTGCCGAGTCTCGCGATCCAGCATCCCCATGACGGCGGTTTTTTGATCGGCCTTCTGTGCGGTCTGCATTCTCAGGCGGCGCTCACGGTGCATGTTCTTTGGCTTGCCGCCGACAAAAGTCTCGTCCACTTCGACAGGCCCGCCATCGCTGCCGACCATCTTCAGGAGCGATCCATTCGCCATCGCCTTGCGGATGCGGTGAAGCATGAACCATGCCGACTTCTGAGTGACGCCCAGGGCGCGGTGAAGTTCGAAACTGCTGATGCCGTTCTTCGCGCTGGCAATGAGCCACACTGCCGGAAGCCACTTCTCAAGGCCCAGCGGCGAATCCTCGAACACGGTGCCGGTCTTCAGGGTGAACTGCCGCCGGTCATGGTTGCTGGCGCACTGCCAGCGGTTGTGCTTCTCCTGGAACTTCGCTTTCTTGCCGCCGCAGCGGGGGCAGATCACGCCGTTGGGCCAGCGGAGGGCAACCATGAACTCACGGCAGCGGGCCGGGTCCGAGAAGAACAAGATGGCTTCCTGAAGGGTTCGCGGGTCTTTGTTAATCGCTTCCATGACACAACGTTACGCCGTTTGTTCTGAGTTGTCAAGTATATTTATGCCGTGGCAAGTTGTTGAAGCTAGAGCCCTTTGCGGGGGGCGTTTTGGCATAGGGACGGGCTGGTAACCGGGTTTGGGTGAGTGCGCGGCATAGGCTCTCTCTCCTTTCTGAAACAGAAAAGCCTCGCCGAAGCGAGGCTTTTTCTTTTTTTACTCTATAAGTTCAGAATATCAGGTTGGAAGGGTAAAACTGCCAACTTTCTTTGGGTCGACTGGATTGTAAGTGACGTGTTATGAAGGGTCATTACTTCGGTTTTGGGGCGTGGGACTTGACATTTCTAACGACGTCGGGGAAGTCAAGGGCGAAAATGGAGTTTTGCGTGGGGAGCGGTGCCAAGGGCGCCGCGCAGCGGCGTTCATCGTGACCCTTGAGCTCTTGGCGCACACCGCCGGGGAAACGCATCGAACTGAAAATAGCCAAATCCGAACGCCCCGGGTCATTCGCTATCAGGAATCTGGCCACCCTCCAGACCGTCCCGTTGGTATGCTCCAGGCGACTCCAACCAGAGCCGTGATCATCCGAACGCGCGATGATTTCTCTCCATGCCCCTAACCCGAGAAATGGTTTGTCCTGATAAGTCGGCTTGTCTTGACGAATCCGGCACCGTCATTGCCGCCAAAACGTAGCGAGATGCCCGTTTCCGGTACTTATGTCCTAGCTCCGCCGCGCGAACTCCGATCACATCACCTTCGTCGACTGATGCGTGTCCCGCCGATCGCTCGGAGGGATGCCTTCCCAGTTCCGAAAGGCACGCCCGAAGGAGTTTGGATCTTCAAATCCAAGAAGGTAAGCCGCTTCGGTTAGCTCCAGCGCTGAGTTGCCGAGGTGCCGCGCCATTTATCCTGCTGCAGGATCGGAAGTGCAGGCACCAGGAATCGGGAATTGGCCGCAGGAAGCCCAGACTGGCGAGGAAATGCAGGTCCATTCGACTCGCGCCTGAATTGATTGTTGCGCCCAAAGGCGGGCGCAACGAATTCGGATGCTTCGCTCAGGATGACATTTCTGTTTTTATGGATAGGTATTTTTGTGGATAGGTTAGGGTCGTGCGGGCCGCGGCTAGCCGGATTCGTTCAGGACCATTCGACGCGCACCTCGCTCGGGGCAGGCTCTATCCTGCGGCGAGATCGGAAGTGCAGGCACCAGGAATCGGGAATTGGCCGCAGGAAGCCCAGACTGGCGAGGAAATGCAGGTCCATTCGACTCGCGCCTGAATTGATTGTTGCGCCCAAAGGCGGGCGCAACGAATTCGGATGCTTCGCTCAGGATGACACTTTTTTTACGATTATTTTTATGGATAGGTTAGGGTCGTGCGGGCCGCGGCTGCGCGATTCGTTGAGAACCATTCGACGCGCACCTCGCTCGGGGCAGGCTCTATCCTGCGGCGAGATCGGAAGTGCAGGCACCAGGAATCGGGAATAGGCCGCAGGAAGCCCAGACTGGCGAAGAAATGCAGGTCCATTCGACTCGCGCCTGAATTGATTGTTGCGCCCAAAGGCGGGCGCAACGAATTCGGAGCTTGGCTCAGGATGACATTTCTGTTTTTATGGATAGGTATTTTTGTGGATAGGTTAGGGTCGTGCGGGCCGCGGCTAGCCGGATTCGTTCAGGACCATTCGACGCGCACCTCGCTCGGGGCAGGCTCTATCCTGCGGCGAGATCGGAAGTGCAGGCACCAGGAATCGGGAATAGGCCGCAGGAAGCCCAGACTGGCGAAGAAATGCAGGTCCATTCGACTCGCGCCTGAATTGATTGTTGCGCCCAAAGGCGGGCGCAACGAATTCGGATGCTTCGCTCAGGATGACACTTTTGTTTTTATGGATAGGTATTTTTGTGGATAGGTTAGGGTCGTGCGGGCCGCGGCTAGCCGGATTCGTTCAGGACCATTCGACGCGCACCTCGCTCGGGGCAGGCGCTATCCTGCTGCAGGATCGGAAGTGCAGGCACCATGGAATCGGGAATAGGCCGCAGGAAGCCCAGACTGGCGAAGAAATGCAGGTCCATTCGACTCGCGCCTGAATTGATTGTTGCGCCCAAAGGCGGGCGCAACGAATTCGGATGCTTCGCTCAGGATGACATTTCTGTTTTTATGGATAGGTGTTTTTATGGATAGGTTAGGGTCGTGCGGGCCGCGGCTAGCGCGATTCGTTCAGGACCCATTCGACGCGCACTTCGCTCCGCGCCCTTCGCTCAGGGCAGGCTCTATCCGCGGCAGGATCGGAAGTGCAGGCCGCCGGGTTGAAAGTCACCCCGGCCAGAAAAGCCGGCTGGGTGGGGACCCCGCAAACCCGGCGCTTTTACCTTCATCCTGCTGCACAGGATAGCCGGGATAAAAAGATGGCGAGCTGCGACGAACTGACTGTATAGTGTCACCAGCCGAAAAGCCTGATGTGCAGTTCGGGGTTGTCCCGGGCGGCTACTCCCCGCAGTTTTCGAAGGTGTCTTGCAGTCCCCACAAAAAAGAAAAGGATGGGTGAGAAATGGCATTTTGTGGCAAATGTGGAACGTCGGTGGCGGACGGCGTAGCCTTCTGCCCCAGTTGCGGAGCGCCGACCGGACCTGTGGCGGTGAGTACGGGACCCGGCCCGGTGGTAAGTCCGGTGGTTGCGCAGGGCAACTACGGCCTGACAGAGAACGTGGCAGGACTGCTGTGCTACGTACTTGGCTGGCTGACCGGAATCATTTTCCTGATCAGCGACAAGCGGCCCTTCGTGCGCTTCCATGCGGCGCAGTCGATTGTGGTGTTCGGGGCGCTGACCGTGCTGCGGATCATTCTGTCGTTCGGGATTTTCGGAACGTACAGTCTGGGGTTCTTCTCGATCTGGTCGCTGATTTCGATGCTGGTAAGCCTGGTGACACTGGTCGCCTGGATCGTGCTGATGCTGATGGCCTACCAGGGCAAGCGTTTCGAAGTGCCGATAGCGGCGGGAATCGCGAAGAGCATCGCCGGGAATCCGAATATTTAGTAGGAAATACAGGGCCGCGCGCTGTCCGGTTTGGCGTGGCGGCGCGCCGGTCACGCACTTTGCGGCGGGAACTGCCCCTTCGTCGAGGCGATCCGGCAGGGCGGTCCGCTTTCAGGGCATTTCAGCATGGAGAGTGAGAAAGAGAGAGGCTCATGGCAAGTTTTTGCACGCAATGCGGGACACCGAACACCGGCGGCTCGCAATTCTGTACGAAGTGTGGCGCTCCGATGGGAACTACGGCGGCGCCGGCGCCTGGTTATACGCCAGGGGCCGCGTATGGTCAGGGCGGAGTCGCGCCCTCGCAGCCGTCTCCAACCGGCGGGGGAAGCAGCGCGCTCAAGATCGTCCTGATCATTGTGGCTGTGTTCGTTGGATTGGGCATTCTGTCGGTGTGCGGAGTGATATTCGGGATTTGGCGAGTCTCGAAAGGGGTGCATGTAAGCGCCCTCGGAAACGGTGGCTCGGTGTCGGTGAGCACGCCTTCGGGCACGATGACGGCCGGAAGCGACGCCAAGGTCAGCGCTTCAGACCTGGGGGTCGATATCTATCCTGGAGCAACGCAGCAAAAGGGTGCGGTGCGCGTGAGCACGCCTGGCGGGAATGCGGTCACAGCGGCGTATACGACGAGCGACTCTCTGGACAAGGTGGTGGATTTCTACAAGGGGAAACTGGGCGGGGGCGCGTCGGTGTTCCAGAGTGAGAAGAGCGCGGTGCTGACCGAAACAGATGCGGACAAGAAGACCAGCATCATGGTGACGGTGGAAGGGGAGGCCAACGGCACGACGAAGTTCAGCATTCTGCATTCGACCACCGGCTCGTAGTGACCGGTCACGCAGGGCGGCTAGCGATGCTGGACCTGGGTTCCGGCGGCCACTTTCAGAGTAAACAGGCTGGCGGGCAGGTGGGCGTTGTAGCGGATGTTGGAGTAAGTCGCGGTGCGCGAATCGCCGGAGGGTTGAAGCATGACCACCTTGAGCGAGATGTCGCGGGTGGGATCGACCCAGATGGTGATGTGACTAAAGTTGTTGCGGACGTTGGCCTGCTTTGAGACGAGGTCCAGTTTGGCGGTTGGCACGCCATCGATGGTTTCCATGCCCTGAGGAGTGATGTTCCAGGCGGCGGTGAGGTCTTTGCCACTGGCGCCGAAGCCGGTGGCGAGGAGGCTGTCGTATTGGGCCCGATTGGCGCCGGCGGAGACGATGGTTTCCTGCTTCGCGGCGGGCTGGTAGAAATCGAGTTCGCCATTCTTATAGAGGATGTCTCTTTCGCCCTGCTGGCCTTTGTCGAGGACCATGGCCATCTCCGTTGAAGCGCCGACGCGGCGGAAGGCGATGGCGCCCTTTTCAGTCTGGTGATCCTGGACGACGGCGGTATAGTTGTCGTCGACGATGTCGGCCTGGACGTCCTGAAATTTCGCGGAGGAGGCGTCCATCTGGCTCAAAATCTTCTGCAGGTTGGCTTCCTGGGCAATGACTGTATGAACGGCGAGGAGAATCAGCAGGGCACTCAGAGCTTTCATGGTTTTCATGGATTTTGCGGATACTTCTCTATTCGAGCTGGATCTATTCGAGCTGGGTCATCCTGATCTCGCTAACCCGGCCTGCGAAATTAAGATGCAAATGCGGAGCCTCGAAGTTTCGCGATGCGGGGGTTGGGACGCATCATGACGCTAAGCAGCCGGCGCGTTTAGCGGTGGGCCCAAACACGCCAGGCGACCACGCTTCCGCCAATTTCCTTTACTGCTTGTTTGCGATCGACGACGATGGGGCCGGAGGTGGGGGCAATGGCGTCGGCGAGTTGCTGGTCGGTGGGTTGGACGTTCTGCGCCTGATTTAAGCCCTCAATCAATTCGATGGGAACCTCGTAAGTCATGCCGCCCGCGGGGTTGACCGAGGCGCGAATTTCATTCGCCGGCCAGTCGGGCTTGGGGCGGTCGCCGTAATCGAAGAATCGCGGGGTGAGGAAGATGAAGGCGAGGATCAGCGTGACCATGACGTCGTAGTGGACGTTGCCCCGCTCGTGCGTCCACCAGAGATAGCTGTTTAATGTGCGCCCAATGCTCAAGGCCTAAGCTCCCGTGCGCGGCTCGATGATCCGCTGCCCGCCCATATAGGGTACCAGCGCTTCGGGGATGCGGACGGTTCCGTCAGCCTGCTGATAATTTTCGAGGATAGCGAGCCAGGTGCGGCCTACGGCGAGGCCGCTGCCATTGAGGGTGTGAACGAAGGCGGCCTTGTTCTGGCCTTTCGGCTTATAGCGGATGTTGGCGCGGCGCGCCTGGAAGCCTTCGAAGTTGGAGCAGGAAGAAATCTCGCGGTAGAGGTTCTGGCCTGGAAGCCAGACTTCGAGGTCAAAGGTTTTGGCGGAGCTGAAGCCGGTGTCGCCGGTACAGAGGAGCATGCGGCGGTAGGGCAGGCCGAGGCGCTCGAGGATGGTTTCCGCATGGCGCGTGAGGTTTTCGTGCTCGGCGTCGCTGTCTTCGGGGCGGGAGAATTTGACCAGCTCGACTTTCTGAAACTGGTGCTGACGAATGATGCCGCGAACATCTTTACCGTAGGAGCCTGCTTCAGAGCGGAAGCAGGGCGTGTAGGCGGCGAGCGAAATGGGCAGCTTCGCGTCGTCGAGGGTCTCGTCGCGGTAGAGGTTGGTGACGGGGACTTCGGCGGTAGGGATGAGCCAGTGGTCGTTGTCACGATACTGTCCCGGGGTGAAACCCTCGGCGTCGTTGCAGCGAAAGAGGTCTTCGGCAAATTTGGGGAGCTGACCTGTGCCGAAGAGCGATTTGCTGTTGACCATGAAGGGCGGAAGGACTTCGGTGTAGCCGTGCTCGCGGGTGTGGACATCAAGCATGAAGGCGATAAGGGCGCGTTCGAGCTTTGCTCCATCGCCCCAGTAGACGGCGAAGCGGGCGCCGGAGATCTTCGCTGCGCGTTCGAGGTCGAGAATGCCGAGCTGCACGCCGAGCTCCCAGTGGGGTTTGGGCTGGAAGCTGAGGGTGGGGATGGTTCCCCACTTTTTGACTTCGACGTTGCTGCGCTCGTCGGGGCCGACGGGGACTTCGTCGCGGGTGAGATTGGGAATGCGGGTGAGGATGGCGCGCAGCTGTTCTTCCGACTCGTTGGCGGCGGCTTCGAGCTCGTCCATGCGGGCTTTCAGGGCGCGGGTTTCTTCCATCACAGCGCCCGCGTCCTGACCGGACTTCTTCAGCCGCGCGACTTCCTCGGTGAGTTTATTGCGCTGCGCTTTCAGTTGCTCGGCTTCGGTGATGCGTTCCCGGCGGCGGTGATCGAGCCCGCTAAAATCTCCCAGGAGGGCGGCGGGATCCTGGCCGCGGTCGCGGAGTTTTTTCTCTACTAATTCCAGATTCGTGCGTACGAAACCCAGGTCAAGCATAGGTAATCAGGGTACAGGGTACAGGGCACAGGGTACAGGGCACAGGGTACAGGGCACGGCGGAGGTGAATGCTCGCGAATTCTGTAATCGGTGCGTTGTTCTCAGTCCAGCCGTACGAGCCAGGCCTGGCCTTCTGCGGGCTGGAGACTTTGAGCGATGGCAACCGCAGCCGTGCGGTCGTCGTTTGCGGGGCGGATGCGGACCCAATAGCCGGTGGGGCCCTGAAACTCGATGACGTTGGCGGTACGGTATTCGCGCTCCAGATCGGATTGCAGTCGCAAGGCGGATGCCTGATGCAGGAATGCGCCGATCTGGACGCACCAGCGGCCACCCTCGTCGATCGGCCTGGGTGTGCTGAAGACGTCAATGCGGACCTGGCCGGTGCCGGCGCGCCACACACCGACGGCTTTGGCGGCGCCGATGGAGAGGTCAAGAATGCGGCCTGCGACAAACGGGCCGCGATCGGTGACGCGCATGACGGCGGACTGGCCGGTCTTTTCGTTGGTTACGCGAATAAGGGATCCCATGGGCAGGGTGCGGTGTGCGGCGGAGACGCCGTTCTCGTCAAAGACCGCGCCATTCGCGCCGATGCGATTGTGATATGGCGGGCCATACCAGCTCGCGACTCCAGTTTCCGTGTAGATGGGTGTGTGGGTATCGACGAACTGCTCGTCCGCAGTAAGGGAAGGAACCGGCGCGGGCGCAAGTGGCGCAGGAGCGGGCGCAGGCTCGGCTGGTATCGCGGGTGGAGGAGGAGTGTAATCCGCCGGCTGTTTATGGGAGCACCCGAGCGCGAGGAACAAAGCGGCACTGACGAGCCGGCCTGGAGCCGAGGACCGCGCCACGGCAGATAGTTGGGCAGAGGAGGGGAGGGTTCCGCGCATTGGCGGAATCAGGCTCTTTGCCTGCGTTCGAGGTGATCGGCGAGGCGCGCGAGCTGATCGGCTGCGATGCGCAGCGCCTTCGAGGAGTGCTGGCGTACTTCAGGGACGACGCGATCGTTGAGGTAAGTGATGACTTTCTTCACATCGTCTTCCACGCGGTCGCTGCATCCGCCGAAATGTTCATCGACTTTGCGTCCGAAGTTTTCGAATGGACCTGTGGCTGGTTCTGTCATAACTTCACCTCCGGCCTTGCCGATGCATTCAGTATTGCGGGATAGGATGCGGCGGTCAACTCATCCCTTCAGGACATGGCGCATGTTCGGAAACGAAGCCGCTGCACGAATCCGGATGCATCCCAAATTGCGGAATTCTCTTCCAAGCTGATGAGATGACGGGGGACTTCTGAATAAATTTTTGCCAGGTTTTTGTGGTTATCTTTTGATCCCGGTACTCCTCTTTTCTGCAGCAGCGGCCCGCTCGCAGACGTCGAAGGTCCTGCCGGATGCGCCAGAGCCATACGGCCTCGAGAGCCCGGCGGGTGGCCCTGGAAGCGATGATTTGGGCCTGGCATCGGGCTACCGGGAGGAGAGTTTACAAAATCAGAACCCGCCGGCCCAGGCCGACCCGCAGGCGGCGAGCCCGATGAAGCATGCTCCGTATGAGACGCGGAAATGGTCGCAGTATGTGGATCCCGGGGAGCGGATTCCGGCGCTTTATCCTGGGGACAAGCTGATGTTCTGGCTGCACGAAGAAGCGCGCATTTCTACGGTATTTCCGGCGCTCCTTTCGGCGGGATACGGTCAGCTGACGGACACGCCAGATTATGGCAGCGACAGCGAGGCATTCGGGGACCGGCTGGGTGCGGCATTTTTGCGGCAGGCCACGATGCGGTTCTTCTGCAGCAGCTTTTACCCGGTTGTGTATCGCGAAGACCCGCGGTACTTCCGCAAGGCATCGGGCGGATATGGGGGCCGGGCAGGCTGGGCTGCGGAACGCGCCTTTGTGACGCAGAGAGACAGCGGCAGCCACGGGTTCAACTTCTCGAATATCATTGGGCACCTGACGGCTTCGGCGCTCACAGCTGCTTATTACCCCCAGAAAAGCGTGAATACTCATGTGGTGATGCAGACGTGGGGCACGTCGATCGCGGGGTCGGCGGGGAACAATCTCTTTCTGGAATTCTGGCCGGATGTGGTCAACGCCCTGCACCGACATTAAGACAGACAGATTCGTGTGGAACGTCGTGAGTTTCGTCTGTAACCTCTGAGGGATAGCGGCGGACGCTGGAGTTGGGTTTCCGTGAGCCGCGCTCCGGAGGTAAAACCAGAGCGAATGCTGTCAGGACAGTTGCGAGGATTCCCTGGACAACGGATTCGCCGGAGACCAAGGGGTGGGAGACCTGGTCTGGTGGCTCTCGGATGGAGTTGCTGCTTCCTTCTGGCCTGGGGTTGGACGACTGTTGGGCATGCCCAGGAGAAGTTGCCCGATGCGCCCGCGCCACACGATCAGCTGGTCGCCGATGCCACGATCGCGGATGGAGCCGTCGATTCTGTGTTTTTACCGCCGGGGGAACCAGGCGCCGGACAGGAGACGTTTCCTCCCGCGGCGAGGGCGGTGCCGGGCACGAGCGTGCCGGGGCTGCAGCCAAGTTATGTACCTGTCCCACAATATTGCAAAGCGCACGCATGCACGGAGGCGGGTCCGTTGCGGAGTTGCTGCGAGCCGGAGCGGGACATCTTTGGCAGTTACCTCAGGCAGAACGCCATTCACATTTATTCGCCGCGTGAACTGGGTCGAATTGCGTTTAAAGGCGTGATCGACCCATTCAACCTGCTCACGATCGGCGGTACTTCGGTTCTGTCGGTGGCAACGGATGCGCATTCGCCTTACGGGCCTGGCGTGATGGGTTGGGCGAAAGTGAGCGGGGTGACGCTGACGGAGGACATGACGGGTGAAATTGTGGGAACGTTTCTCATCCCGTCGATCGATCATCAGGACCCGCATTATCACCGGATGCCGAATGCGTCGCTGGTGCGGCGCATTTTGCATTGCACGTATCAGCCATTCTGGACAACGAGCGATACGGGCAACGGGATGGTGAACTATTCGACGATCGTTGGCTCGATTATCGACGAGGGAGTCGACGTGACTTATGTGCCTTATCAGCGGGTGGGGTGGGGACCGGGAGCCGAGCGCATAGCCAGCGGCTGGGCCAGCGCGCCGATCGGCAACTTTGTGACGGAGTTTGTTCCGGACCTGGCGAGCCATATTAACTTCAAGGTTGTTTTTATCCAACGGATCATCAACCGGGTGGCTGTGGCGAATGGGGGGGCGTAGCGACTACAGCCGGTAGCCGGTAGCCGGTAGCCAGTAGCCAGTCGCCGGTCGCCGGTCGCCAGTAGCCAGTAGCCAGTAGTCAGTAGCCGGTAGCCAGTAGGCGGTCGCCGGTCGCCGGTCGCCAGTCGCCAGTAGCCGGTAGTCAGTAGCCAGTAGTCATAGTCAGTAGTCAGTAGTCAGTAGTCAGTAGTCAGTAGTCAGTGAGGATTAGATGGCGGGTTCGCGGACTGAGTGAGTTGACACCGCCGGATCGTCCGGACTACTTTGCGAGATATTTTGGTTGATGGCTTGGCCGCCATGGATCGTAGTGCTGGGCGAACTGGGCGCGCTCTTCGGTCGAGGGATGGTTGTAGGTCCAGAATTCGACGAACGGGTTGGGATATGGATCGTCGAGCCAGACGATGGCGTCGCTGCAGAACGAGCTGACGGTCGCGGCCTCAGGGTCGGGGACGAGGCCGTGAATGACTTCCTGGCCGTAGATGTCGGCTTGATGCTCGATGCGGCGGCTGAAGGAATTTGCGACGGGCTCGGCGAGAAAACTGAGGACACCCGCGAGCAGGAGGAGAAGCCCGAGGGAGGACCAGCTGTCGACGGAGTCGATTCCCCAGGATTGACCGCATGCGCGGACGAGACGCTGCATGAGGTGGAAGGCGATCCAGTAGAAGAAGAGAAAGACAGCGGCGGAGAAGGCGAGGCCTTGCGGGATGTGATGCAGAACGTAATGCCCTTGCTCGTGGCCGTATGTGAAGAGAATTTCGTCGGGGGATTCAATGTGGAGGGTGGTATCCCAAACCACGATGCGTTTTGAGGCTCCGAGGCCGGTGACATAGGCGTTTGCGCCGGTGACTTTGCGGCTCGCGTCCATTAAGAAAATGCGGTTGGGAGGGATGTTCAGGCCACCGCGCGCGGCAACGCGCTCAAGCTGATCGACGAGCGCGGGATTCGTGTCCGCCAATGGGGTGAAATGGTTGAAGAGGGGGTCGATGATGAGGGGGGCGGCGAAGGTCAGCAGGACTTCGACTGGTACGGTGAAGATCCAGAACCAGAGCCACCAGCGGCGGGGAGAATGCCGCATGAGTGCGTAGAGAACGGTCAGCACGAGAACGCCGAGCAGCAGAGTGAGGCCGGTGGATTTTAGCCAGTCGATCCACCACGGCAACCAATTCTCTATGGAGAGGCCGTAACGCAGGCTGACGTGATGGCCGAGCAGCGCGGCTGGCAATTCGAGTGTGCTGAGAATCAGGAGCCATAGCGGCGTGGCGATGAGGCCCTGTGCCCATATGCGCTGGGAAACTCGGTCCGCGATTTTCGCAATTGCGGAGCCGGTTCGGAGGCGCACCAGAATCGCGAGCGCGACAATCAGCCATGCTGTTCCTCCGAAATAGAGAGCGGTGCGCCAGTGGCTGAGAGTGATGGCCTCGGCGAGTTTTTCGGGAGGCAGGGGGCAGATTGGCTTTGCCGCAAGCGCCAGCAGCGCGGCGTCGAAAGGTCCGACGCTAGAGATTGAACAACTCCCTTAGACGGCGGGTCTGGGCGCGGCTCACCGGAATTTCGGTCTGCTTTTTGTCGGCCATGCGGAGTTGATAGCTGCTCTTGAACCAGGGAACTACTTCGCGGATGTGGTTGATGTTGACCAGGTAGGAGCGGTGGGCGCGCCAGAAGACGGATGGGTCGAGCAGGTCGAACAACTCCTCGAGGGTGCGGCATTTGGACTGGCCTTCGAGGGTGGGGGTTACGACGGAGATGACCCCATCGTCGATCGAAGCGAAGCAGATGTCTTTCTGATCGATGAGGAGAAGACGGCTGGCGGCCTGGAGCACGATTTTGCCGCTGTGCGGTTTGGCCGACTGGTGCTGCTCGATGAGTTTGAGCAGCGTATCCACGCGCAGGCCGGAGGGGATGGACTTCGGTTCGCCGCCCTGCCCAGCCTCCTGCAGGCGTAGACGGGCACGCTCGACCGCCTGGAGTACGCGATCGCGATCAAACGGCTTGAGGAGGTAGTCGATGGCATTGACGTCGAAGGCGCGGACGGCGTACTGATCGAAAGCCGTAGCAAAGATGATCTGGGGCAGATGTTCTCGCTCTCCGAGATCGAGCAGCTTTTTGAGCACGGCAAAGCCATCCAGGCCGGGCATCTGCACGTCGAGGAAGACGACGTCGGGGTGGTGGGTGCGGATGAGTTCGACAGCCTCGACGCCATTCTTTCCCTCGGCGAGAACGTCGACGCTCCCCGTGGTATCGAGGAGATACTTCAGCTCTTCGCGCGCCAGTTCTTCATCGTCGACGATGAGGGCAGTGATGGACATAGGGCGCGAGCGCGCAAGTCAAGAATATAGGAAGCGCTCAAACCGCGGTCAGCAAAGGAGAAACTGTTATCTACTCGGCAAATGCGTGCAATCGCGCGGGGGGATGGTCGGCGGCGAGGTGATGGCCGCAGTAGACGCAGTAGAGGTCTGTGATGCGCGCGGTGCGATGGCAATTGCCGCAACAGGGTGCGACCTGATACGCACACTGGGGGCAGAAGTGGTAATCGCTTTCGATGCGCGCACCGCATGCCGGACAGCGCGACAGCACGGGCGCGCGCAACAGGAAATAAAGGACAGCGCCAATGCCGCTGGGGATGATGACGCAAACCGCCATCCAGAGTGGGGTGCCCATGCCGCGACGGGGTGAGTCGCGGCTGATATAACCCACCATCAGCACGTAGAGGGCGGCGAGGGCGCCGATGCTGATGTTGAAGTAGAGGCGAAACCCGAAGGGCAGATTGGGAGGGTGATGCCGATGGGCGGGGACGACCACCCACATCACGTATTCCATGAGCGTGAACGCGACGACAGCTCCCGCGACGGACCAGAGAGGGATCAGCCGCAGTTCTCCGGAGAACCCGCTGGGCTGAGAGGGATCGCGTTGTGGCTTGTTGATATTCATGCCGGGAAATGCCCGATACGGGGGCCTCGTTTACTCGTCGCGGGCAGCGTTTCTGCCGCCTCTCCAGGTCATGAGCAGGATAGCGAACATCGCGGAGAGCAGGACCAGGGAGAGTGTCAACACCATCACCGGCATATCGAAAAAGTGCTCGCCAGTGGTGAGGTCGTTGGCCACGCTCCACAGGGCGGGCGTGAAGAGCACAAGCAGAGCGCCCATGGCCAGCAGGGCGATGCCGGCGTGCCGGCGCCTGCGCACCCGCTGAGCCTGCATCTGATTGGCGGCTTCCATGACGGAGCGCCGGGTGCGAAGTACAACCTCGGGGATCGGGTGACGGCCCACGTTTCCGCGCGGAGAGAACAGGTCGCTGCTCATTGCGCACCCACGCGATGGGAGGCGGGAGCCATGGATCGGGTTGCCGGCTTAACGTGAGGCTTCAAAGCGGCCAGCCCGCGATACAAGCGCGACTTGACTGTGGAGAGCGGAGCCCGGGTCAAGCGGGATATTTCCTCGAGTGACATTTCCTCGTGGAAGCGGAGGAGCAGAACTTCACGGTGCAGCGGATCGAGCGTTAAAAGAGCCTCAGCCACGAGGTGGCCGCATTCGACCGTCGCCAGATGATCGAAGGGGGTCTTCTCGTGGCTCGGCACTTCGAAGGGCCGCTCTTCGTCGGACGCTTCGAACATCTCTTCAAGGCTCGCCATGGAGCGGCGGCGACGAAGGTCGATGACCAGATTTCGGGCGATGGTGAAAAGCCAGGTATCGAAGCGCGAATTGCCGTTGAACTGCGCGCCGCGCATCAACACGCGCATCCAGGTTTCCTGAAAGATATCCTCGGCCAGGTCGCGATTGCCAGTGAGGTACAGCAGATAGCGGAGCAGGCGATGCTGATAGGCAAGGATGAGCTCGTCGAGCAACTGCGGATCGTGGCGCTTGAGTCCTTCGGCAATGCGGGTGTTCTCACGCTGGACCTGGTCAGCAAGCTGGAGCGCCACTGCACTCATATCAATCTGACAGACGGGCGAATCGGCGCGGAAGACGCTGCGGGCAACAAGTTTTTCAAGGTTTTTGGTCAGATCCACAAGGGCGCCCAACCTTTCGAACCGGATCACGAACTGGTGCCGGAAGGGAACAGCTTCTAACTCCTCCATTATCAGCCGGATTTGGCAGGCCTGCAACGTTAGACTGGATGTGATGGAAATGATTTATGGCCTGCATCCGGTGGAGGAAGCGCTGCGCTCGGGAACCAGGCGCTTCGATCACGTCTGCTTCGCCCGGGAGCGGCTGAACCACGGGGATGCCCGGCGGCTGGCTGCGATCATGGAGCTTTGCCGTGCCGCGGGCGTGAACGTCCGGACTGAGCCGCGGGAGGCTCTGACACGACTGGCCGGGACTGGGGCGCACCAGGGGTTGGTGGCGGTGGTCCGGGAGCGGGAATTTCTGGGAGTCGAGGACCTACTGGAAGGCGCGGAGCCACGTCTGGTGCTGGCGCTGGACGGCGTGGAAGACCCACAGAACCTGGGAGCGCTGCTGCGCACGGCTGAAGGGGCTGGGGTCGATGGGGTATTGCTCACAGAGCGCCGGTCGGCGCCGCTCAGTCCTGTGGCTGTGAAAGCGTCTGCTGGGGCCGCGGAGCATCTTCGCCTGGCGCGGGTGGTGAATCTGGTGCGGGCGCTGGAAATGCTGAAGGAGCGGAACCTGTGGTGCGTGGGCCTGGACGAGCGCGGTACGCAGGATTACGACCAGTACGACTTCACGTCCAACACGCTGATTGTGCTGGGACGGGAGGGTGCGGGGTTGCACGACCTGGTGCGGAAAACCTGCGACCATCTGCTGCGTATCCCGATGGGGGGGAGGGTGGAGTCGCTCAACGTTGCAGCGGCGGGAGCAGTGGTGCTGTTTGAAGCGGCGCGGCAACGGCGGACTGGGGCGGCTCCTGTCGCGAGCCGGCCTGCAAAGGGAGAAAAGGGACGGCTTCAAAAGGGGCTGGGCTCGTGAAGTTTTGGTGCCTCGCGGCTGCTTTATTCAGCGGTTTCGTCGCTTTTGCGCAGCAGACCGGCACG
The DNA here is from genome assembly GCA_963831055.1 of uncultured Acidobacteriaceae bacterium. Lineage (GTDB taxonomy): Bacteria > Acidobacteriota > Terriglobia > Terriglobales > Acidobacteriaceae > Palsa-343. Next base: position 182,185 of record CAWHOU010000027.1, on the reverse strand, counting down.
CCGACAGAGAAGCCGCAAGTTCTGTTCTCAGGGCAGCCGCAGACGACGGCTCAGAAGCCGGGGGCTGACCGGGAGAACGCGGCGGCTGTAACGGATGCGGTGCGCGCAGCTGTGGTGATTACAGCGTGGGATTTGGAAGTGCATCTCAGTCCAGGCGAGCAGTCGATGGAGACGCACGGGCTGGTCACGCTTCGCAATGGCAGCGATTCTCCGCTGGATAAGATCGCGCTGCAATTATCGTCGACGCTGAACTTCGAGACGGTCGGACTCCACGGGAAAAAGCTGGGTTTCGCGCAGGGTATGGTTGCCAGCGATGCGGATCATAGCGGGCAGTTGCATGAGGCGGTGATTGCGCTGCCCGAGCCGCTGGCGGCACAGGGCCAGCTGACGCTGGATGTCGATTACGGCGGCACGGTTCCCTTGACTGCGCAGCGGCTGACCGCGATTGGCGCTCCCGATGCGACGGCGAAAGCTTCGGACTGGGATCGCATCTCGGAGGACTTCACCGGACTGCGGGGATTCGGGAATGTGGTGTGGTATCCGGTGAGTTCGGTGCCTGCGGCTCTTGGGGAGGGCGCGAAACTTTTCAACGAAATCGGACGGCAGAAGCTTTTGGATCAGGATGCGACGGTGAGGATTCGGGTCAACGACGAGTTTTTCTCCGCTGCGCCGACGGCGGCGGTTCTCGACGGACATTTCGTGAGCCTCGAAAAGCCAGTAGCGATGCCGAACGCTTCATTCCCTGGGGTGGTCACGTGTTCTCTTCCCGCGACACGGCTCGGCTTCGAAACGCCGTCGCTGTTTTTGGCTCGGCGCACTGAAACCGACGGGAACGGGCTGCGCGTGCTCGCTACTGAGACTGACGCGGGAGGGGCCGCGCAATACCTTGCGTCCGCGAAGATGGTGGGGCCTCTGGTTCTCAGCTGGCTTGGGGATAAGCACAACCATCCGTTCACCATCCTTGATCTGCCTGAGGCGGATGATGCGGCCGCGGAGACGGGAGGTCTGCTGGCGACACCCGCTGGGAAACGACGATCCGGCCCATCTGGCTGGGATCGTGGTGCAAGGGCTCGCTCATGGCGCTTTCGATTCTCCGCGGGCGTGGCTGAACGAAGGGGTGGCCAGCTTTATGGGGACGCTGTGGATCGAGGCGAATCAGGGGAGGACGGCGGCGCTGGAGAATCTAAACGCGGACCGGACAGCTCTGGCGCTCGCCGAGCCTGGAACGCCTGGCGAGGGGACAGGCGAAGGACTGCTGCAGGCGGTCAGCGCCATTTACTACCGCACCAAGGCGACTTACGTGCTGTGGATGCTCCGGGAGATTGCTGGCGACCGGGCTCTCCAGAGCGCCCTCCAGGCTTACGATCCCGCGCAGGATTCGACGCCGGAATATTTCGAGCACCTCATCGAGCATTCCAGCGGGAAGGATTTGCGGTGGTTCTTCGACGACTGGGTCTACCGCGATCGCGGACTGCCGGATCTCTCGATTGCGGGGGTATATCCGAGCCGCGAGGCGCACCAGCAGGTGCTGGTTGCCATCGAGATCGTCAACGACGGTTACGCCCAGGCCGAGGTTCCGGTCACTGTGAAAGGCGTCGACGGCGCGTTGACGGAGCGGGTGCTCATCCCCGCGCACGGGCGGATCACGCATCGCATCACCTTCCATGAAGACCCTGTAGAGGTGGATGTGAATGACGGGACCGTGCCCGAGGTGCAGGCCAGCATCCATCGTAAGATTATCGGCGCGCAGTGAAAACGGCTATTGAATGACCGGTTGCGCCAGGGTTCCGGTGATTTTCACATCGCCGCCGCGAGTTTTGATGTTGAGGTCCAGATCGCGGTCGAAAGAAATGCTGCCGCGGATCGCACTGGTATTCGCCCCGCGCACCAATCCGCCGCTGGTAAGAGTTAACGCGCGTTTGGCGATGGCGCCTTTGGCCGTCCAGCGATCGAAATGCTCGAGCGAAGTGTCGTTTGCGTTGGAGTCAATGGGCAGGCCACCGTTCTGCCAATCGAATTTGAAGTCTCCCGCTGCTGAGGAGGCCAGTTCGGCGGTTTGATAACCGGACATAGTCAGGTCGGTTTGCGCATTGAGAGTGCCGGCGCCCCATTGCTCGCCGAAAAGCGCGGCGATTTCACTGGCTTTTGCGTCTGATGCGCGGATCGACAGTTTCCAGCGCGGTAGGGATTCCGTCAATGTCATTTCAGCGCTGGCCCGCATGGATCCGCCCAGCGCGGCGGCTTCGAGCGAGGAAATGCTGAGCCTGGTTCCTTCGGCGCTTACGGACGCCAACAGATTGCTCAGGGTTAGTGGGCCGAGATGGAGAGCGTCGCACTGGATGCGTCCGCGAAGAGGCGGCCATAGCGCTAACCTGGTTTCGCCAAGAGCGCTGGTCAGTAACTGGCCCAACAGACTGCCGTTCGCATTGGCGCCCAGCGCTGTCTCAATGGCAGCCGCATCGAGGGATGCGGCGGCAAGGGTGAAGGTCGCCGGACACGCAACCGTCTGGTTGCATATGGCGGGATACTGGATCGATCCGCGCATCGTCATGGTCTGGTATTGCAGCGCAACCTTTTGCCAGGAGATTTCCTCGGGCGTGAGGGAGATCTCGGCGGATTCGACTTCAACCGGGGCAGGCAGAAAAGCTGGCCGCAGCTCGGCCGCTTCAATTTTCAGGGCGCCGGTGGTTCCAATTCCCGAAGTCGGGCTGGAAAGCGGCCGCATCCAGTTGCCGGTGGTGGTGGTATTTAGAGTGGCGAGGCCCTTTGCCGGAACAAGGGCAAGGCCATTCTCCAGCAGGCCAAAGTTCCCCCCCGCGGGAATCAGCCGTGCCAGCGCAGCCTGTCCTGTCAGGTGGAGTTCGAAGCCGCCGGAGGTGAAACGGGCGTCGGCGACCAGCGGTTGGGGCGCACCCATGGCTATGGGCACCGGTTGCAGGAGCAGCACATTCTGCACAAACGCCGGCAGAGGGGACGGTTTCGCCTGTCTTGTCCTGTGTTTCGGGGATGGCAAGGAGGGCACGACGAAATGCATCGACTGCAGCGGCAACACGCAACCGGGGTAGGCAAGCGACACGCCTGTAGCGGTCGCGTCTCCGGAGATCAGGGGCCGCGGGCTCATGAGTAACCGAAAATTGCCGTTAAGTGTGCCGGTGGCGGTTACATTTTGGGCGTTGGGGCGCATCAGGCCGAGAACCGACAAGGGGAAGGCGGCGGGAATCCGGTTGATATCGAGATCGAGGGCGGCAACGCGTGACGCCGACAATTGCGCGCGACCGGTGAGGAGCAGATGGCCGGCAGCGACAGGCCAAAAGCAGGTGATATTGTCCAGCAGGCGCGAGGTGCGGGCGTAAGCACCGCGACAGGTGGCGTCGACGTCCATAGTCTTCGCCGGCTGGAATTCCTGCCGCCGCAGATCTCGGATTTGTATGCGGGACTGCAGGCGCAGTTCACCAGCGTTGCCCCGAATCGAGGCGGTCACATTCAGATCACCCCGCCATCCGCTGTCCATGCCGGCGATCAGGCGGCTGACCTGGCCCAGTTGCGCGGCGCTCCATTCCACGCGAAGATCGACAGGCATTGCGTTCAGATCGGCAGCGCGGCGCAACGAGCCCTCCACATTGAGTTCCCCGGCCTCGGAAAGGTGGAGCTGCAAGTCTGTGCGGACCGGTTGTGCCCGCAAACGCAGGCGCCATTCGCCGCCACCGGCCTGCCACATCGAAAATTCGGCGTTCATGAGCGAGAACGGCTTCTTTTCAATACTGTCCTTGAAGTCGATGCGCGCGTTCGTCGCTTCGATGTAAGGGAAATCCGGGTGAGCGCCAATGCGCCGTTCACCGGTCGGCGCATTGGGAATCTGCGAGGCTCGCAACAGGATAGAGTCGATGCTCCACTCGCCGACGCCGTTTCCCACCAGGTTCAGATTGGCCTCATCAAGGCTGATGCGGCTAACCTCCAGACGCCCGCGCCACAGCGAGCTTAGCCGGAGGGTAGCGACAACCGACGCAGCATGGAGGGCGGGCTCATAGCCAAAGGCGGGGTCTTCATCGACGGTGAAGTCGCTCATCACAATGCCGGGGATCGGCAACAGCCGCAGCTGGATTGCGCCGACATAGACGGGGCGTCCGAGAGCCTCCGACATATTGGCAATGAGGGTGCGGCGATACCTTCCGAGGTGGATGAGTGGCGGCAGGAAGATGGCGAGCGCCACCAGAAGGACGAGGGCTCCGGCGATCCCCAGCTTCCACCATGCGGAGCCGCCGCCCCGATGTCCCGAATCCTCGGAGGTCAGCAACTCCTCCATTCGGCTCATGGTTATTGCACTCGGTGCAGCGTACGGCGCCAGCGGGTCTCATCGAAGAAGTGAATGGTCTCGTGCAGGATCCAGCCGATGCGGTCGGCCAGGGAAGTTCTGAACTCCTGCGTTTCCGGCGTATCGAAAGACCAGTACACGAACAGGGGCCGGCCAACGATGTTTGCTCGCGGCACGAAGCCCCAGAAACGGCTGTCGAGACTGACGGTGCGATTGTCGCCCATGCAGAAATAGAGGCCGGCGGGGACGACCAGATCCTGACCCTGAATGAAGGAGGGCAGAGCTTCAGCCCACTCCGCGGTGACGTCGGGGCTGGTGGCCGGAGGGACTGACGGGAAATCGTCGCGATAGGGCTGATAGTCGGCATCGGTGGGCATGCCGGCGTAGGGTTCATCGAGGGCGACGCCGTTGCGATAAACGACACCGGCACGAAGGTGAATGCGATCGCCGGGCAGGCCGATGACGCGCTTGACCAGAAACAGATGCTCTCCGTTTGGCTCGAGAGTGGGCTTATAGAAAACGACGATGTCGCCGTGGCGGACATTGCGGTAATAAACGAACGGAGCATAGTGCGCGGGGGGCGCCAGGGTGATGCGATCGACCAGGACGTGATCGCCGACCAGCAACGCCTTGACCATGGAGGAGGAGGGAATCGCGAAATTCTGGAAGATAAAGGTGAGGACAAACAGGCCCACTGCCAGTACGCCACAGATGGAGGCGAAGGCCTCCAGGGGGGTCTCCTCATGCTTGTGCTTTGGCTGCTTTTCCTGGACTTCTGCCATCGGCTTTCCGGATATTCCTCAGCGAATCACGCGCAGAAAGCGATCCCAGCGCGCAAAGTTTTCGATTTTGTCCAGCAGATCGTTTTTCTGTCCGAGTCTATCATCCGGAAGCTCCGCGCCATCGGTGGCGGAGGACTCGCGCAGGGAAAAATAGATGACGAGCGGGCGGCCGACGATGTGATCGCGGGGAACAAATCCCCAGTAGCGACTGTCGCGGCTGAAATTGCGATTGTCGCCCAGCACAAAGTATTCGCCGGGGGGCACTACCAGGTCGCCGCCGCGCACCTCGCGGCGCATCTCCATCCACCAGCGGGGATCGACACCGGGATCGGTATACAGCTGGGTGGGAAAGCTATCGCGAAAATCGTCGTGGTCAGCGGATTCGAAGACCGCCCACGGCTCATGGAGCTGGTGGCCATTCACCCAGGCGAGGCCGTTTTCGAGATGGATGTGATCGCCGGGCAGACCGATCACGCGCTTAACCACATGCTCCGGGGGATCAGGGGGGAAGTGAAAGACCAAAACGTCGCCGCGCTCGACACCGCGATAGGGAAGCAGCCACGACCATCGTCCCGGCGGGGCAAATGTAATTTTGTTCACCAGCAGGAAATCGCCGACGAGCAGAGTGCGCTCCATCGACTCGGATGGAATGCGGAATGGCTGCACGATGAAGGTCAGGATGAAGAGCGCGATCACCAGGACGACGAGCAGAGATCGCATCATCTCCAGGACGCCAGGAAACAGGATGATCCGGGAGCGGCCGACAGTGACCTGGCCGAAACGGTCGCGCGAAAAAGCACTGCCGAAACCGCTTTCCGTCGATGGGTGGACTACGGGTGGAGGAATTTGCGGAGGCGCGCTCATTCGGTTCCCTCCGCTGTTCGCAGCTTATCCATGGCACGGCGGGCGGCATCCTGTTCGGCGTGCTTTCTGGTGCGGCCTTCACCCTCGGCCAGGGAGCCACCGCCGGTACCGACTTCGACCACAAATCGCTTCTGATGATCGGGGCCGGTCTCCGCAGTGATGCGATACTCCGGGGGACCCTGCCTGCTGGCCTGCAGCAATTCCTGCAGCGCGGATTTGAAATCGCCCATGCCGGCATCCGCCGTCAGTTGCTCCCGCAGCGAAAGAATCGTGGGCGCAATCACGCGTGTCTCGATCAGCCGCCGCGCGGCATCGAGGCCCCCGTCCAGATAAACAGCGCCGATCACCGCTTCCATGGCATTGGCCAGCAGAGCGGATTTCATGCGGCCGCCGCTGCGCTCCTCGCCGCGGCCGAGGAGCAGATACCGGCCAAGGCTCAGGCCTTCGGCGACCTCCGCAAGATGTTTGCGGCTCACCAGGGCGCCGCGCAGCCGGGTCAGGGCACCTTCAGACAGCTCGGGATAATGCCGAAAGACAAACTCGGCCGCGATCATGCCCACAACCGCATCCCCCAGGAATTCAACGGTCTCGTTGTCCTCGCGCTGCGGCTCGGCGGCCCCGCGCTCGTGGGCAAGGGATCGGTGGGTCAGCGCCCGCTGCAGCAGCCCCGGGCTCGCAAAGCGATGTTGCAGAGTTGTTTCGAGCTCCTCGATCGCTGTCGCATCTACCGCGGCTGACGGGCCTGAGGAAGGCATCTCGATGGACGTGCCGGGGGGATGTGCCGAGGGCTCCATGCGCGGGCTGCTTCCCTGATTATTGCAGAGGGCTCTACTGGGGATGAGACTGGCCCGAGGAGGCTGGGGGCTTGGGAGCATCCGGCCCGTCGTCGTTATCCGGCGGTGCGCGATGGGGCAGGGCAAAGGGCTGCTTTAAGCCGGCTTCGGCGGCCAGCTTCGTATCGGGCTGGCCATCGCGTACCGTCAATGCGGCCTTGTATTCGGCGACCGCCTCGTCTCGCTGCTCTTCAACATCGAGGATTCGCCCGAGGTAGATGTGCGACCAGGCAAGCATGCGCGGATCTTTCGAGCTGGTGAGCGTGTTATGGAAGGCACTCTGCGCATCGTCGATCTTGCCGCTCATCAAGTCGACCCGCGCCAGGATGAAGTCCGCCTGGCCAGGGTCGCCGGTATGGTTGTCGATGGCCTTCCGGGCGAGTTCGGCGGCGCCGGCTACATCGCCCTTCATCAGCTTCATTTCCGCGACGTCGAGTTCTTTTGGCTGGGGCGGACGCTGCGGCGAGTGGCTCATCAGGTCGCCTTCGCCGTGCTGATCGAACGTGATCTCGCGTGCTCGATGGGTCTCGACACCCACGTCCATGCCATAAACCATTGGTCCGATCGCCTCGTTCAGGCTCTCAGGGCTCTTTTCGAAGTTCCTGAGCTGGCTATAGAAGTATTGGGTGAGCACGTATCCCTGAGTCATGGCCTTATTGACGGCCTGCTGCCGTATGGCCTCCATCTTCTGCTGGGCGATACTGCGCGTGTGTTCGTATTGTTCGGCTTCGCTGTGCGGCAAGTTCGCGGGCACCTTGACCTCCGCAATGCCCGTGTCCATGGTGCGCGTCTCAATCGCCTTGATCATGCATTCGATCACCAGCGCCACAATGTCGTTCTTGAACTCGTAGTCGAGAGGAGCGTCCTGAACCGCTTTGAGGATGGGCATCATCCGCTCGTCTACCGTGTTCTCGCGGGCATACAGCAACGGCTCAATCTGGTAGTGCAGGTAGGCATGGCGCACCAGATCCATGGAAATCTGGCCGTTCTTCGGAGAGGCAACCACGACGTAGTCTGGCCCGTAAACACGGGCATTGGTCTCTTCCGGCGACAGCATCGGTTCCAGCACGACCAGGAAGCGGCGGCCGCTGTAGGTTGAGGCGGGCGTCTTGATGTAGTAATTCGTGCTGACGATCATCTGCGTGAGCGGATTGTGCAGGCGGCTGGTCGCTGCTTCGTACGCGGGGCGGTTCTCAACCCAGATAGCGTGCAGGTTAATGGCGTCGGCAAAGCGGCGCAGCAGAGGCAGCATCGGCTCGACACCGATCGCGTCCGGAGGCATGTCCTGTTCCTCGACGCTGGGCGTCATCTCCGGCGGCGGAGTCAGATAGAGCGCAAGGGAAACATATTGGGCGAGGTTGTGCGCGGGATCGCCAAGGCGATGCTGGTCGACGAACAGGCAGAGCTTGTCGCGATCGTCGCGCGCCTCTGCGGAGGCCTGCGTCGCCTGATTGACTTCGTCACGAACCTTCTTTCGTACGGGGTCGGATTCGTCGAGACCCTGATCGTAGCCACAGGCGTTCAGTGCCACGCCGATGTCGAACATCGCTTCGCTGGTTTCGAGGCTCACGGTGGGTCCGGCGGGATCCATCAACGCAGGTGGTTTGGGCGAGCCGGTCTGCTCAGTCTGCGCAGGGATCTGGCGCAGGTTGCGCGCAGGGTTTTGAGAACTCTGGCCGGGAAGCTGAGACGGGGCCTGAGACGACGAACTCTGCGCGGGTGAGGATGGCGCGGGAGCTGGATTCGGCGGATTCTGATTCTGCTGCGCCCGACACGGTACTACGGCCAGGACACCGGCGAGCAGCAAAGACAGCGAAGAACAGCGGGAAAACGACGGCATATTCACTTTCTGCTGTTCTTCAGTCTATGCGCGGGTTCGGAGGGGGTCAAACATTAGCGGAGCCACGGCAGCGCGCGGGCTGCCGTACAATTCTGAGATCGAAGTGTGGTATCTCCAGCCAATGAAAATCAAGTTCGCTCATGCAATCGTCAGCAGTGTGACTTTGTCATTCCTCGCTGCATTGGCGCTTCTTCCATCCGGTGCGCAAACTGCCCCGCCCACGCAGGACGTCGCGCCGGACGATGCGAGCCAGACCGCGCTGATGCTCAAAAACGATCAGCCGGTGCGCGCGCCGCACGCGATGGTGGTGACGGTTCATCATCTGGCGACGGATGCCGGCGTTAGCATTCTGAAGGCCGGCGGCAATGCGGTCGACGCCGGAGTCGCAGTGGGATTTGCGCTCGCTGTCGTTCATCCGCCCGCTGGCAACATCGGCGGCGGCGGTTTCATGCTCGTTCATGAGCACACCGGCAAAGACGTTTTCATTGACTACCGTGAGAAGGCTCCGCTGGCTGCAACCGCGAACATGTATCTCGACGCGAGCGGCAATATTATCCCGAACGCGAGCATCGTCGGGTATCGCGCCATTGGAGTACCGGGTTCGGTGGCGGGACTGGTTCATGCGGAGAAAAAGTATGGGCGTCTCACCCTTGCGCAGGTGATGGCGCCGGCAATTCACCTGGCCGCTGACGGTTTTGTCCTCACCGACGAAGAATCCGCCAGCATGCACGACCAGGTTCTGACCGGCTTCCCATTTTCGAAGCACATCTTTCAGCGGGACGGCGATTTCTATAAGACCGGCGAGTCATTTCGGCAGCCCGAGCTTGCCGAGACACTGCGGCGGATCGCGAAGAATCCGGACGACTTTTATCGCGGTGCGATGGCGCGGCAGATCGCCGACGCGGTCGAGAAGGGTGGCGGCCTGATCACGGCCGAAGACATGGCTCGATATACGGTGAAGGAACGCGAGCCGATCACCGGCACGTATCGCGGATACACCATTGTGAGCGCGCCACCGCCGTCGTCGGGCGGAGTAGCGCTGATCGAGATGCTGAACATTCTTGACGGCTACAACCTGCGGCCGCTGGGTGATCGCACCGCTCCGGAGATGCATCTGGTGGTGGAGGCGTTTCGGCGCGCTTATATGGACCGGTCGAATTACCTGGGCGATCCGGATTATGTGAAGATCCCGATCGAGCAACTGATCAGCAAGAAGTACGGTGAGGCGTGGCGCGCCTCGATCGATGCGGACAAGGCGAGCGCTTCGGCGAAGCTGGAGCGGCCCGAGGGATTTCTGCCTGCCGCGCCGACGATGGCCGACGTGCGGCAGGAGGCGGCCGATACCACGCATTACTCGGTGATGGATGCGGAGGGCGATGCTGTCTCGGTGACTACCACGCTCAATGGATGGTACGGCTCCGGCGTCACGGTGCCGGGGCTGGGCTTTCTGCTGAACGATGAGATGGACGACTTTGCATCGAAGCAGGGCGTTCCGAATATGTTTGGGCTGATCCAGGGACCGGCGAATGCGATTGCTCCGGGCAAGCGGCCGCTCTCCAGCATGACTCCAACCATTGTGCTCAAGGACGGCAAGGTGAGCATGGTGCTGGGGTCGCCGGGTGGCGGGCGGATTATCACGGTGGTGGCGAATATCTTTCTGAGCGTGGCGGACGAGGGGCTGAACATCCAGCAGGCGGTGAACGCGCCGCGGTTCCACCACCAGTACATGCCCGACGTGGTGTTCATGGAGCCGGGCTTCTCGTCGGCGACGATCGAAGGGCTGAAGGCGATGGGCTACAACCTGAAGGTGCTTGGGCACTGGAGCGATGGGGAATGCATCGCGGTCGATCCGGTGACGGGCGAGCTGAGCGGCGGTCAGGATCACCGGCACCATTTCGGGCTGGCGGCTGGGTATTAAAGGCAAGGCAGTAGGCAATAGGGAATAGGTTGAGCCACGGCGCCATTTTGGGCTGGCAGCTGAGTGTTGGAGGCAGAACTGGGAGCCTGTCGGCCCCACGATGGCGGTGGTTCTGGAAGGCTTTGGAGGTTCGCAGTCGGCGACGCCGGACCGGCTTGCGATCGGGCCGCTGGGCGCGACGTGGGCGGTGCGTCCATGGTTGGTTCTGGACACGGCTTACGGCTGGACGTACACGGGGACGCCGGGGCAGACGCGGCAGCTGTCCCCCTTCAGCCTCGAGACAAAGGCTATACGCGCGCGAGACATCGAGATGTTCGGTAAAGCGATAGGGGGTGCACGGCAGAAAACGCACCCCGATCTGGCCGGGCATATGCCCGGGCTTCTATGGCTCTACCAGATGGGCCTCATCCTCTACTGGACCTGTGACGGTTCCCAGGACCAGCATCGCACGCGCATTCTGTTCGAGAAATCCCTGAGTGTGGTCGTGACTCTTATGCGCTTCTCGGGATCTCCGCCACTCAAGCCCGCGCGAAGACTGATTCGCGAACTTCTGGAGGCAGCATCGTTCGATGCGTCATCCCCCGATGGATAGCAAAAAGCGAGAGGCGGCTTGTGGAGTTGGCTCGTGAACGGATGATCGATAACGCGCTTCCGTTCTATCGAAAAACGGCTCGGGGCGGTTGGACCGTTGATTCGGGGACGCACCGGTCCGGGCAAAGGAGCGGGCAGGGTTTGGGCCTGCCCTTGGTTAGTGGTGACCCTTACTGGCCGTAGAAACCCGCCAGGTCGTGTTTGAAGTCCTTCAGCGCGTCTACGTTCAGATAGACCATGTGGCCGGAGGGGTAGTACGTGAAGCTCACATTCTTTGCCAGCTCGGGGGTGAGCATCATGTGGGCGATATCGTACTCGGTGATGAAGAAGGGCGTGGCGAGGTCGAAGTAGCCGTTCGCCGAGAGCACCTTCAGCTTCGGATTTTTGCGCATGGCGTCGGCGAGGTCGCCACCAAGGTAGGGAAGGCCGGCGCGGTTGCCTCCACCACCGCCGCCGAAGCCGCGCTGCCCGGGCGTGACGTGGTGCATATCCCAGGGGACCTCGGATTCGGAGTGGACGCGATAAGAGTCGGTTGTATCCCACTTGAGTTCGTGGGAGAGGTAGTCGTGGAAGGCGGAGACGAAGGCGCCGGTGATGCCGGTATCGGAGGGATCGTAGCCGGGGAACTCGCCGGCGTTGTCGGTGTCTGTGCCTTCGAAGCGGGCGTCGTAGCGGCCGAGGATGTCGCCCTCGTCGCGCAGCAACTCTTTGCGGAAGCGTGTGGGGCTGATGCGGAGGTTGGCATCCTTGACGTACTGGACGCGGAGGCCGGTATAGCCGGCGAGTTTTGTAGCGATGGCGTTGAGGTGCTCAGGCGAGAGCTGGTCGCCCTCACGGAGCGCTTCAGAGTAGTCGCCGCGGGCGAAGGTGCGGACGTCGGCGAGGAAGGCTTTCACGTCGGAGGGCTTGTTGGGAATCTTGTCGTGATACCAGGCGATAGCGGCGAAAGAGGGCAGGTTGCCGATGAAGCTTTCGTCGAGGCCGGGGGCGGAGACGTAGTAGTTGAGGATGGAGGAGAGGAGGACGACGCCGTTGAGGGAGATGCCGTCTTCCTGGAGAGCGTCAGCGAGGCCGCAGGAGCGGGGTGTGCCGTAGGACTCGCCGAAGAGGTACTTGGGTGAGTTCCAGCGCCCGTTAACGGTGACCCAGCGGATGACGAATTTATCGAAGGCCTTGATGTCCTGATCGACGCCGCGGAAGTCTTTTTCTGTGCCTTTGCCGACGGCTTTGGAGAAGCCGGTGAGGGGGGCGTCGACGAAGACGAGGTCGGACTTGTCGAGGAGGCTGTACTGGTTGGGGACGATCTGGTAGGGCGCGGGGCCGGTGGCTTTGGGGCTGGCGGTGACGACGCGCACGGGGCCGACGGAGCCCATGTGGAGCCAGAGGGTCGCTGAGCCGGGGCCGCCGTTATAGAGAAAGGTGACCGGGCGTGTGTTGGGGTCGGCGCCGTCGAGGGTATAGGCGACCGAGAAAATGGTGCCGTAGGGGTGGTCGTCTTCGCCGTCACGGATGAGGAGGGTGCTGGCGGTGGCGGTGTAGTGGAGGAGCTTGCCGTCGAGGGTGAGGTCGTGGTGGGTGACGGAGGTTTTTTCGGGGGGAACGGCGGGGGTGGGTTCGGGCTTGGCATCGCCGGCGTGGGCTTCATCGGGACGGGGCGGACGGTCCTGGGCGTGGAGGACGGGCAGGGTGCAGGTGAGGAACAGGGCGGCGATGCGAAGAAGGGTGCGGGGAGAGGGGACGCAGGAACTGCGCGGCAGCTGGCTCAAGGTGTCCTCCAGGGACGGCGGAGTGGTTCTGAACGGGATACGGCGGGGGACGAATGTTTTTCTTGACGGATCAAGCTGGGATTGAGTCTCACCTGGGATGGGGGAATGAGGCAAGTTGGCGGACGGTTTGGGGGAGCGGGGGAGCGGGCGGATGCTGAGGGGTCTTTGGTGAAGCGTTCGAGAACCATCCCCAGGGGCTGACGCCCATTGCTCGCTGATTTCACGGCACCGGGGGAGCTTCGGTTTAGCTATGGCTCGTTAGAGCTCGGGACTGGGGAGCCGGAGAAAAGTGGATAGGTTGCGCAAGGGACGGGTGGATCGGAGTGAGGCTGTGTTCTTTCAAAATGGCGCCGTGCGGTACTTTGGGGTAAATCCGGAGTGAGTTCGGTTTGATGTTCGGGTTGGAGAGGAGTTAGCTTCTTGCTGTTGGGTGAACCTGGTTTTCAGCTTGTCGGGGGTTTTGGTTTTTCCGCAAGCGGTGGAGCTGGACCTACCGTGGGCGCGGCGGCCGCCAATCGGATTTGCCCTAGGTGCCGGTGCCGCGGGCGACCACGTGGGCGGTCTGGAGGAGGATACGAAGGTCGAGCCAGAAGCTCCAGTTTTCGACGTAGGCGGTATCGAGGGCGATATAGCGGGCGAAGGAGGGGTCGTGGCGAGCCTGGACCTGCCAGAGGCCGGTGAGGCCGGGGAGGACTTCGAGGCGGCGGAAATGCTCGAGTTCGTACTTCTCGACTTCGGAGGCGATGGGGGGCCTGGGGCCGACGATGCTCATCTCGCCGCGGAGAACGTTGAGAAACTGGGGGAGTTCGTCGAGGGAGTATTTGCGGAGGATACGGCCGAGGCGGGTGACGCGGGGATCGTTGGAAACCTTGAAAAGAATTCCGTCTCGCTCATTGAGGGCCGTGAGGTCTTTCTTCATTTTTTCAGCATCGTTGACCATGGTGCGGAACTTGAAGCAGGGGAAGACGCGGCCGCGCTTGCCGATGCGCTCGGAGATGTAAAAGACGGGACCTTCGCTTTCGAGCTTGACGGCAATGGCGATGGCGAGCATGAGGGGGGCGGTGAAGATGAGAGCCAGGAGGGAAAGGACCGTGTCCACGACACGCTTGCAGACGAAGCCGATAACGCGAGGTTCGCGGCGGTGGAGCGGTGCGACCGGGAAGATCCCGAGATATTCAACGGGAGCGTTGGTGGTGAGCTCGCTGTAGTAGCCGGAGATGGCGCGGACGTCGATGTCAAGCTCGCGGGCGTCCTGGACGAGACGGATGGCGGCGTCAGTGGGGTAAAACTCGGCGATGACGAGTTCGTCGACGAAGTGCTGGCGAGCGAGTTGGCGGATTTTGTCGGCGCCTCCGAGGATCTGATCGGAGGAGATTTCTGCACTGATTGAGGCTCCGGGGGTGGTGACGAAGCCGACGAAGCGATAACCCAGACGGCTGTAGTCCCGGATGTGGCGACTGAGGGCGTAGCTGAGCTGGTTGGCGCCGAGAATGACAACATTGCGCAAGTCGATACCCTGCGCGAATTGCTTGTAGCGGGAGAGACGCCAAATTGCACGGCGAAGGACCAGGGTGATGCAGGACATTATGACGGCCAGCATCACCAGGATGCGGGAAATGGCGACCGCGTGAAACATATAGAGCGCCCCGCAAAGGAGCAGACCGGCGTTGAGGCAGGCCTGAAGGACAAGGCGCAGCTCGTGGGTACCGGTGCCAGTGGGGGCAGGAGCATACAGGCTGTAGCGGCGGCTGACGAGCACGTAGGCCAGAACAAACCAGCCGAGATAAAACAGGTCGACGGGCGTGGCCCAGAAGGTGAAGCCGGAGCCCGCAAGCGAGACAATTTTGGCTCCAGCGAATGCCCGAAGGGCCAATGCCAAGCCAAAAGCCAGCAGGATCATGAGCACGTCGTTGGCCATCATGACAACCGACGCTACGGTTGCCGGGCCGATGATGGTGTGGCGGGTGGAAGCCGGAAGTTGTAAAACCGGGGCCTTTGATCTGTTTGCTGAATCGCGGTTTCGCAGGTATTCAGAAGTCGCCATAATCCTTGCGATCCTGGCCGGAGCGGACTTCGGCAGGCTGAAATACTCTTTCTGAGGCACCGGAAAGATGCCCAGCGGAAAATTCGCTATTCTCGAAGCTCAGATGCGAAACCGAGGCTTCAGTTGCTTCTTTTGCAATGCAACGGTGCGCATCGTTTGATTGCCCGTTCTGGACCCGGCGGAATCCAGCAATTATCGCAGAAAAATCTGCAAATAAAGCCACTTGCCCGATACAAGCACGATACATGAATTCTACCGCTCCTGCATTGAGGGCAAACGCCAATACGCGAATCCGAATCCCAGTGTGAAACAGCGGTTGTTGTGGTCTGGGATACTGCGATATTAGAAAACGTCGCAGCCACTGTGTCGAATGAATTCTGGTAATCCATGATCGATTGTGTTTGCCAATCCCGCATTGGCAATATCGGGTCAGAAGGCGTGACTTTCGCGTTACAAAGGTTCTATGAATTCTGATTACGCGGGGACTCTGGCGCACGCCATCGAAGAGCAATGCCGCCCTGTGGACAAATTTGGGCATCAACCGCGCCTTGAGGCGCTGACCGTGGCCATCGGGGAAGATCTTTCCTATGACCGGGATGTTGTACAGGCGGCGGCATGGGTTCATGACCTGGGGGTTTTTGTTGGGCATCGGCCCGAGGATCCCGGGCAATTGGCCCAATGGGATCACGTGGCATACGCCTGCCACTATGCCCCGGGGATCCTTCGCGCGGCGGGGTTTCCCGAAGAGAAGGTTACTGCAGTACTGGACGCCATCCGGGAGCACCAGCCCCAGGACGAACCGACGACGCTGGAGGCCACAATCCTTCGCGATGCGGACATCCTGGAACAACTGGGGGCAATCGGCATCCTTCGAACGGTGAGCAAAGTCGGCCGGGATACGCGATTTCCCCGGTTTACGGACGCGGTGTCGGTGCTGCGCCGGAATCTTGAGGATCTCCCCGGCAGGATCCGTCTGGAGAGCGCGCGGCGTCTGGCCGAGCCACGCATCGCTGTTCTGCGGGCGTTTCTGTGCGCGGTCGATGACGAAAGTGGTTCCAATCTCTTCTGAGCAGCACGATCAATGGCGGCCGTTCATTAAGATGAAGGTAACGTTCCAGCAATATTGGAGGCGTCTGCGGCACAGGAGCCGCTGGAAGGATTTAACGAGGCTGCCATGCACGAATTCCCCCGCATCCGCCGGCTGCCGGCGTATGTCTTCAACATCACCGGCGAACTGAAGGCCGCGGCGCGCCGCCGGGGCGAAGACATCATTGATTTCGGCATGGGCAATCCGGATGGCGCGACACCGCAGCACATTGTCGACAAGATGATCGAGGCCGCACGGAGGCCAGAGACCCACCGCTATTCGCTCTCGAAAGGGATACCACGCCTCCGCCGGGCGATTACAAAGTGGTATGAAACGCGATATGGGATCACCCTCGATCCGGAGACTGAAGCCATTGTGACGATCGGATCGAAAGAGGGGATCGCACACCTGTGCCTGGCAACCCTCGATCAGGGCGATGTGGTGATGGTGCCGAATCCCAGCTACCCGATTCATATCTACGGGCCGGTGATTGCGGGGGCGAACATTCGGAGCGTGGCGATTCACAATGCGGACGCGTTTCTAGCCGAGCTGGAACAGGCGATTCCGACGATGTATCCGCGGCCGAAGATGCTGATCCTGAACTTTCCGGCGAATCCCACGACGCAATGTGTGGACCTGCGGTTTTTCGAGCGGGTGGTCGGGCTCTGTCGTCAGCATGAGATCTGGCTGGTGCATGATCTTGCTTATGCGGATATCGTTTTTGACGGATACCGGGCGCCATCGGTGCTGGAGGTTCCGGGAGCCAAAGATATCGCGGTGGAATTTTTCACGCTTTCGAAGAGCTACAACATGCCGGGCTGGCGGGTGGGATTCATGGTGGGCAATCCAGAACTGGTGTCGGCGCTGGCTCGGCTGAAAAGCTATTTCGATTACGGGACGTTTACGCCGATCCAGGTGGCGGCGATTCTCGCGCTTGAGGGTCCTCAGGAGTGTGTCGGGGAAATTCGAGACAACTATCATCGTCGGCGCGACTGCCTGGTGAGCGGTCTGAACAAGGCCGGGTGGGAAATCGCTTCGCCGAAGGCGACAATGTTTGTGTGGGCGCCGATCCCTGAGCCGTGGCGGCACCTGGGGTCGCTGGAATTTTCCACGAAGCTGCTGAGCGATGCGAAGGTCGCGGTTAGCCCCGGCATCGGCTTTGGCGAATACGGCGACGGGCACGTACGCTTTGCACTGATTGAGAACGAAGAGAGGACGCGCCAGGCGCTGCGCGGCATTCGGCAGATGTTCCAGCGCGAAGGAGTGTCAGCAACGGCGGCGGCTCACTGAGGAAGGCGCGATGCGGGAAGTTCGTTCGCGCCGCTCGGAGCATCGGAGTTATTGGTGAGGGCGCGAGCAATCAGTTTAGTGGTGCTGAACCCTTCGACGATGGGAACTATTTTGACGCGGCCGCCCCAGGAGCGGACCTCCTTGGCGCCGACGATGGTTTCTTCGTTGTAATCGCCGCCTTTGACGATCACGTTTGGGCGCAGAGCCTCGATGACGCGCAGGGGAGTGGGCTCGCCAAAGACCACAACTGCGTCGACGGCCGCCAGCGCGGCAAGAATGCGTCCGCGTTCGCGTTCGCCGACAATCGGGCGGGTCGGTCCCTTGAGTGCGCAAACGGAAGCGTCGCTGTTGATGGCGACGACGAGGCGGTCGCCTTCGCGGCGCGCATCTTCGAGGAGAGTGATGTGGCCGATATGCAGCAGATCGAAACACCCGTTTGTGAAGACAATGCTCTGGCCCGCGGAGCGCCAGGTTGAAGCCCGCACTTTCAGTTGATCGAGGGAAAGCACTTTCTCCTGGGCCTGGAGTTCAATCTCGGGCATGAGGCTGGTAAGCAGTTCGTCGCGGGTGACGGGGACGGTGCCGACCTTGCTCACGACGATTCCGGCGGCCACATTGGCCAACTGGATGGCGGTTTCCATATCGAGGCCGCTCGCTACTGCGAGAGCCAGGATCGCGATCACCGTATCCCCGGCACCGGAAACGTCGAAGACCTGACGGGCAACGGCTGGGGCGATGGTTTTCGAATCTTTGCGGAGCAGAGCTATTCCTTTTTCGCTCAGGGTTGCGGTCATGGATTCGAGGTCCAGTTCCGGAATTAGCATTTGCCCGGCGGCCAGGACGGCATCGATATCGCGAGGAGAGAGACCGGTGGTTGCGGAGAGTTCCGCCAGGTTGGGGCAGATGGTCGTCGCCCCGCGATAGCGCGAGAAGCTTCGCTGCTTCGGGTCGACCAGAACGGGAATGTTCCTGGCGCGGGCGGCGGAGATGAGGCGGGAGCAGACTTCCTCTGTGAGCACGCCCTTGGCATAGTCGGAGAGGACGACGGCATTCGCCTCGTCGAGCGCGGCTTCGAGTCTCGCCATCAGCGCCTGATACGCTTCGGCGGGATAGCCGTGGGTCTGCTCCATGTCAAGGCGCAGCATCTGCTGCCTGCCGCCGAGGATTCTTAGCTTGGAGGTGGTTGGATGCGTGGCGACGGTCGTGATCTCTTCGGCCACGCCTGCTTTGCGCAGACACATTGCCAGCGCGAGCCGATCGGGGTCGTCGCCGCAAAAGCCAAACAGGGTCGCCTTTGCGCCAAGGCCGGCGATGTTCATCGCGACATTGGCTGCACCACCGGGCTGCTCGGTGCGATGCGCGGCCCGCACGACCGGGACGGGCGCTTCGGGAGAGATTCGTTCCACGTCGCCCCAGATGTAGCGGTCGAGCATAATGTCGCCAACAACCAGCACTCTGGTATTGCGCCAGTCACCTTCGATGAGCTGGATGACGCGGTGGAGATCCTGAATCATCGCGAAGGGAATGCCTTTCCGCCACCGGCTGATCGGCGCGCTCAGGAAACGAGATCGCGTTCAAAGGCTCCACCACAAGTTCTTCCTCCGACCGCTGGTGGCCAATCCTTGCCGCGCGTGCGAGGCAGGAGCGGCGAAATGCAGGCCCATCATTCGTTATCATACTATTCACCACTTATGCCATCTTCGCCTGCGACGGCCGACTTTTCCGGCATTCGAACAGTTTTCCTCGATCGCGATGGGGTGATCAATCGCAAGGCGCCGGAAGGCGAATACATCGCGCGCTGGGGCGATTTCCATTTTCTTCCCGGCGCGGAAGAGGCGATTGCCGCGCTGAACCGGTCTGGCAGGCGGGTTATCGTGGTTACGAATCAGCGCGGGGTCGCGCTGGGCCGTTACACAAGCGCCGATGTGGACGCACTACACGCGCAAATGCAGAAGCATCTGGCGGACCACGGAGCGCGCATCGACGCGTTCTATTGCTGCCCGCATGACAAAAACCAGTGCGAGTGCAGGAAACCGAAGACAGGCCTGATTGAGCAGGCCTTCCGTGATTTTCCAGACGCGTCAGCGGTTACGAGTTTGATTATCGGGGACTCGCTATCGGATATCGAGGCTGCGCGAAGACTGGGGATGCGGTCGATCTTTATTGAGGGTGATCCAGAAACGCAAAAGGCGGGCGCGGGGAAGGCGGCTGCGCTGGCGGACGCGGTGTGCGGCTCGCTGCGGGACGCTGTTGGCATTTTTACGCGGGGCCATTGATTTGCCAGTCAGAGCGTTGAATTGGCAGCGAGACGGTCCTGACCGAACTGCCAGGCCTTCATCGCGGCGGAAGTCATCTCCGCAATGGAAATTGACGTTATGCATTCCCTTTTGTTTTCGATACAGATTTCAAGGTTGCAGAGAGAACAAGGCAGCGTGTGGTACACGACCTGGTGGCCGTTGCCGACCGGGAACCAGTGACCGCGACGGCTCCGTGAAGCGTAAACAATTGCGCAAGGCACGCCGTAAGCCGCTGCCAGGTGCATGGGTCCGCTATCCGGGCCGAGGAACAGTTCTGAGCGCCTCAGAACCGCAGCCGTCTCGCGCGGAGTCAGGAGTCCGCAGAGGTTGGCTACCGGGCCAGTCCATTGTGCGCTCGCATAGTCGCTGACTGGCGCATCCTCTTTTGCACCAACCAGCACGAGGCCGCGGCCGGGCAGTTCGACGGCGAGCCTCGCCAGCAGAGCACGCCAGTTCTGCTGGCCCCAGTCCTTTGCCTGCATTTTGGTACCGGGGCCACAGGCGATAAAGGGCTGCCCGGCAAAGCAGGCCAGAACGTCCGTTGCGGTGCGGTTTTCTTCCGGGGTAAGGCGCAGATCCCAGGCGGCAGGATCGTGGAGATCCGCATCGCCGAGGCTTCGCAGACAACGCAGAAGTCTCGAAGCCTCATGCTCCCAGACCCTGGTGTTGGGATCGAGGGCCGGTTCCGCCCGATCCCCGGCCGGCAAGCCGATGATTTGAGGCGAGCCACACAGCCGAAAGAACCAGGTATCCCGGTTAAGGGAGCCGCGACCGCGCGCGGGCATGAGATAGACGAGGACGTGTGGGCGGAATCGGCGAATCCGCCACCACACCGCAGAGAGTTCGCGCAGGCTCCGAGTGCCGACAGGATAGCTGAGAAAGCCATGGACCAGTCCGGAGCCTTCGAGGACAGCAGAGGCCGGGGGCGCTTTGGCGTGGATGGGGATATTGGTGAGCATCAGACGGCGCGCGGCTGGGAACGTCCGCTCCACCAGATGCAGCGCGGGAAGCGCGATAACGGTATCGCCGAGGCTGCCGAGCCGATAGATCAGCACTCGCTTGACGCGTGCCGGGTCGAAATTCAGCATGACCGTGCCTCTGTGGAAGGAAGGAGAAGCCGCGGGGTAATTTCTCTCTCCGATCGAACAAGCGAGCAGGCGACCGTGCCGCGACTGGAATTTGGTTTCTTCAACTTCCTTGAACGGGGAATGATGGAACGGCGGACGAGTCGCCTTTCAAAACTGGTCACAAATATCGCGCAGCGGCTTTGGCGGAGAGCGTGAGTAACGCCTCCAACGCGGATCTCAGATGCGCCGCACTTCGATGCCCGGGGGTTGATGAAACCAGCCTTACGGCATCCGCTGGCCTGCGACGGCATCCCGGGTGTGGGACAAACCCGGACGGCCCACACTGAGATAGGTGAAACCACTCTCCGTCATCATAGCCGGGTCATACAGGTTGCGCCCGTCGATAACGATGGGATAACGCAGGGTGTAGTGGAGGCGCTTCAGGTCGAGCTCGGCGAACTCCTGCCATTCGTTGAGGATGACGAGCGCATCCGCATCCTGCGCGGCGGCGTAGGGATCGTCGACGTAGCGCATCTGAGGGCCTGCCGGAATGGACTCTTTGGCGCGTTCGGCAGCCGCCGGATCGTAGGCGGTGACGGTTGATCCCTCATGGAGCATCTGCTTAACGATGTCGAGGGCTGGGGATTCGCGGATATCGTCGGTGCCGCCTTTAAAGGCGAGGCCGAGGACACCGATTTTCTTGCCGCGGAAGGTCCAGAGGGCGGAGCGTACCTTCTGAAAGAAGCGCCGTTTCTGTTCTTCGTTGATTTTCTCGACTTCTTTCAAGAGGCAGAAATCGATCCCCATTGTTTCGGCGACGTGGCGGAAGGCCGCGACATCTTTGGGGAAGCAGGATCCGCCGTAACCGACGCCCGCGCGGAGGAACTTGGGGCCGATGCGGCTGTCCATACCCATGCCGCGCGCGACCTCTTCGACATCGGCTCCAGCCGCCTCGCAGATATTGGCGACAACGTTGATGAAGGAAATCTTGGTTGCGAGAAAGGCGTTGGAGGCGTGCTTGATAATCTCCGCTGCTTTGGTCGAGGTGAGCAGTACCGGCGGCGGGGTCCGCTCGCCGCAGGGCCCTGGCACGGCGTGTGCCGACCGATAGTAGGTTCCCGAGGTCAGCGGGGCGTAAATCGTCTTCAGCAAATCGCCGGCGCGTTCGGTGTCGGCGCCGACAACGATACGATCGGCGTGGAGGAAATCGACGACGGCGGTGCCTTCGCGGAGGAATTCGGGATTGGAGGCGACGTCGAAGAGGTCGCGCGGCACGCCGTTGCGTTCGACCACACGGCGGATCCACTCATTGGTGTAGACGGGAACAGTGCTTTTTTCGACAATAACCTTGTATTCATTAATAGAGCGGGCAATCTCGCTGGCGACCGCGTCGACATAGGAGAGATCGGCGCTGCCGGTGCTGCTCTGCGGCGTCCCCACGGCGATGAAGATGGCCTGCGCCGCCTGGGTGGCCGCACGCAGATCGCTGGTGAACTCGATCGAGTGCCCACGGTGCCGTTCGAGCACCTCAGGCAGGTAATCCTCGTGAATCGGGACTCCGCCATTCTGCAGAATGCGCAGTTTGGCTTCATCGTTATCGACGCAAATCACGCGGTGACCGATCTCCGCGAAACACGCGGTGGCGACCAGACCCACATATCCTGAACCAACGACGGCGATAGAAATGCCCTTGCTCATATGCTTCTGAATGACTCCTGAATATCAGGGGGACGTAACCTGTCTGCCCGGACAAAATACCCTTTTTCGGCGTTTCTGCTGCATCATCCTAGCACGCTGCCGATGCGTCGAATGTGACTCCTAAGTAGTAGTTTGAACCTGATTTTGCAACGTTCCTGAGGCAGGCAGGTCAGGCGTCGAAGAGGGAGAAGCAAGGGGCGAGGGGCGGTCGCCGGGGCTTGATTTACAATGCCTTTGTGATCGCTCTGGCCCGCGCTGTGATGGCACTTTGCACCTGGCTGTTCTTTATTGGGATTGCCGGGTCTCTTCTGGTCATTTTCATTAGTTTCTTTGAAGATCTGAACGAACTGGTCGGCAAAGAGTAGTCGCGTGGCTTTGGACGTGGCCTCCACTGCCGAGACTCCGGTTGCCGGTCCGGCTCGCACCTCCCGATCTTCACTTTCGCTGTCGATCCTGTTCGGTCTGGTCTCGGCCGTGCTTCTTGATTTCTGCTTTCCGGTTGGGGGACCGATGCCCTGGTGGCGCGGATTCCTAACCTGGATCGCCCTGGTCCCGCTGCTTTACGCGTTGCTCCATGAAAGCTCCGCTGGTCACCCGCATTATCTGCGTCGCGCTGCGCTCACCGGCTATCTTTGCGGAGTTCTCTGGTACATCCTCAACTGCTACTGGATTTACCAGACGATGCTCTATTACGGGCATGTACCAGCTCCTGGGGCAGCCGGGATTTTGGTGTTGTTCAGCCTTGTGCTTGGGCTTTATTTTGGACTGTTTGGACTGGGGCTGGCGTTTTTCCGGCGGCGTTTTGGGCTGAATGGGGCGCTGATTCTGGCTCCGTTTTTGTGGACCGCGCTGGAGCTTGCGGCTGCGCGGATCACGAGCGTGCCGTGGGATCAGCTGGGGTACTCGCAGGTGGACAGCTCCTGGGTGACCGGGCTCGCACCTGTCACTGGCGTCTACGGGATTTCTTTCATTCTCGTCGCTGGAAATGTCTATTGGTTCTGGACGATTCGCCAACGCAAAGGCGCATCGCTTCGCAGATCCGCATGGGGTATCGCTTTCCTGGTGGCCCTTATATTTCTTATGAGCGGAGGTTCGCCGGCAATCGCGCCAGCCGCCAGCTCCGATTATGCCGTCCTCCTCCAGCCCAACATCGATGTCGAGCCTCCGGACAACTGGAAGGGAACTGAATGGCAGGGAAATACAAGCTGGCTGACCGATGCTGCTCGGCAGACGTGCACTGCGGCCTATGAGGGAATGCCCGTGGCTGATACGCCGCCACCGGCTGAGACCTGCGCGGGCAACATGCCGCCGCCGGGCATGGTTTTGTGGCCCGAGGTCGGGTCATGGATGCGGTCGGATGATCCCCGCACGCTGGCCCTATTGCGCTCGGTCGCGACCAGCGCGAAGGCGCCGTTTATCGCCGGAATGGTCGGCGAGGATCCGGCCGGCATCTACAACTCCGCTATTTTTGTCGACGCGAACGGCGCGGTTGCGGGGCGATACGACAAGATTCACCTTGTCCCCTTTGGCGAGTACGTTCCGTACCGCAATCTCTTCTTCTTCGCCAACCACCTCACGCGCCAGGTGGGCGATTTTACACGCGGCCGCAACCGATCGGTCTTCCGGACCGGCGGGCATACCTTCGGGGTTTTTATCTGCTACGAGTCGGTGTTTGCGGACGAAGTGCGCCTGTTCGCACAGAACGGCGCAGACGTGCTGGTCAACATCTCCGATGACGGATGGTACGGGGACACGAGCGCACCGTGGCAGCATCTGAACATGGCGCGGATGCGGGCGATTGAGAACGACCGATGGATTCTGCGCGACACCAACAACGGTGTGACCACGGTGATCGATCCGAAGGGGCGCGTGACGCTCTCTGCGCCCCGGCATACGCTGACTTCGCTGGTGGCTCGGTATGGGTACCGGTCGGACCTGACTTTCTATACCCGGTACGGCGATATTTTTGCGTATTTCTGCTGCGTCGTTTGTGGGCTGGCGGTCATCTTTGGGGTGTGGTCCAGGAGACATTCCGATGAGCGAGCCCCGTCCTCCACTTCCGCCGTTTAATCTCGAAACCGCCCCGCAGAAGGTTCGCATGGCCGAGGATGCGTGGAACACGCGCGACCCGGAGCGGGTTGCGCTGGCTTATACAGAGGACGGCCGCTGGCGGAACCGGGCTGAGTTTTTCTCCGGGCGGGCGGCCATTGTCGAGTTTCTGCGGCGGAAA
Organism: uncultured Acidobacteriaceae bacterium; assembly: GCA_963831055.1. Lineage (GTDB taxonomy): Bacteria > Acidobacteriota > Terriglobia > Terriglobales > Acidobacteriaceae > Palsa-343. The sequence goes on along the minus strand of CAWHOU010000027.1, from coordinate 157,566 downwards.
TGGGCGCGGGAGCTGGACTATCGATTGATCAAGGAGCTGTGGGGTTTTCGCGAGAACCGGATGGCGGTTCGATTCAAGTACGAGTTTCACGACGACTCAGGAAACTGGTTTCGCGCCCACGGCAATGAGCTCTGGGAGTTCGACGAGAATGGGCTGATGCGGCGGCGCGAGGCGAGCATTAATGAGGCACCGATTCGCGAGGCCGACCGGAAGTTTCACTGGCCGCTGGGTAAAAGGCCGGTGGATCATCCGGGACTGACGGATCTGGGAATGTGAAGGGCGAGCTGAGAGGCCGTCAGCTTAAGCCTGTCAGCTAAAAAGCGGTCACCCAGGAGCCGGTTAGCGGTCAGCTAAGTACCGGTCAGCTAAGCTTTTTTTGCTGGCAGCTTTCAGCTGACCGTTTTATCGCTGACCGCTTTTTCAGCTGCCCGTTTCTTCGCTGACTTCTTTTCGCTAGACTTGAGTGATGCTTTCCGATCTTGAATTCGCTTACGCTCCCGTCCGCGAAAAAGTGCGCGGTCTGCGGGAGTATCTTTGACGCGCCGCGTCTCCGCACTCAATTAGCTGCTATTGAAACCAGGCTGGCCGATCCGGCGCTGTGGTCGAACCCCGCGCTGTCGCAGCCCATCATGCGCGATCGGAAGCGCATTGAAGGGCAACTCGCCGACGACCAGGAGCTCGAACGCCGCACGGGGGACATCGAGGCTTATTTCGAGCTGGCGCGCGATGCCAAATCCGAATCTGAACAGGAAGTCGTCGCGATCCTCGTCGATCTGGATAAAGATATCCAGTCGCTTCGCGACCACGTTGACAAGCTGGAGTTCCGGACGATGCTGTCGGGTGAGACCGACCCGCTCAACGCCATCGTTACGGTGCATCCTGGGGCGGGCGGGACGGAGTCGCAGGACTGGGCCGAGATGCTGATGCGCATGTATCTGCGTTGGGCGGAGCAACAGGGTTTCCGCACCGAGATGAACGACTACCAGGATGGCGAAGAGGCCGGCATCAAATCCGCCACGTTCACCATCACCGGCGAGTATGCGTTCGGCCTGCTCGGTGGCGAGACGGGCGTGCATCGGCTGGTCCGCATCTCGCCCTTCGACCAGGCGAAGCGCAGGCATACTTCGTTCGCGTCGGTATTTGTGTCGCCGGAGATTGACGATTCGATCGAGATCGACATCAAGCCGGATGAGATTCGCACGGATACGTACCGGTCGGGCGGCAAGGGCGGGCAGCATGTGAACACGACCGATTCCGCCGTGCGCATCACGCACATTCCGACGAACATCGTCGTGCAGTGCCAGAATGAGCGGTCGCAGCACAAAAATCGCGAGAAGGCGATGAAGATGCTGCGCTCGCGGCTTTACGAGTACGAGCTGGAGAAGAAACAGGCGGCGACGCGGAAGATCGAGGACTCAAAGCTCGACATCAATTTCGGGTCGCAGATCCGGTCGTACGTGCTGCAGCCTTACCGCATCGCCAAGGACCACCGGACGAAGGTGGAAGTGGGCGATGTGGACAAGGTGCTGGACGGTTATTTAGAGCCGTTCATCCGCGGTTATCTGCTGATGAAGCGGCAGGGCGGCGTTCCGGTGGTTGCCGCGGCGGACGACGATCTGGAGTAGAACCGCCGAACGCCGGGCAGCCCAGGGCCCTAGTTGTGCACCAAACGGGCCTGCTTCTTGTCCCTGTACATGGCGGCGTCGGCTTCTGCGATGAGCTGGTCGACGGTGATGCCGGGATGCCACTCGGCCACTCCGACCGAGGCGTCCATGACAACCTCGACGGACTTGCGGTGGGCGCCGGTGGTGACGGTGTATTTGCCGAAGACCCACTCGCGAATTCGACCAATGTGAAACGAGGCGTTGGCCGCGTCGCAGAGCAGGAGCACGATGAACTCATCGCCGCCCCAGCGCCCGACGAGGTCGCCGGAGCGGGTGTTCATCTGGAGCTCTTTGGCAAACTGGCGGAGCAGGTCGTCGCCTGCCAGGTGGCCGTGCTTGTCGTTGACCTGCTTGAACTCGTTGAGGTCGAGCATGACGACACAGAAGGTGCTGCTTTGCTGGATATTCCAGTGGATGCGCTCTTCGAGGCTGCGGCGGTTGGCGACGCCGGTCAGCTCATCTTTGAGGACAAGGCTTTCGACGGCTTTGAGGCGGCTCTGAAAGGTGGAGACTTCGGCCTGGAGGTGAGCGACGAGTTCCTGGCTGTCGCGGGTCATCTGATCGACGTTGGACTTCAGTTCGGTCACGCGCTGGACGAGGGAGGAGCGAATCTGCGTGAGGTCGTCGAGGTTGCCGATTTTTTCAAGGCGCGCGGTGAGGTCTTTGAACTGGCCGGTGTAGCTTTGATTGCGATCGCCGACGGCTTCGGCGGTGTGCGCCAGGGCGATGAGCAGTTCCTTGACCTCGTCGGATTTCGCTTTGAGGTGTTCGGCAGTGCGGGTGCCCCATTCCTGGAGCTGAATTTCCACTTGCGACTGAGCCCATCGGATGGATTCGGGGGTGGGATTGAAAGAGATGCGGCGTTCCAGACCCTGGAGGCCGGTTTGCAGGTCGAGACCGAGGGAGGGGGAGCCGAGAACAGCGTTGCGACCCATGGCGAGCAGGGCAGCGCGATAGGATTCCATGGTGGCGGCCAACAGCGGATCGGCGGCGGCGTCCGGTGGGGTCGTGGACGGCCGATGATCGAGATCGAGGTACTTCTTGAGGGAAATCACCTTGCGTTTCCTCTTCCTATTTTTTTTCGCGATGGGGCCCACGTGCGGAGACGAGATGCGTGGGTACTAACGGCACTTTGAGGAGGAAAGTTTAACGGGGGAGTGGGAGTAAATGGGAAAACCGCCAACTTTTCGAGGTATTTCCTGACGGAAAGCTATTTGAATTGGGGGGAGGGCGTGGACTCGTTCAGACGGGGAACGGACTTCAATCCGTTTGAGCTGTTGGGCGGAGCCTGAAGATTGAGGCGAGGTGTGCGGTGGCACTTTGGCGTCATTTGCGGGGGCGATACCCGCGGCAGCAATGTGGAGGGCGGCGGATATAATCGAATTTTTGGAGCTGAAAGGGGAGGCATCGGCATGCCCATCCAGCCAACGGCCAAAATCTGGCACAACGGCAATCTGATTCCGTGGGAGAAGGCCCAGCTTCACGTGATGAGTCACGTGATCCACTACGGGTCGTCGGTATTTGAAGGCATTCGCTGCTATGCGCAGCCAGAGGGCGCGGCAGTGTTTCGGCTGCCGGAGCACATGCAGCGGCTGCTGGATTCGGCGCGGATTTACCGGATGACGCTGCCGTGGTCGCTCGACCAGCTTTGCTCGGCGGTGGTGGAGACGGTGGAGGCGAACAACGTTGCGCCTTGCTACATCCGGCCGATCGCTCTGCGCGGGTATGGGGAGATTGGCGTGAACCCGAAGGGAACGCCGATCGAGGTGTACATCGCGAATTTTCCATGGGGGAAGTACGTGGCGGGGGATGCGGCGGAGGTGTGCATCTCGTCGTGGAACCGGCTGGCGCCGAACACGATGCCGTCGCTTGCGAAGTCAGGCGCGAACTATATGAACTCGCAGCTGATTCGCATGGAGGCTGACATCAACGGCTACCAGGAGGGGATTGCGCTCGATGTCCACGGCTACTTGTCCGAGGGGTCGGGGGAAAACGTTTTTCTGGTTCGGAATGGTGTGATCTATACATCACCGCTGTCGAGTTCGGTGCTGTCGGGGATCACGCGGGACTCAGTGCTGACGCTGGCGCGGCACTTCGGGATACCGGTTGTGGAGCAGGCGATACCGCGGGAGATGATTTATATCGCGGATGAGGCGTTCTTCACGGGGACGGCGGCGGAAGTTACGCCGATCCGGTCGGTGGATCGGATCCAGATTGCCGACGGGAACCCGGGGACGATCACGAACCAGCTGAAGGATGAATTTCTGGGGATCGCGACAGGGCTGAAGCCAGATCGGTTTGGGTGGCTAACGCCGGTGCGGGTTACTGCGGAGCAGCCGGTGACGGCCTGACGGCTGGCGCGATTCGAAATTCGTTGCCTTACGTCAACTTGCTCAGGGTTGGCTGTCCGGGCTGACGGGACTCGTCATCCGGGAGGATCAGCCTGGCGCATGGAAAGGCTGATCTGATCGGACAAGGAAGTGATTCTCACGCGGGTCTATATGCCGGGGTTTTCCTTGGCAGCCGGTTGGCACGGACAAAATGGGAACGACTGGATTCAATAGCAGGGAAGGCACCTGCAATCAGTGATCGTTTCGGGGATTTTCGGTGGCCTTGAGTAATCGGGGTGGGCCGCACTGGACAGGTTTTTGTGGCGTCAAACTCCTGGCGCAAGATGACGCTTTACGGCTTGACCAGGGATGCATGCTGGTCTAGTCTCAGGATCACTTGATCGGCCCCTCTCTGATCCACCTGAATGCCGCCAAGGTGCTTGCGGCTCTCGCGTACCAGTTCAGGAGCAATAACGGAGTTGCGGGAGTTGCCGGCAATTTGGCCGCGACGCCCGAGCGGCCTTTCACATTTGCCTGAGTGGTGACGCAATGAAACAGCGGCCAGAAAAGCTTGAGGACATGCAGCAACTTGTGCTGGCGATTGCCCGGGCACTCGTCGACATTCCCGACGCCGTTGTCGTGGATGCCAGGGTAGCCGGGGAGACAACGACGTTGAGCCTGCGGGTTGCGCCCGAGGAAGTAGGCAAAGTTATTGGGAAGCAGGGGCGGCTGGCGCAATCGATCAGGGTGCTGTTGGGTGCGGTCGGCATGAAGCACCAGCATCGATACACGTTGCACATTCTGCAGGAACACGATGTTGAGACGTCGACGGAGGAGAGGGGCGAGGAAGCATTTCCGGGCGGTCGTAACAGGTGATCAGGGGGTACTTCTGCCTGGTAGAAGGAGACATAATCAGCCTAAAGCTGGACTAAATTCCGCGTCGCCCAGCCCTCGGCGGATTTGTCCCAGACCATCGCGTCGAATCGGTGCGTTGCCCTGAAGCCAAGCCGCTCGTAAAGCGACACCGCCTTTTGATTTGACGCTGTCACTGTAAGCGTCAGCAGGCAGAAGTTTCGCTTCGCCAGCGCCCGCGCGCATTCGGTCATCAGGAGTCTGCCCAGTCCCAGGCCGCGGTATTCAGGGCCAACGCAGATTTGCGTCACATGGCCGACATCCTCCCGTACCCGCGAGCAGAGCAGCAGTCCGGCGAGGTCGGCCTTACCCCACTCCACCAGAGCGCGAGACGACTCCACATCGAAGTAACCGCAACCCGGGAACCGTACGATGTTGTGCAGGAATCTCTGCGACCCGGCCGCAGTCCGGTACTGCTCATTGATGTGGCTGTCGAGATGCCCATGATACGACGTGGCGATCAGGCGCGCCGCCGCTCCCAGGTCGCTCTCCGCCCACCGCCTCATCTCCATGCCATTCGGTAAGGCGAAATCGGCGGCCGCGCCGAAGCCTGGCGCGCTGCGCCGCCCGGCATTTGTACGAGGTTCGAGCGCCCATTCCATAAAGATGCGCTCGTGCGTCTCGAATCCGGCTTCTTCGAAAACCCGCCGGTGCGCCCCATGGGGATGGAGCAACAGCTGCGATTCGATCCGCGTCACTCCAGGGGTGCTCTTCAGCATTTCGAAGAGCCGCAACAGAAGTTCGTTACGCACCTCCGCGGCCGATTCTTTCCCGTCCACGGCAAAAACATCGCCGATGACCGCCTTATAGCCCTCGTACACACAGAACACGTAGCCGACGATGCGTCCGCTCTCAACAGCCACGTAGCCCGGCAACACGCGCGAATCCAGATACTGCAAGAGCAGATCCGCCGATCCTCGATAATCCCAGTGGAGCCGCTCGCTCCAGACGCGGCTCTCCTCCTCCAGCAGCGGGCGCAGGCTGCCTGCCGAGAAATGGCGCAGATCCAACAACTCGAATTGAAGCGCGGAACTCATCGATACAGATATGCCAGCACGCATTTCCATGCGCCCTGGAATTCCCTCACGCCCCCTTTGCAACAAACTGCTCACCGGCTATGAACTGCTGTGCCTCGGTCGTCGGCCCGGACCTCGTACACGACCAGGTTTTGCGCGGGGTAGGTGAAAAGCGGCTCGTATTGCCTGCCCTCGAGCGTTTGCCGAAGCTCTGTTGTTGAGGATTCCGGAATGACCAGCAGATGCTGCCTCTCCGGAATGCCGTCCTGCATGGTGCCGCTCGCGAACTGCGGCGCTTTATCCGGAATCCTGGGATCGAGCACCTCGAATTCCAGCCTGACTCCTGGCTTCCATGCCGCCCTCATCGCGTCGAAATCCGCCGCGCTCAGAACCGGCTGGCCGTTCACTGCCACCAGATCGTCGCCCTCGAGTCTGCGCAGGCCCATTTGCTCCGCCGACGATCCCTCTTTCACCGCGTCGATGACCACCCCATGCGGCCCGGAACCGGCGGTCCGCGGGGGGTCACTAACACGAATGCCAACATCGTAATTCACGACACGGTTGTTTCGGTAGAAAGAAAGGCCGTATTGCACGTCTCTGCGCACATGCCAAACCGCCACCGCGCCTGGCGGTGGACTGATCTCATTGAGTATCTGAGCCAGCGCACGTGCCGAGTAAGTCATATCCAGCAAATTGATATTCCGTTTGGTGCCCTTGATCGGCCCGATTCCGAACACAGGACCTAAACCGAACATGTAGAGCAGCAAAATCACAATCGGCGTCATGGTGGCAATGCGGAGACGCTTCAGGCCAAAGCGGGCAACCGTAATCAAAATGAACACGGCAGCCGCCACGCCAACCATACTGGCCGCGACGATCGCCACCCGGGGTGGAACTGCCTCCGGATCATGCAGATGCAGAGGCATCAGCAGCACAAACATGGTCAGGATTCCGGTCAGCAACGCGTGAAGGATCAGCAGCCAGGGTTTTAGTCCGCGGCTGCGTATACGGTTCAGGTAATCGCCGCACAGAATCGTCAGCGGAGGGACTGCGGGCAAAATGTAGCCCGGCAACTTCGACTCGGAAAAGGAAAAAAATACGATGGGCACCAGCGCCCACAGCACCAGAAACTCCGGAAAGGCGTCCCCGGCACGCCCGTGCCCCACATAAAGAAACTTGGCCCGCCGTACCCGCCACTCGTCGACGGATCCCTTCACCGCATCCACAAAAGCGGTCACGGCGATCACCGCCCACGGAGTCAGCCCGAGCAGCATCACGGGCACGTAGTACCAGAAGGGATGGTAGTGCTCGAAACGATCGGTGGCAAAGCGCTCGATGTTATGTTCCAGGAAAAAGACCCTGAGAAAGGTCGGATTGCGCCTCTGCACCGCAATAAACCACGGCAGCACCATCGCAAAATAGAGCAGGATGCCAGGCCACCAAAGGCTCCGCCGGAACAGCGACCACTCGCGCCGCAGAATCGCAAAGATTCCAATGATCACCAGAGCCATTACAGGCGCGATCGGTCCTTTCGCCAATGTCGCCGCGCCTACAAAGAAGTAAATGTCGAACAGCCAGAACTTGCTGTTGGTCTCGTACCACGCGTACCACCCCAGCATGCCGATACAAAACGGCGCCGCCAGCTGCATGTCGGTCGAAGCACCCCGCGCAAAACCCAAAATGGCCGCACAGGATGCCGTGATCAGCGCGGCATCCAGCTGTCCGCCATTGCGAAAGCGCCGGATGTGGAGGTAGATCAGCACCACCAGCATGAAGGCGAAGCTCGCTGAAGGCAGCCGCGCCGACCAGTCGTGCACACCAAACTCGCGAAACGCGAACATCGCCCGCCAGTAGTAGAGAGCCGGCTTTTCCAGCCACGGATATCCCCACAGCATCGGAGTGACATAGTCGTGGCGGGCCAGCATCTCGCGCGCCACCTGGGCGTAGCGAGGCTCATCGGCGCCGACCAGGCCTAATCCATCGCCGCCGAAAATCGGCACCAGTCCGTAAAACAGAAAGAACGCTGTCAGAACAAACAGCGTTCCCGCTTCTGCAATTTCTCCGAGGGCCGGGAATCGAGCCCGCACGTGAGCCAGGATGCCGGGCGGTAGCAACCTCCCACCCTCGCCCGAGGTTGAGTGATTCGCCTCCGCATCTCTCTTGCGTTGTTCCGCGGAACGCACAGAATTCCCTGTTCCGGCGTGATTCCCGGAATTCGTCGCGCTCTCCTGCGGATGGTGCGAAGTTTCGGTCACTCGTCCGAGTCAGCCTACCAGATTCCCGCCCGGTTCTCCCGCCGTCCCGGATCGCCCGGAAACCATGGTCATGAGCTCGCGCCGCAGCCTTTCCAGAATTGCTTCCGCAGCCACCCGCAGCGGACCCGCCACCGTACATCCCCCCGCGTGCCGATGACCGCCCCCACCCAGGCTTGCCGCTATTTTTGATACATCCAGCTCCCCCTTGCTGCGCAGTGACAGCCGAACGCGGTGGTCGGGAAGCTCGCGCAGTAAAACCGCCGCTTCCACGCCATCGATGGCGATCGCGTAGTTCACAATGCCCTCGCAATCCTCCTCGGCCGCTCCCATGCGGGTCATATCTTCATGCGTCACCCACAGCCAGGCCAGCCGTCCCTCGCGCCGCAGGTTCGAGAGAGCCGCGCCTAACAAACGCATCTTCGACAGCGGATTCGAGAAGTAAACTTCTCGAGCTATCCCAGCCGGGTCCGCTCCGCGTCCAACCAGTTCCCGCGCCAGCCCAAAGGCGTGAGCGTCGGTTCCTTCGTAGCAAAACGAGCCGGTATCCGTCAGTACCGCCGCGTACAGGCACGCTGCAATATGCGGCGTCACTTCCGCGCCCGCGGCAATCGCCAGCCTGTACACCATCTCCCCCACAGCGCACGCATCGAGGTCGATCCAGTTCACATCGGCGAATGCTCGTCCACTGGCATGATGATCCATATTCACCAGGAATCGACCCTCCAGGCCATTCAGCCGCGATCGCTGAATGCCGTCGCATTCCAGCAGAATCACTGCGTCGTAATCGCCATCCAGATGCGTGGTCTGCCGGATCATCGACGCACAGGGGAGCCCGCGATAGATCAGCGGCACCGGATCCGCCGAAACCATATCCGCGTCTTTGCCGAGCTGCCGCAACATCATCCCGCAGGCCAGCATCGATCCGACCGCATCTCCGTCGGGCCGCGCGTGCGAGCCGATCGCGAACCGCTGCCCGCGCCGCACCACTTCCAGCACCGCTGCCAGGTCCTCTCGGCCGCGGCCCGCACCGCTCTCCTGACTCTCTTGCAACGGGATGTCGTGTCCTGCTGCCATGGGCTGCCTTTTACCTGCTACCTGTTCCCTACCGCCTGTTTTCTGTTCCCTGTTCCCTATTGCCTGTTGCCTGCTTTCTCCGCTTCCTTCCCAGCAGCTCGTCGATCCGAGCCTTCATCTTCTCCGAACGGTCGATATGGAAAGTCAGCTCGGGCACGTAGCGCTTGCCCGTCCGTTCCAGCAACTCATGCCGGATGTATCCCCGCGCCGCCATGAGCCCGTCCAGGGTGTCGGCTTCCTCCTGCAACCCGCCATCCACAGCCACATAGATCAGCGCAGACTTTCCGCCCGGATTGATCACTACCTGGCTTACGTAGGCGAAGCTGATCCTCGGGTCCGACAGCTCGCCCTCGATCATGGCGCCGATCTCGTCGCGCAGGGTCTCCGCCACCCGTTCCTGGTGATATTTCCGCCCTCTCTGCTCCGGCATCGCCACTCCTTTACCGCCCTCAAAGGTGTAAACCCAGAGACGGAATAAAACCCTTGAGAATATCAGACCAGGGCCAGCCCGGGAGAGGACTCAAGCTACCGAGCTGACGCGAAAAACGTCCCTTGAGCAACAGCTCACCCCTCTTCGATCGCGGAACGTTGCATGATGTACATTATGTGCATACAATCGACAGGTGGGCTTCGAATGGGACCCTGCGAAGGCGGAGGCAAATTTCGCAAAACACCGAGTGCGCTTCGCCGAGGCTCTCACGGTGTTCGACGACGACTTATAACAGTTCCGGATGACGAATCCGACCCCAATGAACGGCGATTCATTTCCATAGGAACCGGGGTTAAGGGCGATTTGCTGGTGGTGGTATACACCTGGCGGCGAACCAACATCCGAATCATCTCGTTCCGAAGAGCGGAAGGGCACGAACGAGCTGAATATCAGGAGCATTGATGAAGAAACGCTACGACTTCAGGGGGGGAAATCGCGGGCGAATCCTCCCTGCGCAACGCGAGGCGCGAGGAAAGAAGCGCATCACCATTCGCATCGACGACGATCTGATGGATCACTTCCTCAAAGAGGCGGACGCCGCGGGCGGGGCCGTGGGCTATCAAACGCTGATCAATGAAGCACTGCGCCACTATGTGCAGGGTACGGCGCCAAAGTTCGAGGACACGCTTCGGCGCATCGTGCGCGAAGAGGTCCGTTCCGCAAACTGACCCGTTGCCGGTTTTCAATTGGCACGAACATCGAGGGCCAACAATGGATCGCCTCTTCCTGCACTCGTTTCTGTCGCGGCACCGTTACGGCGTTGTCTCCAGCCTTTCCTCCGCCGGCACTCCGCAGTCGGCACTCGTCGGAATCGCTGTCAGTCCTGAACTCGAAATCATCTTCGACACGGTGAAATCGTCGCGCAAGTATCGCAACCTCATCGCGAATCCCGCCTGCTCCTTTGTCGTCGGATGGGGCGGGGAGCAAACAGTTCAGTTCGAAGGCGTCGCCGAGGAGTCCCAGGGCTCCGAACTGAAGCGCTTTCAGGAGATTTACTTTGCCGCCTGGCCCGACGGCCCGGCGCGCATGTCCTGGCCGGGCATCACGTGGTTCGTCGTGCGGCCCAGATGGATCCGCTACAGCGACTTCGACCAGAACCCGCCCGCCATCGAAGAAATGGCCTGCGGCAGGCCATGAAATAAGGCTTCGAAGGGACCCAGTGTTGCTGCACGGGTTCTTCTTCAGATCGCCCGCAACACCACCACCGTCTCATCGTCGAACCGGTCCTGCTTACCCTGAAACTTCCCCACATCGCTCAGAATGCACTCGGCCAGCTTCGACGCCGGCTTATGCTGATATTTCTTTACCGTTGCGACCAGCCGGTCGTTGCCGAACATCTCCCCCGCCCCGTTCTGTGCATCCACAATGCCGTCGCTGAAGAAAATCACCGAATCGCCAGGCTGCGTCGCGATGCTGAATTCCTCCCACGTGGCGTTGGGAAACATGCCCAACGGAAATCCCTCGGCCCGAATCGTTTCAACCTCCTCACCGTGGCAAAACAACGGCTGTACCGATCCGCCATTGGCAATCTGGATCGTCATGTTCTCGTCGTTCCAGACGCCAAACAGCATCGTCACATATTGCGAGTCGAGCTTCCGCTCCTGCAGCGCGTCGTTCAGCGTCTTCAGCATTTCCGACGGCGACAAATGCTGGCTCGCCACCGAGCGCATAATGCCGCTTACCAGCGCCGCGTACAGCGCCGCCGCCGCCGCCTTCCCGCTTACGTCTCCCAGCGCAATCGCGCTGCGGTTCGCGTCGTACGGCAAAAAGTCGTATAGGTCGCCCCCGATCGTCCGTGCGGGGAGGAACCGCGCCGCAAACTCCGCCCTCTTATGCTGTGGCTTTGTGGGAGGCAGCAATCGCAGCTGCACCTCGCGCGCCATCGCCAGGTCGCGCTCCAGACGCTGCTCCTGCTGCGTCACCCGCTGGTAAAGCCGCGCGTTCTCAAGCGCGATCGCAATCTGCGCGGCCAGCGTGGTCATCGCCCGCTCGTGGTCCTCGGTGAAGTACTGAAGCCGCGAGTGCTCGATATCCAGAACCCCGATCGCCGTCCCCTTATAAATTAGCGGCACCGTCATCTCCGAACGCGTCTCGGGATTCACCATGTGGTACCGCGAATCCTTTCGCACATCAGGCACGTGAATCGCGCGCTTTTCCCGCATCGCCGCGCCCACCAGCCCCCGATCCAGCGGAATCGTCGTTCCCACAAGAGCATCGTTTCTTGCCTCTCCCAGAGTTGGCTCCGGCACGGCAGAAGGGGGCGGCTCGGGCGGCGATGAATCCCAGATGCTCCGCCGTGGCTCTTCCGCCTTGTGCTTCAGATCGGACCGGTGCGTGAACCGAATCGACAACCGATTTTCAAGAACCTGGTCGCGCTCGTTCACCAGCCACACCGAAAACATCTGATAGTCGATGATTCGCCTCACCAGTTGTCCAACGCGCTCCAGCAACTCGTCAGGATCGAGAATCGACGTAATCTCCCGGCTGATTTCGTTCAGAACCTGCAGCGTTTGCGCCTGCCGCGCCACCCGCGTGTACAGCCGCGCATTTTCAATCGCCCCCGCAATACGCGAAGCCGTCAGCGTCAGCAGACGCAGATGCTCCGGCGTGAAGTAATTCGGCTGTTCCGCCTGGATGTCGATAACCCCGATCATCCGGTTCTTCGTGATCAGCGGCACCGCCAGCTCGGAACGCACATCGGGGTTCGCGTTGATATAGTTTTCAGCCCCGCTCACGTCGTTCACCAGCTTTGGCTGCCGCGTCTGCGCCGCCTCGCCCACAATGCCCTGGCCCATCCGGATGCGCATCCGCTCGATCTCCGGTTTATGCCCGATCTGAAATCGCATGCGCAAATCGTGGGTCCGGTCGTTCACAAGCAGAATGGCGAAAATCCGATAATCGATCACCGCACGCACCATCGCCGCCGTACGTTCCAGCAGCGTCTTCAGATCCAGAGTGGTGTTCAGCGTATCGGCCAGGCGAACAAGGAACTCCGTTTGCAGCGGATCGACATGCACCTGTACCGGCCGCTGCGCTGTCTCCGGAGAAACCGGCCGGTAGTCTCCCTCCCACGCATGCTCTATTGAGGTTTCCGCCGTTTTCTGCTGGGGGTCGTCGCTCACAATTCTCCTGCTGGCGAACGGCCCGCGAGGGCCGAACGAATGTCATCATACGGTGTTTTGCTGGGGTATGTGCGTCGTATGCGGATCCGCGGAGGTACCAGCCTTGCAATGAAAGCGCGGCACCCCGCCCAGAGTCTTCTGACCTTTTCTTGCCGATTTCAACTACCCATCAGGAGGGTTTCAGCTCACCTAAAATCGCAACGCTGGCGCTCGCACCGATCCGGTTCGCCCCCGCCTCCAGCATCCGACGCGCCTCGGCCAGCGTGCGAATCCCACCTGATGCCTTCACTCCGCAGCGCCCGCCCGCCACGCCGCGCATCATGGCCACATCTTCCACAGTCGCTCCGGCCGTCGAGAATCCCGTGCTCGTCTTTATGAAATCTGCACCGGCGGCAATCGCCAGCTCAGAACCGCGCAGCTTCTCCTCGACCGTCAGCAGGCAGGTCTCCAGAATCACCTTCACAATCGCCCCTGCTTCGTGAACGACCTCGACCACACCCTCAATCTCCTGCTGCACCGCCTGGTTTTCGCCCGACTTCAGCAGCCCCACGTTGATGACCATGTCCACATCGTGCGCGCCAATCTTCACCAGCATCGCGGCCTCGTCGCGCTTCGTCGTTCCCAGCGACGCCCCCAGCGGAAACCCCACGACCACTCCGACAGGAACTCCCGTGCCTGCAAGTTCCGCGTAAGCCAGCGCCGCCCACGTCGGATTCACCATCGCGCACGCAAACCGGTGCTCCGCCGCCTCACGGCAAAGCCGAATCACCTGTTCCTGCGTCGCTTCCGGTTTCAGCAGCGTGTGGTCGATCGCCGCCGCAAGATTCTCCGCTGACGACAGAGCCTGCTTCGCAAAGGCTTCCGCGTCGAAGCCTGGTATTTCCTGTTCTTCATCCTCATCGACGAGGTGAACATGTGTGCTCATCGGGCAAACTCCTCTCAGCCCGCCGTCAATTCCGGTGAATCGGAAGGCATCAGACAAATGTCCGGCAGGTTCCGGTAGCGCTCTGCGAAATCCATCCCATACCCAATCACAAATTGATTGGGGATGGTGAATCCCACGTAGTCGGCTTCGATTTTTTCCACGCGCCGCGATGGTTTGTCAAGCAGCGCTGCGATACGCAGCGTCTTCGGCTGGTGCTGTTCAAAAAGGCTGCGCAGAAAACCGAGGGTCAGCCCCGTATCCAGAATGTCCTCGACAATAATGACGTTCTTGCCTTCGATCGGCTGATCGAGGTCCTTGATCAGCTTAACGGCGCCGCTGGTGCGCGCACCCTTGCCATAGCTCGATACGGCCACAAAATCGAAGGTATTGTCCACCGAGATGCTGCGCGCCAGATCGGCCAAAAAAATCGCCGCGCCCTTCAGCACGCCAACCAGAACGATCTTTTCCCCCGCATAGTCGTGATCGATCTGCCGCCCGATCTCCAGCACGCGATCCCGAATCTGCTCGCGGCTAAACAATACTTCCAGCCCTGAATGAATGCTCGTCGTGCTCACATGCCAGATTAACTCCAAAGCTCCCTGTGGAAGTTATACTGATACTCGAACGCATGTATCCATTCATTCATATTGGCCGCTTTTCCATCGGCACTTTTGGCATCATGCTCTGGCTGGCCGCCGTTTCGGCCTGCTGGCTCCTTTACCGCAACTTTCGCCGCTGGGGCATTGACGCGGACGCCATCAGCATCGTCGCCGTCTCCACCGTTGCCGGCGTGATCGGGTCGAAAATCTGGCACGTTCTCGAAACCCCGGGCGCGCTCATGCGCCACCCCGCCGATCTGCTCTTCGACCGCGCCGGCTTCGCCTGGTACGGCGGCCTGATCGTCGGCATTTTAACCCTGCTCTGGCAGGCCCGGGTCTACAAACTCGGCTCTCTGCAGATGCTCGACCTGGCCTCACCCGCCGCCGCCATCGGCTACGGCGTGGGCCGCCTCGGTTGCCTCGTCTCCGGCGATGGCGACTACGGCATCCCAACCACCCTGCCCTGGGGCATGAGCTTTCCCCACGGCCTGGTGCCGACATATCAGCGCGTACATCCAACGCCGATCTATGAGCTCCTCGGCGCCCTGCTGATCACCTGGATCCTCTGGCGTCGCGGCGCGCCCGAACGCCCAAAACCGATCGGCCAGATTACCGGCGAATACCTCATCCTCACCGGCCTCGCCCGCTTCCTGGTCGAGTTCATCCGCATCAATCCCCGCATCCTCTGGGGCATGACCAACGCGCAGCTCGCCAGTCTGGGATCGATCGCCTTCGGCCTCGGCCTGGTGCTGTTCGCCCGCGCCCAGGCAGGCGCGAAATCCGCGTCGCAAACAAGCAGAGCCGCAACCGCCCACAGTTCGTAAGCGTTCTTGTTCAAGCTTCCCAGGGATTCACAAGACGAATGCCGCAGTCCTCGAACTCAGCAGTATTGCGCGTGGCCAAGGTTGCGCCGTGCAGACTAGTGATGGCGGCAATCTGGGCGTCGAGATATTTGATTGGGCGGCCTTTTCCGAATCTGGTCGCGACAACCACCGCAAATTGCCGGGCAGATTGACTGTCAAATGCAAGCACTCCCCTGTCGAAGTACTCGCGAAACATCAGCTCCGCGCGTTCCTGGAATTCTCTGCGGCGACGCCCCTCTGGCATGCGCGCGATCCCCGAGAAAACTTCAGCCTCCGTCACAGCCGTCGTGCACAGTTCAGAAACCGGCTGCGCCGCCAGCCATTGCAGGACCTGAGAAGACGGCACCGGGCGCATCGCCTCCGACACAACATCGGTATCGAGGACGATCATGCCCTATTCATCGTCGGACGCGCCGTATTCTGGTCCGGTGAAATCCGGGATCCTGCGCGAACCGATCTCGCGCGGCGGAATATCCAGTTCCACGCCGCCTAATGGCTCAAAAAAACCGCGGATCCGCTCCGCCATGTTCCCGCGTGGTGTCGAAGGAGCCCCGGTAAGCGTCTTCTCCAGAATCGCCCGCGCCTCTTCCTCCATCGAACGCCCATGCTCAGCCGCGCGCACCCGCAGCTTCGCCTTCACAGAATCATCAAGTTTCCGGATCGTCAGGCTCGCCATAAGGTCCCATCATCCCAGAATGAAATCATTGCCATCAATGCAATCATTGCATGCATTGACTGCAATGCGCTATAAGCCTGCAAAACCTACACCCCGTAGCTGCGGATCCACTCCACCACGCTTCGCACCCCCGCCCCAGTCGGCCCAGACGCCATCCATGCCTTCGCCTCGTCAACCCACGCCACACCCGCAATGTCCAAGTGGATCCACGGCGTCTCCTCCGCAAACTCCTTCAGAAACATCGCCGCATTGATGGCCCCGCCGTAGCGTCCACCCGTATTCTTGATGTCGGCAATGGTCGACTTGATCACGTCCCGGTAGTCGTCTTCAATCGGCAGCCGCCAGAACCGCTCTCCCGAAACCTTCAGCCCCTCGACGAATCGGCCGTACGAATCTTCATCGTTCGCGAATGCCCCCGCGTTGATCAACCCCAGCGCCACTCCCACGGCCCCGGTTAGCGTGGCGGCATCGATCAGGTGGGTCGCGCCCAGCGATTTTGCATAGGTGATGCCATCGGCCAGAACCAGCCGTCCCTCGGCATCCGTATTGATAATCTCGATCGACTTCCCCGGCTTGCCCGGCCCCGGCATCGCGATCTCCACGTCGCCCGGCTTGTAAGCCTTACCCGAAGGCATATTTTCCGCCGAGCAAACCACACCAATCACCTTCACCTTCGGCTCAAGCTGCGCAATCGCCCGCATCGCGCCGATCATCGCCGCCCCTCCGGCCATGTCGTACTTCATCTTCTCCATGCTGTCCGAAGGCTTGATCGAAATGCCGCCGGTGTCGAACGTGATGCCCTTGCCCACCAGCCCCAGAACCGGCCCGGGCGCGGCGTCTTTGGGCTCGTACGTCATCACGATCAGCGCCGGTGGTTCATCCGATCCCTGGGTGACGCTCAGAAACGCGCCCATCTTCAGCTCACGCAGCTTTTCCACTCCATGAACCTCGCACTGGATCCCGTACGCCCGGCACATCTCCGCAGCGCGCTCGCCCAGAACCGTCGGCGTCAGCCGATTCCCCGGCTCATTCACCAGCTCGCGAGCAAAGTTCTGCGACTCGCCCACAATCACGCCCTCACGCAGCCCCGCTTCGGCAGCCGCACGATCGAACGACTCCGGCGCCACCACCTGCACCGTCTGCACGCTGCGATCCTTCCGCTCCGAGCGATAGGTATCCGAATCGAAGTCCCCCAGCACCGCGCCCTCAGCCGCCGCGCGCACCGTCAGCTTTGGATCGAGCCCCTCCGCCACCGGTACGGCAATCGCAACCTCCCGCACGCCGCGCGGCTTGGCGAAACGTACAGCGACCCCGGAGCCCTTGCGAACTTCGTGAGCCGTCAGCTTCGCCGCTTTACCGAGTCCAATGATCAGCAGCCGCTTCGCCTTCAGCCCAGCAGGAACATGCACCAGCAGCGTCTCGCACGATTCGGCCTTGAATTCACCGCTGTCCAGAACAGCCCGCGTCGCCTGCGCCGGAACATCATCGCCAGCCAGCAAGCGAATCTCGGGTTTCCCGCCTTTGTTCGAGGAGGCATCCACGGCAAAGACAGCAAAAAGTTCGGTTTCAATCTCAGGGAAAGGAGCAAAAAGAATTTTCGTATTCATATGCTTTCTTAGAGCCTTTTACCAGATCACTTTCACTTCGGAATAGCGCCGGAAAATCCGGTCGCCAGTAACGATCGGCAGCTTTTCAGCCACCGCCGTGGCCAGAATCATGCGATCAAATGGATCGCGATGGTGGAGTGGGAGCAGAAACATCCTGAAAGCATGCCGCGGTTCGAACGCCAGCTCTGTCAGACGCAGGTCTCGAATCGCGTTGCGAACCGCGTGTTCGTCCATATCTACTTTTCCGATTGCGTACTTCACCGCGATTTCAATGATGGAAACGGCACTGACAAGCCGGATGGTCTCGGGATTGTCAATCGACTCGCGCGCTGCGCGAGAGATCTTCTGCATCTCGCCTCGATACGCGAGATAGACGATCTGGGTGTCCAGCAACACCCCGTCCATTTAGTAGCGGCCTTCGACAAAGGCCTCTACTTCTTCATCCGTCATCGGGTCGAATGCATGGGGGTCGATAAGCCGAACGCGCCCCTTGCCCGTCCCGAATTTGGGCCTGCGGTCCTCCACAGGCGCCGGCGAGATCACGGCAATCGGCTTCTTATAGCGCGAAATCACAATGGTCTTCCCCTTCACCACATCTCTGAGAAGTTTCGGGAGATTGGCTTTGGCATAGGCTGCGCTGACAGTATTTGCCATAAAAATATTGTACAACAAATCTTGTACAACTTACGCCTTCCGGCTCCGCGCAATCGCCGCCCGCGCTTCCTTATCCGCCTCCCGGCGCCGTTCCGTTTCCCGCTTGTCCCATTCCTGTTTTCCGCGGGCCACCGCAATCTCACATTTGACACGCCCATTCCGAAAATAGAGCCGCGTAGGAATGAGCGTTAATCCCTTTTGCTGCGTCTTTCCCGTGAGCTTTCGTATTTCCTCCTCATGCAGCAGCAGCTTCCGCGTCCGCAGCGCGTCGTGGTTGTTGTAGCTTGCATGCGAGTACGCTCCGATATGCGCATTCAGCAGGAAGGCTTCCCCATCCTTGATCAGGCCATAGGCGTCCTTCAGATTCGCCTTCCCCTCGCGGATCGACTTGACCTCGGTCCCGCGCAAGGCCACGCCCGCCTCATACTTTTCGAGGATGAAGTAATTGTGTCCCGCCGAGCGGTTCTGAGCAGCGTCGCGGCTCCCCGAAGCCACGGGATCGCGCGGTTTGGCCTTCGCGGGTGCCTGCTTTACGGGATGGCTGGAGGGGCGCGTCATGACAGGATTCGCAGTCTTTCATCCTATATCTTTGCCTCTGCCGTTACCGCACGGCCCGAAAATGACGGTCGAGGAACTCCCCGCAAAGTTGCACCGGATGTTGGGCGGCTGAAAACCTCGGGGATGCGATACTATACGCGGCGCGAAGCGGCATCACCGGTGAGCAATTGTTCGCTCGCCGATCGCCTGGCGCACAGGATTCTCTCTCCCCCTTTTGGAGATGCATGAAGCGAAGTTTTCTCATTTGGGCTTTTCTCGCCGTGCTTTTGGCGGCCCTCCCCTCGGTGCACGCTCAGTCGGCGGCGCACTGGTTTAAGCAGGGTCAGGCTGCGGAAGCGAAGGACAATATCCAGGCCGCATATGAGGCCTACTACCAGGCCTATCAGAAAAAGCCGGCCGACGAGCGCTACAAACTCGCCTGGGAGCGCACGCGTTTCCCGGCCGCATCCCTGCACGTCGAGCGTGGTGAGCGCCTGCGCGACCAGGGGGACTACACCGGCGCCCTGACTGAGTTCCTGCGCGCCCTTGAGATCGATCCCAGCAATGAGTTGGCCTCGCAGGACATCAAGTCCACCCGCGACAAAATCAATTCACAGAGTCCGGCCCCGGAGAGTGCGCCGCGAACCACCGACGAGGCACTCGAACTCGCGGCGCCCATCCAGCTAAGACCAATTTCCAACGAACCGTTGACCCTGCATATGGTCGAAGACAGCCGTATCGTCTATCAGGCCGTGGGCAAGGCTGCCGGCATCAACGTCCTCTTCGATCCTTCCTACACCTCCAAGCGCATCCAGGTCGATCTGAACATGATCACCCTGCAGGATGCCCTGCGGATTGTGGCCACCGTCTCCAATACCTTCTGGCGTCCTATTACCTCGAACACCATCTTTGTCGCTGAGAACACCCGGAGCAAGCACACTGAACTCGACGAGCAGGCAGTCGAGACCTTTTATCTGCACAATGTCGCCCAGCAAAACGACTTCACCGAAGTGCAGACGGTTCTCCGCAATCTTTTTCAGGGGGCGAGAATCAACGGCGTCGCCAGCGAAAGCGCCATCGTCATGCGGGGCACGCCCGATGAGCTGCTTCTGGCCCACCGCCTCATCGACGACCTCGACAAGGCCCGGCCCGAAGTCATCGTCGATGTGGCGGTGCTTGAAGTCAGCCGCGATCTTCTCCGCAACATCGGTGTTCAGCTGCCCCAAACCGCGAGCATCAGCTTCCAGCCCTCGAACGCCAATCTGAACAACACTGGCACGACAAGTACCACCGGCACGACTACCTCAGCAACCTCTACGACCACCAGCAGCCTCACCCTCAACAACCTGGCCCACCTGAACTCGACTAACTTCGCTGTCACCATCGGCCAGGCCGCTGTCGATCTGCTCCTCACCGACACGCGCTCACGCATCATTCAGAACCCGCAGATTCGCGCCTCTGACGGACAACAGGCGACCCTGAAGATCGGCGAACGCATTCCGATTGCCACCGGCTCTTACCAGACCGGCGCCGCCACTGCCATCGTCAGCTCCCTTGTGAATACCCAGTTCCAGTACATCGACGTCGGTGTCACGATGGACGTGAAGCCGACCGTCCATTTCGATCGCGACGTAACCCTGAAGAGCAAGATCGAGGTTTCCGCCACCAATGGTAATTCCACCATTGGCGGCATCACCGAGCCCATCATCACCCAACGCTCTGTCGATCACACCGTCCGCCTCCGGGACGGCGAAGCCAATCTGCTCGGCGGCATACTCCAGCACCAAACTACTTACAGCATCAGCGGTACTCCCGGCCTGGCTGAGCTTCCCCTCATCAAGTACCTCTTCAGCACACAGCAGAAGGAAGTCACCGACGACGAAATCGTCTTCCTCATGATTCCCCATGTCGTCCGCGCCGAGCAGGTCGATCCGGAGAATATTCAGCAGATCGATACAGGCACCACCAACAACATTGAACTCCGCCCCATCAGTTCGCCTCAGCAAATCGCAGCCGCCCTGCAACCCGCTTCCCAGCCCACCCCGCCGCCAGGCGCCGCTCAGGCCAATACCACGGCCAACGGGGCGCAGCAGCAGAATCCGCCGCCCGGGGCTCCGCCATCGGCGGGTCCGCCATCGGCCGCTACCGCGGCACAACAGGCCATGAACACCATGCAGCAGCAGGCCAACGCTCCAGCTCCGGCGAGCCTGCAGATCACTCCCCAGCAATTAACAGAGCCGGTGGGTTCGACCTTCAAGATGACGGTCATGCTTTCCGGTGGCACGGACGTCTTCGCGGTACCCATGAACGTGCAGTATGACGCCACAAAGCTCACGCTCCTGAATGTCGACACCGACGATCCACAAAACCCGAATCTTCTCGGCAAGGACGGCCAGGCCGTGGCCCTCGCCCATCGAGACGACGGCAAAGGCACCGCCGCTATTGCCGCTTCCCGCCCGCCCGGCACCCGAGGCGTGAGCGGATCGGGCACGCTCTGCGTCCTCACTTTTCAGGCAACGGCCCCAGGCGACGCCTCCGTTGCGATTGCCCGCCCCATGGTACGCAACAGCCAGCAGCAACCCATGCCGGCCACCGGATCGCAGGCGGTTGTCCACATCCAGTAACCGGTACTTGAAGTGAATAACTATGCAGTTAATGCTTCACAAACGAAACGACGGGCATGGCGAAGCCGGTCTTACGCTGATCGAGCTCATCGTTACCGTGGCGATCCTCAGCATCCTCGCCACGGCCGCCGTGCCCATCGCGCGCTTCCAGGTGAAGCGCCAGAAAGAGCGTATGCTCCGCTACGAGCTGTGGCAGATGCGCACCGCCATTGATGCCTATAAGGACGCTGCGGACAAGCATGCTTTTCAGACCAAGGTCGACAGCCAGAATTATCCGCCCGATCTGCAAACTCTGGTCGACGGCGTGGACGTGCAAGGCAAAAAGCTGCGCTTCCTGCGCCACATCCCCGTCGATCCTATGACCGGCAACGACGACTGGGGCCTGCGCGCCATGCAGGATGACCCCACCAGCGACTCCTGGGGCGGCCAGAATGTCTTCGATGTCTACTCCAAATCTGACGGGACAGGTCTCGACGGAACAAAATATTCTGACTGGTAGAGGACTGGTAGATTTTTGGGTCTGAGAATTCCAATTCGGAAGCGGGAAGGCGGCTTCACCCTCGTGGAGCTGATGATCGTCATGCTCATCATCGGCATCCTCGCCACCGTTGCCATCCCTTATTTCGTTGCTGCGATCCGCAGCGCCAGGGAAGCGGCTCTGAAAGAGGATCTGCACGTAATCCGCGATGCCATCGACTCCTACACGATGGACAAGAATAAAGCGCCGCAGTCACTCGACGATCTGGTGCAAAGCGGCTACCTCAAATCCATCCCTGAAGACCCCATCACTCACAGCCACGAATGGGTCACGGCCAGCGACGACACTTACTCTGAAATCGATCAGACCGAACCGGGCATTAACGATGTCCACAGCAGCTCCGAAGAAGTGGGCTCGGACGGCCAGCCCTACAACACCTGGTAACGATTCCACCGATCCCGCCGATGTTATACTCACTGTGAAGTAGTTCCCGGAAGGTTGCGTCCCTCCCGGGAAGTTGGCTATTTCATCAGTAGCGTGAGCACAAGGACGGCAACCGCCAGAACAAAGCGCCAATCCAGCGCTACTGTTATGGCAATGCGGGTCCAGGATGATTTCTTATTCATCCCCTGGACTCACCCCCTTTCATCGGAACGGCCCGCAGGTCGTTACTAGCGGCCTGCGAGTCGTCAGTCCTTCTTCCGGACCGATCTCTGCGTCATCCGCATTCGCACTTTGAAAGAGGCACTCCCAGTCTAAGGACTGGGGGCTGCCTTGCCCGCACTTCCTTACTCCGAAGCCAAACCCAGGTAACCCCCCAAGCCGCATGTCAGAATAGCTGCAAACATGCTTGCACTTCCTGACCTGCCCCGCGTGCACAACCGTTATCTCTCCCTCAGTCGCCTTGCTCACCGGCACTTTGCTGACTCCCTCGGCGGAAAGCTCCTGCTCCGCTCCGCCTTCGATCCCGATGGCATCGCCACCCTCGTTGCAGCCAGCATCGCCGGTGCCGCTTCTCTCTGTGTCGAAGCGGACGCCGACCGGCTGCGAAACGGCCTCCGGTCCGGCCTTTGCGACTTTGTCGTCGGCCATCTCGACGAAGCGCTGCGCATCCTGAAAAACGAACTGCGCCGCTCTCTGCCCGTCTCCGTCGGACTCACTACAGAAGCGGAACCCACAATCGCCGCCATGATCGAGCGCGGTCTTCAACCCGACCTCATTTCCGGATTAACCGAGGACCAGGTGCGCACCTTTCTTGAGCGAGGCTCTATCTCACTCCCCGATGGATACGAACCGGATCCGCAAACCTCGCTCATCGAGTGGACCGTCGCCGCCGATCCCGCGCGGTCCATGCCACACATAGCCCGCATCGTTTCCGGCTCACTCGATTCCGAGCGCGCCGACACCCCCGCGCGCAAACGCTGGCTCGATCGATCCCCCCGCTATCTCGGCCGCGCCTTCGGCCATCGCCAATGCCTGCGCATGACCATTGGGGAGTGCGCCGCCATCTTCCCTCTCGTTCAATCCGAAATTCACTCCGCCGCCATCACCCGAGACGGTCAGAAAACATAACCCAATTCAGCCACGCCGTGTGCGGGTTCAGGCGACTTTTTCGTTTCCCGCAAAGTCTTCCTCGTTGTACGATCCACAGACGGAGGTTCGCATTGCATGGGGTCACAACCCGAGTATCCCGTCTTCGATTCCAACCGGGAATCGGTCCGGCAAACCCCCCAGGAACTACAGGATGAGCAGCGCAAGCTGCGCCGCCTGCAGATCATGGTCAATATGGTTATGTCCGTAATTAGTCAGGACCTGTCGCTCACCATCGATGAAGCCTCAGAGATGGTCGCCGACACCCGCCGCGCCGCCCTCGCCATGTTTCCCGGCAAAGAACTCGCTTTCGATCTCCTCTTCAAGCCGCGGCTTCAGCGCCTCATGCGCGAGCGCTATCGAATCCACTAGCCGCCGCGCTCCCGCTCCTACTTCGGATCCATCGCCGTCAGCTGGAAAGTAATCGTTCCCCAGAAAAGCCGTGCACGCATCTGCACCGGCACATGCCGATCGTCGTCCGTATACCAGATCCAGATATTGCCCCTGGCCTTGACGACGCCCGCGTCCGCTGTTGGCTGTACGCGAATCGTTTTGTAGGTCCCCAGGGGCGTCCGCACCGTCTCCCGTGCTTCGACCTTCATCGTCACCGCGACGGTATGAATCGCGTCCGCAACCGGAACGAGGAAACTCTCGCCCGGTGTCAAAGTCAGCGCGGCCGGACAGAAAATCGCGGAGAGCAAATCCGTGACGCACGGGCCCACCGGGGCTTCCTGGTGCTTGCTCGTTCCCTTCACGAGGTTTTTTTCGTTCAGAAGCGCCTTGCCCTGCGCGTAGTCGAACTTCAGATCCGTGCTGACCTGTCGCCGGCCTTCCTGCAACTGCTTCGCAAATCCCGCGGAGCATCCAGTGCGGCGATTGAACGAAGACTGGAAGCGGTCGCTTACGCGATAAATCAGATTGATCGCCCCCAGCGTATCGCCGGTCGCGGTTACACGCTCTTCGTCCCCATCCTGTTGCAGGCGAATCACGGTCGTTCCCGCCGGAAATACCCGCCAGTCCACCGCATAGGTCAGCGTCTGTTTCGCGGGAAAGGTATACCCCCCCCGTGGAGGCATCAGCACCGGAGCGCGCTGTGTTGTCTGCGCGCAGGCGGCGCCAATCGCAACCGCGATGCCGGCGGCAATCGTCAGCCTCGGTATTGGAGCCGACTGGCCGGTCCGAGCCCCCCGCAGGAAAATGCGATCCGCTTGCAATCCGATCCTTCTTACTTTTTGAACAGCAGCACCTTCGCAATGAGGGCAGCATACATGCCCGCCGTCCCCAAGAATGCGTTATATTCACGATGCTTTTTGTAGAGTGCCCACGAGAATACCCCTTTCGGGTTTCCCGATCCCCCAACGGCCACAATCCGAGGTATCAACCTTGGCACGGCTGCTGCGTAATCATCGAAGTCCGGAAACAGGGACCGAAGATACTCCTCCTCCGATCGAATGACGGGAATATAAATCGCCGCAAACAAAACAATCAGCACTGCGGCGATCCAGAGACTGTGCGCCGCCAGCGCAAATCCAAAAGCAATCGAAATGGACCCCAGATAGAGCGGATTGCGCGTGTGCGCATAAGGACCGGTGACCGTCAATTCAGCATTCTTTTTCACATAGCCGGAAGCGTATCCGCGCAGCGCAAGCCCGGGCATAACCAGTGCAAGGCTGAGCCCGAGGAACGGCCATGACGGCCTCGCCAGCCATAAGAAAATAACCGCGAAGGCAAATCCCGCAGGCACGCGCACTCTTCGCGCGATACGATTCCAGCCGCCCGCCACCTATTGCGCTTCCTTCAGCAGCGCCAGCGCCGCCTCGGTCACCGCTTCCGGCGTGATGGTCAGCAGTCCCGCCTCCGGCTCGCTGCGCCGCGCATGATCGCGCACGCTTTCCGGATGCCGGAGCACCCGGCTCGCACAATGAAATGGCCCATTGCGAGCCGGATCCGTCGGCCCGTAGATGCCCACTACCGGCTTGCCCAGCGCACAAGCCAGATGCAGGGGGCCGGTGTCTCCGGCAATCGCCAGCGCTGCCCGGCGCGACACGGCAATGAGCTCCGGCAATTCAGGCGAAATCATCCGCGCCACCCCGCCGCTCGATGCCACTATCTCCCGAGCAAGGTGTCCTTCATCCGGTCCGCTGTTGATCACCACTCCATACCCCGCCTCTGCCAGTCTGCGCGCCACCGCGCCGTAGCGTTCCGCCGGCCATCGCTTGGCCCCCCAGCCTGCGCCCGGACTGATCAGCACATACGGATGTGTCATCTCCGCCGCATTTACGTCGGCAACAGGATCGCGCGGCAGAAGCGGCATTGTCATCGCCAGCTTCTCCCCGCAAATCGCGCCCGCCACTTCCATCGACTGTTCGATCACGTGAACGCCATGGGTTGCGACCTTTTCATCGAACAACCATTTGGCGGCGAATTCGCGCGGCCGCTCTTCGCCAATCACTCTCCGGGCCCTTGACCACCGCGCCACCATCGCCGAGCGC
Organism: uncultured Acidobacteriaceae bacterium; assembly: GCA_963831055.1. Classification (GTDB taxonomy): domain Bacteria; phylum Acidobacteriota; class Terriglobia; order Terriglobales; family Acidobacteriaceae; genus Palsa-343. Next base: position 131,658 of record CAWHOU010000027.1, on the reverse strand, counting down.
ACAGCTCCCTGGAAATCGACGGTGACGTCATATTCGAGCGCCCGCAGCTCGCTGCGCACGCGGCGAATGTCCCGCAGGGTCTCGAGTTTCAGTGGCGACCTGGCCCACGCCTTTGCCGGCACCAGGTGCAGCCGATCCACCAGCGGCAGCTCCGTGGTCCACGGCTCGGCCCGGCTCGCGCTGAACAATCCCCGCCACTGCGGCTCGATTGCCCAGCCGATCATCCATTCCGGATGAGCCTGGCGCAGCGCCGTCACCGCCGGCATCGAATGCAGAATGTCGCCCATCGCCCCAAGGCGCACGACCAGCAGGCGAAGATACCGAGAGGTCTCAGGCAAACCCCTATTTTCTCACGGTGTTTTCCGGCGGCGTCCGCTGTTCCTTCCCCAATTGCGTTCGCCGGGCGACCGGAAGTAACGCGCAAAGCTGGTCTATCGCCGTCGCCTCATCGAGCAGCCTCACCACCAGCCTGGCCGTGCGGACCGGCACAGCATTTTCAAGCTTCCGCAACTGCTCCGGCCGCAGCCGCACCCAATCCTTTTCCGTGGTCAGAAACGCCTCCGCATCATGCCGCCGCCGCAGCTCGATCAGCTCAGCAATGTCGCCCTCTGTGTAGCGGTGATGATCGCGCCACGCACGCATCCCCACGACGTTAACGCCCTGAGAACGCAACCCCGAGAAGAATTCATCCTCGCGCGCAATCGCACAGAATGCCACTACTCGCCCAGCCACGGGAACGTCCATCCGGCGTTCCATCCACCAGATCGGCTGCACACAGCCCCGTCTGCGCAACTCGCCTTCGAGTTCCCGATCCTCCGCGCGCATGGCAATTATTTGTGCGCGTGACAGCGACTTGAACCCCTCCCGCAGCCGCCCCGCCGGCAGCAGCCGCTCGCGAAAGTCGCTCCGGTGCAGGACCACTATGTCCACATCGCGCGCCAGTTGCCGATGCTGGAATCCATCATCAAGCAGATGAAGCATCGGTGCTCCTGCGGCAGCTTCGGCCACCAAGCCGGCGCGGTATCGACCGGCGCCGACAAACACCGGAACCTCCGCCGCCCGCGCAATCAGCAGCGGCTCATCCCCGAATTCCTCCGCCGATCCCTCCAGCTGCACCTGCTCAATCGCTTTTGATTGCCTCCCGTACCCCCGCGAAAGCACATCCACAGCAATCCCGCGCTCCCGCAGCAATTGCGCCACTCGAATCGTCAGCGGCGTCTTCCCAGACCCGCCCACCGACAAATTGCCGATGCTGACGACTGGCCCTCGCAGCCGCTTCTGTCGCGCCCACCCGCGCTCATAGGCCAGATTCTTCGCACCTATTCCCGCGGCATAGAGAGGAAACAGCGGCAACAGCGCGCCCCTCACGCTCGCGCCCCCGTGCCCACACTTGCCGCAGAGCGAGCCTCCAGCACCGCGATCAATGCCTCGAGAGCCCGCTCCGTCGCTCCCGCCTCGCGTTCGAAAACATCGCGCCCCCGCGCGCCCAAAGCCCGCGATTCATCTGTGCCGGCCAGCATCCATGCCAGCCCGTCCTGTAACCGTGCCCGCTGCACGATCCGAATCGCATTGTGCACCCGCAGCTCCTCCACGATCCCGCGAAAATTTTCGTAGCTCGGTCCCATGACTACCGGCACTCCAAACTGGGCAGCCTCCAGCGGATTATGCCCGCCCGCGCCAACCAGGCTCCCTCCTACAAATGCCGCCGCCGCCAGTGAATACACCGAAGCCAGCTCCCCTATCGAATCCAGCAAAAACACGCTACCCGGCGCAATCCTCGTCGGATCTGCGATCCATTCCGATCGCCGCGCCCAGGCCACGCCGCGCCGCCGCAACATCTCCGCCACCTCGCCAAACCGCTCTGGATGCCGCGGCGCCAGCACCATCACCACCCCAGGGGGAAGAGCACCCAACAGCAACTCCTCTTCACCCGCCAGGGTGGACCCGCATACGAGCACGCGTGCACCGCCCGGCAAGTGGTCTTTGAGCAATTCTGTTACCGGCGCAGTGAGAACCGCCCGGACATCGTACTTCAAATTGCCTGCCACGCGTACATTCGCCGCACCCAGCGCCACCAACCGCTCCGCATCCAGGTCGGTCTGCGCCAGAACCACTGCCAGTCCGTCCAGCAAAGGCCGCCATAACCACGCCAGCCGCCGATACCGAGGCCACGAGCGATCGGAAATCCGCGCGTTGACTACCGCCACCGGAACCCCGGCCCGCCGGCACTCCATGAGCATGCGCGGCCAGAACTCCGTTTCGGCAAGCACCACCAGTTTTGGCCGCAGCGCCCGGAGCCAGGCTCGCACCGCCCAACGAAAATCCAGCGGGAAATAAAAAACGCGCTTCGCCCCGAACTTTTCCCGCGCAAGCCGTTGCCCGGTCTTTGTCGTCGTCGAAATCACCACCCGCCAGACGGCCTCCGGGAAGCGTCCAGCCAACCTCTGCTCCAGCTCATCGATCAATCGGCTCGCCGCCAGCACCTCACCGACGGAGACAGCATGAACCCACACCACACTCTTCCCGGCAATCCCGTCGCGAACGCGCCGCGGCACAACACCCAGCCGTTCCGTCAAACCTTCGCGATACTTCCCGCTCGTGGCCATGCGCAACAGCCACCATGGAGCCCCCAGCACCAGCACCAGCACCAGTGCGAAGCTGTATGCGATCAGCATCCGCTTACCAATCTCGCCTTCCTCGGGTCATAAGGCAAGATGATAATGGTGACCATGCGCCCAAGCTCGCGTCGCGCTCTTCTGCGAGGCCTCCGGTTATTCGCCATTCCCATCGGCTTTCTTCTGATCGCCACCGCCGGCGTTTCCCTTGTGGAAACCGATCCGCCTCCGGCGAAAGACGCCACCACTTACCCCGCCGTCGATTTCCACCCGAAAGACCAGGTCGCCATCGCCGCTGAGCCGTTTGAAACCGCGGAGAAATGCAAAATTTTTCAGGTCGATTATCTGAAGTATCGTTTCATGCCGATCCGCATCATCGTCACGAACACCGGCGACCATCCCGTATCGCTCAGCGACGCGCGCATCTTCTTCATCAGCGCATCGGGCGACAAAGTGCCCGCCGCCGAACCCGAAGACGTAGAGCGCCGCGTAAGGCCCAAAGACAGTCGCGGCCGCGACATCCCCATTGGACCCATCAAGGTCCACACCAAAGGCAGCGCATCCGACGATAAGATCGAGGCCGACTTCGACCACTTTGAATACGCAGCCCTGGCTGTCGAGCCGCACACCACGCGCGCCGGCTTCCTCTTCTATGACATGGATGGCCTCGGCGACACACCCCTCCGCGGCGCAAAGCTCACCCTCCGCGAGTTGCGCAACTCCAGCGGCGACGAGCTCTTCTTCTTCGAGATTCCCTTCGATAAATACCTCGAAGCGAAACACTGACGCCGACCACTTTTCGCCGCGCCCATTTTTTACACAGATCCCTGCGACGTTCCGTCAACCCACCGCGTCCAACCTTCAATCAGCAGGGCACTCTGTGCTCTCTGGGTTCTCTGTGGTGATCTTTTGCCTTAAGTCCAGGAGGGTGTCCCCATGCGCCATCTCCCATCCCTGAGCAAAACCGCCATCCTCTGCCTCGCCGCCATCAGCCTCTCCGCCGGGGCTGTCCGCGTCGGTGATCCCGCCCCTGACTTCACCGGAACCGACACCAACGGCCAGACCCACAAGCTCTCCGAATACCGCGGCAAATACGTCGTCCTCGAATGGACCAACAACGGTTGCCCCTACACCCGCAAGCATTACAACAGCGGCAACATGCAGCACCTCCAGAAAGAATGGACCGCTAAAGGGGTAGTCTGGCTCACTATTCTCTCCTCATCGCCGGGCGCGCAGGGATACATGACTGCCTCCGACGAGAACGCCTATATCCAGAAGGTTCATGCCTCGCCCACCGCTGCTCTGCTTGACCCCACCGGCGCGCTCGGCCACGAATACGATGCGCGCACCACACCGGACATGTACGTCGTCGATCCGTCCGGCAAGCTCATCTACGCCGGAGCCATCGACGACCACCCGACCCCCGACCCCTCCGACATCCCTAACTCAAAGAACTACGTCTCGTCAGCACTCAGCGAAGCCATGTCCGGCCAGCAAGTGGCCGTCTCCTACACTCGCCCCTACGGCTGCAGCGTGAAATACCAGGGCGACTAACCACCGTCCCATCGGCTATCTCCCGATCTGAGTGGCGCGAAGTCGGGTTTCCAGGTGCGCCCGCGCTTTAATGGCCCGGGTGACCGGCGATGCCCAGTTTTGCCGCCGTGCCCTCTTCTTTTGACCATTCCATCCGATACAAACCTTGGGAGACGCTTTGCGCCCAACTTCCAGGATGGGATTCACCGGATGAAGAAGCCCACAGCCGCCTGCGCAATCCTGCTGATTTCTCTTGCCCTCTCAGGTTCGCGGAACTGCGCGGCAGCCAGTCCGCCGCCTCTCACCACCCTGCGCCAGATTCATGCTCTCACGCATGCGGAGGCCTCCACGCAGCCCCTCGTCGCTTTCGAGGCCACCGTTACCTACCGCCGACAAGGCGAGAACACTCTCTTCGTTCAGGACGCGGGTCAGGCCACTTTCGTGTGGGCCAAACCCGAATTCATCGTCTTCCCGGGCCAGCGCGTCCTCATCCATGGTGTCGTCCAGGACAGTTTCCGTCCGATGGTTGTCGCCACTTCGGTTGAGGCGATTCGCTTCATCGGTCAGCCGCTTCCAGCCAGCGCCTCGTTCGACGATCTCGTCCATTCACGCTTCGATTGCGTCCGGGTAACGGTCTCCGGACGAGTCCAGTCGGCCGATCTCGCCATCAGTGCCCACCAGTACACCACCCACATGCGCCTGCTCGCTAACGGCGGCGTCATTAACGTCTACATCAACAGCGCCGACCCGAAAGTCCTCGATGGCCTGCTGGATTCCCAGGTCGATGTTACCGGTGTAGCCTCCGCAACCCTCGACGCCAAGCTGCAAATGACCGGGATCGATCTCTCCGTCGTCTCCCTGAAGGATGTAAAAGTCCTGCGTCCGGCCCCCCATGATCCCTGGACTCTGCCCCTCGTTCCCATGGACTCCATCCTCGACGCCTACCATGTCGACAATTCCAGTAAGAGAGTGCGCGTTCGCGGAACGATCACCTACTATCAGCCCGGTTCAGCCCTTGTTCTTCAGGACGGCCCCCGCAGCCTCTGGGTGACGTCCTCCTGGGAATCTCCGCTGCGCATTGGCAGCCAGGCCGATGTGACCGGCCTCCCCGATGTCAATAACGGCTTCCTGACCCTTGCTTCCGGAGAGATCCACCCCTTGCAGGTTGATGCCCAGGTTCCACCCAAACCCGTCGCCGCACGTGATCTTTCCTCCAGCCTCAATGCTTACGACCTGGTGTCCGTTTCAGGGAAGGTCGTCAGCGAAGTCCGCGAAGGCGGCCAGGATCAGTATGTGCTCGAATCCGGGGGGCAGACCTTTTCCGCCGTCTATCGTCATCCGCACGCCGCTGACCTCTGGCCCCTGCCCTTCCACCCGGTTCCCCTCGGCGCCACCGTTACGGTCACCGGTATCTGCACGCTTCAGAACTCCGGTCATTACGCGGGCGAAGTTCCGTTCGATGTCCTCATGCGCACTCCTGGGGATATAGCGGTCGTCGCCCGCCCTTCTCCTCTCAACGTTCGCAATCTCGTGGTTGCCGTGGGCTTGCTGTTCATTGTCGTTCTCGCCGTCGGCGCCAAAGGATGGTCGGTCGACCGCAGATTGCGCCGCGAAACCGCGTCCTGGGCCGCCATCGAACGCAGCCGCAGTCGCATTCTTGAAGAAATTAACGGGGTTCGTCCTCTTTCCGAAGTGATGGAGCAGATCGTCGCTCTCGCCTCCTCCCGCCTTGCGGGCGTGCCTTGCTGGTTCCAGACCGCCGACGGAACCCTCCCGGGAACCGCACGCCAGGATCCTTCATCCGTGAGAATCCTGCGCCAGGAAATTCCCGCCCGCCATGGTCCTCCCCTCGGCGCGGTCTTTGCCGCATTCGACCCTTCCTTCAAACCCCGCCCTGCGGAACCTGAGGCTCTGGCCTGGCCGCCAAGCTGGCGGCTATCGCTATCGAAACCCGCCGCCTCTATTCCGATCTCCGGCATCGCTCCGAATTCGACCTCCTCACCGATATTCATAACCGCTTCTCCCTTGAGAACCAGCTCGACAGGGAAATCGAACGCGCTGCCCACTCCGCCGACCCCTTCGGCCTCATCTACATCGACCTCGATCGCTTTAAGGAAATCAACGACAGCTACGGCCATCACCTCGGAGACCTCTATCTCCAGACCGTCGCCAGCCGTATGCGCAGCCAGCTCCGTCCTCTCGATATCCTCGCTCGGCTCGGCGGCGATGAGTTTGCCGTTCTCCTCCCCATGGTCCGCACTCGCGCAGAAGTCGAGGAGATCGCGCGGCGGCTCGAACGCTGTTTCCTCGAGCCCTTCGCCCTCGAATCCCATATTCTCCACACTTCCGCCAGCTTTGGCGTGGCCCTTTATCCACTCGATGGGGTCACAAAAGACAGCCTCCTGAAAGCCGCCGATGCCGCAATGTACGCTGCAAAGAACGCCAAACGCCAATCCGAGTCGGCCTATCCCGCCCCACACACCTTTGCCATCTACGGCTGATAACTGAATCCCATCTGCGTGGCCCATTGACTCGCAGTGCTCGCTTCGCGGGCCGCATCCTGAGCAACAGCACGTTGAATCCGCAGTTTGGTGCGAAGTACCGCCGAGTAACAGGAGACGAACCGATGAGGTCCGCCGACTGGCGCCCCATCGCCGTCTTCAACAATGCTGAAAATGCGGACCTCACGAGCCAGGGCGCGAGTGAAATGCAGGCCTACCCGGGTCTGGCACGGGCCCGACAGCGGCGATGATCAAGCTGGCTCTCCCAGACAGCCTGTCCTCTTCCAGACAGCCTGGGAAGGAGAGAACAGCAAAATCCCTGGAAACAGCGGTACTCAAGTAAGAACCTTTTTCCAGACCCCATGCTTTTCCTACCCGGAACGCCTTTCATTGCGTCATACTCAGTTAACCAGAGGGGATGATGTTGTCGGTTCAAAGCAGCGGCGGAATGAAACGGTTGTTCATAACGTTGACTTCGCTGATCGTCGCAGGGATTCTGGGGTCCGGAATCTATCCGGTGCGCGCCCAGACCGATCCTGCTCCTGCCCCATCATCCCGGCAGCCGGCGGCCACTCGATCCGCGGCGGCGGCGCACCATGCGGCTTCGGCCAGCAACGCCCATGCATCGCACAGGGTTTCTGCCATCGATGCTCACCGGAGCTCCTCAGCCGCGCACACTGCCCATACGCGGGCCGTCGCCCACCGCCGCCGCCGCCGTCCGCTGACCGCGCACGAGCTGGCCCGGAGCCGCCGTCTTCAGCGCGCATTTGTGGCCTCATCGCAATTGCGCCCGATGGCCCAGCAGCTTGCCCAGACTCCCACGCCTGCCGCCTATGCGGGCGTTTCCAGCTACGCGCACAGCCACACCGGAGAAGCGGCCGCCGCGGCATTCCTGGCTTTGGGCCATGCCTACCTGCTCGAGCGCAAATTTCCTGAGGCTGTGAGCGCCCTCCGTTCCGCGCACCTAGCCGACGCCACCAAAGCTCAACCTGATGGCGCCCTCGCCGACTACTCCGACTATCTCACCGCCCAGGCGTTTCTGCAGAGCAATCAGCTGCCCCAGGCCGAGCTGGTTCTCAACGACTATGTGATGAAGTACCCCGACAGCATCTTTGTGAACAGCGTACCGATTCTGCGGGCGAACCTTCTGGTGCAGGAGGGCGACGCGCAGGCGGCGCTCAGCACGCTGAACCCGCACCGCCAGGAGCCGATTGCCGGTCGAGCCGACTTCCAGCTCGCCCTTGCCAAGGCTGAGGCGATGGCGGAGCATAACGACGAGGCACAGCAACTCTTTGAGCACGTCTACCTGGACTACCCGCTCAGCATCGAAGCCGGCGTGGCGCGCAGCCAGCTTGCCACGAACGGGGCCCTCGCAACGCTGCCCCCGGAGAAGCGCCGTGCACACGCCGATGCCCTTTACAACGCCGGTCACTTCGCCGACGCGGAAGACGAGTACCGCTCTCTGGCCAGCCAGGCCAACGTCGACGAAGCCAGCCGCAATGCTCTTCTCGCCGCGGCCGCCGAATGCGACTGGAAACTGCATCGTCTGTCGCAGAGCCAGCTGAATGCCCTGGCGGACACCAATGACGAGGCTGGCGCTCGGCGCATGTATCTGCTGATGGAGCTGGCCCGAGACAAGGGCGACAATACGACGCAGCAATCCATCGTTACCCAGATGGAGACGCGCTTCCCGGATAGTTCGTGGCTGGCCGAGGCTCTTTATTCGAGCGGCAACATGTATCTGCTGCTCAAGGACTATCCACACGCCATTACTTATTATGGCGAGCTCGCCAGGCGCTTTCCGACGCACAAATACGCGCCCAGTGCCCACTGGCGTGCAGGATGGCTGAACTACCGGCTGGGCCAATATCCGGAGGCGGCGCGCCTTTTCGACGAGCAGATTCATGTCTACGCCGGGGGGAAGGAAATCCCCGACGCCCTCTACTGGCGGGCGCGGATTTACGAGGATCAGGAACACAAGCCCTCAGCGGCGGCCGCTTATTACCGCACCATCCTGCGGGTCTACCCGCACTACTACTACGCGATGCTGGCACAGGACCGGCTCCTGCAATTAGGCTCCGTCACACCGGACTCGATCGCCGACCTCGACGCGCTGCATCCGATGCCTATCCCCGAGCTGACCGACGATGTTCCTGAAGACGATCCGCACGTCGTGAAGGCGCGCCTGCTGGCTAATGCGGGACTCAACGAATACATTGCGCCGGAGATACGCGCCTCCGACGGAAGCGATCAGTGGGGCGCGTTTGCGGAAGCCGAAATCTACGCGTCTTACGGGGAGTCGTGGCGGGCGATGCGCCTGCTGAAGCACGCTATTCCGTTCTACACGTCGGCGCCCATTGAAGCCATTCCCGTCGCCTACTGGCGCATCCTCTTTCCGCAAAATTACTGGACGGACATTAAGGCAGACGCCGAGCGCAACGGGCTGGATCCGTATATGGTGGCGTCGCTCATTCGTCAGGAGACGGAGTTCAACCCTGCCGCCATCTCCAACAAGAGCGCCTACGGGCTGATGCAGCTGCTGCCCTCGGTGGGCCGTTCGCTCGCGCGAGAAGAGGGCATCCGGCATTTCCAGACCACGGAACTTCTGAATCCCTCGACGAATATTCGACTCGGGACTCTTTATCTGAAGCAGACGCTGGAAAAATTTGGCGGCCAGGCCGAGTATGCTTTCGCCGCGTATAACGCGGGAGACGACCGCGTGGTGGACTGGCAGAGCATCGGCAATTACCACGGGATCGACGAATTTGTGGAGTCGATCCCGTTCACTGAGACGCGGGAATACGTCCAGGCGATTCTGCGCAACGAACAGATTTATCGCGAGCTCGACAAGCTGACCACCCAACGCGCCCAGCGCTGATTGCCGGCCGCTGCGCAGAAAATCTATTCGGTTAGTCCCTTCGCGCCGCCAATCCGATATATCGTATTCATCATGAAATTTTCATCGCTCGCCCGCGCTTTGAAGCGCGTTGCCCCATTCTTCGCGTTCGTGTGCGTTGTTACGCTGCCCTGCCTTTTTGCAACTGCGCAGTCGGACACCGATGCGCCGCCGCCCCATGCAGCAGCGCCGCCGGCCGCCAAACCGGCAGCCGACAGGGCTACCGACAAGGTCGCCGACGCACATCCGCTGCCTCCGCTGCCGCCTGACGCTCATACGCAACAGAGCATCACGCTCGACGGCAAGAAGCTTGCCTATACCGTCACGGTGGGCACCCTTATCGCACGCGATGCGGAAGGGAAGGCAGCCGGCCAGATCGTCTACACCGCCTACACCGTCGACGGGCCCAATCGCCCCGTCACCTTCGCCTTCAATGGTGGACCGGGTGCTGCTTCTGTCTACCTCAACTTCGGCGCCATTGGACCCAAGCACCTGAACGCCGGCAACGAAGGCGACAGCCCGTCGGACCCGCCAACGCTCGTCGATAACGCAGGCACCTGGCTCGACTTCACCGACCTCGTCTTCATCGATCCGATCGGCACCGGCTTCAGCCGCTCCCTGGTCGACGCGGACCAGACCCGCAAGCTCTTCTGGACGACCGAGCCCGACATCGAATATCTCTCGCGCGCTGTTTACGACTGGCTTGTGAAGAATGATCGCCTTGAATCGCGCAAGTACCTCGTGGGCGAAAGCTACGGCGGATTCCGCGGACCCCGCATTACTTACTTTCTGCAGTCGCAGCTTGGCGTTGCTATGAACGGCGTCGTTCTGGTGTCGCCGTATCTGAACCCCACCATCGAGCAGAACGGCGATCTCTCGCCGCTTCCCTGGCTCGTCACCCTGCCGTCGATTACCGCCGCCACCCTCGAGCGCAAAGGCCAGCTGACGCCTGAGGCGATGAAGCCGGTCATCGACTACACGCTCGGCGAATATGCGACCACGCTCATCAAAGGTAACTCCGACCGAGCCGCGACCGATGCCATGATCAAGAAGGTCACCGACATGACCGGCCTCGATCCGACTTTCGTCAAGGAGTCCGGTGGACGGCTTGAGACGGGCGCGTATCTGCGCGAGGTCCATCGCGAACAGGGGAAGATCGGCTCGGTCTACGACTCGAACGTGACCATGTTCGATCCGTTCCCGTATGCGCCAGAACAGCGGGCCAATGATCCACTGCTGGCCACGCTCATCGCGCCCACCACCACCGCTATGGTCGACTTTGACACGCGCGTTGTGGGCTGGAAGGTGGAGGCCCGCTACAACGCGCTCTCCTACGACGTAGCCGAGCACTGGAACCGCGATCAGGAGCTGCGCACCGGCTCAGCCACGCAGCTGCGCCAGGCGGTCGCCGCCGATCCCAAACTGCGGGTGATGATCGTTCATGGATGGAACGATCTTTCCTGCCCTTTCATGGGGTCTATCCTGACCGTCAACCAGATGCCGCTGATGGGCGACCAGGGGCGCGTCTCCGTGCACGAATTTCCTGGCGGCCATATGTTTTATACGCGCGAAGCCAGTCGCGTTGCGTTGCGCAAGGATGTGATGGAGATGTACGAGAAGCACTGATGGGAAGGGAAGTGGGGACCCCACGGTGCTGAGCTTGCGCCGGGTGAAGGCTGGTGCGTGTCGAATGGGTCCCCAAAGTCGAATCCAGCCGTCCGCGCCTCTGAACTTACGACTCTTCGCCCAGGGCATCCGGAGCGTGCGCGATACGCTGCAGCTTGCCGTGATCGAGCCAGTCCAGCGAGCAGCGTTCGCAGTCCGACAGAATCACGTTGCCGGGTCCGGCATAGAAGTGGGTCTCCATCGGCTGGCGGCAGTGCGGGCAGGTCAGCCTTCGATTGAGCTCCCTACGGTCCGGAGCCTGCGGAGCTACTCCGCCATCGTGCCCGCTCCTGAGCGTCTGGACCAGATCGGCAAACACATCCATCTTGATCAGCATGCCGCGGCAGCGCGTGCAGTAGCGAATGCGCACACCAGAAAAAGAAGCGTCGACCAGGCCGAGGGCGCATATCGGACACATCTCGTCCGTCGGCGGACCGAGCACGCGCACGCCGTCGTCATTTTTCTCGGGAAAGACGAGGCTCCCGCAATACTCGCAGGTGAGGCTCTCCCCGGCGGACTCAAGGCGCATTGGCGCGCCGCATGATGGACAGTTCATTAGGCGCCCCGTCTCACTTCACATTGCCGGTCATTGCTGCACACCGCAGTTGGGGCAGAACTTCGCCGCGCGCGCCATTGGCTTGCCGCAGGAGGTACAGAACTTCTCAGCGGCCGCAGCGCCGGTTGCCCCGGCAGCAGGCGCGCTCATGGCGCCCATCATGGCTTGCCCCATGGCCACGCCCGCGCCGATGCCCACTCCAGCGCCCGCCGCGCCGCCAGGATTCGCGGCGGCGACACCCAGTGCCTGGGCCGTTTCAAACTGCGTGTAGCTGCCGAGGTTTCCAGCCATCTGCACGCCAATGCGCTGATCCATCACCTTCGTTAACTCGTCGGGAAGAGAGATGTTCTCCACGGTGAACTGATTCAGTTCGAGGCCAAGAGCGGCAAACGAAGACTGCGCAACTTCAGCAATTTTTGCCGCGAGCATCGCCTGATTTTTTGCCATATCGAGGAAGGGCACGTCGCTTGAGGCAAAGACGTCCGTCATGCGCGCTACGATCGTCTCGCGCAGCTGCCCCTCGAGGTCGGAGACGTAGTATGTCTCGCGCGTTCCGCTGACCTCGGTGAAGAATTTGCGCGGATCCTTGATGCGATACGAGTAGATTCCGTAGCCGCGCAGCCGCACCGCGCCGAATTCCTTCTCGCGAATCGTAATCGGAGTGGCCGTGCCCCATTTCTGGGCGATTTGCAAGCGGGTTGAGAAGAAGTACACATCCGACTTGAACGGCGACTCGAAGCCCTTGTCCCAGTTCATCAGATCGGTGAGGAGCGGAAGATTCCGGGTGTTGAGCGTATGCAGGCCCGGGCCGAACACGTCGGCGATCCTGCCTTCATTCACAAAGGCCGCCAGTTGGGATTCGCGCACCGTCAGCTGGCCGCCATTCTGGATCTCCATATCTTCCATGGGATACCGCCAGGCAAGAATCGCATCTTCGGTTTCGTTCCACTGGATGACGTCGATGAGTTGCTTCGTCAGAAAATCGCGCAGGGACACGTGCTCCTCCTGGTTCTTTCCGACTGCAATCTAGCACCGGACGCAAGCGCCGCCACTCCCACAAACGGAGCACGGGTGCCACAGCGGTATACAACAAGAAAGGCGCGGGAATTATCCCCCGCGCCCCCTATTCGCTACCGGCTATTCCCTATACCCTGCCTTCACGCCGTGTGCTGCAGCACCTCTTCGCGCACCTGCTCGTCGTGGCGCTCCTCGGCCCGTGAGCGGGGCAGCGCCACGGCGAGAACGTCCTCAATGCGGCTGGCGTAGTGGATCTCGACGCCCTCGATCTGCTCCGGCATCAAATCCTCTTCGACGTTAAGCCGATTTTCGTTAGGCAGAACGACGGTTTTCACGCCCGCCCGTTTCGCGGCCAGGAATTTCTCCTTAATGCCGCCCACCGGCAGCACATTGCCGCTGAGGGTGATCTCGCCGGTCATCGCGGTCAGCGGATGCACGGGCGTGTCGGTTAGTAGGGAGACCAGGGCCGTGGCCATGGTCACGCCGGCCGAAGGGCCATCCTTGGGGATGGCGCCCGCCGGTACGTGAATGTGCAGGTCGGTGTCCTTGAGCAGGTCCTCTTCAAGGCCCAGCGCAGGGGCATTGGAGCGCACCCAGGTAAGCGCGGCCTGCATGGATTCCTGCATGACCTCGCCGAGCTGGCCGGTCATGGTGAAGCCGCCCTTGCCTTTCATCCGATTGGCTTCGATGAAGAGGATGTCGCCGCCGGCGGGTGTCCAGGCGAGGCCGACGGCCACGCCCGCGCGTTTGGTCCGCTCAGCAATTTCGGTATCGACACGCACCTTGATGCCGCCGAGGAATTCCTGAATGACCTCGCGGGTGATGACGAGCTTGTCGGTGTGGCCTTCGGCGATGCGCCGGGCCTGCTTGCGGCAGAGCGTGCCGATCTGCTGCTCGAGCTTGCGAACGCCGGCTTCGCGGGTGTAGTGGCGGACGATGTAGCCGATGGACTCCTCGGGAAATTCGATGTTGTCCGGCTGAATGCCGTTTTCCTTGATTTGTCGCGGGATCAGGTAGCGGAAGGCGATGTGCTTCTTCTCTTCTTCGGTGTACCCCTGGAGCTCGATGATCTCCATGCGATCGCGCAGCGGCTCGGGAACGGTGTCAAGGACGTTCGCGGTGCAGATGAAGAGCACCTTCGACAGGTCGAAGGACTGGTCGAGGTAGTTATCGCGGAAGGTGTTGTTCTGCTCGGGGTCGAGAATTTCGAGCAGAGCGGAAGCCGGGTCGCCGCGGAAATCGCGGCCCAGCTTGTCGACTTCATCGAGCATGAAGACGGGGTCGTTGGCGCCCGCGCGGCGCAGGTTCTGGATGATCTGGCCGGGGAGGGCGCCGATGTAGGTCCGGCGATGGCCGCGCAGCTCGGCTTCGTCGTGCATGCCGCCGAGGGAGATGCGGCGGAATTCCCGGTTGAGGGCGCGCGCGACGCTGCGGCCGAGCGAGGTCTTGCCGACGCCCGGAGGGCCGACGAAGCAGAGGATGGGACCCTTCATGTCTGCCTTCAGGCGGCGGACGGAGAGGTAGTCGAGGATGCGGTCCTTTACTTTTTTGAGGTCGTAATGGTCCTCGTCGAGAATCTCGCGGGCCTTGGAAATGTCGACGGTTGTGCCTGAAGATTTGGCCCACGGCAGGACGGCGAGCCATTCGATGTAGTTGCGCGTCAACGAATAGTCGGCGGCCATGGGAGACATGCGGGAGAGGCGGTTGAGCTCTTTGAGGGCCTCTTTTTTTGTCTCCTCGGGCATGCCGGCGCCTTCGATTTTCTGGCGCAGCTCCTCGATATCCTTCTGGCCCTCGTCCATTTCGCCGAGTTCCTTCTGGATGGCCTTCATCTGCTCGCGCAGATAGTAGTCGCGCTGCGACTGCTGGACCTGATCCTGGACTTCGGACTGAATTTTGTTGCGCAGCTGCTGGACTTCGAGTTCTTTCGCGAGGTGCTTATTGATGCGCTCCAGACGGATTGCGACGTCGGGAGTTTCGAGAAGTTCCTGCTTATCGGTCGTCGCCAGAAAGGGCAGGGAAGACGCGATGAAATCAACAAGCCTGCCTGGCTCGTCGATATTCATGGCGATGGTCTGCAGTTCGTCGGAAAGGGTGGGCGAGGCGGTCACGATCTGCTGGAACTGCGTGACGATGTTGCGCTGTATCGCCTCGAGCGCGGGATTCTTCGGCGCTGGTATTTCCGCCACGGTATCCACCGAAGCGACCATGAAAGGCTCGATCCGGGAGAACTCGCCTAAGCGAACCCGCTCCGTGCCTTCGGTGAAGACAAAGAGGCTCTGGTTCGGCATCTTGACAACTTTATGGACGGTCGCCAGGGTGCCATATGCGTGTAAATCCTGGGGCTGAGGGGAGTCCACCCGGGCGTCGCGCTGCGCGACCACTACGATGCTCTTTTCCTCGCCCAGAGAATTGATCAACTGGATCGAGCTTTCGCGCCCGACGGTGAGGGGCAGGACCGCGTGGGGAAACAGAACCGTATCGCGGACGGGGAGGACGGGCAGGACTTTGTCGTTGCCGCCCTCGCGCTGCCTGGGATCGCCAGGCTGAATAACGCTAATAAAATCGCTAGCCATGAGTGTCCTTATATCAAATAATTAACCATTGGATTCAGCAGATTTGAAAAAGTTACATCCTGTGTACCCCTCGGCCTCTTCAGACCTCGCCTTGCCCTCTCCCGAATCCGCTAAAGTTCTCCTGTTCTTTTATTTGCGCATCGAGGGGCGGGAAAACAGATTCGAATTCGGGAAACATCTCCCCGCACTTCTTATCGGCGGAGCAAGGTTTCCGGTGAGCTGAACTCCCTTGAATGCTGCCCGTTTCGAGCCTTCGCGCCGATTTTAGGCCGCCTTTCAGACTGCTTTCGCCGCCCGGTAACGGCCTAGCTCCCGCACCATGGAGCAATGCTTAGGGAGCATTTTCAGGACCACATCAGCCGTCCCCGGCTCGGCGAGCTGGTAATCGGCGTAGAAAACGTATTCCCACGGCCGTCCGGGCACGGGCCGCGATTCCAGCCTGGTAATATTCGTCCCCATTCCGGCGAAGACCTGCAGCGCCTCCACGAGGCTCCCCGGTCTATTTTCGACCGCAAACGCCAGGCTCACCTTATCCGGATGCTGATCGGCCGACACCTGAGACCGTGTCCGAATCAGAAAAAATCGCGTGTAGTTCTCCGGATTGTCCTCGATGCCCGCCAGCAGAATCTCGCCGCCGTAGTGGCTGGCCGCCTGCGCGCTGGCAACGGCCGCTACGCTCGTCTCCCGCAATTCCATCAGCTGCTTCACGCTGCCCGCTGTATCGTAGTACGCCACTGCTTCAATCTCCGGATGGTCGGCGAAAAACCAGCGGCACTGGGCCAGCGCCACCGGGTGCGAGTAAGCCTGGCGAATCCGATGGAGCGACGTTCCGGGCACGCCGATCAGGTTATGCCGGATGCGCAGCAGCCACTCACTCTCGACGGCGACATCGTGGGCGAGCAGCAGATCGTAATGCTCCAGTACGGAACCGGCGAGGGAGTTCTCAATGGGGATCACCGCCGCGTCCACCGCGCCATCGCACACAGCGGCGAAGACCTCGGCGGAGAGCGCGCACGGCAGAATGGTTGCCTCAGGCCGCGCCTTCAGAGCCGCTTCGTGACTGAAGGAGCCCGGCTCTCCCTGGATGGCGATGCGCATGCTGGAACAATCCTCCGTATCATTTGTATCCCAACGGCAACCCCAATCGCCGCCGCCGCCTCTATCCATAGCGTTGGATAACTCACGCAGGAACCAGAAGGGAGATTCCGCCGGATGCTTTGGACACTGTTCATCATCCTGTTGATCGCCTGGCTGGTCGGCTTGATTGGATTCCACGTTGTTGCCTGGTACATCCATCTTCTTCTTGTGCTGGCGCTCGTGGTGCTCGTCATTCAGCTGATCAGCGGGCGAAGGCCGGTGCTTTAAGAACCGCGGCGAACCGGTGCTTCAGCAAAAGTACGCGGGTTCGTCACAACCACCAAAAAGGGGACCTCTATGAATTCGGATCAGGTGAAGGGCAAAGCTAACCAGGTTGTTGGCAAAGTGAAGCAGGGAGCCGGTGAAATGACCGGCAACGATCGACTCGCCAACCAGGGCGTGGTCGACCAGGCCAAAGGCGCGGTTCAGGAAACGTGGGGCAATGTGAAAGACGCGGCCCATGAAGCCGGGAAGACCCACGAAGCCGAGCGCAATCAGAAAACGAATGAGACACGCGAGAATCTCTCGCACAACATCGATAACGCGAAACAGAACGCCAACGACAAGATCGACAATTTTAAGGACCAGCAGCGGGAGCGCCGCTCGGCCTAGACGCTTCTGATTTAGAAACCCGAGGGTGCGGCGCCGTGACGGCCCGATCACCCGGGGTTCATCTACCTTACCTGGCTCGCGGTTCACTCCGCGAGCCTTTTTTTGATCCTGCCCGAAGCGATTTTTGCTGGTTGGGGTGAGCAGCGAGGCTGGGAGAAGATCAACGGCCTGGCGCGGTCCGTGCCGAATAGTCGTGCGGCTTATATCCTGCCCCGCCTCCGGCGGTTTGGGGCTCGACGGGATGCGGGTCGCTGTCTGCTCTGAAGATCTGGTAGCTGCCTTTGCCCAGTTCCTTGGCGCGGTATAGAGCGACATCGGCCTGCCTCAACAGGACGTCTGCAATCACATCGCCGTCGAAGGACGTGCTGATCCCTACGGAGGCGGAGACAGAGACCCAGCGGTCGCCGATCTGAATCGGCGTCGACAACATCTCCACGATGGCGGCTCCAATCCTCTCTGCTATCCGCAGGTCGTGGAGTTCGGGCAGAAGCACAACGAACTCGTCTCCTCCGACGCGCACGATCGTGTCGCTGCTGCGCACAGCTTTCTGGATTCGCCGCGCGCTCACCCGGAGGACCTCATCGCCGGCTTGATGTCCGAGGGTGTCGTTGATCTCCTTGAATTTATCCAGATCCAGCATCAGCAAAGCCACCCCGCTGTGATTGCGTTGAGCTGTTGCCAGCGCCGTGGCGAGGCTGTCGGCCAGCACCAGCCGCGAGGCCAGTCCGGTGAGTGCGTCATGGTTCGCGAGGTGGCGAAAACGCTCCTCGCTTTCACGAATCCGTTTTCTCAGCCTGACCACCCACGCAAGCACCAGCAGGGTGATACACAGCGCGAATGCCAACAACAATACGGCATGCACAGGAGTCCACCACGACGCCCTTCTCACGATGGCGACGTCCGCGGGCGTCCGCAGCAGCAGCCGGAAGGTAGTCGGCACCGCCGTTCCCAGTCCCAGCGCGCTTTTTTGGGCGTCCAGCTGAACCGAACAGATTCCTGTGATTCTAAGAATGCTGCCGTTTTCCCATCGTCGCGTCTCCGGGCTGGCCAGATTGGGGGGGAGAAAGGCCTTGAAGATATATTTGCCTGACGAAAGCAGAAGCACCGTGTCGGAAGAGGCCAGGTCGCGAGAGATGAGCTGCCCTTCCGTCTGAACCAATTGCGATTCGTGGCCCCCGCGCAGAAGCTGTTCGGCGGTGACGGCTGCGGGGGTTACCGGCTCTGGCGAGGAAGCGCCGGCTGGCCGGAAGAGCGCATCAGTAAGCACCGGCGCACCGCCTTCCACGCTAACGAAGCCCACCATGTCAATGGGCTCGCCGTTCACGAGCTGGGTCTCTTGGCCGGTTTGGGCACAGATTCCGCCCGTTGCATCGGTGAGGCAAAGCGACGCGCCTGGCCACTGGAGAGTGGCGCGTCCGGCCACATGCACACGGTGAGCCAACAGCGGCGCCACGTCCCATTGCAGCAGCGTATTGATGGCGAGGGTGCGCAAAGAGAACGGATCGGCCGGGGCCGGCTCCAGGACTCGAATCGCTGCGCGCCCGGGACAGTGGAGATTAACGCCGATCATCTGCCGGCGGGTGACGTCGAATAGTGGTCCGGGATTGCCTCGGATCCGGACCGCCGCGTCGACCAGCCCGGAATAGTCCGTATCCGGCTGCCGGACGATGTGGACCGTAATTGACCCATCCACCATGGCAAGCTGCAGGTCGACATGAGCCTCCTGTTCGACGATGGAATGGACTACGCCCTCGACCTCGACCCATTGACCGTCCTCTTCGCCGGATTTCAGGCGTGCGAGGCTGGGCCGGTGGGGGGAGGCGGGCAAACCGGAGTATCGGATTTCCCGGATTTCCGGCTGCGCGACGATCGGGGCAAACTCACCGCGATTGCTCACCCCGCGCAGATCGATCAGCGTGCCGACCGGCAGGGAAGCGCTCAATCTTCCAGAGACCCTCACGAAAATGCAACCCGTCCTGTCGCATACGAACAATGCGCCGCTACCGTCGCCGGTGGCGGGATCGAAGTAAGTGACAGTCCCCCGCAGGTGCACTGGATAAGCGCGCGCCGCTTCGCTGCTGACCAACGAGTGAACCTGACGCGCCGTTGTCAGCGTCGGCCACGGGGCAGATGCCTCCTCTGCGCGCACGAGCCGCTTACCCGGCGTTGCTTCTGCGAGCGAACCTTTGCAAACGACCGCCAGGAGAAGCGCTGAGAGGAAGATGGTTCGAGAACCGTCGGACACTCGGATGAGGGCCCGCGCTGCTATGTCCCTTCGAGGATGTCTGAGATCTTTCACCGTCTACCATTACCGCATTCCGCTCATGCAGAGCTCTAAGTTTCCACCCGTCCGATTTCGTTTCCCGCTAAGTCCGCAGGCCGACCCAGAGCTGGCCGGCTTGCTTTATCGACAGGGGCGATGCTTTCGATCAGACTGAATTTATATTCTCCGGTTACGAAAGTTATGATCGTGGCCCTTCCGGAGGGAAGCCTCAGCCGGCGAAAACCTGGTTGGTGGGAATGAATTCCGCCCAACTCTCCCTGGCTATCTGCGCCAGTCAATTGTATAAGTAGCCAGCCAGGGTGCAGTACCACGAAGGATTTCCGCGACGGGCCTCCGGACCAGCGAAGGCCTCGACCACCCCTGTCCCTGGTGGCTAACTGCTTTCGAAGGGGATATCCGCGTTCCGCAAACCGAGCTTCGCACCGAGCGAATAGCCGATCATCGCTGCCGCGGGCCAGGTTGCGATCAACCTACCCTGGCCATCGAGCAGGCCGCTGTCCGCGTTCAGGCTCAGGAAGGTGAGCCACAGCTTTTCCGTCGGCCCGCAGTGGTAGCAGGCCATTGGTCCGGTAGGCATGTCGAGCACGTGCAGCCCCCACACCATCCACCAGATCAGTCCCATCATCCAGGGGAGCGTGGCGCTTTCGCTGGGGTGAATCTTGACGACCACAAAACCGGCCACAAGCGGCACCGCGAAAGAGACGACGAGGGTCACCAGCGGGGGCACGTATTGCGGATGCAACAACGTGATGCCCAGCAGGGTCAGGCCCCAGACCACGAGACTCAATCCCAGGTTCAGGAAAAACCATACTGCCTGGTAAAGAACCCGAGTCTCGTTAGGTCCGAAAGTTTCGACTGGTGGCGACTTCATACCCGAAACTCCGAAACGCATCTTTCCTTGAGACTAACCCGCCTTGCGAGCGGCGCGGCAGTTTTCGTGGATGTTTCCGGTTACCTGTTTTGCGGTTACTGGCTAGAATCGAAACATGCTGCTTGAAGGCGTATTTCCCGCCATTACGACTCCTTTTTATCCCGATGGACGGCTTTACCTGCGCAAACTCGAGCATAATGTCGAGCGTTACTCCCGCACGCCCGCGGCTGGCCTGGTTGTTCTCGGTTCTACGGGCGAAGCGATCATGCTGGGGGATGAGGAATCTCGCGAGGTTCTGCGCCACGCCGCTAAAGCTGCCGCGCCCGATAAGGTGCTGCTCGCCGGGGTTGGGCGGGAGAGCCTGGCCGAAACCCTGCGCCTGGTGGAATATGCGGCCGAGCAGCAATACGATGCTGTGCTGGTGCGAACTCCGCATTACTACGCGCCGTACTATGGGCTGACGAGTGGGGCCTGGGGGCTGCTGACCTACTATCGCGCGCTTGCGGACCGGTCGCCGCTGCCGGTGGTGCTTTACAGCATCCCGAAATTCACGCACTGCGAGCTGCCGGTGGAAGCGGTCGCGGAGTTGACGCAACATCCGAACATCATCGCCATCAAGGATTCCTCCGGCTCGCTGAAACGACTGGCGGCGCTGATTGCTGCTACTCGCTCCGCGCCGAAACGCAGCGTCTTCGTCACGCCTGTCTTCACCGCTTACACCAATCGCATGATGCTGGCGGAGACGGAATCGAACTTCGTCTCGGCGGAAATGCTCACGGGCGGGGTCGGCCCGGCCATTGCCCCGCCGCCGGTCGTCAGGACCATGCGCAAGAAAGAAGTCGGCTTCCAGGTGCTGTCCGGGTCGGCGGAATCGCTCCTTCTGGCGCTTGAGGCGGGTGCTTCGGGAGCGATTCTCGCCTTTGCCGCGCCAGCGCCGCAGGCCTGCCAGGAGGTATACACCGCGTGGAAGGACCACGATCTGACCGTGGCCAGGGAGAAGCAGGAGCGAATCGTCCAGGCCTCGCGGGTGGTGACGGGGAAGTTCGGCATGCCCGGCATCAAGTACGCATGCGACCTGAACGGCTACTATGGCGGGGTGCCACGGATACCGCTTTTGCCGCTGACTGCCGAGCAGCAGGGCGAGGTTGCGGTGGCGATGGCGGATGTACGGAACTGAGCCTCGATGACCGAGTTAGAACGAACCCAAAAGTAATATTGACTGGGATGTTGGTCTCCCGTACCGTTAGCCATCTAAGATAGCGGGGATACGATGAGTCGAAATGCGCAAATCGAAGCCCGAGTCTGTGCCCTGTCGGGCGCGCCTTTGAACTCCTGGGTTGCGCTATCGGACGACGAGACGCAGCTCGTCGCGTTCGGGGCGACTTACCAGGACGTTGCGGACCAGCTGGACCGTATCGGCGACCAGACGTCGGTTATTCTGAAAACACCTCCCAGCTGGCTGCCGCTGGCTCTCTAAATGCATGCTCCGTACCGGCCTTATCCTGGTCGTAATGGAGGTGTAGATTTTTACCCTCTCATTCGCGTCTCCGCCGGCAAAAAGCGTGCAGGCAGGACACGCCCGTTTGAAGCGCTCGTTGACTCGGGCGCCTCCGACTGCATCTTCCACGAGATGGTGGCTGCCGCCATCGATATCAAATTGGAGTCTGGCAGCAGAGAACAACGAGCCGGCGTCGGGGGAACCCAGGATGTTTGGGTACATCCCATCCAGCTCTTCGTGGCTGACCAGATTCTGGAGATTGAAGCGGCTTTCGCGAAAGAGCTCCCGATCGCGGGCGTGCTCGGGCGATCCGGATTCTTCGAGCATTTCAGGATCACGTTTGATCCAGTCAGCGATCCGCCGGGGCTGGACATCGAGCGTGTGCACAAAATCTGAGTTCCGACTCAGGTCCATCAGAGCGACCTATGCGATAATCTCTCGAATTCCGCTGGCAATCATTCCACTCCGACGCGAGGTTTCGCATGTCCCATAGCGCAGCAGCGCCGGTCCTTTCTCTCGATGTGGAACACTGTGCGGGCAAGGTGGCCGTGGTGCATTGTCACGGCAGGCTGGTTGCCGGGGCCACGGATGTTTTGATCAACGGCGTTCTCTCGCTGATTCCAGAGAACCGGCGCATCGTCCTCGATCTTTCTGATCTGCAGCACACCGACAGCATGGGGTTGGGTGCGCTGGTGCGTCTCTACGTCGCAGCCAAAAACGCGGGGTGCAGCCTCGAGCTTACGCACCTGAGCAAGCAGATTCGGAATCTTCTCGGGCTCACCCATCTGCTCGACGTGTTCACGGTGATCGGGGAAAGCGGCGTCAAGTTCATGTGACTGGGTTCCAGGTGACTCGGCTCCCCGGAAGCGGGTTCACTGTGTTCGTGGAACCAGACGGCGGTGGGAAGCACATCGGCGAGCGGCGCGTGTCACCAGGGTGGCACGGCCCGGTGGCGAGCGCCAAAAAGCGCCACAGTCTTCTTGACAATTCGCCTGCAGAGGCAAAAGATGGTTGTGCCCCACCGGAGCGAATCTGTCCATCCGTACGCTCCTCTGGAGCACAGGCCGGGTTCCCAGGCTCAGGTTCCCCCACACAACGAGGCAAGGAGCGGCGGGCCTCATCGCGTGCCGTTCCGCTCCGACTCACCACTCTCTCCGCAGCCGCCGCGCACCGCGACTTGCGCCGGCGTGCTCTTTCGCATTCCGCAGGCTGGCGGAGAAGTTTCAAGCCCCAGGAGGGCTACCGACTATGCAATCCCGCACCCTTGTTCGACTCGCAACCTCCAGCTTCCTGGTAGCTTCCGCCATCTGTGCTGCAGCTCAGGATGCCACGCCCCCGCCTCCGCCTAAAGTGCTCGTTATTCAGCGCGAGTACCTCAAGCCTGGCAAGGCCGGCGCCATCCATGTCAAATCGGAAGGTAATTTCATCAAGGCCGCAACCGACGCCAAATGGCCGACACACTACGTCGCCATGGACTCGATGTCGGGGCCAACGCGGGCGCTCTACATGTTTGCCTACGATTCCTTCGAAGCCTACGGTAAGGATCAGGAAGCAACAGCGGCTAACGGAAAGTTTGCCGCGGCGATCGATGCGGCATCGCTGGCAGACGGAGAGTTACTCACCCGTTATGACAGCTCAACCTGGGTTTACCACCCCGAAATGAGCGAGCATGCCAACGTCGAGGTTGCTCACCAGCGCTACTGGGAATTCAATCTGTTCACCATCAAAGTGGGTCACGAAAAGGAGTGGCAGGACCTCGTCAAGATTTATGTCGACGGCTATAAGAACGCGCCCGATACTCACTGGGCGGTCTACGAGAGCGTTTACGGCGAAAACAACGGCGGCGAATGGGTCGTTATCACGCCGATGCGCTCGCTCGATGAAGCTGACAAGGGTATGGACGCCGGCAATGCCTTCTTCGCCGGTCTTGGCGAACTGGGTGTTCGGAACGTCGCTGAGCTCGCCGCCCACTGCATCGAGTCGAGCCAGAAAAACCTCTTCGTCGTGAACACGAAGGAGAGCTATGTCGATCCCAGCTGGGCCACCTCGGCTCCGGAAATCTGGGGGCAGCACTAGACCGGTAGCCTGGAGCTGGGAGCCAGGAACGGGGAGCGGGAAGCCGGAAGCTGGAAGCGAGCCGCCGGCACCTATCACCGCCGGCGGCTCCAGCTTCTGGCTTCCAGCTTTCAGCTTTCCGCCTCGAACTTACCCATACCCACGAAAGAGAGACCCTATGCGACGCACGCGTATTTTCCTTCCGGCAGCCGCCGCGCTCGCCTTCTCAGCCACCCTGTTCGCCCAGCCATCTTCCCCTGGTTATCACTCTGTCACGTGCTACAAGCTGAAACCGGACAGTACCGCCGCCTTCAATAAATTCGAGTCCGAAGAAGTGCACCGGATCGCCCAGGCCCGCGTCGACGCCGGCGAGATCACAGGCTGGTACTTGCTGCGCGCCGCCCTACCGATGGGCGAATCGGCGGATTGCGACATCGTCATCGTGAGTTTCTATCCCAAAACGCCGCATCCGTTGGCCGGAGAAGTGCTCGCCGCCGCAATCAGTAAGTCAGGCCTGAAGATCACCCCCGACGACTACGTCCACCACCGCGAAGCTGTGGTCAAACTCATGTCGGTGGCCATCTTCCAGAACGAGGCCGCCGTCGGTACGCCGAAGAAGGGCGACTACTTCCAGGTCAACTACATGAAGGTGACCGATGCCAATTTTGACGACTGGATCGCCTACGAGAAGAAGGTCTGGAAACCGATGGCCGAGGCGCTCGTGAAGGACGGCAAGCAGGACGCCTGGTCCCTCAACGTCCAGGTGATGCCCTATGGATCCGATTTGCCCTATCAGGCCGTCACCGTTGACGTTTACCCGAGCGAAGATGCTGTCTTTGCCGAGGACGCCCAGTTCATGGATCGCTTCCACAAAGTGCATCCAGACATGGAGGTCGGCACCACCATGGAGCATTTTGAGAAGCTCAGAACTCGCGGTTTGGTGACTTTGTATTCCCTCGACGACATCGTGACTGCACCCTAAACCCTCAAAAAATCAAAAAAAAGGGAGGCCGGGCGAACCGGACCTCCCTTCGCCATTGCCGCAGGGAACCGCACCTACTCCGCGAAGACCCGCACTTTGGTGTGATCGTCGTCGACATCGATGGTTACATCCTTGAGTTGCTCGACCAGCTCTTCGAGATTCTCCGGCTTGATCTGCGTCAGGTCGAAGGCCATGCCGTGCTGACGCATCGCCTGGTCCACATGCTCGCGCGCCTGTACGGGGATCAGCCCCGCCAGCTTCACTCCGGATCGCAGAAGCTGCATCGGCACGCGGATGTTGACCTTGGTTGGCGTCTTGCCGCAGTTCTGATCCGTATCCACCGTTACGCGAATATACTTCGCTTTTGCCGGGGCTCCGCTGGCGGGGGCGGCCGCTGCCGATCCGCCCTCAAGCGCCGCCAGCAGACGCTCGGCCTCTTCAATGTTGATCTTTCCCGCGGCTAACATCTCCAGAACCTGTCTCCGATCGTCACTCATCTGGCTACCACCCTTTCTCAAGACTCTCTGCTGCGATCCCTGCAGATACACCACGCTCCTCTAAACCCGGAAAGTCCGTTTCAGAAAGAAGCCAAAAGCGCAGGGGCTAAAGCCCGCATCGTGCCAAGCCGGTTGCGGCACGAGTAAACTCGTGCCCTGTTACAAAAGCGCGTTGTTTCGGTATTTTCCTCAACCTGCGAACCTGATCCGGGTAATCTTTAACGCTGTTCCTCACCACACCTTCACTCGAACCAAAACGTCCGGACTCTCCACCTCGACGAGCGTCCGCCGCAGCGAGCTGAGCATTTGCCACGCTGTCGCATAGAGCTCCAGGCCATTGATCCCTAAAAACACCGATGCCAGAGCAACGAACGGAAACAGCACCAGCACCACCGGCGCCAGCACCAGCCAGACCAGGAAAAGCGGCACCCAAATCCGGAACCTGTGACGGCCCTCCTGCCTGTCGCCCCGCCCGCCGCCTGGTCCGCAATCCCGCCACTGCACTCCAATCGACGCTCCCCACGGAATCATGCCGCCCCTCCTCGGATCAACTCTCGGATCACTGATCGCTGTTGTCTGATCACCTGCTTCTCTCCAGTTCCTCAATCGCCGCTGCCGCCGAAATCTCGCCCCGCTTCAACCGCTCCAGAACTTCGCCCCTGGGCGGCGCAGGATTCGTTTCCACAAACTCCAGGCTCCCCGCGATCCGATTCAGCCGCGCCTTGATCGTGGGGTAGCTCACTCCGAAGACCTGCTCCATCTCCTTGATCGAACCATGGCTGCGCAGGAAGGCTATGACGAAGACCTGATCCTCGGAACTGAGGCGGGCGAGTTGCGGCAGCTCGAAGGCGCCTTCGATGGCGACGTCCTTGCCCGACAGACGGACCCGCTCCACGACGACGGGCTGCCCCTGCGTGAGCCGGCTGAGCTCCTGCCAGTCAGAAACCGTTTTGTTTTCGCTCGCGGCCACCGCCTGACTCCTTATAAAACGTGATCAGTATTCTATCAAAACTTAAAAATGTCAATAGAAAAATTAATAATATTGATTCAAGCTGCCAAGTCTTCCGACTTCTGCCCGCAGTAACCCGCCTCGCTGCCCCGACTGGCGAGGCTGGTCCCACCCCTCGGGGATTCCGACTGGTTCGCTGCCGGGCCTACATTTCCCCAATCATGATCTTTGCGCCAGGCCAGCACGTCCGCGTCAGCCACAGCGGAGCCATCGGCAAAGTCTTTCTCAAATTGCCGCTGCGCGAGGTGTACCTGGTCCAGTTTCCCGGCTTTCCTGTCGTCGAGAAAATCTACAATGCCTGTGACCTGGTAGCGGTATCCCCGTTTGAGGCATGGGTGGAGCAACACCCCGAGAAGCACCATCCCGGCGCCTGACTCTCGTTTCCACTTCCCCACGGCCCGGAAGTACCATGGGTCAGTGAGCAGGCAGGCGTGTGAGCAACCGGCAGCGTAAGGCGGACCATCAAGCAAAAGCCCAGACCCAAGCGGGACAGGCAGCGGCCCGGATTTTTTCTGCGAATGATCGCCTGAACCAGCTTCTGGTCGAGCACCTCGACCCAGCTCTTTGGAAAGCCATCCTGCCCGCGAATCTGGCGGCAACCTCGAAAGCCAAACCGGCGAACAAGAAGCCGCGTCCCACGCGAACCATCGCCGCGATCTTCACGCACATGCACAACGTTCGGTGCAAGTGGATCCGGCTGACGGCGGCTCATTTGAAGGCTCCGGCTCAGCTCAACCGAGCCCACTGCACACCGCGCCAGGCCCGCGTCGCGCTGGAGGAGAGCGCCGCACGTTGCGCAGAGATGCTGGCGGAAGCGCTCGACGGCGACGGCCGCATCAAAGAGTTTCACCGAGACGGCTGGGGCAGCCCCTGGCCGGTCGGCCCGGAGATGCTCTGCTACATGGTGGCCCACGAAGCCCATCATCGTGGACAGGTCTGCATGCTCGCGCACCAGTTGGGATCGCCGCTGTCGAACAAGCTGACATCGAGGATGTGGAACTGGGAGAGGCTATGGAAGGAATGCGGCTCGGCCATTGGACGTGGCGAACCATCGCTTAAAGAAAAGAGCTTCGACCAGCGATGACCAGGGCTCGCTGATTACGGGGCACAAGAATCAGGCGCGCCCCTGGGAAACCCAACAAACTGGTCATTGACCTCTGACGCCTGTCGGATCAGGGTACGGAAACGCTAACCGGATCGGAAGGATCGCTGGCATTACCTTCGGCGTCCACCGACTCCACCATGTACACGTAGGTCTGGCCGGAAGCGGCCGACGTATCCATGTAGGAAGTAGCAGTCACAGGGGACGTGTTGATCTGAGCGAAGCCCCCGGTTTGCTGGCGGTAGACGTTATAGCTGACGACCGGGTCGGCGCTGCTGGTCTCGCTCCAGTTCAATTGCACGCCGTATTGAGTGCTGTTCCCGGAAATGGCTGGATTGCCTGCGGCGCTGCCGCAACCGGAAAGCGCGATGGGTCCCAGCAAAGCAAACGTGAGAAAAAGCCGGCGCACACTCCTCCAGAGAACCACAAGCAACTTCAGGTGTTCAGCAGGGGGAGATTATCAAGCTTGCGCTTTGGAGCAAATCCCACGCAAGTTGAAGAGTGGCGCAAACGAAGGGGGAGGCTTATTCAACCTCCCCTTCAAGCCTCGGGCCAACAAACCTTAGGCCGCTTTGGCTTCGACATTGACGCTTTCGGCGATCGAGGTCAGCTTCTCATCAGCGGCCTTCTCTTCCTTGAGTGTTGCATCAAGAAGACTGACGATCTGCTTCTCTCCCAACAGGTTAGCGAAGTTATTGGCAGAGCCGTAGGCGGCGATCTCATAGTGCTCCACCCGCTGCGCATCGGCGATCAGGCCGGCGTCCAGCACGGCAGGCTCGCCGCCTTCCTTGATGCGCTCGTCGGCTTCGCCGATCAGGCCTTTCATGCCTTCGCAGGTCTTGCCCTTCGGGCTCTCTTCGAGTTGCTCGAAGATCTGCTCGAGGCGCTGCACATGGCCTTCGGTTTCTTTCAGATGGCTCTCGATCGCCTTTTTCAGTTGAGGATCGGAGGCGTTTTTGGCGACCTTGGGCAGGGCCTTGGTCAGTTGGTTCTCAGCCGAGTAGAGGTCCTTCAGTTCCTCGACAAGCAGCTCTCGCAGGTTCTCATTCTTCATGCTTATTCTCCCCATGGGATTAGTGATGTAGGACAGAGATTCTGGCCGGAGTGGAAAGGGCAGGCAGGTCAAACAGCCGTCACGTCCGGTTCCTTTTGGTTAGGATGCTGCTGTTAACCGGCGAGTTATCGCGTGAGCCCGGCGCGCCTGGTTCGGCGGCATCTGGCGCTTCGATGGGGCCTTTTGGACCGTCAGCCGTCTGTTATGATGGCCCGTTTCCGAGGGGCTCTGGACATGCGGAGTGCGTTGTCTGTCATGTTGCTGCTTCTGACGCAGTTTCTGCTCCTGCCTGATGGGCGGGCGCAGGTGCTGGCGACGCATCCGTTCTCGGCGGAAATGGAACGAGCGCGCGCGCTCGAGGCTGGTGCGAGCCCGACCGACGTTCCGCATCATGTCCATTACGACCTGAAGCTCTACAACCGCAAGGGCAAGCTGACCACGGGAACGTGGGACATCTGGCGCGACCCGCAGCACTACGTTCGCGCCGAAATTGTGGCGGGGGATTTTCATTACACCCACATCGAAGACCTGGCGCGAAAGCGGAGCTGGCGGCACTTCAATACCGTGATGCCGCTGAAGGTTTACGACCTGCGCCAGAACTACCGCGAGCCGGACTTTCTGGTAAAGCAGTTCAGCGCGGCCGGCGTGAAAAGCGATGTTGGGTTCCGCGAAGTGGCTGGATCGCCCTTCGACTGCACCAGCAAGATCGCCGACCAGCAGATTTGTTTTGATCCGCTGGTCCACATGCTGGCCTTCGCGCAGATGTTGAATCAGACCGTGACCTGGGAAGACTGGCAGCCGCTCGGATCGCACAGCGTGCCGAAGCGTTTCCGCATTTACGACGCGGGCCGGGTGATGGTGGAAGCAGCGGGAACGGCGGAGGTAGTGAAGAAATTTCCGGATGGGCTCTTCGTTATCCCTGCGAATGAGCCTGACATGGGGGAGCCGGAGGAGGCTGGCGCGGCTCCGCATGAGGTGACCGGGATGAAGCCGGTTGAGATGGTTTCTCTTTACGGAAACGTCCTGATCCAGGTCTCAGTGGACTCCGACGGGCATGTGAGGAAGTCCACGGTGATCGACGCGGACGACGAGGACCTGGTGCATGACGCCGAGGAGTTCGCCCACCATCTTACCTTCGCTCCGCAGATCAAGGATGGTGTTGCCGTGCCTTTCGAGCAATACATCTATCTGCGCCACGCACCGGCGATGCAGTGAACGCTTTTAGCGGGGGAGTTCTTCGACGCGCAGAGTTTCAGTCGCTGCGAGGTATCCTTTGCGGCGGAACCAGTCCTCCATGGAAACGCGCAGGCGGTCGAGGGGGACGCGGAAGCCTGCCTCGAGGAGTCCGTCGCCGGTGGGCAGCGTGTCGTCGAAGATGGCGTCGTTGGTGAAGTTGCGCATGGCGAAGTTGTCGATCCAGGCAATGGGGCACGGGTAGACCTCGCCGGCGGGGGTGATGCGTTCGATGTTCAGCTTGCGAATCCACATAAAGGCAGGGTACAGGGTACAGGGCGCAGGGTTACAGGTAGCCCGGTCGGTCTCCGAATCTCGGTTGTAGCTGGTGAAAAACGATTTGCTTTCCGATCCTGATTGGGCCCCGAAGAGACGGTTTAGGGCTCATTTTATTTTAGAGTACCAGATGCCCGTGTCGTAATCGATCATGAGCCGAACCTCACCGCGATTCACACGGACGGGATAACCCGAGTGATCCAGATCGACTTCCGCAGGGTCTCCGCCATAGATCTGCCAGATGCCCGTCTTCTCAGACTTGGTCTTCGTCGGCCCACCTTGCACGAGGTCATATTTCCCATCCGCTCGGAGAGTCAACCGATCCCACTCGTGATCTGTTGTCTTGTCCTCGGGGTCTTCAGACTTATAGATATAGCTTCCGACGAGCATATCCCGCGTGACAGGTGGCTGGGTGGTGTTGCACCCAGCCAACATGCAGCATGTCAGCCACGCTAGTGCGAAGATTCGCCTCATCCGGCTGCGCACGGTACGCAGAGATTCTACTCTTGATTGGTGTTTCCCCCGGGTATTCCCATTCCTGGGTCAATCGTGGCTGGGGTGAGGCGCTCGATGCGAAGTTTGCGAATCCACATGAGGGAAGGGTGCAGGGTTACAGCTAACAGCTAACAGCTAACAGCTAACAGCTAACGCGTACGCAGCAGGTTGCCTGGAGCCGAGCGGGTAATAGATCAATATCCCCTGGCGTGCAGGACGAAGACGACAATCGACGCGACAATGCAGTAGATGCCGAAGTAGTACCAGCGCCCGCGCTCGAGCCAGGAGCTAAGCCACTTCAACGCGAGCAGGCCGGCAAGGAACGAAAAAACTGCGCCCAGCAGGCTTGGGAGCGCGGCATGCGCGAAGCCGCTGGTATCGGCATGGTGCAGGCGGAGAGCTTCGCGTCCGATGGCGAGCGGGGTGAGGATGACGGCGAGCGCGAAACTGAACGATTCGACGCGTACTTTTTTTATGCCCTGGAGGATGCCGACGGAGATGGTGGCGCCGGAGCGGGAGAAGCCGCGAAAGGGAAGGCACAAACCCTGCACCGCGCCGATAACCGCCGATTGGGCGAACGTGATCCGGTCCGATTCCGCTGAGTCCGGCTGGCGGCCTTCCACGATGCCCGCGATAAGGATGAGAACACCGGCTGCGAACAGTGCCGGCGCGACAATCTCCAGGTGACTGAAGAGGTCTTCGATCTGGGCTTTCGGCGCTCCTCTGAACAGCGTGTGCTCGATGACTTTGATCAGGATTTCGCCGACGACGCCGGTAAGAAAAGTAGCGATAATCGCCAGCCAGACGAAGCGCTTCAGGGCCTCCCCTTCGGAAAAGTAGGTCGCGCGCCACTGCTTCCAGAAGTAGACGATGACGGCGAACATGGTGCCGGTGTGGAGCATGACCAGCAGCAGAGTCATGACCGGGGAGGAGGGATCGAGGCCCATCAGCTTCTCAGCGACGACGACGTGCGCGGAGCTGGAGACCGGCAGCAGCTCGGCGAGACCTTGAATGACGGCGAGCACTATCACTTGCAGAAGAGACATGGTCAGATTTTAACGGCCAGGGTAGTTATTTTAGTAATTTGAATCGCGTCAAAACGAACCGGTATCATGGCGGGTGACGGTCCTGCATACAATGGCTGGCGCGGCGGGCGAATGCGTCGGCCCGCTTTTGGAAAGTTCCGCGGCATTCCGGCAGATTGAGAGACCCGAGCAAATTCCAGAACCAAATCCAGAATCAATTCCATTAACAGGGAGACAGGAAAGCGATGCGAATCGGTGTGTTGACGGGCGGCGGAGACTGTCCTGGCCTGAATGCCGTGATTCATGCGGTGGTGAGAAAAGGCATTATCCATTATGGTGACGAGTTTGTTGGGTTCTTAGAGGGCTGGCGCGGAGTGCTGGACAACAACACCGTGCCGCTGACGCTGGAAAAAGTAGACGGAATTCTGATCGAGGGCGGAACTATCCTGCGCACTTCGCGGACCAACGTCCGCAAGATCGAGGGCGGCATCCAGAAGTGTGTCGAGGTGCTGAAGGCCAACAAGCTCGACGCGCTGATCGCCATTGGCGGCGACGACACGCAGTCGGTGACCAACGCGCTGATCGAGGCGGGCGTGCCAGGCGTGGGCGTTCCCAAGACCATCGACAACGATCTGAATGGCACCGACGTGTGCTTCGGATTCGATACGGCGGTGATGATTGCCACCGAGGCGGTCGATCGCCTGCACACCACGGCTGAATCGCACAACCGCGTGATCGTCTGCGAGGTGATGGGGCGCGACGCGGGGTGGATTGCGCTGACGGCGGGCGTTGCCGGAGGAGCGCACGTGGTGCTGGTGCCGGAAAAGCCCATCGACCTCGAACACGTCTGCGCCGTCCTGAAGTACAACCACGATCACGGCAAGAAATACGGCATCGTTGTGGTGGCCGAGGGCGCGAAACTGCCTGACTCCGGGGAGCAGGCCACGAAGGGCGAGAAAGTCGATTCGTTTGGCCACGCGCGGCTGAGCGGGATCGGCGAGCATCTGGCGGA
This sequence comes from uncultured Acidobacteriaceae bacterium, assembly GCA_963831055.1. Lineage (GTDB taxonomy): Bacteria > Acidobacteriota > Terriglobia > Terriglobales > Acidobacteriaceae > Palsa-343. The sequence goes on along the minus strand of CAWHOU010000027.1, from coordinate 99,157 downwards.
GGAGATCGAAAAGAAGACCGGCTATGAGACGCGCTCGGTCAACCTCGGGCATACCCAGCGCGGAGGCACGCCGACAGCCTATGACCGGATGCTGGCGACCCGGTATGGCCTGGCGGCAATCGACCTGGTTCACCAGGGCAAATTTGGACGGCTGGTGGTGTTGCACGGTACGAAGATCGAGGACATCCCGCTGGCGGAGGCGATTGCTAAAAGTCGGACTGTGGATGACAGCTTCCTGTCGATCCTGACCTCACTGGAGCCAAAGCTCTAACGAATAAACCTATTTCGTTGTCAGCAAAAGACTTGAAGGGGCTGGGGTTTACAGTTCAGCAACCCGCAAATTCGTGATTCCATTCGTCATTCGACCTATGGTATACAGGGCGTGCCGCTTCACTTTGGAGAAATCCTTGAAAGCCTCTTCTGCCCAGCCCGAAATTCGCGAAGTGATGGACATCCGCCAGGCGGCCCACTACCTGGGGATCAGCGCCGACAGCCTCTATCGGTATGCAGCCACAGGGTTTATCCCGGCCTTCCGATTGGGGAACCGCTGGCGGTTCCGCAAATCGCGCTTAGACGAGTGGATGGATCGACGGTCTTCCGCAGAGGCTCCCGCTCCCAAGCTGGTGCGCGTCGCGCAGAAAAAGCCGGTTCGGTCTGCGCGTGTTGTTGGGCGCGGCTCCAGGACGGGGTCGTAGCGGGCAGCGGTTCAGGCCGCCACTTTCTCCTCTTCACGTGATGTTCTGTGCATGGCTGCCCGATTTGGCGGCTAGTTGTTGGATGAGCGCCTGAAAGCGCGGCTCGCTCCTGAGTGGCACGAGATCGGGATCGTTTTCGACCCATTCCTTTTGCCCGAATCCACTGCGCACGGTTTTTTCCAGCAGATCGAGAGCGCGGCCGGATTCTCCGAGATGGGTGTAGAGGCAGGCGATGTTGTAGAGGGTGGTGTTCTCCTCAGGATCGAGGGCCAGGGCCCGAGCGGCCCAATCGAGGCAGCGCTCGCGATCTCCGAGCACGACAAGGGCGGCGGCGCCTAGATAGAGGGCGCGTGCATCTTCGGGATGCGCCGCGACGTAACGCTCCGCGCGCGCGAACGTAGCGCGGCTGACCGCGCGAGCCTCATCGGTCCTGCCCAGCGCACGCAGGCACATGTCGAGGTGATTGAGGGACTGAACATCCGCCGGATCGAGCTCGCTGGCTTTCCGGAACAGGGCCGCGGCTTCCGCCATCTTTCCCTGGGTGAAGTAGCAGCGGCCGTAGAAATAGACCGCGTCATAGTACCTGGGGTTCAGGCGCATGGCCTCGACAAATTCCTTTTCGGCCTCGTGGAAGTTTTTGTTGAGGGATTCGGCGAGGCCGCGGGAGGCGTGCGCCTCGGCAGATTCGGGGTCGAGCTCGACGGCGCGGCGGCTGGCGCTGGCCGCCTCGCGCAGGTTGTCCTCTGAAGCTTCGAACCACATATAGAGTAAAGAGCTGGCATCGGCCACTCCGGCATAGGCCGCCGCATAACCAGGATCGATGGCAATGGCGCGGGCATACATCTGCCGCGCGTATTCGAGACTCTTCCGTCGCAGCTCGTAAAACACCCGCCGGCCGCGGAGGTAGTAATCATAGGCCTGGACGTCGCGGGTGGGAATCTTTTCGATGGCCTTCTTTTCCTTGTCGGTGAGCACCACGCGCAGCGTTCCCGCGATGCTCTGCGCAATCTCATCCTGAATGGTGAAGACGTCTTCGAGTTGACGGTCGTAGCGCTCGGCCCAGACCGAATGGCCGGAGCGGGTCTCGGCGAGCTGCGCATTAATGCGCAGGCGGCTGCCGGAACGGCGGAGGCTGCCATCGAGGACATAGGCGGCCGCTAGCTGGCGGCCAATCTCCGCAGCCGGGACCGCTTTGTCTCGAAAGGGCAGCACCGCGGAGCGCGGCAGGAGGCGAAGCTCGGCAATCTTGGTGAGCTCCGTGATGATGTCCTCGGTCATCCCATCGCGAAAATACTCATCGTCCTTTTCACCGCCGAGGTTCGCGAAGTAAAGCACGGCTATGGATTTTTCGGCTTTGTGCGAGGGGGTGGCGAGAAGGTCGAGTGACTGAAGAATCTCGTCCATCGATGAGCAGCGTTGCGCGGGTGACTTTGCAAGGCAGCCGTCCACCAGCGTCTCCCACCCCGGGTCGATCTCCGGCAGAAGCTGGCGCAGCGGAACGTGAGGGGTGCGCAAAATCGTATGCATCACGTCGATGGCGGTTTCGCCCCGGAAAGGGGTGCGTCCGGTGAGGCACCGATAGAGGAGCACGCCAAAAGAGAAGATGTCGCTCCGGGCATCGCCGGGCTCTCCGCGAATCCTCTCCGGCGCCATGTACTCTACGGTGCCTCCTATGACGGCGTGGGCGGATGAACGGGTCACGAAGTCCTCTTCCGGCTCGCTGGGACGGCGCTCGGGGCGGGCGAGTTCAGAGAGGCCGAAGTCGAGAATCTTGACGCACGAACGTGCATCCACCATGACGTTGGCAGGCTTGATGTCGTGATGAAAGACGCCGCGGCTGTGGGCTTCGCGCAGACCCTCGGCGATGGCGCGGACAATGGCCAGCGAGGCTCCGGGAGAAAGGGAAGTGTGCTGGAGCAAATCGCTGAGAGTTCGGCCCGAGACCAGTTCCATGGAGATGAAAGGGGGATCGTTGGCGAGATTCAGTTCGTAGATGGTGGCTATGTTCGGGTGATTCAGGCGAGAGGCGGTTTGCGCCTCTTTCAGAAGCCGGCTGCGGGCTTCGGGAACCGCGGCAAGATCGGGTGGGAGGAATTTGAGGGCAACCTCTCGACTGAGGATGAGATCTTCTGCGCGATAGACAGCGCCCATGCCGCCTTCGCCGAGCTTGTTGCCAACACGGTAATGCGAGATGGTTTGGCCGATCATGCGATTGCCGGTAAGTGAGTATCTTAATCGAGGCCAGAGACAAGCCAACAAACCGCGCGTCGCGTTCCCCGTCAGGTACCATTGTTGGTTTGATGGGCAGGGCTGGAGCGATGGCGCTTTTTCACGACGATCGACTGTTTCCCGCGGATCCAACGCAGCGTGCGATTGCGCGCCGCCTGTATGCGGAGGTGCGCGGGCTGCCCATCGTCAGTCCACATGGTCATACCCAGGCGGCATGGTTCGCTGGCAACCAGCCCTTTCCCGATCCGGCGAAGCTCTTCGTTCAGCCCGATCACTACGTCTACCGGATGCTCTACAGCCAGGGGATTTCGCTGGACGATCTCGAGATTGGCGTGGAGCATCTCAAAGATCCGCGCCGCGTCTGGCGCATTTTTGCTGAGAACTACTACCTGTTGCGCGGAACGCCAACCCGCCTGTGGCTGGACTATGCGTTTCACGAGCTCTTCGGCCTCGAAGAGCGGCTCTCCGCGGCGACGGCCGACCTTTATTTCGACACGATCTCCGAGCGGCTGCTGACGCCTGAATTCCGGCCGCGCGCGTTGTATGAGCGGTTTCAGATCGAGGTGCTGGCGACGACGGATTCGCCCCTCGATTCGCTGGCGGATCATAGGGCCATTCGCGATTCCGGATGGAAGCCGCGTGGCGTGGCCGCCAGGATATTGCCCACGTTTCGACCTGATCCCGTCGTCGATCCGGATTTTGCGGGGTTCGAAAAAAACGTAGCGAGGCTGGGCGAGCTTACGCTCGAAGACAGCAGCAACTGGGACGGCTATCTGCGAGCTCTGGCGAAGACACGCGGCCGCTTTCAGGCGCTCGGTTGTACAGCAACGGATCACGGCCATCCGACGGCGCAAACGGCGAATTTGCCACGCGAGCAGACGGTGCAGCTTTTCGGCGCTGTGCTCGCGGGGCGCGCCGACGCGCAGCAGAAAGAGCTGTTCCGCGCGCAGATGCTCACCGAGATGGCGCGCATGAGCATCGACGACGGCCTGGTGATGCAAATCCATCCCGGCTCGCAGCGCAATCACAATCGGAATCTTTACGAGCGCTATGGCCGCGACATCGGCGCCGATATGCCGATCGCGATCGATTATGTGACGGCGCTGCACCCGCTGCTGGAACTTTTCGGCAACGAGAAGAACTTTACGTTGATCCTCTTCACGCTGGACGAAACCACTTACAGCAGGGAACTGGCGCCGCTGGCCGGGCATTATCCGTGTCTGCGACTGGGGCCGCCCTGGTGGTTTCATGACAGCCCCGAAGGCATGCTGCGCTTCCGCGAAAACGTGACTGAGACCGCGGGCTTTTACAATACAGTGGGCTTCAACGACGACACCCGGGCCTTCCTGTCGATCCCGGCGCGGCACGACGTGGCTCGCCGCATCGATTGCGTGTGGTTGGCGCGGCTGGTCGCCGAGCATCGCCTGGATGAGGATGAGGCCGTCGAAGTCGCTCGCGATCTGACCTACAACCTGGTGCGCAAGGCATACCATTTCTAAGGTTGCGAAATCTCTCCAATGAAAAACGCCGGCAGCGCGATCGAAGAGGCAGAACCACCGGAGACCGGCGGCAAACTGAGCCTCGGGCATGTACGCTGGACTATCTGCGCGATGCTCTTCGCCGCGACCTCGATCAACTACATGGATCGCCAGGTGATCAGCCTGCTGAAGCCGACGCTGCAGCACAGCATTGGCATGACGGAGGTGGACTACGGCTACATTGTGGATGCGTTCCAGTTCGCCTATGCGGCGGGCCTGCTGATCGCGGGGCGCATGGTAGACCGGTTGGGCTCGCGCATCGGCTACTGCATCGTGATGGGCATCTGGAGCCTTTCCGCGATGGGCCATGCGCTGGCGAATACAGCTTTCGAATTCGGCATCGCGCGGTTTTTCCTGGGATTTGGGGAGTCGGGCAACTTTCCAGCAGCCATCAAGACCGTAGCGGAGTGGTTCCCGCAGAGCGAACGTTCGCTCGCGACCGGTATTTTTAATTCGGGCGCAAACGTTGGCGCGATCCTCGCCCCGCTTATTGTGCCGTGGGTGACGCTTCGCTTCGGTTGGCACGCGGCGTTTCTCACTACCGGCATCTTCAGCCTCATCTGGATCGCCTGGTGGTATCGCTACTACCGCAAGCCGAGCGATCATCCCACGCTGACCGGCAGGGAACTGCGCCACATCTATCAGGAAGCAGCCGCGCAGATGGGCCCGAACATCCCCTGGTTGCGCATGCTGAGCTATCGGCAGACGTGGGCCTTCGCCATCGGCAAATTTCTCACCGATCCCATCTGGTGGTTCTACCTTTTTTGGCTGCCGTCTTACTTCAGCCAGAGATTTCACCTGAACCTGAGCCACCTGGGACTGCCGATCATCATCGTCTATAACGTGTCTGCGATCGGCAGCATCGGCGGGGGCTGGCTGCCGAAGCCGTTTCACAAACTAGGACTCTCAGCGTCAGGTGCGCGGTTGGGCGCGATGCTCTTCTGCGCCTGCCTCGTGGTGCCAATTTTCCTGGTTGGTTCGATCCACTCCGAATGGGCGGCGGTGGGCCTGTTGAGCATCGCAGCCGGAGCGCACCAGGGCTGGTCGGCGAATCTGTTCACCACTGCCTCGGACATGTTTCCGAGAAGCGCGGTCGGCAGCGTGGTCGGCATCGGCGGCATGGCCGGCTCGGTGGGAGGCATGCTGCTGGCCACCAGCACCGGGTGGATTCTTGAGATCACGCACAGCTACTACACGCTATTTGTAACCGCCGCCAGTGTTTATTTGCTGGCGCTGCTGATTATTGTGACGCTTGCGCCGGGATTGAAGAAAGTGCAGCTGCCGGTATGAGCCTCCTTGTGGCGCGAGGCGATGCGGCGGCGGAGATTTCCTGCGCGGAATTGAAGTCTCAGCTTTTCGAGGCGCTCGACAAGCTGGGCGAACGGCGCCGTGTGCTGGTCATCCCACCCGACATCACGCGGCTCCATTCGCGCGCCGGCGAGCTGACTCGCTACGCGTGGGAATACTACGGCGATCGGCTGGCGGCGGTTCTGCCCGCTCTCGGCACGCACGCGGCTATGTCTTCCGCGCAGCTCAATCGCATGTTTGGCGATGTGCCACAGTCGCTGTTCCATATTCACAACTGGCGGACGGACATTGAGACCATCGGCGAAGTGCCCGCGGCTTTTATTGAAGAGCAGTCGGAAGGGAAGCTGCATTTTTCCTGGCCGGCACAAATCAACCGGCTGATCCTTCAGGGCGGCTTCGATCTGGTTCTCTCCGTCGGCCAGGTCGTGCCGCATGAAGTCATCGGCATGGCGAATTACAACAAAAACATTTTGGTGGGAACGGGCGGCAGGGAAGGCATCAATCGCAGCCACTATCTCGGCGCGGTGTACGGTATGGAGCGCATCATGGGCCGCGCCGACAACCCGGTGCGCCGCGTTCTGAACTACGCCTCCGATCGCTTCCTGACAACCCTGCCCATCGTTTACGTGCAGACCGTGGTCGGCCGCGCGTCCGACGGTGGGCTGGCAACCCGAGGCGTTTTCATTGGCGACGATGCGGAGTGCTTCCGTCTTGCTGCCGAGCTCAGCCTTAAAGTCAATTTCGAGATGCTCGACCGGACGCTGCACAAGGTGGTCGTCTTCCTCGATCCGCACGAGTTTCACAGCACCTGGCTGGGCAACAAAGCTGTGTACCGCACGCGCATGGCGCTGGCCGATGGAGCGGAGCTGATCATCCTAGCGCCGGCGGTAAAGGAATTTGGCGAGGATCGCACCATCGACGCGCTGATTCGCAAGTATGGCTACCACGGCACGCCGGCGACCCTCGATGCGGTCGCGAAAAATGCGGATCTCGCGGCTGATCTGAGCGCGGCGGCGCACCTGATTCACGGATCGTCGGAAGGTCGGTTCACCATTACGTGGTGCCCCGGGCATTTGACGCGCGAGGAAGTCGAGGGGGTGGGCTTTGCGTATAGCGACCTGAGCGAGATGCTGCGTCGTTACGATCCGGCAAAGCTCAGAGACGGATTCAACACCGTCGGCCACGAAGAGATTTTCTTTATTTCGAACCCTGGTCTCGGTCTGTGGGCGCACCGCGACCGATTCCGGAATTGACCGCCTGATTTGAGAACAGAATTGAGGCATCCGATGAGCGCACTTGAACTCGGCAAATTTTCTATCGGTGTGGGCGACCGCTTTGCTCACCAGGCAAAGGCGCAGTTGCAGGCGTGCATTGAAGCCGCACAGGCCGGCGTCGAAGTGATTCCGGTGTGGAACAAATCGAACCGCGAGCACAACATTATCGGATCGGAGCCGTCGGAGACGCGGGCGGCCGCCGATGCCGCAGTGAAAGCGCTGGGCTGGACGAAGCCTTACTTCTGCGACGCCGACCACATTAATCTGACGACTGTCGATCGTTTTCTCGCGCCCTGCGACTTCTACACCATTGACGTGGCCGACTACATCGGTAAGCCCGCCGAGCCCGCCTCCATCGAAGCTTTTCTGGAGCGCCGGTCTGACCTGACTGGCGAAGTCAGCCTTGAGGGTGTGGATGAGACTTTTCAAATCACTCCCGCACTCCTTCGCGCGACGGCGGCTAAGTTTCTCTTCGCGGTTGAAGAGGCCGGCAAGGTTTACCGCAAGATTGAAGCTGCAAAGGGGAAGGGCAACTTCATCCCCGAGGTTTCAATGGACGAGACCGACGCGGCGCAGACGCCGGCTGAGTTGCTGATCATTCTTGCGGCAATCGCCGACGAAGGAATTCCCATTCAGACCATCGCCCCAAAATTCACGGGCCGCTTCAACAAGGGCGTCGATTACGTTGGCGACGTGGCGCAGTTTCGTCGCGAGATCGTGCTCGATGTGGCCGCGATTGCAACGGCTGTGCGCAACTTCGGGCTTCCGCAGAATCTTAAGCTCAGCGTGCACTCGGGCAGCGACAAGTTTTCCATCTACTCCGCGATTTATGAGGCGACGAAGAAGCCGGGCGTTCATTTGAAGACCGCCGGCACCAACTGGCTCGAGGAACTCATCGGGCTCGCGGAGTCGGGCGGCGACGGTCTTGCGCTCGCGAAAGAGATTTACGCCGAAGCCTGCGCGCATCGCGAAGAACTCTGCGCTCCATATGCAACGGTCATTGATATCAATTCCGCCAAACTGCCCACTCCTGCAACCGTCGCGCGCTGGACCTCGCAACAATTCACGGCCGCCCTGCGCCACGACCCGCGTTCGCCGGGCTACAACCCCAGCCTGCGCCAACTTCTGCACGTGGGATTCAAGATCGCGGCAAAGATGGGCAATCGGTACCTGAGCCTGCTCGATGCGAATGAAGCGGTGATCGCGAAAAACGTTACAGAGAATCTCTTCGAGCGGCACATCGCGCCCGTCTTTTTGGGAAAAGCCCCCGGGAGACCATTGCCGGCGCCAGCGCTGGAGCATGCGGAGGCGAACTGATGCTTAGGTCTTTGCAACTCGATGGCAGGATCGCAGTCGTGGTCGGAGGAACCTCGGGCATTGGCCGCGCCATCAGCCTGGGACTCGCGGAAGCCGGCGCGGATGTAGTTGCCTCCGCCCGACGCCAGGAACAGGTGGACGAAACGGCAGCGGAGATCGAAGCGCGTGGGCGCGCGACTCTTCGCCTCACCTGCGACATGCAGGATCGTGGGTCTCTCGAGAAACTGCTGGCAGAAACCGTCTCGCGCTTCGGCAAGGTCGACATTCTGGTCAACAGCGCAGGCAAGATTAAGCGCGCACCCACGCTTACGTTTCCCGAAGACGACTGGCGCGAAATTATCGATACGAACCTGACCGGAACTCTGCGCGCCTGCCAGGTCTTCGGCAAGCACATCGCTCGAGCACGGCTATGGGCGCATCATCAACATCGCGTCTCTGAATTCCTTCGTCGCGCTCAGCGAAGTCGCCGCCTACGCCGCCAGCAAAGCCGGCGTTGCTTCGCTCACCCGCTCGCTCGCCGTGGAGTGGTCAAAGCAGGGCGTGCTGGTCAACGCTATCGCGCCAGGCGTCTTCCGCACCGCGCTCAACGCGCAGCTGCTCGACAGCACGCCGCGCGGCAAGGAGCTGCTGATGCGCACTCCGATGGGCCGGTTCGGCAAAACCGAAGAGGTAGTGGGCGCGGCGGTGTATCTCGCCTCCGAAGCGGCGTCTTTCGTGACTGGCCAGGTGCTGGTAATCGACGGAGGATTTCTGGCCAGCGGAGTGAATCAGTAGGGGACAGGGAGTAGCCAATAGCCAGTAGGGTGTAGAGAAGCTGCGTTAACCTACTCCCTATTGGCTACTCCCTGTTTCCTGCACGGTCCTGTCATACTAATGACAGGCCCATGCAGACCAACAACACCATCGCGGTAGCCATGTCCGGCGGTGTCGACTCCTCGACCGTCGCGGCCCTGCTGCGCGCGGAGGGCTACGACCTCGTCGGCCTAACCCTCCAGCTCTGGAACCAGCGCCGCCTCGCCGGCAAGGAGGGCATGCCGGAGCAGGTGACGGGCCGCTGTTGCTCGCTCGACGATGTCTATGACGCGCGCCGCGTCGCCGAGGCCCTCGACATTCCCTACTACGTGGTCAACGAGGAAGAGCGCTTCGAGCAGGATGTCGTCCGCCCCTTTGTTCGCGAGTATCTGAACGGTCGCACGCCGATTCCGTGCTCCCTCTGCAACGACCACCTGAAGTTCGATCAGCTGTTGGTGCGCGCCCGGCAGATCGGGGCGGATCGCATCGCCACAGGTCACTACGCGCGTAATGAGTACGACCCGGCGCGCGATCGCTGGATTCTGAGCCGCCCCGTCGACCACGCCAAGGATCAAACCTATTTTCTTTTCGGACTTACGCAGGAGCAGTTGTCGCGCACGCTGTTTCCGCTTGGCGGTTATCACAAGGCGGAGGTGCGCGAGCTGGCCGCGAACCGTGGTCTTGCCATTGCCGTGAAGCCGGACTCGCAGGAGATTTGCTTCATCCCCGGCGGCGATTATAAGACATTCATCGCCGCGTATCTCAACGAGCGGGGCGAGGAGATACCCGACTCGGCCGGCGAACTCGTCTCCACTTCCGGCGAAGTTATCGGTCGCCACACCGGCATTCACAACTTCACCATCGGCCAGCGCAAGGGCTTGGGGTTGGCGTCGCCCGATCCGCTCTACGTGATTCAAATCGACAACGCGAGCCACCGCGTGACGGTCGGAGCGGATGAAGAGGCGACCACGGGGACGCTCCGTGCCCGCGATCTGAACTGGACTTCAATTCCGCAGCTCGACGGCGAGATGCGGGTGCGGGCGAAGATTCGTCATCGCCACGAGCCAGCCCCAGCGACGATTCGCATGATCACGCCTGGCGAAGTAGAAGCCACCTTCGACGAACCGCAGCGCGCCGTCACGCCAGGGCAGGCTGCGGTTTTCTACGACGGGGACGAGGTAGTTGGCGGCGGCTGGATAACGGCAGGCAACAGGCAATAGGGAGTAGGCAACAGAGAAACGGTTGTATAAGGGAGTAGCCAATAGCAAGTAGGGGATAGAAGACGCCAGGCAACCGAGCTGCGGCATCCAAAATCCGATTACTGGCTACTGGCTACTGGCTACTGGCTACTGGCTACTGGCTACTGGCTACTGGCTACTGGCTACTGGCTACTGGCTGCTACTGGCTACTGGCTACTGGCTACTGGCTACTGGCTACTGGCTACTGGCTACTGGCTACTGGCTACTGGCTACTGGCTACTGGCTGCCTTACCGCACCTCGTTCACCAAATCCCGCAGTGCCTTCAACACCGTAAACCGCGTCAGAGCGACCGGCTTCTCCGCCTCATCCAGAATCGCCAGCTTCTGCGCCTTCCATCCGGGAGGCGCGGGCACTCCCGAAGACAAGTACGACAGTGCTTCGATGCCCATCGTGCCTAACTCGGTAAGTTGCTGCGCGCGCGGTAGCGCCTGGGCCAGCTGCGGTGAGGCCGACATCAGCTCGAACAGCTCCGGTTGCGCGATCCAGGAGTGAAACGTCTCATTGAGATCGTCCTGTTCGCCCGGATGTCCGATCGGATCCTGCAGGTAGGTGCTCATCAGGTCACCGAAATCATGGCGCGAGGGCGGATCGGGGGGCAGCGCATCCACCAGAGCGTTGAGCGGGGTGTGGGTGGAGACGTTGTGCGCCTGCGACCACTCGGAGCGCTTGTCGAAGCTCACCGGCTCCAGCACCGCCGCCAGCGGACGCAGCGCACCAATCTCCTGCGTGCCTGCCAGCCCGCGCAGGCTCGCCCATTCCTGCGAAATATGCGTGAGGCCCAGCTCTTCGAGGCGCAGTGACTCGACCGCCAGCCGCCGGTACATGTCGTCTTCGCTGGTGACGCTTGCGGGCGACCAGAGGCGTTCAGCGATGGCTGCGGTGCGCGGCCAGATGCGCGAGTCGATGGTGCGCGGATCCACATACTCTGCCCACATACAGGCTTCGCCGCCCAGAATCCGCGCCGCCTGCTCCGGCGTGAGTCCGCTGTTCGCGGGGACAGGATCGACTCTGTAGTGCGCGGAGGCCGGCTCCATATGGTCGAGGTAGTAGCCCGCGGAAAGAATCCCGCTGTAGCCCTGCTTCGCGCCGGCAGCAAGAGATTCGAATCCGCGCCACGACTGCACAACTACGTCCTGCGGAAGATCGGGTGTGAGCACCTCGTCCCAGCCGATCATCTGTTTCCCGTGTTTCTTCAGGATTTGTAACAACCGCTGGTTGAAATAGGCCTGCAGTGCCGCGGTGTCTTTTAGATTATGTGCGCTCATGAAAGCCTGAATCTTCGCATTCTGCTTCCATTCCACGCCGTTATTCTCGTCTCCGCCGATGTGCATGTACGCATCGGGGAAAATCGAAGCCATCTCTGCTACAAATTTGTCCAGAAACGCGTAAGTGCTCTCCCGCGTAGGATCCATCACCGGATCGAAGACGCCAAATTTTGTTTCAACAGCGAAGGGACCAGGCCCACTGGCCAAATCCGGATAGCCGACCGCCCAGGAAGTGCTGTGCCCCGGCATATCGAACTCAGGTACCACGCGGATGCCCAGGCCACGCGCGTAGGCGACGACTTCTTTTGCCTCGTCCTGGGTGTAGTACTGGTTTTCGGAGCCCAACCCGGTGAGCTTCGGATAGACCCGGCTCTCAATCCGGAAGCCCTGGTCGTCGCTCAGGTGCCAGTGAAAGACGTTCATCTTCACAGCGGCCATTCCGTCGAGCGTCCGCTCGATGACGCCCACCGGCTCGAAGTGGCGGGAGCAGTCGATCATCAGGCCGCGCCAGCGGAAGCGCGGCGAATCCTTTATCGAGACGACGGGGAGCCAGAAGCCCTGGCCGTCGGACTGCACCAATTGCAGAAGCGTTTCGAGGCCGCGCATCGCGCCTACATCGGTCGCCGCATGCAGATGCGCGCCCTGCCCGGTGATGTCGAGCGAGTACGACTCGTCTTCGTCGAGGCCCTGAATCGGTTCTCCGGCGCCGTCGACGGAGACGACCAGCTCCGGACTTCCGCCGGGAGCAACGCCGGTCTGGGTCCTTAGCCGTTCCATCGCCCATGCGATTGCGCCGTCCATCCGGTCGTCGTGAAACTTATCCGCACTCGCTGAAAATCCTGGCGCGAGCGCAAGGCGTCCGCTGCCGGCCGTGAGCTGCGCCGGTTGCGGCATCAGGGTATTCACGAATTCAGTCTGGGTTGCAACGGGCTGCGCCAGTACTGGACGGGCTAATACGACTCCGGTTAACCCTACTCCGGCAAACATGGCTCCGATGATCATTCCGAGCCTCGCTTTTCGCCTGACTCCACTCACGTTCACAATTCACCTCGGCGCATTCAGCTTACGCAAAACAGGCAGTGCGATGCCACCCCGGAAATCTGTTACCTTGTCTCTTCATATACAAAGGAGCCGATCCGATGCGAAAACGCTTCGCAACCGTTGGTCTGTTGGGAATCATGGCGACATCCGCGGCAATCGCGCAGAGCTCAACGTCGTGGACGCCGCCGGACGCCGCCACCAAAGAGCTGGCGCTGAGCATTTTCCGCCAGATCGTCGACATCAACTCGACGGATTCGGTGGGCAGCGTCACCGCCGTCTCGAAAGCGATGCAGCAGCGTTTTCTTGACGCGGGCTTTCCTGGGGCCGACATCTTCCTCGGCGGCCCGAACGACCGCAAAGAAAACCTGGTCGTCCGCTATCGCGGAACCGGCGCGAAGGCGCCAATCCTCTTCATCGGGCATGAAGATGTCGTTGAAGCGCGCCGTGAGGACTGGACCACCGATCCCTTTGAGTTCATCGAGAAAGATGGCTATTATTACGGGCGCGGCACGCAGGATATGAAAGACTGCGACGCCATTCTCGTGACGACCTTCCTGCGCCTGCACAAAGAAGGATTCAAACCGGACCGCGACCTCATCCTCGCGCTCACGGCAGACGAAGAGGGAGGTCAGTCGAATGGTGTCGACTGGCTCCTGAAGAATCATCCCGAGCTGATGAAGGCCGCCTTCGCTTTTAATCCCGATGGCGGCGGAGTGGATCTCGAGAAAGGCAAAGCAGTCACCGCCGACGTCGATGCCAGCGAAAAGCTCTACGCCGACTATCAGCTCGTGGTCACTAACCCCGGCGGCCATAGTTCTCTGCCGGTGCCCGACAACGCCATCTACCACCTTGCGGACGCGCTCCAGCGGCTGCAGAACTACCAGTTCCCGTTTGAGCTGAATGCCATCACGCGCGCGTACTTCGAAAAGCTGGCTACGCTGGAGCCTGCTGCGACCGCTGCCGATATCAAGGCGATCCTGGGCACTCCACCGGATCCGGCCGCCATCGCGCGCATCTCTCAGCAATCGGAGTGGAACTCGTTTCTGCATACGACCTGCGTGGCCACGCGGCTGCTCGCTGGCCACGCGAACAACGCCCTGCCGCAGATGGCGCAGGCCAATGTGAATTGCCGCATTCTGCCGGGCCATTCGCGCGAAGAAGTGCGGCAGGACCTCATTCGCGTCTTTGCCGATCCCAAAATTACCGTGAAATTTGTCGATAACGGTGGAGGCATCCACAGCGGCGCACCGGACTCCAAAGGTCCGCCGCCGGTCGCGCTGCAGCCTGAAGTGATGGAACCACTCGAAAAGCTGGTGGCAGTCTACTGGCCTGGCACGCCCGTCGTCCCGGACATGGCGACCGGAGCCTCCGACAGCATCTTCACCAACGCCGCCGGCATTCCCACCTATAACTGGTCGGCTATCGAACTGGAGGTCAGCGGCGTTCGTGCTCACGGCAAAGACGAGCGCCTGCCGGTGGGTTCGTTCTATAAGGGCGTGCAATTCTGGTACGACTACGTGAAGATGTTGACCAGCAGCAACTGAGCTGATTCGGATTGAGCCTTACTTGAATGAAGGTGTGCTCGTAGCCGGCTGCGTCACGATGCTCACATTCGTGATGCCCGACTGCTTCACCGCATCCATCAATGTGGCAAACGCGCCGAACGGCACCTTCTCATCCGCGCGCAGATAGATCACCTGGTGGGTGGTGTCGGTGTTCTGCGAGCGCAGGATGTTAGGCAGGTCGTTCAGGTTTACCGGCTTGTCGTTGAGGAAGACCTGCTGATCCTTATCGATGGTCAGCACCGTGCGCTGCTCGGTAATTTCGCGCACGACCTTGGTTTTGGGAACGTTGACCTGAATACCCGACTGCAAAACGGGCGCGGTGAGCATGAAGATGACGAGCAGGACCAGGACCACGTCGACCAGCGGCGTGATGTTAATTTCCGCCAGCGCCGTCTGGGTGTGACCACTTCTACTTGTGAAGGCCACGGGCCGTCTCCAGAGCGTCCTGATCGGGCTTGAGCGCCGCTTCTTCCATGCTGTTCAGCAGCTCGCGGGCAAAGTCGTCCATGCGCGCTCCAAAATCGCGGCAGCTGGAGGTGAACTGGTTGTAGGCAATCACCGCGGGGATCGCGACCAGCAGACCGGCGGCTGTGGTGATCAGTGCCTCGGAGACGCCCGGAGCAACCGCGCGCAGCGTTGCTGTGCCTTCGGTGCCGAGTCCGTGGAAGGCATCGACGATGCCCATGATGGTGCCGAAGAGTCCGATGAACGGAGAGATGGCGCCGATGCTTGCCAGCCATGTGAGCCGCTGTTCCATCGCGGTCAGCGACTCGCTGGCCGCGGTCTGGCCGGCACGTTCCAGTGCTGTGATATTGCGGCAAGGGCCAAAGCCGCCCGTCTGCCTGCGGTAGGTTTCATACACTTCGTCGAAAACATTCACCAGCGGGCTGGGCTTGAACTGTTCGCTGACAGTAGCAATCTCCTGCAGCCGGTTTGCCTTCCTGAAGGCACGCAGAAACCGCCGGCTTTGCGCGCGAGCCTTCCGGAACGCAAAGAATTTGCCGATGATGATGGCCCACGAAAAAAGGCTCGCGACCAGAAGCACGCCCAACACCGTCATGGCGATGGGGCCGCTGTTCTGCAACATCTCCACGATCGCGCTGCCGTTGTTGGTTGGGGGAGCAGCGGAGGGAGTTATGTCCTGAAAGAAAAATAACGCGGAAATGAGACTTATCATTGCCTGCTTTCACGTTACCAGAAGCAGGAATGGCGCGGGGGGTTGCACGCGATGCACGAACCTGCCTCGTTATACCTCGATGCGCGAGAACAGCCAGGCGCTGGTGCCCAGAAAAACCGCGGCGAGCGCGGCAAGAACGCCGAGGTCGAGCAGGAAGTTGAATTGCCAGCCGAAGTTGAACTGCCAGTTCCCGATCAGAACGCCGCGCAGGCCATCAATGCCATACGAAAGAGGGTCGGCGTGGGTAATCCAGGTCATCACAGCGCCCAGATTTTTGAGCGGGAAAAGAGCGCCGGACAGAAAAAAGATGGGCATGACCATGAAGTTCATCAGGACCTGGAAGCCCTGCATGTCCTTGATGCTCGAACCGACCGAGGCGCCGAGCGCTGCAAAAACGAGGGCGATCATCGCAACAAAAATGAGCGCTACGGGAATTGCAAGCCAGTTCTGGGTTGCCGCCGTTCCGGGCGCGTGCGGGTGCACCGGGCGAAAACCGGCGATCAGACAAACCACCAGCATCAGCAGCCCCTGCATCATGGCAACGGTTGCGCCGCCGAGGGTGCGGCCAAAAATGATGTTGATGCGCGGCACCGGGGCCACCAGCGTTTCTTTGAGGAAGCCAAACTGGCGATCCCAGAGCATGGCCATGCCGGAGAAAATGGAGCTGAACAGGACGGTCATACCAATGACGCCCGGCGCCATGAACTGAATGTAGCTGCCGGCCCCGGCCTTGGCGAAGATGGGACCGAAGCCGAAGCCGAGCGCCAGCAGATAGAGCGTAGGCTGCCCGAGCGAGACAATCACCTGCGCCTTCGAACGGAAATAGCGCTTCACCTCGCGCAGCCACATGATGTAGATCGCACCCATTCTGTCTCCTTAAAGTTCTCGCCCTCGTTCTCGGTCCGGCGGCCTAGCGTTTTTGCTGCCACATCTGGGCGAAGCGGCGCAGATTATCGGTGGAGCTGGCGCTCTCGTCGCGCAGGGAGGTGCCGGTGAGCGCGAGAAAAGCAGCTTCGAGCGAATCCGTGTTGGTGCTGGCTTTCAACTCGGCCGAGGTACCGGTGGCGACGATCGCACCATGATCCATGATGGCGATGCGGTGGGCCACGCGATCGGCCTCATCCATGTAGTGCGTGGTCAGAAAGACTGTTGTCTTCTCACTCTGGTTCAGGTTTTTCACGTGGGTCCAGAGCTGGTTGCGGCTCTGCGGATCGAGGCCGAGGGTCGGTTCGTCGAGGAACAGAATTTTCGGCGTGTGCAGAAACCCCCGCGCGATTTCGAGACGTCTCTTCATTCCGCCGGAGAAGGTCTTGACGTAGTCGTTGCGCCGTTCCCACAGCTCAAAGAGGCGCAACAGCTGCTCGATGCGCTCGATGCGCGTGCGACGCGGGATGTGATAGAGGATGCCGTGCAGCTCCATGTTTTCGTACGCGGTCTGCTCGTTGTCGAGGCTGGGATCCTGAAAGACGATGCCGAAGCGCTGACGGGCATCGCGCTGTTTCACCCATGGATCGAATCCGTCGAGATGAATATGGCCGCTGGTGGGGCGCAGCAGCGTGGTCAGCATCTTGATGGTTGTGGTCTTGCCCGCGCCGTTCGGGCCGAGGAAGGCGAAGATCTCCCCCGAGTCCACCTGGAATGAAATGTCCTTGACCGCGGTGAACTGGTCAAAGGTTTTGGTCAGGTTTTCGACCTGGATCACGAGGTAGGCCTCCGGGCGAATTATGCGAGTGGGGACAGCTTGTTTATTTTGCCAGAAAGACTCAGGTGAGGCTATCGCCGGTGAGCGGCGCGCTCTGAGCTTAGCCGAGAATTACGGCCGTGGGCGATCGAGGAAGGAGAACAGCTCATCCAGCTCGACGAAGATCGGCGTGCCTGGCACGTCCAGCCGTCGTGCGGGGTTCCATTCATCTCCGATGCACATCCGCCCGCTGCGGGTTCTGGGATCGATGGCCCAGATCGCAGCTACACCCATGTTGCGATAGTCGGCTACGCGCTCTTCGAGGTCAGAATAAGTATCGTCGGGCGACAGAATTTCGACGATCAGGACGGGAGGCGCCTGGATCACATCGGGCTGGGATCCCGCTTTCACAATCACCAGGTCCGGCACGCGGACCCGGGAAGACGCAACCCGCGTCCGCTGTGCGGTTGACGTCATGATCTGCCATTGCGATTCACGGTCCGCAAACCACGACCCCAGAAGGAACTGCAACCTTGCATGCTCCCACTTACCCACATTCCGCTCGCGCACCTCGCCGTCAACGTACTCCCGGTCGGGTCGGTACGGCGTTTCGAGATATTCCTGAAGGGAAATGCGAAGCTGGGTCGCCATCGATCACCGTTGCTGAAGTCTAGCATCGCAAAGGCGATTATTTAGTCGCCGTGAGTGCCGGTGTCCAGGTCACCTGGTTTCCGGGTTCGATCTCGATCCTCAGGGATCCCTCCTGCCCCTGTTGTAGTTGCGGCCCGCTCACCGTGTGGTTGTGGCGTGCAGCGTCGGTGAAGCCGATGCTGACGGTCTCTGTGCTCAGATTCCGGAAGCGATAGTGATAGCTCGCGCCTGCTGCTATGGTCTGCACACCGAACGAGCCGCCGGGATAGCTCACCTCCACCAGGGATACCGGTGTGTCCTGGTGGTTCGCGACGGTGCACTGAACCCAGGGAGAGCGGCAGCCGGAGAGCACCAGCAGGACGGCGAAGGCCGCGCAGCCGGCGGGCAGGGAACAGAGGGATTTTTGCAGCATGACGGCTCAGAGTACCATCAGTCGCCTGGTCGTGAGCCGTCCCGCAATGGGGTCATCACGCGATAGCTGGGAACCGAAGTGGCGTTCGCCTTGTTCTTGCCAGCAGGCAGGGGAATCCGTGGTGGCTCCCGGACAGATCAGCCCGGCTCTGTCAGCGCTCGGTCAGTCGACGCTGGGATGAGTCACGGCCGCTTCACAGCATTGGCTTCCGTTCCAGCGCCCTCGCCGTGAGCACCACACCCGTTTCGCCGGTGTGCAGGGTAATGGGGAAGGCGAGAACGTTCCACACCCAGCGGTCACCTTTGCTGGGCAGGTTAAGCACGCCGCGGAAGGTGCGATCGATATAGGTTTCCCGTGTCTCGGCGACTGTGCGCAAAATTTCGGCCCAGTCGACGGCTAACTCCGGCATCTCCTCGAACATATTGCGGCCGGGGAACCAGTCGCGCGGCTTTTCCAGCACGGTCGCGCACTTTTCGTTCACATATTGCCAGGTGCCCTCGCCGTCCAGAATTTCGAGGACGACGTCGTCGCCCATGGCCATGTTGATGCGCGAATAGAAGAAGTCTCGCGCGTCGACAACCACGGGTTTGCCGCGCCGCTTGGCTTCAAACGAACGCAGCGCGGTCACCAGGTCATCGATCGAGCTGTAGCCCTTGAGCAGGTGCATGTCCTCCACACCCCCGAAGCGGCGCTCGAGGGTGGCCGAGAGGATGATGATGGGAACCTGCGGGCGGCGAGCGCGAAGATCCGAAGCTACATCGGTACCGAACTTACCTGCGCCGAGGTGATAGTCAAGGACGGCAATGTCGATGTCGTCGATCAGGCGTTCGGCTTCTTCTATGGTGCTGGCGGTTTCCGTCACGTATCCGTATTTGCGGAGGATCGTGGAGCGCAGCAGCAGATTATCCGTTTGATCGTCGAGCAACAACACGCGGATCGGCTCTGTCGGCGTCTGGACCAGGGTCAGCGAGGAATCCTGTTCGTTCGTGGGCATAAACAAGTCTTGGATGCGATCCGCTACAGCGTCGCTGCCAATACCCTAAGGGAAATTTCGTTGGTACTACTCTACTCTTCGCGTTTCGTTTTGCGCTGGAATTGCTTCACCAACTCCGGCAGACGGCTGAACAACGCGGTCGCTCGCAGCCACTGCTTGTGATCGAAAGCCGGCGACCCAGCCAGCATGGAGCCCGCCGGAATATCCCCATGCAGCCCCGCCTGGGCGATCGCAATCACACCGTCCCCAATGTTGCAGTGTCCGGCAACACCCACCTGGCCGGCGAGAATCACGTTTTTGCCGACGTGCGTGGAACCCGCCAGGCCCACCTGCGCGCACAGCAGGGTGTTCTCGCCGACTGTTGAGCCGTGCCCCACCTGCACCAGGTTATCCACCTTCACCCCGTCACCGATCCGGGTAGCGCCCACACTGGCGCGGTCGATGCAGGCATTGGTCTGCACCTCGACGCGGTCGCCGAGGATCGTCGGGCCGGACTGCGCAATCTTATGCCATCGGCCGTCCTCGGCTTTGGCAAAGCCAAAGCCGTCAGAACCGACCACGGCGCCGTTTTGCAGGAGCACGTCGTCGCCCAGGGTGCAATTTTCACGGACGACCGCGTGCGCATGGGCAAAGACTCGATCCCCGATTCGCACGCCGGGGTAGATGACAACGTGGGGCAGGATGATCGCGTCGTTACCGATGATGACGTTTTCGCCAATAACGGCATAGGCCCCGACCCGGGAGTTGGCTCCGATTGTTGCCGTCGAATGAACGACCGCCGTCGGGTGAATCCCCGGCGGCCAAGCCGGTGGCTGGTAAAAGATGTCGATGGCGCGAGCGAAGGCGAGATAGGGATTTTTCAGCCGCAGGGTCGCGGCAGGCACATCGGGAAAGTCGGGTGCAACCAGAATCGCGGAGGCGTGTGTGGTCCGGGCCAGGTGCGCGTATTTAGGATTAGCAACGAAGCTGAGCTGCCCAAGCTCGGCTTCTTCGATGCCGGCTACACCGGTGATTTCGAGATTGGGGTCGCCGCGCAGCTCAGCCTGGAGCACGCGCGCCAGCTCGGCGGATTGCATGAGGCGATTGTACGCAAGGCGGGGAACGGGCAACAGGCAGTAGGCACCAGGCAACAGGCAGTAGGCAGTAGGAGTAGCTTAGTTAACCTTTGCTGCCGACTCTGACGTTTTTCATGAGCGAAACCAGCATTTTCCCGATTTCAAACGACAGCTGCTCGGCATCGTCAATTTTTCTCTCGTTGCCCACTGGTAATTTCCTGGCAATTACCAATTGGGTCTGTAGCTCGAGATTCGAACCGCGAGCCATTCCAAGAAATTGCCGGTATTCGCCTGTCGAAGTGCGGCCATAGCCTTCAGCAATATTGCTGGCCACAGAAATCCCGGCTCGTCGGAGCTGTGAAGATAACCCGTAGGTCTCTTCGCGCGGGAACTGAGCGGTCAACCGATACACCGCCACGGTCATTTCGATGGCACGTTGCCAGACAATCAGGTCACGGTACGATTCGATCTTCATCGTGTTACCTGCTGTGAATCGCCTGCGCCTTGACTGTAGCCCGCTGCGCGCTTTTGACTTTCTGTTGCCTGTTGCCTGTTGCCTGTTGCCTGTTGCCTGTTGCCTGTTGCCTGTTGCCTGTTGCCTGTTGCCTGTTGCCTGTTGCCTGTTGCCTGTTGCCTGTTGCCTGTTGCCTGCTCCCTGCCTTTACGGCGCTCCCGACCCCACCGACCGGCTCTCAGTCTGATAATTCAGCGCTCCCGCCGTGGATTGCCCGGGATACTGGGCGTTCACCCGCATCTCGACAATATTTCCCTCTAACTCCGGCGTGTCGCTTATGATGTCCGAGTCGGTGCGAATAATCGTCAGGTAAGGGCTGTTCTGCGACGCCACATAGACTTTACCGATTGGGTAATTATAAATCGCCCCAATGGCATGTGGGTTCGCAGTCAGCGGAATCGTCTTCTCCACGGTGTAATTTGTAAGATTCACGATGGAGACGCTGCCTGGGGTTCCGGCCGTAATGTCTCCCTGATTCGCGACATATACGCGGCTGCCATCCTGCAGCACCGCAACCTCGACCGGATGCAGGCCCACCGGAATCGTGGCCAGCACAGTGCCGAAGGTGGCGCTGTCGTTGCCGTAGGTGTCGAGGCTCACATCAACGATGCTGATGGTGTTCGAGTCGTAATTCGACGTGACCAGCACCTGCCCGGTGCGGTAATAGTCCGCATACACCGGACCCGCACCCACGGTAATCGTCGGATGCGCAGCGTCGATCGCGTTCAGCTGCGAGTTGATGACGGTGACCGTCCCGCTGCCCCGGTTCATGATGAAGGTGCGCAGGGTATCCGTGGTCATGAATCCGAATACGGGGCACACACCCAGCGGAAGCCGCGCGGAGATGGTATTCGTCGTGGTCTCGATCGCGTCCGCCTCACCGTTCACCGTTACCGCAGAAGGTGTCGCACAGTCTCCCCACGCAGGCTGCACCCCGCCGCCGGAATTTCCCTGGCTTATGGCATAAACCCGCTCGCCCGTGCTGAACCCGGTCAGGTTGATCAGCGATGGCGCCACGGGAATTTCCTGCTTGAGCGCGGAGGGTGACCCGGTCAGTTGCGCCACGCAATTGGTGGTCAGGCAGGTCGGACCGTGCAAACCAACTTCGGTGACGTATAGGCTGCTGCTGGCCAACAGCGTGTTCGTCGGCTCGGATCCCGGTAGCAGCGTGCTGGTGAGCACGTATTTCGTCAGCAGCGAAGCAGTCGTCGCCTGGGCCGTGGTCAGGGTGCCGTCGCAGTTCGGAGCGTAGGCATTGGCGCCGCCCTGTTCCAGGGAAAAGGTGAGCGGCCCATTGCCGCCGTTGGCTTGCGCCACCACGGAGTCGCCGGAGAAATCGAACAGGGTGTAAATGCTGGGCGTCGAATAACTGATCCCCGCGCATGGCGCCGGGCCGCCCGGAGGCGGGGGTGTAAACCCTGGCTGCGAGATCACTACAATATTCGCTGTAGGCAACGCTGCCGGCCCGGTTGGATTAATCGGCGTGATCACCGGGCGGTACTGGGCCCCGCAGCCAACGGCCACCAGAACCACACCGCCAAGAAAGCCCCCAATAATCGCGGAAACGCTCGCCGCATGACGATAAAAAAAGCTGCCGGCTCTGCGCACGGTCCGGTCCAGAAACTGGCTCGAACCGCCACGAAGGCGATCCAGCCATCCAATGCTACGCACTCGCAAGTACCCGACTCCTTCGCCCGGCCCCATGGTTGGCGCGGGTTGAACCTGCTGCTGTTATAGAAAGATGATTGTACTGTACGCGGCTGGTTTCGCGCCCGTCGCACACCGTTCGCCAATCGAGACCATGCACGAGACCCCAAAAGAGAGCAACGGCCAGCATCGGCAGACCGGCCAGACCCCACTGCGCTGGCAGTCGCAGGCCGTCCTGCTGGCCTTCGTGCCCGTCGCGGCGATCTGGGTCACCCTCGCAGCAGGACAGGCGTGGAATGCACGCGATCCGGTCCTGTGGGGCGCGCTCGGCATCAGCTTGGTTCTTGCTGCGCTGGTCTATCTGACCCACGCGGCCACACTCGGCGCCGCTATCGCCGGCGGCATCTTTACCGCGGCACTGTACCTGCTGACCCCGGGCCTGCACACCGCCTTGTGGCCGCTGCTCGCGCTTCTGGTGCTCACCTTCGGCGCGACCCGCTTCGGACGCAAGCGCAAAGAAGCCCTCGGCACCGCGGAAGCCCGCCGTGGCCGAACCGCCTCGCAGGTGGCCGCGAATCTAGGCGCCGCGACACTGTCCGGCATTCGACTCTCGGCGGTCCATATTTTCAGTCCCACGACTTTCAACGCGCACCGAGCGCTGGTGGCCATGATCGCTGCCATGGCCGAAGCCACCGCCGACACCGTCTCGTCTGAACTGGGCCAGGTTCTTGGAGGCGAGCCGCGTCTTGTCACTACATTCCGCCGCGTCCCGGCCGGAACCGATGGCGCAGTCAGCCTGGCAGGCACCCTCTCCGGATGCGCCGCCGCGGCCGTGGTAGTTCTGGTTGCACTCGCCGTTCTGCCGCTCACGCGCGGGGACGCGGGCATATCCCTGGCGGCAGGCATAGCCGGCATTTTCATTGACAGTCTTCTCGGAGCCATCCCAGAACGCCGGGGCTGGCTCAACAACGATGCAGTGAACGCGTTATCGACGCTGACCGCGGCGGTTCTTGCCGGCCTGGGCTGCCGGCTGGCCCTAAAAGACGAAAGGGCTGCCTCCCCTTCGATTCGCTGTCCGGTGAGCCAAAGAATTGGTCCGGAGGACCGACACGCCAATTTACAGGACTACCAAGCCATGGGAATTCCCCAGCCTTCGCACCGGGGACCGGTTCCAGCCCGGCTACGATCCGAATGGCTCGCGCTTCATCGAGCCGTCACGCTGCTTGACCAGCATCTCAACTTTGCCTTCGGCTTCTTCGAGCTGCTTCCGGCACTCGGCGGAAAGACGCGTGCCTTCCTCGAAAAGCTTCACAGAATCCTCAAGGCTGAGGTCGCCGCGTTCCAGATTCGCGACAATCTCCTCCAGCTTCGTCAGCGAGTCCTCAAAGCTGGCCAACCCGGGTCTCCTCTGGCTGTGGGGCGGCGGCCGCCTTCGCGCCGGTAGCGCGGGACGGCAGCACTGCCGCCAGAACCTCCGCTGCCGCGCTATAGCGCCCAAAAGGCGCGCTGACCTGCACCCCCTCCACCATGGTTCGCGCAGCTGCGAGCATCTCCTGGGCAATCCGAATCCCCTCCGCCCGCGCCGCATCGGGCGTGGTGGCCTTTCCCATGCGAGCGAGAATCTCATCCGGAACGCTGACCCGCAGATCGTTCTTCATAAACTCGGCATTGCGCAGGCTGGTGAGCGGCCAGATGCCGGCGACTATGGGAATGCGAAATCCCTCGATGCGCTTCAGGAACGTCTCCAGAACCCGCAAATCGAAGACCGGCTGCGTTACGCCGTACTCGGCTCCCGCCTCCACTTTCCACGCGAAGCGGCGAACCTCGTTGTCAAGGTCCGGCACTCCTGGATTCGCAGCCACAGCAATGGTGAACCCGGTCGATTCGCCAATGGGATTACCGCCAATGTCCAACCCGTGATTTAGCCGGTGGACAATATTCACCAGCCCAATCGCGTCCACATCGTAAACAGCTGTTGCGTCCGGATAGTTGCCCAGCTTCGGCGGATCGCCGGTGAGGCAAAGAATATTTTTGAGGCCAATCGAAGAGGCCCCCAGCAGATCGCTCTGAATGCTGAGCACATTGCGGTCGCGGCACGTGTAGTGGAGCAGCGTTTCTATCCCTGTCTCCTGCTGGATCTGAATACAGAGGCTCTGGGCGCTCATGCGCGCCGAGGCGCGCGGCGAGTCCGGCACGTTGATGGCGTGAACTCCGAGGTCGGCCATCTCCTGCGCGCCCTTAAGTTCCTTCGCGCAGTCGATGCCGCGCGGGGAACAATCTCAACCATTGTGACGAATTTGCCCTCGTGCACCAGCTTGCCGACCCGGGAGCGCTCCTGGATGGCCGCGGGAGGCGTCTCCGTCACGATCGCTTCCTTGCGGGCAGCCCGCTCACCGGCAGCAGTTTGCGCATCGGTGGCACGCATCGCCGACTTCATTGCACGAATGTGCTGCGGGGTGGTCCCGCAGCAGCCTCCGATAAACTGCACGCCGACCCTGGTAAATTTGCGCGCAAAACTGGCCATGTACTCCGGCGAGCACAAATAAATGTTGCGGCCCTCGACCGACCGCGGCATGCCCGCATTCGGCATCGCCATGATCGGCAGCGTCGTTACCGCAGCCATGCGTTCAATCGCGGTCAGCACGGTGGCCGGGCCCACGCTGCAGTTGCAGCCGATTCCATCCACGCCCCAGGATTCAATGCGGACAGCGGCCGTCTCGGGCGATGATCCATCCAGACAGTTCGCTTCCTCATCGACGGTCATCATCACGACGATCGGTATATCCGGCGCCGCCACGCGCGCCGCGAATACCGCCTGTTCCGCCTCATTGAGGGCGATCATGGTTTCGATAATGAGCAGGTCGACGCCATCCCCAGGTCCGCCGCTGGTCAGCGCCCGGATCTGTTCCGCAAAAGCCTCCCGCGCTTCGTCCAGACCCGTTTTCCCCAGCGGCTCCAGATGCACGCCGAGCGGCCCAACCGAACCCGCTACCCAAGCGCTTCCGGCCTGCTTGTCAAGGAGCTGCCGCACCGCCTGGCGCGCAATCTTCACGCCCGCCTGGTTGATTTCGCCAACCTTGTCGCGCAGCCCGTATCGCTGGAGGCGAAGCGCATTCGCGCCAAAGGTGTTGGTCTCGATAATCTCCGCGCCGGCCTGCAGATACTCCTCATGAACGCCACGCACCAGCTCCGGCTGAGAAAGGTTTAACTCATCGAAGCAGCGATTGATGAAGACGCCGCGGGCGTAGAGTGACGTGCCCATCGCGCCGTCGCATAGAACGGTGCGCCGGCCAAATAATTGCTCCAGACGGCTGGTCATGGGGGATACCTGGTTTATGTTAACAGGCTGCCCCGTGCCCGATGCCCGTCGGCTCGCGCCCGCACCTGTACCATCAACACCTCCAGCCACGACAACGTTTTGCCGCATCCACCAACGCTTCGCGGGTCTCGGCCCCTCGACCGAATGCGCGTTCCCCCTGTTATACTTGGCCTTCCCACGAGATCGTCCTAAGCCATACGCCTGGTGAGGTTCTAAGGTTTTGAAGAAGAGAAGTTCCCTGTATTTCGTTGCCATCCTCAGCTCGGTCTTCCTGATCTGCAACGTCATTAGTTCCTGCGGAAAGAATTTCTATTTCGCCGGGCGCACCCTGCCTCCCAGCGGCGTTCTGAATCGCGTGCTGGTCGCCGAGCAAAATCCCAGCGCCTTTGCCAGCGGCGCGCTGCCCTTCATGGATGCCTACTACGACATCCGCCACGCCTACAACGCATCCTCCGGCCAGTTCACCATCACCGGTTACTCCGGCAAGTTGCCCCTCACCATCCAGAACATGCCGGAGCAACAGACCGGCGCGGTCTACGGCCAGGGCGACGGCAGCCTCGCTCTCGTTAGCTATGCACAGGAGAACATCAGCGGCACCGTCTCCATTCCCGGCAGCCTCTCCAGCACTACCGAAGGCAGCCCCTATAACGGCGTCTTCATCAGCCGCGACCTCGGCTATGTTTACGCGGCTAACCCCTCAGGTCACGTCATCAGCGTCGCCAACCGCACCAACGGCAGCGCACTCACGCTCAACCTGGCCAATGCCTACGGAATTTCTGTCAACCCAGGGGGCACCCTCGCACTGGTCTTTATCCAGAACGCCACTCAGGCTGCCGGCCAGACCGTCAACGTCGCCCCGCCTCAGAGCTTTGCTGTCTACAGCATCGTGCAGCTAACCCAGGCCCAGCAGACCGCTGCCACGAATAATCCGAATTACCTCGGCGCCCAGGATTGCGAACCGCAGAAGCTGCCCGCCTGGTGCGTTTTTCCGGTCAGCACTGGGCCCGCCGCCACCTTCGATCACCCCATCAAAGCGGTCTTTTCGCCCGATGGCACTACGGCTTACGTGATCAACTGCGGCCCCGAATGCGGCGGCACAAGCGCCAGCCTCACTACGATACCCATCACCGCCTCATCGATTAACACCGGCAGCAAAGGGGCAAGCGGGATCGCCCTGGTCGCGCAGGGCAACGTCCCCATCCCCAACGGAGCCACCAACGCGATCTTCAGCGGCACCACGCTGTACATTGCCGGCCAACAATACCAGGCTTCCAGCGGCCTCTTTGCCGGCTTTCTCTCCGTGATGAACACGCCCGCCAATACGATTACCGGAACTTATTCCATCAGCGACGGCACCCATAACCGCATGGTCTTCGCCGACGACAATACCCTCTGGATCGGCTCCTCGCAGTGCGATCAGGGTGTCCGTTATCAGCAGGCGCAGTCCGGCGCCGGCATTCAATTCGGCTGCATCACCATGTTCAACACTGCCACCAATGCGGTCACCATCGACTCCTACCAGGGAGACGGTACCGGCATCGCGGGGGTCGAGGGTCTCCATAAGGTCTATACCACTGAGGGCGGCCAGATTTATATCTACAGCACCACCAATATGTCCCAGCTCGACAATTCCAACGTCACCATCGCCGGCACCGCCATCGACTGCGCCTATATGGACGCCGGCACCGACGACGACAACACCATTTACTAATGATTTTCTTCTGATCGCGAGAATCAGCCATGGCGGAACAACCGATTACCCCGGCATCCGCGGCTGACGTTCTTGCCGTCGCCGCCCATCGCGACGACGTGGAGCAAACCTGCGGCGGCACTCTGCTCCGCATGCGTTCCATTGGCGTATCAACTGCCATTCTCGACCTGACCCAGGGAGAAGCGGGCACGCGGGGCTCCACGGAAGACCGCGCTGCTGAAGCGGCCGAAGCGGCGCGCATTTTGGGTGTGGCACACCGCGAAGCGCTCGACATCCCCGATGGCCGCGTCGAAAACACCTGGGAGAATCGCCTGAAGGTCGTCGCCGTCCTGCGCCGCGTCCGTCCTCGCGTCGTCATCCTTCCTTACTGGACCGCCCGTCATCCCGACCATGCGACCGCATCTATCCTCGGCTACGAAGCCTGCTTCCTCTCTGGCCTCGCGAAGATCGAAACCGGCACTCCGCCCCACCGCCCCTTCAAGATCGTCTACGCCAGCCTCTACGCCGATGTGCGGCCCAATTTCGTAGTCGACATAACCCCGTTCATTGAGGACCGTCACCGCGCCCTGATGGCTTACAAATCTCAGTACGCGAATCAGGCAGCAGGCAGCGGCCTGTTTGTTCCCGAGGAGGAGATTCGCGAACGCACCTTCGCCGAGGCCCGCCATTATGGAACGCTCGCCGGCGTGCGCTATGCAGAGCCCTTCGTTCAAAAGGAAATCGGCCTGGTGGACGATCTCACGCTTATGCCGGTGCAGTCGCTCTAGAGTCAGCTAAAAATCGGTTAGCTAAGAACCGGTCAGCCAGGAATCTATTAGCCTCGAACCGGTCAGATCCTCGCTTCTGCTCTTCAGTCTCACTGGGGCACGGGCTGACCGCCCTCAACTGACCGAACTTCTTTGACAGCACTTCAGCTGACCGGCCCTTAGCTGACTGCCTTTCGGCTTCCTGCTCGTTGTCGGCTCGCAGTTTGCTACTCGCTACAGGCGTACCGGCCGCCGCCCCCGCCTTCATCTGGACTTGCCCCAATGCAACCGTGTACAGTGGCCTGCGGCACTGCCATCTCTGTTTCCCGGGAAGGAACCGCACAGCGTGAACCTGACAACCATCGACTGGCTGATCATGCTGCTGTATTTCGTTTTCGTGCTGGGCATTGGCTTCGCACTCAAACGTTTCATGAAAACCAGCAAGGATTACCTGCAGGCCGGTCGCTCCCTGCCTGCCTGGATCTGCGGTCTGGCTTTCATCTCCGCCAACCTCGGCGCCCAGGAAGTCATCGGCATGGGCGCTTCTGGCGCCAAGTACGGCATCGTCATCAGCCAGTTCTATTGGATCGGCGCCATCCCCGCGATGATCTTCGTCGGCGTCTTCATGATGCCGTTCTACTACGGCTCCAAGGCCCGCTCCGTCCCCGAATTTCTCCGCCTGCGCTTTGACGAGAAGACCCGCGCCTGGAACGCCTGCACCTTCGCATTCATGACCGTGCTTTCCTCCGGGATCTCCATGTACGCCATGGCGCGGCTTATTCAGACCCTCCACGTCTTCGATAAGCCATTCATGCACCTCGGCCTGCCCCTGCAGTGGATCTTTCACTTCTCGATCATCCTCTCCGCGCTCATCGTGCTGTGTTACATATTTCTTGGCGGCCTGACCAGCGCCATTTATAACGAAGTCCTCCAGTTCTTCCTGATCGTCGCCGGATTCCTGCCCTTGGTCTGGGTCGGCCTGAAGAATCTGGGTGGCTGGAACGGCCTAAAAGCGGCGCTGCCCCAGGCGTACACCCATTCCTGGCAGGGACTCGGCAGCGCCTATACCAATCCGCTGGGAGTGGACTGGTTTACCCTCGTGGCCGGTCTGGGCTTCGTGCTCTCCTTCGGCTACTGGTGTACGGACTTCCTCGTCATCCAGACCGCAATGGCGGCCAACTCCGAAGAGTCGGCCCGTCGCGTGCCCCTTATCGCTGCCGTGCCCAAGATGTTCTTCCCGTTTCTCGTTATTCTCCCTGGCCTCATAGCTATCGCCACGCCTGTCGTGATGCGCCACATGGATCACAGCATCGCCCAAGGAGCGCCGGTTGGCCTGGCGACATCCAGCGCCGGCGAGCTCGATGCAGGGAAAGGCCTCATCCCGGCAAAGGTCGATCCTGTCACCGGGAAAATCATGCTCGATACCCACGGCCAGCCGGTGCTCGACTACGACCTCGCCATTCCCAACATGCTCCTGCACTACTTCCCCACGGGCATCCTCGGTCTCGGGCTCACCGCTCTGCTGGCCAGCTTCATGTCCGGTATGGCGGGCAACGTTACCGCCTTTAACACCGTCTGGACCTTCGACCTCTACCAGTCCTACATCCACAAAGGGGCGAGCGATGCTCACTATCTGAAGGTCGGCAAGTGGACCACTGTGGTTGGCATTCTCATCTCCATGGGCTGCGCCTATCTCGTCATGGGGTTCAACAACATCATGGATACGCTGCAGCTGGTCTTCTCCATTGTGAACGCACCGCTGTTCGCGACCTTCCTGCTCGGCATGTTCTGGAAGCGCTCCACCGGCCACGCAGCCTTCATCGGCCTGGTCGGCGGCACGCTCGCCGCGGTGCTGCACCATGGGCTCACGCTGTCAGCCGGCGCCAGCCCCGGCGTCCACGGCGGCTGGATTCATGTCGTCCACACCTATCCCAGCGCCATGGCCCTCGACTTCTCGCAGGCCATCTTCGCCTTTTCCGTGAATTTTGTACTCGGCGTGGTCATCAGCTTCATGACCAAACCCCGGCCTGAAAGCGAACTGGTCGGCCTGGTTTATTCGCTGACGCCCAAGCCAGTCGAGCACCACATGGCCTGGTATGCCCGGCCCAGCGTCCTTGCTATCGGCCTGCTAATCCTTCTCGTGGGACTGAATTTTGTCTTCCGATAGAACTTTCGGCGGGAATGTGAAAATGATTGCCCCAGACTTGAGAATGAAATAAAGGAGAAGCTATGAGCCTCGACCTCCGCATTCCCCTCGGCCTGATGTTTCTGATTGTCGGCGCCATGCTCTCGATCTACGGCCTCGCTACCCGTGGAAGCGACATCTATCTCCGCTCCGCAGGCATGGACATCAATTTCATCTGGGGAATCGTGATGCTCGTCTTCGGCCTTATCATGTTCCTGCTCGGCCGCTACTCCGACAAGCACCCCAAGGCTCCCGCCGTCGAAGGCACCGCACGGCCGCTCGGCCATTAGGCGGCGAGTCAGGGCTGTCCCGGCCCGAACCTCCGGAATGAACTCCCGTGCACGATCGCAGTGCTGTCACTCGCGCACACCTGACATCATTGCGTACAATGAAGCCGAGGTGACATCGTGGCTAACCTGACGGTCCGGAACCTCCCGGAAGAGACGCATCGCGCCCTCCGCGTGCGCGCCGCCCATAATGGCCGCTCCGCGGAAGCCGAAGTCCGCAAAATTCTTGAAGAAACCGTCCGGCCAGCGGAACGGCTGAAAATCGGGACCGAACTCAACCGCATCGCCCGAAGTGTCGGCGGTTTGGACGATCTCGCGATTCGCCGCCACCGAAGCAGGATCGGTGGAGCGGACTTCGAATGATCGTCCTCGACACTAACGTGCTTTCCGAACCGTTCAAACCGCGACCCAACCCAAAAGTCCTGGCCTGGCTCGACGCCCAGGCAGCCGAAACGCTGTTCATCAGCACCATCAGCTACGCCGAACTCCGCACCGGTGTTCTCCGGACGCCTGAAGGCGCGCGCAGGAAGACGCTTGCCGTGGGCATCAGGCAGGTTCTTGACCTGTTCAGGCAGCGAACATTGTCTTTCGATACCGAAGCCGCGGAGCACCTTTCTGCCATCGCGGCCCACTGCGAGAGAATCGGCAAACGAGCCGTCGCACCGGACGCTTATATTGCGGCGATCGCCCGAGCCCACGGCTTCTCTGTGGCGACGCGCAACCTGAACCACTTTGAACACTCGGGCGTGGCCGTGATCAATCCATGGGAATAACGTTTCCACGGCCCACCCTTGCACAAATCTTCCCGTTGTCGTATATTTTGACTAACCGGTTAATTTAACTAACCGGTCAATCAATGCCCCGCTCCCGCCAAGCTGCCCACGCCGATCACTCCCGCGAACGCATCCTCCAGGCAGCCATCCGCGAATTCAGCGAGCACGGCCTCGCCGGCGCCCGCACCAGCGCTATTGCCGCCGCGGCCCGCGTCAACAAAGCCCTCCTCTATTACTATTTTCGCGACAAGGAAGCCCTGTATGCAGCGGCCCTCGGCGAAGTGGCCTCCAAAGTCGCAGGCGACGCCCTCGCCGTTCTTGACCTCGACTGCAGCCCCGGTGAACGCGTCCTACGCCTCGTCCTCCACCACTTCGACCGAATCTTCTCCCAGCACGGTTTTCAGGCCCTGATGCAGCAGGAGATGGTTCGCTTCCGCACCGGGCAATCCAACGCCATGCGCATCATCGCGGAAAAAGCCTTTGGTCCCATGTGGGACCGCTCTCTTCAACTCGTGGCAGACGGCATTCGCTCCGGCGAACTGTGCAACGTCGATCCCATGCAGATGATGTACGCCGCTCTCGGCGCGAACGTCTTCTTCTTCCTCAGCTCCCCGATGGTCCGCCTCGTGGCCAATTTTGACCCGCTCGATCCCCCGGCCGTGGCTGACCGCCGCACCGCAGCCATTGAATACCTGGGCCAAACCATTTTTACCGACCGTAAACGCGGCGCCCGTCTCGCTAAATCGGTTCTCGGCGCCATACCCATACCGGAGCACGCTCCTCCGGAGAGAAAGACCGCATGAAACCACGCAATCGCATCTTCATCATCATGGGCGTGCTGTTCGTCATCGCCCTCCTCTTTTACTTCCTGTCCGTCAAGCACACCAGCGATCTGCAGCTCATCGGCACCGTCGACGCCAACGAGGTCGTGATCAGCTCCCGCATTCAGGGCCGCATCGCATCGCTCGCCGTCGACGAAGGCCAGAAGGTCACCGCGGGCCAGTTGGTCGCCACCATCGACGCGCAGGATCTGGCCGCCGCCCGCAATGCCGCTGCAGCCACCGTCTCTGGCGAAAAACAAAAGCTGCTCGGCTCCCGCGATACCGAAGAACAAACCCAGGGCGACACAACCAGTCAGGTCACAGCCGCTGAGGCGCAATTGCGCGTCGCCAAGGCAGCCCTGGCCCAGGCGCAGGCGAACTACGAGCATCAGCAAGCCGACACGAAACGCGCCGTAGCGCTCGCCCAGGCCGGCGTGACCAGCGAGCAGACTCGCGATGAAATGGTCACCAGCCTCAATGCCGCTCAGGCCGCCGTCGATTCAGCCCGCGAGAATGTCGACGCCGCGCAGGCATCGCTGCGCACCGCCCGCGTAAATCTGGTCGAAACCCAGGAGGCGGCCAAGACTGTAGCGGCCACGCGCGACGAGATGCGCAATGCCCAGGACATGCTCGACCAGGCCCAGGTCCAGCTCGGCTATGCGCAGGTCGTCTCGCCGGTCACCGGCATCGTCAACGTCCGCGCCGCGCGCCAGGGCGAAGTTGTGTCACCTGCCACGCCCATCGTCACCGTCGTCGACCTCTCGCAGACCTGGGTCTATGCACCGCTGCCCGAAACCGAATCCGACGCGGTCCAGCTCGGCGACAAGCTTCGCGTGGTGATGCCCAGCGGCGCGACGGTCTGGGGCAGCGTCATTGCCAAAGCCGCGGAAGCCGCATTCGCCACGCAGCGCGACGTCAGCCGCCGCAAGCGCGACATCGAGACCGTCCAGCTCAAGCTCCTCATCGACAACCCCGGCATGAGATACGTCCCCGGCATGATCGCCGAAGTCTATATTCCGAAAGACAAGCTGGTGAAGCAATGACGACCGCCGAACAAGCCTCGATGCAATCCGCTTCGGCTTCCTCGCCGCCGCCGGCTATCGCCGTCGAAAACATCGTCAAGCGCTACGGCACGTTTGAAGCGGTCAAAGGTATCAGCTTCGAAGTGGCCGACGGCGAAATCTTCGGACTCCTCGGTCCAAACGGCGCCGGCAAATCCACCCTCATCCGCATGATGACCACGCTTATTCCCGTCACATCCGGCCGCGCTCTTATTGCCGGCCACGACGTTGTAAAGGAGCCGAACGCCGTGCGCAGCCTCATCGGTGTTATCCCCCAGGCGCTCACAAGCGACATCGATCTCACCGTCGAGGAAAACCTTTCCATCTACGCCAAGCTCTATGGTGTTCCTCGATTACAACGGGAACACAATATCGCCAGCTTGCTGGAGGCCGTCGACCTGACTAAGTGGCGCGAGGCCCAAACCAAAACGCTGTCCGGCGGCATGAGAAGACGGCTTGAGATCGCCCGCGGCCTCATTCACAACCCGCGCATCTTTTTTCTCGACGAACCCACTACCGGCCTCGATCCTGTCTCGCGTGTTGCTGTCTGGGAGATGCTCGACAAGCTTCGGACCAGCATGAAGCTCACGATTCTGATCACCACCCATTACATGGACGAAGCTGACAATCTTTGCGATCGCATCGCCATCATCGATCACGGCAAGCTCGTTGCCCTTGATACGCCGCTCGGCCTCAAGTCGAGCGTTCCCGGCTCCAGCGTGATCGAAGTGCAGTTCGGCAAGAACCACGTCGACAGAAAAACGCAACTGGAGCAGCTCGCCGGGGTCAGCGGCGTGGAATCCCGAGGCTCCGGAGAATACCGGCTTATGACCTCCAACGGTTCCCTCACCACCACCCAGCTCGTCGAAATGGCGACCGCCGAGGGCACGCCCATCCATGGCCTCAGCGTACAGAACACAACCCTCGACGATGTCTTCGTCTACTACACAGGACGGCAGCTCCGCGATGAACAGGTAAAAGCCGTCGGCTTCATGATGCCGCCGCGCCCGGGGATGCAGCCATGAACCGCATGTGGGCAATTGTCGAACGCGAGATGCGCAAGTTTTTTCGCTCCCCGGCCCTCATGCTCATGTCCATGACCCTGCCGCTGGTTCAGCTGGTTATTCTCGGCAACGCTTTCGGGGGCAAGGTCACGAACGCGCGCATGGGTGTCGTCGATTACGACAACGGCGAAGAGGCGCTCAAGATTCACGAGGCCTTCCAGTCCGTCGCGGCTAATATCCGCACCTTCAGCACCGTTCCTTATACGAACGAGCAGACCGCGAAGGATGACGTCCGCACCGGCAGGATCGACGCCGCGGTTATCATTCCCGCACAATACTCGCGGCGGGTGCTGGCTGGCGAATCGCCCCACATTGGCCTGGTCGTCGATAACTCCGACCAGTTCGTCAGCGGCAGTCTCGAATCTGAGATGCAATCGCTGGTGGACGCGCTCAACGCCCCGCTCATCCAGCCTAAAGTTGTCCAGTCCATCACCCTCGATATCGTCGAGCTTTATCCCTACATCGAGTACATGAAGTTTCTTCTCGCCGGCTCCGTCGCCCTCGCCATGTATATCTCCGTCATGATCGGGGGCGGCATGTTATACATCGACGACAAGGCACGAGGCGTTCACGAGGGCTACCTCGTTACCCCCATCACCAAACTGGAGCTGGTTCTGGGCCTCAATGTTGCAGGCGCCATTAAAGCCGTGCTTTCCGGCGTCAGCCTTTCCGTGATTGGTTCGCTGCTCGCCGGCCTCGGCGTTATCTTTCACCCCCACGCGGTCTTCGAGCTCGCGCTCCTCATCGTCGCCACATCCATCGCTTTCAACGGGATGATGTTTCTCCTGATGGTCCGCGTGGAAGATCCACTGGTGCCACGGGCTATGTTCGGCGTCCTGAACACACTGCTCTTCTTCCCCAGCGGCGCAATCTATCCCATTACCGCTTTTCCGCCGTGGCTGCGAGCGATTGCCATCATGGATCCCTTCACCTATGCGGTGCACGGCCTCAAAGCCGTCCTCATCAAAGACGGAGGCTTCACCGCAATCCGAAGCGACATATTATTTCTCTTCGGCTTTGGGGTTATCTCGCTGTTGATCGCCACGCCGCTGTTCCGCCGCACACTCTAACCGTCAGGCGGGCTCCGAAAGCCCGCCCCAGCTATGCTGCCTTCGCCACCTTGGCAGCGGCCTTCCGGCGCTCCGCCCACCGGCGTTTGAGCGCTTCTGAAATCCTCTTTCTGCCTTCCGGACTCAGATGTCCCCTGCGGCTGCTCCGGACCGCATTTGGTTTTCCCGGCGGTCTCCCACGCTTCCGCCCCGTCGTACTTTCGCCAGCCAGCAGCGCCCGCGCTCCCTTCAGCCGGGTAATCTCCCTGTCCAACTCCGCAACAATCTGCTTAACTTCCACGTTATCCTCCCGGAATCGCCAAAATAGACGTAGCCCAGACAACCTGATTTTGTTGTTCCTATGAGCCTAAATGGGAAGGGCTAACTTGACAAATCGGAAATCGAAGGTTCCCCGGAGATTTAGTGCCCTTCGTCGTCCACCGACTGCCTGGGAGCCGGGATCGACTGATCCTCCCGGCTCGGCGAACGATAACTGATACCAAGCTGGGTATCGCGCCCGCTGTCCTGCGTATAGCGTCGCAGACTCTTCAGAGTCTCCTGCTTATCGCGCGCGTAATCCATCGCAAGGCGGGTTAATGCATAGGTCATAATGTCGCTGTGATGCAATCCCTGCATTTCCGGATCGCGCCGGAAATTCAGCCAGAGCCGATGAACCAGCTGAACGTCCTCTGCGCGGAGCGCCGGTGCATGCGGGCCGATATGAAAGGCCTCCGCCTCTCCGTCCGGCATGATCACGTAGAAAGTAAATTGTCGCTTCGGCTCAGGCAGATTCTCCCATGCCTGCCCTATGTGGAAAGCCTGCTCCTGCGCCGACATCCTGGTCGACAACCCGGAAACCAGGGCAGCCACCTCCAGCGAGTTAGCCGCCTGCACCAAAGCCGCGAAAATATCTCCCGCCGGAACAACCAGCAGCGAAATGTGCTTGCCAAAGCTTTCCGCCACCGACACTGCCTTGGTGAAAAGCATCTGTTCATGTTCGCTGAAGATCTGGTTATCGAGTACCTCAGGCCCCCCCGCGCCCATCATCCGCGCCGTCAGCACCACGATGTCCTGTTGATCGGTGCGCGTCCGCGCCAATGCCCACTTCAACGCAAAGGGATTTACCGGGTCCCGCATCGATACCAGCACGCTGCCCGGCCGAACCTGCAGTTCCTCCCGCCCAATCGTGTCCTGCTGCTCCAGCTGGAAATGCTCCTTCATCTGCTGCTGCGTCAGCTGATGTTTCGCGGCATTTCTACGCTCCGAAACAGCAAAAATCGTAAAGAACACCGCAGTAAACGCGATGCCGCTCTCCGTCGCAACACTCTTCGTGGCCAGATTCACCAGAGCAATCATCAGCAGCGTGAGAAACACGCAGAACAGCCCGATCGGCAACTCCGTATTCCCAATGCGCAGATTCACCGGAACCTTCCACCCGCGCTCGCCCTTGTATTTCCGCCGCAGAACCAGCATCGCCAGCGAGTTAAAAGTGAAGCTCCAGATCACGCCGAAAGCATAGGCCTCGCCCAGCGTGATCACGTTGCCCCGGCTCACAATAATCGTGAATAGCTGAAGGGCCGTGATGAGATTGACGATCCGATAACTGGTCCCGAACCGGCGGTGCGGCTTGCGGAACCAATCCGTCAGCACGCCGTCTTCCGCAACCCGCATCATCACACCGGTCGAACCGATAATCGAAGTATTAATGGCGCCGGAAAGAATCAGGAACCCAACAATAACCACAAAGACCCGGAAAACAATACGCAGAACCTGCGGCCCCCACATATACATCGCCATGCCGGCGATCAAATTGTCCCGGTAAATCGGCACGCGCACAGCATCTGGAATTATCATCGTCGCCAGCAATGTGCCAACGCCGGTAAAGATGAAGCTGTAAATGGCAATCACGATCGCCGCGCGCTTCAGGTTCTTCAGCTTCGGGTGTTCGATCTCGCGATTCACCTGCGCCAGCGTCTCTTCGCCGCTCATCGCCAGCACCGAGTGTCCAAACGCCATCAGGATTCCGAACAGACCCAGCGTAGTCGCCAGTTTGGTGCCACTCAGAAATCCCAGCGCATCCGAAGAGAAATGCAGATTTGCCGGAACCGGCAAGGGCGGCAACACGGCGTGATTGTGAAATGCGGTAATGAAACCCCATCCCAGCAGCAGCACCACCATCACCGTCGTCACCTGCATGACGCTCAGCGCCTTGTCACTCGACTCCTCAATTCCTTTGGTGTTCTGCCACCAGTAGTAAATCGTCACCACCGCCGCGAACAGCGCGGAAGTCTCGTTCATCGGCAGCCCCGCCGCCCGGTGCGCACCATTCATAAGCCAGGCCGGCAGCCAGCCATGCGCCGCCCCAACCCCCAGTAGCTCATTCAGCAGTCCAGTAATGTACTGCCCTGCCGAAACGCCCGAGATCGGCCCGGTCAGAATGTAGTCGAACATCAGCGCCGACACGCTGAGCTTGGCGAAATTCCCCCCGAGCGCCTCCTTGACTACACGGTAAACGCCGCCCCGCGTGAACATCGAGCAGCTCTCGACGTACACCGACCGCACCGCAAAAGAAAACAGCATCACCCCCAGGATGAACCAGGGTGCCGCTTTGCCCACCGCTTGTTCTGCAATGCCCCCGGCGTAAAACGCAGACGAGCCCAGGTCGTTGAGCACCACGGCCGCTGCTCGCCAGAAGGAAATAAAGGTGAGCATGACCGATGAAGCGACAACCAGCTTCACGCGGTTGGAGTTTGGCGCGTACCCGGTGGTTCCTGAGGACATGAGAGGCGAAGATGCTTCGGCGGCCGCGGATCCATGAGGGAACCCCGCCGACGCGCCCAGCGCTGAGTGTATGTCCACAGCGCTGCCCAGTCAATGAAAACTCCGTGCGCCAGCCACGCCCCGCCAAATTGCTGCCAGAGCGCCCTGCGCAGTGAAACGGCCCCGGGGGGCTAACCGTTTCCTTAGCTGACCGGCCTTTAGCTGACCGCTTCTTAGCTGAGGTACACTCAAGCCGAGACTGCGACCATGACCGAAGACGATGTTGCATTGCGGTCCCTCACCGCTATGCTCGGCACGCCGATCACCAGCGCCCGAGGACGCATGCGTGGCCGTCTCAAAGATGTCGCCGTTGGAACAGGCGCAGACGCCGGCCATGTCGCGGGTCTCGTGCTCAAGACCCGCAAAGGCCTCGAGATTGTCGCCTCAAAAGACGTTCTCTGGACGCCCAGCGGCGCCCTGGAGCTGCGTCCTGAAGCTACGCTGAATCCCTTTGAGGAGGATGGCAGTTTCATCCTCCTCCGCCAGGATTTGCTGGATCGACAGATCATCGACGTCCACGGTCGCAAAGTCGTCCGCGTCAACGACGTCAATCTGCGCTGGCATTCGAATGGCAACGAGCACCTCTGCGTCTCAGAGGTCGAAGTCGGCCTGCGCGGCGCCGTACGCCGCCTGCTGAGCGGGACGCTGCCGAAGCGCGCGCTCGAAAGCCTCGTCCATAA
The DNA here is from genome assembly GCA_963831055.1 of uncultured Acidobacteriaceae bacterium. GTDB lineage: Bacteria > Acidobacteriota > Terriglobia > Terriglobales > Acidobacteriaceae > Palsa-343. The sequence continues at coordinate 60,226 of CAWHOU010000027.1, read as the reverse complement.
ACTCCCCGCTCGCGTCATCCCCTGGAACTTCGTCGACATGGTCGAGGTCGACCCGGCCCGCCGCGTCAAGCTCAACATCGAACACGAACGCCTTGCCCAACTCCACCCCTCCGACATCGCCGACATCCTGGAAGACCTGGCCCCCGCCGAACGCGAAGCGGTCCTGCGCACGCTCGATGAGGAAGTGGCCGCGGAGACTCTGGAGGAAGTGGAGCCGAAGCTCCAGAAATCCCTCGTGCAGGCGCTCGATTCGGAAACCGCCGCCGGCATCGTCGAAGAGATGGATCCCTCCGCCGCCGCCGACCTTCTCGCCGAGCTCTCTGAAGAGCGCTCCGAAGCCATCCTGGATGAAATGGACCCCGAGGAGCGCGAGGAAGTCAAAGAACTCCTCGAGTTCCGCGAAGATTCGGCCGCAGGGCGCATGACCACCGAATATGTGGCCGTTCCTCATACCGCGACCGTGGCCGATGGCATTCGCGCCCTCCGCGGATTCGAAGGCGATCCCGAAACTATTACTGAAATCTATCTGATCGACTCCAGCGAAGTTCTCCACGGAGTGGTCCCACTCGCGCGCCTGGTTCTCGCCCGCCCGGAAACCCGCCTCGAAGTCCTCGCTGAACCCCGCTTCATCTCAGTCCGCGCCGATCAGCACGAAAACGAAGTCGCCGAGCTGTTCGACAAATACAATCTCCGCGCTCTGCCCGTCGTCGACAAAGCAGGCAAGCTGGTAGGCGTCGTCGAAGCGGATCATGTTATCGCGTTCCTGCGCGCACGGGGATGAAGTTAGCTACTGTTTCCGTCCCGAGCAACATCGCCGAAGGGCAGGGGCGAGATTCGGAGAAGAGCTTTGTTCACTTCGTGAACCAGCCGAGTGGCTCGCTCTACGAACTGGAAACACAAGTTGAACTGGCTCGCAATCTCGGAATGATGCCGAACGAATGCGCAGAGGGTCTCTTAGCAGAGGCCGCAGAAATCGGACGAATGCTGCATGGCCTGCGGAGTACACTTCGCCGTGAAACAGCCGCTGCGGGCTGAGTGTCGTTTCCCTGGAGGCCGCTCTAAGCTGCTCTTCCGCTGACCGGCCTTTAGCTGACCGGTTCTTAGCTGGCCGGTTCTTAGCTGGCCGCTTCTTAGCTTCATCGGCGTGGTGATACGCCAATCACCGCGCACAACTCCTTCACCGCCTCGGCGCTCTTCTTCAGCGCAGCGTCTTCTTCCGGCGTCAGCTTGATCTCGATAATCTGCTCCAGACCACGCGACCCCAGCTTGCACGGCACGCCGATGTAATAGCCATGAATGCCATACTCGCCCTCGAGATACGCTGCGCAAGGCAGAATTTTTTTCTTGTCCTTCAGGATCGCCTCCACCATCTCCACCGTCGCCGCCGAAGGCGCATAGTACGCGCTGCCCGTCTTCAGATGCTTCACAATTTCAGCGCCGCCATCTCGCGTGCGCTGCACAATGGCTTCGATCCGCTCCTTTGCAATCAACTCCGTGATCGGAATCCCCGCCACCGTCGAATAGCGCGCCAGCGGAACCATCGTGTCGCCGTGTCCGCCCAGCACGAACGCCGTAACATTTTCGACTGAGACCTTCAGTTCCTCGGCGATAAACGTCCGAAACCGCGCCGAATCGAGCACTCCGGCCATTCCAATCACCCGCTCGCGATTGAACTTCGCCTGCCGGAAAGCCGCCTGCGCCATCGCGTCCAACGGGTTCGAAACAATGATCAGGATGCAGTTCGGCGAATGGGCCGTGACCTTACCCACCACATCCGACATGATTTTGTAATTCGTCTGCAGCAGATCGTCGCGGCTCATCCCAGGCTTGCGCGGAATCCCCGCCGTAATCACAACAATGTCGGAGTTCGCCGTGTCCGCGTAGTCATTCGTGCCGATAATGCTGCAATCCATCTTCGCAATCGGCATCGCCTCCAGCAGGTCGAGCGCCTTGCCTTGAGGAATCCCCTCGACCACATCAATCAACACCACATCCGCCAGTTCTTTCGACGCGATCCAGTGAGCCGCCGTAGCGCCCACATTGCCCGCACCTACAATCGTCACTTTCTTCCGCATGATTCTCCTCAATTACGTAACAATTACTGCTACTTGAACCCACGCCCCGGTTGAAGTCCGTCCGGTATAGGAGCCGAAAGTGCGCCTCAACGCGCTTTCGCCTCTCAGCTCCCAGCTACAGGCTACCGGCTTACATAGCCTCAATCATGCGGCTTGCAAACTCGCTGGTCTTCGCCTTGGTCGCGCCCTGCATCTGCCGCTCGAAATCGTACGTCACATACTTCTGCTGGATCGTCTTTTCCAGCGAGCTTTCAATCAGCTTCGCCGCCTCAGCCCAACCCAGAAACTCGAACATCATCACACCCGAAAGCATCACCGAGCCAGGGTTGATCACGTCCTTATCCGCATACTTCGGCGCGGTCCCGTGCGTCGCCTCAAACACCGCATAGCCATCGCCAATGTTCGCCCCAGGCGCGATCCCCAGCCCGCCCACCTGCGCGGCGCAAGCATCCGAAATGTAATCGCCATTGAGATTTGGACACGCCAGGATGCTGTATTCCTCCGGCCGAATAATCACCTGCTGAAAAATCGAATCGGCGATGCGGTCGTTGATCAGCACCTTCTTCTTCCACTGGCCGTTGCCGTGCGATTTTCCGATCGCATCCAGCACTCCCTTGATTTCGGCATACAGGCCCTGGCGAAATTCGTCGTTCCCAAACTCCAGCCCAGGCTCAATCATCGCCGCATTCTGCTCCACGGTCAGCCCCGGATTCGCTTCCACATTCCCAAGAATCCAGCTCTCGCGCTCGGTCACCACGTCGGCGCGGAATTCCTCGACCGCGACCTCATATCCCCACTCGCGAAACGCGCCTTCCGTAAACTTCTGAATATTCCCCTTGTGTACCAGCGTCACCGACTTGCGCCCCGTCGAAATCGCGTGCCGGATCGCATACCGCACCAGCCGCTTCGTCCCCGTGATCGAAATCGGCTTGATGCCCACGCCCGAATCCTCGCGAACCCGCTTCTTCCCGCCCTTCAGCATCTCGTTGTTCAAAAAGTCGATCAGCTTCTTCGCGTCCGCAGTGCCCTCCTTGAACTCGATGCCCGCATACACGTCCTCCGTGTTTTCGCGGAAGATCACCACGTCCAGTTTCTCCGGCCGCTTCACAGGACTGGGCACGCCAGCGTAGTACTTCACTGGCCGAACGCAGGCATATAAATCCATAATCTGTCGCAGTGCGACATTCAGCGAGCGAATCCCCCCGCCCACGGGCGTCGTCAGCGGTCCTTTGATCGAGACGCGAAAGTCCGTGGCCGCCTTCACCGAATCGTCGGGCAGCCAATTTTTGAATTCGCGAAAGGCCTTTTCGCCGGCGAAAATCTCGAACCACTGCACCGCGCGCTTCCCGCCGTAAGCCTTCTCGACAGCGGCGTCAAAAACCCGCTGCGAAGCACGCCAGATGTCGCGTCCCGTGCCGTCGCCCTCGATAAAAGGAATAATCGGATGATCGGGAACCGTGTACTTTCCGTTCGCATACTGAATCGCCTCGCCGTCTTTGGGCAGGGCCAATCCGTTATAACTGGTTTGCATGTGGGTTGATTTCCTTCGCGATTTTCTTTGGAAAGGTCAAAGCATCACCCTACCATCCGGCAAAGAAGCGTGGCAACGACTCGCACTCGCGGGAACACGCAGGAGGTAACATGGCGCTGATGCCGTCAAGATTCATACAGAGTTCGCTCCTCGCCGCTCTTCTCGGATTCGCGGCTTCCGCGCTCCCCGCCCAGCAGCCACCGGTCCGCGTTGCCATCGTCGGCCTCGAACATGGCCACGTCACCGGCTTTCTCCAGCAATTCCCGAAGCAAAACGAGACGCAACTGGTCGGCATCGTCGATGCCGACTCCAACCTCCGCGAAAAGTACCGGCAGCAATTTCAGCTGGACCCCGATCTCTTCTACCCAACCCTCGACGACCTCTTCGCCCACCAGCATCCGCAGGCCCTGCTCGTCTATACCTCCATCGGGCAGCACCGCCGCGTTATCGAAGCCGCCGCCGCCTACGGCATCGACGTCATGGTCGAGAAACCTCTCACCCTCTCCCTCGAAGACGCCCTCGCCATCCGTAGGGTCGCCAGCGAGCGCCACATCCAGGTTCTGGTGAATTACGAAACCACCTGGTATTCGAGCAATCGAGCTGTCTACGATCTGCTCAAAGAAAGCCGCCTCGGAGAAATTCGCAAAGTCGTCATCCACGACGGCCACCAGGGACCGAAAGAAATCGGCGTTCAGCCCGAATTCCTCGAGTGGCTCACCGAACCCGCCCAAAACGGCGCGGGCGCACTCTACGACTTCGGCTGCTATGGCGCCGACCTGATGACATGGCTCATGCACGGCGAGGCTCCGCTCAGCGTTACGGCCGTCACGCAAACCGACAAGCCGCAGATCTACCCGCACGTCGATGACGACGCCACGATCATCCTGCGCTACCCGCATGCGCAGGCCGTGCTCATGCCTTCCTGGGACTGGACCTTCGGTCGCAAGGATATGGAAGTCTACGGAACGTCGGGGTACGCCATCGCCATTAACCCCAATCAGATTCGCGAGCGCGTCGCCGAATCTTCACCCGAAGTCCCACTGACCATTCCGCCGCTCTCTCCGCCCCGGGACACCTCCCTCCACTATCTCGCCGCCGTCGTTCGCGGAGAGCTCGATCCGGACCACGACCTGACCTCGCTCGATACCAACATCATCGTCATGCAAATCCTCGACGCGGCCCGCCAGTCCGCGCGCACCGAAAAAACCGTGCTCCTGCACCCGCTACCCTGAGGATCAGGCCAGCGGCGTATTCTGTGATGTGATCCTTCGCCGCGCCACTTTCAGCCTCATCGCTCTTGCCGCGCTCACTGCGATACCCGCGGGTGCCCAATACTCTGCTGATCGTCCCGTTGGCGCAACGGCGCAGCAGGCGCCTGCGTGGCAAAAGAACGCTGGCATCGAGCAGAATCTCAACCGGCCGCTGCCCCTCAGCGACATCTTTAGAGATGAATCCGGCCGTGAGATAAAGCTCGGCGACGACTTCAACCACAATCGCCCCGTCATGTTGGCGTTGATGTATTACAACTGCCAGATGCTCTGCCCGCAGGTGCTCCGAGGCATGGCGTCGGCCCTGCGCCAGAGCGGCTTTCATGCCGGGCACGAATACGACGTTGTCGTCGCCAGCATTGACCCCGCTGACACGCCCGCGGATGCAGCAGCCGAAAAACAGCACTTCCTCTCCATGATCGATTTGCCCGTCTCAGGCCCCGCGGCCAGCTCCGTCCACTTCCTCACCGGCGCGCAAAGCTCCATCACCGACCTGGCCGAGGCCACTGGCTTCCATTACGTTCGCGTCCCAGGCCCCGATGGCAAGATGACGCAGTTCGCGCACTCCAGCGTCATCATGATCGCCACGCCCGACGGGCGCATGTCAAAGTACCTCTTCGGCATCGACTACCAGCCGCGGGACGTGCGCCTCGCCCTCATCGAGGCCAGCACTCACCGCATCGGAACTCTTAGCGACCTGGTACTTCTCTACTGCTGCAGCTATTCCCCCACCCAGGGCCGTTACACCGTTGCGATTCTGCGCATCCTCGGGCTCGCCGGTTTCGGATCCCTTGTGGCCGTCCTCTTCATGCTTTATCTGCTCTCGAAAAAGCCTAAAAACATGCCGGTCGGCGTGTGATTTGTCGCGGGACTGTGATCCGAAAACAAAGCGACTCCTCCGCACTCTCCCTCATCCCACCAGCAGAGGAGATTCCCCAATGAAAGCGGTTGTTCTTTACGAATACGGCGATACTGACAAGCTTCAGTACGAAACCGATCAGCAGGAACCGCCCTTTGGCCCGAACGAGGTCCGGGTCCGAGTTCGCGCGACGAGCATCAATCCCATCGACTGGAAGCTGCGCAGCGGCGCAGCCCGCGCGCGCATGCCCATCGATTTTCCCGCAATCCTCGGCCGCGATCTGGCGGGCGAAGTCGTCGACTTCGGGCGCGACGTCACCGGATTCAGGAAGGGTCAGCGCGTGATGGCCCTCGCCAACGGCACCTATGCGGAGTTCACCACCGTAAAGGCGGACGTTCTCGCCCCCATTCCGGACGCCCTCAGCTTCGAGCAGGCCGCGGCATTGCCGCTGGTCCTGACCACCGGCGCACAACTCATCGAGCGTGGCGTCAAACCGCAGCCCGGCTGGACCATCCTCGTCACCGGAGCAATTGGCGGCGTCGGCCGCACGGCTGTTTACGTCGCACGCAAACATGGCGCTCACGTCATCGCCGGCGTTAAATCTTCGCAGCGTGAGGAAGCCGCAAAGCTCGGCGCCGAACGCGTCGTGGCGCTCGATGATGAAAAGGATATTGCGACCTTGCGTGACCTCGACGCCATCGCAGACACCGTCGGTGGCGAAACCATCGCCAAATTGCTGCAAGCCATCAAACCCGGCGGCGTGCTCGGCTCCGTTCTTGGCGAGCCGAAAGAAGCTGCCGGCAAAAACATCCAGGTCCGTGCTGTCTTTGCGCAGCCCGATGCCTCCCGCCTCTTGGAGCTCGCGAACGACGTGGCCCGCGGCGAGTTCACCATCCCCATCGCAAAGGTTTTTCGTCTGGAAGAAGCGCGCAAGGCCCAGGACTTCGCCGAACACGACCACCCCAACGGCAAAGTACTGCTCGTCGCCTAACGATGAAGCGACGATGCGGCGGAGGCGCCATTTGCGGCCTCCGCCGCGTTCGGTCCCTGAACAGTGTTCGCGGTAATTTGTCTCACCATCATCGCCGCCACATAAGCGGCTCCAAATCCGTTGTCGATATTCACCACGCACACATTGGGCGAGCATGAATTCAGCATCCCCAGCAGGGCTGCGATGCCCCCGAAGGCCGCGCCATACCCGATGCTGGTCGGTACTGCAATCACCGGAGCAGCCACCAATCCCCCCACCACGCTGGGCAGCGCACCTTCCATACCGGCGCACACAATCACTACTCGCGCCGTAGTCAGGCCTTCGCGCGCGGCAAGGATGCGATGGAGACCAGCCACCCCAACGTCCCAGATCCGCGAAACCTCGAGCCCCAGGTACTCCGCGGTCGTCGCAGCTTCTTCGGCGACCGGCAGATCGCTCGTGCCGGCGCAAACAACCGCGATGGGCCCAACCTTTTCGGTTCGTTCGCCCGACTGTAATCCGATAATCCGCGCCTGCTCGTGGTACGCGGCAGACGGCACCTGCGCCTTGACCGCCGCATAGGCCTGAGCATCGGCGCGGGTCGCCAGAACTCTGCCGCCGGCGGCCGCCATGCGCGAGAATATCTCCGCCACCTGCGCGGGAGTTTTCCCCGCCGCGTAAATCACCTCCGGCAATCCCAGCCGCAATGCGCGATGATGATCGATCCGCGCGAACCCCGCATCCTCATACGGCATCTTTGCCAGATCGCGCAGTGCCGATGCCGGGGTTGTCTCCCCCGCTTGCACGCTCTCCAGCAGTTGCAGAATCAACTCGCGCGTCATGCGTTTTCCTTAATCGTCTTCAATTCCGCATATGCAGCTACAGCCGCTTCCATCACTGCTCGCAGCGCAACCGCGTGCTCCCGCGCCGCGCGCCGGCAGTCCTCGTATTCCGGCATTGTGTTCAGAATTTCCCCGGCCGCGGAGGCGATCTTCATCCGCACTTTTCCATATTGCGTATCCACTGTTACAAATTCACGTTCGAGGATCACGCGCTCGTCCTGACGCCGCCGAATCCCCAGCGTCGTCGTCTCTCGAAACAGCAGTCGCTGCAATTCTTCTTCGTTCTCCGGCCGGCAGAGCACCGTCAGCAGCGTTCCCAGGCGTCCCTTTTTCATCGTCACCGGCGCAGCCATGGCATCGAGCGCGCCATGCTCGAGCGCCAACTCCATCGCGTGCGCCAAAATCTGCGGCGTCGCGTCGTCCAATGCGCATTCAAGCACCACAACCCGATCCCCTGAAAACGGCGGCATTCCCATCCCCGTCTTCGCCCGCGTCCCAATTGACAACCGCAGCACGTTGGCAAACCCCTCGGGATTGCGACCTCCAGCGCCGTAACCAATCGCGGTCGCCACAACCGCCTGGCCGTCCGCATCGAAGGCGCACTCAAGAGCCCGCAGCATCGCGGCTCCCGTTGGCGTGGTCAACTCCACCGCTGGCCCCGTGGCATACACCGGTGCGCCCTTCAGCAATTCCGCCGTCGCCGGAGCCGGCACCGGCATCCGCCCATGCGCGCAATTTACGAAGCCGCTACCCGTATTTACCGGCGAGCAGCGCCATTGCTCCACGCCCAGCGACGTCAACCCGACTGAGGCGCACACGATGTCCGTAATCGTGTCCACGGCGCCCACCTCGTGAAAATGAACTTCCTCCGGCGCAATCCCATGCACCTTCGCCTCAGCCTCGGCCAGCAGCCCGAACGCCCGCAGCGCAATCTTCTTCGACGGCTCCGGCAGATCGGCGCCTGCGATCAGCGCGCGGATCTGCGGCCAGTTCCGCCAATGAGGGTTCCCGTGTCCCTCCACGCTGCAAATGCTCATGAGAATGCTCGTGCGAAGTTTCGTGACTGATTCGAATGTCCCTCTTCGCCGTGACGATGCCCGTGCTCGTGATGTTTATGCTCGTCAGGCTCGGGGCCGGCATTTTCGGCGAGCACTCCGTGCTCCAGGACATCCACCTTCGACGCCCGAATCCCGCTGCGAATCACGGATCGAATCCGCAATTCAGCCCCTATTCCCAGTGCCGCAGCCGCATTTTGCAGCAGCTCCAGCGGCACGCCGATATCGATCAGCGCGCCCAGCAGCATGTCCCCGGAAATTCCGGCAAAGCATTCGATCTGTCCAATCTTCATAGGAGAATTCAGGAAAACGAAATCACGAAACCCGGACCGACGCAGTTCCTGCCAACATCTCCGCAGGCAGCAACTCATTCATCGATCCTGACCGATACCCATCGCAATCCACCGCGACATAGGGAAAGCCCGCGCCCCGCACCGCCCCGGCCATTCTGCGAAAGAACTCCGGATCAAGCGACCCCGCCAGCTCCTCCTCGGCAATCTCAATCCGCGCCACGCTCCCGTGATGCCGCACCCGAAACCGCCGCAGCCCCAGCGCCCGCAGCGCCTCCTCCGCATTCTCTACCTGGCGCAGCGCTTCCGTAGTCACCCGCCGTCCATATTCGATGCGCGACGACAGGCACGCCGATGCCGGCTTATCCCAAACCCGCAACCCAGCCGCCTGCGCCAGCGCCCGAATCTCCGCCTTGTTCAGCCCAGCATCGGCAAGAGGCGCCGCTACACAGTGCTCGGCCGCCGCCCGCTGCCCCGGTCGAAAATCCTTCCCCTCATCCATATTCAATCCGTAAGCAACCGCCCCAAAACCCCGTCGAGCCCGTTCCGCTTCGAGCGCCGTAAACAGCTCGTCTTTGCAATGAAAGCAGCGATCGCCGTTATTGGCCGCGTAAGCCTCGCGCTCCAGCTCCCGCGTCTCCAGAACCAGCAGCGGAATCGCATGTTCCTCAGCGAACCCAACCGCGTCACGATAATGGCTGCGCGCCAGCGAAGCCGAATCCGCAATCGCAGCCAACATTGCATCCCCAAGAACCCGATGTGCCGCCCACGCCAGGTACGCCGAATCCACGCCCCCGGAGTACGCCACAATCACGCTGCCCAGATTCCGCAGCTGCTTTTTAAGCGCCGCGTCTTTCTTCTCCAGATCCATGACCGCGCGATCCATAACCGTCATCCTACCCCGCGGACCCTGTCATTGGAAATTTCACGCCTCATGCTGAGATGCTCGAAAGACGCCATAAATCTGGGAAGATAGAGACAATGGCCACAATGCACGCGGGCACGATCCTCACCCCGGAAGAACGGCTGGCCCGGAGGCGGCTCATCCTGCGCGATGCCGTATCCCTCATCAGCCTTTTTCTCATTACCGCCATCCTCTTCATCCTCACCCTCCTTCTGTTCCGCTCCTTCACCAACCACCGCCAGGAACTTGGCGCTCGCTGGAAGACCCGCGGTGAAGCCGCTCTTCATGCGGGACACCCGGAAATTGCCATTGATGACCTCCGATCCGCCCTTGCGTACGTACCCAGCCGCGATACGGAGATCGAACTCGCCACCGCGCTCGCAGACGCGGGCAAGACCCAGGAAGCGACCGTCTACTTCACCACTCTCTGGGAATCCGCGCCCGGCGACGGCACCATCAACCTCCAGCTGGCTCGCCTCGCTGCAAAAGAGGGCAACGAATCCCAGGCCCTCTTCCACTACCAATCGGCGCTCGACGGTACCTGGCAGGGCAATGGATACGACCGCCGCCGCGAGGTTCGCCTCGAATTGGCGCGCTACCTCATTTCCCGTCGCGAATTCAATCCAGCGCGCACCCAACTCCTCATCGCTGCCGGCAATGCGCCCGACAACCCCGCCATCAAGCTCAAAATCGCCGGCCTGCTGGAACAAGCCACTGCCATTCAGGATGCCCTTGGCCTCTACCGTTCCATCACCGCACTTCGCAATCCGCCTGTCGCAGCTCTCCTCGGTGCTGGCCGTACTGCCTTCGCCCTTGGCATGTATCGTGTTGCCGCCGACTCCCTGGGGCGCGCTTTGGCCACCCCTCTGGACGCCCAGGTCCCGGAAAATGAAAAAGTGACCGCACGCAATATGCTCGACACCGCGCAGAACATCCTTCTGCTTTATCCCGCCTTCGACCTCGCCCCCTGGAACCGCGCCAAGCGTATCCTCGCCATTGAGCGAACCGCCAGGCAGCGGCTCACCGATTGCGCCAGTTCCAATCCCGCTGCTCCCCCAAAGCTTGCCGGCCTGGTTTCTCGCTGGGATCAGCTCCCAACCCAGCTCACGCGGCGTCAGCTCGAACAACAGCCCCCTATGGAACAGACCGTCACCCAACTCGTCTGGGACACCGAAACTCTCACCGCCCAGGTTTGTGGCCCGCCTGCCGGAAATGACGCTCTCCTGCTGCGCATCGCCCAACACCCGGCCGCCGTGGAACAGGAATAGCGGAACAGGAAAATCGATGCCAGACCCACCGATACAAATCGCGGCAATTCCTCCTTCTGGCGCCACCATTGCAGAAATAGCCGCCTCCGGCATCTCTTCCCCTCCTCCCCCATCACCACCTCCCGGACTTCCCCTCGAACCGCATCCGCGCACGAGTCTTTCCGCGACCATCGAGAGAATTGCCCCCACGCGCGACGAACGGCTCTTCCTTGTCCTCTCCATCTTCATCGGCGTGATCTCCGGCACGCTCGTTGTTGCCTTCCGCATTGCAATCGATTGGATCCGCCTGCTCAGTTTGGGGTCCGCCCCACATGGCGGCCAGTATCGCCTGCTTGTCGCCCCAGCCCTGGCCGGCCTCGTTGTCGCCGCCCTCGTCATCTGGTTTTTCCCGGCCGCGCGCGGCAGCGGCGTCAACCAAACCAAGGCCGCTTTATATATCTACGACGGTTACATTTCTTTTCGCACCGTCATCGGCAAATTCCTCACTTCCGCGCTCGCCATTGGAAGCGGCCACTCGCTGGGACCGGAAGATCCATCCCTCCAGATCGGCGCTGGCGTCGCCTCTATCGTCGCCCGCAATCTCAACCTTTCCCGCCGCCGCCTGCGCATGTTTGCCCCCATCGGCGCGGCCGCAGGGCTCGCCGCCGCCTTCAACGCCCCCATCTCCGCTATTTTGTTCGTCATTGAAGAAGTCATCGGCAGCTGGAGCGCCGCCGTCCTCGGTTCTCTGGTGCTCTCCGCCATCTCCAGCGTCGTCGTCGCCCGCTGGTTCTGGGGACCCGAGCCTCTGTTTCGCATTCCATCCATCACCGTCCGCGACCCGCGCGAGCTCATGGCGTATGCCGTCCTCGGGGTCTTCGGCGGACTCCTCGCCCCCGTCTTTTCCCTCATCCTTGGCTACCTGCGCCCTCGCCTGCGCGCTCTCCCCCGCTGGACACTTTTTCTTCAGCCGGCCGTCGCCGGCGTTCTCGTCGGAGCCATCGGTTTCTTCGGCTTCCCCCAGGTGATGGGAACCGGCTACGACGTCATCGATCAGGCCCTGCATGGCCAGTTCGTCTGGCAAATTCTCCTCGCGCTGGTCTTTCTCAAGCTGATCGCCACCACCCTCTCGTTCTCCAGCGGAACCCCGGGCGGCATGTTCGCGCCCACCCTCTTCATCGGAGCGATGCTGGGTGGCGCGGTCGGGGCCTTCGAGAAACACTTCTTTCCCCACCTCACCGGCACCGTCGGCGCTTACTCGCTCGTCGGCATGGGTGTTCTCTTCGCCGGATTTCTGCGCGTCCCCCTCACCTCGGTCTTCATGGTCCTCGAAGTCAGCGGCAATTATTCGATCGTGATGCCCATCATCCTGGCCAACACTCTGGCCTTTCTGATCTCGCGGAGCCTCCAGCCCGTCGGCATCTTTGAGACCTTCACGCAGCAGGATGGCCTCGACCTTCCTTCCATGGAAGAACAACGCGAGGAAGCTGTCCTCCACATCGAAGACGCGCTTCAGCCCGCTACGGTCCCCCTCGTGACGGGGAGCGACACCCTCCAGGCGGTTTCTCGAACCATCGCTGAAACACACGCAACCGCTTTCCTGGTCCGCCTCATCGATGGATCCTGGTACGCGATGGGCGCTGACGAGCTGACCAGCGCGTCCGCCACCCTCACGCCTGAAACGCCAATCCAGCGCGCGCTCAAGCCGGATCGGACGCCGCTGCTCTTCCCCGACATGCCTCTCGATTCGGCGCTGCATTACTTCCCCCGCTGGCCGCTGCTCCCGGTCCTCAACCGCGCCAGCCGGGGGACCCTCGAAGGCATGCTCACCCTCGACGACGTTCTGCGCCGCTATCAGGGCGGCGAATAGCGTCTCATCCTCCGCTTGCATCGTCCGCCCCGCAACACTACGCTCAAGATTCGAGGATTACGCCGAACGTCCCGCTCATGCTGAGCCTCTACCAACGGCTGTTTCTGGGTTGTCTCCTGCTCATCGCGCTGGTCACCACAGTCAGCTTCCTGGTGCGCACCTCCTTCGTGCGTCTCGCCGCGCTCGATGCCCAGGTCCACGTCGCCGAAGCCGCGGTCGCATCGCTCGCTTCAGCCCAGGGCGCCGTCGCGCATGAAGAGCTGATCGCCGCCCGCATCTCCACCGGTAACGCTACCCTCTCCCAGTTACGCGATCAGGCCAGCCGTACCCAAATCCTCCTCCGCGCTGCCGTTGACGACGTGCACACTTTCGATCCCTCTCTTCCCATCGAGCGTCTGGCCGAGGAACACACGCGGCTCGCGCAAGATCCGCCCTCCGACTCGATCCAGCTGAGTCGCTCCCTCGAAGCCCTTCACATCGAGCTCCGCCGTGACCTCGACCAGCTCTCCACTCACCGCTCTACCGTGGTCACCGCCCTGCGCGGCCAGCAGAATCAGCTTCGCGGCCGCCTCATCGCCGCCTGCGGTCTCTCCATCGCAGCCGCTGCCATCATCTCCGCGGTCATGCTCCTGCTCGTCATTACCCCACTGCGCCACACCGCGCGTATAGCTCGCCGCATCGGTCAGGGCGACCTCCACCAGCGCGTCGAATGGCGATCCAAAGACGACCTCGGCACGATTGCAACCGAACTCAATCGCCTGGCCATCCGCCTGCGCGACCTGCGCGAAACCGAATCCGGCCGACGCCAGATGGAGTTCCAGCTCATTGACGCCGTCGTCCGCTCCATCTTCGAGCCGGTCATTGTCACCGACGGCAAAGGCCAGGTGCTCAAGCTGAATCAGGCCGCTATGGAACTCTTCGGCCTCGTCAACGCCCCCGAGGGCGCCGGAGTCGACCGCATGGTCCTCGCCAGCACCCCCGGCGGCGACAAAATTCTCGATGCCATTCGCGCCGCCGTCTCTATGCAACGCACCACAGCCGCCACCGAAGGCCAGGCCGCTCTCCTGCCTATGCGCATCGGCCAGGCTGAACGCAGCTATCGCCTCCGTACCACCCCCATGCGCGACAGCGAAGGCAAGCTTCTCGGCGCCGTCACACTGCTTGAAGACGTAACCGAAATCGCCGAAGTCGATCGCTTCAAATCACGCTTTCTCTCCGTCGCCTCGCAAAAACTCCGCGATCCCATCCGCCGCCTGCGCCTCTCGCTCTACGCGCTCACCCAAAGCCACGCTGGCGACCTCAAACCCCTCCAGCTGGAACTCGCGACCAGCGCCGCCCAGGAGGCTGAGCAGCTCGACGATCTCATCCTCGACCTCATCGAGGTCGCCGAACTCGAAACCGGCCGCCGCCAGCTCCGTATCGAAAAGGTCCGCCCGATCGACGCCCTTCGCGACGCTGTCATTCGCTGCCGCGATGCTGCCCATCAAAAGAACATCGATATCGAGCTGCTCGCCTTCGAAGACGTCGCCTGGGTTCAGGCCGACCGCCGAGCCCTCCGCACCATTCTCGACAATCTCATCAGCAATGCCCTCCGCTACACGCCTGAAGGCGGCCACATTCGCCTCGGCGCTACCGAGCAGCAGGAGCGCGTCCAGTTCTTCGTCCACGACAACGGCCGCGGCATCGAGACCGAACGTCTGCCTACGATCTTCGGCAGATTCACCGGCGACCCTGCCAGCGGCGGCTCCGGCCTCGGCCTCGCCCTTGTTCGCCGTCTCGTGGAGTCGCAAGGCGGCCAGGTCTCCGTAGAAAGCCGCCTCGGCACGGGCACCACCTTCCGCTTCACCCTTCCCATCTCCGTCGCCGAGCCCGACCGCCATCCGGTGGAGGTCGGATAAATGACCACGCTACCTGACACTCCGACGCCCATCCCCACCGACCTCACTCCGAAGCATCACGACACTCCGGAGCCAGGGCGTCTTCGGGTCTACCTCGGCGCCGCACCTGGCGTGGGCAAAACCTACCGCATGCTCGAAGACGCGCACCTCATGCGCCGACAGGGCATCGACGTAGCCATCGGCCTCATCGAGGCGCACCGCCGCGCGGACACCGCCGCCCTCATCGAGGGCCTTGAAATCATTCCGCTCAGAGAAGTTCAGTACCGCTCCGTCACCCTGCGCGAAATGGATGTCGAGGCCATCCTCGCGCGGCGCCCCACCTGGTGCGTGGTCGACGAGCTCGCCCACAGCAATGTTCCCGGCTCCCGCAATCGCAAACGCTACGAGGATGTTCTGGAGCTGCTCGACGCCGGCATCAACGTCATGACCGCCATGAACGTCCAGCACCTCGAGACGCTCAACGACGCCGTCGCCCGCTCTTCGAGCACACAGATTCGCGAAACCGTCCCTGACAGCTTTCTCCGCCGTGCCAACGAGGTCGTCAACGTCGATATCACCATCGACGAGCTCCGCGACCGCCTCCGCCAGGGCAAGATCTACGCCCCCGAAAAAATCGAGCAGGCCCTCGCCAACTTCTTCCGCAAGGGCAACCTCAACATGCTCCGCGAGCTCGCCCTGCGCACGACTGCCGAGCAGGTCGGCACCGCCGCCGCCGAATACCGCCGTACCCAGGGACTCGAGCAGGCCCCCATCCCCGAAAAAGTGATGGTCTGCCTCTCACCCCGCGCCGGTATGGAGCGCCTCGTGCGCGTTGGCGCCCGCATCGCCGGCCGCCTCGCCACCAACTGGTACGTCGTCTATGTCGAAACCCCCGACTCCGACCATCGCCATGGCGATCCGGCCGCCTTTGCGCGCCTCGAAGAATATGAGCGTATGGCCCGCGATCTCGGCGCTCAGGTCATCAACCTGCGCGACAAGAAAGTCGCCGACGCCCTCATTGAGTTCGCCCGCAAAGAAAATATCTCCCACGTCGTCTTCGGTCAGTCCGCGCGCTCGCGCTGGGACATCCTCCTGCGCGGCTCCATTATCAACCGCTTCCTTACAGAAATGCGCGAAACCACCGTCCAGGTCGTGCCCGTTCAGAAAGACCGCAAATAGTGGCACACCTCTTCGTTCCCCGTCCTGGCCGATTTCTGTTGTCCTTGTTTTCCAGCCGCGTTATAGTGCTCCCAGTTCCTGGCCTGGCTCTTGTTTTCTGGCTCTCGCATTACTGTTCCCTGTGGAACCGCCGTCTCGCTCCCGGACCCCGCGGACGGCTCTCCCTCAAATGGCAGTTACAACCCACGCAATGGAGATGGATGGTTATGCGCAAGACCCCCTCGGTACTCCTCCTCGGCCTGCTCGGTTTTCTCTCCCTGCTGCCCGCATCCGCTCAGGAAAAACGCCGTGTCGCCGTCCTCGATTTCGGTTACGCCACCGTCATGACCAGCGTCCAGGCAATCTTCGGCACCAACCAGGACATTGGCAAGGGCATCACCGACATGCTCGTCAATCAGCTCGTGAACGACGGCACCTATCGCGTCATCGAGCGCGCGGCCATCGATAAGATCATCAACGAGCAGAATTTCTCCAACAGCGACCGCGCCAATCCTGCGACTGCAGCCAAAATCGGCGCCGTCCTCGGTGTGGACACCATCATCGTTGGCGACATCACTACCTTCGGACGCGACGACAAGAACTACGGCGCCGGCGGGGGAGGTGGCAACTGGGGCCACTATGGCGTCGGCGGACTCGGCATCCATAAATCCAAAGCCGTCGTTGAAATCACCGCCCGCATGATCGACGTCAACACCGGCGAAATCCTCGCCTCCGTCACCGGCCATGGCGAGTCCAAACGCAACGGGACCGACATGCTGGGCGGCGGCGGCTCCGGCTGGACAGGCGGCGGCGGTCACCTCGACATGGGCAGCTCGAACTTCGCGCAGACCATCATCGGCGAGGCCACCAAAGCCTCGGTCGTCGACGTCGCCACCGGCCTCGACGGCAAAGCCGCGACCCTTCCCGTCGCCGCTGCTCCGCCTCCAGCCCCGATCGACGGCCTCGTGGCCGACGCCTCCAGCGATGAAATCATCATCAACGTCGGTGGCGCTGCGGGGGTCAAAGTCGGCGACACCCTTGTTGTCACTCGCGTCCTGCGCACCGTCAAAGATCCCGCGACCGGCAAAGTCCTGCGCACCATCGACTCACCCGTCGGCACCCTCACCATTACCAGTGTGGATGCCGATTCGGCGGTCGGCAAATTCAGCGGCTCCGGCAAGCCCACGGTCGGAGACCACGTGAAACGCCCGCAATAATCCGGCTTCAGCAGGCAAAAGAGGCGGCCGAGGATCCGCCTCTTCTTTTTGGCGAACTTCTGATATCCCCTACTGCTTCTTCAGCACCGCGTCGCTGTTCTCATCCGCCGCGATCGCCGCTTCCAGCTTCCGCAGCCTCACGTACTCCCCAGGCTCCAGTTCCACCTTCTTGAGCACATATTCGCGCTTGTAATGCAGTGCGCCGCCCTCGGCCTTCACTTCGCTGTGGTAGGTCGCGAATCCAACATCCATGCTCACTGGATCGGGCATATCGTCCACGGCGTATCCCGCCGGAATCTTCACGTCGAAATCGTCCCGCCACGTCCCCACCCCTTCAAAACTGATCGGTACCTTGCGCGGCTTGTCGTCCAGACCCTCCGCATCGCTGCCAACGACCCGCGGCCGCACCAACAGCAAGCCCCCTGCTGTTTTTGCGTAGAGCGGCGCCGTTACCTGGTAATCCATCTCCAGCGGCTGGTCCAGCTCGCGTACATGCGCCACCTTCTCGCTGCCCAGCGTGAACGTCGAAAAATCCCGTTGCAGCGATCGCTCCACCAGCTCCCGCTGGTCCTTGTCCGTGCCCATCGCCAAGCGGCCCCGCATCCTGTCCGACAGCGCTCCGTAACGAAGCACTGTGATGTCTCCGCTGAGCGTTCCATCCCCTGCCAGTTCAAATTTGGCCTTCCGATCGATCGACTCCGCATCCGGATTCAGAATCGGCAGATGGATCAGCTGGCTGTCCTCCCCCGCCGCCAGCACTCCATAGCTGCCCTGTTCATAGTCCGGCAACTGCCCCACCGGCACATACGGATTCGTCGGATCGAAGATCAGATAACGTCTCCCCGAATGCGTCGTGACTACCGCCTGCAGCCGTGGGTTCTCATATCCCTTCGGAATCTCGATCGCCGCAATCATGTGGTTGCCGAAAAGAGAAGGCGCATCCGGATCGATCACTCCCCGCCGGACGTCTACGCTCACCCACCCCGCGCGAATTCCTACCGCGTCCAGCATAGCCACCGTCAGCGTTGCCTTGTCCTTGCAATCTCCATACCGGCTCCGGAAAATATCCTGCGCCGCGTGCGGCTGCCATCCTCCAATGCCGATCTCCACCGCCACATATCGAATCTGTTGCTGCATAAAGTCGGCGACCTTCGTCAACCGCGCCATGAAGTCGCCATCCGCGGCCAGCGTCCGCGCCGTGGTTGCCACCTCTCCCCCACCCTCGCTTCGCGGCGCCGCCAGGTTGTAATACCAGTTGCCGATCCTCGACCACAGTGCGTCCCCCTCCGGCAGCGGGTCCGACCCGAAATGCACCGTCATCCTCCCCGCCAGAGACGCCCACTCCGGCGCCAGCGGTACATCGGTTAAATCGATTCCGTCGATATTCGTTTGTTCCCACCGAAAGTGACCGGGCATCGTCTGCGCTGGCTCAATGCGCGGATGCCGCGACCAAACCGCCTCCTCATGCCACCCCGCCGGCAAATCAAGCTCGTATACTGACCGAACCGTCGGCACCGGATTCTGAAATCCCCAGGTGTCCTCGGCAAAATACGCCGGCAACTGCTTGACGAATTCCCACGCCACCACTCCGCCCGGATCGGCTCCCGGCGGCGATGCTATCCTCGCCCGCAAATCCCCATAGAGAACGCCTTCCCCTGCACCTACATCGCCCGTCTCGACATATTCTGCGTCCTTCATCGCATAATGATGCCCGTCCTGCCCAATGCTCCATACATGAAAAGACTCGAGCTTTTCATCCTTAGAAAACCAGGCCGACGGGTG
This sequence comes from uncultured Acidobacteriaceae bacterium, assembly GCA_963831055.1. GTDB lineage: Bacteria > Acidobacteriota > Terriglobia > Terriglobales > Acidobacteriaceae > Palsa-343. The sequence goes on along the minus strand of CAWHOU010000027.1, from coordinate 41,281 downwards.
CGCATACTCCCGCCCCTGCGGCCGCAGAATCTTTACCACCGCGCGATAGCGCTCCACCACCCGCCCGCCGGAGTCAAAACTCACCAGCGTGTCTTCCAGCAGATACACCGCCTTCGCATCCCGCCACTCCGCCTTGAGCGGAGCATCGGTCGCCGCCTGCGTCACCCAGTCCGGCAGCTGCACATCCTTCGACGCGTGTGCGGCGCCCGCGCATCCCAGCACCACCAGGGCGCCCGCCCAAGCAACTGTGGCCCGCATGGCGGGCCGCTCCGCCTTCCCGGTCCGGCGATCATCGAGCGACGATTTCTGTGCTCTGAGCTCCGATCTTTGATCCTTATCCCGATCCCTCATTCGTTCGCTCCTGATCCACCTGCCGTGCTCGCGGCTACCGCGCGCTCCAGCACCACCTGCTGCTGATCCTGCGCGCCCGTCTTCTGAAGAAAATCGCGCAGCTCCGGATATTCCTCCTTGCTGTAAACCGTTTTGCCCAGCGCCATCAGCCGCGCCTGCTGGTAAGTGCTGCCGGAACCCGCATACTTCGCAACGTATTCGGCGCTCTTCGGAAACGGAATCTGCGCGTTCGCCGGAACGCTCCCCACCGTCAATCCCGGCGCCAACGTGATCTTCACCGAGTCGCGCACCGCGCTGGGGTAGTGCATATCCACCGGATTCTCACGCCTCTGCTCGGGGAACAGCGGCTTTGCATTGGCCTCGAAGAACGCACTCGGCAGCAGGATTCTCTTTCCCGTCGCCGTGCCCATGCTGCCGCTCACCTCCAGCGTCGCAACCAGCGGCTGCGAAAAGTCGGCAAGTCCCGTCAAGCCTGTCGTTTTCACGCGCACCCCATCCGGAACCAGCTGCTGTAGTTCATCTCCAATCTGCCTCTTTGCCTCATCCTCGTCGTCGCGCAGCGCGATCTGACGCCAGCGCAGCGCTTCCACGCCCGTCATCGACAGCGTGACCGTCCCGTCGATCTTCCCATCGGGTCCTAGCTGCAACGTTCCCTTGCGCTCCACCACGCTGTCCTTATAATCCGCTGCCGGAGTCAGCACCGCCTCCGTGCTCCCCTCGGTCTGCCGGATTCCCAACACCTGCGTGTGCTTCCAGTGCAGCTTGCCGTAATCGCAGTACCGCTGCCCAGGATCGAGGTAGACCTCTTTGCCGCCAACCGTCACAATGGCAATTTCATCCGTCAGCTGATCCCAGTGCAGGTAGTTGGCATTCAATACGCGCTGGTCGCGCTCGGTTACGATCATTGCCGCAGCCTTCAGCCCGGCGCCCCGCGTCATGGCAATGAACAGCCGCGTAATCTCGTTCGGCGTACCGCGCTTCTGTCCCCAGATGTCCGCTGCGGTCTTGACCTGTACTCCCTCCGCCTTCTTCTCCTCGTCGGATTGCTTGCGCGTGAACTGCGTATTCTCTATCGTCATCACCGCGGCATAGATCTTCTTCAGCTTCTGGTCTTCGGTGTCCGCCGGCGCCACAATGCCCGCCACAGCCTTGTTGATCGCATCCGACGTAGTCGCGAACTTGTCCAGTTTCTGTGACCAGCTCTTTCCCGCGCCCTTCCAGTAATCCTGAGCTGTGTAGTTTCCCGTGTAGTAGTAAAAGAGCCGGTACGAGAAGCTGTCTAATGGCGGCGAATAAGGCTCGTCAGGAATCGGCCACACATCCTTCATCACCAGATCGGTCCCGCTCGGCAGGTCATGCAGCTTTGCTCCCGGCGGCAGTGACGCATCGTATTGCAAGCGGGTCGCGGGTGTCAGCTTCCCCTGCGGATCGGGTACCGCAATCTCATAGGTGCTGTTCACATCCAGCGGCGCCGGTATGAAATGGTAATGCGCATCGTGCACGAAAGCCCGCTCCTGCAGCGTCCATTCCGGCCAGAAGATCCAGCGATCGTCGTACTGCAGCTCAAACTGATACTCCAGAATGCTGCCCACCTGCACATCCGGCATGCTGAAGACTCTTGCCATCACCCGCACGCCCCCGGCCTTCACCAGTTCCTTGCTGTAAGCCTGGCCCGAGAACGGAATAATCGTGCTGTCGCTGTGGATGGTCCGTCCCTCAAGGCCCCTTACGTTCAGCACTCCAGCCCGATATGGAATCTCGACGTCGCTGAACTGAATCCTTCCCTTTTCCGTCAGAATTTTGATGCGCGCATAAATGCGATCGTAATGTCCCTTCACATCCATGTACTCATCACGGTTCAGATACACCGCAGGGGCATCCGGAGCCTTCGGATCCGACGTCATCTTCAGCTCTTCCTGGGTCGGCTGCCTCCAGTTCGTGGCTCCAAAAGAAGGCAGGCCAAAAAGCAAACTCAACAGCAGACAAGAACGGCGCATCGCGTATCCCATAGCAGTAGCCCCAAAATTAAACAAGAACCTGTTGCTTACTCGCTTTGTCCCGAGCCACCAGCCGCAGTGGCCGTCACCGCGGCCTGCTTCAGCACCAGTTGTTCCTGGTCCTGGGCTCCCGTCTTTTGAAAGAAATCGCGCAGCTGTGGATACTCCTCTTTCTTATAGCGAGTGAGCCCCACCGCCAGAACCCGTTCCTGAGTGTAGGCGTTGTCCTTGAAGCTGTAACTCGCCTTGTAGGCCGCTGCCTGCTTCATCGTGAACTCAGACTTGTTGGGGAGGCTCTCCACCGTCAAACCCGGCGCCAGCTTCAGACTCACGCTGTCCTGCGCAATGTACGGATAGCGCAGGTCCACAGGGTTCTCCCGCTTCTCTTCGGCGAACAATGGCCTGGTTCTCGCCTCGAAAAACGCGCTCGGCAGCACCACCCGCTTTCCAGTGCGCGTGCCCAGGCTCCCGCTCACATCGGCTACCACCATCAGCCCGGCTGTGCTGTCGGTCAACCCCACGAAGTGACTCGTCTTTACCTGGACGCCGTCCGGAACCTCGCGCCGCATCACCTCATCGAAATCCTTCTTCACTTCCTCTTCGTCGGAGCGCAGCGCCTCCTGCCGCCAGCGCAGCGCATCCGCGCCGTTCATCGTGACGCGTATGGTCCCCTTCAGGGTCCCGTCGCCGCTCAACTCCAGATCGGCCATCCGATGTACAGGGTTATCCTGGTAGCCCGCCGACGGTGTCTCCAGCACTCCCCCGCCGTTGTCGTTCTGCCGGATACCGACCACCTGCGTGTGCATCCAGTGCAGCTTCCCGTATTCGCAGTAACGCTGCCCAGGATCGAAAACCACATCCTTGCCCCCCACGTTCACAATCGCGATCTCATCTTCGAACTGCCCCCAGTCCAGATATCCCGGGTTCAGCGCATTGCGGTCCCGCTCCGTCACCGCCATCGCATAAGCCTTGAACCCCGCGGCCCGCGCCATCGAAATGAACAGCCGCGCGATCTCGTCGTCGCTTCCCCTTTTTTGCTCCCAGATGTCGCTCGCGGTCTTCACGCGCAACCCCGCCGCCTTGTTCTCCGCCTGCGAATGCTCTCGTGTGAAGCGTGTGTTCTCCAAAGCCATCACACCGGCATAAATCTTGCGCAGCTTCTGATCGTCCGTGTCCCCGGGCGCCACAATTCCTGCCACCGCCTGCCTTATCTTGTCCGACGGGTTGGCAAACCGATCCACATCCTTCGCCCAGACTTTCGCCTCCGCCTTCCAGAAGTCCACCTCGCCAGACGCTTCGGAGTAGTAGAAGATCAGCCGGCAGGAATAGCTATCCAGCGGGGGCGAGAATTCCTCGTGCGCGAGCGGCGGAATGTTGTCTACGGCGAGGTCATACCCATCCATCCCTTCCCGCACTTTCACGCCCGGCGGCAGCCCCGCATAGTAAAGCAGTCTGTTCGCCACGGTTTCTTTCCCAAACGCATCCTTACTCGTCAGAACCTTAAAAGTGGCAGCCAGATTCAATGGGACGAAGTGATAATGCGCCTTGCGCACAAAAACCGGCTGCTGGATGTACCAGTACGGCGGCATGTACCAGTTATCTTCATATTCCAGGTCATACCGGTATTCCAGAATGCTGCCGACCTGTACGTCCGGCATGCTGAAGACCTTCGCCATGATCTTCTGCTCCCCGTTCTTCTGCAGCTCCTTGCTGTAAGGTTTGCCGCTGAATGGAATCACGGTTCCATCGGAATGGATCGTTCGCCCTTCCACAGCCCGAACATTCGCGACCCCGGCTTCATAGGGAATCTCGACATCGCTGTACTCATGCTTCCCCTTTTCCGTCAGAATCTTGATCCGCGCGTAGAGGCGGTGGTAATGCAGGTTATCGTCCACCGTCTCCTCGCGGAAGAGAAAGACCGCGGGCGCATCCGGGGCTGCCGGATCGAAGGTCATCTTCAGTTCGTCGGGGGTGGGGTCGGTCCAGGTGGGAGCGCCAAACGCCCGCATCGACGCGGCCAGGAGTAGACAAACGATCGGAAAAAGACAGGGGCGACGCAGCGATCGAACCACGGCAGGCCTCGCAATTCGGACGATAATTCCGAAATCCCACACGGATACCTCAGCATCCGCAATGGCTATTTGGGGGAATGATGTTCCCTCTTTGTAAGTCCTCCCGGCGACTTATGCAAGACAAATTTTCAGACTGTGTAATTGAGCGTCAGGCAATATTTTCCCGGGATTTCGCGATTTCCGGGAATTTCGCTCCCGGCCGGCAACGGGATAACTCCGGTCGCGTGAATGCATGCGCTCTCTGCAGGACCTAAGGAGCCAGATAAGGCCGCAACCCATCCCACGGATACAACCCCGTCGGCCCGAGGTCCGATTCCCTCTGCTCCTTCGAATCCCACCGCACGAAGAACCCAACCACCTGGTTGTCGTAGTTCCGCGTGTTGTTCAGTGCCAGAAAGCCCCCCGCGAACCAGTGATCGCTCAGGTGATAGGCCATCTCGCCGTGAAAATCATAATTCCCGCTCACCACCGTCTCCGCGGAGTACGAGGGATTGTTATTCCCAACCTCGAGCGCGGTATCCAGCGGGAAAAACGGCGCGCTATCCTGCTGGAACGCCTCAACCCCGAAAGCCGCGACAACGCTATAGTGAACGTTCGCCCCATACCTCCCCTGGAAGGAGAACGGCACGTTTGCCAGGTAGTAAGCCTGCGGGCTGAAGTACCCGCCCTGACCATAGGTGAAGAAATTCGAGTTATACGTATAGTGCATCCCGAAGAAATTGACACCCAGCGTCAGATTGCCTTCGTCGGGAACCTCCTTCACTCGCCAGTAAGCGCCTGCGTCTCCCTCGTACCGGTGATTGGTCTGGACGTGAACGCCGTTGATGTACTGCCCACCGCCGCTGACATAAAATCCGGAGTTGGGCTGGCTCGCGCCGAACTGCACATCTCCGCCGGTCGCGATCACTCCGCCCCAGATGTTCCCCTCGTATCCAGGTCCCGCCGACCCCGGATCGTGTAACCCCGAATACGACAGCTGCGAATCCTTGATCGAATCGCGAGTAGCCGTAAACGTAAATGGCCCGTTCGCCGGCTTCCAGTTCAGCCTTCCAATCACATTCGAAACCAGAAATCCATACGGCGAATACCCCCCGCTCACCGCGAAATTAGAAGTCGCCAGCTGCACCTCGCCGCCTACGCCCGTCGCGTTCTGCTGGGTCAGCACAGCGCTAGCCGGCGCCGTCCCCAGCCGCTCCACCACGCCCCCTGGAAGCAGAGGCGACGTGGTTGGAGCACCCGAATCCAGAAACACCGGGTTTGAAACAACCGTGATCCTCGCGCCCCGGCCAAGAGACGCCGAAGCCTCGAATGGAGCATCCAGCGCGGTGAGCGAATCGAACCCCGCCGTCCCGCTGCGATGACTTACAAACCCGGTGCCACCCAGCCAGGGACTGTATCCAGCAATGATGTACCCCAACTGCATCTGCGCCTGCTCCCGCAAATTCTGCTGCCGTACAATTGCCGGCCGCTCATAAGGCCCACGCAGTGGTGGCAGATTCTCCCGCATCAGGTCGTCGTCCGTCGCGCCCCCGCTCGGGGCCGGCGGCCGCTCAAAATAGTCCGGCTTGCGCTCGCTCGCGGCAGCCTCTGAATCGGGTTCCGGCTGAATCTCCTTTCCTTGCGCGTCGTACTGGGTAGAAACCATCGATGGATCGACCGGCTTCTTCGCCGCATCGAGCGCTGCTCGCGCCTGCGTCCCCGCATCGCCCGCATTCGGAAGCGATCTCAGCGCCGGACCTGTCTCCAGTCCGAGCTCCTGAGGCTGTTCTACTGGAATGCCGGCCCGCGTTCCCCCATTACTCGCTGGCGCCGACGCCTGCGGAACATACGGCTTCACCGGCGAAGGCTTTGTCCCTTTCGTCCCTGGTTTCGTATCCGGTGCCTTGCCCGGTTTCCTCGTGCGATTCGTATTGCCAGGCGTCGTCGCGGGCCGAGTTGTCGCGCCGCTCGCGGCAGACGCTCCACCTGCGGCCCCGGCCGCAGACACGCCCGACCCGCTCCCAATCTCTCCACCACCAGTCGAAGGAGCCGGAGAAAACACAAGCGGACCCGGCGGCTCGCCGTTCCCCTCAGGTTTCTGCGCAGCCCCGTTTTCGGTCTCGACCGGAGCCGTCCCCATGTAATAAGGATCGGGCCCATATTGTTGAGTGCTCGCCCGGCTCGAATTCGGGTTGCTGTAACTCGGCAATGCCACCCGGCTGCCGCCAGCCTCCATCCCCGGCTCTCCGTCCGGATTCAGCAGATCCACCAGGTCGGACGGCTTGCCCGGCCTCGTCTGTCTCACCACGTCCGGCTGGTCCAGCTGGTGCGCCAGATTCGTCGCCGGAGAAACCGGCGGCATCGCCTTCAGCGAAGCCCTCCAGTAGTCTTCAGCCTTCGCGCGATCTCCGCGCGCCTGCTCGAATTGCGCCGCCGCTGCCAGCACCTTCGGATCGTTCGGGAATTTCTGCAGCCCCAGCCGCAGCCATGCCTCGGCCTGCTTCATGTTCTCGACGGCCACCGCCGCGCCCACCATGCTCTGATAATCCGAAGCCGATGCATTCGTCATATCCAGCGCTTGGTAGATCGCCATCGCACCCTTCGGCTGCCCAGCCTGCACAAATCCCACCGCCAGTGCCTTGCTCACCGCCGGGTTTCCAGGAAAAGCCGCGGCCGCCGCCATCAGAATGTCAACCGCGCGCCGCGGATTCCCAGCCGCTGCAGCCTGCGCCGCTCTGCGCTGCGCCCACGACGCCCAGATCGTCTGCACCTCGCGCCGCTCGTCGTCCGTCATGCCCTGGCGATCTCCAAGCCGCATCAATTGCCGGTAAAGCTCCCGATCGTCGCCCACATTGAAGAGCGTCCACGCATCCTCGATGTCAACATTCACCGGCGCCATTCGGCCCTCGCCCCGGTAGTAATCCTCCACTTCCGTCAGCAGTGCCAGCGCTCCGCGCTCATCGCCATTTGCCGCATAGATCGCCGCCAGCGTCTGCTCGTACTCCACGTCTGTCGCCAGCGCCTTCCGTACCGCCGGCGGTATCTGCTGAATCTGCGCCAGCGCATCCGCATCGTGATCCGTCGCGTGCATCGCCGCCAGCAGACCCTTCCACGCATCCAGCCTCCCCGGATGCTCCGTCAGCACGCTCCGGTAAATCCGGTACGCCGCGGCTGGATGATTACGTTCCAGATCGACCGCCGCTACCTGCAATTGCAAAGGAATCGGCAGCGGCTGCCCGTTGCTCTCATAAATCCTGATTGCACGCTCCAGAAATCCCTCGGCAACATCCGGATGATTCTGGCTCTGATAAATCGCCGCCAGCATCGACAGGAAGCCTCCGTCCCGCAGCGCGCTGTCGTAAGCCTCGGGCGGCATCCGCTCGACCATCGCAATCGCATCCGCGTCGCGTCCCGCCAGATGCTCCAGCGATACCATCCCCTGCCACGCGCTCACGTTATTCGGATCGCCGTGCAGAATTCTGCGGTAGACCGCCGCCGCCTGCGCATAGTTCTTGTCCTGTCCCAGCAGAGCTGCATACTGCAAGGCGATCTCGGTCTTCAGACTCTCCTGGCTCGCCCCATAATGCAGGTTCATCGCCTGCGCCAGAATGCGCTCTGCCTGCGCATTCTGCCCAGCTTCCACATACGCCCTGGCCAGAGTCCGCAAATATGCCGGATCCTTTGCCGCACTCCTTCTCACCGCTGGCGGAAACTGCCTCGCCGTCGCGATCGCCGCTTTTCCCTGTCCAGCCTCGGTCTCGGCTGACACCAGCCCAATCCACGCCGCCGCCAGTTTCGGCTGCCGGCGAACCAGCTGCCGATACAGCGGAACTGCCTGCTCCGGCTCCTGCATCTTCATGTAAGCGCCGGCTTCCCCGGTCAGCGCGTCCACGCTCCCTGGACGCCGCGCGAGCGCCGCCTTGTACTGTTTCACCGCCTCGTCCAGCCGGTTCGAATTCAGCGCCTCGGTGCCCTGCTGCATCGCGTTCCAGAACCGGGAAGTCCACAGCGATGCCGCGATCAGGGGGCTGCGGAGTCCGTTCGCCTCGGCCTGCTCGAAGAACTGCACCGCCTCGCTGAAATTGCTCTGCTTCATCCGCACAAAGCCGAGCCCCGCCAGCACCCGCGGATTCGCCGGCTGCTGTGCATTCAGTGCGGCAAACGCCGCCTCCGCCGCCGCCAGATGATTCGCCGCCAGTTGCCGGAACGCCGCCTGCTCCGCCGCGGTCCGCGCAATCCCCGTCATTGCGGTCGCCTGCCGCGCCTCGGTCTCGGCCAGTTCTTTCGCCAGTTCAGGATCGGGATGCAGCTTCAGATACTGCCGAACCGCCGCCCACGACGCCGGGTTCTGCTCATCCCACACCAGTGCCGCCCGCAGCGCCGCCTGCGCCGCCGCATCCTGCGGATATTGGCTGAGAATCTTCTCCCCTTCCGCCCGCGTCGACGCATCGTAGCTGAGCACGCGCCCCAGATCGATCGAATACTGCGAGTCGCTCGGATACTTCACTACCAGCCTCTTGAGGCCATTGACAGCGTCTGGCCGCATCGACGGAACCCCGGCCTCCGCGTCGTAATACGCCAGCGCCCAGTTGTCCGGTGGATGTTCCCCGAACGCCTGCCGGTAGATTTTCAGTGCCTCTTCGTTGTGCCCGGTCCTCGCAAGCTCCGCGGCCTGCCCCAGCAGCTGGTTCTGTGCCTTGCTGCTCACCAGCGCCTGGATCTTCGCAATCTCCGGGCTGTTCGGATTCACAGCCCGCAGGCGCTCGATGTAGGTCTCCGCTTCCGCGTCGTTCCCGCTCAGCTTCGCCCACCGTCCCAGCCCTGCCAGCGCCTCCTGATTATTAGGATCGGAAAGAAGAATCTGTTGCCAGGTCTGCGCCGCCAGGTCGAGGTGCCCAGACTGGTCCAGCGATCGCGCCTTCTCGAGCAGCGCCTTCTCCGCCGCGGATTGCCCCTGCAACGGCCCTGCGCCCAGGCAAAGAACCGCAGCCAGGCTCAAGAACCTCACCAGCGTGCGGAACATTCCCTTGCCTCTCAACGAAGGGTCCTCACTTCAGCGATTTCACTGTGAATCCATCCTCGCCATCCAACGCAGCAGATGCAACTACAGTTTGCGCCCGCGCCCGCGCGAATCTGTGCAAATCGCAGCCTGAACCGCCGGGCTCGATTCAGGCTCTCAACCCGTGTCTATCCCTCCATCACCTGGAGCCGCCGCCGCGCCTGCGCACGCAACCACCCCCGTATCCAGATCGCGAAAACAAAGCTGATTGCCAAAACCACCAGGTCCACCATCCAGGGAACCTGCGTAAACCACAACCCCAGCGCCGTCCACCACGGCAGAACTCCGACATGATACACATTGTTGCCGATCCGGTAGCTCTCGAAATGCGTCCCTTCCAGCAAGGCCACCGTTCCCGACACTGCGCTCGACTGTGAGCTCTCCATAAACGACTTCATCATCGGCTCGAAGTTCGCCGCGCTTTTCATGTCGATCAGCACCACCGTCCGGCCGCTTGCATACGGTGACTCAATCTCCTCGATCAGAGCATCCGGAACCCCGTTCATTCCAATCTCTCCGGAAGACAGCTGATCCGTCGCCGGTATCTTCCACCACATATTGTGAAAGGTCGAGAAGAACCCCCGAGTGTCCTGCACCTTGAGGCTGTCTTCCCCGAACGTAACCGGCATCCCCGCCGCCAGCTTGCCCACCGTCCCGCTGCTCTGCCCCGTTGTGATCACCAAAAAATCTTCGGCTGCGCCCCCATGCAGCGCGTCCGGACCCGCCACCGTGACACGAAGCGCGGGATAACCAGTCTGTGCCCCGAAGTGCCCCATCATCGTCAGGTAAGTCTCAATCTCCTGCTGCGACGGCTGCTCCGGCAACACGACTTCCGTCTGGCTCAGGTCCGCGTAGCGCGTAAACGGAAATCCCGCGTTCGAGAACAACTCCAGATTCGGCATCGCAGCCCAGTGCGGCAGCCCGCTCAGATCCAGATACGAGCTCCTCAGGATCGACCCCATCAGATTGATGGGCGTCGTATCCTGACAATTCCCGCTCTTCACCAGTTCAAACGTCAGCATGAACTTCATCGAGTTCGAGAACGGCCGCAGGTTCACCACAGGAATCGCCAGATTCACCGAAGTATCCCTCGAGGCCTCTTTTCCGGGAATCAGCGGGACCGACCCCAGATACGCATCGTTCGATTCCACCTGCATGCTCGAAATAGGTCCGATAGGAATCGAGTTATAGCGATAGTCCAGGTGCAGCAGCGCGTTCTGCTTATCCCCGTAGAACAAGTCCGGGGGCACATGGTAGTACGCCGTCATCGGCGCGTTGCCGTCGCCCTGCAGAGAATCAGTCGAGCTGTAGTTCCACAACTGCGCCTTGCCATCCGGCTCTTGCCAGCGGGGCGCGTCGTCCGGATTGCTCTTCGCCGGCAAATTCAGCTCGGTAACCGCCGCCGTCGCCCCCTGCAATCCTGGCCAGCCCGTCGCCAGCGCCTGCGCAGCCTCGAGCGTCTGGTCCGCGTCCGCTCCCGTCACGATCAGCACCTTGCCATATGGATCGACTGGATTCACCCGCACCGCCAGCGTCGGCGCCTGCACACCCGGCACGCTCAGCCCCGGCGGCATCGCGCTCGCGCCCTCCGCGATCAGAATCACATTGCCCGGCGCCATCGTTCCCACCGACACTGGAAACCGCATCGCGCGATAGTCGCCCAGAACCCCGAACCATGACGTGACCACCCCCGCCGCTTCCAGCCCTTTTAACGAAGGCGCCACGCCAAACACCACAGGGATCACCGCCGGCCGCGCCAGCTTCGCATCGAAAAAAGGCAGCGGCAACAGCCTTAGGTCGTCGATCAGCGGTAGAAAATCCCCGGAAATCGTGATCCGCGTGTTCGGATCCACATGCGCCCATAACGCCGAATTCTCCGGGTCTTCGCACGTCTGCGTGTAGTGCCCGATAAACTCAAAGGTCAGCTGATTGTTCCGCACCAGCAGCTCCGCCGGAACCACCACATCCTGCTCCAGCGTCGCCCCATTCGACGGTGTCTCCGGAACCGGCAACGTCGCAAACAAAGTCCCGTTCAGCATCACCTTGATGTGGCTCAGCGATGGAATCAGGCTCGGAGAAACGTGATAGTAAACGTGCATCGACGCCTGCTTCACCACCTCATTTTGCGGAATCGCAAAATACGTCGTGTTGAATGAGTCCGTCCCCCGCAGGTTGATCGGCCCCGGCACTCCCAGATCGAAAAGGTTCTCCTCCGTCCTGAACGTCCCCGCCCCCGGCTTCGCAGTTCCGGCGTTTCCGCCCGCCGCAGCCTGCGTCCCGGTCCCCTGCGCTCCTTCTGTCTTTGCTTGTTCGCCCTCGGCGTCATCGACCTCTTTCTTCGCTCCACCTGCTGCGCCCGTCCCGGCAGCCCCGCCTGCCGCGCCCGTCTGCGTTTGCGCCGCCGCCCCGGCGTCATTGCTCTGTCCCCTCGCCGCACCCCACGCAGCTAGGCCCAGCACCAGAAGCAGCATCAGGCTCTGCGCCGGCAGAGGCTTTCTTCTGCGTCCGTCACTCCGCCGCGGCCTCATGGACCCGATCGCCATCCGCAGTCCGCGAAAAGCAATTTGAATAATCCGGCCCAGACTCCGCAGCGGCTGATCCACTTCGCGCGCCTCGCCCCACCCCAGCCACGAGTCCGCTCGCGAAAACAGCACCATCGTCAGCAGCTCTTCTTCGGCCACCGTCAGCGGATCGAACTGCAGCCGCAGCACTCGGTTCGTCAGGCTCACCACACTGGCCGGCAGCTCCGCGTCGCCGGTGCGCAGCGGGAAAATCGCCTTGAGCGCTTCCCCAGGGATCGCCGGCAACTCCTCCAGCAACTCCATCGATAGTCCGCCGCTCGATACGTCGATCGTCTGCCCAGGAACGATCCTCCCCTCCCGCACCCGCACCCGCACCGGTGCCGCAAAGTTGATGCGCACATGCTGCCGCGTCTGCCGCGCCTCCCGCGCCACAGCCACGCACACGCTCAGAATCACAATGTTGAAGCAGGTCCACACCGCATTCGTCAGAATCGTCCCAGGATGCGTTCCGTCCCACAGAGGGCCCAGCAGCCCGGGAAAATGCACGAAACGTGGGATCACCATCAGCAACCCCAGCACGTTGAAAGCCAGCAGTACGATAAACGGCCGCGCAATCCGCGCGTCGAAGAACGTCTGCGTTACAAGACCGCCCTTCGCCGTTACGTTGAACTTTCCCAGCTTAGGATTAAGAAGCGCCGTCAGCGTCGGCAGCAAAATATACGGCGAAAGCACCGTCTCATAAATCTCGTTCCAGAACGAGTGCCGATGGTAGCCCTGAATCCTGCTGTTCGTAACGCTCGACAGCGTCAGGTGCGGCAAAGCATAAGCCAGAATCGCAATCCAGTACCCCGGCACATTCGTGAATCCGAAAATCAGATAAATCAGCGGCGCAGTCAGAAAAATCAGCCGCGGCAGCGCATACAAAAAATGCGTCATCGCGTTGAAATAGCAAAGCCGCTGCGCCAGCGTCAGATTCGGCGCAAACAGCGGATTCTCGATCCGCAGAATCTGAACCATCCCCCGCGCCCACCGGATCCGCTGCTTCACATGCGCCGACAGCCGCTCCGTCGCCAGTCCCGCAGCCTGCGGAATATTGATGTACGCCGTATTCCACCCGCGTATCTGCATGCGCAGGCAGGTGTGCGCGTCTTCTGTAACCGTCTCTGCTGCAATTCCCCCGATCTCATCCAGCGCCTCGCGCCGCAACACCGCGCACGAACCGCAAAAGAATGCCGCATTCCAGAAATCGTTCCCGTCCTGCACGATCCCGTAAAACAGCTCCCCTTCGTTCGGAATCACCCTGAACTGCCCCAGATTCCGCTCAAACGGATCGGGCGAATAGAAATGATGCGGCGTCTGCAGCATCCCCAGCCGCGGATCCCTTAAAAACCACCCCACCGTCATCTGCAGAAAACTCCGCGTCGGCACGTGGTCGGAATCGAAGATCGCCACGTACGGCGCGCTCAGGCTCTTCAGCGCGTGATTGATGTTCCCAGCCTTCGCATGAATGTTGTCGCCCCGCGTCATGTAGCCGATCCCCGCCTCGGCGGCAAACTCCCTGAACTCCTCGCGGTTCCCGTCGTCGAGAATGTATACATGCAGCTTCTCCGCCGGCCAGTCGATATTCAGCGACGCCAGCGCCGTGTACCGCACCACATTCAGCGGCTCGTTGTAAGTCGGAATCAGCAGATCGATCTCAGGCCAGTCCTCCGGATCGTCCGGCAACGGCACCGGAGCGCGCCGCAACGGCCACACTGTCTGCAGAAACCCCAGATACAAAATGGAAAACGCATAGGCCTCGGCGCCCAGCAGCAGAAAAATGAAAAACACATCCACCCGGTCCCACTTCGTCCCAGGATCCTGGAGAAAAATCACTATCGCGCTCACCCGCCACCACGCGTAGCGGAACGTCGCGAACATCGACAGCATCATCAGCGTCAGCGTGATCAGATAAGAATCCGAAACCCGGCTCAGCCACACGCAAATCAGCAGAATCAGCAGCCCCAGCACCGCCTGCTGCGGCCACGACAACGCCAGCGATCCAAAGAAGAACATCGCAATCATGCCGAAGGCGATCAGAACCAATCGCATCAGCCGAAAAACCGGCCCTCGCTCCGGCTCAGCGCCATCCCACATTTCCGCCTGGGTCATCGCTCGCTCCAGCGCGCTCCGCGATGTCCCCCGCCGGCCGCAACCGCTATGTTGCGAATCCACGCCACCAGGCCCAGCATGTCCTCCGCCGCCGGCGAATTCGGCGCGTAATCGATCACCGTCATCCCCTCCGCCAGCGCTTCGCTTACCGCCGCGCTTCGCCGTACGGCGAAAGGCAGCAGCCGTTCACCCAATTGCTCCCGCAAAACCTCCCGCACGTCATGGTGCAGCTCGCTCGACGCATCGAACTGGCTCAGCACGTACCACGCCTGCAGTGGTTTGCCGTTCAACCCGTCGTGATTGCGAAAAAGCGTCTCCAGAGCCGGCAGCGTCGCCACCGATGCCAAATCCGGAATCAACGGCACCACCATCGTCGGCGACAGCCGCATCGCCTGCCGCAGCATCCCCGCCGACCCGTTTCCTATATCGATCACCACCCGGCTCACATCCCGAGCTCCGCGCGTCATCTCCCGCCGCAGCAGATCGGGGTCGGCCTCGTATCGCCCCGCTTCCAGTGTCAGCACCCGGATCGGCGGATCGTTCGTCCATCCACTGAACGTCCGCAATACTCCAGGCTTCACTTCCCTCGCTCCAAAATAAAACGGCAGGATGCCAAACGAGTTCGTGTCCGTCAGCAGGACACGCTCCCCCCGTCCCGCCAGACCGCGGCCCACGCCCGCCACCAGGCTGGTTTTGCCCACCCCCCCCGCCAGCGAGAAAAACGTGAGCACCGGAACCACGGCGTCCCCGTTCTCCGGCTGAACCTCTTCCTGGTCACGCCCAAAAATTCCGCGCAGCGCATACCACCGCGGCGTACCCCGCTCCCGCGCTGGCTGCGGCGCCTCATTCGCCCGTGCCGGAGGAACCGGAACCACCGTTTGATGCTGCGCGGGATTCTGCGCCCCAATCGGCGCTCCAACCTGGGCCGCAATCGGCGCGGCACTCGGTGGAAGCGTCTCCGCCAGCCATGCCGGCCGCACCGGCGCTGCTTCTGGTGGCTCCGCCCGCCTCTCCGGAGCGATGCGCTGCTCCCCTTGGGCCCTCTCACGAGCATGCGGCTGCTCTTCCCCAACGCGCGAAGCCCCACCCAATCCGGAACGCGGTGACGCCGCTGCCTCTGCCGGAGCCGGCAAAGCACCCGTCGACCGCTCCCTTGCCGCCTGATTTTCGATTTCCTGCTCGCTCGGGATCTCGTGGCGAACCGGCCCCTCCGCCCCCGCCTGCCTGCCCCACCCGGGCAGCAGATCGTCCCATCGCGGACTCTCCCGCGGTGGTCCCTTCTGCGCTTCCTCGCGTGCCACCTTCGCCTGATCCGTCAGGGCCCGCTGCCGCATCTGCGCCCGCGCCTGCTCACGCGATGCGCTGAAATCCTTGTATTTGCCCCCGTGCAGATTCGCCCAGGAATACAGCGTCGCGACATCGTCGGCCGGCTCACCACCTTCCGGCTTCCCTGCACCAACGTCGTCCTGGTCCTGCCTCATCGCATCATCCCCTTACCGCCTGCGGGCGCAACAGGAACTCCGATCTTCCGGTATCTGTGTTTTGTGAATGGACCGTCACCCTGGGTTTTGCGAACGGACCGTCACACTGAGGTTTTGTTAACGGACCGTCAACCCTTGGACTACGGCCAAAACCTGCGTCAACCCGGCATCCAATCAATAGCTTTCCATTTGTTATAGTCGCCTGCACCGGTTTTTGTGCCGTCTTTCCCCACTCCGGGGGTAACCGGTGTACCTCGCGCCAACTCCTGAGGAACGTCCCAATGTGTCTGTGAAGGGGAAGTTCAATCAAGGTAAATCGTTAAGCCCGTTCCCGGATATTCCTCTTCAGTAACTCAAATGCCGTTACGTCCGAGAGTCGCATCGTGGGAAAAGCCAGAAAAGAGAGGCAGTCAACGACCGCGTCACAACCTCGGCCGGCCGGATTCACCGAGCCCCCAGCCCCACTCGCGAGAACCCGCAGCCACCAGCGCCTCCGTTCCTGGCTCACGTTCCTTGCCAACAGTTCTCTGGCTAAACGTTCCTCGCTGACATTTCTCTGGCTAAACGCTCCTCGCTAAACACCTCTCGCTGGCCCCTCGCTGGCCCCTCGCTCGCCCCTCGCCCGCTTCACCCTCGCCTTGCGCTCGCCCCTCGCCCGCTTCACGCTCGCCTTGCGCTCGCCCCTCCCTCCGGTTTCGCTCGCGCACCGTTTTTGTCAACTTTCCACCACTTACCCAAAGTAACAAGCCCTCACAAATCACGACTTCCACGCCAACAAAGTTGGCAGTTTCTCCCTCCCAAACTGCTATTCTGAACTTATAAGGTTAAGAAAGAATCTCTCGCATGAACTAAAGCAAAAGCCGCCATCCAGGCGGCTTTTGCTGCCTTGCAGGAGAGGAGGCAGGAGGCCATGTCATACCAAATGAGGGCACACCAGGCTTGCGTCATAAACACCAGCCCCGTCCTGCCAGGATCCCCCCAGGCGCAGCAACCTGGCCTCCCGGAAGACCCGCGCTGGGCGCTGTGCTCTGTGCTCTGTGCCCTGGCATATGCGAATGACTCACTCGCACTCGCCACGCATCTGACTTACTTTCAATCAAGAAGACCTATCGCAAGTGGCAATGAGTCAATCACGAGTGTGAATGACTCATGGACGCTCGTGAGCCAACTGCCCCGCTATCAGACCCCTGCCAGAAGTCACCAGCGTTACTCCCCTCTCAACCTGTTTCGAATCAATCACCACCCCGCACGACCCTCCCCCGGGGGTAGTTCAAAGCCTCGCTCTCGCCAATGCACAAGCTGCGGTGGTAGTGTTCTCGCGTGCAAAATCCGGCGCGCGCCGGCCCCGGAAAAAGAAGACGCCCCTGATCTTCGTCGCCTGCTCTTTTCTCCGGAAGCAGTTTTCGGCGGCTCGTTCCGCTCCAGCGCCTGCCCGCGACCGGTTGCACCCGAGGTTAAGATATGGCCACCATTGCGATCGATCCACGCATCAGCGGCGCCACCGCCGATTTTGTTACCCAGCACCACCAGATGTACATCGACGGCCGATTCGTCGCTGCGGCTTCCGGCAAGAATTTTCCTGTCTTCAACCCCGCCACCGGCGACGTGATAACCGAAGTTCCTGAAGCCGAAGCGGAAGACGTCAACCGGGCCGTCCTCGCCGCTCGGCGCGCCTTTGACGACGGCCCGTGGCCGCGCATGGCCCCCTCGGAACGTGGCCGCACGATCTGGAAGCTAGCCGATCTTCTCGAGCAGCATCTCGAGGAGTTCGCCGAAATTGAATCGCTCGACAACGGCAAGCCGCGTTCGGTCGCGCGTGTTGCCGATGTGCCCCTCGCGGTCGACATGTTCCGTTACATGGCCGGTTGGGCCACCAAAATCTCCGGAAAGACGCTGCCGCTTTCGGCGGGCTATGACTTCCACTCCTACACCATGCGCGAGCCGATCGGCGTGGTCGGACAGATCATCCCGTGGAACTTCCCGCTGCTGATGGCCGCGTGGAAGCTGGCCCCGGCGCTGGCCTGCGGCTGCACCATCGTTCTGAAGCTGGCCGAGCAGACGCCGCTCTCCGGCCTGCGCCTGGCGCAGCTGATCGACGAAGCCGGATTCCCGCCGGGCGTAGTGAACGTGCTCACCGGTTATGGCGAAGGAGCAGGCGCACCGCTGGCTGCGCACGATTTGGTCGACAAGATTGCCTTCACCGGCTCGACGGAAGTCGGCAAGCTCATCGTCAAAGCGGCTGCCGGCAACCTCAAGAAAGTGAGCCTTGAGCTGGGCGGAAAATCGCCGTCGCTTGTCTTTCCCGATGCTCCGATCGATCAGGCCGTCTCCGGAACGGCGAGCGCCATTTTCTTCAACCATGGCCAATGCTGCTGCGCCGGCTCGCGCCTCTATGTTCACGAGAAGGTCTTCGATCAGGTCGTCGAAGGGGTCAGCAAAGTGGCGTCGGACATCAAGCTGGCGCCCGGTCTCGATCCCTCCTGCCAGATGGGGCCGCTGGTCAGCGACGAGCAGTATCGCAAGGTCGTGGGCTACATCGAATCGGGCATTGCGGAAGGCGCAAAGATCGCTGCAGGCGGTCCTGTTTCCGGCGTCGAACGCGGCTACTTCGTCCGGCCCACGGTTCTGACCAACACCAACCCGCGCATGAAGGTGGTGCAGGAGGAGATTTTCGGGCCTGTGGTCTGCGCTGTGCCGTTCAGCGACGCCGATGTGGATCGAATCGTGAAACGGGCCAACGACACGGTCTATGGACTGGCCGCCTCGGTATGGACCCAGAACCTGAGCCTCGCCCACAAAGTCGCTCGCGCCCTGCGTGCCGGCACGGTGTGGGTGAACTGCCACAACGTCTTCGACGCTTCGCTGCCCTTCGGCGGATATAAGCAGTCCGGTTGGGGCCGCGAGATGGGCGAAGAGGTATTGCATAACTACACCGAGGTCAAGGCGGTTACGGTCGCGCTTTGACGTCTGGGCAGCCGGATGGGCAGAGGCGCAATCGCGCTTCTGCCTCGTCCCGTTCGGTTCAACAACTCCTCTGAACCTTTACTGACGCTGTGGCATCCTGTAGAAGCAGATGGCCCAGGAGCGGATTCGCCGAATCACGTTTGAAAAGACGCTGGCCAGTGCGCGGCAGACGATGGTGTTCAGCGAGATTGCAAAGCTGGCCATCGACAGCTTCCGCACGGCTAAAGTGCGCTTTGTCCTTACCGCGCTGGGGATGGTGATCGGCACGGCGTCGGTCATCCTGGTCGTCGCTATTTCCGCCACCGGACGCCAGTACATTCTCAGCCAAATTCAGGGCATCGGCACCAATCTGGTGGAGCTGGAGTATGCCGGAGGCGGGTCGGGCGCCGTCACCAACATTCAGTCTGACTTTCTGACCTTCGAAGACGAACATCTCATCGACGAGGAGGTGCCTTCGGTCGCCGCTTCTTCGGTGGTTCTGGAGATGCACCAGAACATCAGCATCGACGGGGTGGTGAGAGAAATACTGGTGCTGGGGGTGGAACCGCACTACCGCCAGGTGCGCAACCTGGTGTCGCTCGCCGGCCGTTTCTTCGACGAGGAAGACGAGACCGCTCACAGCAAAGTGGCGGACGTGACTGAGCCATTTGCGCGCGCCATGTTCGGCAGCCCAGGCGAGGCGATTGGACGCACCTTTCAGATTAGCGGAATTCCCTTCACGATTATCGGGACTTTTAAGGAACGGGTGGAAACTTTCGGCGAAACAGAGATCGCCGATCAGACGATTCTGATTCCTTATTCGGTCGGCCGCTACTTCAGCGGGACCGACAACGTGAAGGAGATGTATTTTTCGATTCGCGATCAGGGCGATGTTGAAGAAGCGGCCAAGCAGATCGTCTCGGTGGTTCGTAACGATGGCCGCCATCAGCCTACGTCTGTCTATCAAACGCAGACCATGACGGCGCTCATTACGCTGGCGGGCCAGGTGGTGAATGCGCTGACCGCGATGCTGTTGCTGGTCTCAGGTGTGACATTGGCCGTGGGCGGAGTGGGCATTATGAACATTATGCTGGCCACAGTCCGTTCGCGAACCCGGGAGATCGGGATACGCAAGGCGCTGGGCGCGACGTCGCGGGAGATCAAGCTGCAGTTCCTGATGGAGGCTGTGTTTGTCTCGCTCTTCGGCGGATTGATCGGGGCCGCGATTGGGCTCGGCATTCCTTTCTCGATTCGATTCTTAACGAGCTATCGGGCCCCGGTTTCGGGTTGGTCGGCGGTTATAGGGCTGCTCGCATCGGCAACCGTCGGCGTGGTGTTTGGCACGTTGCCCGCCAATCGCGCTGCCAGCATGGACCCCATTGAGTCTCTGCGGTACGAATAGGGCGGGCCTTCCATTTAGCCCTCTTTCCCGCGCGCTGTTTCCCTATGCAAGCCAACCACGCACGCCCCTTTTGGATCGGCGTTGCCCGCCGCTGCTAAACTTGATGAGAAGAGCGTCAATGGCAACCACAACCCCAGTTCGCATCTCCCCCGACGAGTATCGTCATACGAGCTATCGGCCCGACTGCGCTTATGTCGAAGGGGTCATTGAGGAGCGAATTTTGGGTGAGTTCGACCACTCTGCTGTACAAGAAACACTTCTCGAATGGTTTAGAAGTCACAGGTCGGAGTGGGGCCTGCGCGCCTACCCTGAGCTGAGCATCCAGGTTTCGCCGACTCGTTATCGAGTCGCCGACATCTGCGTGATCGCGAACTCGGCTCCGCGTGAGCAAATTATCCTGACGCCTCCGGTTGCAATTGTCGAAGTCCTTTCGCCTGATGATCGCGTGAGCCGTTATCTGGATCGCCTCGAGGATTACCGCAGAATGGGCGTTCGCAATGTGTGGGTCATCGACCCTGCGGGGCGCATCGGCTTCGATTTTTCCTCCGGCGGCTGGGTCGAAACCACTTCCTTCACGGATGCAACCACGGGGCTACGCCTCGACCTCGCTGCTCTGTTCGCTTCGATCGACGACGCACTCGGCGATCCTGGCCCGCGGTAATTTCCGCCGCAACTTTCTCCTCCTCCGAGCCGGACCTCCGGTTTCCACATCACCCATTCCCACGTACGACACGATTATCAGGAAAACTCTTGAGCACGATTCGCAATATCGCCATCATTGCCCACGTCGACCACGGCAAGACCACGCTGGTCGATCAACTTCTCCGCCAGGCAGGAACCTTCCGCGCCAATGAGACTCTCACCGAGCGCGTCATGGATTCGAACGAGCTGGAACGGGAGCGCGGCATCACGATCCTGGCCAAGAACACCGCGGTCTTTTACAAAGGCGAAAAAATCAACATCGTCGACACGCCGGGCCACGCCGATTTTGGGGGTGAGGTTGAACGCGCCCTCAAAATGGTCGACGGCGTCATGCTCCTGGTCGACGCCTCGGAAGGCCCGCTGCCGCAGACTCGCTACGTGCTCTCAAAAGCGCTCGAAGCCAAGCTGCCGCCCATCCTCGTCATCAACAAGATCGACCGCCACGACGCACGTCCGCAGGAAGTCCTCAACGAGGTCTACGACCTCTTCATCGATCTCGACGCGACCGAAGACCAGCTCGATTTCCCGGTCCTCTATACGAACGCCAAACTGGGGCAAGCCAGCACGGATATCGCCCAGCCTGGCACGGATCTGATGCCGCTATTTGAGGCGATTCGCAACACGATCCCGAAAGGAATGGGTGACCCCAACGGCGTGCTCCAGGTCCAGGTCACGAACCTTGACTACTCCGACTACCTGGGCCGGCTTGCCATTGCGCGCGTTTTTCAGGGAACGCTGCGCACCGGCGACGACGTTGCAATTTCCAAGCGCGATGGTTCGCTCGAGAAAATCCGGATCACGAAGCTCTTCAGCTTCGCCGGCCTCCATCGCGTCGACATTACAGAGACGGAGATCGACGACATTGTCGCGGTCGCGGGCGTTGAAGACATCACCATTGGTGAAACCATCACCAGCGCGGAGACGCCAGCCCCGTTGCCGCCCATCGTCATCGACGAGCCCACGATCGCGATGCAGTTTTCCGTCAACAACTCACCAACCGCGGGCCGCGAGGGTCAGTGGGTCACGTCGCGGAATCTGCGCGAGCGCCTAGATAAAGAACTGCTCACCAACGTATCGGTGCGCGTCGAAGAAACCGGCACCCCCGACAGCTTCAAGGTCCTCGGCAGGGGCGAGCTGCAGCTGGCGATTCTGATCGAAATGATGCGCCGCGAGGGTTTCGAGCTGATGGTGGGCCGTCCCGAAATTGTCACCAAAGAAGTCGACGGCAAGCTGATGGAGCCTGTCGAACACCTGACCATCGACATACCGGAAGCGTTTATCGGTACGGTGATTGAGCGCCTGGGCCCTCGCCGCGGCGAGATGGTCAAGATGCACAACCATGGATACGGCCGCGTGCGGCTCGAATTTCGAGTACCCTCCCGCGGACTCATCGGTCTGCGCAGCGATCTGCTGACCGAGACACGGGGAACCATGGTGATGAACTCGCTCTTCGACGGCTATATGCCGCACCAGGGGCAGATTCCGCAGCGGCCCACTGGCGCGCTGGTTGCAGATCGCGCCGGGGTTACGACCGCCTATGCGCTCGAAGGCCTCGAAGACCGCGGCGTGCTCTTTACGCCTGCAGGTGTCGAAGTCTATGAGGGCATGGTGATCGGGGAGCACTCGCGCGACAACGACCTCGACGTGAACGTGGTGCGGGAAAAGAAGCTGACCAACATGCGCGCATCGACCGCCGACGATGCCATTCGCCTCGCGCCGCCGCGTCTCCTCAATCTCGAACAAGCTATCGAATTTATTGCCGACGACGAAATGGTCGAAGTCACGCCGAAGTCGTTGCGGCTGCGGAAGAAAATTCTGCAGGCCAACCGGCGCCCACGGCGCAACCCGACGGTTCCGGCATAGGGCCCTCGGGGCGACCGTCCGGGCATCGCGAAAACTCGCCGATTCCCACCCACGAATCGCCAAAAAGATTTCAACATCCGCCTCGATTAAATAACTTTCGTAACTTTCCTCTTCTATCGCAATCGGGTTAGCATCCTCTCCATTGCGGGGCCGAACGTCTCAATTGAGGCCCACGCAGCATTTCTGGAGTGGTCTCCCTTTCGGCGGGAGGCAGCGCCAGAATCAATTCGCTTCTCCGATTTGTTCCCAAATTTGTCTTCCCTGCGGCTGGACATAACTCCAGCCTTGACCAAGCAAGCCGCGCGGCGTCCGTTCGCATCCTGACGCGGTTGGCAAAGAGAGGCTGTTGTACCGCGAACGCCCATTGACTGCACAAGGCTTTACCTTCCCCGGTCATGTCCGGGGAACCAATCTCTGTCAGCCGTGCGATGGCGAGGGATCACCGCATTGGCCCATGCTCTCTCCCTCTTTCACGACCGCAACTACAGTTCCAGAGGAGTTACACAATGGCAAAAACGCAGAGAGTAACGTTGAAGGGGACCGAGCACGCCCCAATGGCTGGAGCGCGCGCCATCGGACCGACTTCTCCACATCAGCTCATCGAGATCTCGGTGATCCTGAAAAACCGTCAACCCATCGCTCTGGACCAGCATCGAGGCCAAACCATGAGCCACAGTGACTTCGCCAGAATGTATGGCGCCGACCCCACCAACGTTGACAAGATCCGGCAGTTTGCCAGCGAAAACAACCTCCAGGTGCTGACGCGCGGCGATGAGGTCAGCCGCCGGACCGTCACCCTGGCCGGCACCGCGGCCGATATGGAAAAGGCATTCAACGTCGAACTGAACGGGTATGAACACCCGGATGGGACCTATCGCAGTCACACCGGGCCCATTCAGGTTCCGGAAGCTTACGCTTCTATCATCCAGGGCGTTTTCGGTCTGGACAACCGTCCGGTAGCACATCCACACTTTCGCCTCCGCAACACGAACCGCTCCATCGCTTCTCGTGCCTCAACCACCACATACACGCCGCTTCAGGTGGCATCGCTGTACGACTTCCCCTCGGATGCGGACGGCGACGGGCAAACAATCGGCATCATTGAGCTGGGCGGAGGTTTTCGACCGGCCGATCTCCAGCAATATTTCAAAAGCCTTAATCTGAACACGCCGGCGGTCCGCGCTGTTCTGGTCGACCAGGCGAACAACCGTCCCTCCACACCGACCAGCGCGGATGCGGAAGTCATGCTCGACATCGAAATCGCCGGGGCTGTGGCCAATGGCGCGTCGCTGGCCGTCTATTTCGCCTCCAACACCGCGCGCGGCTTCCAGGACGCGCTCAGCACCGCGGTTCACGATCAGCTCCACACCCCTTCGGTTATCTCGATCAGCTGGGGCAATCCGGAGCAAAGCTGGTCGCAGCAGTCTATGGAATGCTTCGATCAGGTGGCTCAGGAGGCGGCCTTGCTGGGCATCACCGTCATTGCGGCGTCAGGCGACCACGGGTCGACTGACGGTGTCCCGGGGACCCGGAGCAATGTCGACTTCCCGGCATCCAGCCCGCATCTGCTCGCCGTTGGAGGCACGCGGATGGTGTCGGCCAACGGCACCATCCAGAGTGAAACCGTTTGGAACGACGGACCGACGGGCGGCGCAACCGGTGGAGGCTACAGCAATGTTTTTCAGCGTCCACAATGGCAGGCCGCTGTCGTCACCCAAGCCATGCGTGGCGTGCCGGACACGGCGGGCGACGCCGATCCGGATACCGGCTACAACATCCTGGTCGACGGTGAGACCCTGCAAATCGGCGGAACCAGTGCGGTCGCGCCTCTGTGGGCCGGCCTCATCGCGCTCTGCAACCAGAAGCTCGGCACGCGCCTCGGCTTGCTCAACCCGGCTCTCTACTCCATCAACCAGAACAATGGGTTCCGAGACATCACCCAGGGAAACAATGGGGCGTTTTCCGCCAATCCCGGGTGGGATCCGTGTACGGGACTCGGCTCGCCAATCGGCAACAAACTGCTGCAGGCACTCGCAACGGTGACGGGTAAAACAATCACCACCAACGTAGGAAAACTCGCGGCGTCTGCGCAAACCGCGACCGCCCATCCGGGCCGGCCGCATACCGCGGCTTGATCGCAGTCCCAGCCGGCGGATGAAGCGACGGCCGCTCCTTTGTAGCGCCATGCGACTCCCCCCTTCCTCCCTCGGGGGGAGTCGCGGGGCACCTCAGTAACAAAACCGCACTGCCAGGCGCAATCTCTCGGAAAAGCCGATTACGCAACCTGTGCGGATCGTCACTTCCCAGCTCCCTGGTCCGCGCGTAGACTGAAACTGTGATGGGATCGCTGCATCGCTGCACCTACAGATCGCTGGCGCTTGTGCTGTCCGCAATCTGGATCTGCACGCTTGCGATGGCCGGCACTGCTGTCACGCCGGCAATGCATTGCCAGCGAAGCCACATGCCCTGCTGCCCGCGGAGCGGCGGTAACGGCGAAAGCTGCTCAGGGGCGCGCTGCACGGAGCAGGTTCCGGAGAAGTCCGAAGCCCAGGCCGTCAAGGCGAAGGCCGAAGCAGCCACCCGCTCTCCGCGCAGCGATGTTTCCGCAAGCTCCGCTCCCGCACTAATCCGCGAGCTGAATTCCGGCCTCCGCTTCCACGCTCCAGTTTTCCGCCTCAAAGACGATCTGCGAATTTAATCCTCTCGCTTCAGCGATGTGAGTCTCTGCGCATCTGCGCGCGACGATCCCTTTTCACACTGAGAGGAGTATTTCCATGAAAGCCAAAGTCCTTGCATTATTCGCAACGTCGCTGTTTTCTCTGTCCGCCCTGGCCCTGACCAGCGCATCCTGCTGCACGCCGGGCGCGAAGTGCTGCGCCGGCAGCTGCTGCGGTGCGAGTTGTTGCGCGGGCGGCGCCTGCTGCCCAGGCGACTGCTGCAACCAGAAGAAGTAGCCACACAACTGCGGGACACTTCGCGGCTTCCAGAGCGCGGAGTGTCCCATTTTATTTCCGGTCGAAGCGGAGCTTGAGCGCAAGGATCGCGAGCGAGAGAACAAGGCTGACGGCGTTAGCAAGGATGATGGGGAAGGCGTGCAGGAAAACTCCGTAAAGCAGCCAGAGAAAGACGCCGAGCGAAAAGACCAGGAACATAATCAGCGAGATTTCGCGGGCGCTTCGCAGGCGCCAAATTCGGATGAGCTGCGGGACAAAGGAGACGGTGGTGCACACCGCGGCCGCCAGGCCGATCACGTTCACTACGGGGCCAACGGCGTTAACCGCGGGGCTGATCGCGCTCACATGCCCTTCCTGTGGATGAAGAAATAGATAGCGATGACGAATCCGAGAACGATGATAGCGGGCCGCAGGATGCGGTCATCGATGCGGCGAGCGTTGCGCGCGCCGATATAACCGCCAATGGCGCAGGCGATCATCATCAGCCAGCAGAAGCGCCACTCGACCGCTCCTCCCACGATGAAGGTGATGACGGCCACTCCATTCGCCACCGTAGTGATGACGACTTTGAGCGCATTGATTTCAGCGATGCGCTCAACGCCACACAGGGCCAGGGCTGTCATGGTCAGCAGGCCCGCGCCCGCTCCGAAATAGCCGATGTAATAGGTGATGGCCAGCAGAGCCAGGAGCAGCGGGATGAGCGCTACCGGCTTTTGGTGCTCTGGATGCGCGGCGTGATCTTCCATGCGCCGGCGCACCATCTTTGAAACCGGCCCGCTGACGGCGAAACTCGTAGCGCCGAGAAGGAAGAGATAAGGCACCAGGCGGAGGAAGGAATTCTGGCTCCCGCGCAGAAGGGTGAGCGCGCCGGCGAGTCCGCCAATAAGCGCTACAAGCCCGACGGGAATGACGAGGCGACGATTCTTGCGCAGATCCTCGCGATAGCCGGCGATCGAAGTGAACTGGCCGGGCCAGAGAGCGACGGTTCCTGTTGCATTGGCCTGGATGGGTAGCAAGCCTGCTTTCAAGAGCGACGGGAATATGAGAAAGCCTCCGCCGCCGGCGACGGAGTTGACGAGGCCGCCGAGTCCTGCGGCAAGAGCCAGGAAGATGTATTGGAAGATCGTGGGATGCACTGTTTAGAGGGTACAGTTTGCAGGTTACAGGTTACAGTGTGCAGGTCACAGGGGAGCAGCGCGGTCAGTTGATTTGGAGTTCGGGCGTAGCTGCGACGAGCTGGCGCGTGTATTCCTCGCGCGGCGATTCGCAGACCTGGTCGCGGCTGCCGAATTCGACCAGCTTGCCATTGCGCAGTACAGCGATATTAGTCGAGAGATAGCGCACCAGCGGCATCGAATGCGAGATGAAGAGGTAAGTCAGAGAGAACTCGCGCTGCAGGTCGCGCAGCAGGTTGACGACCTGTGCGCCTACACTGACGTCGAGTGCCGAGACTGGCTCGTCCAGTACCAGTAATTCAGGACGCAGGGCCAGTGCTCGTGCGATGTTGATGCGCTGCCGCTGGCCGCCGGAGAATTCGTGCGGATAGCGGGGCATAGCCGAGTCGTCGAGTCCGACCTGGCGCAGCAGCTCCTGGCAACGGCGGCGGCGCTCGGCCCGGCTGTGCTTTTCGTGGATGATGAGAGGCTCGGTGACGATCTGCTCGACGCGCATGCGCGGGTTCAGCGCGGCATAGGGATCCTGAAAGACGGGCTGCATGCGGCGGCGCAACGGCTGCAGCTTTCTTTGCGGAACGCCGGTCACCGGCTGGCCGTCGAACGTGACGGCGCCGCTGGTCGGCTCGATCAGCCCCAAAACCATGCGCGCAATGGTGCTCTTGCCCGACCCCGATTCGCCGACCAGCCCCACCGTCTCGCCCCGCTCGATGGAAAACGAAACGCCATCGACTACGGGAGCAGCGCCTTTCCCGCCGTAGGTTTTCGAGAGATCGCGCGTAACCAGCAACGCCATAGGAGAAAACTAACAGCCTGCGCGAACGATTAAAATAGAAGAAGAGCCGACCCCTTGCAGCATCTTCTCCAAAAACTCAACCCGCAACAGCGCGAAGCCGTCGAGGCCATCGATGGGCCGGTATTGATCCTGGCCGGAGCCGGCTCGGGGAAGACGCGCGTCATCACGCATCGTATCGCCTACCTGATCGATCAGCGCGGGGCCGCGCCTGACTCGATCCTCGCCGTGACCTTCACCAATAAGGCCGCAGGCGAAATGGCGGAGCGCGTCGAAAAGCTGATCGGGCATTCTTCGCTGGCCAAGCCCGTGGTTTCGACGTTTCACTCCTTCTGCGTACGTTTGCTGCGCCGCGACATTGAAGCGCTGCGCGTGAACAACGAGGGCCTGACCAGAACATTCGCGATTTACGACGAGACCGATCAGCAGGCGGTGGTCAAGGCCGTGATGCGCCGCATGGGGCTCGACGACAAGCAGCTTACGCCGCGCGTGGCTCTGTCGAAGATTTCCTGGGCAAAGAACCACATGATCGATCCCCAGGAGTACTACCTGCAGTCGGCGGATCCGATCAGCGAGCGTGTCGCCCACATTTTCGAGGGCTACCGTGCCGAACTGCGCAAGGCGAACGCCCTCGACTTCGACGATCTGCTTCTCGAAGCTGTGCGTGTGCTGAAGGTTTCCTCCGAGGTTCGCGAGCGGTACAACCGGCGCTATCGGTGGCTGCTGATCGACGAGTATCAGGACACCAACCGCCCACAGTACGAGCTGATGAAGTTGCTGGCCGGCGAGGAAAAGAATGTCTGTGTGGTCGGCGACGAGGACCAGAGCATCTATTCCTGGCGCGGCGCGGATATTCGCAACATTCTGGAATTTGAGAAGGATTTCCCCGGCGCGAAAACGGTGCGCCTCGAACAGAATTATCGCTCCACGCAGATCATCCTCGAAGCCGCGTCGGCCGTCGTGGCGCACAATGCGCAGCGCAAGGGCAAGCGCCTGTGGACCTCGCGCGAAGGCGGCGCCCTCATCGGCTATTACGAGGCCCCCGACGGCGAGAACGAGGCCCTGTTCATCGCGGACTACATTCAAAAATATTTGCGGAAGGCAGGCGAGGACCAGGACAGCGCGAAGTGCGCCGTGCTTTACCGCACCAATTCGCAGTCGCGCCTGGTGGAAGAAGCGATGCGCCGCTACGGGATCGCGTACACCATGGTCGGCGGGTTTTCTTTCTACGAGCGCGCTGAGATCAAGGACCTGCTGAGCTATCTGAAGCTCGTGCAGAACCCGCACGACTCCATCGCACTGCAACGGGTGGTCAACACTCCGGCCCGCGGCATCGGCAAGACCACGATGGAGACACTGGAGCGAATTGCGATCGAGACGGGGTCCAGCGTGTGGACGGCAATCAGCCGCGCACTCGACGCCAGGCTGCTGCCCCAGCGTTCGCTGGCGGCTCTCGATGCCTTTCAGAGGATCATCACCGATGCGCGCGCAATGCTCGCTCCTGGTTTTCCGGATAAGCTCGCTTCGGATCTTAACCCGCAGCCTGTCGATGCGCCTTCAGAGCTCGGCATCGATACGAGTTTCGATTTTGGCAATGCCGCACAGGGGCACCTCGCCCTCACGAACGACGGTGACGATTTCGTCACCGAAGGAACGGATTTCGAACCCGCCACCTTCCGCATCTTTGACGAGGAGCCGCCCGTCGAACACGCAGCGCCACCAGAACCGGCCGCCGGGCAGCCGGGTGCGGGCTCGACTCAGGAGTCGGCGTCGGAATCGGCGCAGGAAGCGGTCCCAGGATTCCGCGCTCCCGGCGATGCGGCCACGCTGCCGGAGCTGATCAAATTCCTCATCGATCGCACGGGCTATATCCGCTCGCTCGAAGAGGAAGGGACGCCCGAAGCTTTCTCTCGCATTGAGAACCTGAAGGAACTGGCCAACGCGGCGCAGGATGCGCAGGAGCGCGGCGAGACGCTGGCGGAGTTCCTGGACCACGCGGCTCTGGTGAGCGACGCTGACCAGTATGATCCGGATTCGCGTGTGACGCTGATGACCCTTCATTCGGCGAAGGGCCTCGAGTTTCCGCTCGTTGTGCTGGCGGGCCTCGAGGAAGGACTTTTCCCGCACTCGCGCACGCTGAACGATCCTACGCAGATGGAGGAGGAGCGGCGGCTCTGCTACGTGGGCCTGACGCGGGCCATGGATGCGCTGATCCTGACGCGGGCTCGGTATCGGCGGCGGTACGGCAACGACATGCCGGAAGCCACCGTTTCTTCGCGCTTTCTTGAAGAGATTCCGGAACAATTGCTCACAGACATGAGCGGCGCCGGAGCGCGGTCCAGCAGCTGGGGCGGCTATGCTGCGGATTACAAGCAATCGCCCTCGCGCTTTAGTCGCAATGGCGGTGACGATTTCAGCTCGCGCCACTACAGCTACGAGGATGAGGATCAGAGCGCGCCATCGCGGCTGGGGTCAGCGGCCCGCGGCGACAGGCTGGTGCGGCCGCCCGCCGGCGAGAAAGCAAACTCAGTGGACAACATCGCCCGGTTTTTCTCCGGACGCGGCGGCGTTCCCGCGAAGGCGGCGCGCCCCAAACTCGACATCCCCGAGCCCACCGGAGCCCGGGGATTCCGCAGCGGGCAGCGCGTGCGCCATCCTAAATATGGCGAAGGCGTGGTGTTTCGCCGCGAAGGAGACGGGGAAGACGCGAAGATTACTGTACAATTTTCAGGATTCGGCGTGAAAAAGCTGGTGGAGAAATTCGCTCAGCTCGAGCGGCTCTGAGGGCCGCATCCCCCTCTAAAGGATTCTCATGGCAAATACAAAGGCAATCGAAGACACGACAGAGCGCAAGAAACTGAAACGCGCGGCCCGTAAAAAGGCCGCCCCCAAAGCAAAGCGCACCACTCCGCGCGGCTCGATGAAGAAAAAAGTCCGTAAGCTCAGCCGCGGCCAGAGCAAGCGTTAGAGACGGCTGCAGAATCTCGACGACCCGAAAAACAACAGGGGCTGGCGAATTTTCTTTCGTCAGCCTCAGGAACCAGCTACACTCACTTCCAATCCACCCTCCCCGCAGGAGCTGTCGTTGGCGGATCAGCCCGCGCACCCATCTCGCCCCGCAGGGACGCAAGCCAAGTCCCAGATATTCTCGCGCAAGTCCATCGACAAGCTGATCTCCGACTCGGAGAACCCGGACCACGCTCTGAAAAAGACGTTGGGCCCGGTGTCCCTCACCGCTCTGGGCATCGGAGCGGTCATCGGTTCGGGCATCTTCACGGTCATTGGCACGGCGATCGCGGGACAACAGTTCCCTACCGCCTCGATCGAAAACACGCCGCTCATCGACTACTTCATTCGCCACACAGCGATGGTCGGCCGCCCAGGTTCAGGCCCGGCTCTGGCTCTCTCGCTCGTGCTGGTGGCCATTGTCTGTGCGTTCACCGGCCTGTGCTACGCAGAGCTGGCGTCGATGATCCCCATTGCCGGATCGGCCTATACCTACACCTACGCGACGATGGGAGAGCTGATCGCGTGGATCATCGGGTGGGATCTGATCCTCGAATACGCCTTCTCGAATATGTCGGTTAGCGTCGGCTTCGCCGCGCACATCGTCGACCTGCTCGATTGGTTTAACATCCATCCTCCGCTCAAATGGATTTCACCGGCCTATCTCCCCGAAGGCCTGCAGGATCTGGCGGGTAACGATTTGTATCCGCCGGGGTGGCATTTTGGATTCAACATACCCGCGTTTCTCATCGTGTTCCTGCTGACGATCATCTTGGTGCGCGGCATTCGCGAATCGGCAGAAACCAACAACATCATGGTCCTCGTTAAGATCGCGGCGATTCTGATCTTTGTTTCATTCGGCGCCAGCTTCATTCAGCCGCGCTATTATCATCCGTTCTCGCCGAATGGCTGGTCGGGAGTGCTCACCGGCGGGTCGATCATTTTCTTCACGTATATCGGATTCGACTCTGTCTCGACGGCGGCGGAAGAGTGCAAGCATCCGCAGCGCGATGTGCCGATCGGCATTCTCGCAACGCTTTTCATATGCACCATTTTGTATATCGGCGTCGCGGTGGTGCTGACCGGCCTGGTGCCGTGGAAGAGCATGATGGGGGACGCCGCACCCGTGGTAAACGCGCTGAAGAAGCTGTCCCTGATGCCCGGCGGTCATCGCCTGCACTGGATTCGTCTTTTCGTCGTGCTCGGTGCGCTGACCGGCATGATCTCTTCGATCCTGGTTTTCCAGCTGGGCCAGGCGCGCGTTTGGTTCTCGATGTCGCGCGATCGGTTGCTGCCGGCGGTCTTCTCGCATGTTCACCCGAAATACCGAACCCCCGCCGTGGCTACATGGGTCGCGGGTTTCGTGGTCGGCATTCCGTCGGGGCTTTTCGATATTGGCACGGTTTCGAACCTGTCCAACATTGGGACACTTTTCGCATTTGTACTGGTTTCGGCCGGCGTTCTCATCCTGCGCTATCGCGAGCCCAACCGCCGGCGCGGATTTCGCGCTCCGCTGGGCCCGGTCTTTCCGCTCCTGAGCATCATTTTTTGCGTCGTGCTCATGATGGGCCTCGAAGTCATGACCTGGATTCGCTTCTTTGTCTGGCTGGCAATAGGCCTCGTGATTTATTTCTGCTATAGCCGTCACCGCAGCGAATTCGCTCGCCGTCACCGCTGACAAATTGCTCGATCAGCGATCGCAGGTCCGGGCCTGTTACCGCAGATTCGGCACATCTTCTGGCCTCTCATCGTTGCGCCGGTGCGTATCGGCAAGGACATGCGCAGTCCGGTAACCATCGCGCCTTGATATTCGCGCACGTGAGTAACCGCATCTGAATCGCGCAGTCACAGCTTCCCTTTCCTGACGAGCCATCGAACTTGTACCTCTACCGTAACTTGTTGCAGTGACGCAAGATAAGTGTGGAAAACCGAGTTTCTGTGACACACTCATCTCCATTCACCGCTCCCCCGGTGAACCCCAAAATACGGGCTCGAAAGAATGGGGCTGGAGATGAAATGAATCACACGCGCATCGGTCTCGTTCTCGCCGCAGTTCTTGCCTGTTCGTTCGTTGTGCCATGCCACGCGCAGGGCTCGTCCTCACTCGTCTCCTCCTCGCTCGTCGAAGCCCCAACGCCGGTCGAATCCGGAGCCACCGCCCAACCGGGCGATCCGGGTGGGCCGATGGGCGTGTATCCTGTCGAGCGCGCTCCGGAGGCCAGCGAAAAGGGTCCCCGTCTGAACGCATTGGACTGGAGCATGCTGGGCGCGGCTGCCTCTCTGCGCGTACTCGATTTCACCAGCACCGAAAAGGCCCTTTCCGAGCCGCAGTATTTTCATGAAGCGATCCTGCCCCAGGCGCTGGTGAAGAACAAGCCGGCCTTCGCTGCGTTCCAGGCTGGTACCGTGGCGCTGAATTACGAAGCCTACCGCCTGCTCGTCCGGCATCACATGCGATCGCTGGCCCAGGTCTCTCAATATGTGTATGTCGGGGCCATGACTTTTCAGGTTGCGCATAACTATCAGCTGCTGGGAGACGCTCCCGCGAACTGATCCAACCCGGGTTCGTCAGCATCAGGGCCTGAGCGCAGTTTGACAGCCGCCCGCGCCAGGCCCTACTCTTGCATACATATGGTTCGTCCTTCTCTACCCGCCTGCATGTGCTGCTGCTGTTGCTGCCGCACCCGCCGGGTGTGTGTCTGAGAGAGATGAGATAAGTTCAGAATCGCTCACAGAACCCACCCGCTGCCAGATGGCCGGGTGGGTTTTCTTATGTCGCATAGAAAATCGGGAATGGCCCAGGAGGAACTTTCATGTCGCTACGCATTAACGATGTTGCACCGGACTTCACCGCCGAGACCACGCAGGGCGTTATCCGCTTTCACGAGTGGATCGGCGATAACTGGGCCGTGCTTTTTTCCCACCCTAAAGACTTCACGCCGGTCTGCACGACCGAGCTGGGCGCCGTTGCCGGTCTCGAGAGTCAGTTCGCGCAGCGCGGCGCGAAAGTGATCGGCCTTAGTGTCGATCCTGTCTCCAGCCACGCGAAATGGGCTTCAGACATCCGGGATGTCGGCGGTTACACGGTGAACTATCCGATGATCGGCGATCCGGAACTGAAGATCGCCAGGCTCTACGACATGCTGCCTGGCGATGCGGGCGAGACATCCGATGGCCGTACACCCGCGCAGAATGCGCCAGTACGCACCGTATTCGTCATCGGACCCGACAAGCGGATCAAGCTGACCCTGGCATACCCGATGACCACGGGCCGCAATTTCGACGAGATACTCCGCGTTCTGGACTCGATCCAGCTAACCGCGAAGCACAGAGTCGCGACTCCGGCTAACTGGAAGCAGGGCGACGACGTAATCATCACCGGCGCGGTTTCCAATGAAGAAGCGGACAAGGTTTTCCCGGGCTATAAGACGGTGAAACCGTACCTGCGGACGACTGCGCAGCCGCAGTAACAACAGTAAGGTTGATAGTCAGTGGCTTAAGCAGGATTTCCGCCGCGCCGATGGACGTGGCAGGCAGAGCACCGGTGGCGAAGTGGCTAACGCGCTGGTCTGCAAAACCAGTATTCGCGGGTTCAATTCCCGCCCGGTGCTCCAAAATCTATGCGCAGTTGGCCCCAGGGGGGGGTGGGTGTGCGGGGTGGTGATTGATTCGAAAGGGATTGGGAGGGGAGTAACGCTGGTGACCTCTGGCAGGTTCTTGATAACCGGACAGATGGCTCACGAGTGCGAGTGCGTCATTCACACTCGCGATTGAATCATTGACACTCGCGATGGAGCTTCCTGATTGAAAGTAAGTCAATTGCGTGACGCGTGCGAATGATTCATTGGAGAGTGCCATGTGCCGGAGGCGGCCGGTAGCCAGCAGCGAGTAGCTCGTAGCTCGGATTCGCCTGACTGCGACCACGGATGACACTTGGTTTTCCTCCTCTCCAAAAAAGAATGCCGCCAGGGATGGCGGCATTTTTTTACTCTATAAATTCAGAATAGCAGGTTTGGGGAATAAAACTGCCAACTTTGTTGGCGTGGAAGTCGCCATTCATCAACGGTTGTTACTTCGGGGAAGCGGTGGAAACTTGACAAAACAGCGGTGAGATCCAATGTTGCCTTAATGCGTACTGGAATCAGGACCAGAAGTGTGAACGATGGCTTGCGGCAGACGGTAAGAAAGGGGAACCACGGCCGGATGTGCCGGTTCGCCGCCATGCATGCGATCGCGGATCTGAGCGAAGAGCTGCGCATACCCAGGATCGGCCTCAAGCTTCTTTGCCCAGTCGCAGTCCTGCATGGAGATGAGCAGGATGAACCGTCTGTCGAGCGAGGTTCGGAAATAGGGCAGGCCTTCCATCGGCCGTCCCAGCAGCAAGTAGGTTTGGCCGAGCCAATAGCCCGGCTCCCTACCGCGTTCGAACGCCATTCTGCGCACCTTCAGAATATCCTCCAGCATGCCGGTCTTACCAGCCCGAGCCCAGCCGCGCTCAGCTGCGTCGGCCAGGGCAATATCGTCTGGACTGTGCGAGATAGAGGCCACATGGTGAAGCTCGGTAATATAGGCCGGATAGTCCCCCAGCGCAAAGTAGAGCTCCCTCAGAAAATAGGGCGGGGTCAGGAGGGTTGGCTGAGTCTGCTCGAGATCCTGTAACTTTCGTATCGCGCTGGCTGGGTCGTTCTCGAATTCGGCGTGCATCAGCGCGGCATCGGTCGCAATCGCGGCAGAGGTCGGATTCAACCGGAGGGCCTCGTCGATCTGCCTCATGCATTCCGCGCCCTCAAGCCGGTTCAAAAGCGTGCTGGCGTACCACTGGTGAGTTTGTGCGGAGTTGGGATCGAGAGCGAGAGCCCGCCTGAACTCCGCGTCCGAGCCGGGAATGTCCCAATCCCAGAAGAACAAGGCAAATGCTTTTGCATTATGAGCAGCCGCAACATTGGGGTCGAGCTTGATCGCCCTGTCGGCGGCGCTCTTTGCCCGGGCGAAATCTTCCGCCATATCGCCATCAGCGAACTGGGGTAATAAGTCGTAACTCTCTGCCAGTCCGGCGTAGGCCTCTGCGTAAGAAGGATCCTTCACGATGGCCTGGGTGTAAGCATCAATCGCTTTCGAGAGACTGTCGGCGGTGCGCAGGTTCCAAAAGTAGCGGCCACGAAGATAGAGGCCTTCTGCGTCTGGTGCGGGAAGATGCCGCAACGGATCCTGAGCCGCGCGAACTCCTGATGTGCCAGCCAAGGGAGCGCCACGATCCCAGCGGACCGGAAGCATTGCAGCGGCCAGAAGGACGACGGCGACAGTAGCGGC
Source organism: uncultured Acidobacteriaceae bacterium (assembly GCA_963831055.1). Lineage (GTDB taxonomy): Bacteria > Acidobacteriota > Terriglobia > Terriglobales > Acidobacteriaceae > Palsa-343. The sequence continues at coordinate 5,524 of CAWHOU010000027.1, read as the reverse complement.
AACCGGCACGGTCCATCGACGAGATGTCCGGACCGCCCCTGAGCGAGCCAGCGACGGGGACAATGCGGGCTGTGACCCGGCTGCCAATCCAGATTCAATATCGACAGATAGATCGCCTCTGTCAGAGTTCACCTCTCGATTCGTTGTCCCCAGCGAATCGGGCTCCTGCTCGCCGTTACTCAGCCACATTTCAAGTTCGGAGGAATAGGCAAAGACCGCACTGCGTTTGCCCGGCACCCGATGCACGGGCAGTCCGCGCTCGCGCTCCCACCGCCTGGCGGTGCGCTCGTCGCAGCCAAAATAGCTGGCAATGCATTTCCAGGATCCGAGCTTCTGCGGCGGCGTGGGGACGCCAGGTTGAATTGAGTGCGCGGTAGCCATAGGGACCCGATCCTGCCGGCAACTGGAAACGGCGAGATAACTTCGTTGGAACGGGGGAAGGGTACAGTATAGTCCGGCCAGGTCAGACTGGACAAGAACAAATCCCGGGCCGTATTGCATAGTCCGTCCCACTCTGTCCCTGGTCAAGAAGGATTGACGTAGCGGCTCCAACGATCTCGGCCCTCTGAAGTCCGTTTATGTCCGTTCATTTCTCTTGCGACGAAAAGCGGGGGAGAGGGATCTTCCTGGAGGAAGGTTGAAGCGGGGGGGGAAGACCCTGCTCTCCGGGAGGTTGGTGTCGAGATGAAGATGATCAGGTTGCAGGTTGTTTTGTTCGTTTGCGGATTTTTCATCTTTTGCCTCGAGGGGCGCGCCACCACGCTGCCATTCGGCCAGGTGACCACCGGAAACATAGGCGGAGCGGCGCAAGTCAACACTTATACCTTCCCGGACGCGGTGGGCGATGTGCTTGATTTTACAGTGGCGGCGACGAGCGGAACCTTGAGCCCCAAGATTGAGCTGCTAACCTCGGACGGTAAGCTGATCGCGTCAGCATTCGGCAACAACGGATATGGCAGCTGCGGGGGAGAAACCCTGGAGATGAATCAAGTCACTTTGCCGCCGAGCCCGAGCGGAAGCAGTAATCCCACCGGGACCTATTATGTAGAAATTAGCGATTGCAGTGCTACCAACTCCGGAAACTATGCGGTATTTGTGCAATCCTTAACCGCGCCGGTCGGCGCTATCCAGTTCCCGTTCGGGGAAACTGTTGCCGGCGCGATCAGTTCTGCGGTGCAGAGCATCGCATACACGGTCACTGCAAATGCGAACGACACAGGCTACTTTGCCGTTGCCACAACCGAAAGCACCAGCGGCACATTTAGTCCAAAAATCCGTGTTTACAATCCTAATGGCTCTCTCCTCACCTCAGCGTTCGGCAATAACGGATACGGAAATTGTGGCGGATCGACTCTCGAGTTGAATACCGTTACATTCCCTTCAACCGGCGTATATACGGTGCTAATAGGCGATTGCTCGGACCTGTACCAGGGAACGTATTCGGCATATTCCCAACGAATCAACGCTGCGGTAGGCACATCCCCAATTCTCTGGGGGCAGACACAGGCGGGAATTGTGGCTGCCGCTTCGCAGAGCACGACATACACGTTTTCCGGCACGGCCAACGACACCGTGACTTTCACCATCACGAGCACCACGGGCAGCCTGAGTCCCAAGATTCGGATCTACGACCCAACTGAGGTGGCATCCGCTTTTGGCAACAATGGCTACGGGAACTGTGGTGGCAAGGTCGCTCAGCTGAATCCCTCCCTCACGGTTCCGTCAACGGGAACTTATACCGTTCTCGTTGGCGATTGCTCGGACATCAACACCGGCACCTATAACCTCTCGTCCGAGTGCTTCGGGACATGTCTTCAGCCGGCACCAGGCCCCTGCAGGACTGCGAATCCGAACCCCAATCCGAATCCGGCGTCGTTTGCCGTGTCGGGCGATTTCAACGGTGACTGCAGGAGCGACATTCTGTGGCGCAACAGCAGCTCTGAAGAAGTCTACGAGTGGCTGATGAATGGGGCTTCGATTCTGAGCCAGGGAAGCCCCGGCAGCCCCTCCTCCGCGTGGGCGATTCAGGGTATTGGCGATTTCAATGGAGATGGCATGGCCGATGTCCTATGGCGGAACAGCAGCACCGAAGAGGTCTACCTCTGGCTGATGAATGGAACCACGATCACGAGCCAGGGAATTGCCGGCAACGTCACGCCCTCCTCTGCCTGGGTCATCCAGGGCGTTGGCGATTTCAATGGCGATGGCAAGGCCGACATTCTGTGGCGCAACAGCACGACCGGAGAGGTCTACATCTGGCTGATGAACGGGACCACGATTGCGAGTCAGGGCGACCTGGGCATCGTCTCGCCCTCCTCAGGATGGAGCATCCTGGGGGTTGGCGATTTCAACGGCGATGGCAAGGCCGACATCCTGTGGCAGAACACGACAACGGGAGAGGTCTATATCTGGCTGATGAACGGGATTTCGATTGGGAGCCAGGGAACTCCCGGCACCGTCTCGCCCTCTTCTGGATGGACTATCGCGGGCGTTGGCGATTTCGATGGAAGCGGCACGAGCGACATTCTGTGGCGGAACAGCACCAGCGGGGAGGTCTACATCTGGCTCATGAGCGGGACCACGATAGCCAATCAGGGCACGCCTGGCACCGTCTCCTCCGCCTGGAGCATTAAGGGAGTGGGGGATTACAACGGGGATGGGAACGCCGACATTCTGTGGCAGAACAGCAGCGGCGAGGTCTACGTCTGGGAGATGAACGGGCTCACAGTTGGGAGCCAGGGGAGTCCAGGCACTGTCTCCTCCGCGTGGCAGATCTTTACCTTATCTCTGTAGGGATTTCGCAGGTGTGCTCCGGCCGGTAGGAAAGTGACGGAAGAACTGATGCCGATAGCATGGGCAGGCGAGGAGTGGGCGGACGGGGAGTTGTCAGGGACTCTCTAATGACCGATGCTTTGCCGTGGTGTTGGGCCGCCCAGCTATCGGTCAACCGGTCGAGCGTTACTGTTGCTCCTCTGTCATGGGTTGATTCGGTGAAGAGCCGGGGTCCGCGAGGCGCGCGGTAATGGCATCGACATCGTAGACGCATCCAGCCCAGATTCCGCCGCTGGCTTCAACCAGCGCGGCCCATAGCTTCGTATCGGGCGGAAGGGCGGGATGGGGTTGCAGATCGGCTCGCGGGGATCTGGCTGACAGACGCCGCGTTCCTTCTGCCGGGGAAAAAACTTCGCTTTGCTCGCCCACCAGATTCACGGTCGCGAGGAGTTCGCTGCGATCGATGCGAATCTCGATCAGGTCGCCATCATGAATTTTTCCGATGGGGCCGCCGGCGAACGCTTCAGGCGAGATGTGGCCAATGCATGGGCCGGTGGAGACGCCGCTGAAGCGGCCGTCGGTGAGGAGCGCCACGTGGCGGCAATGCGGTAAGGCTTTCAAGGCCGCGGTGATCTGATAAATCTCCTGCATGCCGGCGCCTTTGGGGCCGCAGCAGATCAGGACGATTACATCGCCGGCAGCGATCTGGCCCTTGCGAATGGCGTCGATGGCATCGGTTTCGGCTGTAAAGACTCGCGCTGGGCCGCGATGAAGGAAGATGCCGTCTTCGCCGATGAGGGTCGGATCGATGGCGGTGCTTTTGACGACGGAGCCTTCGGGGGCGAGGTTGCCGGTGGGGAAACAGACGGTCGAGGTGAGCCCTTTGGCGCGCGCGCGGGAGGGCGAGAAGATCACGTCGCCGGGGTCGATGCCATCGCGATCGCGCAGATTCTGGCGGAGTGCGAGGCGGCGCTCGCTCTGTTGCCACCAGTCGAGACATTCGCCGAGGGTGACGCCGGCTGCGGTCATCGCGGTTGTGTGCAGGAGGCCGGCGCCGCGCAGGTGTAGCATCACCTCCGGCACACCGCCGGCGAGAAACACCTGGACGGTTGCGAAATTCCCAGGGCCGTTGGGGAGGGCGTCGACGAGGCGCGGGACTTCCCTGTTGATCCTCATCCAGTCGGCGACGGTTGGGCGCGTGCGGCCTGCGGCGTGCGCGATGGCAGGGAGATGGAGGAGGAGATTGGTCGATCCTCCGAAGGCAGCGTAGACCACCATCGCATTTTCGAATGCGGACTGGGAGAGGATGCCGCCTGTGCCGATGCGCATCTCGCGAAGGCGCAGCAGGGCGGCTGCCGAGCGCTTCGCGGCATCGAGCCAGACCGGCTGCCCGGACGGGGCAAGAGCGGTATGAGGCAAGGCGAGGCCGAGCGCTTCTGCGACCACCTGCGAGGTTGCGGCGGTTCCCAGGAACTGGCAGCCGCCTCCGGGTGTGGCGCAGGCACGGCAGCCGACGTCCGCCGCGTATTCAAGCGTGATCTGACCCTGGGAGAAACGAGCGCCGATGGTCTGAATTTTTCCGGCGTCCTCGCCGTCTTCGGGCAGCAGGGTGACACCACCGGGGATGAGGACGGAGGGAGATCGGCGAGGAAGCCAGGGCCATGAGCATCGCTGGCAGTCCTTTGTCGCAGGTTGGACGCCGAGTACGCCGGCGCGGGTGGGGAGCGAACGCATGAGGCGGCGCAGGACGATCGCGGCATCGTTGCGATACGGCAGCGAGTCAAGCATGCCGGTGGTGCCCTGCGTGCGCCCGTCGCAGGGATCGGTGACGGCTCCGGCAAAGGGTATGGCGTGGAGCGCCTTGAGTTCGCGGGCGGCTTCGGCCACGAGCAGCCCCACTTCCCAGTGTCCGGTGTGGAAGCCGAGTGCGATGGGCGAGCCATCCGGGGCGCGCAATCCGCCGTGCGTGCTGAGAATGAGAACTTCTGGGCCAGCGAGGCGCGCGGGATCCCAGCCCATGCCTGCATTCATGGTGAGGCCGAAGAGATTGCCGGAGGGTTGGGTGAGGAGCATTTCCGCGGTGAGCGGCAATGCGCCTGCGGGACCGCGCGCGTGGGTGGCGACGTTGCGCAGATCGAGGTCTGGCGACTCCAGCACTTGCTCCATGGAGATTGTCTTCATAGACCGCTAACCTATCCTGCGATTCCGCGAGGGAGCCGCGTCCGCGGAGGCCGCGCCCGGCTGGAGTGGCTGTCCGGGTTTGATGCCGAGCAGCAACGCACCCGACAGGATAAGGGAGAGCGACATGAGCAGAAAGCCGGCGGCCGAGGAGCCTGTAAATGTCTGCAGGACGCCGACGAAATAGGTTCCAGAAGAATCCGCCGAGGGCTCCGCAGCAATTGATGAGGGCGAGGATTTCGCCGGCCACATTGCGCGGCAGCATCTCCGGCACCATCGCCCAGAAGGGGCCGTAGGGGGCGTACATGCAGCTGGCGGCCACGATGAGGCAGGCAAAGGCGAAGGGAAAGGATCGATTGACGGTGAAGAAGGAGCCGGCGAGGGCGATGCCGCCAAGCATGAGGATGGGCCAGACAAATTCGCGGCGGCGCGCGGTGCGATCGGAAAAATGCGAGACCACCAGCATGACAATTACGCTCGATAAGTAGGGAGCGGCGGAGAGCAAGCCGGTTCGGCCCCATTCCCGCTCCTGTAGCGTTGCGGACCACTACGAGGCAGCCACAGGACAAAGCCA
>CAWHOU010000026.1:0-79580 GCA_963831055.1 uncultured Acidobacteriaceae bacterium | reverse complement strand
TTTCGGGGATATGAAGGAGAATCAATGATACGAACTGATGAAGCGATTCTCATCCTCAAGGGGCGGTTGGACAAGAACTCTGAACTACTCCTGTCCGCCAAGATGATTAACTTTTCGGTACTCTCAAAGTGTCGCGTGGTCGCCATAGAGGGGGACAAGGTGACGCTCTGGCCTGTGAAAGATGGTGCAGCCGCCTTTGTCTTCTCGGTAGACAGTGAGCATCTTGAACTGAACTATTCCCAATTACGAGAGTTCAAGGGTCGACCCGGATTAGAAACGGTGGCAGAAGAGAAGCTGGACAATTCTGCTTTGTTAATCTCACTTCCGCTTCAGGCGATTGACTCATCGAACCCGCTCAACGTTAGTGTTGAGACAATCATTTTGCAGGAACTCTGACCGCTAGCTGTCAAAGCAGGAACACTTTACCGTCATGAGCGTCGATGCTGAAATCCTGTCACGGGATAGCCATTGGTGCCGAAGAAGGGACTCGAACCCCCACACCCTTGCGGGTACATGGACCTGAACCATGCGCGTCTGCCAATTCCGCCACTTCGGCACGAAGATCCCTGCGCAGATCGCGCTGGACGGCAGCAGTTGCTAGTGTTACAAAGGCATCCAACTGTGTCAATCAGGCGCTCCCCGGTTGTTCCAGCGCCGAATTCCTGCCAGAAAGAACCTCCCGATGACCCAATCCGCTCAATCGAAAGCCATTCCCGATCAGCAGGCTAAAGAGATTCGCCGCCTCTCCCACGACCTCAGCAACGCCCTTGAAATCATCCTCCAGACCAGCTTCCTCCTCGGCACCGTTCCCCTCGACGACGACGCCAAAAAGTGGCGCATCATGCTCGACAGCGGCGTCCAGCAGGCTGCCGAAATCAACAAGCAGCTGCGCGAGTACGTCCGCGGCAACAGCTAGGCCCCGCATAGCCCGCGCTCTCTCCCATCGCTGCCGGCCCAACCGGAAAGTGAGATAATAGAGACGCTGTCAGGTATCCCTGCTGCACCCTGGAGGGGGCGTCACGGTTTCGACGGGATCGCTTGCGGCAAAGAGGCATGCCGGGGTCTGGGCACCCGTAATCGCCTGGAAAACCATAATTGCCAACAATCAACTGGCATACGCAGCTTAATTAGTTAAGTTGCCGTTCTCCTCGGCTTCGCCTGTGGGCCGGGGAAGGACGTCGCACAGCAGGCTGGTCGCTGCCGCTCGGTCCGTGTGGCACTGACGAGATCATCGGACTAGTTTCAGGCGTTTCTTGTCCGTTCTGAGCGCCGGAAGCGAAACTTCTGAACGGACTGAGCATGGAGTCTCTTGGCTGTCAACGATTTCGGACGCGGGTTCGACTCCCGCCGCCTCCACCATCCCATCTGAACGTCGTCGGGGTTAGGCGCGAAGTGCGACTGAACCGCGCGATGATCGCTAGCCATTTCCTGGTCCGGACGCACAAGAACTGAAAGCCCAAATCCCGGCCTTCTGGAGATGAAGGCCGCACTAGCGAAGCTCCGGACGGCCGGCGAATTCCTTTTTTTGATCGCACCGGGGATCCGAGCGCAAAGGTCGCCCCCGCCTGCGACGCCCACAAAAGGCCGATCCGCCTCGTGCGCTATCGACGGACCATGTGCGCGCAGCGCCATCGGCCCAAAAGGAGAGCCGCCGCGAAGCAGCGCGGGACGGGATCTCCGATCAATCCGCTGATGTGAAGGGCCACGGCTTTCCGCTGTGCCGCGAAGCTCAGGGAAAAAGAATGGGCCTCAGAGCCCCCTGGGATGATGCGGATGGTCCCGATGCCCGAATCCGATCTCGACTAGAACGCCGCATCCACTGCGCACCCTGTGGTGAATAAAGAACCCATCGCGATCACCACCCCACCCAGCGGCTCAAACCCCGCCGGCCCGCACCCTGTACCCTGCACCCTGTACACTGTACCCTGCTTTTTGGTCAACTTTCCACCACTTACCCAAAGTAACAAATCCTCATAAACCAGCACTTACAAGCCACCAAAGTTGGCAGTTTTTCCCTCTGAACCTGCTATTCTTAACTTATAGAGTAGAAATAGAAAAAGCCCGCACATGCGGGCTTTTCTTTTTGGGGAAAGGAGCGACCAGCGATGCGAACCAGGTCAAAAATATGCCAATCTTCCGGCCGCCTCAGCCATGGCCGTCCTGACCGTTACGTCCCAGGCCGTGTCATCGCCTCCCTCGCACCTGCGAATGACTCATTCGCACGCGCCAGGCTAACTGACCTGTTTTCAAAAGCCACCAGGTACCTTAAAAAAGACATTACTATAGAACTCCAACAAAACAAGGGCCCAGCAGAAACACCCCCCCAGGGGCCCTCTCACCTTCAACCGCACTACTGATTGTGCAGAGAGCCGAATTTTTGACCGTCGTTCCTGTCCGGCCTGTCTGTCGCAGCCGACCCGAACGCCCCACCCTCCGAGTTGCCCCTCCCACCTTCGGACCATTGGCCATAACCCCTTCGTGGTGTTGTCCCCGCCCCACCCAGGCGAGACGATTCCTTCGTGCGGCCCAATCTTCCCCCACCCCTGCTCCAACCGCAGCAGTTCAGCCGCGCTACGCCATCCCTCCCCCAGCCTGCAGGCGTCGAATGAGCCCCGATATCCACCTCGTCGCCGACCCGGCCTTCAGCTTTGCCTTTCAGCCCATCGTCGACACCGTCGCACGCGAAGTCGTCGCCTGGGAAGCTCTGATTCGCGGCGAATGGGACGAGCCCTCGTGGCAGGTCTTCAACCAAATCTCCCCACTCCGCCTCCATCTCTTCGATCAGACCGCGCGAGCCGCAGCCGTCGCTCTCGCCGCCCGTCTCCAGATCGACCGCCCCCTCCACCTGAATTTTCTCCCCCAGAGCCTCGAATCCTATCCAAAGTCGGTCCTCACCACCCTCGAAGCCGCCAGCAAAGCGAACCTCCCGCTCCATCGCCTCGTTCTCGAAGTTCCGGAGTCCCTCATCGTCGAACACGCCGCGCACTTCGCGGCCCTGCTCAAGGAGTACCGGGCCCTGGGCGTCAGGCTGGCGATCGACGACTTCGGCGCGGCGCATGCCGACCTCGACCTTCTCGCCGATCTCGAACCCGATCAGATCAAACTCGACATGCGCCTCACCCGCGCCATCGACCGCCCCGGTCCCCGTCAGGCTATCGTTCGAGCCATCCGCCTCGCATGTTTTGAACTCGGCATCGACCTCGTCGCAGAAGGGGTCGAAACTCTGGCGGAATACTCCTGGCTGGCCGAGCAGAATGTCCGGCTCTTTCAGGGCTATCTTTTTGCGAGGCCAGCCTTCGAGGCCTTCCCAGCCGCCCACTTCCCCGAGACCGCCGAACAAGCCGCGCTACCTCCCGCCCGCCGCGTATCCAGTTCCCGCCCTGTCGCCGCGGCACGCGCAAAAAAGCAGCGAGCGTAGAGACCGCTCAGCCCTTCCAGCACCTGGCCGCCTGAACAACCAGCCCAGGCATCGCGTCTATTTCGCGGAACTAACGCTCCGAGCCGCCCTGCCTCTCTTCGGAGCCGCCGGAGCGCGCCCCGCAATGCGTTCCTCGAGCAGCACCCTAACCGAATCACCCTCGCGTTTGTCGATCAAAGCGAGCACGTCGGCTTTGACCGGCAGCTTATGCCTGCCATCGCCCAGCGCCATGAAGGAACTCCTGAAAGGAACCCCATCGACCTTGCCGCGCACTTTGACCAGGCCGCGCGTCCCAAAAAACTCGACTGACTTAGGCCAGACCACATAAGTCCAGCCGCCCTTTGCTGGACTCCTTTGTAACTTTGCAGTGAAAGACTCGTTCAGCTTCATAGCGACCTTCGAAGTCCAGCCAGTTTACTGCAAAAGCGAGATCGCCACGCTGGTCATCGCCGTCACGCCGGTCTTGATCGTCGGCTCGGGCAGCGGCTCGAAGTGGCTTGTATGTGGACCGGGCAGCTCCTTGCCCGCCGCCCTCGCCGCCGCCAGTTTCACTGGGTCCATCGCGCCCAGAATGAAGTAGGTCAGCGGAATCTCATGGTTCGGCAACGCAAAGACGCCAACGTCTTCGCTCGCCATCCCTCGCGGAATGTCGATGACCTTGTCCGCACCCAGCGTCTTGAGCAGCGTCGCCTTCACCATCTCCGTCTGCGCGGGATCGTTGTAGAGCACCGGCGTCGATTCGTCCTCGAGCACCGTCACAGTCGCCGCCTTTTCCGGTGGCAGACCCGCAGACGCTGTGATGCCCGCCGCCATCTGCTTAAGCCCCTGGATCACCGTCTCGCGGCTCTTGTCGCTGAAAGAGCGCGTGGTCAACTCCAGCTTTACCTCGTCGGGAATAATGTTGCGCTTGGTGCCGCCCTCGATGTGCCCGACCGTCACCACTGTGGGATCCTGCGGATCCTCTTCGCGGCTTACGATGGTCTGAATCTGGGTTATATAAAGCGCTGCAAGGGTAACCGGATCGCGCCCGGCATTCGGATAAGCGCCGTGTCCGCCAATACCCCGAATCACCACATCGATCGACGTCGAACTGGAAGCCGACGCTCCGCTCCGCACGCCAACCGTTCCGGCGGCCAGCCCATTCGTGTCATGCAGTCCGATAATCCGGTCGGGCCGTCCGAACCGCTCGTAAAAATGGTCGGCCAGCATCGCCTTCGCCCCATCAATCGTCTCCTCCGATGGCTGGCCCACAAGGATCAGCGTGCCATGCCACTGCGTTTTCGTCGCCGCCATCGCGCGCGCCGTCCCGATCATTACCGTCGTGTGCACATCGTGCCCGCAGGCGTGCATCACACCTACCATCTGCCCGGCGCGGTCCTTCATCGTCATATGGCTCGCGTACGGCACTCCCGTTTCTTCAACGATGGGCAACGCATCCATATCGGCGCGGATCATCAGCGTCGGCCCCGAGCCATTCTTCAGAATTCCAACCACCCCATAAGCCTGCGATCCGTCGGGATACCGCCCCACACGCTCCGTCACTGTGTAACCGGCATCGCGCATCGCCGCCGCCAAAATATTTGATGTCCGCGCCTCGAAGTGCGAAAGCTCCGGATGCGCATGGATGTCTTTATAGGTCTCCACCAGCGTCGGAGTCTCGGACTTCACAAACGTCGCAACATCCTGGGCCACGACAGTCACGGCCGAAAGTGAAAGGCACGCCATTCCAGCAATCGCAAAGCTACGCACAGGCTCTCCTGAGGTAAGAAAGTGGCAGTCAGTATAGCGCGAGCTACGATTCGTGCCGCCGCACCGCCAGCACCGCATTCAATCCCCCAAATGCAAACGAATTCGACAGCGCCAGCCCAGGACCAGCCCCAGGAACAGCCGCCTCGTTCTGCAGCAACACATGCTCCAGGCCACTGGCTGCATCGACCCCTGCCTCACCAATACCCGCATTCGCCGGCAGTAGATTCCGTCGCAACGCCAGCACCGTAACCAGCAACTCCATGGCGCCCGAAGCACCGATGGCGTGACCATGCAGACCCTTCGTCGAGCTGACGGGCATCGTCCTCGCCCGCTCTCCAAAAACCCGATGCAGAGCCTCCGCCTCCACGCGATCGTTCGCCTCCGTCCCCGTCCCATGCGCGTTGACGTAACCCACCTCTTCCGCTGTCGCGCCTGCGTCCTCAATGGCCCGCAGCATCGCCCCGGCGGGTCCCGCCGCATTCGGCTGCGTGATGTGGTGCGCGTCGGAAGACATGCCAAAGCCAACGATCTCCGCCAGGATTTCCGCTCCCCGCGCCTCCGCCGATTCGAGGCTCTCAATTGCAAAAACCGCCGCGCCCTCACCCAGAGTCATCCCGTCGCGATCTGCGGCAAAAGGCCGGCAGGCCGTCGGCGAAACAACGCGCAGGCTGTCCCACGCCTTAAGAAAGACATAGGTCAGTGGCGCCTCATGCGCGCCGGTTAGCGCCGCCCGCACCGCGCCCGAACGCACCATGTGAAACGCCAACCCAATGGCGTGCGTTCCCGAGGCGCATGCCGTGGTGATCGTGAAGGCAGGACCCGTGATGCCGTGCTCCATGCTCACCAGGCTGGTCCCGGCACTGGCCATAATGCGCGGCACAGTGAGTGGATGCAGCCGGCCGCCCCGCTTATGCAGCTTCTCCGCCTCCTGATCCTCTGTGCTGCGCCCGCCGACTGAGCACCCAAGAATGATCGCGACGGAGTCGCCAGGATATGCCGCGACGATCCCCGACTGTTCGACCGCCTGCCGCGCTGCCGCAATCGCAAAAGCCGACGACCGCTCCGCGATCTGTCGCTGGCTGGCTGTGAGCCATTGCTCCGGGCGAAAATCCTCGACCCTCGCGGTTCGGCTAAAGTGCAGGTCGGGGATTCGCTCCGTCATCTCCCGAATGCCGCCGCGCCCCGCAAAGAGATTTTCCCCGAAGCTCGCCGCGTCCTGTCCGATCGGCGTGATACATCCCACGCCCGTGATCACTACGCGCGTCATGCTTTTTGGGCTGGATTCCCGCTGTCGGGACCGGCGCTCTCGGCGCTCGCGTTCTTCTGCCGCAACGCTTCCTCAACCCCCGTGACCATGTCACGCACTGTCCTGATCTTCTCGATCATGCTCTCGGGAATCTCGATCTCGTATTTTTCTTCGATATCGAACGCGAGGCTCACGCGGTCCAGCGAATCGACCGCCAGCTCCTCGAAGCTGCTGTCCAGATGAATCTGCTCCGGCTCTATGCTTTTTTGTTTCGCGATGAGTGCGATGCACTCTTCCGCAATCCCATTCGGTGACTCCGTCCCCTGCATTCGTGCAGGATACATGCTCATGGCTTCTTGTCTCGGAGCAGGGCAGTCAAACCCAAAGCCGTCTCTCTGACCTGCATCGCGGGACCGGCAGTGCGCAAGCCTCACCGGGGGGCGAAGAAGAAACGAACATCCGCGATAGAATAGGCGGATGCTGTCCCCGGCAACCCCAGTCCCTCACCCCAACGCGCCGACGGCATGCGCGTCGGGGACCCCGGTTCCCGAGAATCCTCAAGACCTCTGCATTCCCGAAAGCCTGCACTGGGCCCACCCGCTCGTGCAGGAATGGTTCGTCCGCCGCTTCTCCACGCCGACCGAGCCCCAGGAGCTGGGCTGGCCGGTGATATTCGAACAGCGGCCGGTACTCATCTCCGCCCCAACCGGCTCCGGCAAAACCCTGGCTGCATTTCTCATCTGCATCGACGGCCTCATCCGCAAAGCGCTCGAAGGCCGCCTGGGTTGCGAGACCGAGGTCGTCTACGTCTCCCCGCTTAAGGCCCTCTCGAACGACGTTCAAAAGAACCTGGAAATCCCGCTGCGTGAGATTCAGCAGTTGGCCCTCGAACGTGGCTATCTGTGCCCGCCGGTGCGCGCCGCTGTCCGAACCGGCGACACGCCGGCAGCCGAACGGCGTGCGATGCTCAAAACGCCCCCGCACATCCTGGTCACCACGCCAGAGTCGCTCTACATCCTGCTCACAGCGCACCAAAGCCGCGAACATCTGCGCCGCGTGCATACCGTCATCGTGGATGAGATTCACGCCATCGCCGACGACAAGCGCGGATCGCATCTGGCGCTCAGTCTGGAGCGCCTGGACGCTCTTGTCACCAGCGAGAATGCGCTGATGGCCGGCGCAAGTCTGCTCAAGTATCCACCACCGTTACGTATTGGATTGTCGGCGACCCAGAATCCCATTGAGCTGGTCGCGCAGTTCCTCGGCGGCGCGCGTGGAGACGAAGTAGAGATCGTTCAGGCAGGCCAGCGGCGCAAACTCGACCTTGCCGTCGAAGTGCCGACCGACGAATTGGGCTCCATCGCAACCGTGGCGATATGGGAGAGCGTCTATAACCGCCTCGCGCAACTGGCGCTCGAGCATCGCTCGACGCTGGTGTTTGTCAACACCCGCTCCATGGCCGAGCGGCTGGCCTTCCAGCTCGGCGAGCGCCTCGGCGCGGAAAATGTCGCCTGCCACCACGGCAGCTTGTCGCGAAAACTGCGCCTCAATGCCGAGTGCCGCCTCAAGGCCGGCGAAATTCGCGTGCTGGTCGCGACCGCATCGTTGGAACTCGGCATCGACATCGGCACCGTCGACCTCGTCTGCCAGATTCAGTCCCCACGAGCAATATCGGTCGGCATGCAGCGCGTGGGACGCGCCGGCCACTGGCGCGGCGCCACCCCCAAGGGCCGCTTCTTTGCAGTAACGCGCGACGATCTCATGGAACAAGCCGCCCTGATCCGCGCCATGCGCAGCGGCGTCCTCGATCGACTCGAAATTCCCGCCAAACCCTTCGACGTTTTAATGCAGCAGATCGTCGCCGCCTGTTCCGCCGAGCCATGGGAGGAGCGCACGCTGTTCGATGTTTTCCGCCGAGCGCAGCCCTACCGCGATTTAGAGTGGGCGGAGTTCGACGAAGCGCTGTGTCTGCTCACCGAAGGCATCGAGTCGAGCCGCGGCCGCTATGGCGCGTATCTTCTGCGCGACCGGGTTCAGGGGCGCGTGCAGGCCAGGCGTGGAGCAAGAACGACCGCGATCACCAATGGCGGCGCCATTCCGGATACGGCGCTCTTCCCGGTGATTTTGCAACCGGAAGGTGTACAAATTGCGACCCTCGACGAGCACTTCGCCGTCGACTCATCCCCTGGCGACGTAGTGCAGCTGGGCAATGCCAGCTGGCGCATCCAGCGCATCGAGTCCGCCGGTCGCGTGCTTGTCGAGGACGCGCATGGCGCGCCTCCCACGCTGCCCTTCTGGTTTGGCGAGGCCCCCCAGCGTACCCATGAGCTCTCGGAATTTGTCGCGGAGCTGCGACAGGAGATCGACCGCCGCACACGCAATGTGCTGCCCGGCTACGTAAGCCAGGCAAACCCCGAAGTAGCGGATGCCGCCGCCCTTCTGAAAGAAGAATGCGGCCTGGACGATGCCGGAGCCGTGCAGTTGATTGCCTATATCGCCGCCGGACGCGCCGTCCTCGGCACCGTACCATCTGTAACAACCATTGTTGCAGAACGCTTCTTCGACGAAGGCGGAGGGATGCAGCTCATCCTCCACGCCCCCTTCGGAGGCCGAATCAACAAGGCCTGGGGACTTGCCCTGCGCAAGCGCTTCTGCCGCGGATTTAACTTCGAGCTGCAGGCCGCGGCCACCGACAACGGCCTGAACATCTGCCTGGCCGAGCAGCACAGCTTTCCCCTCAGCGATGTCTTCCATTTCCTCACCACGGAAACCGTCACAGAACTGCTGGAGCAGGCCTCGCTCGCCGCTCCCGTCTTCAAAACCCGCTGGCGCTGGGACGCCTCGCGGAGTTTGCAACTGTTACGGTTCCAAAAAGGAAAGAAAGTCGCGCCGCAGATTCAGCGCATCCGCTCCGACGATCTCCTCGCCAGCGTTTTCCCCCAGGCCGCCGCCTGTTTCGAAAATATCGAGGGTGATATTCAGATCCCCGATCATCCCCTCGTCAAAGAAGTGATGCGCGATGTGCTCCAGGAAGCCATGGATCTCGAAGGTCTCAAAGCAGTCCTCGCGGCCATGCACGACGGACGAATCCAGTGCGTTGCCGTGGACACCACAACACCGTCAGCCTTCTCGCACGAGCTCATCAATGCCAACCCATACGCGTTCTTAGACGACGCCGGCCTCGAAGAGCGGCGCACTCGAGCCGTCCAGATGCGCGGTGTTCTCCCCGATGCGGTCCTGGGCGAGGCGGGACGCCTCTCCCAGCAATCCATCGATGAAATTCGCCAGGAAATATGGCCCGATATACGCGACGAGCACGAGCTGCACGATTTACTTTGCACGCTCGTCGTGGTCCCGGCGGAGGTGCTGTCTTGGAATAAGGCATGCCGGGATTGGGATGTTTTTCTCGACCGCCTCGAACGCGCCGGCCGTATCACCACGGCACAAATCGGCAACTTGGCGTATTTTGTCGCAGCGGAGCGTGCAGAATGGCTCCGAAAGCTCTTCCCCGAGGTGGAATTCTCTGTGGAAATGTTGAAAACCCCCGGAGAAGTACCTGATTACAGTGACGTTTTAAAGAAAACGCTACAGGGATGGTTACAAATTCTGGGCCCCGTCACCTCTGCCGGCATTTCCGAGCGCCTGGGCCTCAATGCAGGCGAGATTTGGCAGCAAATGGTCCTCCTGGAATCGACAGGAATCGTCCTCCGCGGCACCTTCGAAGCCCAGCCACGACCCGGCCAGTTGCCGGACATCGACGTCGAGTGGTGCGAGCGCCGCATTCTGCAGAGTATCCATCGCCGTACCCTCAGCACATTGAGAAAACAGATTGAGCCGGTGACTCCGGCCGTCTATATGCGATTTCTTCTCGACTGGCAGCATTTGGGCGAGCGGCGGCAGCTCGCTGGCGAGCAGGGATTACTCGAAGCCCTGCGCGCCCTCGAGGGCTTTGAGGCGCCGGCGGCGGTGTGGGAGCGGTCCATCCTCCCCCAGCGCGTCGCCGGCTACGATCCGCGATGGCTCGACGCCCTCTGCCTCACAGGCGCGGTGGGATGGGGGCGGATTTCGCCGCATCCCGCCTTTGCAGATCTGGCCAGCGGCGGACCCAGGCGCGTAGTCCCGACCAGCATGGCCCCGGTCACCTTTTTCGTCCGTGAAGATGCGCTCTGGATGGATTTGTGCCTGTCACAGCGACAAATCCCCGAAGCTAACCTGACCGCCTGCCTCAGCGCCCTCGCAAATCGCGTTCGTTCGTGTCTCGGCGAGCGCGGAGCCATGTTCTCCGCGGATCTGATCCGCCTGCTCGCGACCCCAGCCGAAGACGTCCACCGCGCACTATGGGAATTAGTTGCAGCCGGCCTGGTCAATGCCGATGGCTTCGACAGTCTGCGAGTCCTCATCGATCCGCGACGGAAAAGAGCGTTTGCCGCTCCCGCCAGCCTGTCCGGAAAATCGAAGACCCTGGGAAGAAATGCTTCGGGGCGCTGGGCTCTTCTGTCCGATCCCGGCGAAGTCGAGCCGCACTTCGGCGAAAACAAACCCAGTGCGGAAGCGGCCGCTCACGCTGCTGCCAGGCGCGACGCGCAGGTGGAATCGGCCTGCCAGATGCTCCTGCGCCGCTACGGCGTCGTCTTCCGCGATGTGCTCGCGCGCGAAACCACCGTACCGCCATGGCGCGAACTGGTGGGAATGTTCCGGCGTCTCGAAGCACGTGGCATCGCCCGTGGCGGCCGGTTTGTCTCGGGCTTTGGCGGCGAGCAGTTCGCGCTTCCCGAAGCCGCTGACGCACTCCGCGCCAATCGCTCTCGCACCCTGGCCGACATGCCTCCCGTTACCATGGCTGCGGCCGACCCCATGAACCTGGTCGGGGTTGTCATTCCCGGCGAAAGAACCGCATCAATCGCCGGCAATACTGTCACCCTGCCCCTGCCACCCGCCGAAGCCGAGGCGGCGGTCGTCGAGTTGCCGCTCCCTGGAACCTTCATCTTTGGTCCCTCACCTCTCGGAGGCGGCGCGATTGCCTGACCCATCCCTGCACGATCCCTCCCCGCAGGCGGCTCCAGAAGCCCAGCTGGTCGAGGGCGCGGATTTCTATCGCGACGGGCCGTACGTGGTATTCACCGAGGCATACCACCACCGCCGCGGTTATTGTTGCGGATCGGGCTGCCGCCACTGTCCATGGCGCGACCAGACGGAACCCTGAGCCCATGGAACACGGCTCCGGCTCCGCCTGACTTTACTGCACCTGCCCCACATACACGCCGAAAGGTCCAAGCGAAACCGATGCCAGTGAGGCTGGATCCGCAGCCCCCGGCGTCTTCAGCAGCGTCCTCAGGCGCGTGCCCCGCACCCCCTGCCCGCTCAGATCGAACTTCACCTTCTGCGGCTGATCCGTAAAGTTGCAGGCAACAACCACGGCTCCTCCATCGGAAGCTTTGCGCAACCACGACAGCACGTGATCGTCGCTGGTGTTGAGCATGGTTTCCCCGCCCGCATGCAAAGCCATGTTGTGCTTCTTCAGCGCGATGATCTGCTGGTACCAATGCAGCATCGAATTCGGCTCATGCTCCTCCGCTGCCACGTTGATTGTCTTAGAGTCCTGCGGAATCGGAAGCCAGGTCTTCACGCCCGCCGGTGAGAAACCCGCGTCCGGCCCATCGTTCCACTGCATCGGCGTCCGCTCGCCATCTCGCCCCTTCTCCTTCGGCCAGCCTGTTATACCGATGGGGTCCTTCACATCCTGCTTCCGCGTGGGCGGCGTCGTGACCATGCCGATCTCGTCCCCGTAATACATCATCGCTGTATCGCGCGAGGCAAACAGAACCGTGGCGATCACTCGCCCCACGTCGTCGTGGTGCGGATCGTGATCGTAGCGATCCCACCGCGGGTTGTCGTGATTGTCGAAAACGAAAAGCGGCTGCTCCCCCTCAATCTCCGTCTCGGCCTCGTTGATCCGCTGGCGGAACATATTCACATCGAAGCGATTGATAAACCCGACCTCCATATCCATGGGCAGATCGAGTTCGTCGTTGTGCGGACCGTACATTTTGCGCAGATCGTCGACCGAGCGCAGATACGTCTCGCCGATCAGCACCACCTTGCGCCCATGCGTCTGATCCGCAACCTGCCGCAATTCGCGTAAAACATCATGCACCTCGGGCAGATTATCGGTCTTCAGCGTATCGACTTCTTTATCGCCGTAAGCGTTGATCAGCGGCTTGCCGTCGGGTCCGAGAACATAGTTCTCGTCCGTGTCGCTCGGATCCTCGAAGAGCGAAGTGATCGCATCGAGCCGAAAGCCTGCAACGCCATGCTGGATCCAGAAGCGCTCCACGTCGTACATCGCCTTGCGCACCGCCGGGTTGTTCCAGTTCAGGTCCGGCTGCTGAATGTAGAAGCGATGGTAGTAGTACTGGCCGGTCTTCGCGTCCCACTGCCACGCGGAGTGGCCGAAGACGGAGAGCCAGTTGTTCGGCGGTTCAGGGTTGCCGTCGACCATCTTTGGGTCGTGCCACACGTACCAGTCGCGCTTCGGATTGGTGCGTGAGCTGCGTGATTCAAGGAACCATGGATGCTTGTCGGAGGTGTGGTTCAGCACCAGATCCATAATGATGCCGATGTTGCGCTTGCGCGCCTCAGTAACGAGGCGATCGAAATCGGCCAGGGTGCCGTATTGCGGATCGATGGCCCTGTAGTCGGAGATGTCGTAGCCAAAGTCGACCTGCGGCGAGGGATAGATCGGTGTGAGCCAGATGGCGTCGATTCCGAGCGACTGCAAATAGTCCAGCCGCGAAGTGATGCCGTTCAGATCGCCGATGCCGTCGCCGTTCGAATCCTGGAAGCTGCGCGGATAAATTTCGTAGATGACGCCGTTCTTCAACCAGTCCGAGTTTTCATGAGCGGAAGATGGGGTGCCTGCGTTCTGCTGGGCGCCGGTGGGGGATGCTAGTCCCGCAAGAGTCAGCGCGAAGAAGGCGCACGAAAGGCCGCGAGCCGCTGCTTTCATTTTGGTGTTCTCCCGGACAAATGGCACTGCCGGTTCGGCCGTTCTGCCCCGGCGGCTCAATGCCAACCCCAAAAGCTACCACAACAGAGGGTCTGCGCGGGGAGTCGCTCCTTTGCCGCCTCGTCCCTGTAGCTGGCTCGCGATAGTCTGTAAGCCATGAGCAAGCTCACCCACTTTGACGATGCCGGTGAAGCACGCATGGTGGACGTCAGCGCCAAGCCGCCAACCCGTCGCGAGGCGGAGGCCTCCGCATTCGTCGCGCTCAGCCCGGAAGCGCTCGCAGCCCTTCCCCAAAATCCCAAGGGCAATCCCCTTGAAGTCGCGCGCATCGCCGGCATCCAGGCGGCAAAGCGCACAGCGGAGTTGATCCCCATGTGTCATCCGCTTCCGCTCACCTTTGTGGATGTGCGAACAGAAGTCGTAGCCGCGGGCATCGCCATTCGCGCCACCGCCGCCACCACCGCCGCCACCGGCGTCGAGATGGAAGCGATGACCGCTGCTGCCGTCGCCGCGCTCACCGTCTACGATATGTGCAAAGCCATCGACAAGAGCATCGTCATTCGCGAACTCGCCCTCGAGCGCAAAACCGGCGGCAAAAGCGGAGACTATCTCCGTAAGTCCTGAATGCATGGACCGGCAGGCAGCACGCCGGCCGGAATTCCCCAATCCCGTTCCTTCTCCCAAAACGCGATAATGCGAGCATGCCTGTCCGCTCCGAAGAGCGCCGCTGGACTTGGATCGAGAGCGCGGTGCTGGCCGGATATTCCGTGGTCGTCGCGCTGGGCATCGCGTGGCACGAGCCCTGGGCCGACGAAGCGCAGGCCTGGCTTCTGGCTCGCGATGAGCCTTTCTGGCATCTCATGCTGCACGCCATTCGCTATGAAGGAACGCCGGGATTGTGGCACGCGCTGCTCTGGGTGCTCACCCGCCTCCACGTCAGCTACATCGGCATGCACTGGGTCGCCGGCGCATTCGCTGCCGTCGGCGTTTTCGTGCTGCTGCGCTGGTCGCCTTTTCCGCTCGTCCTGCGCCTCCTCTTTCCCTTTGGATTCTGGCTCGCCTACCAAAACGCCGTCGTTGCCCGCGGCTACATCCTGTTCGCGATGCTGGCATTTTCCGCCGCGGCCCTCATCCGAGGCTTCGTCCCACAGGCGGATTACTCCGCGCCTGCCCCTGAAGCAGCCGTGCGGAAATCGAGGCTTCTCTGGCTCGCGGTAATCCTTGGCCTTATGGCGAACCTCTCCGTGCACGGCTTCGTCGCCTCCATTGGCTTTGCCTTCCCGGCCTGGTCGGCTCTGCGCCGTCGAGGGCAAGCGGCGGTGCGCAAAGCCGCCCCCGCGCCAATCCCTATCCTGATCCCCGCTCTGGCCTTGTCTTGCTTCTGGCTGTTCGCCATTGCCACCACGCTGCCCCCGAGCGACGTGAACCTTCCCGCTGGAAAAAACCTCGAGCGAGCCGCCGAGAAGCTCTGGGCCCACTTCGGAGACAAGGAAGCAAGGGCGCAGCTGGCCACCGATTATTCCAATGCGAGCGACGTCCGCCCCGGTGAACTCACGCCGGCGCCTGCGCTCGAATTCCACCGCACACCAGCCGAGGCCCTGTGGCGCAAAGCAGCGCGCGTTCTTTCCCTGCTCACGTTTCCCGTCTCCGGCTTTCGCTGGCTCGCTCTCGCGCTTTGCGTATTAGCGGTCGCGCAGGCCGTCGTCTTCAAACCCGCGCCCAACTCCGCGCAACTCGGCTGGATCGGCCTGCTGCCCTGGGCGCTTATGGTCCTGGTCTTCACCGCGATGTATTTGGCGCCGCGCCACGCGGGCATGCTGTGGGTCGCACTGGTCGCCGCATTGTGGATGACGTGGCCCGAACCCCACCCCCGGACCGGGCCGCAACCCCTGTCGGCGCGCTCCTCCCCGCCCGCCCTTTGGCTGCATCGCATCACCCTTGCCGCGCTCGTGCTGGTTGCCCTCGATCAGGCCTGGTGGACAGCGCACAGCGTTTGGGCCGACGTGCACCAACCCTATTCCGGCGACACGGCCATGGCAAAGTTCCTCCAGGCCCGGCCTTCCGGCCAGCGCATCGCAGGCTTCTACTACCACACCGTCGGCCCAGCGGCGTTTCTAACCCATCCGGTGTATTTCAATCAGCCGACCTCCTGTTGGGTCTGGACTCGCAAGCTGCGCACAAACCAGCAGGCTCCCGCCACCATCGCCACGCATCCGGATCTGATCGTCGTCGGTGTATTTGATTGGGGCGCGAGCGACGGCGCCATCACCGACGACTGGATCGCCCCCGATCTCTCCGAGCTGAACCGCGTTCCCCTGAACGACATCTTCGGAATCATCCCTTATGCCGAAGCGCACGGCTACCGCGAAACCCACCGTTTCTGCGGGCACGCCTTCATGCGCGACGCATATTCGGAAGACCTCTGCCAGATCGCCCTCGAGCCGGCTCACTAATCCCAACTCATAATCCGATCCGCGAATTCCCGCCGCTTCCGGCTCGGGCGAATCCACGAAGCGCGCAGTCCAATTCGCGATATCATAGAGCAGCAGGCAGGCTGGACGGCCGCTGCAGGGGCAACTCGGCAGAGGAAAGTCCGGACTCCATAGGGCAGTGTGCCGGATAACATCCGGGACCTGAGCGTTAAGGCTCAGGGACGGCAAGTGCCACAGAGAAGATACCGCCCAGGCTCCGCAAGGAGCTCAGGGTAAGGGTGAAAAGGTGCGGTAAGAGCGCACCGCTCCGCCGGTAACGTCGGAGGCAGGGTAAACCCCACACGGAGCAAGACCAAATAGGGAACGAGCCCGCAGCAATGCGGGCACGCGCCGGCCCGGCGCGGCAGCCTCGGCGAGGCGCCCCGTGAGGACGCAAGTCCTCACCGGGCGAAAGTTCCGGGTAGGTCGCTAATGGCTTTCTCTTCGGAGAACGCCGGAGCGCCCGCAGCAATGCGGCGCCTAGAGGAATGGCCGTCCTCGACAGAATCCGGCTTACAGGTCTGTCTGTTACACGATGGTCCCGGTTTTCCGAGGAGGAGAACCGGGGCCTTCAACCCCGGCTTCATGAACCAGCAAGTCGGCACGTGGAGCCAGGGCCGGTCAAGGTCGCCTACACCCCTGCCTTCGCGCCCTCCGCGAACAGGCTCGCAACATAATCCAGCAGAAACAAAGGATGTACCGGCTTCGCCAGGATCTCGAACACATTGCCCTTCTTCGCCGCCTCTTCCATAAGCGCCTGCGTGGCGGCATGACCCGAAAACAGTACCGCCCGGCAGTGCCGCCAGTTTGCTCTCAGGACCATCGCCAGTTCGATTCCGTTCATGCAGGGGAGCATCACATCGAGGATCGCAAGGTCCGGTTCCCAGCCCGCAATCGTCTCGATCGCCTCCTCCGCGGAATGGGCGCAACGTACCTCATACCCATGCCTCGAGAAAATAACCGCCAGCGTCTCGGTGATCGCCCGGTCGTCGTCGACGATAAGAATTCCGCGTGCTATGCCGTTTCCATTCAAACAGACTCCTGACCACAAATAAATTTTCCAGCGAACGGAACCGGCGCAGAGCCATTCTTCGAGCGCCCCTTTTTCATAATCCGCGTTTCTGGTAACCCCAGCCTGTGCTCTCTACGATGCAGAAAAGCCGGCGCAAGCGTTGCCAAATGCTGAGAACTCGCAATTTGACGCCTACCGGAAATGCTCCCACCCGCCAGGCTCGACAGAAATGTGGCGTCCATCGTTGCCCTTCAGAGCAATCAGCGGCTGACCCCGGCTCGCCTTGCGCATCACCCCAATTTTGCTGATCGCTACCCCAGCCAGTCTGCGCGGGATTCGAACGTCGGGCGAAGCCGCGAACAGCAGCTCATAATCTTCGCCCCCGTGCAGCGCCAGCTCCAGCCCGGAATCCGACTCCGCCGCCAGCGGATGAATCGGCAGTGCAGCCTCATCGATGCTCGCCGCCACATCGGAAGACCGGCACAGATGGGTAAGATCGGTCGAGAGCCCGTCGCTGATGTCGATCATGGCGTGAACCAGCTTGCGCAGCCGGCGACCCACCGCAACGCGCGGTTGCGGAAAAAAATGGGGATGCTCCCCCTGGCCACCAGTAAGCTTCGAAAACTTCCTGGGATTCTTCGCCACGGCCTGCAGATCAGCCGCGGCGCCCCCCAGCGCCCCCGTCACATAAACAACATCGCCAGGCCGTGCGCCGGACCGCAGCACAGCACCACCCCGTGGAATCTGCCCCACCGCCACAATATCGGCCGCAATCAAACCCTCGCGCCCGCCCTCGCGCCCAACGGTGACCGTCGGCGACTCCGCCGTATCTCCCCCGGCAAGCGATACCCCCTGCTTCCTCGCCAGCGCCAAAAATCCGTCGAAGAACCGCTCCACCCACCGGCCAGCCAGGCTACGAGGAACAGCCACCGACAAAAACACCCCCAGAGGTTCCGCGCCCATGGCCGCCAGATCGCTGAGTCCCCGCGCGAGGCAGCGATGACCCACCGATTCCGGCGAATGCCATTCCCGGCGAAAATGCCGGCCCTCCAGCGAAAAATCCGTCGTCACGCAGATTTCGTGCCCCGCCTTCGGCCGCAATACCGCGCAATCGTCTCCGATGCCCAGCCGTACCGCACCATAGGCCGACGGCGCACGTCGCCGGATGGCCTCAATCAGAGCAAGCTCACCTTGAACCTCGCCAGATCGCGTAGAACGCCCCAAACCATTACCTGCAAACAAAAAGGATGACCAGCAGACAGAATATCGATCTCAGGAATCTTGCCCAAATCTCGCCATGTCCCGGCACCGATCCCCCCACCGACGACTATCGTTTATTGGGTCTCTGTTATCCACTTGATTTACACATGTGCCAGCGCATGTAATGGAGTTTCTGCAAGTAGCTGGAGGTATTTCATGGCGAACGAATCCTGGCTGGCCAGCACGAATGTCGACGTGACCTCAGAGAACGGCAGAACCTTATACTCCTTCGAAATAGCCCCATCGCAGAACAAGACCGGCACGGAACTGGCGCAGCATAAAGCCGACGCCACGACGGATCCCTTCATCTCTTCAAGGGACCTTGACGACCTCTTCTGGGGCCGGCGCGAAAAACGCGCGTCATAAGGCACTGAATTCCCACCACCGCGTATTGCTTTGTGGCGATGGAGCGCACCACGAAGCTGATACTTGCATTCCATCTTGGGCGGCGCAACCGAGTAGACACAGAAGCGTTCCTGGGCAAACTGCGGTATGCCACGTCAAACGCGAGATTCCAGCTCAGCACCGATGGGTTCCAGGCATACGCTACCGCCATTGGGCTAACTCTTCAGGATCGTGTGGACTGCGCGCAGATCATCAAGGTGTACGGTGCTCCGCGTGACGGTGAGCATCGGTACAGCCCCGGCGAAGTCATCAGCACGGAGCTGGTCCCAGTCATCGGCAAACCTGATCCCGCAGGCGTTTGCACTTCGCACGTGGAACGCCAGAATTTAAGCATCCGAATGGGAATGCGCCCATGACGCGGTTGACGAATGGCTTCAGTAAGAGGTGGGAGAACTTGGAAGCCTCCTATTCTCTGTGGTTTGCGTACTACAACTTCTGCAGGATTCACAAACTCTGCGCGTCACGCCTGCTATGGAGAGCGGAGTTGCAGATCGCGTCGGGAGTATCGAGGAGTCGTTAACATGGTAAACGGTACCTCAGTTTTCGGAAACTTCTCTTGATTCTGGTAGGCTTTGGCACGTGCGTGGACCCATACTTGCTGCGTCTGAAATCCGCAATTCCCCGTTGCGTGAAGATGAAATGACCTGTCGTCCGGCGAAACGTTTATACGGCAACTTCATCCTATAACCAGCAGAAGAATTGCCGATAAGGCTAAAAAGGGAGTACATGGGCAGAAAGGTACAATCCGATTTTCTCTTCGCCCAACCCTCGTTTCTTTCGGGGGCGGCTCGCAGCCTGGACCTGTGGTCAGTGCTGGATGATTACAACATCAGCGATACCCCTGCTGAAGCTGACGCCAAGGCCCTCGCTGCGGACTGGCTGGTCATCGGTCAGGACATCGGCGATGCTGCATCCGTGTGCGAAGCCGAAGTAGAGGCAGAAACCACAGCAGCGTAAAATCCGTGGGCGGCAAGCGCTATAAACCCAAAAAGCTGATCCCTCCACCCCCAAACTTGGGTGCTTCCGAACAAGCGCATACCCTCGCCATGCGGGCCGAATATAGTTCCTTTTCCGGCCCTCTGCCGCCCCCTGAGATTCTCGCCCGTTACAACGAGATCATTCCAGGCGGCGCTGAGCGAATCCTCTCGATGGCCGAGCCGCAAAGCGTGCATCGCGAATCTCTGGAATCAAAAGTTGTTGACGGAAATCTGGCGAACCAGAAAACTGGGAGCCTCAGGGCGTTCATCCTCGCTATGTCGGTGATCCTACTAGGCGCCTACCTGATGGCTACCGGGAAAGACGGCTGGGGATTCGCGGCGATTGTCACGAGCCTTGCGTCTCTGGTCGCGGTCTTCGTGATTGGCAAAGTTGAGCAGAAAAAAGAGCGTGAAGAGAAGGCCGCAGCACTTGCGGTGCACCGGCCTAAATCTCGCTCATAGCCAGCAACCACCAAAAGGACACTACCCACCCCCGCCGTCACCGGACGCCGATTAACCAGCCGGTCTATTCTGAACTGACAAGCATGCCGAGTCAGAGCGCAATCATCCGCGAAAAACTGGAACAATTCACCTCGCCCGGCGCCGATCCCGTCGGTAACCGCGCCGCCATGGAAGCTTTCCTCGAGCTCCGTCTCGCCCTCGAGGCCGGCTTGGTGCGCGCCGCCGAGCCAGACCCCGCCGCTGCCACCGGCTGGCGCGTCAACGCATGGGTCAAGCAGGGTATCCTGCTCGGCTTTCGCATCGGCGTTTTGGAGTCCTCCGGCGACGGCCTCTCCTTCGTCGACAAGCACACCTTCCCCGCGCGCCGCTTCACGCCGGAGCAGGGTATCCGCATTGTCGCCGGCGGATCGTCCGTCCGCGCCGGAGCCTTCCTCGCCCGCGGGGTCATCGCCGTCCCCCCCATGTATGTCAACACCGGCGCCTGGGTCGATGAGGGCGCCCTGATCGACTCCCACGCCTTGGTCGGCAGCTGCGCCCAGATCGGCAAGCGGGTCCACCTCAGCGCAGCCGCTCAGATCGGCGGCGTCCTTGAGCCCGTGAACGCCAACCCCGTCATCCTCGAGGATGACGTACTCGTCGGCGGCAACTGCGGTGTCTACGAAGGAACCATCGTGCGCAGGCGTGCCGTGCTGGCGGCCGGAACCATCCTCACCCGCGGAACCCCCGTCTACGACATCGTTCGCGGCGAGGTACTGCGTGCCGAAGGCGACACGCCCCTCATCATTCCCGAAGGCGCGGTCGTCGTCCCCGGCGCGCGAGCGGTCTCCAAAGGCAATGCGAAGGAGTGGAACCTCAGCGTCTATACACCCGTCATCGTCAAGTACCGCGATGACAAGACCGAGCTGAGTCTGACGCTTGAAGAACTGCTGCGTTAGCTCGCAGCCCAATCCATCATTCACCCTAAGCCTGGCGTTCCTCCGGCTCGTGCAGAAACGGCAGTGGTGTGCCGTTGTTTCCGGCCCACCGAATGCTGCCGATCAGGTCGCCCATATTAGGAATCGTAACGCCCTGCACGGGAAGATACAGACCCACACAGTTCTCGTCCCACAGCGTGCTCGCCATCAGAAAAAGAAGCTTGTAACAGGAAGGCCACTCGGACTCCGGCATCTTCGGCCCATGAGGAAAATCCACGGCCAGCCACCCTTTGTGACGGTCCCATGCCCGCTGACGGACCTGGTTAGGCTCGGGACCCGGTCCTCGATAGGGCGAGCGCCCCGCGCGAAGGCCGAACAGCACGTCCGAAACTCGAACCAGCCACCTGCCCATGCGCGCCCGCCTCGCAACCGATGCCGGGGCTTCCGGTCCGCCCCACGCCTGCGTTGCCAGCTCCAGCGCCTTCTCCCGGGTTAGTTCAACCGGCGACCCCAGTAATAAAACCAGGGCGGGACAAGGTTCCTCTTCTTCATGAGGGGATCCGGAAAGTACGCTCCCCAGAAACCGGATCATTTTGCGGATCATCGCGGATTTATCTTACGATGAAAAAGCGGGCGTGCGGGCAGAAAGTTCGCCCGGATACTTGTATCTATATAACTAACTCGCCAACAAACAAACACCGGTCTACCGCCACCTATCACCTTCTTGCCATATCCCCTGGGCCCCGCCTGCCGCGGCGCCGGGTCTGTGCGTCAGTCCTTTTCGACCCCTTCGATGGCCTGGTTCGTCATGAACCGCTCAAGGGCCTGCATCGCGCATCCCTGACCGCACAAATGCCGCATCTCGGGTCGGCGGCTCTCCGCGAAGTTCCACGGCAGAAGCGTGAAGCGCTGGCTGGGCTGTCCTTCGTCGAAGCAGGGAACGTCCCCCAGCATAAACATCCACCAGTGATTCGCGTCCGCTTTCTTCCTGCCGCAGATATCGCAGCTGAAAGTTACATCCCAAACCATAATTACTCCGCCTGAACAAAGCTTCCCATAAACTACAATGGAATCGGTCCCGCCGTACTAGCTCTTCCGTGGGACTGCGGAACGGGCCTCATAAACTACCGAAGCCGTGGGAGCCCCCCCTGAAGCAGCCTGCCAAAGCCCTTCAGCGATCTATTGAGACCAGGACCTGGACTTCCCCACACCATCCTCGTATCGTATTGCCACCATGGTTTGCACTCGTTGCAGAGCGACGGAATTCCGCCTCTCCAGCCTCCGCCTGCGCGACCTCGAGCACCTCGCCATCCTCCGGTATCCGATGCGCTGCCGTTACTGTCATCACCGCACCTACGGAAGCCTGCTCCTGGCTCTCGTATTGTTCCAGCTGCGCCGCCACCATTTTGGCTCAAAAGAATCCGCCTGAGCGAGACCTTCTCAGCCTGACCTTCTAAACCCGGTTACTGCGGAGCCGGCCCTCGCACTATCTGCACCAGATTCTCCGGCTGGATGTGCTTCGCAAACGCCGCCTTCACATCGTCCGCCGTCAGCGCCGAATATTTCTTCGCCGCCACAATCGGCTCATCCAGCGGCAGTCCGATCTCCGCCCGCCCCAGCAATCCTCCCGCAACCGCCTCTTCGCTGGCCTCGCCCAAAGGAATCGAGCGCAGCAACAACGCCTTCGCCTGATGCAGCTCAGCGTCAGATACATCCTGCGTGCGCATCTGTTCCAGATCGCGAATAATCAGCGCTTTCGCCTTCGACACATTCGGCGGATCGCACCCGTAGTTCACCGAATAGCTTGCCCGCGTCTCCGATGCTCCCAGGGAAGCATCGACGTTATAAACGTATCCCGCCACCTGCCGCAGATCGTGATAAAGCCGCGTCGCGTAGAAACCGCCCCCCAGCACATGATTTCCCAACTGCAGCGGATAGTAATCCGGATCAAAGCGGCTGATGTCGATCTGCTCCGCCAGTGTCACCGAATCCTGCACCGCCTGCGCGTCAGGAACCGTCGCCGCTGAAGACTTATTCACCGGAACCGCCGGCAGCGTCGTCTTCGGCTTTTCTCCCTCCGCCTTCCAGTCCCCAAACCATTTCTCAATCACCGCCCGCGCCTCCGCCGGCGTCACATCGCCGATCACCACAATGGTCGTCAGGTCAGGACGGATCGTCGCATCGTGATACTGCTTCACCTCATCGAGCGTCAGCTTCGTCACTGTGGCTGGCGTAACCTCGCGCAGTTCCGGATCGCCCGCAGGCAGCAATGCCTTGTCCAGCGCCCGCGAAGTCCGATAGCCAGGGCTCTGCAGATTTCCCGCCACAAACTGCGCCGTCTGCTGTTGCGTGATCTTGAAAGCCTGCTCCGGCAGAGCCGGGTGCAGCTCGTCATCCGCCAGCAATTGCACCCCGCGCGAAAAATACTCCTTCAGCACCTTCACTGAGAAGCTGTACCCCGCGCTCTCGTTCGCCGCAATGTCGTCGAGCGCTTTCTGGTACGCAATCCGATCGAGCGTCGTCGTCCCATAGGAGTAGAGCTGATCCAGCACATCGCCCACTCCCTCCTGGCTCGGCGGCGTCTGCAGATCGCCGTCGTGCTTCACCCCGCCCAGCACCGTAACGGTCGGGCTCGTCGTATCCGTGCGCACGATCAGGCGTATCCCATTCGGCAGCTTCGTGTCTGAAACAGAAATGAAATTCGACGGCACCTGCAACTCGCCCAGTTCCTTCGCCGCCCAGTCCGGCAGCGTCACCGGCTTAGTCGGCGCCGACGTCGTCTTTTCCGCTCCTCCGAATCCCTTCTCCGCGACCGCCTCCCCATTCGGCGCAGGCTTCAGCGTCGCCGTAATCGTAGCGGCATTCAGCAAGTACTGCTTCGCCACGCGGTTTACATCCGCCAGCGTCACCTTGCGGATCGCATCCACGTCCTCATCCGGCGAAGTGCGCCCCTCCGCCGCCAGCGCCTGCGACCACACCGCCGCCAGGTCCGGAATCGAATTCCTCTGGAACTCCGCCTGCGCGATTTCCGCGCGCTTCGCCGCGTCCACCAGGTCTTCCGGCACCCCATTCGCAGCGTACTTGTTCACGATGCCCCGCAGCTCCTCCAGCGGAGCCGTCGCATCCTGCCCCGCCGGCAGAGCCACCACGCCATACCCCACGCTGGCCTTCGGATAAGACTCCGCCAGTCCAAACTCCGCCGCCAGCGCCTTTCCCGCCGGCACCATCCCGTAAATATCGCCGCGCTGGCTGGCCAGCACATCCGCCAGAATCTGCAAGGCCGCATAGTCCGGCGAGTCCGTCCCCGGCATACGCCACGCGATGAACCCAAGAACATAAGGCAAATTGCTGTCCAGCGTGAACGTCTCCGGCTTCACCGGCTGCAAATCGATAGCCGGATGCGGCGGCAGCGCGTGGCTCGGTATATCGCCGTAAAGATGCCGAATCTTCTCAAGCGTCGCCGCTGGCTCCACATCGCCTACCACCACCAGGATCATGTTCGACGACGTGTACCACTTGTCCGCGAACTCCTTCAGCATCGCCCCCGTCGTCTTATCGAATGAAGGCCGTGTCCCCAGCGCATCGTGCGCATAGGGCGTGCCCGCGAACATATCCTCGTTCAGCCGGTCCACAAACTTGTACGTCGGATTCGAAAGATCCCGCGCAACCTCCTGCTCAATCGCCCCGCGCTCCTGATCCCACTCCGCCTGCGTGTCATCCATTCCCCGCACGCACGCCGCCTCCGCCTCCAGCGCCACATCGACGTCGGCCGACGGCACCGTCTCAAAATACTGCGTGATGTTCTGCTGCGTGTCCGCGTTATTGTCGCCGCCCATCAGCGCAAATATGGCCGAGGTCTGGTCCGCCGTCATCCCCTTGCAGCCGCGAAACGCCATGTGTTCCTGCGCGTGCGCCATGCCGGGAAAGCCTTCCGGCGTCTCGTCGCCCCCCACGATGAAGTTGGCTTCGACCGTCACCACCGGCGCCAGCGTGTTCCGGATAATCACCACCCGCATCCCATTCGGGAAAGTCGCGCGGGTAACGGAAGTCTCGGTGTCAGCACCGCGAAGCAGGGGTGCGACGCCAATGAGAAGTGCGATCAGAAATGCCAATGTGCGGCGACGATTCAAAACGATCCTCCGGGCAGAAATTGCCCTTTAAGGATGGTAATGGATATGCGCAATTGGAAGATTACGGTCACCGGGACAAGGCGTGAATTGTCACCATCCGGCGAATTGTAGCTGTCTAGCGGCCGCGGGGAGCGGCCGGGGAGGTGAGCGTGACCGCCTCCCACAACGCAGGCTCTGGGTTCTTACGCGTGTACGGGAACAGCGATCTTGTGGAAGGTCGAGTTAACAACCTCGCACGTCTGTACCCGCGGCGTTCCGTCGATCACTTTAGAGAAGCTCTTCAACACTTCCGGATAGGTGCCGGTGTTGTAGGCTTCCGCATCCGCCTTGTTGTCCCAAAGACTGATGGCCGTCACTTCCTGCCCGTTCGAGCTGGCGATCGTGATTTCGTCCCTGAACCCCTTCTGTTTCCGCAGTAAGGGCAGAACCTGGCTCTCAAATACGTGGCCGTACTCGGAAAGCATATTGGACTTCAGATGAACAGATACATTGCGTGCGAACATAGGTCCTCCTTAAGAGGCCATTGTTAGCTAAGAAGGGAGAACTTCAGATGGGCTGACTTAGTTCAGGAGACCTGAAACGAGGAGGAGGTGTAGTAACCAGCTCATCTACGACTGTACGCGCACCGCACCGCTTTGTCCAGCGAAGTTCTCGCATCCCGATGTGCCTCATTTGGGAGCAACTACGGAGACACCAGCGGGCTAATCACCTAGTCCGACGTAATATCCCCCAAGCCCCCCTGGTTAGCAATCGAGATCCCGTTCATCAGCCAGATATAAACATCCCCGCTCGTGCTGTTCCGCCACAGAATATCGGCCTTATCGCCCAGGGTGATGTCGTAGAAGATGCACGCGCTCGATGCGCTCGTTCCCAGCGACGAATTGCACGCGCTCGATCCCGCCGAACCGTACTCGGTTCCGGCCAGGGCGTAGAAGATCGGGTTCGGATTCCCCTGGGCGCCACCACCCTCCGCCTGGTTGATGAGCGCCTGAATCCCCGCCATCATGGGGGCGGTAAAGGACGTACCACCGCCCTCCACGATGCTCGAGGCGCTGCACGAACTGATGCCGGTGTTGTCGGTCAGGCAAAACGCAAAGGCATGATCGCCGGCGCTGCCTCCGAAGAAGGCGATGTCGGGCAGATAACGTGGATTGGTTGAGAGAGACCCGCTCGCGGGGTCCGCAGTCGGAACTCCCAGCGCGCTCTGCCAGGCCGGCTGTTTGGAGAAGGAACTTGGCGCGCCCCCACCGGCATACGTGTTCTGCAGGTAATTGTCGGCCGCCGTTGCGGTATTGCAAAATCCGGTCGACCCATAGCTTTGGGTGTAACCATGCTCTTTGTAGATCAGCTCGCTGGCGCAGGAACTGTTCCACGTCATCTCCGGGATGTAGGAGAGCGCCGAGCCCATGGTGGTGGAGTTGTTGGTCGCAGACCAGTACGTCGACTCTGGCGCCCCGCCCTGGGACGCCGTGTAGTAATCGCTGAAGTCCAGGCCGCCGACCGCTACGTCATAGGGTGTCGATGCCGCGCTGTCGGCCTGGATGCCACTGACCGCGGCCGGCAACCCCTGGTCGCACACGTCCGCACCACTGTCGCTGGTCGCGTCGAAGATGGAAATGCCCTCGGCCGCGGCCTGCTGGAACACAGTAACGATGAACTGCAATCCCGCTGAGCCAACCTGGCTTTCGCATCCATCGCTGATGCTGGTGGTAATGATCTTCGGCGGTGTCGCCAGATCCGCAATATCCTGCACCTCCGTTTCCGCCGTAAGATTGGCGCACGCGACCAGCTCGACGGCTGCTCCTGGAGCTTCAGCGCCCGCCCATTCCGAATCGAGAGCCGCTTCTTCTTCATATCCCAATTGAGTCAGTCCCGGGTCAGTACACGTATAGGTCCCGGGCACCTGCACGGTCGTCCACGATCCGCCCGTCAGTCCGAACATGCTGCGGAACTGTGTGATGTCGGTGGTATGCAGCAGGCCGCTGAACCCAACCACCGCGATGGTCTGACCCGCTCCTGTGTACCCGTTGGCGTGCACGGGATTGATGTTGTAGATCGTCGCCACGTCGGCTGGACCGAGCAGGCGGCCGTCGTAGGTCTCGTTGAATTTTGGCTGCGGCCCCTGATTTGAATTTGGGTTCGAGTGCCAGCTCGGATTCACGTTTGGGCGCAGGTTCGGGAGCGGCCGCGGGAGCGGACGAAAATCGTTCAGCTTGCTGACGCCCACCACCAGCCCCGCCAACGCCGCGGGAATTTCCCGGTCGCTCACGTTGGCGAATTGCTGCTGGCCGTTGACGTCGAGATAATGCAGCTCGGTATGGAAGGCCTGCTTTACCTGGCCGGCGTTGCCGGAGAAGACAATGCCCATGCCGCTGGACAGCACGCCCTTCAGCGTGAAGCCCTGGGATTCCAGCCATTGGGTGGTCGTCTCCACATCCTGCTGCGACGGGCCATACTGCTCGCCGATTTGCTGCGCGGTGAGCCATTTGTGGTAGACCGGCGAGCCGGGGCGGCCCATCGCGTCGATCCGGCTCTCCAGCGCCTGCTCGAGTTCCGGAGGCCGCTGGAGCACCAGCGTCAATTCGTTGACGGGCATGGAGTCCGGCACCGCGCCGCGGTCGTTCTTTGCATTCGCAACTGCCGGCGTGTTGCCGCGCAGAACCATCAGCTTGCCTTCGTCGATGGGCTGGGTCACCAGTGGTCGAGCCTGGTGGCCGCCCGTGTACATCTGCTGTGCCAGGCTGCTCGGCGAAAGAAAAGCGGCTGCGCTCGCCGCCACGAGGATCAGCAAACCGCGAGAGGGCTTAAGGTGCCGCACCCGTTCCCCACAACCCTTTTGGGGCTCCGGGAAATGGTTGCAACAGCGGGATGTTCGGCACCGCGCCAGGGAACGGATTGTCAGCGAACCTTTCACGGATCACACTCCTTGAGAACCACGCCAATCCGTCGGGGGGGACGGCGCAAATCGGCATGAATCACCTGCCGCGCGAGGCCGCCAAAACACGGCAGTGCCGTCGCGCCAGTAAAGCACTGCCTGGCCTATACTGCTCAGGACCCCGCCTTGACGCAAACAAGAAGAACAGTGAGTCCTGCAAAAGGTAAAAAGGCTGAGCCACCAGATAACCGAGCCAGAATCCGATTCTCAACAATAAATTTCCGGCGACCTCCCCGTAACAACCCGACCGTTTAACCCCGAAGATAGACCGCCCCCAATTTTCGTTCCGTGACACGCCGGTCAACCCCCCGCAAGTAACCCAAACGCAAAACCAACGGGCCATCACTCGTTATCCCCTATTCCCTATTGCCTATTCCCTATTCCCTATTCCCTATTCCCTATTCCCTTCCCTATTCCCTATTCCCTCCCTATTCCCTATTCCCTATTCCCTATTCCCTATTCCCTATTCCCTTCCCTTCCCTACCTCCTTCCTATTCTCTTCCCTCTCCCTATCTCCCTCTTCCCTCTCCCTCTCCCCTCTTCCCTCTTCCCTCTCCCTCTTCCCTCTCCCCTCTCCCTCTCCCTCTTCCCCTCTCCCCTCTCCCTCTTCCCTCTCCCTCTCCCTCTCCCTCTCCCTCTTCCCTCTCCCTCTCCCTCTCCCTCTTCCCTCTCCCTCTTCCCTATTCCCTATTCCCTCTATTCCCTATTCCCTATCCCCTCTCCCTATTCCCTATTCCCTATTCCCTATTCCCTATTCCCTATTCCCTATTCCCTATCCCTCCCTCTCCCTCTCCCTATCTCCCTATCCCTATCCTTCTCCCTCCTCGTCAACTTTCCACCACTTACCCAAAGTAACAACCATTGATTGATGGGGCCTTCCACGCCAACAAAGTTGGCAGGTTTATTCTCCAAACCTGCTATTCTGAACTTATAGACTAAGAAAAGAAAAAGCCGCCATCTTGGCGGCTTTTTAGCTTTGGAAGGGAGGAGGTGGGAAGCTATGTCACACCAGGTTTTGGCACACGAGGCTTATGCCGCGAAAACCAGCCCAGTCCGGCCAGATACCCCCGGTGCGCAGCAACCTACCCTCCCGCACGACCCGAGCTGTGCCCTGCGCTCCGTGCTCTGTACCCTGACACTTCCCAATGACTCATTCGCACGCGCCACGCATCTGACTCACTTTCAATCATGTATCCCCATCGCAAGTGTCAATGATTCATTCACAAGTGCGAATGAATCACTCGAGCTCGTGAGCCATCTGCCCCGCTATCAAGACCCTGCCAGAAGGTACCACCGTACCTCCCCAACCAACCTCTTTCGAATCAATCACCACCCCCCACACCACCCCCATGGGGTGGCCAACAATTCTCCTCTATGCCCTGACTTGTGGGCAAATCGAATATCCTTGCAACGATGGCCATCGTCGCAGGAGTCGATTTCGGAACCCTGACCGTCCGCGTCTCGATCATCGACAGTGAACGCGCCCGCCTCAGCACCGCAACCGCAAACTATCCGCTGCATCGCAGACGCGAAGATCCGGACTTCGCCACGCAGTCCCACGCCGATCACATGCGCGCCCTCGCCGAAGCAACAAAGGAGGCCGTCCAATCAGCCGGAATCCGCGGCGATCAAATCGAAGCCATCGCCCTCGACACAACCGGATCGAGTGTCCTCCCCGTCGACGCCCACATGCAGCCCCTCGGCGACTACTACCTCTGGTGCGATCACCGCGCCAAAGCCGAAGCCCAGGAAATCACCGCCCTCGCTCACAGCGAACGTATCGAAGCCATCCAGTGGTGCGGCGGCGTCTACTCGCACGAATGGGGCTTCGCCAAGCTGCTCCACTGGCTCCGCCACAACCCGGACCAACGCAACCAGCTAGCCTCGGCTTTCGAACACTGCGACATGGTCGCCGCAACCCTCTGCGGAATCGCCGACCCGAAACAGGCGAAACGCAGTGTCTGTGCCATGGGCCACAAATGGATGTGGAACCCGAAGTGGGACGGCCTGCCGCCGCAGTCCTTTCTCTCGAAAGTCGACCCGCTCCTCGATGGAATCCGCGACAAGCTCGCCGGCGACTACCGCACCTCCGACCATCTGGCTGGCCGCCTCGCGCCGGAGTGGGCCGAAAAACTCGGCCTCCCCACCGGCATTCCCGTTCCCGTCGGAGCCTTCGACGCACATTGGGACGCCCTCGGCGCAGGCTGCCGCGAAGGCGACGTCGTCAACGTCGTCGGCACTTCGACCTGCATCATCGCCATGTCGAAAGACGCAACCCTGATTCCCGGCGTCTGCGGAATCGTCCCCGGTAGCGTCCATCCGCAATACACCGGCATCGAAGCCGGCTTATCGGCCACCGGCGACATCTTCGAAGCCATCGCCAAACGCGCCGGCACAAAGGTTGCGGAGTTGTCGAAGGGACTGGATCAGTATCGTGCCGGGCAAACCGGCCTCTTGCGCCTCTCC
This sequence comes from uncultured Acidobacteriaceae bacterium, assembly GCA_963831055.1. Lineage (GTDB taxonomy): Bacteria > Acidobacteriota > Terriglobia > Terriglobales > Acidobacteriaceae > Palsa-343. Next base: position 49,129 of record CAWHOU010000026.1, on the reverse strand, counting down.
TGGGACAACGGCGACCGAACTGTCCTCGTCAATCCGGAACTCGGCGGCGTCACCTTCGGCTGGAACCTTCTCCACACCGCGCAGGACGAGCTCTTCGGCGCGATCGAAGGAACGGCCTTTCACACCCGCATCATTCTGGAGCGCATGGCCGAACACGGTGTCCCGGTCCACCGCATCATCAACGCTGGCGGCGTTCCGCAGAACAACCCAGTGCTGAACCAGGTCTATGCCAACGTCCTTGGCAAACCCGTGCTCGTGCCGTCCGACGTTCCAACCAGCCTCGGTTCGGGAATCTTCGCCATGCTCGCCGCGAAGGCTTTCGCGAGCATCGAAGAAGCCCAGGCCCGTCTCTGCCCGCAACACAAGGTGTTCACGCCGCAACCGGCGGCGATCGAAGTGTACGAACAACTGTACCCGCTCTATCGCAAGGCCTACTTCGCCCTGGGAACGCGTTCGGCCGAACCCCGCGCTTTCGGAGATATTCTTCCCGATCTGCGAACAATCGCACGCCAATCTCATGCGCGGAATCGATGATCATCCACGAAGTAGATCGGAGCCGGCCAAAAATGGGCTCACCGGGCTGGTCTGCCTTGTGGTTCCGTTGTGCTGAGGCTGGACAGCAACTCCTTTTTCGGTATTGGTGCCCCTGCAATCAAAGTGATTTCGCGCGCGAGTACGCCTGACGCAGTGCTGGCGCTTTGGTGAGCGGCTTCGGCAGTCGGTGCGGGACTATTTGGCGGGTTCGGCGGCGACCGCCGGTGTAGCTTCCTGGGGCGGGATGAGGGGCAGCCCTTCCACGACCGCAAGGCCAGTCTGTCGCAGCATCTGGAAGACAGTCGGCCCGTTGAGGCGCGTGGCGTCGTACTCAACGCGGACCGTCTTCCATTCCTCATCGACCTTGATGCGCCGAATGCCATAGACCTCGCGCAGATTGCCGAGAGCGGTCATCGCGGTTTCGGTGGGACGGCCTTCGTAGCGGTAAAGCGCTTCCAGCTGAGTCATTGTTCGATGATACAAGCAGCCAATTGACAAATCGGAACACGCACCAGGATGGCGCGGACCTGTGCGACTACAATCGGACGCCGGCCCGGAGCCAGGGGTTCGATTCGCGTTCTTCCCCAATCGTGGTTTCCGGTCCATGTCCTGGGATAACGCGCGTCTCTCCCGGGAGGATGAGCAGCCGGTCGTGCAGTGATCGCAGAATCTTCCGGCCGTCTCCGCCCGGCAAATCCGTTCGGCCGATTGATCCCGCAAACAGCGTATCGCCGGCGAGCAGCAGATTCTCCGGCGCAAAGTGCAGGCAGATGCTCCCCTCCGTGTGTCCCGGAGTGTGCAGAATACGCGCCGTGTGTCCAGCGATGCCGATCATTGCGCCCTCCTCTGCGCTCTCATCCGGCGGCACAATTTCCGGCGGCGCAACGCCCAGCCACGCGGCCTGCTCGTCCATCATCGCAAGCTGGGGGAGGTCGTTCTGGTTGAGCAAAATGGGGGCACCCGTGGCTTTCTTCAGGCGCGCCGCTCCACCGACGTGATCGATGTGACCGTGGGTGACGACGATTTGCTTTAGGGTGAGTTTGCGCCGGGCGAGGAAGGCCAGAATCTGAGGGATGTTGTCCCCGGGATCGACGACCATGGCTTCGCTCGTGGCCTCATCGCCGAGAATGGTGCAGTTGCACTGGAGCGGGCCGACGGGAAAAGTTTCAAGGATCACAAGAGGATCACAAAAAGGCTCGACTCACTTGCTCTTCGGAGTGGTTTGCGAAGTGCTGGCCCCGGAGAGCACCGAGTGCCTGTGCGTAACCTGATGCTGCAGCAGAACCGTCAGTGTGATGGAAGTGACGATCAGGATGCCGGCCAGCCAGGCGGTGGATTTGGTGAGCAGATTGGCGGCCGAGCGCGGCCCGAACGCAGTCTGCGAACCCTGCCCGCCGAACGCGGCGGCCAGGTCGGCGCTCTTGCCCTGCTGCAGCAGCACGACGACGATGAGCAACAGGCAAACGATCACGTGGATAGTTGTAACGAGAATGATCACGACTTTTTTCGAACCTCGGGGCGCGCCCGGAGACACTCAGGCTGAGAATTTTGGTGCGGAAGGGGGGACTTGAACCCCCATGCCTTTTGGGCGCCACCCCCTCAAGATGGTGTGTCTGCCAATTTCACCACTTCCGCACGGAAGCCAACCCTAAAAGTATAACAAGCGGCTCGGGCGCGCGGAAGGCTGGGGCGGCCCACAGCCCACAGGCGCTTTTAGTGATTCCCAGCGTTCGGTCGTGGATTCGCTGCGCGGCGACCCTTAGAAGCTACTGGCCCGCCTGCGAAACACGCTGTAGACTGAGGGTTCCCTGCTCGACGTCCGCTGCCGCATTTCAATGCCCCTGTGCTTTTGGGGGCGCATTGGGTCCTTACTGAAAAGGGGTTCTGACTGATGGCGCGTGTGGTTCGATGTTCGCTGATCCAGGCTACGAACGTGGAGCCAGCCGAGAAGTCACTGGCCGAGATTAAAAGGGCCATGATCGACAAGCACCTCGGTATGATTCGCCAGGCGGCCGGCGAAGGCGCGCAGATTGTATGTTTGCAGGAAATTTTTTACGGGCCGTATTTCTGCGCCGAGCAGACCGCGCGCTGGTACGACTCCACCGAGCCGATCCCCGACGGTCCAACCGTCAGGCTGATGCAGGGCCTCGCGAAGGAGCTGGGCATCGCACTGGTCGTCCCAATCTATGAGGTCGAAAACGAGGGCGTCTACTACAACACGGCGGCGGTGATTGGGCGCGGCGGCGAATATCTGGGGAAGTATCGCAAAACGCATATTCCCCATGTTGCGCCGGGTTTTTGGGAAAAGTTTTACTTTCGCCCTGGTAACCTGGGGTATCCGGTATTCGACCTCGGTTTCTGCAAAATTGGCGTGTACATCTGCTATGACCGGCATTTTCCGGAAGGCGCTCGGGCCCTGGGCCTGAATGGAGCGGAAATTGTTTTCAATCCCTCCGCGACCGTTGCCGGCCTAAGTGAGTATCTGTGGAAGCTGGAGCAGCCGGCGCACGCTGCCGCCAATGGATACTTCGTAGGCGCGATCAATCGCGTTGGAACCGAGGCGCCGTGGAACATTGGCGAGTTTTACGGCCAGAGCTATTTCTGCGATCCGCGAGGACAGATTTTTGCCCAGGCTTCCCGCGACAAAGATGAAGTGCTCACGGCGGATCTGGATCTCGACAAGATCGCCGAGGTGCGAAAGACGTGGCAGTTCTTCCGGGATCGGCGGCCCGATATGTATGGGGATCTTGTTAAGCCCTGACGCGAGCAGGAACCAGCAAATGGCGAGCGAAAGGCGAGCGAGAAGCTGTTAGCGAAAGGCTGTTAGCGAAACGCTGGAAGCAAGAACGACGAGCGCGTGAGAGGCTGGGGTGGCGAGTCTTCCTGAAATTCCGGAGATAGCGGCGCGGTTTGCGGATTTGCATCCTCCGCTGACCGCGCAGGCGGCGATCGCCGAAGCCAATCGCTGCCTGAACTGCTTCGACGCACCCTGCATGGGGTCTTGTCCTACTCACATCGATGTGCCGCGCTTCATCGGCAAGATTGCGCGTGAGAATCTGCGCGGTTCCGCGCTCACGATTCTCGATGCCAACGTCCTCGGCGCCAGCTGTTCCCGAGTCTGTCCCGTGGAGGTGCTCTGCGAGGGCGCCTGCGTCCTGCACCGGTACAACAGGAAGCCGATTGAGATTGCCCTGTTGCAAAGATTTGCCATGGACGCGTTTCAGCGGGCCGGCGGCAAGCTGCCCATGAAATCAAAGCAAACACGCGCGGAGAAAATCGCGTGCATCGGCGCGGGTCCGGCATCGCTCGCTTGCGCGGCGGAGTTGCGCCAACGGGGATTCAACGTAACGGTGTTTGAGCGCCGGGCCCTGCCGGGTGGGCTGAACACCTACGGCGTGGCCGAGTACAAGCTGCCGGCGCGCGCCAGTCTTGAGGAGATCGAACTCATCCGCGGACTGGGCGTCGAGTTTCGCTGCGGCGTGGATATCCGGACGCAGCAGGACCTCGATGAACTGGAGCGGGAGTTCGATCGCCTCTTCATCGGCGTCGGCCTGGGCGCGACCCGGCGGCTCGGCATCCCCGGCGACGAGCATCGCGACGTGATCGATGCGCTGGAGTTCATCGCCCGTTACAAGACTGCCGATCCGCCCCCGATTGCCGAGAGCGTCGCGGTCATCGGCGCCGGCAATACGGCGATCGACGCGGCCAATGCGGCGCGCCGCCTGGGCGCTGCGAACGTCGCCATTCTCTACCGCCGCAGCGAGCACCACATGTCGGCCTTTGCGTTTGAATACGAGCACGCGAAGCAGGAAGGCGTGCGCTTCCAGTGGAGAGTGCTGCCGCTGCGAATCCATGGGGATGCGTCGGGGATCCGCTCGCTCGAATGCGCGCAGGCCACCGTAGGAAGCGACGGAGTCCTCGCCGCTGTTCCGGGAACTCACTTTCAGTTCGAATGCCAGCAGGTCATCTACGCAATCGGGCAATCGCCTGTGCTGGAGCTGCTGTCGTCGGTGCGAGGTGTCGAGCTGAGTCATGGGCGCGTGGTCGTGGAGCGGGCAACGGGGCTGACCTCGAATCCCAGGTATTTTGCCGGTGGCGATTGCGTGAACGGCGGCCGTGAGGTGGTGGATGCTGTAGCGGACGGTAAGCGGGCGGGCGTGGCGATCGCTCAGGCACTCGCCGGCGTCGCGCTCAGGAACGCGGAGGCCGCTGATGCCTGATCTCGCGGTGAACTTCGCCGGTATTCGTTCGCCGAATCCATTCTGGCTGGCCTCGGCGCCGCCGACCAATTGCGGCGAGCAGATCATGCGCGCCTTCGATGCCGGATGGGGCGGCGCGGTATGGAAGACGATCGGCGAGCCCATCGTGAACGTTTCGTCGCGCTACTCGTCGGTGGACTGGAACGGGCAGCGGATGATGGGGTTCAACAATATCGAGTTGATCAGCGACCGGCCGCTCGAAGTGAATCTGCGCGAGATCGCGGAGGTGAAGCGGCGGTATCCGAAGAACGCGGTTATCGCCTCGCTGATGGTCGAGTCCAAACGCGAGGCGTGGCACACCATCGTTGCGCAGGCCGAGGACGCGGGCGCCGATGGGCTCGAGCTCAACTTCGGCTGCCCTCATGGCATGAGCGAACGGGGCATGGGCTCGGCCGTCGGGCAGGTGCCCGAGTACACGGAGATGATCACAGCGTGGGTGAAGGAGAAAGCGCGGACGCCGGTGATTGTGAAGCTGACCCCGAACATTTCTGACATTCGCGTCATCGCGCGAGCGGCGAAGCGCGCCGGCGCGGATGCGGTGTCGGCGATCAATACCATCAATTCGATTACGAGCATCGATCTGGACACGCTCACCCCCAGGCCGAACGTCGACGGCAAGAGTTCCCATGGAGGCTATTGCGGGCCGGCCGTGAAGCCGATCGCGTTGAACATGGTCCAGCAGGTAGCGAGCGACCCGGAAACCGCGGGCCTGCCGATTTCGGGCATCGGCGGCATCGCAACGTGGAAAGATGCGGCGGAGTTCATTCTGCTGGGCTGCGGTACAGTGCAGGTGTGCACGGCGGCCATGCACTACGGCTACCGGATCGTCGACGACATGGCGGATGGTCTCTCGAACTGGATGAGTGAAAAGGGCTATTCGTCCATTGAGGATTTTCGCGGACTCGTCGTGCCGAAAGTGACGGAGTGGAAACATCTCAATCTCAGTTACAAAATCGTCGCGCACATCGATGAGGCGAAGTGTATTGGCTGCGAGCTGTGCTACGTCGCATGCTGGGATGGAGCGCACCAGTGCATTCATCTTGACCGAGTAACGGGTCCGGTGGATGGGCACGTCGAGTTGCACGCGACGCCCGCTTCGGTTGAGGCAGCCACCCGGGCAAGCATTGCGGTGACGCTGATTCCCAAGCTCGACTCGCACGCCAACCCAGCGCATGGAAACGGCGCGACGCCGTTCGCGAGGATTCCCCGCGTCGATGAGACGGAGTGTGTCGGCTGCAATCTTTGCTCCTTAGTTTGTCCGGTGGAGGGGTGCATCACGATGTTGGAAGTAGCGACGGGCAAAACGGCGGAGACGTGGGCGGAGCGGACGGGCATGGTGCGACACTCATAAACGAGGCGGGCCCGGACGGATCGTAATTCACCCAAGGGGAAGCGCACATTGGAAGACGGGAACGATGAAGACGTGAACGATTTAGAGGAGCGCGTTGGGGAGTTAGAAAGCAAGATTGGGGAGCTAGAGGAAAAGATCGAAGAATCGCAGGGCAGGTTCATCTCCGGTGGCTACGCAATGGGAATGGCGCTGGCGATGGTACTGTCATGGTCGAAGAACGCAAGCATTTTGTGGTGCATGCTACACGGCCTATTAAGCTGGATATACGTGATCTACTTCGCTATAAAACGCTAAACGACGCTTTAGCATCGCCCACTTAGACCACAATGGGACTTCTGATCCAGAACGGCACGGTCGTCACTGCGGAGAAGACCTTCCCCGCGGACGTCCTGATCGAGGGCGAGACCGTCAAAGACGTGCGCGCCAGCATCGATCCAACAGGCCACACGGTCGTCGATGCTGCGGGCATGCTGATCCTGCCCGGCGGAATCGATGCGCACACGCATCTCGACATGCCGTTTGGCGGAACCACCTCAGCCGACGACTTTGAAACTGGAACCCGCGCCGCTGCGATCGGCGGAACGACCACCATCGTCGACTTTGCCATCCAGGCCAAAGGCACAAAGATGCGCAGCGCCCTTGACACCTGGTGGAAGAAGGCCGCGGGCAAAGCCTGCGTCGATTACGGCCTCCACATGATTGTCACGGACCTGGGCACGTCGGGCCTCGAGGACATGGACGACATGGTCCGCGAGGGAGTCGCGAGCTTCAAGCTCTTCATGGCCTATCCCGGCGTCCTGATGGTCGACGACGCGACCATCTTCAAGGCTCTGCAGCAGACAGCCAAAAACGGCGCGCTGATCTGCATGCATGCCGAGAATGGCTCGGTCATCGACGTCATCGTGCAGCAGGCGCTGGCCGCCGGGAAGACCGCTCCGATCTACCACGCCCTCACGCGCCCCACCATCGCCGAAGCCGAAGCCGTGCAGCGGGCGATTGCCATGGCGGAGATGGCCGGCGCTCCGGTTTATATCGTTCACCTTTCGAGCGAGGACGCGCTGAACCAGGTGCGCGAGGCGCGCGATCGCGGCCTGCCGGCGTTTGCGGAGACGTGTCCGCAGTACCTGCTGCTGTCGCTCGAAGAGACCATGAACCACAACACCTTTGAGGACGCGAAGTGGGTCTTCACCCCTCCCTTACGCGAAAAGAAGAATCAACCAAAGTTGTGGGACGGGTTGAAGGACGATCATCTGCAGGTGGTCTCGACCGATCATTGCCCGTTTTGTTTTGAGGATCAAAAGATTCTCGGCGTGAACGACTTCACGAAGATTCCCAACGGCGGGCCCGGCATTGAAAACCGGATGCAGTTGATCCATCACCACGGCGTAAACGCGGGCAAAATTTCTCTCAACCGCTTTGTGGAGATCACCGCGACCGCCCCGGCTCGGATTTTCGGGATGTATCCCAAGAAGGGAACGATTGCCTCAGGCAGCGATGCCGATCTTGTTGTCTGGGATCCGCGGGCCGAACACACCATCAGCGCGAAGACGCACAACATGCGCTGCGACTACTCCATGTTTGAGGGGTTCAGGGTGCGTGGTAACGCGAAACAGGTTTACGCACGAGGTGAGCTGATCGTCGAGAACGGAAAGTTCTTGGGCAGGACAGGTCGCGGCGCTTACCTGCGCAGAGCGGCGCGGGGAGGCGCCTGGCAGTGATCGCTCCCGACAGCAGCCTCTACAACGCAGACCTTGCGCCGACAACGCCCGCACATCGGACGTGGGGCACCTACAACTACATCTCCCTGTGGTTTTCCATGTCGATGGAGGTCAGCACCTATATGCTGGCTTCGGGCCTGATTGCGGGCGGCATGGACTGGAAGCAGGCGCTGGCAACCATCCTGCTCGGGAATCTGATTGTCCTCATCCCGCTCCTGCTCAACGCCCATGCGGGCGCGAAGTACGGCATTCCCTTCCCCGTATTAGTGCGGGCCTCGTTTGGAACGCGCGGCGCGAATGTGCCCGCCATCTTGCGCGCCATTGTGGCCTGCGGATGGTTTGGCATTCAGTCGTGGATTGGCGGACAGGCGATTCACGCAATGCTGCTGGTGATCTGGCCCGGAGTCGAGTCAGCCCCGTGGTCGGTGTGGGCGTGCTTCCTCGGATTCTGGGCGCTTAATATGGCCGTGGTCTGGAAGGGCGTCGAGAGCATCCGCTTCCTCGAAGGATTTTCCGCGCCCTTCATGCTCGTGATGTCGCTGCTGCTGCTCTTCTTTGCTTTGCACAAGGCGGGCGGCTTTGGGCCCATGCTCTCCGAGCCCAGCCACTTCCATTCGACCGGCTCGTTTCTGCGCTTCTTCTTTCCCTCCCTCACGGCCATGGTTGGCTACTGGGCGACGCTGGCTCTGAACATTCCCGACTTCACACGCTACTCGAAAGACCAGCACGCTCAGGTGGTCGGGCAGGCGTTCGGACTGCCGGTGGCGATGACGCTCTACTCCTTTATCGGTATCGCTGTCACTTCCGCCTCCGCCGTAATCTTTGGCCACGCCATCTGGAGCCCGATTGAGCTGATGGGCAAGTTTCATCAGCCCGTAGTCGCGTTCATCGCGATGATCGCGCTGCTGGTCGCCACCCTGAACGTCAACGTCGCGGCAAATGTCGTGTCGCCCTCCAACGACATCTCGAATCTCAACCCACAGTGGATTTCGTTCCGCACCGGCGGCCTGATAACCGGATTTCTCGGCCTCGCGATGATGCCGTGGAAGCTGCTGTCGAGCTTCAACAACTATATTTTCGGCTGGCTCGTCGGATATTCCGGCCTCCTGGGTCCGGTGGCCGGAATCATGGTCGCCGACTATTTCGTGATCCGCGGAAAGCGGCTCGACCTCGAATCGCTCTACATGCGGAATGGGATTTATGAGTACCGGAGCGGAGTCAATCCAAAAGCAATGGCGGCGCTGGTGACCGGTGTCGGTCTCGTGCTGGTCGGGCGATTTGTCCCCACAGTCCACTGGCTTTACGACTATGCATGGTTTGTGGGATTCTTCGTTTCTGGCACGATCTATGTAGCGCTGATGCGCGGCGCCGCGGTGAAAGCATCAATTGCAGAAATGGCGGGAGAAGAGGCATGAGCACAGTGATTGCGGACGTGGCAACAACCTCCTCGTACATCGCGGGACGATGGACGGCCCCCGAGGGCAAAACCCAGCAGCCGATTATCAACCCCGCAGCCGGCGAGACCCTCGCGCTGCTGCCTTACGCGGGCGCGGCGGATGTGGACCGCGCGGCGAAAGCGGCGCATGCGGCGTGGCTCGAATGGCGCGAGGTGCCGGTGGTGGATCGCGTGCAGCCGCTCTACCGCTTCAAAGCCCTGCTCGAAAAAAACGTAACAGAACTCGGCACAATTCTGACCCGCGAGAACGGGAAGACGCTCGAAGACGCAAAAACCGAGGTGAAGCGCAGCATTCAAATGGTCGAGGTGGCGTGCGGCATGCCCTCGCTGATGATGGGCGACTCGCTCAACGACGTCGCCAAAGGGATCGATTGCCGCACCATTCGCCAGCCGATCGGGGTTTGCGCGGGCATCACCCCCTTTAATTTCCCCGCGATGGTGCCCCTCTGGATGTATCCCTTCGCGATCGCGGCGGGCAATACATTTCTGCTGAAGCCCTCCGAGCGCGTTCCCATGACGCCGACCCGGGTAATCGAGCTGCTCCTCGAAGCCGGCCTTCCCCCGAACGTGATCCAGCTGGTGCACGGCGGCCGCGAAGTTGTGGAAGCTCTGCTCGAGCACCCGCTCATCAAGGCGATCTCTTTTGTCGGCTCCTCGCCGGTGGCGAAGATTGTCTACAAGGAAGCCGCTGCGCATGGCAAACGTGTGCAGGCCCTGGGCGGCGCGAAGAATCATCTGGTCGTGATGCCCGACGCCGATCTGCCGCAGACCGTCGACGCCATCATGGGCTCGGCCTTCGGCGCGGCAGGCCAGCGTTGCCTCGCCGGCAGCGTCCTCGTCCCCGTCGGCGAGGTCGCGGAGCCGCTCCTCGATCTCCTGGTCTCTCGCGCAAAGGCTCTTAAGGTCGGCGATGGCATGGAGGATGGCGTCTCCGTCGGGCCGCTGGTCACTCATGACCAGAAAAAGCGCGTGCTAGGCTACATCGAAAAAGGCATCTCCGAAGGCGCCACGCCCATTTGCGACGGGCGTTCGGTCGAAGCCGATCCGGAAGGCGCGTTTGTCGGGCCTACAATTTTGGATCGCGTGAACCCCAGCGCAACCGTTGCGCGCGAGGAGATTTTCGGGCCCGTCCTCACGGTGCTGCGCGCGGAAACGCTCGACGATGCCATCACGCTGGTGAACTCCTCCGATTTCGGCAACACAACCACGATCTATACGCAGAGCGGCAAAGCCGCGCGAGAGTATCAGAGCCGCGTCGAGGTGGGAATGGTCGGCGTGAACATGACGGTCGCTGCCCCAATGGCATTTTTCCCGTTTGCCGGATGGAAGAACTCGTTCTTCGGCGATCTCCACGCGCATGGCAAAGATGCCGTCTCGTTTTACACGGAGCAGAAGGTCCTGATGACGCGGTGGTTTTAACGGCTCAGCTCTTAGCTCCGGCGACTCGCTCCGGTGGAACGATCCTCAAACCGCGCGTCCCGCCGCGGCCCCCGAAGCCCACGCCCATTGAAAATTGAACCCGCCCAGGTGGCCCGTCACATCCACCACTTCGCCAATGAAGTAAAGCCCCGGCACATCCCGGCTCTCCATCGTTTGCGCGGAAAGCGCGCCGGTGTCCACGCCGCCCGCGGTCACTTCAGCCTTCTCGAATCCCTCGGTGCCCGTGGGGGTGAATGTCCAGGCGTGAAGTTGGCGCTCTAACTCGGCGAGGCCATGGTTGGTCCAGCTTTCTACACGCGCTGCTTCAAGCAGCCGGTCGGCGAGGCGAGCCGCCAGTCTCTCTCGCAAAGCTGTCTTTGCGGCGGTTAGTTCGCGGCGCGCGTTAGGCTCGCGCAGCGCGCCGAGCAAATCCTGGCCCGGCGCCCAATCGATTTTGATCGGTTCCGAGCCGTTCCAGTAAGTGGAGATCTGCAGGATCGCCGGCCCGCTCAGACCTCGATGCGTGAGGAGGAGTTTTTCGCGGAATCTCCTCTTGCCGCAGAAAGCAATCACCTCGGTCGAGACTCCGGTTAGCTCCGCGAAGGTGGCGAGTTCCGTGCCGCCGAGCGTAAGAGGCACAAGCGCGGGGCGCGGTTCCAGCACAGGAATGCCAAACTGGCGCGCAATGTCGTAACCGAAGCTGGTAGCGCCCATCTTAGGAATGGAGAGGCCGCCACTGGCAATAACCAGGTTAGCAACGTTATAGGTGCCGGAGTTAGTTGCGACTCGGAAGCGGGAACGGTCCGGACCGTGCCCGGCCCCGGCCTCCGGGTCGCGGGCAATTTCCTGGACCCTCGCTTCGAGGACGATTTTCACCCCGGCCCTGGCGGCTTCGCTGAGGAGCATAGCCACAATTTGCTTGGCCGAACCGTCGCAGAAGAGCTGCCCCAGAGTCTTCTCGTGGTACTGGATGCCGTAGCTTTCGATCAGAGCGATAAAGTCTGCGGGCGTGTAGCGGGCGAGCGCTGACTTCGCAAAGTGTCGATTGCCGGAGAGGAAGTTATCGGGGCCGGTGTGAAGGTTGGTGAAATTGCATCGGCCTCCACCGGAGATGAGGATTTTCTTGCCCACTCGCTCGGCGTGTTCGAGCAGCGTGACCCGTCGGCCCCGCTTGCCGGCTTCGATGGCGCACATAAGGCCGGCTGCGCCTGCCCCAATGATCAGGACTTCGGTGGTCGGATTGGTGTCCTGGGTCACTAGCCTGCCTGGTCACTAGCCTGCCTGGGTCACTAGCCTGCCTGGGTCACAAGCTTGATTGATTAGAGCATTCGATGCCGAAGGGTTAGTCGGCGGCGGCGAACTCTATGGTGTGAACCAGCGCGGGGCGGCGATGAAAGATCAGGGTCACACCGAGAGCAGCCGCGGCCATGACCGCGGCGAAGAGGAAGATCGGCGAGTATCCGAGGCCTGCCACGATGAGTCCGACGATGGGACCGGTCAGCCCGAGCGATAGGTCGGCAAAGGCTGTGTAGATGCCGAGGGCTGAGCCGCGGTTCTCCGGCGTTACGCAGCCGACGGCTTCGACTCCGAGGGCGGGGAAGACCAGGGAGAACCCAAAACCGGTCAGAGCGGCGCCGGCGAAAGCCATTGCGGGAGCTGCGGCCAGCCACAGGACCGCCAAGCCAGCGATCTCGACCGACAGGCAAACACGCGCGACGGGGAATCCACCAAAGCGGCCGATGGTATCGGCGAAAAGCAGGCGGGCAAAGATGAATGCCGCGCCGAAGCTGGTCAGCGCGAAGGCGGCATTTGTCCAGTGGCGGTGCGCGTAGAAGAGAACCATGAAGGAGGCGATGGTGCCAAAGCCGGTGCTGGCGAGGGCGAGGCTCATTCCATGCGGGAAAACACGGCTGAGAACCTGGCGGAACGCCAGCGGCTTACCTTTGGGCGCGGCGACCTCGGGGATGGGCCAGGCCGCGAGCAGGCCGACGATCGAGGCGGCCACGCTGACAAGGCCGACGCCGTAAAGTCCCCAAGCTTTCTCAATCCACACGCCCATCGGTGCTCCGATGGCGAGGCCGCCGTAAGAGCAGATGCCGCTCCACGAAATCACGCGGGCGGTGTGTTCCTGGCCCACGCGCGCGATGCCCCACAGCGAGGAACCCGTAGCGAGCCAGCTTTCTCCGAAGCCGAGGATCAGTCGGCTGACGAGGATGAGGCTGAGGCAGGCAAGGGGCCGCGGATTGAGCGATCCGGAAAGGAACAGGACGAGGCCCGAAGCGGCGCAGGCTACGAGTCCGGAGAGAACGGTGCGGCGGGCTCCCACCAGGTCTGCCATGCGGCCAGCCTGGGGACGGCTCAGGACGGTGGCGACGTATTGGGCGGAGATGGCGAGTCCCGCGACGATGGTATTAAAGTGCAGCTGGAGGTGGACGACGCCCGGAAGGACCGCCATGGGAAGGCCGATGGCGAAATAACAGAGGAAAGTCTGCAGCGCAGTGGTGAGAATCCGGCCTGTGACGGAGGCCGAAGGAGAATCGGAGGTTGTCCAGGTTCGAGCCATCTCCTGTAATTTATGGTACATCGGGCACACGCCCCGATGGCCCGTTGGTGCCATAACAGGGGGATGGTGCCGGAGAGTGCCGGGAGTACAATAGTCGAATATGCCGATGATTTCGCGGCGCCAGGAAGTTTGTTTTCACAAGTTCTTTCAGTCTTCTGACTCCCTGAGCGGCGTTGCGTCGTCTAATCGTTGACGAAATTCGGAGTTCGGGCTGTACGCTGTGCAAGCCGCGATTTGGGCTGGCCGGAACGCCGGAAGCGTGTGAAAACAGAGAGGTCATCCCCAGGTGAATTCGACCGTTAAGCAGATTCTGTTCTGGGTGCTCATCATTGCCTGCCTTCTGGTGCTGTGGCAGCTCTTCCAGAAAAATGGCGCAATGGGCGGGCACGAGCAGGAAGCGACGTTCTCGCAGTTCCTCAGCGCTGTGGAATCGAACCAGGTAGCAGACGTCACCGTGAATGGCCCAGAGGTGCATGGGCATTTCCGGGCCGACAAGGGCGCCTTCCACGTGGTGGTGCCGGCCAATTACCCGCACCTGTTCGACATCCTCGATCAGAACAAGGTCAGCGTGACGGTGAAGAACGCCGACGGCAACAGCTGGTGGGGATGGCTGCTTCAGTTCTCGCCGCTGATCCTGATCGCACTGCTGTGGTTCTTCATGATCCGCCAGATGCAGAGCGGCGGAAACAAGGCGCTCTCGTTTGGCAAAAGCCGGGCGCGGCTGCTCTCGATGCAGCAGAAGAAAGTGACCTTTAAGGACGTTGCCGGCGTCGATGAAGCGAAGGAAGAACTGAAGGAGATTATCGAATTTCTGCGCGAGGCCCAGAAATTTCAGAAGCTGGGCGGACGAATTCCCAAAGGTGTGCTGCTGGTTGGGCCTCCGGGAACCGGCAAAACATTGCTGGCGCGGGCTGTGGCCGGCGAGGCGAATGTTCCCTTCTTTTCCATCTCGGGCTCTGACTTCGTTGAGATGTTTGTCGGCGTGGGCGCAAGCCGCGTTCGCGATCTGTTTGAACAGGGCAAGAAAAACGCGCCGTGCATCATCTTTATCGATGAGATCGATGCGGTCGGGCGCCATCGCGGGGCTGGCTTGGGTGGCGGACACGATGAACGCGAACAGACCCTGAATCAGCTGCTGGTCGAGATGGATGGTTTCGAGTCGAACGATGGCGTGATTCTGGTGGCGGCCACAAACCGGCCCGACGTGCTCGATCCGGCGCTGCTGCGGCCTGGACGGTTTGATCGCCGCGTGGTTGTGGGTCGTCCCGACGTGCGCGGGCGCGAAGAGGTTTTGCGGGTTCATGCTCGCAAGGTTCCGATCGCGGACGATGTCGATCTGCGTGTTCTGGCTCGTGGGACGCCTGGTTTCTCCGGCGCCGATCTCGCCAACATGGTGAATGAGGCTGCGTTGAACGCTGCCCGTTACAACCGGAAGTCGGTGCTGATGCTCGATTTTGAGCAGGCGAAGGACAAGGTGCTGATGGGCGCTGAGCGCAAGTCGATGCTGCTGACCGACGAGGAGAAGCGGGTGACGGCGTATCACGAAGCCGGGCACGCGCTGGTTGCGGCGCTTCGCGACCATGCCGATCCGCTGCATAAGGTCACGATCATTCCGCGCGGCATGGCGCTGGGCGTGACGATGCAGTTGCCGGAAGACGATAAGCACACCGTGACGAAGGACTACCTGGAGACGCAGCTGGCCATCCTGATGGGCGGTCGGATCGCGGAGGAGATCTTCCTGAAGCAGATGACGACAGGCGCCGGGAACGACATCGAGCGTGCAACCGATCTGGCGAGGAAGATGGTCTGCGAATATGGGATGAGCAGGCTTGGGCCGCTGACCTTTGGGAAGAAGGAAGAGCAGATTTTCCTGGGGCGTGAAATCGCGCAGCATCGGGACTTCTCGGAAGAGACGGCGCGGCAGATCGACTCCGAAGTAAGGAGCCTGGTGGACGAGGCTTACAAGGCATCGTGGGAGATTCTGAATACGAACCAGGACGTGATGCACCGGCTAGCGGTTGCGCTGCTGGAGCGCGAGACGCTGGATGCGAACGAGATTCGCATGTTGATCGACGGCAAGGAACTGCCTCCGCTGCGGCCTTCGGGCGGCGGGGGTACAGCGGTTGCCGATGTGCAGCAGGTGCTGAAGCCTGAGCCTGGACGGACGGGCGGATTGCCGGAAGGCAGTCCTTCACCGGCTTAGTTCGGGGGATACGAAGTTGAAGGGCAGCTCTTCGGGGCTGCCTTTTTCGTTTCTGCGAGAATGTTTCGTAGCTATGCGTCTGCGTTTTTCTGTTTTATGTTTGGCGCCGGTTCTGCTCCTGGGCGGATGCGGGTATCACAGCGTCAACTCCGCGGTTCATTTGCCGAGCACCGTTCACACGCTGGCGATTCCGGCATTCAAAAACAATACGCAGTCCTATCAGACGCAGGCGATGTTCACGCAGGCGGTGATTCGGGAATTCACGAGCCGCACTTCGTATCGGATCGTAAGCGGCGAGGGTCCGGGTGCGGATGCGACGCTGCGAGGAACCATCACTAGTTTTCAGATCATTCCGCTGACTTACGACAATACGACCGGACAGACTTCGAGCTATCTGGTGACGATTGCGACGAAGCTGGAACTTGTGGACCGTGCGGGGAAGGTGATCTGGCAGAATCCTTCTTACTTGTTCCGGCAGCAGTACGAGCAGACCCAGGATTTGGCGAGCTTCATCCAGGAGGATTCGGCGGCGACGCGGCGGCTGGCGCAGGAGTTTGCTTCGGCTGCGGTTGCGGACATTCTTGAGTCGTTCTGATGCCACACCCCGGTAGGGTGGGGCTATGGCATGTGGTTGATCGCGCTGGCGTTGGAGGGATGTGGTTCTTGACTGTGGCATCTCCCTGATTCAGCGCGGCTTGTGAAGGCATTATGGCAGTACCCCTTTGGGATTTGCGCCCTCGCTGGTGGATCTGAGCCGCAATCGAAGGGTGAGAAAGAGCGGGTAGCATGGGCCCGGGACCAGCGGCGGAGGCTGCAACGGAAAAGGACTCGCTCAGCGAGTCCTCCTGGTTCAGGTTCCTGCTCTCAGTCTGATTGTGAACTTGATGTATTGCAAGGGGAATCAGTGGGTGAGGCAAACGAAAGTAATGGGCGGTGGTCTGCGCTCGTTCCGAGCTGCGACCACGGCCTGCGGCAGCAAGGTTGGGCGCTTCGCGCCCCCTTTTTTTTTGAAGAAAAAGCCCTGTAAGCGCGCGGCGTCTCCTTTGCTGGACCGATGGGAAGAGTGACGTTCAGGATCGGGATTTGCGGGCGTGGGGTTTCCGGGTAACGAATTTGTGGGCCATGGCGAGGAGGTCGTGGAGGATTTCGGGCGCGAGTTGGTCGAGGCGGACGAGGACGGAATCGTAGTTGAGGTAGTGGTCGGGGGCGTAGTAGAGATCGGGCGACTCGGCGAGGAGGGCGGGGCGGGCGTTGCGGTCGAGGCGGATGAGGATCGAGTTGGGCTCGGCGGATTTGTGGGTGGGGACACAGGCCATGAGGTTGCCGCGGACTTTGAGCGCGGGGCTTCCCCAGTAGGTGGATTTTTCCACGCTGGGGAAGGTCAGGCCGGTTTGCCAGACGGTTTCGAGGGTGACCATGGGGTCAGGGTACAGGGTCTGGGCTGCGGACGGCCGCTCAGGGATGAAAGGGCAGCACCTGAACGGACACACGACCAATGCGATATTGGGTGACGATTCCGGAAATCGCCACGGCGGGATCAAAAAGAGCTAAATTGACTCCTTCACTAACGGAACTTCGATAAACGACGCCATCGAATTTGCAGTGCTTGATAAATTCGCAAAGGTATTGGCTGGGGGTGTAGTCGATTGCGGCGGACTGGGGCACCACGGGCCGCGTTAGTTCGAAGCCGAGGCGCTCCAGAAACGGGAGATCATTCCTCATCCTGCAAATCTCGACCCCGTCCATCAGCAGAAAAGGCGAGACCATTTTGCGAGGGCTACGGAGGTCGACTAGCTTAAGGCCTTCGGGAGTTGTGAAGTCCGCAACGCACGCCACGTCGCCGGTGTGGGGCCGTATTTCGGAAATGGCGGTCTCCGGATTCGACGCCAAATAAAGATACGGAATTCCCGCTGGGTTTGCCCGTCCATGGGATGAACTTTTTCTTGGTGGGGCGCCCATCTCGGTGATGGCGAGCGGTAATTCCCCGGTCTGGATTCTTGCGCGATGCCATGTGCGGGGAACCTCGCCCTCCCCTACTATCAGTTCGAAAAGAAGCACCTCCAGTCGGTCATAGTCGATGTTCGCCTCTGGGAAAAAGCGATTGCGCCACATAAGCTCTTCGCGCAATGTCTCCCATTGCAGGAGGCGGTTCGTTTCGGCGGGATAAGCGGGCTCGAACCTCTCTCTAACTATCTCGCCGTCGTTCAATATTTCCGCTAGAAGATCCTTTGCGCGAGGATCATCCATCCGTGAATGATCGAACATGCCCCAGTCCGTGCGAAACCACTCGACAAGCAGCTTACCCTCTGCGTCGGTCTTGTAAGCGCTTATCAAAAGCTCAAGGTAGTCCGAAAGTGCAGCCGGGTTCACAATCGGAATCTGGTCCGATTCACAATACGAGCATTTTCCGATTTCGGTCGAAAGCAGCGGAATGATGTTATTGCGGAGTCCACGATCCCCAAAGCAGGTTGCGCAGCAGTTCATCGGGCTCACGCGCTGTGGGCAAAATAATCGGCCAATGTCTCAATGTGATGGTTCATTGATAGCTTCTTGACGTAGCCCAGGCCCGGGTAATGCCCTTCCTCATGGAGTGCCCGAAACTCCTTAATTGCTTTAGTATCGAGAACTTTTGATCCAGGTGCGTCAACGATCGCCATCATCTTCGCAAGCGCCTCCGCGAATTTCCCTGCAGGATCCTTCGGTGTCGCCTGCTGGTTTGATTTGAAGTGGTAAATAAACATCATGTCGTCCTGTTCGTGATCAATGAAAGTCAGGTGGATCGCGACTGCATACGCCGGACCGCCGCTTTCACTAAATTCGTCACCAACAATCAAGAAATCACCAAAACCATCCATGCCTTCTTCTGAAAAAGTGGCATGAAGATCGGAGAATGGTTCTAAATTCGGGTAATCGCTGTTGCGCTTTTGGCGCTTGAATCCATCCTTGACCAGAACCCGGAAGGCGCCTTTGAAGTGCTTTTGATACAGCTTCATAGAAAGATTGTCTAGGAACACGTGACGATTGTTCTTTGTGAATTCGCCGAGGCTCTCCGCGAGAGACTTGGGCGCACCGAAGCCAGCGTGAATGAACACAGGATTATGCGCTTTGTGGTTTTCATAACATTCGAGGGCTTCTTTTAATGTCGTCTCCTGTTTGAGGAGGATACCGGCCGATATAGATGGAAGTTCCAGATACGCTCCGTTTAATAACTCTGTCAAGGAGTCCCCGGCTCCGGATAAATCACCGTGGTGAGGGTTCACGATCACGATCGCTTGGCCGTGAGCCGCGACCACTGCGTCAAGCGCCTTGTTCAAGCCTGTCAAAGTCTCACGCACAGGCTCAATAATGGGCCGAAATCCGGAGGTCGCCATGAGAGGCGCCATTTCCTTGACCGTGATCAGGTCGTACTGCTTACCTCGAAGATATGGATGGTACATGCGCCTATGTCCATGCCATGGCGGTTTCCAGAGGGGTATTTACGGCCGCAACGAGGCGGGCGTGATCTGATCTACGCAGCGGAACGGACAGCGCTGCGGAATGAAGTGAGCGCGGGAGGTGGGCGACGAGATCGGAAAGCGGAAGCAGGTTACGGGTCTTTTTGAGCACCTGGACCATGGCGTCGTGCGTTTTCCGCGCATCGAGTTGTATAAATAACTCACCGAGGGCAGCGCTTAGCTTGGTATTTGGCACCACTGGAATCGGGACACCGAGGCGCTGAAGAATTAATCGCGCCTCGTCGGTCCGCACGCATTCAAAGATCGCGACAGGCGATGTCCAATCCGGCCGATCCGCTGCTTCGCGTACGGTCGTGATTTGCTGTCGAGAGTTGAGCCGCAAAATCCCTACGTCGGACGGGGTCAGACGAGCAACCGAATCGGCGTGATTGTCGGCGCCAATTACGTACACTTGCGCGAAAACCCTCGAATATGCCGCGATTTGCTTTTCCAACCTAACGAGTGAATCGCGTTCGGATTTCACCTCGTAAACAGTTGACGTACCGTTCAGAATTGCGATGTCGGCCTTACACTCGCCGACGCGGAACTCATTGAGCATCGAGGCCGTATTGAGAGAGTGCTTGCCAAGCAGGATGTTATGCGTGAGGGCTGTCTTGTAAATGTACTCATCCCTGCAACCTTCACGCTTAAGCAACGAGAAAGCGGCATCAAAGACCGCCGACACACGCTGGGATCTAGATATTGATGTCGACAGCCGCGATTCGCTGACCAGTCTTGTGAAAAGCGGCGATTTGCCTCTCCGCGCCATCTCGCGGATTACGCTCGATGAGAACATCCGAGAAATCGTTGCCAATCGCGCTGGGGCTAAATCGCTCATCGTTTCTCAGCCAAAACCCGTCGGCTCACTCCATTATGCGAGATTATAGTCACGCAGCCATCCGCTTCCGTATTGATCATTGTGGCCGGGGGATCACGACGGTAATTAAGTCTCCCAAAAGGGGTTCGTTGTTGCATTTGCGCGAAGCGCGGCTGCCTCGATATTCGAAAATGCAGGTCCTTCGACTGCGCCGCTGCGCGGCTCCGCTCAGGATGACAGGCTAGTCGTAGTATTCGAGGCCTAAGTGGGTGATCAGGTCTTCGCCCATGATGTGGCGCAACGTGTTTTTTAGTTTCATCGACTGGATGAAGAGGTCGTGTTCGGGGTAGAGACCGGGGGCTGATTGCGGGCTTTTGAAGAAGAAGCTTAGCCACTCCTGGATGCCTATGTTGCTGAGTTCCGGCGTGCGTTTGGCTAAGTCTAAGAACAAGACCAGGTCGAGGGCTAAGGGGGCGGCGAGGATGGAGTCTCGGCAGAGGAAGTCGACTTTGATCTGCATCGGATAGCCCAGCCAGCCGAAGATGTCGATGTTATCCCAGCCTTCTTTGTTGTCGCCGCGGGGCGGATAGTAGTTGATGCGGACCTTGTGGTAGATGTTGCCGTATAAGTCAGGGTACTTATCGGGCTGGAGGATGTAATCGAGCACGCCGAGCTTCGATTCTTCTTTGGTCTTGAAGGACTCGGGGTCGTCGAGGACTTCGCCGTCGCGGTTGCCGAGGATGTTGGTGGAGTACCAGCCGGCTACTCCTAACATGCGGGCTTTGAAGGCGGGGGCGAGGACGGTCTTGAGGAGGGTCTGGCCGGTTTTGAAGTCCTTGCCGCAGATGGGGGCGCCGGTCTGGCGGGAGAGCTCGATCATGCAGGGCAGGTCGACGGTGAGGTTGGGCGCGCCGTTGGCGAAGGGGACGCCTTCTTTGAGGGCGGCATAGGCGTAGATCTGGGAGGGGGCGATGGCGGGGTCGTTGTCGACGAGGGCTTTTTCGAAGGACTCGACGGTGGCGTGGCAGGGGGCGGGGTCCAAAAATATTTCAGTAGACCCGCACCAGATGACAACGACGCGGTCGACCTGGGACTTGAATTTCTGGATGTCGGAGCGAAGTTGCTGGGCGAGGTCGCACTTACTCTTGCCGGTCTTGACGTTGGTTCCGTTGAGGCGCTTGACGTAGTACTGGTCAAAGACGGCGGGCATGGGCTGAATGGCTTCAAGGAAGGGCTTGATGCTGGCCAGGTGGTCGCGGTCGAGGACGGCGGCGTGGATGGCGGCTTCGAACATGTTTTCGGGGAAGATGTCCCACCCGGTGAAGACGATGTCGTCGATGTCGGCGAGGGGGACGAATTCTTTGATGAGGGGGGTGCGGTTGTCGGTGCGCTTGCCTAAGCGGATGGTCCCCATTTGGGTGACGGAGCCGATGGGCTTGGCGAGTCCTTTGCGGACGGCTTCGACGCCTGCAATGAGGGTGGTGGCGACGGCGCCCATGCCGACGGTCATGACTCCGAGCTTGCCTTTGGCGGGTTGAATTGCAGACCCTTTAGTCCCTGCCATTTCTTTCACTGCCTTTCGTGGTTAGGAAAAAGTGCGTGATGCCAAACAGGTAGTCTCTCGCTTATGGGGTGGAATGGCAAGGCAGGGTACAGGGTACAGGGTGCGGGGCGCTCGAACATTACCACCCCGGCTAGGCTTCTTCGGGGCGGACGCGGTTGCGCCAGTGGGTCCAAAGGAACCAGATTATGGCGGCGAGGAGGAGGAGTTCGACGCCGAGGTGGAAGCGGTGGAACCAGGCTTTGAAGCGGGGGTCGGAGTCCCAGGCCTGGCCGAGTTTCAAACCGGCGTAGGCGAGGACGAAGCACCAGGGCCAGGAGCCGAGGAAGGTATAGAGGTGGAAGCGGAGCTGCGGCATTTTGGCGATGCCGGCGGGAAGCGCGATGAAGGTGCGGACGACGGGCATGAGGCGGGCGAGGAAGACGGTGATGGAGCCGTAGCGGGCGAAGAAGTGCTCGGCGCGGTCGAGGTCGTGGTGGTCGAGGAGGACGAAGCGGCCCCAGCGGGCGATGACGGGGCGGCCGCCCCATGCGCCGATCCAGTAGGCGAGTGCGGAGCCGAGGTTGCAGCCGATGGCTCCGGCGGTGGCGACCCAGAAGAGGCTGAGGCGGCCGGTGTGGACCAGGTATCCGGCGAAGGGCATGATGATTTCGCTGGGGAGGGGGATGCAGGCGGACTCGATGGCCATGAGGAGGGCGACGCCAGCGTAGCCGGAGGCGGAGATGACGGCGATGATGAACTGCGCCAGGGCGGCGAGGATTTTTTCGGACATGCGAGAGTGAGTTTACAGCCTCTTGCGGGCTTCGCACCGTCGAAATGCGGGCGCTTTCGGCTCGCCGAGACAATTCATTGTCGTGCAATGCGGCGCTACAGATTTGGAATGCTCGCTGAGAGTGACGCTCCTTCTTAACCTTGTCGCACAGTGCGGCGTTCGATGCGTTTTTCGTAGCGGCTGCCCTGAAGGATGCGCTTGACGTAGATGCCTGGGGTGACGATGTGGCCGGGGTCGAGGGCGCCTGTTTCGACGAGTTCTTCGACTTCAGCGATGGTGATACGGGCGGCGGTGGCCATCATGGGGTTGAAATTGCGGGCGGTCTTTCTATAGACGAGGTTGCCGGCGCGGTCGCCTTTCCAGGCTTTGACAAGGGCGAAGTCGGCGCGGAGCCAGGATTCGAGGAGGTAAGGGCGGCCGTCGAAGGTGCGGGTTTCTTTGCCTTCGGCGACCAGGGTGCCGGCTCCGGCGGGGGTGAAGAAGGCGGGGATGCCTGCTCCGCCTGCGCGAATGCGTTCGGCGAGGGTGCCCTGCGGGATCAGGCGGAGGTCGAGTTCACCTTTGATGACTTTTTCTTCGAGGAGTTTGTTTTCGCCGACGTAGCTGCCGGTGTGGGAGGCGATCATGCCGGCTTCGAGCATGAGGCCCATGCCGAAGCCGTCGATGCCCATGTTGTTGGAGATGGTGTGGAGGCCGGTGAGGCCACGGCGGCGATTTTCCTGGACGAGGGCGAGGATGAGGTTTTCGGGGATGCCGCAGAGGCCGAATCCGCCGAGCATAAGGGTGGCGCCGGAAGGGATGTCGGCTACGGCGGCTTCGGCGGTGGGGAAAACTTTATTCACGGGCGGGCGGCTCCGGCATTGGGGTGACGGAGAAGGATATCTGGAAGGCCGGCGATTGCACCAGGGGGGTGGGAGCAAAGTGAGCATGAACGATGCGGCTGCCGGCAAACAACCCGAATGGGGTCAGCATGGAGAAAAGATGCGCCAGCCGAAGCAGGTTCTGGTGATTCCGGCTGGCTGTGGATTCAGAATAAGCAGCCGGGCATGGCTCGCGAGAGAAAGGCGTGCCGTGTAACCATTGGACCCATGCATTCTTTTCCTATGGCCACTCTGATCGCACTGCAGAGCTTCGTTGTGTTGTTCGTGGCTTTTCACAACTGGGTTCCGCTGGGAACACTGAATAACGTGAAGGGCGTGCGAATCGAGTTTCCTACCGGCAAACTTCTCATGACCACGGTCGTCAATCTCACGCCTATGGTGATCGGACTAACTCTTAGCCTTTTCTACTTTGTCACGGGGCGCCCCGGCTGGGTCTTCTGGTGGCTCTGGATCACGTACGGACTCGCGTGCTACGGCTCGCTCACGGCGTGGTGGATTCCGTATCTGCTTCGCCCGGAGCCCGAGCGGGCCGCCCGTTATCGAACGATGTACGCAGGCACACATGCTTTCCTGCCGGAGAGGCATGGTATCCGGCCGAACACGCTGCATGTGCTTTTTGACGCGGTGACCGTCGCGATCCTCGTGGACCTGGCGATACTGGCGGCACGGACTGCGTGACTTTTCGCTGCTTCCACGCTACGCCCCGGTTCACGGTTTCGATCGGCACTAATATACCTGACTGAAGTACAATGGAGGTACCGTGACAGGGCAGATTCGCAGACGGATAGGCCGGATAATTCCGGCCTATATGGGTGTCGGTCTCCTTTTCAACAAATCAGGAAACAGCTTTGCGTGACGCAGGGAGCGTATGCTTGGCTTCCCGTCGATCAGCATATTCGCGCGTGCCATATCGGACAGGACTCGCCTGTCAAGATAAAAAATTCCCATGGGCCCCTTCATCGCCTCCATGAACTCAGAGTATGCGGTTGCCGTCCCCTTAACGCGACGAACAAAAATAGTCCTTATATTCACCGACGATGAGGTCTGCTGCCTGAAGTGCGGGCGAAAGTTCGTCCTTCAGAAAGGTCAGCGAACCCATGAAGCGAGCGGCGTGGGGATTCGATTCTTTTAGGGCCTCATAGGTATTGGAAAGATCCTTTGCTAACGAATGTTCATCGCAAAGAAATGCAATCGGCTCAGACTCCTTGAACTCGCCCACCATCATTGCCAACATAACCATGGTCGTGTGGTAGACGAACCGATATGGGTTGCGAGGGAAGAGACGCCGCATCCGAGAACTTTTCCGCAACGCTCTATAGTCGGGAAGATTCAATCCCACTGCGAGTCCGATCGACCAGTGCTTATTGCTGCGAATGAGGAGGGCTAGGTCGTCAAATATTTCTTGAGCAGCAAGCCGACCAGCGGGTTTGGGATACTTGGTCTTGTCATTAAATTGGGCAAAGCCTCCGCGCAGGCCGCGAAATTCGCTGGTTTTGAAATGCCCTATTCCCCTATCCGTCGCCATTCGATCCCATGCGCGCTCTAACTCGGTCCACGATGGCTGAGACATCGTGAGTCCCGCTACAACAAATGCGTCACGCTGCTGCTGGTCCGAGCTTTCATCCAAAGAAGACCACGCGAAAAGATGTTGCATATCTTTCTCTTTCACGAAACCTAAGGGCAAATTTTCAAGGAACACCGGTTTGAGAGATTGACTTTTGACGCGCAAACTCCTACCCTCTTCCTGGGACAGGAGTGAGTGTGCCGAAGAATCATCCGACAGCTTCCGCCAAGAGTGTGACGGGCGACTTCGACAACTTCACGAATTTTGCGCGGCAAATTATGTCTGTGCCGCACTCTGAAATCAAGGCCCAAATCGACGCCGAAAAAGCGGCGAAGAGAACGCTTAAATCCGCTTCCCACGCTTCTGACGACGAATCCAACCCTTCCTAGACCGCTGTTTCCCCCACCTTGCCGGTCAGTTCTGCGTACGTCAGGCGCTTCCCTGCGATCTGCGATACTGCCAGCATGAAACGGTCTGAATCGTCCAGCGGGTTATCCCGCGTGGCGCGATTGTTGTAACGAAAAGCCTGCTCATCAGCATACGAGTCAAGGTGGAAAGGCTCAACGGCCACATAGGTTCCGCTGAGAGTCCGCTTGAGCAAAGACCAGAAGTTTTCAATGCCCTGAGTGTGGACTTCGCCGCGAACGTACTCTTCCATGTGATTCACGGTCTCGTGAACGAACTGCTGAAACTTCAGATTGTCGTAGCCGTAGTGCTGATCCGAGTACACAGTGCCAGCGCCCTGTACCTGGCGAAGAATTTCGTTCTGCAAAGTCTCCCGCTTCACGTTCGGAATCACTTTGGTCCGGACCTCGCGGGTGTCCCGATCCAGCATTCCCATCACTACGGTTTTGTGGTCGCCATGACCGTGCAGGGCAGTCTGGAGCCGAGCGCGACGATTGGCGTGCATGTTCTTTGGCTTGCCACCTACGAAAGTCTCATCGACCTCTACGGGGCCGCCAGTGCTGCCCAGTTTGCGCAGTGAGTGATTCTTCATCGCAAGACGGATGCGGTGAAGCATGAACCACGCGGTCTTTTGGGTGACGCCAAGATCGCGGGATAGTTCGTAGCTGGAGACGCCATTCTTGCAGTTGGAGAGCAGCCACATCGCCGGAAACCACTTGTCCAGACCGATGGGAGAATCTTCCAGGACAGTGCCGACCTTGAGCGAAAACTTCTGCTTCGGGTGCTTCACGGAGCAGTAGTAGAGCTTCGCGTTCGCCAGCCATGCGACCTTTTCCGAGCCACAGCGGGGGCAGCGGACAATTCCGTCCAGCCAGCGAACCGAAATCATGAAATTTCGACAGTTCTCATCGCTGGTAAAGTACTGAATCGCTTGTTGTAGTGTCTTAGGCGGCTTCATAGTGACTGAAGAATAGCAAGTATTCTCACTTCAGTCAAGTATATTATTGCCTTTCGATCTTATTGAATGAACGCAATGTCGCGGCGGAGCGACGGTTGGCAGCGAACTTCAAGGCGCCTTGAAAAAATCAACGAGGCCGCCTAACCAACATCTGACAGGAGGCCTCGTTGTCCGAGGAGAGTTGCTGTGTGAGAAGCCCGCCGGGACCTCTCACGCTCTATTTGGACCCGTCGTTGATACCAAAGTTGCGGAATCTGGAGATTTTTTAACCCTTGTGGCTTCAATGGCTTGCGGAAGGGACTGATGTACTGGTGGCTTTATGCCGATAGAGCGAATGCTGTTCATTCGCGGACTGCTGGTGGTGCGATCCAGTGTTGTGCCTGGAAACACGATCCGGCCTGGAAAAGGTGGAGTTTCTTCCGCATGCTTGATGCGATTGTGATTTGCGTGTTTCTTGCCATGGTGCTGACGCCTGCTGTGGTTGCCGCCCGCTGTGGCGAAGGTCCCAACACGAGCAAGTAATCACGAGTTGGTTCCCGCCGGGCGGCCGAACGTGTTTCCTTCGTGACGGGCGCCACGGTGCCGCTCTCGAAGTCGGCCTTCGCCTTCGCGCCCCTATCGAATAGACTGAGGTCTGACTATGTGAGGGCTTGAAGATGCTTGTCGTGATGAAGGCGCAGGCGACAAAAGAAGAAATTCAGGCGGTCTGCGAACATATCGAGTCGCTGGGGTATCGCGCCCATCCGCTGCCTGGGGCGCAACGCACCGCGATCGGGATCACCGGGAACCAGGGCGAGGTGGATCGCGGAAACATCGAGGAACTGGCGGGGGTTGCGGAGGTCATCCGCGTTTCGAAGCCCTACAAACTGGTGAGCCGTGACGTGAAGGAAGAGGACACGGTTATCCGATTCGCGGGGACCGATGCGACGTTTGGCGGCGCGCGGCTGGCGATGATTGCCGGGCCGTGCTCCATTGAGTCGCGAGAACAGGCTTTCGCGATTGCGGAGCAGGTGGCGCTGGCGGGGGCGCAGTTCTTCCGGGGCGGAGCGTACAAGCCGCGGACTTCCCCCTACGCATTTCAGGGGCTGGGTGAAGAGGCGCTGAAGATCATGGCGGAGATTCGCGAGCGCTTTGGTCTGCGGATCGTGACGGAGGCCATCGATCACGACTCTCTGGAACTGGTCGCGGAGTATGCGGACGTGATCCAGATTGGCGCCCGGAACATGCAGAACTTTTCGCTGCTGAAGGCGGCGGGGAAAAAGCGCAAGCCGGTGCTGCTGAAACGAGGACTGGCCGCGACGTTGGATGAGTTTCTGATGGCGGCCGAGTACATCATGAGCGAGGGTAATTATCAGGTGATTCTTTGTGAGCGCGGGGTGCGGACGTTCGCGGATCACACTCGCAATACTCTGGATCTGAGCATCGTGCCGGCAGTACAGCGGCTGAGCCACCTGCCGATACTGGTTGATCCGAGCCATGGGACCGGGCAGCGCAACAAGGTGCTTCCGATGGCGCGGGCCGCAGTGGCTGTGGGCGCGGACGGGATCATCGTCGAGGTGCACAACCAGCCGGATAAGGCGCTGTCGGACGGGATGCAGTCGATATTGCCGGAACAGTTCGTGCAGCTGATGGATGAGTGCTCACAGATTGCGGCGGTGTTGCATCGCAAGGTTCCTCGGGGGATTCATGTCGAGGAGGGCGCGAGCGTGGTTTCGGCGCATTAGAGTCGATCCCCTTGTCCCTTGCAAGCCGGTCCATGGCGGAATTGGTCGCGGCACCCGGACGAGTATTCTAGACGCGCGCATGGATTCAGGCAGGAATTTGGCACAGGAGAGTCACGCCGGGGCTAAAGCCGGACTTATTTCGCATGCCTTGTTGGCATGGCTGAAGTCATGCCCTAACACAAGGCGCCCTGACACAAGGCGCCCTGACACAAAACATCTGATCTCGGTAACCGGAAAGGCCTGCGCTCTCGCGCTGCTCCTCGGGCTATTCGTCGTGGCTGGATGCCGGCGCAGGCATTTTCCCCAATACCCTTCCGATTTTCGCGAGTACGCCTGGGTCACGAATGGTGGGGGGAACTCCGTGACCGTGCTCGATCTGGTGCACATGACAACGGCGGCGACGATCCCGGTCGGAGCCGAACCCACGCAAATTGCGACAAGCCCGACGCGGAATGAGGTTTACGTCGTTAATTCGGGAAGCGCCTCGGTAAGTGTAATCGACGCGGTTACAAATCGAGTGGTCGCGACGATTCCAGTTCACCGCGAGCCGTCGTCGATTGACGTCGAGAACCAGGGGGGGCGGGGATACGTGGCGAACGCCGGTTCGAATAACGTGTCGGTGCTCGATCTGGCGAAGAGGCGCGAGATTGCCGCGGTTGGCGTGGGCGAGTCGCCGGGGCTGGTGCGGGTTTCGCCGGACGGCGCAACGCTGGTGGTAACGAACCGCGGCGGCGGCAGCGTGAGTGTCATCGATGGCCGTCAGCTAAAGGTACGGGCGGTTTTCAGCGGATGCCAGGGAGCGTCGGACGCCGTGATTCTTCCGGACTCGTCGAAAACTTTTGTTGCCTGCACAGGCGGCCATCAGGTGATGGCGATTGGCCTGGCTCGCCCTCTGAGCCAGAATCCTGTGGAGCATGCGGATCATCTGCTGGCGCTGCTGGATGTGGGGCCATCGCCGGTGCATCTGGCTTTGAAGCCGGACGGCGGGGAAATCTTCGTGTCGAACTTCGGCAGCGATACGATCTCTGAGATCGCGACGGGCGCAAATGAGGTAGGCGGAGCTTATCTGATGGGAGCGAAGCCTTCGGGCGGCGTGGTGAGCGCGGATAACTCCACGCTGTGGGTGAGCAACAGCGGTGACAATACGGTAGCCGCATATTCGATCGACGATGGGCAACGCATCAACACCGTGCAGGTGGGCGATGGGCCAGGACCGCTCGCGCTCTCCGGAAATGGATTCCTTCTGGTGGCGGTCGATGAGCGGGCCGGGGATATCTCGGTGGTGCGGACTATCAGCTACACTCCGCGGGGGCAACCAATCACGGGATCGCTGTTTACGGTATTTGCGGCGGGGAAAGGACCGAATGCGATTGCTGTGAAGAGCTTTAAGGTGCGAGCCGGTAGCCCATAGCCTGGAGCCAGGAGCAGGATGCTGCGAGCCATTAGCTCTTGGCCAATCCAACTTTGGATCTGCGCCAGACGATGGCGAGCTCTTCGCGATCCAGGATTTTGCGGACTTGCAGGCGTGCGTGGTTGGACCAGGGGCCGACGGGATCGAGCTTCACGTAGGCGATCCAGTGCCGTAGTGCGCGGCGGCGTTCGTTGCTGCGCTCGTGGGCGAGAGCGAGGTTGTAATGGGCGTCGGCGTAGCCGGGCGAGAGGCGAATCGCAGCCTTGTAGGCTTCGATGGCTTCGGGCAGCCGCTGGAGTTCGTCGAGCGCGTTGCCCAGATCGAAGAAGGCCAGAGCATAGTCGGGATTCACGACAGTGGCGCGACGGTAGAGTTGCTCCGCCCGCTCGAACTGGCGCTGGTTATAGAGGATAGTTCCGAGATTGATGGCGGCGGGCGCATGTTCGCCGAGTGAGAGCGTCTCTTCGTAGAGCGCGGCAGCTTCGGCGATCTTGCCCTGCTCTTCGCAACGGACGCCCTGGAAAAAGAGGACGCCGATCTGGTGTTGAATCTGAGCAGGGGAAGGAGCTTCGTCTTCGACGATGGCCAGGCGCGAACCGCCGCCTTCGAAATCGAACTCGAACTGGCCGGCGATCGGATCCATCGTGGTGCCGAGATGGCGAAAAACGAGACGAGGTCCGCGTTTGGCGACGCCGGCTTCGAGGAGTGGATTGGGAATTCCGGAAACCGCCTTCATGGCCTCAACGCTGGCGCTGATGTTCGAAGCGGAAATTCGCTGAGCGCGCAGATCGCGAAGTTTTCGAAGCTGGACGAGATCCTGGAAGCCGTAGTCGGCAGCGATGGCGATGAGTCCAGCTCTCTCCCACGAGCTGAGGTGCCGGGAGGAGATGCGCAATATGCGAAGTACATCCTGGCGGCTATATCGATTCACTGGGGCGGAACACCGCTCCTGATGTTCCTCACGATTATCCCAGGGTCAGGTGATGGGAGCAAGGGCGAGGACGCGAAAATCAGTGGATAATACGGTACGAAAAAGGTACGTACCTCGCTGGATTCATCGCGAGGAAAGAAAAAGGCAGGATAGAGAGTCAGACAGTGGGTGTGGAGCGCTGCGCGCTGCGCCTGCGTTCGTCGATGACGATGGTCTCTGCGAGGCGATCCTGGGCGCACATGCGATTCGCGCTCCAGAAAAACTGCAGGAAGCCGAGGCCGCCCTCCAGCACTGCGGCCCCGTAGCCGAGCGACCGCTCGATGGATTGCCAGAGGCCCAGACGAGGGCTGTTGAGCGAGACGGCACGGGTGCGCGCGACCCATTTGCCTGGAGTGCGTCCGTTTCCGAGGAAGTTGAAGAGGCCGAAATAGAGCAGGGCGAAGGCGATGTTGCCGGGCTCGTGAAAATCCCAGACAACGTGAACTGATTGCTGGTGGAGCACCTTGACGCGCCACAGAATTTCGATCGGCGCCCAGAGGATGACGGCCAGCAGGAGGTCGATGGTGTAGCCGAGAAGACGTTGCCAGAAGGTGGCGAGCGCGAGGCCTTCGAGGTCTTTTGAGCGCGCTGATTCGTGGGCATGAAAGCGTTGGGGACGGGAGGTGGCGTGGCTTTTTTGGGTGATAGTGGACACGGGCGTGATGGTGATGAGGGTACCACGGTGGACAGCGTTCATTTGTCGGCGATCCGCGATCGGACAAAACTTCGCTCCGGCATTTCCGATTGCGGGGGATAGACTGCGCACTCCGCGGCCGTCTCTATTCTATGAGGATTGCGCAGCGGGCCCGGTCAGTTCCCCTGCCCGCCGGCGCCACCGGCCGAGGGCGTGGCTGGCGGCGTCGCAGACGGAGCGGCGCGGATGAGCACGGCGGTGCGCGGGAAGGTAAAGGTGCCGCCCGCGTCGTCGATGACGTTGATCTGGCAGATGTAGGTTCCGGGTTTCAGGCTGTCGAGCGGCACGTCGAATTGGAACGCGACGGCGTCGCGCGTTGGAACGTTGAGCTCCGTGGCCTGTACGAGTGGCGTTTCGAAGGCCTTTGCTGAGCCGGAAAGAAACTCGATGCTGGTCATCACGCGGACTGACTGCAGGGCGTTCTTGTCGGTTTTCGCGGGCGGGGTTGCGCCGGCGGCCGGGGCAGCCGTGATTGCGTGGGCGGGATCGTAGACCTCGTAGAGCAGATACATGTGCTGATCCTGGCGGAAAACGTGAGGCAGGTTCGGGACTAACTGCTGACCGTCGCGGACCAACGGGCTGTCCTGCTTTTTGCCCGCGGGCATGCGCTGGCTGGCCAGGACGACGGAGCTCATCTTGAGGGGGACTTTCTTCAGGTCGGGGACGGTGAGGTCGGTTTCGAAGGAGCCCATGCGGCCGGTCACGTTTTCGCGCACGACAAACTTGACATGATACTTGCCGACGGGCAGGCTGAAGCCGGTGGTGTATTGCACGTTTTTCTGCTGGACCTGTTGGGACTGATCGATAGCGAGCTTGACGGTATCGCGGATGTCGCCGATGTCGTGACCGGCGGTGTCGCGGACCTGGCCAATGATGTCGAGTGTCGCCTTGTCGCGGTCGCCACCCTTGACGAACGGGATCTGCGAGCCGGGAACGACGAGGGACATGGGCACGAAGAAGCGGTTGTCGCCGGTGCGGAAATAGAGGGCCTGGAGATAGACGGCCATATCGGTCGCGGGCAGATCGCTGGCGAGCTCTTCTTCGAGCTGACGCTCGCGCTCGTCTTTGGTGGCGTGCTGGTAATCGGCTGCGGCGTAGTAGCCTGGGCGGTACTCGAGCTTCACATCGCCGCGATCGATCTTGATCGT
The DNA here is from genome assembly GCA_963831055.1 of uncultured Acidobacteriaceae bacterium. GTDB lineage: Bacteria > Acidobacteriota > Terriglobia > Terriglobales > Acidobacteriaceae > Palsa-343. Next base: position 17,227 of record CAWHOU010000026.1, on the reverse strand, counting down.
GAGCCGGCGATAGCGGCCGTCGCGGCGCAGGTCGGTGGAGTGATAGCCGATGACGTAATAAGCGGAGGTGTCGCGCTGGATGCGGTCGAAGGCCGGAGAGAAGTCGTTTGAGTCGAAGAAGGCTTTGCCGCCGGTGTCGGACGAGAGCGTGGCCATGACTTCCTGGGTGTTGAAATTGGAGTCGAGGTTATTCTGCAGGGCTGCGCCGTTGAAAGAATTTGCGCCTCGGAGGTTGCCGGTGGTGGCGTCGCCGAGGGGCGAGATGGCCTGGAGGCCGCGCGCATCCACACTGTAGATAGAAACGTTGGCGCGCACGGCGGAGTTGATGGCCGCGTGCAGGGACGCCTGGTTTTCGATGCCGTCGCGCTGGATTCCGCCTGAGAAATAGAGCAGGGACTTTTTCTCGTTGAGATAGCCCAGCGACTTGGAGATCTCTTCGATGGCGAAGAGCTCGCGGTCGGTGTTGATGTCGTTGTATTCGGACTCGTCGGGGGTGAAGGAGCTGGCGTCTTCAACCTGATTACTGGTGCTGGTGGAGCCGAGCGCGTAGCCAGCGCCCTGCGGGCCGCTGTAGGCGTTGATGGCTTTAAGCAGCAGGTCTTTGCTCGCGGTGAAGTCCTGATCGAGCGAGAGGGTTGCGTCGAGCGACACAACGGCGACCAGGTCGGCGGGGTGCATCTGCTTGCTGATGTAGTTGCGGGCCGCGTCTTGAGCGCGGTCGAGATCGTCGGACTGCATCGAGGTGATGTCGAAGAACATGACGATGAGGCGATGATTGCGCAGTTCCTCCTGGGTCGCGATGCCGGACTTCGCGCCGAAGACGCCGTTGGGCGCGGAGGCGTTGATGGTGGCTTCGTTGAGTGCCGCGGCCTGGTCGACGCTCTCAAAGTCGAAGCTGGCGATATGCTGCGGCTTGCCGTCTTCGGTGATGGTGAAATCTTTTTCGGTAAGTCCCTTCACGACCTGGCCGTTTTTTTTGTCGCGGACGACGATGTTGGTGAGGACGAGGTCGCTGTTGACCTTTAGGGTGAAGGTGGAGCTGGTGGTGTTGGGACGTTGCTGGGTTTGATCCTGTGGCCGGGCGGATGCCAGCAGAGCCAGGCCTGCGATGACGGCGATCGTTGCAGAGTGGCGGCTTCTCATATGTTTCGCCTAAAACCTGTACCGGCCCATGAACGTGAACGAGCGCATACCACCTGTGGAGATGACCTCGCCGTAGGTGGCGGAGCCAAGGGTAGAGTCGACGCCGGAATACTGCACCATATTGAAGACGTTGTCGGCGGTGGCGCGCATCTCGAAGGTTTTGGTATCGCCGAAACGAAGGCTCTTCGAGGCGGACATATCGACGGAGAGCGTGCCCGGACCGGGGATGCTGAGGCGCGAGGCGGTTCCATAGACGCCGGCTGGGGGCGCAAATGCGTCCTTGTTGAACCAGTTGTTCAGCGACCCGCCTCCGGCGGTGAGCGAAACTCCAGGGACGCGGTCGGGACGCAGTGAATTCGTGGTGCCGCGCGAGACGTCTTCGACACTGGCCTCGTAATGCGGGGTGAGAGGATTGCCGGTTGCGATCGAATAGCTCCCGGAGAAATTCATATTGGCCAGCGCGTGGCCCACCCAGCCGGTGGTCAGCAGATGGGTGTCGGGTCCGAAAGGCAACTCATAAACGAAACTTCCGCTGACCCGATGCCGCACGTCGAAGCTGGAGTTCGATTCTTCCGCGAGGATGTCCTGCCAGTTCTGAGCAATGCTGGTGCTGGTGCCACCGTTACCGCCGATGGTCGACGCGTCGTCGATCGAATGCGAATACGTGTAAGTGGCCTGCAGAGAGATGCCGCCGCTCATCCGCTTCCGCGCGCTGAAGGTGAGCGCGTTGTAATTCGAAAACGCCACCGAATCCTCGTAGTCGTAAAACACGCCGCTCAGCGAGGTGGTTGCACTGCGCCCCGGCGCGTCGATAACGTCGAGCCGTGTGCCCTTCGATCCGTTGTAGCCGAGGTTGAGCAGGATGTTCCATGGCAGAGTGCGTTGCAGGTTCAGGTTCCACACCTGCACGTACGGCAGACGATAGTTCTTGTTGACTGAGTAATTGCCTTCCGCCTGGGGCGCCGGAAATCCGTCGGCGAGACAGAAGGGTGAACATCCGAACACGCTGGCGCCAGTCCCGGCGGTGCTGATGACGTTGCTCTGCACATCGGCAAAGGGCGGCTCGAAGGCGAAGTTCTGCACGAACTTCACATACTGGCCGACGGTGTAGTTGATCCCATAGCCGCCCCGGACGACTGTGTCTTTAAAGGGGTGAGAAGCAAATCCGATGCGCGGGGAAAAATTATTCTTCTCGGGATAAATGAGGTCGCGCGGATACTTGCCGGTGAAGGGACCTACGCTGTTCGGGGTAACAGTCGCAACGGATGCGAAATCGTCGCCCGTGTCGAGCGTGGCAAGGCGGTCGTTCCTCTCGGAATACGGCGAGTAGTAGTCGTAGCGCAATCCGAAGAGGAAGGTGAGGCTTTTGGTGGCACGCCAGTCATCCTGCGCGTAGCCGTCCATCTCGTTCTGCCGAAGATGGGCCTCCTGGTAGGCGGCCTGCAGGGTCGTCTCCTGTGGCAAACCCAAAAGCAGGTCGGCGAGCGAGGATCCGCTCTGCGCAAGGCCGTTCACTCCGGTGTTGCCCGTCCGGCTGGTTCCGCTCGAACCGGGCTGCTGCGTGAAGAGCCCTGTGAAAACATAGGTTCCGGTCGAGTTGGTGTTGCCGATCAGGTCGTCAAAGACGCGGCGCAGATCGCCGCCGAAGCGGAGGTTGTGTTTGCCGTGAACCCACGCGAGCTGCTCGCCCAGGCCGACGGTTTCCGCGAGCTGAAAGCTGGGCTGCTGTTCGCTCAGGCCGCTGAACTGGTTCAGCGTAACGCTGGGCAGACCCCAAAGAGGCGGTGAATTGGGAAGCCCTGCCAGGCCCAGCTGCGGCGCAATGTCGTTGATGTAACTGAAATAGTTACTTACCTGGGTATGCGTCTGGTTCCAGGTCCCGGTAAGGTTGCTGGTCAGCCTTCCCTTGCCAATCGAGTACCCCAGTTGCAGTGAGTACTGGTGCGTCTGGTTCTTGCCGCCCAGGTCGGGAAACAGATTCAGGCTGTCGGAAGCCGAGTGGCTGTAATTGAAATTCGCACTCATGCTTTGCGTGATGCCCGGGTTGCCCTGGCCGAGAAACTGCCGCGCCATGCGCATCATGCCATTGGCGCCCCCCGCGTTTTTGCCAAAACTATGGTTGTAGCGGACCCCCGCCTGGGTGCTGTTGGTCGTCGCTGAAGTAAGGCGCTGGTAATTTTCGTTCTGACCGGGCAGATTGGGGAGCGGCTCGTAGTTCAACAGCGCGGTCGCCTGCGGCTGGATCTCGCTGGCCGGGATGCATTGCGAGCTGGGATTGCCGGCGTCGGGTCCGGTTGTGCATGGGCCATACGGCAGCCCGGTGCTGGGATCGTAAATGGTGATTTTGGTCCCGCCGGGTGTGGTGAGGCCGGTGAAGTCGCCGCTCCTCTCCGCGATGGTCGGAACCGTTCCGTATTCATCAAACGGCGAAGAGGAGCGCGTGCCCGATAGCGTAAAGAAAAGAAAATCGTTTTTGTCGTTCGTGAGAATTTTTGGAATAAAGGGCGCCGAGAGGAAGGTGAGGCCGAAGCGGTTCGACGAATACGCTGGTTGCGAAATGGCCTGACCGCGCAATGCGAAGTCCTCGGCATTGAGCGCGCCGTTGCCGCCATTCCAGAAGATGGCCCCGTGCGGCTGGTTGGGTTTGAAGTTCCGGAAGTTGCCCCGCATTCCGCCTCCACCACCGCGGCCGCCTCCGCCGCCGAAACCACCACCGCCGAACCCTCCGCCGCCGCCAAAGCCACCTCCGCCCGGACCGCCACCGCCGGGGCCTCCTTGCCCACCCTGGCCATTGCCGCTCAGGGACTGGTTCAGTTCGGCGGTATCCTGCATGCGTCCGAAGTCGACGCCGGCAAAAGGATTCGTGGTGCCGGTTTGGCCGTTGACGGCCACCGATTCACCGGAAGAAAAATCCGAATTGCCGGCCATCGATGGCAGAGCGGCGCCGGAGACTTCGCCGCCGCCTCCAGCCTGGATCAAATCGGATGCTGCGCCGAGCAGGTCGAGGCTCTGTGCGCCACCGCCCATGAGCTGGCGCGCCGCGCCGGCAAGATTAGTCTGCTGCTCCTGCTGTTCGGCGCGCGAGGCAAGCATGATGGAGAAGTCGGCGATCTGGTCGTGCGTGGTTGCGTTGAGGACCTCTTCTTTTGTGACCGGGGCGAAGGCGGCCAGTTCGGTCTTTAGGACGTAGCGGCCATTTTGCGGAATCACAAGCGTGTAGCTGCCGGTGACGTCCGTTGTGGTGCTGTATTTTTTTCCGGTGAGCGAATTGCTCGCGGTCACGCTGACGCCGGGGAGCGGGATATTGCCATCCTTCACGCTCCCGTGGATGGTGCCGCCGGTTTGGGCTGGCGCTGGCGAGGAGCTGGCGGGGGCGGTTCCTTGCTGAGCCTCAGGAGCGGGAGTCCTGGCTGGTGATTCGGTTTGCTGTGGTGGCGCTGATTGCGGCGCAGGCTGCCGAACGGGCGGGGCTGTTTGTGCGATCGCGAGCGATCCCGACAGGAGCAGGGAGACAGCAAGAGCGGGCAAGCGCGCGAGTAGCGTCATGGGTTAGTTTTGTTGGGCGTTGGGCTGCTGCGGGGGCGTGGATCCTGTGGGTGTGCCTTCGGGCTGAGGCTGCTTGATCTGAGATCCTGAAGGAGAGCCGGGGCCACCGGGACCATTGCCGAAGCGTCCCTGACCGTGCTCGCCCTGGCCAGGCTGTCGCGGCTCCATGACAACGAGGTTAGTCGCGAGGAAAGAGCCGTCTTTCACCGAGCCATCGGCCCGCAGCACGTCGCCGACTTTAATATCGGGGAAAGTGATGTCCGTCGCGTTTCCGCGCGCTCCTTTGTGGAACGTGGTGTTCTCGTCGACGGCTATGGTTTGGGTGACTTTGTCGGGGCGCTCGATGGTCAGAGTCAGATCTTTAATCGCGGTGATTTTCCCCGCCGTCCAGGTCTTGCCGAAATCCGCCCGCATCTTCTCCATCTGTGCGGCCTGCTCGGGGCTGAGCACCATCACAAACATCGCGCCGACCGTCTTAGCCTGCTCGTCGACGTTTCCGCCCGCAACGATGGTGTCGCCGATGTGGATGTCGGAAATTTTTGCTTCTTCGCGATCCTTGCGGATATGAGTGTTCGGTCCGGTTTCTACTTTGTAGACCTGGTTCTGCTCGTCCTTGATGGTGATCTCGGTGCCGGAGACGGCGGTGACTTTGCCGTGGGCGTTGTTGCCGCCCATCATCATGCCGCCCATGCCCATCCCACCGCCACGGCCGCCCCGCTGCTGAGGCTGGGGCTGATCCTGAGCAGCAAAAGAGGGCGCTGCGCACAGCACTGGCAGGCAGGCGCAGAGAGCAAACGCTGTAAGACGGGACCGGAGAAATCTCATTCGCGTACCCTTCAGAACTGGCCCCTTGCCGAAGTGCGGTGGGGGGATTGCGGGCCGTTCTGATTATGCCCGAATAGACGCGCCCTGGGCCGGAAAGACGCGTTCCGGCGCTGGGCAGAGTGGGCCGAAGCTGGCGACTTAGACGTACATCCCGGTAAAAGGTATTTCGGACGAGGGCCGACGCACGCCAAGCAGGCCTCGGGCCGTCAAGTCACGCCGAAAATGAAACGTTCGCAAAAGTTCGCGCATCGTATGTGCGTCTCCGCTATGGGAGTGGTACTCTGACGGGCAACCCCACACCCGCCGCCTCTCTCCCCCTGGGAAAGGACCAACAAAGGACGGGCCAATGAGCGTACTCACCCCAGCAGTACTCGCCGAGGAATTCTGTCGCGTGCGGAGCCGGAGCCTCGCGCTCTGCGCCCCGCTGACCCCGGAAGACATGATGGTGCAGTCCTCGCCCGATGCCAGCCCTGCCAAGTGGCACCTGGCCCACACAACGTGGTTTTTTGAGACTTTTGTCCTGCGCGAGTTTCGGCCAGGCTATCGGCCTTTTCATCCGGATTTCATCTGGCTCTTCAACAGCTACTACAACGCGGTTTCAGCGCAGCCGGAGAAGAAGCTGCGGGCGTCGTTTTCGCGGCCGACGGCGGAGGAGATCCTTGCCTATCGGCATCACGTGGATGCTGCGATGGAGGATTTCGCCTCGGGCGACATTCCGAAAGAGGCGCGAACCCGCATCGTTCTTGGCCTGAATCATGAACAGCAGCACCAGGAACTGCTGCTGACCGACATCAAAAACGCGTTCTGGAATAACCCGCTGCATCCGGTCTATGCGCCGGGTTCTCATGAGCCGGCTGAGGAGTCGCCTCTTCGCTGGGCCGATTTCCCCGGTGGCCTGTTTGAAATTGGTCACAGTGGCAGTGACTTTTGTTTCGACAACGAAACCCCGCGGCACAAGGTTTATCTGGAGCCGTTTCGGCTCGCATCGCGTCCGGTGAGCTGCGCAGAGTATCTGCGCTTCATCGAGGACGGCGGATACAAGCGTTCCGAACTTTGGCTTGCGGAAGGCTGGAGCACAGTGAACGCGGAACGCTGGAAGGCTCCGCTCTACTGGCGCCGCGATGAGAGCGGAGGCTGGAATGTTTTCACCATGAGCGGCTTGTTCAGCCTGGACGATCTGCTGGCAACGCCGGTGTGCCACATCGGCTACTTTGAGGCCGATGCGTATGCCCGCTGGTCCGGCAATCGCCTGCCCACCGAATCGGAGTGGGAAGTCGCTGCTGCCGGGGCGCCGATCGCTGGAAATCTGATGGAGGCGGAGACGTTTCATCCGCACGCTGGCGGGAGTGCATCACAGTTGCAGCAGGTTTCTATTGAGAACGCGTCCTCAGTGCACGGCTCTGTGGGCCAGCTTTATGGCGACGTTTGGGAGTGGACCAGCAGCGCTTATCTGCCTTACCCGGGCTTCCACCCGCTCCCTGGCGCGCTCGGCGAATATAACGGCAAGTTCATGTGCAACCAGATGGTGCTGCGCGGCGGTTCGGTAGCCACCCCCGCCTCCCACATCCGCGCCACCTATCGCAACTTCTTTCCGGCCTCGACGCGCTGGCAGTTCTCCGGCGTTCGCCTGGCTGCCAACTGACCGGAGGCGCAGTTCCCCATGCACGCAATCTCATCCTTTCCCTGTTTGCCCGAGGCGGTTTCAACGCCGGTGGGTGCCGAGGTTTATCACGGGCTGACCGCGCTGCCCAAGAAACTTTCTCCGTGGCTTTTTTACGATCGGCGGGGCTCAGAGTTATTCGAGGCGATCACCGAACTACCGGAATATTATCTGACGCGCACGGAGCGAGAGATTTTCGCGCAATACGCCGATGAGATTCTCGCGGCGGCAGGCAAGGACCGTCTGGCCATGATCGAGCTGGGAGCGGGCACCGCGGCGAAGACCGGCGTTTTGCTGGCCGCCGCTGTTCGTCGTCAGGAGCGCGTCAGCTATTACCCAATCGACATTTCGGTTTCGGCGCTCGAAGAAGCTCGCACCCGCATTGGTGAGGATTTGCCGCAGGTTGCAGTGCGCCCGATTGTCGCGGATTACACGACGGAACTCGATGAGATTCCTGCACCTGCATGCCGCCGGATGGTGCTTTACATCGGGTCGAGCATCGGCAACTTCGAACCGGACGAGGCAGCGGTTTTGTTGAGAAATGTGCGCGGCCAGCTTGCGCCCGGCGACCTGCTGTTACTGGGCGTCGATCATATTAAGGATCGGGCGACGCTATTGCGGGCCTATAACGACGGAGCCGGAGTGACGGCGGAGTTCAATCGGAACGTGCTCACGCGGATTCAACGGGAGCTGGGGGCGGATTTTCGCCCGCGCCTGTTTCGACATCGCGTTTTGTGGAACGATCGCGAGGCGCGGATCGAAATGCACCTCGAAAGCCTGGTTTCGCAGGAGGTTGCGATCCCGTCGCTGGAGCTGACGGTGGGATTCCGGCGGGGCGAGACAATTCATACCGAGAACAGTTACAAATTCACGCCGGAGACCGCTGGAAAACTTATGGGGCGGTCGGGTTTCGCGGTGCGTCGGAACTGGATGGATAGCCGGGGATGGTTTGGGGTTTATCTGGCGGAGGCCGAGTAGACAATTGCCGGGCATTTGATTGCGGCGAGAGCGGAGAGATGTCTGGCTCATTTTGCTTTACCAAGGTGAGCGGGTTGTAGAGGCAGTAAATTAACGGCATGGATGCTGAGAGCCTGCGCACGTTCCTGCTTTCGCTGCCTGACGTTTGCGAGACGATGCAGTGGGGCGACAACCTGGTGTACTGGGTCGGTGACAAGGCGATCGGCGGGAAGATGTTCGCGCTGGTGAGCCTTGAACCTGACCATGGGGCTGTTTTGTCCTTCGCGGCAGGGCCTGAGCGGTTTGCGGAATTGGTGGAGATTGAGGGGGTCTTCCCTGCTCCTTATTTTGCGCGTGCGCACTGGGTGGCGGTGGAGCGGTGGAATACGCTGCCGGCGGCGGAATTGAAGCAGTTGTTGCGTGCGGCTCGGGGATTGGTTTATGAGAAGCTGCCTGCGAAGACGACGGCGGTCCTGGCGATGAGTCCCGCGGAGAAGAAGCGGCTTATCGCTGGGCGTAAAAAGGTGGCAGCTGCGAAAGGGAAGAAGGGATGATGGCGGTGGGGTTCAGGCGCACAGGCGTTGACCGCGAAGATTCTTCGCCGGTTTAGTGGCTGCCGGCGGCGGTCAGCAGGCTTGCGCGCTTGTCGGGAGTCATAGGGCCCGAGGATCGCCACAGGATGCGTCCCTTACGGTCGATGAGGAGCGCGACCACCTGCTTGTCATTGGGGATGGTGAGGTCGGCCATAAATTTGTGGCGGTCGACCCAGAGCGGAATGGTCCAGTGCCACGTCGCGGGATCGGTCTGGTCGCTGCGCATCGAGGAGGTTTCCCACCAGCGGAAGATGAAGTTTTCGCGCTCGGCTACGGGAATCTCGTAATAGCGAAACTGAAAATTCGTGTGTTGGAGCGCCTGCGCGGCGGGCAGCCAGGAGTTGATGTCGTTCTGCTGTTCCGGCTTGAATGAAATCAGCAGCAGATTAGTTTGGCCTTCGAGTTCACCGGGCAGGGCGACTTTCTGCTTGTCGAGGTTGAATGAAGTGACGGGAGGGAAAGCGGCTTGCATTTGTTGCTGCGCGATCCCGAGGGATGGAAGCAAACAACACAAGAGCAGAAAAATCAGCAATGGTTTTCGTTGCCGCAATGAGAGGTTCCAAGAGTGGTACTTGACTGGAAAAGTTCTGGAGGCATGGTATCACCCGCGACCGGCGGTTTTTGGTGGGTGTGAGTGGGCCGACGCGGGTGGATTGGCCCGTGAATTATCATGGAAAGGAGAATGACCCCGCATCCTTTTCAGACTGAAGATCCGCGCCTGGCCCCGATTGCAGGGAAAGTCGAGGCCGGTGAGCGGCTGAGCTTCGACGATGGCCTGGCACTTTACCGCTCCGGCGACGTACTGGCGGTGGGTTGGCTGGCGAATGCGGTGCGCGAGCGGATGCACGGGGATGTGACGTATTTCAACGTCAATCGGCATATCAATCCCACGAACGTTTGCGTGGCGGCGTGCCGGCTGTGCGCGTTCGGGAGGACGAAGGGCACGGTGGGTTCTTACACGATGGCGCTGGAGCAGGCGTGGGAGACGGCGGCTTCCGGCTACAGCGAGGCGGTGACCGAGTTTCACATCGTTGGCGGGCTGCATCCGGATCTGCCGTTTGAGTATTTTCTTGATCTGGTGAGCGGACTCAAGGAGCGGTTTCCGCTGGTGCACATCAAGGCGTTCACCATGGTGGAAGTAGCGTTTTTGGCGAAGCGCGCGAAGCTGACGATTCCACAGACGCTGATGAAGCTGAAGGGGGCGGGTGTTGATTCTCTGCCAGGAGGCGGCGCGGAGATTTTTGCGGATCGGGTGCGGCACATTATCTGCGATCACAAAATTGACGGCGATGAATGGCTGGAGACGGCGCGGGCGGCGCATCAGCTGGGCCTCAAGTCGAACGCGACGATGCTGTATGGGCATATTGAAAATGACGAGGACCGCGTCGATCATCTGCTGAAGCTGCGGGCGCTGCAGGATGAGACGGGCGGCTTCCAGACCTTCATTCCGCTGGCGTTTCATCCGGAGAACACGGCGCTGGGGCATCTGTCGAAGACGACCGGGCTGACAGATATTCGGCAGATTGCTGTGGGGCGGTTGCTGCTGGATAATTTTCCGCACATCAAAGCCTACTGGCAGATGATGACGGCGAAGATTGCGCAGATCGCGCTGCGCTTTGGCGCCGATGACATTGACGGTACGGTGATCGAGGAGAAGATTTACCACGATGCCGGCGCGACGACTCCGCAGGGCATGAGACGGGATGAGTTGATGCGGCTAATCACCGCGGCGGGGAGGGTTCCGGTGGAGCGGGATACGCTGTATCGGGCTGTTGCTCGGACGGAAGAGAGTTTTACGGTCGCGGTGTGAAAACCCCCTCAGGGGCTGAAGCCCCGTTTCTTTTTGCGGCTTTATGGCATGACTGAAAGTCATGCCCCTTCACTTTTCCGTGCATGCGGGCAGGAAGAATCAGGGGTCCACGGCCCGGTCGATTTTAGAGATGTTTCGGTGCGACTGTTCAGCCGTGCCCCGATACAAAACGTGTCTCTGCTGCGGTGAAGATGGACTCCGTGCGATAATCGGCGCGACTCATTGGAGCCAGTCAGATCTTGCATCAGCCGATTGCCAGCATCATCGTGCGTGGAACTTTCAATGATTGGTACTTTTTACCGATCGTCCTGGCCATTTCACTGGCTTCGATTGCGGCCCGGCGCTGGAGGTTCTTTGTCCAGTGGCTGAACGCGATTCGAGGTCGAGATTGGCCGACGATTTCCGCCATCATCGATATCGTGAGCGTTGTCCCGCAAACAGAAGAGACCCGTTATGGAGAACGTGTCATCGGTTACGCTGCGGCGCTCACTTACTCTATCGCAATCCCGAACTGCAGATGGGAGAGTACAGCCGCATGTTTGACGTTGAAGCAGACGCTCAGGCCTGGGCGGCGCCTTACAAAGGCCGCACGGTCATTGTTCGTGTGGATCCGCGGGATCCGTCGCGTTCGGTGTTTGAAAGGACGATCTCTAATCAAAGTGAAGTAAAGCGCTGTCTCGCGGTCAGAGGGCGCTCTTCGCAGGGTGCGGCTACGGCGATGCAGTGAGAATTGGCGGAGGGCGTGAGAGGCTGGGCGGGAACGTCGGGAGTGGGAGGGTTCCAGGCGGCATCGCGTTTGGCGCGGCGTTTTTTGCGGACCTCATTCGCTGCGACCAGGAACAACGAGACGAAGGTGACGGCCAGCAGCAGGATCGCGGTGATGCCGGTGAGATGCTCCATTTCGCCGTAGAGCAGGGCGAGGCCGGCGAAGACGAAGAGCAGATGCGCGCAGAAGACCTGGAGTGAGGCTTTGCCGAGGGTGAGGAAAGGCTCGCGGGCGACGGCGATCTTCACGTATTTGCGCAGCCAATAGAAGACGACGAGGAAGGCCCCGATGTTGAGGACGCGGAGCGGGCCGATCTGCCACTTATCAAGCAGAAGGCCTAGAGCCTGTTCGGTTAGGCGCGGGCCGAACCAGCCGTGACGCACGCCCACGAAGAAGATACAGACAGCCGCGCCGAGAGCGATTCCCCAGCGGGGAACGAACTTGAGGGGTACATTTCCCTGCGCGGAGCGGGCGCCGAGCCAGAGGCCGACAATCCAGACCATCTGCCACGCGAAGAGGTTGAAGGCGCCAGTTTCCTGGAGGGGAATCTGGAGATGGGTGACGTGGACGACCCAGTTGTGGACGATGTCGCGCAGGCTGAACTGCGCGAGGAGCCAGGTGAGGGCGCTGGCAGCGATGACGATCCGCCATCCGAAGCGGACAGCTGCTGAAAGAAACAGCGGGGTGAGGAAGAGGAACATCACATACATCGGCAGGATGTCGAGGAGAGGCGGGCAGTAGATGAGGAAGATGGAGCCGGCGATGGCCGTGCCTGGATGGTTCAGGTAGAAGTTGAGCAGGTTGGTGATGGCGGCGCGGTGGTGATGGACGGCCCAGCTGGCGGCGATAGTGAAGGCGAACGCGAGCAGAAACATGTGGTACGCGTAGATTTTGAAGGAGCGCTTCCAGAGGCGCGACCAGACGTCGACTGGGTCTTCCATGAGCTTGCGGATATAGAGCCGGCCGATGAGCAGGGCGGACATGAAGACGAAGCCCTCCGCGGAAGAGACGTAGCCGAAGGGCTGGTTGACGAAGTCGCTGAAGCGGGTGGGGAGGTGGGTCAGCGTCATCCAGACGAGGAACAGGCCACGCAGGGCGTCGAGTTCGGGAAGCCGCTGAAGCTTGGGGAAGTGCATGAGGATAGAGCGCCCACAGTATGACATGCGCTAAACAGTTAGACGCGGACCGTGATTATGGGTTGCGGGGGCTTCAGTCAGGGAAACATCGGCCGCGAGGGGTATCACGGCAAGAGCTTGCCTTTTCCGCCGTCCCTGGGTGATGCAAACCCGATGTTCGCCACTGCAAGACCGATCGCAGCCGTCTCAAGAACTAGCAGGGCTGTGAGCAGCCAGATATTGACCTCTTTCACAGCGCCCCAGAAGAAATATAAAGCGCCGACATGTAAGCAGAAAGCTGCAGTCATCACCTGCCAGACGCGTACGGATGCAGTCAATCTATGGGAGTCTTTGAGCATCGCCCAGTAGACAAGTCCAAACGGCATGAACGAGAATGCCACTCGAACTTCGGCGGCAACTGAGTTGTGCGCCGCACTTAACCAACCCAGGACAAGAAGCGGCGGCCAGAGCAAGACCGGCAGTCTCGCTTTCGCCTCCTGGTCTCGTTCCAATGGAAGCCCCTTGTCGGCGATGGACGGTCTAGTAAGCAGCGATTCCTGTAATCGCTTGGCCAATGATGAGGGTGTGGATGTCGTGAGTGCCCTCGTAGGTCTTGACGGATTCGAGGTTCATCATGTGGCGCATGACCGGGTAGTCGTCGGTGATGCCGCTGGCACCGAGGACGTCGCGGGCCATGCGGGCGCACTCGAGGGCCATCCAGATGTTGTTGCGCTTGGCCATGGAGATATGTTGGTGCTCGACCTTGCCCTCATCTTTGAGGCGGCCCACCTGGAGGACGAGCAGCTGGCCCTTGGTGATTTCGGTGATCATCCAGGCTAGCTTTTCCTGGACGAGCTGGTGGCTGGCGATGGGCTGATCGCGGAATTGTTTGCGGATGAGGGAATACTGGCGGGCGGTGTCGTAGCAGGACATGGCGGCGCCGATGCCTCCCCAGGCAATGCCGTAGCGGGCCTGGTTGAGACACATGAGCGGCGATTTGAGGCCGCCGGATTTGGGGAGCAGGTTGGATGCGGGGATGCGGACATCCTGCATGGAGAGGCCGGAGGTAACGGAGGCGCGCAGGGACCATTTGCCGTGGACGTCCCAGGCTTTGAAACCGGGACGGTCGCATTCGACCAGGAAGCCGCGGACTGTTCCCTCTTCCCCACCGTCGCCGTAGGTCCTGGCCCAGATTACGGCGACGTCGGAGATGCTGCCGGAGGTGATCCACATCTTTTCGCCGTTCAGGATGTACTCATCGCCGCTGCGATCGGCGCGAGTGCGCATTCCCCCTGGGTTCGACCCGAAGTCGGGCTCGGTAAGGCCGAAGCAGCCGAGTTTTTCGCCGGTGGCCATCTTCGGCAGCCAGTAGTCCTTTTGCTCGTCGGAGCCGAAAGTAAAGATGGGATACATAACGAGCGCGGACTGCACGCTGACGAAGCTGCGGACGCCGGAGTCTCCACGCTCGAACTCCTGCATAACGAGGCCGTATTCCACGTTGGACATGCCGGCACAGCCGTACCCGTGGAGATTGGCGCCGAAGAAGCCGAGGTGGCCCATCTGGGGAACAAGCTCGCGGGGGAAGCGGCCCTCGCGATTGCACTCTTCGATGATGGGAACGAGGTTGTCTTCGATGAATTGCCGCGCTGTATCGCGCGCCATGCGCTCATCGTCGCTGAGCAGGCTGTCGAATCCGATGAAGTCGACGCCCTTAAAAGGGAAGGCCATAAATAGAGTTCACCCCGGAAGGGAGATGATACCGTTTCGAGGCGTCCGGGCGGAATCCGGACTGGAAAGCAGGGGATTTGCGCCGCAAAGGCTCTGTGTGCCCCTCCCGGGAACGGGCGGCGGTTTGCGAGGACCCCGGAAATAGGGGATGATGACAGGGAGTGGAAATGAGGACTCACCATGGCTGGCGATCTGCAACTCACCTGTAGCGACTGTGGGCAGGAATTCACCTTTACAAGCGAGGACCAGGCGTTCTTCCAGGAGCGCGGGTACTCGGCGCCCAAGCGCTGCAAACCGTGCCGTCAGGCGAAGAAGAACGAACAGGGAGGCGGCGGGGGTGGAGGATACCAGCGAGCCGAGTCCAGAGGAACCGCAGTGGTCTGCTCCGGATGCGGGCAGCAGACGACCGTGCCCTTCGAGCCGCGTGGCGATCGCCCGGTGTATTGCCGCGATTGCTACAACGCGCAAAAGGGCGGCGGCGCGGGTGCGGGACGCGGCGCAAGCCGTAGCGGCGGACGCGGGCGCTACTAAGCGGCGTGAAATTTGCCCGAATACCAGCGGCTACGAAGGCCGTTGAATCACCGGTGTGTCTGCCCGCCATCGCTCAGTTTTTTTCGAGCAGATTGCTGACTGCGTGGTGGAGTTTGGCGGTGATTTGCTCCGGGGTCTCATCCTGAGCAAAGCGCATCGATTCGCCGACGTGGACCGTGATCCTGCCTGAGCGGAACCAGCCCTTCCCGCGCTGCTTGAGTTCGCTGAGTCCCAGGAGCGCCACCGGAACGACCGGTGCGCCGGATTCGCGCACCAGCAAGCCAATGCCAGGACGAAACGGTTGCAGTCCGGTGTCCGCGCGGTGGCCTTCGGGGAAAATAACCACGTTGTAGCCGCGGTCGAGCGCCTCACCGGCATGCTGGAACGACTGGCGGAAGCCTGCGCTGCGTGGCAGCGGGAAGGCATTGTAGAGGGCGGTGATGAGCAGCCAGGCGGCGGGTCCCAGCAGATCGAGAAACGGCGTAAAGGCGGATCCCTCAGGGCCGACGTTGCGCATGTGGCGAAAGTCGCGGAGCATGTTTCCGGCCATGGCTGCGGCGACACGGCGGCGCATGGGTCCGGGGAGACCGTAAAGGATGAGCGGCACGTCGTAAGCCGTGACGTGATTGGCAATGAGCAGGACGGGGCCTTCGGGGCGGAGGTTCGGCGGGCGCTCGACGCGGGGTTTGGCGAGCAGGTACACCAGGGGCTGGGAGATGAGCTCCAGAAAGGCGACGCGCAGCAGACGCGCGGACCACCACCAGGGCCAGCGCGGGTAGATGTCCTGTTCGCCGGGCTTGCGGGATTCGTCTTCAGCGCGAACGGGCGTTGTTTCCGGTGCGCCTGTTCTGTCTGGGGCGTCTGGTGCGGGAGTTGCGATCGCTGCGTCCATACCGAGTTCGCGGCGCAGGTCGCCGAGCGTGACGAGACGATCGAGCGCATCGTCGTCTACTGCGAGTCCGAGCCGCAGCTCGAGTTCCGACTGCAACTGCACGCGGCCGAGACTGTCGAGGCCCAGGTCTTCAGAGAGGCGCGCGTCATCGCTTGTCGTTCCCGGAGTGGCGTGGCTAGTTCCCGGAGTGGCGTGGCTAATAGAGAGGATGAGCGCCAGGAGCGGATCGGCGGAAGCGCCGTCGGCTGACTCGGGGCGCTGAGCGTTCACCCACTCGGTGACCCTGGGCCGGCGGACCTTGCCCGTCGATGTGCGCGGCAGGTCGAGCTCCGGCCAGAGGCGCCACTGGTGGATTTGCTGATACTCCGCAAGCTCGCGATTCGCGGCGACCACAGCTTCATGCGCCGGTTCTTTCGATCCGCGAAAGAGCAGGACGGCGACGGGCTCGGTTCCTGCCGTGGTGAGCAACGGAACAACCGCGGAGGCCTGAACGCCGGGTTGCGCGTTCAGCGCCGCTTCAACATCCTCGGGATGAATGTTGACGCCGGATGGCGTGACGATGACCTGGCTCTTACGCCCGACAAAGCGAAGTTGGCCTTCTTCGTCGCGCTGGGAGAGGTCGCCGGTGGCGAGCCATTCTGACTCGTTCTGTCTGAGTGCTCCTTGCTGCCAGGTGGCTCGCGAAACGACATCGCCGCGCACGAGAATTTCGCCTTCCTCGGTGATGCGCACATCGCGGCCAGGAAGAACCTTGCCAATGGTTCCCTGCGCCGCTTTGAAGGGGTGGTTCAGGGTGATGACCGCGGAAGTCTCGGTCATGCCATAACCCTGGACGAGCAGGAAGCCCAACGTCCCCCAGAAGCTTTCGAGGTCGGGGGTGAGGGCCGCTCCACCGCAGACGAAGGCCCAGAATTTGTAACCGAGGAGGCGGTGAATTTTGCGGAAGCTCCACCAGCGGCGCCAGACCCTCTGGCCGGCTTGCTCGCAGATTTGAGCTGCGAGATTGGGATCGACCGCCAGCAGGTAGGAGCGCAGCAGATCGAGCACGCGGGGTACGCAGCAGACGACGGAAACTTTTTCGCGATGGATGGTTTCGATGAGGCGCTGGGCCTGCAAACGCGCTTCGAAGTGAACCTCGGCGGCAAGGAGCGGGGGAATCCACAAGGCCATGAATTGCCCAAAGACGTGGCTCAGGGGCAGCGTGTGCAGAAAACGCAGCGGGTGGAAGATGCGTTCGTATTTCAGATATTTTTTCATCTCGCGTTCGATGGGATCGACGCTCGCGAGAACGTTGCGGTGGGTGTGGACGATGCCTTTCGGTTCGGCAGTGGTGCCGGAGGTGAATAGGATCTGGAACGGCGTGTCGAGGGTAAGCGCGGGCTCGCGGAGGCTGAAGGCAGGGGCAGGGGGAAGTTTTTGGGCGAACTCTTCGAAGCGCAGCTTCGCGGGGCTTTCGGTCAGTCCCTGCAGGAGTGCGGCGTCGCCGACGATCATACGAGGGCTGGTGTCGGCGATAACGCGATTGGCGAAATCGGTCGCGCCGGCTGGATCGAGCGGAACGGCGATGACGCCGCGCTGGACACAGCCGAAGAAGGCACCCATCCATTCGAAGCCGTTTTGGCCCCAGATCACAACGCGTTCGCCGATCGGGATTTCGCGGA